>NZ_LWQT01000042.1 GCF_001650715.1 Paramagnetospirillum marisnigri | reverse complement strand
TTCGTCGTTGGTGCAGCAAAGCGAATGGGACTGCTGATCAACGACCTTTTGGCGTTTTCCAGAGTTTCGGCAAAAGGTGTCTCGTTCTCTCGCATCTCCCTGACGGCTGCATGTTCAGCGGCACAAGATAATCTCAGAGAGGTTATTTCCCAAAATCACGCAGAAATCACGGTAGACCAGCTTCCCGAAGTGATCGGCGATGATGTTCAAATGATGCAGGTTTTTCAGAACCTGATCGGCAACGCGGTCAAATTCCGCCACCCTGACCGTAAGCCTCGAATATCCATTGATGCTGAGCAGAGGGACGGCAAATGGCAGATTGCTGTCCGCGACAACGGCATCGGCATTGCAGACACCACCCAGGATATTTTTGAGATTTTCCGGCGGCTCCATGCTGGAAATCAATATCCTGGAAGCGGCGTCGGACTTGCGATCTGCAAGCGGATCATCACGCAGCATGGAGGGCAAATCTGGGTGGAGTCAGAACCTGGGCACGGAGCCACATTCCGGTTCACACTGCCGGTGTAGATTTTTCGCAGTTAGCGGCATGGTTGCCGCATTTCGAATTTTAGAATTGATCAATTGCCGAAGCCTTATGCCTTTGGTAGCATTCCTGCCAAGCCAATGGCTTGGGGGCGGCCATGATTGTTGCAAACACAGGTTGGCCTGATCTCGAACTCCTAAAAGCAGCCCCGATTCTCATCTGGCGTGCCGGTCTCGATGCCAAATGCAATTGGTTTAACCCTGCTTGGCTTGCCTATACCGGCAGGACAATGGAGCAGGAGATGGGGGATGGATGGGCGGAGGGTGTCCATCCCGGCGACTTTGATCGCTGCTTAAAAGTCTATCTCAATGCCTTTGCACTTCGTCAGCCGTTCGATATGGAATACCGCATAAAGCGGGCCTGCGGTGAGTATGGATGGATCGCCGATTACGGCATTCCGATTCTAAACCAGTCAGGCGAATTCCTCGGATATGTCGGCTATTGCTTTGACATTTCAACCAGACGCCAGAGTGAAGAAAAGCTGGAAATTGCCTGCAAGGATTTAGCGGCATCCAACGCCGAGCTTGAGCAATTTGCTTATGTCGCATCCCATGATCTTCGAGAACCACTGCGTATGATTAGCAGCTATGTTGCCCTGATTGAACGCCGCTATGGGCACCACTTTGACGCTGACGGGCATGAGTTTCTTGGCTTTGTCCGCGAAGGTGCCCAGCGAATGGATGCCATGGTCTTGGACCTTCTTGAATTTTCGAGAATTGAAAGATTAGGCGATCCTTTAATTCCGATGCGGATCGGCGGTGCCATTTCCCATGCACTCAAAAATCTCAAAACAGCCATTGCCGAGTGCGATGCCCGAGTTACGGTCGATGTGGACGCCTCTCTTGAGGTGGTTGGTGATGTCCAGCAGTTGGACCGGCTTTTCCAGAACCTGATTGGGAATGCCGTCAAGTACCGTCAAGAGGGGATAACGCCCCAAATCACCGTGATGGCACGAACTAACGACGGGAAGTCCGTCTTCTCTGTCCAGGATAATGGCATCGGCATCGCACCAGAATACTTCGACCGAATTTTCCTGTTATTCCAGAGGCTTCATACCCGTGATGCATACGAGGGAACCGGGATAGGTCTTTCTGTCTGCAAAAAGATTGTCGAGCGGCATGGCGGCGAGATTTGGGTCGAGCAATCACCTTCAGGCGGCTCGACGTTCCTGTTTACCTTGCCAACGCCTGAGTAAACCCGTTTGGTTGACGATGCCTATTCGTCGTGCCATTCGTTATAGCCATGCTTTTTGTAGGGGGGAGCACATGAACAAGTCCGAATTGATCAATGCCGTCGCCGATGGTGCCAACATGACCAAGGCCGACGCGGCAAGTGCCATCGACGCCGTATTCGAAGCCATCACTGCCGCCATGAAATCCGGTGATGATGTGCGTCTGGTCGGCTTCGGGTCTTTCTCTGTTGCATCACGCCCTCATCGCACTGGCCGAAATCCACGTACTGGCGAAACCCTCGTCATTCCCGCAAGCAAGTCTGCCAAATTCACCGCCGGGAAGGGTCTGAAGGACACCATCAATGGCCGATGACATTAAGGCTCTGACCACCAAGATTGTGGCTGCCTATCTGGGCAGCAGCACCTTGGAGGCCACTGAAATCCCAAGCCTGATCAAGTCCGTTTATTCGACTTTAGCCGGTGCGGACAGCCCTGCTTCAGCACCGGCTGAACGGCAGCAGCCTGCCGTTTCGGTGAAGCGGTCGGTGACCCCAGATTACATTGTGTGTTTGGAATGCGGTGATCGGCAGAAGATGCTTAAGCGACACCTCACGACTGGGCATGGGCTGACCGCTGACGAGTACCGGGCCAAGTGGTCTTTGCCCAAGGATTATCCCCTCGTCGCCCCGGAATACGCTGCACGCAGATCAGAGTTTGCGAAGGCTGTTGGGCTGGGCTATTCCAGGACAAACCGGAAGCCCAAATCAGCCACCTGATGAATGGGGAAGGGATCGCCATGCCGCCACGTAAGGGTTCCAAACCCGTAACCGCCCCCAAGCCTGCCAAGATCGCCAGGAAGGCTGGTCGGTCAACTCGTGGCCGATTGGATGATGGCAGTGCCAACCCCATTGATGTCCATGTTGGTGCCAGAATTCGGCTTCGCCGAACCTTGCTGGGCATGAGCCAGGAAAAACTGGGGGAATGCTTGGGGCTGACCTTCCAGCAGGTGCAGAAATACGAACGTGGGGCCAATCGGGTGGGAGCATCCAGGCTGTTCGATTTGTCCCGTGTTCTGGATGTTCGAGTCGGGTATTTCTTCGAGGATATTTCGGCATCTGCCGAGGCAGCATCACCGGTTGAGGTGATCCGGGGCAACGTCACCAAGGCAGTCGATGTCCCCGACGATGATCCGATGACGAAACGGGAAACCCTTGAATTGGTACGTGCCTATTTTACCATCTCCGATCCCAAGGTCCGGGATCAGGTGCTTGCGATGGCGAAGGCTTTGGGGGGCACCAAATAGGGACCGAGAAGGGGAGTACTTGCGACACAATTGCGACACAGGAAGCATTGCGTCTTTGTAACCTATTGAATTGAATGTGAAATAGGTCGGCGGCAAGTACGGTTGTGCACCAGGATCACCGCCGAGGCATGCAGCGCCAGGGCGCGCTTGACCACTTCGCGCGGATAGAGCGGCGTGTGATCGACGGTGCCGGTCTGCTGCACCTCGTCGGCGATCAGGGTGTTCTTGCGGTCGAGGAACAGCAGGCGGAACTGCTCGGTGGGCAGGGTGGCCATGGCGGTGCGGCAATAGTCCAGCAGCGCGTCCCAGCTGGAAATCACCGGGGCGTTCAGCACCGGGGCGCGGGCCAGGCGGATGGCGGCCTCGCGCACCAGCTTCAGGGCGACGCAGGCCACCTCGCCGACACCGTCCACGCCGGTCAGTTCCTCCCTGTCGGCGGTGATGACATCGGCAAAGCTGCCGAACCGCCGGATCAGATCCTTGGCCAGGGGCTTGACGTCCTTCTGGGGGATGGCGGTGGCCAGCAGCAGTTCGAGAATCTCGTAATCGGGCAGGGCGCCCGGTGCTTCGAGGAAGCGTTTGCGCAGGCGTTCGCGATGGCCCTTGTGGGGCTTGTCGGCCGGAGAGGCGGTCTCGGCCAGACCGGGAAGAGGGGGATCGGCCGTCACAGCCGGTCGCTGAACGCTTCCAGCCAGTGGAGGCGGCTTTCCAGCAGCGTGATGTCGTGGTCCAGCCAGTCCAGCAGGGCGCTGCCGGGGCCGTCTTCCTGGGCATTGTTGCCGCGCAGGTCGATCAGGCGGGCCAGTTCGCTTTCGACGCCATCGATGAGCAGGTCGATCTGCTCGCGCCGTTCGGCAGGCTCCAGCAGGTCGAGGAAGCGCATCTTCAGCGCCACCACCAGCTTGGACAGGTCGCTGCCCGGCCGCAGCCGCGCGGTCAGCAAGCTATGCAGTTCGCGTCGCCCGGCCTCCGAGATGGCCAGCAGGGCGTCGTCTTCCATGCCCTTGCCGTCGATGGCGTCCACCAGGCCTTCATAGCGCAGCAATTCGATGGAGGTGCCCATCAGGTCGAGCGACGGTCCCATGATCCGGCCGGTGAAGTGGCGCACCGACCCCGCCAGCTCGCTGTAGCGGAGCGGCCGGGACGCGATGGTTCCCAGCGCGCACAGGCGCACGGCTTCCTTGGGGGTGAGGGTATGGTCGGCGAACATGAGCATTCCTGACGGATTGATCCACCGCCAAATATAGGGGTTAAAGCCGTCCACGTCCACAAATACGGTTGCAATAGGCGGCGGCTTGACCGAGCCTGTCGGCCATGACCGACACCGCTGCTTCGCCCCGACTCTGGGTTCTGGCCGACGACCGGGCTGGCAATGTCAGCCAGTGCCTGGGCGTGGCCGAGGCGCTGGGGCTGCCATTCGAGGTCAAACCCATCCGCTACGATCGCCTTGGTGCCCTGCCCAACGCCCTGAGGGGCGCCGGGCTGCTGGGAGTGACGGCCGACAGCCGTGCAGCATTGGCTCCGCCCTGGCCCGATCTGGTGATCGCCGCCGGTCGCCGTACTGCCCCGGTGGCGCGCTGGATCAAGCGCCGCTCGGGGGCCTTCCTGGCTCAGATCATGGATCCCGGCTTTCCCGGCCGTGACGATTTCGACCTGATCGCCGTTCCCGCCCATGACCGGCCCCGCCCAGCGGCCAATATCCTTGAGATGATCGGCGCCCCCCATCGGGTGACGACGGCCCGCCTTGCCGCCGAGGCCGATATCTGGCGCGGGCGCTTTGCCCATCTGCCGCGCCCCTGGCTGGCGGTGATCGTCGGCGGCGCCACCCGCAAGCGCCCGTTTCCGGTGGAGATGGCCCGCGCCCTGGGCGGGGAGGTGGCGGCGCTGGCGCGGGAGACCGGCGGCTCGGTGCTGCTGACCACCAGCCGCCGCACCGGGAGCGAGCAGAGCAGGGTGCTGGCCGATTGCCTGCCCGAACCGCGCTGGCTGCACCTGTTCGGCCAGCCGGGCGACAACCCCTATTTCGGCTTCCTGGCCCTGGCCGATACCGTGGTGGTGACCGGCGATTCGGTGTCCATGTGCTGCGAGGCCACCGCATCCGCCGCGCCGCTGCTGATCTGGGCGCCGCCCGGCTGGGTCTCGGCCAAGCATGCCCGCCTGCACGACAGCCTTTACCGGCTGGGGGCGGCGCGGCCGCTGACGGCGGGAGTGGACGGGCAGGAGGCCGAACGACCCCGGCTGGACACGGCGGGCGACGTGGCTCGCGCCATCAAGGAGCGGATGGGATGGTAAGGTGGTTTGCCCTCGTCCTGGCGATGCTGGCTTTCGCCATGCCCGCTTCGGCCCAGACCAAGCTTTCCGATCGGCAGTTGCACGGCATCAAGGGCGCCGACCAGCGCCTCGCCATGGAGCCCGCCGCCTTTCCCTGGAGCGCCATGGGCCGGGTCAATTTCGGCATCGGCCATTGCAGCGGCACCCTGATCGGGCCGAAGCTGGTGGCCACCGCCGCCCATTGCCTGTGGAATCGCCGCACCCAGCGGCCCATGCCCGCCTCGGCCTATACCTTCGTCGCCGGTTTCGACCGGGGGGAGTATCTGAAGGCCTCCAAGGTGGTGGCGCTGCATCCGGCGCCGGGCTGGCAGTTCGGCGACGACCGTCAGGCCTCCAACAGCCGCGCCGACGACTGGGCGTTGATGGAGCTGGAGGACCCGGTGGGTGACGAAATCGGCTGGATCGCCCTGGCCGAGCCCAAGACGGGGATGACCATCGGCGTGGCGGGCTACGGCCGCGACCGCGCCTTCGTGCCCCTGGCCCATCTGGGGTGCCGCCTGCTGGAGCAGCCCCGGCCGGGTGTGTTCTATCACGATTGCGACGCGGTTCAGGGCGAGTCCGGCGGACCGGTCTTCGCCTGGGTCGGCGACCAGATCAGGCTGGTGGCTATCAATGTGGCGGTGATCCCGTCCAAGGGCGAAATGGGGGTCGCCGCCTCGGTCGGCGGCCTGAAATCCACCGCCATGGCGCTGGGGGCCGCCAGTTCGACCCGGGCCGGGCCACTGTCGCGTCCATCGGGCCTGGATCTCGGTGCCTCGCTGGGGCGCTGACCCGCCCCGAGGGAGTCTTTGCGCCGTGGCGTCGTGGCGGCTATAACCCGCCGGGGGTTCTTTCAAAGCCGGGAGTGTGCCGCGTGGGGCGCAAGGATGTGAGGCGGATGCTGATGGGGCGCAAGCAGCCCCTGTGGGAGCGCCCCTGGGTCCTGGTGGCCTTGATGGTGGCCGTGCTGGTGGTCGGCGTGGCGGTGGGCCTGGGCGTCGGCCGCTGGTCGTCGAAGCCGCCCCCGGGCGGATCGGCCAGGATGGAGCAGGCGCCCGCCCCGGTGATCGGCGTTGATCCCGCGCCCGCGCCTCGATCCAGCAAGGTGGAGGAGGAGCCCGAGGACACCCGGCCACTGATCCAGCCACCACCGCCGCGACCCGATCCAGGCTCCACCGAGGCTCTGGAACTGGGCCATGCCTCCGACGTGGTGGTGGTGACCCGGCCCAGCGCGCCGCCTGCCCCCATGGCCAAATTGGCTCCCCCCGGCGCCGCCGTCTGGCTGCGCCATGCGGTTCCCGCCCCCAAGGTGCAGGGGCGCCCCATGATCGCCGTCATCATCGACGACCTGGGCGTGGACCGCCGCCGGAGCGAACGGATGGCCGCCCTGAAGGCGCCGCTGACCCTGTCCTATATGACCTATGCCGATGACCTGGCCCGCCAGACCGCCGATGCCCGCGCCCATGGCCACGAATTGATGGTGCATGTGCCCATGCAGCCGCAAAGCGCCAGCTATGATCCCGGGCCGGAAGTGCTGGAGGTGGGGCTGTCGGCCGAGGAAATTCGCCGCCGCCTCGACTGGGGCCTGTCGCGTTTCGACGGCTATGTGGGCATCAACAACCATATGGGCAGCCGCTTCACCTCGGAAGCGGCGGGAATGCGGGTGGTGATGGAGGAATTGCGCCGTCGCGGTCTGGTCTGGGTCGATTCGGTGACCTCGGAGCGCACGGTGGGCGCCGATCTCGCGCGCCAGTTCGGCATTCCCTTCGCCACAAGGCACATCTTCCTCGACAATGACCAGGGCGTCGCGCATGTGCGGGCGCAACTGGCCAAGACCGAGGCTCATGCCCGCAAGCACGGCTTCGCCATCGCCATCGGCCATCCCCAT
Organism: Paramagnetospirillum marisnigri; assembly: GCF_001650715.1. GTDB lineage: Bacteria > Pseudomonadota > Alphaproteobacteria > Rhodospirillales > Magnetospirillaceae > Phaeospirillum > Phaeospirillum marisnigri. The sequence goes on along the minus strand of NZ_LWQT01000042.1, from coordinate 61,236 downwards.
GACGGCACTATCGAGGCGCTGGCGGGATGGATCGGCGGGCTGGAGGCCAAGGGGCTGGTGCTGGTGCCGGTCAGCGCCATCATCAAATCCGCCCCCAATGGGTAGTTGACCTTCCCCTTGCTGGAAGCTTCACACTGACGCCAGTATCATTCGCAGGAGAGCAGGCATGAGCACCACTTATCGCGTTACCGGCATGAGCTGCGGCGGCTGCGCCAAGTCGGTGGAATCCGCCATCAAGGCGCTGGCCGCCGATGCCAAGATTTCCATCGACGTGGCCCAGGCGGCGGTGACCGTCGACGGCGCCACCGAGGCCCAGGTCAAGCAGGCGGTTGACGAGGCCGGGTTCGGCTTCGAGGGCAAGGCAGCCTAGGTCAGGCTGGGTGTTTCCATCCGAGCCAATTGACGCAGCAGGGCCAGGCCGTCTTCCAACTCATCCAGATGGTGGTCGAGCCAGGTACGGCCGAGCGGCCCGTTCAGCGGCCAGGCCTTGCAGCGGGCCGAGCGCGCCGCCATCTCGCATTCATAGGCGCGGATCACCGCGTTGATCTGATGGCGGCGCAAGATCGGCGGCAGGATGTCGGCGAAGGCCAGCTTCAGGCGTACTCCCACTTGGCCGAAGGCGGAGAGCGGCGCCTGCACCGGCCGCGACAGCAGGTCGACCAGGCGACGGCGACCGGCCCCGGTCAAGGCGTAACGGCCCAAATCCGCGGCCGGGGTCAGGCATCCCTGATCAATCATGTGCGACATCGAGTCCGATACAAGCTCATAGACGGGCGTCCATAGCGGCCCTGCCAGGGCGTCCACCGCCGCCGCCACGTCCTCGGCGGTGATGGGGGCGCGCTCGGCCGCTCCCAGGGCAGCGAGCCAGACATAGTCGGTAGCGGCAAGGGGGTGGGTGGCGAAGCAAGGCTGGCGATCGATGAATCCCATGGCGGGGCTCCAATATGCAAATGCGAATGAATCGCAATATGGAGCGAATAAGGACCGTTCGCAAGGAAATTGCGCAGGTTACTGCTTCATCAGGGTGTAGTCGATGGCGTCCTCGGCGGCCCGCACCAGGGCTCTCGCCTTGTTCAGGCATTCCTCGTGCTCGGACAGCGGCACCGAATCGGCGACGATCCCGGCCCCGGCCTGCACATACATGGTGCCGTCCTTGATCAGGGTGGTCCTGAGCGCGATGCAGGTGTCCATGTTGCCCTTGCCATCGAAATAGCCCATGGCTCCGGCATAGAAGGAGCGGCGTTCGGACTCCAACTCGTCGATGATCTCCATGGCGCGAATCTTGGGGGCGCCGGACGTGGTTCCCGCCGGGAAACCCGCCATCAGCGCGTCCATGGCATCGCAATCGGGGCGCAGCTGGCCTTCGACGTTGGAGACGATGTGCATGACGTGGGAGTAGTACTCCACCACCATCTTCTTGGTGACCTCCACCGAACCGATGGCGGCGACGCGGCCGACATCGTTGCGGCCCAGGTCCAGCAGCATCAGATGCTCGGCCAGTTCCTTTGGGTCGGCCAGCAGATCGGCGGCCAGTTCCTCGTCCTCGGCCGGGGTCTTGCCGCGCCTGCGGGTTCCGGCGATGGGGCGGATGGTGACGCGGCCGTCACGGAGACGAACCAGGATTTCCGGGCTCGACGCCACCAGCTGGAACTCGCCGAAATCCAGGAACACCAGGAACGGGCTGGGATTGAGGCGGCGCAGCGAGCGATACAGCGAGAATGGCGGCAGCTTGAACGGCACCGCCAGCCGCTGGGACAGCACCACCTGGAAAATGTCGCCCGCCGCGATGTATTCCTGCGCCTTCTCCACCATCTGGCAGTAATGCTCGGGCGAGACGCTGGGGACCGGCACCGGTTGGTGGTCATCGCGCGTGCCGCCCACATAGGTGTGGGGCAGGGGCGATTCCAGGGTCTCGACCACATGTTCCAGGCGTTCCTGGGCCAGGTCCCAGGCGGCCTGGGCATCCATGCCCGCCCGGGGCCACACCGCCGACACGGCGGTCAGGGTGCCGTTGACGTTGTCGAATACCGCCACCAGGGTGGGGCGCATGAAGATGCCATCGGGCACCTTGATGGGATCGGGGTTGTCGTCGGGCAGCGTCTCCACCAGCCGGACCATGTCATAGGTCATGTAGCCGATGAGGCCGGTGGCCATGGGCGGCAGATGGTCTGGGGTGTCGATGCGGCATTCCGCCACCAGGGCGCGCAGCGAATCCAGCGCACCGGAGGTCTCGGCCACCGGACACGGTGTGAATTCGCCCGATTTTGAGCGGGCATTGCGATTGATCCAGGCGCGGTTGCCCTCGCATTTCCAGATCAGGTCCGGCTTCATGCCAAGGATGGAATAACGGCCACGCACGGCGCCGCCTTCCACGGATTCCAGCAGGAAGGCGTTGGGCTGGCCATTGGCCAGCTTCAGAAAGGCCGAAACCGGCGTCTCCAGATCGGCCACCAGCACCCGCCAGACCACCTGGGGCTTGCCGGAGTCATAGGCCGCGGCAAAGGTGGCAAAGTCGGGAGGCAGGGTCATGGCTATTCTTCGCGGGTGAGCTGGGGACGGTCCACCTTCACGCCGAAGGTGGTGTTCAGGGCGGAGAGATACTGGTCGGTGATGTCGTTGGCCACCGCCTGGGACACCCGACGCCGGGCCGCCTCGGTCACCGCCGGATTGGCGTTGGGATCGAAAGCGACCACCGAGGCCAGTCGCGCCACCAGGGTGCCGGTCTGCAGGGCGCCGAGAGCGATGCCGCCCGGCTGCTGACGGAACAGCTCGGCCGCCAGTTGCGGCGGAATGGCATTGCCCTCGGTGCTCTCGCGCGAGAACGGCTTGGTGGTTTCCACCTTCAGGCCCGCCGACTGGGCGACGGCGGCCATGCTTTCGCCCGCCTTCAGGCGCTCGGCCAGTTTCTCGGCCTTGGCGCGGGCCTGGTCGTGGCGGCGCTCGGCCTGCAGGGCGGCCTGGACCTCGGCCTTGACCTCGGCCAGCGGCTTGGGCGCCGGCTGGGTGACGCCGTCGACCCGCAGCAGGAAATAGCCGTTATTGGGCACTTCGGTCAGTGGGCTTTCGGTGTTGGGATCGGTGTGGAAGGCCACGTCCAGGAACTGGTCGGACTTGGGCAGATCGGCCACCGGCTTGCCGTTGGGGCCACGCCCCTGGGCATCTACCTGGGCCAGCTTGACGATCTTCAGGTCGTGGCGCTTGGCGGCCTCTTCCAGGGTGGCGCCGCCGCCCAGGGCGTCCTCGACCTTGTTGGCCAGCTCGGCCAGACCGTCCAGCGCCTTCTCGCGGCGGAGATCCTGTTCGATCTGACCCTTGACCTCGGTCCAGGGCCGCTGACGGCCCGGCTGGATCTGCTCGACCTTGACCACATGCCAGCCCAGCTCGGTCTTGATCGGCTGGCCGGTGGCCCCGGCGCCCAGGCGGAAGGCCACCTCGGCCAGTCCATCGGGCAGGTCGCGGCGTTCCACCGAGCCCAGGTCGATGATCGGGGAGTCCAGGGTTTTGGCGATGACGTCCAGACCCTTGCCCTGGCCGACCAGATCGCTGGCCTTGGCCACGGCGGCCTGACTGTCGAGCACGATCTGGGTGACGTGACGGCGTTCGGGGGTGTTGAATTCCTCCAGGCGGGCCTGATAGGCCTCGCGCACCATCATTTCGTCGATCTCGACATTCCCCGCCACATCGGTCGGCCGCAGCAGCAGCACGGTCAGCGCCCGGTATTCCGGCGCCATGAAGCGGCTGGTATTGCCGGTGTAATAGGCCTCCAGCTCCGCCGCCTCGGGGGTCGGCGGCAGCGGCACGGAATCATCACGCACCAGCAGGGTTTCGGCCACCCTGCGTTCCTCGCGCCAGCGCAGCAGCGGCTCGACCATGATCGTGGGGGCAGCGATTCCTGCGGTCAGGGTCTCGGCCATCTGGCCGCGAATCATGCCCAGCCGCTCGGACTTCATGAAGCTGTCCTCGTTGAAGCCGACCCGGCCCAGACGTTGGCGGAAGATTTCGCGGTCGAACTGGCCCAACTGGTTGCGGAACGCCGGATTGGCGGCGATGCGGCGCAAGGTGACATCGTCGTTGGCGGTCAGCCCCGCCGAACGGGCGGCTTCATCCACCAGGGTCCGCGCGATCAGGGAATCGATGGTGCGGTCGAGAATGCCCATCTTGCGGGCTTCCTCGGAGGTCAGCTTGCCGCCGAACAGCGGCTGCAGGCGCTCGACCTCGCGCTTGAATTCGGCCATGACCTCGGCCGCCGGAATGCTGGTCTTTCCCACCTCGATGGCGGGGCCGCGGCCACCGCCGCCGCGGACGACATCGCCGACGCCCCACACCACGAAGCTGAGGGTGAGCAGGGCGAACAGCAGCTTGACCACCCAGGTCTTGGAGGCTTTGCGAAATACGTCCAGCATCGGATTTGACGAAGTCCCGGAAAGGAATGGAAGGAACAGCGGCGGAAATATTGGCGGAACGCCACGGTTCAAGACGGGCCGCATAATAAGGAGGGGGCAGGGGGGCCGCAACACGGAAGTGTCAATGGGGTGTCATCCGCGCACGAAATCCTCTTGCGGGCGAACCTCACAAAATGCGTATATAATGAAAATCGAAGGTAAGCGGCCCGCCAAGAGCCGCGACCGCGCAATATCGGGGGAGTCCATGTCACCTAAGCCGCTCTACATCATGCTGTGCTCCGCGGAGCACGAGAAAATTCAGCTGGCCGCCATGATCGCTTCGGTGGCCGCCGTCTCCGACCGCCCGGTGGAAGTCTTCGTCACCATGAACGCGCTGTTGCCGTTCGAGCGGGGCAAGTCTCCGGCCGAGCGCTATCATGGCGGTCATTTCCATGATTTGTTCATGACCAAGAACGTTCCCGATGCCATCGACCTGTTCGGCCAGGGCAAGATGCTGGGCGAAATGAAGATGTGGGCCTGTTCGCTGGTGCTGGATCTACAGCATTGGGAGTGCGACACCCATCTGACCGAGGATTTGTTCGATGGCCCCATGGGCCTGGCCAAGTTCCTGGCCGACGCCGAAAGCGGCGAACTCATCACCATCTGAGACGATCCATAGAAAGAGGAAGACCAAAAATGGCTGAACGCCAGACGATTGACGCCCGGGGCGCCTTCTGCCCGGGTCCGCTGATGGAGCTGATCGCCGCGCTGAAGCTGGCTTCGGTCGGTGATGAGGTGGATATCCTGTCCTCGGACAAGGGATCGGCCACCGATATTCCCGCCTGGTGCGCCAAGGTCGGCCATCAAGTGGTCGAGACCGGCGAGCGCGACGGCTATTGGAGCGTGGTGGTCCGCAAGGCCAAGTAGCAGGCGGCTTGCCCGATCGCCAAGGCCGCGAAGACGGCCGACGCGCAAGCCGAACATAGACAACGCATCACTTCCGAGGGAGGGAGTTCATGTCCAAGACGATTCTGATCGTCGGTGGCGGCCTGTCGGGCACCATCGTCGCCAATGGCCTGTGTCGCCAGATGGGTGGGGAACTGCGCACCGGCGCCCTCAACATCACCATGCTGGGCACCAGCGAAACCCATATGTACCAGCCCGGCCTGCTTTACGTGCCGTTCGGCCGCATGCGCGAGGCGGAGCTGTTCCGCGACCAGCGCAAGGTCCTGGACAAGCGCGTCAACTTCTTCGTCGACCCGGCCAAGCATATCGATGTCGAGAAGAACCAGGTCACCACCGAGGCGGGGCGCACCTTCAAATACGACTATCTGGTGCTGGCCTCGGGCTCGCGCATCATGCCGCAGACCATTCCCGGCATGAAGGAAGGCGGCCACTGGTTCTACGACCTGGACGGCGCCCGCAAGCTGCGCACCGCCCTGAACGAGTTCCAGGGCGGCAAGATCGTCATCAATGTCAACGCGCCGCACAAATGCCCGGTGGCTCCGCTGGAAGCCGCCTTCATGCTGCAGGAATTCCTGAAGGGCAAGGGGCTGTGGGACAAGACCGAGCTGACCTACACCTATCCCATCGGCCGCCTGCACGCGCTGGAGCCGGTGGCCCATTGGGCCAAGCCTGAATTCGAGCGCCTGGGCATCAAATACGAGACCTTCTTCAACACCGAAAGCGTCGATCCCGAGGCCAAGGTCATCAAGTCCATGGAAGGCTCCGAACTGCCCTATGACCTGCTGATCACCATTCCGCCCCACCAGGGCGCGCAGGTCATCGACGATTCCGGCCTGGGCAAGGGCGGTTGGGTTCCCACCAACACCAAGACCCTGCACCGGGAAGGCTCGACCAATGTGTTCGTGGTCGGCGACACCACCAACATTCCCATTTCCAAGGCGGGCTCCACCGCCCATTTCGAGGCCGATGTCACCATCGACAATCTGGTGTCGCTGATCCAGGAAGGCAGCTTCGCCCGCGAATACGACGGCAAGGTGTTCTGTTTCGTCGAGACCGGCCTGGGCTCGGGGACCTATGTGTGGTTCAACTACACCACGCCGCCCAATCCCGGCCCGCCGTCCCAGATGATCCACTGGTTCAAGCTTGCCTATAACCGGCTGTACTGGTTGTCGGCTCGCGGCCTGCTGTGAGGGAGGGCGCCATGACCGATACCCCCAAGACGGACGAGATGGCCAGGCTGGCCCAGGGTCTCCGCGATGCCCTGTCCGACAGCATGGTCGAACGCATCACCGGCACCGCCGGCAATGCGCTGGAAGTGGTGGACAAGCTCAACGAGCCCGATGTCAAGGACGGCATCATGACCCTGCTGGACGCGGTGGGCACCATGCACCGAACCGGCGCGCTGCAGACCCTGATCGACGCCATGTTCCTGATCCACGCCATGCGCTCGGCCGCCACCGATTCCATGGTGGACCGGGCCTTCGCCTTCATCGAGCACATGGCCAACAATCTGGGGACCGAGGACCTGGCCACCCTGGCTCACGAGGCCAAGGGCGCCATGGAGGATGCCATCGATTCCTGCAACATCCCCGGCGCTGGCGGCGGCCTGCTGGGCACCCTGCGCATGGTCAGCCAGACCGAAACCCAGGAAGCCATGCGCTTCATGATGTCCTTTGCCTGCTCCTTGAAGAAGCGGGCGGTCTACCTGGCCAAGAGCCCCCAGGTCTGATCTCTCCTCAAGGCTCGATCCTCCTGACTGGGGCGGAACCGGAAACGGTTCCGCCCCATTTTCATTGACCCCGGCGAGAATGTGCGCTCAAGATTGACTGGTCGATTCAACTGGTCGAAAGTCGCCTCATGCGTGAGATCCAGGCCTCCGAGGCCAAGACCCATTTGCCCAGGCTGCTGGACGAGGTCGAGAACGGCGAAAGCCTGATCATCACCCGCCATGGCCGCCCCATCGCCCGTCTCATTCCCGAACCGGCCCAGGGGCGAGAAGAGGTCCGTCGGGCGGCGGCGGCCATCAAGGCCCGCCGCCGCCAGGCGCCTGCGGTCTCCGCCGCCGAACTGCTGTCGGCCCGCGACGAGGGGCGCAAGGGCTGATGGCGCTGGTGATCGACGCCTCGATCGCGGCTTGCTGGGCCTTTGGCGACGAGGACAGCCCGGCGGCGGATCGGGCGCTGAACCTGATTCAGGCCGAGGATACGGTGGCTCCGGCTCTGTTGTGGTACGAACTGCGCAACATCCTGGTGGTCAATGAGAGGCGAGGGCGATTGTCCCAGGCCGACACCGCCGCCTTTCTCAGGGATATGGCCCGCCTCGGCGTGGTTACCGACCACCATCCGGACGAGGCCGAGATTCTTCGCCTGGCCCGCGCCCATCGCCTGACCGTTTATGACGCCGTCTATCTGGAATTGGCCCAGCGTTTGGGGTATCCCCTGGCCACCTTGGATGCCGAACTGGCTCGGGCCGCGCGGGCGGAAGGAACGCCGGTCATTTAGCGCGCCATCGGGAAGTCGGTTCCGCCGATCCCGTTCCAATGGTATATGGGCGCAGGAATTTCGGGAGGAGAGGACCATGTCCCAACGTCGCACGCTGATCGCCGGTAACTGGAAGATGAACGGGCAGAAGGCCGATGGCCTGGCCCTGGCCAAGGGGGTGGCCGAGAAGCTGGCAGGGGCCAAGCCCAACTGCGATCTGCTGGTCTGCCCGCCCACCACCCTGGTGGGGCTGGTGGCCGAGGCGGTGAAGGGGTCGGGCCTCCATGTCGGTGGCCAGGATTGCCATGCCAAGGTCTCGGGCGCCCATACCGGCGACAGCTCGGCCGCCGCCCTGGCCGATCTGGGCTGTACTTACGTGATCGTCGGCCATTCCGAGCGCCGCACCGACCACGCCGAGAGCGACGCGGTGGTCAAGGCCAAGGCCGAGGCCGCCATCGCCGCCGGGCTGGTGGCCATCGTCTGCATCGGCGAGACCCTGGCCCAGCGCGACGCGGGCCAGACCATCGAGGTCAATCGGTCGCAACTGGTGGGCTCGCTGCCCGCGGGCGCCACCGCTGCCAATACCGTCATCGCCTATGAGCCGGTCTGGGCCATCGGCACCGGCCGGGTGGCGACGCCCGCCCAGGCCCAGGAGGTCCATGCCGCCATCCGCGCCGAATTGGTCAAGGCGTTGGGCGCCGAGGCCGCCGGGGCCATGCGCATCCTCTATGGCGGCTCCATGAAGCCGGACAATGCCAAGGAACTGCTGGCGCTGCCCGACGTGGACGGCGGCCTGATCGGCGGCGCCAGCCTGAAGGTCGCCGATTTCTGGGCCATCGCCGAAAGTTGCTGAATCCGACGAGCCGATGCATTCATGCATCGCGAGGAGTTGCGGCCAAGGGCCGACGCGCCACATGGCGCGAAAGCCCAGCCGCCGGAGGCGGCGCCCGGCGATTGAGGGCTCATAAATAACCCTCCCAACGGTAACTTTGGACTAGCCTTCCTCGGTCGCCGGGTCTAAAAACGGCGCCAACATTGTTTCTTCGTCCGGCGGCGGTTCCGATAGGGGCCCGCTGTCGGACGGCCAATTTTCGGTGGTTGTGTCATGGACGTGTTTCCGATCATTCTCGCCATTCACCTCATCGTCGCCATTGCGCTGGTGGGTGTGATCCTGCTGCAACGGAGCGAGGGCGGAGCGCTCGGCATCGGCGGCGGCGGAGCTGCCGGCGGCCTGATGAGCGGCCGCGCTGCGGGCAACCTGCTGACGCGCACCACCGCCATCCTGGCCGGGACCTTCTTCGTCACCAGCCTGGGTCTGGCGCTGCTGGCCAATTCGCGTACCGGCGGCGGTTCGCCCTTCGACCGGATCAACGAGGCCGCTCCGGTGGCGGCGCCCGCCGCTCCGGCCGAACCGACCGGTCCCAGCGCGCCGCTGTCGCGTTAGCCCCTTGTCGGGCATGAATGTAAAGGGGTGGGCCGGTCATCCATGGCTGGATCGGCTCGGGTATTGCGGGAACCAGGACTCAGGGGCGAAGATTCGATGACGCGTTTCATCTTCATCACCGGCGGCGTGGTTTCCTCCCTGGGCAAGGGGCTGGCTTCGGCCGCCCTGGGCGCGCTGCTGCAGGCGCGTGGCTTCAAGGTGCGGCTGCGTAAGCTCGATCCCTATCTCAATGTCGATCCGGGCACCATGAGCCCGTATCAGCATGGCGAGGTCTATGTCACCGACGACGGCGCCGAGACCGACCTTGACCTGGGCCATTACGAGCGCTTCACCGGCGTCGCCTCGCGCCAGAGCGACAACATCACCACCGGGCGCATCTATTCCAACGTCATCGCCAAGGAACGGCGCGGCGACTATCTCGGCGCCACCGTCCAGGTGATTCCGCATGTCACCGACGCCATCAAGGAATTCGTGCGCAGCGATCTCACCGACGAGGATTTCTGTCTGTGCGAGATCGGCGGCACCGTCGGCGATATCGAAAGCCTGCCCTTCCTGGAGGCCATCCGCCAGTTGGGCAACGAGCTGGGCCGCGCCCAGACCATGTTCGTGCACCTGACCCTGGTGCCCTATATCCCGTCGGCGGGCGAGTTGAAGACCAAGCCGACCCAGCATTCGGTCAAGGAACTGCTCAGCGTCGGCATCCAGCCCGACATGCTGATGTGCCGCTGCGACCGCGAGATCCCCGAAGGCGAGCGCCGCAAGATCGCCCTGTTCTGCAACGTGGCCCCCGACGCGGTGATCGCGGCGCTGGACGTGGACACCATCTATCAGGTGCCGGTCAGCTATCACGAACAGGGCATGGATGCCGTGGTCTGCCGTCATTTCGGCCTGGACGCTCCGGCTCCCAGCCTGAAGCGCTGGACCACCATCGTCGAACGCTTCCGCCAGCCCGAGGGCGAGGTCACCATCGCGGTGGTGGGCAAGTACACCAGCCTGCTGGACAGCTACAAGTCGCTGGCCGAGGCCCTGCATCACGGCGGCATCGCCAATAATGTGCGGGTGCGCCTCAACTGGATCGACAGCCAGATTTTCGAGCGGGAAGACGTGGTGCAGCATCTGGAGCCCTGCCACGGCATCCTGGTGCCCGGCGGCTTCGGCGAGCGCGGCGCCGGTGGCAAGATCGAGGCGGTGAAATTCGCCCGCGAACGCGGCGTGCCCTATTTCGGCATCTGTTTCGGCATGCAGATGGCGGTGATCGAGGCGGCGCGCAATCTGGCCGGTCTCAAGGGCGCCAATTCCACCGAATTCGGGCCGTGCGAGACCCCGGTGGTCGGCCTGATGACCGAGTGGATGAAGGGCAACATGCTGGAGAAGCGGGCCGCCAATGGCGATCTGGGCGGCTCCATGCGCCTCGGCGCCTATGATTGCGACCTGAAGCCGAATTCCCGCGTGCGCGAGATTTACGGCGTCGATCGCATTTCCGAGCGCCATCGCCATCGCTTCGAGGTCAATCTCGACTACAAGCCCATGCTGGAAAAGACCGGCCTGTCCTTCTCCGGCCTGTCGCCCGATGGGGTGCTGCCCGAGATCGTCGAATTCCCCGACCATCCCTGGTTCGTCGGCGTTCAGTTCCATCCCGAACTGAAATCCAAGCCGTTCGACCCGCATCCGCTGTTCACCAGCTTCATCGCGGCGGCCGTGCGTCAATCCCGTCTGGTGTGAGGTCTCCCATGACCAAGCTTCACCATGTGGCCGTCAATGACGATGTCATCCTCGGCAATGACCTGCCCCTGGTGCTGATCGCCGGGCCCTGCCAGATGGAAAGCCGGGCCCATGCCCTGGAATGCGCTTCCGCCCTTAAGCAGATGGCGGACGAGGCCGGGATCAAGCTGATCTACAAGTCGTCCTTCGACAAGGCCAACCGCACCAGCCTGGCGGGCAAGCGCGGCATCGGCCTGGAAAAGGCGCTGCCCATCTTCGCCGAAATCCGCGAGACCCTTGGGGTTCCGGTGCTGTCCGACGTCCATACCGAGGAACAGTGCACCATCGCCGCCAAGGCGGTGGACATCCTGCAAATTCCCGCCTTCCTCTGCCGCCAGACCGACCTTTTGGTGGCCGCCGGGCGCACCGGCGTGGTCATCAATGTCAAGAAGGGCCAGTTCCTGGCTCCCTGGGACATGGCCAATGTGGCGGCCAAGATCGAGAGCACCGGCAATTCGCGCATCCTGCTGACCGAGCGCGGCGCTTCCTTCGGCTACAATACCCTGGTCACCGACATGCGCGCCCTGCCCATCATGGCGCAGACCGGTTGGCCGGTGATCATGGATGCCACCCATGCGGTGCAGTCGCCGGGCGGCCAGGGCAATTCCTCGGGCGGTGATCGCCGCATGGCGCCGGTCCTGGCCCGCGCCGCCGTTTCCATCGGCGTGGCGGGCGTGTTCGTGGAAACCCATCCCGATCCCGACAAGGCGCCTTCCGACGGCCCCAACATGATCCGGCTGGCCGACATGCCCGCCCTGATCGAGGTGCTGATGAAGCTGGATGCCATCGCCAAGTGCTATCCCATCTCCATTGACTGATCCTTTGTCTTTTCCGCCCAGGGGAGAGTTCCGATGACCGCCATTATCGATATCCACGCCCGCGAAATTCTCGATTCGCGCGGCAATCCCACCGTCGAGGTCGACGTGGTGCTGGAGACCGGCACCTATGGTCGCGCCGCCGTGCCGTCGGGTGCCTCCACCGGCGTCCACGAAGCCTGTGAACTGCGCGACGGCGACAAGTCGCGCTATCTGGGCAAGGGTGTCCAGAAGGCCGTGGAATCGGTCAATGGCGAGATCTATGACGCCCTGTCGGGCATGGATGTGGAGGACCAGGTGGTCCTCGACAAGACCATGATCGACCTGGACGGCACCCCCAATAAGAGCCGCCTGGGCGCCAACGCCATCCTGGGCGTGTCGCTGGCCGCCGCCAAGGCCGCCGCCGACGAGGCCGGTCTGCCGCTGTACCGCTATGTGGGCGGCGCCTTCGCCTCCACCCTGCCGGTGCCCATGATGAACATCATCAATGGCGGCGCCCATGCCGACAATCCCATCGACATCCAGGAATTCATGATCATGCCGGTGGGGGCCGCCACCTGCGCCGAAGCCGTCCGGATCGGCGCCGAGGTGTTCCACGCCCTGAAGAAGACCCTGAAGGACGCCGGTCACAACACCAATGTGGGTGACGAAGGCGGCTTCGCGCCGAATCTGAAGAGCGCCGAGATGGCGCTGGACTTCATCATGAAGTCCATCGAGACCGCTGGCTACAAGCCCGGCGAGGACGTGATGCTGGCGCTGGACTGCGCGTCTTCCGAGTTCTTCAAGGAAGGCAAGTATGTCATGACCGGCGCCAAGAAGACCTATGACCAGAAGGGCCTGGTCAAGTTCTATGCCAAGCTGGTCAATTCCTATCCCATCATCTCCATCGAGGACGGCTGCGCCGAGGACGACCTGGAGGGCTGGGAGTTGCTGACCGAGGCGCTGGGCGCCAAGGTGCAGCTGGTGGGCGACGACCTGTTCGTCACCAATCCCAACCGCCTGTCCATGGGCATCGACAAGGGCCTGGCCAATTCCATCCTGGTCAAGGTCAACCAGATCGGCACCCTGTCCGAGACCCTGGAAGCGGTCGACATGGCCCACAAGGCGGGCTACACCGCCGTCATGAGCCACCGTTCGGGCGAGACCGAGGATTCCACCATCGCCGATCTGGCGGTGGCCACCAATTGCGGCCAGATCAAGACCGGCTCGCTGTCGCGCTCGGATCGCATCGCCAAGTACAACCAGCTGATCCGCATCGAGGAGCAGCTGGGCGCCGGTGCCCGCTATGCCGGCAAGACCATCATGAAGCGTTAACGCCTCTTGGCTTGACGGAAACGGCCGGAGAGGCGACTCTCCGGCCGTTCTCATGCCTGGATACGGATTGAACAAATGTTAGAGCGCATTCTGGAAAGTCTGATCTTCCGCAGCCGCTGGCTGTTGGCGCCCTTCTATCTGGGGCTGGTCGGCGCCCTGGGGCTGCTGCTGATCAAGTTCATGCAGGAATTCATCCATCTGGCGCCGCATGTGCTGGAGATGAGCGAGAACCACATGATCCTGATGGTGCTGTCGCTGATCGACCTGTCGCTGGCGGGCAACCTGCTGGTGATCGTGATCTTTTCCGGTTACGAGAATTTCGTCTCCAAGATCGATACCGGCGATTCCGAGGACCGCCCCGACTGGATGGGCAAGGTGGATTTCAGCGGCCTCAAGCTGAAGCTGATCGCCTCCATCGTCGCCATCTCGGGCATCCATCTGCTGAAGGCCTTCATGGATGTGGACAAGCTGAACAAGGAAAATCTGGGCTGGATGGTCGGCATCCACATGGTGTTCGTCATTTCCGGCGTGCTGCTGGCCTGGATGGACAAGCTGCATGAACCACCCGGGAGTCATCATTGAGGGCGGTTTTTCCTCAACATTGGTGTTCACACTACGTTCACAATGGAATTGTGAAGTGCTTCACGGAAGTCATGGAATTGTGAGTCATTTCTGCCACAGTCGTGACTCGTGAAACAGAAAAGTGAATCCTTGCGGCTTGTGCATATTGACGCCGGGAATCAGCCTGTGATTCCATGCCCCGCATGTTACAGGAACTTCGCCGCCGCTTTGGTCATCTTGCTGGTCCGCTGATCGGGCTTTGCGCCGTGACCTATTTCGCGTACCACACCGTGGAGGGGGATCGCGGCGTGCTGGCCTATATGCGGCTGAACGGCGAAATCCTCGATGCCGAGATGCGTCTGGCCAAGGTGGCGTCCGAGCGCCAGGAGATGGAGCACCGGGTGCTGCTGTTGCGGCCCGACCATCTCGACCCCGACATGCTGGAAGAGCGCGCCCGCATCATGCTCAATATGGGGCGTGATGGCGAGGTGGTGGTCTTCGACCGCAAGCGTCCCCTGTGACCGTCATTTGATGCTCATCATCGCGGGGGGGAGGGTGTTTTCCCTCTTGCCCGAAACAAGGGTGGTGACTAGCCTGGATGTCTATGGCTGAAGCAGCCCAGGTGTATCCGTGGCCCGCGAACCCAATTGCCTTCCCCGGCGTGTCCAGCATGTCCTCTCCCTGATCAATCAGGGGGAGATGGTGGCCGTGGGGGAGCATATCGAGGACAGCATCCACTGCCCCCACCGGGAGGCCTGCGAGCTTGCCTTGGCCTGCGAGCGCATTCATCGGGCCTTCCTGCCGCTGGTGCCGTCCGTCCCGGGGTGAGTCCCGCCCTTCCATTTTTGCCACCCTACCCCCACATGTCATCCAGCTCGCCCGTCAAGGTGGGCCGGGAGGTTGTTGCATGCTGCGCCGCGAGAGGAATTAGTCGATCATAATGTTGCGCCGCAGCAATTCCTTCGCAATTAACCAAGTTTAGGTTAATTGCGCTGAACACCTTATAAACAAAGGATTTCAGCGATACATCATGCTTGCAAAATAGGGAAGTTAGGTTTACCTATCTCGCCAGTTCGATCAATCGGGCCTTTGGGAGGGACCATGGCTGCCAGGAAGAAGGAGAAGGGGGTGGCTGTACCTACCCCCGACGAGCTGATCCGCTATTACCGCGAGATGCTGTTGATCCGCCGCTTCGAGGAGAAGGCGGGCCAGCTCTACGGCATGGGGCTGATCAATGGCTTCTGTCACCTCTATATCGGCCAGGAGGCCGTGGTGGTGGGCATGCAGGCGGCGGCCGGACCCGCTGATTCCTGCATCACCAGCTATCGCGACCACGGCCATATGCTGGTCTGCGGCATGGACCCCAAGGGGGTGATGGCGGAGCTGACCGGCCGCGCCGGAGGCTATTCCCGGGGCAAGGGCGGCTCCATGCACATGTTCTCGCGCGAGAAGCGGTTCTATGGCGGCCACGGCATCGTCGGCGCCCAGGTGCCGCTGGGCACCGGTCTCGGCTTCGCCCACAAATATTCCAAGGACAACGGCGTCGCCCATGTCTATTGCGGCGACGGCGCTGTCAATCAGGGCCAGGTCTATGAAAGCTTCAACATGGCGTCGCTGTGGAAGCTTCCCGTCGTCTTCGTGATCGAGAACAACAAATACGCCATGGGCACCTCGACGGTGCGCCACGCGGCGGGCCAGGAACTGTTCATGCGCGGCGCCGCCTATGGCATTCCCGGCGAGGCGGTCAACGGCATGAGCATCATCGCGGTGCGCGAGGCTGCCACCCGTGCCCTGGAACACGCCCGCTCGGGCGAGGGGCCCTATATCCTGGAAATGAACACCTATCGCTATCGCGGCCACTCCATGTCCGATCCGGCCAAATACCGGAGCAAGGAAGAGGTGACCAAGATGCGCGAGCAGCACGATCCCATCGACCAGTTGAAGGACAAGCTGCTGGCCGACGGTCTGATCGACGATGCCGGTCTCAAGGAGATCGACCGCGAGGTCAAGGCCGTGGTCACCGAGGCCGCCGAGTTCTCGCAGACCAGTCCCGAGCCGGATGCGTCCGAGCTGTGGACCGATGTGCTGATCGAAGCCTGAGCGCGAGGGGGAAACACCAATGCCGATTAATATCCTGATGCCCGCGCTGAGCCCCACCATGACCGAGGGCAAGCTGGCCAAGTGGCTGAAGGCCGAGGGCGACGCCGTCAAGGCGGGCGATGTCCTGGCCGAGATCGAGACCGACAAGGCGACCATGGAGATGGAGGCCGTCGAGGACGGCACCCTGGGCAAGATCCTGGTGCCCGGCGGCACCGAGGGCGTGGCCGTCAACACCATCATCGCCGTGCTGCTGGAAGAGGGTGAAAGCGCCGATACGCTGACACAGTCCGCACCCACCCCAACCTTCCCTCTCCCGCAAGCGGGCGAGGGAGGGGGCGCGCCTTCCACCCCTCGCCCGCCTGCGGGAGAGGGGCTGGGGGTGAGGGCCGTCGAAGACGAGAAGGTCTACGCCTCGTATAAGCGCCAGACGGTGCGCGAGGCGCTGCGCGACGCCATGGCCGAGGAAATGCGGGCCGATGCCGGCGTCTTCCTGCTGGGCGAGGAAGTGGCTCAGTACCAGGGCGCCTATAAGGTCAGCCAGGGCCTGCTGGATGAATTCGGCGCCGAACGGGTGATCGACACCCCCATCACCGAGATGGGCTTCGCCGGTCTGGCCTGCGGTGCCGGTTACGCGGGTCTCAAGCCCATCGTCGAGTTCATGACCATGAACTTCTCCATGCAGGCCATCGACCACGTCATCAACTCGGCGGCCAAGACGCTGTACATGTCGGGCGGGCAGCAGCCCTGTTCCATCGTGTTCCGCGGCCCCAACGGCGCGGCAAGCCGCGTCGGCGCCCAGCATAGCCAGTGCTATGCCTCGTGGTACGCCCATTGCCCCGGGCTGAAGGTGATCGCTCCCTGGAGCGCCGCCGACGCCAAGGGCCTGCTGAAGGCCGCCATCCGTGATCCCAATCCGGTGGTGTTCCTGGAAAATGAACTGCTCTACGGCCAGAGCTTCGACGTGCCCGACGATCCCGATTTCGTCCTGCCCATCGGCAAGGCCAAGATCGAGCGGACGGGCGCCCATGTCACCATCACCGCCTTCTCGCGCATGGTGCAGGTGGCGCTGGACGCCGCCGAAATCCTGAAGGCCGAGGGCATCGAGGCCGAGGTCATCAATCTGCGCACCATCCGTCCCCTGGACGTGGACACCATCGTCGCCTCGGTGAAGAAGACCAACCGCATCGTCAGCCTGGAGGAAGGCTGGCCGGTGGCGGGTATCGGTTCGGAAATCGCCGCCCAGATGATGGACAACGCCTTCGATTGGCTGGACGCGCCGGTGGTGCGGGTGGCGGGGGCCGATGTGCCCATGCCCTATGCCGCCAATCTGGAAAAGCTGGCCCTGCCGCAGGTGGATCAGGTGGCCGAGGCCGCCCGCTCCGTCTGCTATCGTCGCTGAGAAGGGGGGAGTCGAAATGCCCGTGCAAATCCTGATGCCCGCCCTGTCGCCGACCATGACCGAGGGCAATCTGGCCAAATGGCTGAAGAACGAGGGTGATGCCGTCAAATCCGGCGATGTCATCTGCGAGATCGAGACCGACAAGGCGACCATGGAATTCGAGGCCGCCGACGAGGGCGTGCTCGGCAAGATCCTGGTGCCCGGCGGCACTTCGGGGGTCAAGGTCAACCAGCCCATCGCCGTGTTGCTGCTGGACGGGGAGGACGCCTCGGCGATCACTGCCGCGTCCGCTCCGGCCAAGCCCTCACCCACCCCATCCCTCCCTCTCCCGCAAGCGGGCGAGGGAGGGGGCGCCGCCGCTTCCTCCCCTCTCCCGCCTGCGGGAGAGGGGCCGGGGGTGAAGGCTGTCAGTGGTGACCGCGTCTTCGCCTCGCCCCTGGCCCGTCGCATCGCCAAGGACGCCAATCTCGACCTGAAGCTGGTGTCCGGCACCGGCCCGCGCGGCCGGGTGGTCAAGGTCGATGTGGAGGCCGCCATCGCTGCCGGTCCGGTTGCCAAATCGGCGCCCGCCGCCGCTCCGGCTGCTCCGGCGCCCAAGCCCGCTCCGGCACCCGCCGTGGCCAGCCCGTTCGAACCCGCCTTCGAGGAGATTCCCAATTCCTCCATGCGCAAGGTCATCGCCCGGCGCCTGACCGAGGCCAAATCGACCATTCCGCATTTCTACCTGTCCATCGACTGCGAGCTGGACGCCCTGCTGAAGGTTCGTGCCGATCTCAACGGCCGTTCCGATGCCTATAAGCTTTCGGTCAACGACTTCGTGGTCCGCGCCGTGGCGCTGGCCCTGAAGAAGGTTCCGGCGGCCAATGCCTCGTGGGGCGAGGACGCCATCAAGCGCTATACCGACGTGGACATCTCGGTAGCGGTGGCGACGCCCACCGGCCTGATCACCCCCATCGTCCATCACGCCGACCACAAGGGCCTTGCCGCCATCTCCAACGAGATGAAGGCCCTGGCCGCCAAGGCGCGCGACGGCAAGCTGAAGCCCGAGGAATTCCAGGGCGGCGGCTTCACCATCTCCAATCTCGGCATGTTCGGCGTCAAGGACTTCGCCGCCATCATCAACCCGCCGCAGGGCTGCATCCTGGCGGTTGGCGCGGGCGAGCAGCGCCCGGTGGTCAAGAATGGCGCCCTGGCCATCGCCACGGTGATGACCTGCACCCTCTCGGTGGATCACCGGGTGGTGGACGGCGCCGTGGGGGCGGAATTCCTGGCCGCCTTCAAGAAGCTGATCGAGGACCCGCTGTCCATGCTGCTGTGAGGGGCGGGCCATGAGCAAGACCCAGGCGTTGGCGGCCTTTGATAGCCTGAAGTCCGATTTCCGCGACGGCCGCTTCCATGCGGTGGCCGGGCGGATCGGCGGCGAAGCGGCCAAGTGGGGCGAGCGGTTGCTCGCCCTCTACCGCAGCGGCGGCCGTGAGGAACTGGAGGCGCTGGACCCCATGGCCCGGTTCTTCGTGATTCGCTATCGCGGCACGCCGGAACCGGCCGACCTGAGCGGTGCCAGTGGTGCGGCGGTGTTCGTCATGGCGTTCTCGGCCTTTCCCTATCTCGATCTGATGATGGATTCTTGGGAATTGGCTGGGGAGCTGGACGGCGAGGGCGAGGCGCTGCGCTTTACCTGTCGCTTCGACGGCGAGGACCAGGGCTCGGTGGTGACGGCGCTGCGCTCGGGCGCGGGCTGGAGCTTCGACCTGATGGACCTCTACCGCGCCAAGGCCGCCACTTTCGAGGCCTTCATGACCGGCGAATACGGCGATTTCGACTGTTTCGTCGACCATTACGTGGCCGAGCACGACATGGATTTCGATCTGGACCGGGCTTGGCGGCCGCTGAGCGCTGCTTGAAACAAGACTCCGGGGAGGGAGTGAGATGGGCTTGAGGATACGTGAAATGCCCCGGCCGCCGGGGATGATGCCGACGCCGTTTCCGGTGGGCAGCGCCGCCGATCGCTCCGCACTGGCCGGGCTGGTGGCCATGATCGAGAACAACCCCGCCTTCTGCAATCGCGGCGTCCTGCCGGAAGAGCAGGAGCGGTGCTACCGCGCCGTGGTCGACGCCAAGCGGCTGATCGGCGACACCGCCGAACTGCTGCCGCCCGGCGCGCCAGCCCTGGACCTGCTGGCCGCCATGCGCTCGGCCTGCCGCAAATATGTGGCCGAGGCCGATGCCTGGGACCGCCGTACCGGCCGACGCTACCAGATTCCCACCTTCGTGTTCTTCCAGTTGCTGGGCGCCTTCCGCGAATTGCTCGGGCTGCATGTCTGGCGTCTGGCCGAGGCCTACGACCTCGAGATCGAGGGCCGCCTCAACCTCATCTTCCCCGGTTCGCCGGAATAATCCTCGGAGACAATCATGGCTGAGACCAGCTTCGACATCATCGTCATCGGCGGCGGCCCCGGCGGCTATGTGGCCGCCATCCGCGCCGCCCAACTGGGCATGAAGGCCGCCCTGGTGGAACGCGAGCATCTGGGCGGTATCTGCCTCAACTGGGGCTGCATTCCGACCAAGGCGCTGCTGCGCTCGGCCGAGATCTATCGCAACATGCAGCATGCCGAATCCTATGGCCTGGCGGCGCCCGGCGCCTCGTTCGACCTGGCCAAGATCGTGGCGCGTTCGCGCGGCGTCTCGGCCCAGTTGCAGGGCGGCGTCAAGCATCTGCTGAAGAAGAACAAGGTCACCGTCATCGAGGGCACCGCCAAGCTCGCGGGTGGTGGCAAGGTCGCCATCGAGGGCAAGGAGACCATCTCTGCTCCACACATTATCCTGGCCACTGGCGCTCGTGCCCGGGTGCTGCCCGGTTTCGAGCCCGACGGCAAGTTCATCTGGACCTACAAGGAAGCCCTGGTCCCCGACACCTTCCCCAAGCGGTTGCTGGTGATCGGCTCGGGCGCCATCGGCATCGAATTCGCCAGCTTCTTCAACGCGCTGGGGTCAAAGGTCACGGTGGCGGAAGCCATGGACCGCGTCCTGCCGGTGGAGGATGCCGAGATTTCCGCCATGGCGCAGAAGTCGTTCGAGAAGCAGGGCATGACCATCCTGACCGGCGCCAATCTCAAGGGGATCAAGAAGAACGCCGCCGACGTCACCGTCACCGTCGAGGCGGGCGGCAAGACCCATGAGGTCACGGTGGACCGGGTGATCACCGCCATCGGCATCGTCGGCAATGTGGAGAATATCGGCCTGGAAGGCACCAAGATCCGGGTGGAGAAGACCCACGTCATCACCGATCCCTATTGCCGCACCGACGAGCCGGGCATCTACGCCATCGGCGACATCGCAGGCGCCCCCTGGCTGGCGCATAAGGCCAGCCACGAGGCCATCATCTGCGTCGAGAAGATCAAGGGCCTGCCCGACGTCCATCCCATCGAGATGATGAAGATTCCCGGCTGCACCTACTGCCATCCCCAGGTGGCCTCGGTCGGGATGTCGGAGGCCAAGGCCAAGGCCAAGGGTTATACGGTCAAGGTCGGCCGCTTCCCCTTCATGGCCAATGGCAAGGCCATCGCGCTGGGCGAGACCGAGGGCATGATCAAGACGGTGTTCGACGCCAAGACCGGCGAGCTGCTGGGCGCCCATATGATCGGCGCCGAGGTCACCGAATTGATCCAGGGCTATGTGGTGGCCAAGACCCTGGAAACCACCGAGGCCGACCTGATGCACACCATCTTCCCGCATCCGACCCTGTCGGAAATGATGCATGAGTCGGTGCTTGACGCCTATGGGCGCGCCGTCCACTTCTAAGCAAGCCTCGATCGGAGCGCGGGCGTCTCGCCCGCGTTTTCGATTCCTGGCCTTTTCGATTCGGGGGGGTGAGCTTTTCCTTGACCTCTTTCCTGCAGAGGACAATATCGAGCCATGAGCGACAAAGCCCCTCTCCGCCATCCCGAAAAGGCCAAGAAGCCGGACCAGATCAGCCCGCGCAAGCCCGCCTGGATCAGGGTCAAGGCCCCCACCTCGGAAGAGGCGGCGGAAGTGCGCCGCCTGATGCGGGAAAAGAACCTGCACACGGTGTGCGAGGAAGCCGCCTGTCCAAATATCGGCGAATGCTGGAAGCACAAGCACGCCACCTTCATGATCCTGGGCGATACCTGCACCCGGGCCTGCGCGTTTTGCAACGTCAAGACCGGCAATCCCAAGGGCGCCATCGATCTGGCCGAGCCCGAGAACCTGGCCGAGTCGGTCAAGGCCATGGGCCTGAAGCATGTGGTCATCACCTCGGTGGATCGCGACGATCTCGCCGATGGCGGCGCCTTCC
Source organism: Paramagnetospirillum marisnigri (assembly GCF_001650715.1). Lineage (GTDB taxonomy): Bacteria > Pseudomonadota > Alphaproteobacteria > Rhodospirillales > Magnetospirillaceae > Phaeospirillum > Phaeospirillum marisnigri. The sequence goes on along the minus strand of NZ_LWQT01000042.1, from coordinate 39,699 downwards.
AGTTCGTCGCCTGCATCGAGAAGGTGCGGGCGGCCGCTCCCGACTGTTCCATCGAGGTGCTGACGCCTGACTTCCGCGACAAGGGCGATGGGCCGGAAGTGATCGCGCGGGCCAAGCCGGATGTGTTCAACCACAATCTGGAGACGGTGCCGCGCCTGTATCCCGGCATCCGCCCTGGTGCGCGCTACTTCGAATCCCTGCGCCTGTTGCAAAGGGTCAAGGATGCTGACCCAACCATCTTCACCAAGTCCGGCATCATGGTCGGCCTGGGCGAGGAGCGGGCGGAAGTGCTGCAGGTGATGGACGACATGCGCTCGGCCGGGGTGGATTTCATGACCATCGGCCAATACCTCCAGCCGACGCTGAAGCATGCGGCGGTGGTCCGCTTCGTGACGCCCGAGGAGTTCGATGATTACCGCGCCGTGGCGCGGTCCAAGGGCTTTCTGATGGTGGCGGCGACGCCGCTGACCCGGTCCTCGCACCACGCCGACAGGGATTTCGCGGAATTGCGGGCGGAGCGGTTGAGGAGAATGGGGGACTGATGCCGACCCATGCGGAACAGCGAATCCTTCCCTATACGCCGGAGCAATTGTTCGCCCTGGTGGCCGATGTGGAGAAGTATCCCGACTTCCTGCCCTGGTGCGTGGCGTCACGCATTCGTCGCCGTGATGGCCAAGTGTTCTTCGCCGATCTGGTGATCGGCTTCAAGATGATCCGGGAACGCTTCACCTCCAAGGTCACCCTGTCCGGCCCCGAGCGGGTGGATGTGACCTATACCGACGGGCCGTTCCATCATCTCAACAACCACTGGATTTTCCGGCGGCAGCCCGATGGCGGCACCGAGATCGACTTCTATGTGGATTTCGAGTTCAAGTCGAAGCTGCTGCAAACCGTGATCGGCGCCCTGTTCAACGAGGCGGTCAAGCTGATGGTCTCGGCCTTCGAGAAGCGGGCGCGGCAGCTCTACGGACCCGATGGGCGGTCGCATTCGGTATAAATAAAAGAAAAGCCCCCGTCGCATGCACGGCGCCGGGGGCTTTTGCCCATAGGTAGTGCCCCAAATAACACCCCAGGGCCCGTCGTCAGTCCTCATCGGCGTTCGTTCGGAGGAGGGACCGATCTTGGAATACGGTGACGGAACCGACTATAGGCGGAGCGGCAAGGGGCGTATGTGAAGGGGCTCACACAAGTCGGGGCATATGACCCAAAGTGGGGTCAGGACAGGAAATCTTCCAGGGCGTCGGGCTTGTCGAGCGTGATCTGACCGCGCCCCAGGGTGACCACCCCGGCCTGTTCCCATTTGGACAGCACTTTGTTGACGCTTTCGCGGCTGATGCCCAAATGGTCGGCGACTTCCTGCTGCGACAGGCGGATGGTGGCGGGACCCTTGGCGGCTTCGGCGCCGGACAGGGTGGACTTCAGCATCAGCAGATGCTTGGCCAGCCGGGACGGCAGCGACAGGAACACCACATCCTCCAGCAGATCGTCGGCGCGACGCACCCGGTCGCACAGCACCTTGATCAGGTGCAGGGCCTGAATGGGATGGCGCTGCAGGAAGCCGTTGACGTCCTTGCGTTCCAGGGCCAGCAGTTCGCTGGCCTCCATGGCGGTGGCATCGGCCGAGCGCGCGCCGCCGTCGAGCACCGCGATCTCGCCGAACAACTCGCCCGGCTTGATCATGCCATAGGTGACCTCACGGCCTTCGACCGACAGCACGCCGATGCGGATCAGGCCCTTGGCGACCAGATACAGCCGATCGCCGGGGTCTCCCTTGGAGAACAGGATCTCGCGGGAATCGACCTTGACTGGCTTGGCCCTTACCGCCAATTCGTCGAGCAAGGCGGCGGGGATGGCGGAGAACAGCGGTGTGCTCGCCAGCATTTCACGTCGCTTCTGCACCGATTCGGTCATGGCCGGGCCTTAAGTCAAATGGTCCGCTACATTAGCCCATATGGTGGAGGCGGTCGAGATACTGGTCTACCTCGGTCCGCATGATGGCGGCCTTGATGGACAGGGCGTCGGCGGAACGGTTCAGCTCGCTGGCGGCGCTGCTGGACACGCCCAGCGCCTCGATGGCGCTGTTGACCGAGGAGGTCACGGCCTTGGCACCCGAGGCCGCCTCGGACACATGGCCCGCGATGGTGGCCGTCGCCCCGGTCTGGGCCTCGACCGAATGGCGGACCTCGGTAGCCACCTGATTGATACCCGCCACGGCATCCACGGTGCGGTTGATGGTCTGCACCGCTTCATTGGTCGCCTGCACCGCCTCGGCGACGGAATGGGCGATTTCCTTGGTGGCGCGGCTGGTCTGCTCCGACAGGTTCTTGATTTCCTGGGCCACCACGGCGAAGCCGCGGCCGGCGGCTCCGGCGCGGGCCGCCTCGATGGTGGCGTTCAGCGCCAGCATGCGGGTCTGGCGCGCGATGGTGTCGATGGTTTCGCCGATCTTGCCGATGCGGCTGGCCACATCCAGCATCTGGCGCATGGCGGCGTCGGTGGCGCGGGCGGCCTCGGCGGCCTGCTCGGCGGCCTCGGACGTGCGGACCACGTTATCGCGAATATGGGCGATGGAAGTGGCCAGCTCGTTGGTATTATTGGAAATATTGTCGACGCTGTAGGAGGCCTCCTCGGCGGCGGCGGCCATGTTCACCGTCTCGAAGTCCATATGGGACAGGCGACGCAGCATCTCGTCGGAATGGCTTTTAAGCCCCACGGCCATGGCGCCCACTTCATCCACCACCAGCTTGATGCTCTTCTCGAAAGCATTGGCCAGGTCCTGGGCGACCTTGGCCCGGTTCTGGGTGGCGGCGGCGAAATAGTCGTGGGTCACCACCGAGAGGTCCAGCATCACCACCCGTTGCAGGGCGGTCGCCGCCGATTCCGATCCGCGCTTGCCCTTGAAAATGATGGAGAGCGCCTTGGTCGATCCGGCTGCCGCCATGGCCTGGTACCACGAGGCGCCCAGGTCCATATAGGCCAGCATGAAGCCAAGCTGTTGGGCGGTGGCGTTGTAGTCGGCGGTGAACTCGCCGCGATAAAGGTTGCGCCAATGCTCGATCAGCACGCCGGACAGGGTGGAGCGAGCATCATCGGTCAGTTTCTCGCCAAAGGGAGGAAATTGCTGCACCCAGGCGAATGCCTCGGCCACCACCGCGTCCATGCTGGCGACCACCTGGGTCGAGGCCTCGCGGATGGTCGTGTTGACGGTGTTGTCGACGCAAAACAGCTTCAGATTTTGGGCGACCCGCTCGGTCATGCTGAGAGTGGGGACGGCGTCGACTGCCGGGCCGGGATCATCGTCGAAGAACAGGTCTCCCCCGCCGGTAGAAGCGGGTGCTGGCGCCGCCGGGGTCGCGGGTTCATCGCCGAAAAGCTCGAAATCGTCACTCATCTGACTATCGGTGTCCGTATTCGCGTCTTCTGTTCGCCCTCACCACGACCGATGCCACGTGACCGGCGGCGTCCAGGATCAATGGTCCTACCCCTTGCGACAATACCGTCATAACCCTTGGGGGCAAAGCGAAACTTGGCTGAGCGGAAGGCCTTGGCGGTGCTGAAAGCAATGCTTTGGTTTCCCAGGCTTGGCGAAGGCGACGAAATGCCCTATGAAGCTTCTTTGGCTGATCGCAGGCGTTGGGATCGGGCAAGGGTTTTCGTGCCTGCCAGCAGGGACGGATATGATGATTTTCCGCGGGAATCCTCGGGTTTCCTCGGAGGCGAAAAGGAACCGAGTGAAGATGAGCGGATTGCCGGAAGCACAGGGCCTCTATGACCCGAGCCATGAGCACGACGCGTGTGGTGTCGGCTTTATCGTCGACATCAAGAACCGCAAATCCCACGACATTATCCGCAGCGGGTTGGAGATTCTGGTCAATCTCACCCATCGCGGTGCCGTGGGCGCCGACCCGAAAGCGGGCGACGGCGCCGGTATCCTGATCCAGCTTCCCGACGCTTTCCTGCGCGCCGAGGCCCAGACCAACGGCATCACCTTGCCGGCCGAGGGCTCCTATGGCGCCGGTTGCGTCTTCCTGCCCCAGGATCCGGCCTTGCGCCAGGCCTGCGAGCAGCATTTCGAAAGCGTGATCAAGGCCGAGGGCCAGGTGGTCCTGGGCTGGCGCGATGTTCCCACCGATTCGTCCAGCCTGGGCTATTCGGTGCTGCCCACCGTTCCGGTGGTGCGCATGATCTTCATCGGCATGGGGGCGGGGGTCGCCGACCAGCAGGCTTTCGAGCGCAAGCTGTTCGTCATCCGCAAGCTGGTGTTCAACCATGCGCCGGTTGGGTCCGAGCGCGATTTCTACATTTCGTCGCTGTCCACCCGCACCCTGATCTACAAGGGCATGCTGCTGGCCGATCAGGTCGGCGTGTTCTACACCGAGCTGTCCGATCCGCGCATGACCAGCGCGCTGGCCATGGTGCATCAGCGCTTTTCCACCAATACCTTCCCGTCGTGGCGGCTGGCGCATCCGTTCCGCATGATCTGCCATAATGGCGAGATCAACACGTTGCGCGGCAATCTCAACTGGATGAACGCGCGGCGCCAGACCATGGCGTCCGATGTCCTGGGCGAGGACCTGGCCAAGCTGTGGCCGCTGATCCCCGAGGGCCAGTCCGACTCCGCCTGTTTCGACAATGCTCTCGAACTGTTGGTGATGGGCGGCTATTCCCTGGCCCATGCCATGATGATGCTGGTTCCCGAAGCCTGGTCGGGCAATCCGCTGATGGACGAGAAGCGCAAGGCCTTCTACGAGTATCACGCCGCCCTGATGGAGCCGTGGGACGGCCCGGCGGCGGTGTGCTTTACCGATGGCCGCCAGATCGGCGCCACCCTGGATCGCAACGGCCTGCGTCCGGCGCGCTATCTGGTCACCACCGACGACAAGCTGCTGATGGCATCCGAAATGGGCGTGCTGACCATTCCGGAAGAGCGCATCAAGAAGAAGTGGCGCCTTCAGCCCGGCAAGATGCTGCTGATCGACCTGGAACAGGGTCGCATCATCGACGATGGCGAGATCAAGACCCAGTTGGCGGGCGAAAAGCCCTATGCCCAGTGGTTGGAAAATTCCCAGATCGTCCTGGAGGACCTGGAGATCCCGGTCGAGCCCGCCAAGCCCGATCCCCAGACGCTGATGAAGCGCCAGCAGGCCTTCGGCTATACCCAGGAAGACACCAAGTTCCTGCTGCAGCCCATGGCCGTCACCGGCCAGGAAGCGGTGGGTTCCATGGGGACCGACACGCCCATCGCGGTGTTGTCGGACAAGCCCAAGCTGCTGTTCAACTACTTCAAGCAGTGCTTTGCCCAGGTGACCAATCCGCCCATTGATTCCATCCGCGAGGAATCGGTGATGAGCCTGGTATCGCTGATCGGTCCGCGTCCCAACCTGCTGGGCCTGGGCGAGGCCGCCAGCGGCAAGCGCCTGGAAGTGCGCCAGCCCATCCTGACCAACGAGGACCTGGAGAAGATCCGGCGCATCGAGACCCTGCCCGGGTCTGGTTTCCGCTCGACCACCCTGGACATCACCTGGCCGGTGGCCGAGGGCGCCGACGGTCTGGAACTGGCCATAGCCGCCCTGTGCCGCAAGGCCAAGGCCAAGGTCGAGGAAGGCTACAACATCTTCGTGCTGTCGGATCGCGCCATGGGGCCGAACGATGTGGCCATGCCGTCGCTGCTGGCGGTTTCCGCCGTGCATCACTTCCTGATCCGCGAAGGCCTGCGTACCAAGGCGGGTCTGGTGGTGGAAACCGGCGAGGCCCGCGAGATCCATCACATGTGCGTGCTGGCGGGCTATGGCGCCGAGGCCATCAATCCCTATCTGGCCTTCGAGACCCTGGAAGCCATGCGGCCGACCCTGCCCGAGGAACTTTCGGCCAAGGAAGTGCAGAAGCGCTACATCAAGGCCATGGACAAGGCCATCCTCAAGGTGATGGCCAAGATGGGCATCTCCACCTACCAGTCCTATTGCGGCGCCCAGATTTTCGACGCCATCGGCCTGTCGACCCGGTTCGTCAACACCTACTTCGCCGGGACCTCGTCGCGGGTCGAGGGCATCTCCTTGAAGGAAGTGGCGGAAGAGACCCTGCGCCGTCACCGCGCCGCCTATTCCGACGCGCTGATCTACCGCAACGCCCTGGATGTGGGCGGAGAATACGCCGTTCGGCTGCGCGGCGAGGCCCATGCCTGGACCTCGGAAACCATCGCCACCATGCAGCATGCGGTGCGGTCCAACTCCAAGGAAAAGTTCAGCGAGTTCTCGCGCCAGATCGACGAGCAGAACCGTCGCCTGCTGACGCTGCGCGGTCTGTTCGAAATCCGTCCGGCGGGCAATGGCGTGCCGCTGGATGAGGTGGAATCGGCGAAGGAGATCGTCAAGCGCTTCGCCACCGGCGCCATGTCGTTCGGCTCGATCTCGGCCGAGGCCCATACCACTCTGGCCATCGCCATGAACCGCATCGGCGGCAAGTCCAATACCGGCGAGGGCGGCGAGGAGCCGGAACGCTTCGTACCGCTGGAAAACGGCGATTCCATGCGCTCGGCCATCAAGCAGGTGGCCTCGGGCCGTTTCGGCGTCACCGCCGAATACCTGGTCAATGCCGACGACATCCAGATCAAGATGGCCCAGGGCGCCAAGCCCGGCGAGGGCGGTCAGCTGCCCGGCCACAAGGTGGACAAGACCATCGCCCGGGTGCGCCATTCCACCCCCGGTGTCGGCCTGATCAGCCCGCCGCCGCACCATGACATCTACTCCATCGAGGATCTGGCCCAGCTGATCTTCGACCTGAAGAACGTCAATCCGGCGGCGCGCATCTCGGTCAAGCTGGTCTCGGAGATCGGTGTCGGCACCGTGGCGGCCGGCGTGTCCAAGGCCAAGGCCGACCATGTCACCATTTCCGGCTTCGACGGCGGCACCGGCGCCTCGCCGCTGACCTCCATCAAGCATGCCGGGTCGCCCTGGGAAATCGGCCTGGCCGAGACCCACCAGACCCTGGTGCTGAACCAGTTGCGCGGCCGCATCGCGGTGCAATGCGACGGCGGTCTGCGCACGGGGCGCGATGTCGCCATCGCCGCCCTGCTGGGGGCCGATGAATTCGGCTTCGCCACCGCGCCGCTGATCGCGGCGGGGTGCATCATGATGCGCAAGTGTCACCTCAACACCTGTCCGGTGGGTGTCGCCACCCAGGACCCCGAGCTGCGCAAGCGCTTCACCGGCCAGCCCGAGCACGTCATCAACTACTTCTTCTTCGTGGCCGAGGAATTGCGCGAGATCATGGCCTCGCTCGGTTTCCGCAAGATCGAGGAGATGATCGGCCGCTCGGATCTGCTGGACGTCAACAAGGCGGTGGACCACTGGAAGGCCAAGGGGCTGGACTTCTCCAAGCTGTTCCACAAGGTCGAGGCCGGACCCGGCGTCGCCACCCGCAATGTGGAGCCGCAGGAACACGATGTGGACGACGTGCTGGACCGCGAACTGATTGCCGAGTCCAAGCCCGCCCTGGAGGACCGCATGTCGGTGCGGATCAGGAAGCCGGTGAAGAACGTCAACCGTACCGTTGGCGCCATGCTGTCGGGCGAGGTGGCCAAGCGCTTCGGTCATTCCGGCCTGCCGGGCGATACCATCCATATCAAGCTGGACGGCACCGCCGGGCAGAGCTTCGGCGCCTTCCTGGCCCGGGGCATCACCCTGGAGCTGGAAGGCGAGGCCAACGACTATGTGGGCAAGGGCATTTCCGGTGGCCGTATCGCCATCTATCCGCCCAAGGTCTCCAAGATCGTCGCCGAAGACAACATCATCATCGGCAATACCGTGCTCTACGGTGCCATCGAGGGTGAATGCTACTTCCGCGGCGTGGCCGGCGAGCGCTTCGCCGTGCGCAATTCCGGCGCCATCGCGGTGGTGGAAGGCGTCGGCGACCACGGCTGCGAATACATGACCGGCGGCGTGGTGCTGGTGATCGGCGCCACCGGGCGCAATTTCGCGGCGGGCATGTCGGGCGGTGTCGCCTATGTGCTGGACGAGACCGGCGATTTCGCCAAGCGCTGCAACCTGTCCATGGTGGAACTGGAGCCGGTGGCGGCGGAAGAGGATGCCAATATCCGCCATGAGAACCAGTCCGGCGACCTGGAAAGCCATGGGCTGGTCGACATCCTGGGCGACATGACCCGCGACGATGCCTTCCGCATCCAGGCCTTGCTGCGCAACCATCAGCACTATACGGGCAGCAAGCGTGCCCACGACATCCTGCTGAATTGGGAGTACTACATGCCCAAGTTCGTCAAGGTGATGCCGGTGGATTACCGCCGCGCCCTGCTTGAGATGCAAAAGGCGCAGGAACCGAGGGTCGCGGCCGGGGGAGGGCGCTGAGATGGGAAAGCCGACCGGATTCAAGGAGTTCAAGCGCCAGACCCCGGGCTATGAAGCCCCGGAGGAGCGCATCCGCCACTATGGCGAGTTCACCCGGCCCCTGTCCGAGGATGACCTGAAGAAGCAGGGCGCGCGGTGCATGGATTGCGGCATTCCGTTCTGCCACCAGGGTTGCCCGGTCAACAATATCATCCCCGACTGGAATGACCTGGTGTACCGCAACCGCTGGCGCGAGGCGCTGGAGGTGCTGCACTCCACCAACAACTTCCCGGAATTCACCGGTCGGATCTGCCCGGCGCCGTGCGAGGCATCGTGCACCCTGAATCTCACCGACGAGGCGGTCACCATCAAGACCATCGAGCACGCCATCGTCGAGAGGGGCTGGGCCGAAGACTGGATCACGCCCGACACGTCACGGGCCAAGACCGGCAAGACCGTGGCGGTGGTCGGCGGCGGCCCGGCCGGCATGGCGGCGGCACAGCAGCTTGCCCGCGCCGGTCACGCGGTGATTCTGTTCGAGAAAAACGCCAAGATGGGCGGCTTGCTGCGCTACGGCATTCCCGATTTCAAGCTGGACAAGTCGGTGATCGATCGCCGCATGGCCCAGATGGCGGCCGAAGGCGTGGAATTCCGCGCCAACGTCCATGTGGGCGTGGATATCTCGGCCCAGGATCTGGTGGATGGGTTCGACGCGGTGGTACTGACCGGCGGTTCGGAAAAGCCGCGCGATCTGTCCGTGCCCGGCCGCGAATTGAACGGCGTCCACTTCGCCATGGATTTCCTGTCCCAGCAGAACCGCCGGGTGGGCAATGAGGCGGTTGGCAGCGCGGATATTCTCGCCACGGGCAAGAAGGTGGTGGTGATCGGCGGCGGCGATACCGGCGCCGACTGCGTCGGCACCTCCAACCGCCAGGGCGCCGCCTCGGTCACCCAGATCGAGATCATGCCCAAGCCGCCCGCCGCCGAGGACAAGGGAACCTCCTGGCCGCTCTGGCCCAATCGCCTGCGCACCTCGTCCTCCCATGACGAGGGCTGCACCCGTCGCTGGTCGGTCTCCACCGCCGCCTTCCGGGGCGAGAATGGCCGCGTGGTCGGCCTCGACTGCTTCGAGGTTGATGGCAAGTTCCAACAGATTCCCGGCACCGAGTTCAAGCTGGAGGCCGATCTGGTGTTGCTGGCCATGGGCTTCGTCCATCCGGTTCACCTTGGGCTGGTGGACGGGCTGGGAATCGAGAAGGACCCGCGCGGCAACGTGAAGGCGGATGTTCAAACATACAAAACATCTAATCCAAAGATATTCGCTGCCGGCGATATCCGCCGTGGTCAAAGTCTGGTGGTCTGGGCTATTCGCGAAGGACGTCAGGCGGCGCGAGCTGTGGATACCTTCCTGATGGGAAGCAGTGACCTGCCGTTGTGCTGAAATTTAACTTGTAGATGCAGCCCGCACTCGTCAGGGTGCGGGCTTTCAATTTGCAAGTTCATAAGTAAATCAAAAAAAGCCATCAAATATTCGATAAAAATTATCACGCGATAACGAATGTGTTTCGGGTTGTTTTGTGAAAATGTTGGTGGTCACACCAGTTATTGAAGTTGCCGTAGGCTCTCTGGCCTGGCGGCTATTGCAATTAGTGAAGTCCACAATTGACGAATGGCATATGGATGTCTTAGAAAATCTCTTTCGCGTCGGGCGGGTCCGTCGCATGGTGGGGTTCATGGCGGAATGACGGTCGAAAATCTGAGCTTCAAGTCCAAGATTTTGGTCATCGTGGCGGCATCCCTGGTTGGCATGGCCTGTCTGATTTTGGCCAGCATGGGCAATTTGCGCCAGGAACTGATGGAGACCCGTCAGCTCAAGACCCGGCATGTGGTCGAGACGGCCCACAGCCTGATCGGTTTTTATGTGGGCGAGGCCAAGGCCGGTCGCATGACCACCGAGGCCGCCCAGGAGGCCGCCATGGCCGCCGTCAAGACCATGCGCTACGAGGAGAAGGAATACTTCTGGATCAACAGCATTGCCGGCAAGATGGTGATGCATCCCATGCGCCCCGACATGACGGGCAAGGATTTGATGGGGATGACCGATCCGTCCGGCAAGCCGTTCTTCGCCGAGATGATCGACGTGGTCAAGAAGGACAAGGCTGGCTTCGTCTCCTATCTGTGGCCCAAGCCGGGGTTGGATCAGCCGGTTCCCAAGATTTCCTACGTCAAGGGCCTTGATGACTGGGGATGGCTGGTGGGGTCGGGCATCTATGTGGATGACGTCGACAGTACCTTCCGCGAAAAGCTGATCACCCAGGGTGGTATTACCCTGGTGGTCTTGTTCTGCGTGCTGCTGGTGTCGTGGTGGATCGGCAATGGCATCGTCAACGGTATGAAGGGGCTGACCGATGGCATCCGCGCCCTGGCGGATGGGGATATCGGCGTCCGGTTCGAGGGGGCGGGGCGTAAGGACGAGATCGGCGAACTGGTCCGTGCCGCCGAGGTGTTCCGGGCTAGTTCCATCGAGGTCAAGCGGATGTCCGAGGAACGCGCCGCCATGCGCGAACAGGCCGAGGCCGAGCGCAAATCCACCCTGAACGGCTTGGCCAAGGATCTGGAAAGCGGGGTCCGTGCCACCGTCGAGACGGTCAGCCAGTCGGCCGAGCGCATGCGCAACAACGCCTCGGCCCTGGAAGGCGCGGTTCAGTCCGCGGCCCATGAGGCCCAGACCATCGCCGCCGCCGCGCACCAGACCAGCGCCAATGTCGAGACCGTTGCCGCTGCCGCCGAGGAATTGGCGGCTTCGATCCGCGAGATCAGTTCCCAGGTTGGGCAAAGCACCTCGATCGCCCGCTCGGCGGTGGAAGCGGCTCGCCGGACGGACGGCGTGGTTCGCGGCCTGTCCGATGCCGCCAACCGCATCGGCGAAGTGGTCAGCCTGATCAACGACATCGCCGGACAGACCAACCTGCTGGCGCTCAACGCCACCATCGAGGCGGCGCGGGCCGGCGAGGCGGGCAAGGGCTTCGCCGTGGTCGCCAACGAGGTCAAGCATCTGGCCAGCCAGACCGCCAAGGCCACCGATGAGATCGCCAATCAGATTTCCTCGATCCAAACCACCACCGGGGAAGCGGTGGGCGCCATCGAGGAAATCGGCCGCACCATCGGGCGCATGGACGAGATTGCCTCTTCCATCGCCGACGCGGTGGATCAGCAAGGGGCGGCCACCCAGGAAATCGCCCGCAACGTCAACGAGGCGGCCGCCGGGGCGCGTGATGTCTCCACCCATATCGAATCCGTCAGTCGGACTTCGGAAGAGGCGGGGGAGGCGGCTCGTGACGTGCTGGAGGCGGCGGGAGGACTGGCGCGCGAGGCCGATTCCCTGCGCCAGGGTGTCGATCGTTTCGTCGGTCAGGTCAGGGGCATGTAGTCTGCCATCTCAGGCTGAAATGCCAAGGGCCCTCGGAGTTTCCTCCGAGGGCCCTTTTGCATTCCACCCCTGGAAAAGGGTAAGGATCAGCCGTTGACGGCGTCCTTGAGGCCCTTGCCCGCGGTGAACTTCGGGGCCTTGGAGGCCGCGATCTTGATGGTGGCGCCGGTACGGGGATTGCGGCCTTCCTTGGCGGCGCGCTGCGTCACCGAGAACGAGCCGAAACCGACCAGGCGAACGTCGTCGCCGGCCTTGAGAGCGGCGGTAATGGCGGCGAAGGTGGCATCGACCACGCTGTCGGACGTCGCCTTGGACAGACCGCTCAGCTCGGCAACCTTGTTCACCAGATCCTGCTTGTTCATGAGACCCCCAATTGACTGTCGAAACGGAAAAGATGCCACGACGGCCCACGGCGTCAACCCTGAATTCGGGCCGCCACCAGTCGGTCGCCAGATGATTCTATCTGCCCGGCACGGCGCCGTACGGCGCGTTCTGCGCCAGACAGGGTGCTAATGTCTCGTGAATCCGTCAACAATACAACCGTATACCCCAGGCTTTCGGCCAGTTTCCCACAGGAATCTTCAAGGCGTGAAGACATCCTCGGGAGCCGCCGCCAGTTCCATGCCGCTTTGGCATCGATCAGCCAGGAAATCCACCTCGCCCATCAGCCAGTCGCGGACGAAGGCGGCGACGGCACGGATACGGCTGGGATTGGGGGCTTGCCCGGCGGCGGCATCCAGCCGCGCCCAGGCGGCGCCGAAGGCCAGCAGGCCCAACAGGCGCAAATAGCTGGTGGCGGTCAGGCCGATGTCGCGTCTGCCCAGCATGGCCTTGGATGCACGATCCAGGGCCGACAGGCCTCGCTTCAACACCTCTGCCCATTCCGGACCGGCCTGGGAGATGGCGTCGATGATCTCGTCATGGAACTGGTCGAGGGCGGCGCCATTATCCAGCCGGATGACCCGACCGGCCACGGTGGCGGCCTGGATGCCGTTGGTGCCTTCATAAATGGGGGTGATCCGGCCATCGCGGGCGATCTGTTCCACCCGGTATTCCCGCAGGAAGCCGTAACCGCCGTGGATCTGGATGGCCAGGCTGGCGGCTTCCTGCGCCGCGTCGGTGGCGAAGGCCTTGCACACCGGCGTCATCAGCTCCATCAGCGCCGGGGTCCGCCCCAGTTCAAGGTCCACCAGGGTGCGGTAGACCATGGCGCGGCAGCCCATGGAAAGGGCCAGCTGGGTCAGCAGCATGCGCCGCACGTCGCCGTGCTGGCTGATGGGGTCGGGGCCGGACCCGGAACCGGCGCGCCCCTGCTTGCGCTCGGCGGCATAGGCCAAGGATCGTTGCGCCGCCACCTCGGCCAGTCCGACGCCCTGCACCGCCACGTCCAGGCGCTCGGCATTCATCATGGTGAACATGCGGGCCAGCCCCTCGCCCGGCGCCCCGATGATTTCGGCCTCGGCGCCGTCGAAGGCCACCTGACAGGTGGGCGAGGCATGCATGCCCATCTTTTCCTCCAGCCGCACGACACTGATGGCGTTGCGTGATCCGTCGGGCAGGTGGGAGGGGCTGAGGAACAGCGACAGACCCTTGACCCCGGGGGGGGCGCCGGGGGTGCGGGCCAGCACCAGATGCATGATGCGCCCATCGGTCAGGTTTTGGTCGCCGCCGGAAATGAAGATCTTGCCGCCGGAAATGCGCCAGGACCCGTCAGGGTGAGGGGTGGCGGTGGTTCTCGCCAGCCCCAGGTCGGAGCCCGCCTGAGGTTCGGTCAGGCACATGGTGGCGAGATACTCGCCCGAGGCCAGCCGGGGAACCCATCGGTCGCGTTGCTCCGGGGAGCCGCTGGCGATCAGGGTACGCATGGCGCCATGGGCCAGGGACAGCACCATCTGATAGGTGATGCAGGCCCCCGACAGCATTTCCGACAGGGCCGAGGCCAGGATATGGGGCAGGCCCTGGCCGCCATGGGCCTCGTCCACCGCCAGTCCCTGCCAGCCGCCGTCGCGGAACTGGGCATAGGCCTCGACGAAGGGTTTGGGCATGATGGCGCGGCCGTCCACCAGATGGGTGCCCTCGATATCGCCGATGGGGTCCAGCGGCGCGATGACGCCGTCGACCATGGCCGCCGCATGGGTCAGCACATCCGAGGCCAGTTCGTCGTCCCAGTGCTCCAGCCGGTCGGCCGCCGCGCCGTGCTTCAGGGTGAACAGGATATCGGGCAGGGGAGTCTTGTAGTCGATCATTGGGTTGTCCCGGCTGGAGCGCGGGCCTCCCGCCCGCAGGAATGGGGCGGGCAGGATGCCCGCGCTCCGGGTCTCTACACTTCCAGCAGCACCGCGACCCCCTGGCCGCCGCCGATGCAGGCCGAGGCGATGCCGCGCTTGAGGCCGCGCCGCTTCAACTCGCGCGCCACGGTGACGCACAGCCGCACGCCGGTAACGCCGAGCGGATGGCCAAGCGCGATGGCGCCGCCATTGACATTGACCTTGTCTCGGTCCAGGCCCAGTTCCTTCTCCACGGCGAGGTATTGGGCGCCGAAGGCCTCGTTGATCTCGAAGCGGTTGATATCGGAAAGGCTCAGCCCCGCCCGCTTGACTACATTGGCGATGGCGGGCGCCGGGCCGATGCCCATGATCTCGGGCGGCACGCCGACGATGTCGGCGGCGACCACCCGGGCCAGCGGTGTCAGGCCGCGTTCCTTGACGGTGCGGCCCCCCACCACGATGGCGGCGGCGGCGCCGTCCACCACGGCGGAGCTGTTGCCGCCGGTCTGCACGCCCTTGAAGGCGGGTTTCAACTCGCGCAGCACCTCGATGGGGGTGGGCCGCACATGCTCGTCCACGGCGAAGCTTTTCACGCCGCGGGGCAGCTTGATGCCGCGATCATTGTAGCCCTCGCGCGAGAAGGTCTCGCTGATGACCGGCACGATCTCACCGGCGCGGAACTCGGCCGAGGCCTCGGCGCGGGCGAAGCTCTGGGCGGCGAACGCGTCCACCTCGTCCCGCGTGATGCCGTATTTCCTGGCCAGATTCTCGGCGGTGTCGCCCATGCCGGTGGAGGACGCGGTATCCTTGGTGGCCTCCCACAGGAAGTCCTTGAACTCCACCTGGCCCATCCTGAAGCCGGTGCGCGAGGTATAGGACGCCACCGGATTGCGCGACATGGATTCGGTGCCGACGCACAGCACCTTGGACGCCTTGCCCAGGGTGATGGCGTCGGCGGCCTGGATGATGGTCTCGAAGCCGGTGCCGCACAGCCGGTGCACCAGCAGGGCGGGCACCGGAATCGGCACCCCGGCATACAGGCCGATATGGCGCGGCAGGAAATAGGCGTCGAAGCTGCTTTGCGCCATGTTGCCCGCCACCACCATGTCGATGTCATCGGCCGGAATGGCGGTCTTGGCCAGGACCTCGCGGGCCACCTTGATACCGAGATCGGTGGGGGAAATGGCGCTGAGCGTGCTGGTATAGTCGGCGAAGCCGGTCCGCACCCCATCCACCAGCCAAATATCGTCATAGACGGTGCCAAGCCCGTTGGTCATCGCTCTTAATCTCCCGGCTCGTCATGCCCGGACTTGATCCGGGCATCCATGGACCCCCGGGTCAAGCCCGGGGGTGACGTTGAAACACTTCACCCCAGGCGGATGACCTCGGGGTCGTTGCCCTCGGCGTAAAGCCGCTCCACCAGGGCCGCCCGTTGGGTCAGCACGGCGCGCTGGTTGATGTAGCCCTTGTCGGTGATTTCATTGGCGTCGATATTGGGCGGGTCGCTCATCAACAGGGCGCGGGCCACCCGGTGCGAGGTTCCCTTGCCCTGGGCGGCCAAGGCCTTCAGGGCGGCGGCCATCCTGTCGCGCACCGCCGGTTGCGCCATCAGCTCCTTCAACGGCGTGTCGGCGGGCAGGCCGGGGCACAGCGACAGGCAGCCCTGGGGGCTGGCGAAGCCCAGCACGCCCACCTCTTCCCGGTCGTGGCCAGTGATCACCGCGTCCTGCAGCACCGGCTGGGCGGCGTCGATGACGGCGACGCGCAGCGCGCCCACCGGCACCCAGGTGCCCGACATCAGCTTGAAGTCCTCGGCGACGCGGCCGTCGAACAGCACGCCCTTGGCCGGGTCGTTCTCGTCGGCCAGCTTGCCCGCGTCGCCGATGATGTAGAAGCCGTCCTCGTCGAAGGCTTTCTTGGTCAGGTCGTCGCGCTTGTGATAGCCCGGCGTCACATTGGTGCCGCGCACCCGCAGTTCCAGCTTGCCGCCATTGGGAATCATCTTGAGCTCGGTGCCCGGCGCGGGCAGGCCGATATTGCCGGCGCGCTCGATGTCGTAATGCACCGTGGTGACCATGGGCGAGGTCTCGGTGGAGCCCCAGGACGACACCATGCGCACCTTGTATCCCAGCGCCTTCATGGACAGGGCTTCCAGCTTCTCCCACAGGGTCTGGGGCAGGGCGGCGCCGGCATAGAAGATCAGCTTCAGGTTCTTGAAGAAATTGGCGCGCAGCGCCTCGTCGCTTTCCAGCAGCGGGATCAGCATGTCGTAGCCGCGCGGCACGTTGAAATACAGGGTCGGCGAGATTTCACGCAGATTGGCCACGGTCTTTTCCACCAGGCCGGGCATGGGCTTGCCCTCGTCGATATAGAGCGTGCCGCCGTGGCGCATCACCATGTTGAAGTTGTGGTTGCCGCCGAAGGTGTGGTTCCACGGCAGCCAGTCCACCAGGACGGGGTGGGAATCCGCCAGGAACGGCCAGCACTGGCGGATGGCCTGCTGGTTGGAGCACATCATGCGCTGGGTGTTGATGACGCCCTTGGGCAGGTCGGTGGAGCCCGAGGTGAACAGAATCTTGGAGACGGTGGACGGCCGCACGGCGGCGAAGGCGGTTTCCACGTCCGGGCCGGGGGTGTTGGCCAGCAGATCGGCGAAGCTGGACGAGCCGGGCAGGGGATTGATGCTGGTCACCACCTCGACCCGGGCCAGTTCCGGGATGTGCAGCGCGTCGGCGAAGCGGGCGCCGTCATGGGCATAGACCAGGCCGGGCCGCAGCAGCTCGGCGATGTATTTCAGCTTGGAATGGTCCTTGGACACCAGGGAATAGGCCTGGGAGATGGGGGCGGCGGGCACCCCCACATGCATGGCCGCCAGGGCCAGCAGGGCGTGGTCGATGCTGTTGTCCGACAGGATCATCACCGGCCGGTTCTTGTTCAGGCCCCGGTCCAGCAGGCTTTGGGCGATGGCCTCAACCGAACGCAGCGCCTCGGCCCAGCTGACTTTGCGCCAGGTACCGTCGGGGCCGCGCTGGGCCAGGAAGGTCTGGTTGGGGATGCGGTCGGCCCAGTGGTGCAACAGGTCGCCGACGCAGCGCGAGAACGGCTTCAGGCTGTCGGGCGAACGCAGGATCATGCCGCCGCCGGGCAGGTGCTCCACATCTACGCGCGCGGGCGCGAAATTGATCGGTCCCCAGGTCATGACGCAACCTCCCACCTTATTATCGGCGAGGCATTGTTGCCCCGCCTGTTGTTCCTCGGCCCTTGGCCCTACAGGCCCAGATAGGCCTGCCTGACCCCGTCGTCGTTCAGCAGTCCGGTGCCGGTGCCGGACAGGACGACGGCGCCGTTTTCCAGTACATAGCCGCGATCGGCCAGCTTCAGCGAGGTCTGCACGTTCTGCTCCACCAGGATGACGGTCATGCCCTCGGCATGCAGGTCGCGGATGATCTTGAACATCTCGCTGACCACGGCGGGGGCGAGGCCCAGCGAGGGTTCGTCGAACATCATCAGGCGCGGCTGGCCCATGAGGCAGCGGCCGATGGCCAGCATCTGCTGCTCGCCGCCCGACAGCGTCCCCGCCGACTGGTCCAGGCGGCTCTTCAGCTTGGGGAACAACTGAAAACAGCGTTCCAGCATGTCCTTGCGCTTGGCCCGGGCGCGGGGGATGACGGCGCCCATTTCCAGATTTTCCAGCACCGACAGGGTGGGGAAGATCTGGCGGCCCTCGGCCACCTGGGCCACCCCCATGTCGCAGATGCGCGACGAGGCCTGGCCGGTGATGTCCTTGCCCTCGAACAGCACCTTGCCCGCCGCCGGGCGCGCCATGCCCGCGATGGCGCGGATCAGCGAGGTCTTGCCCGCGCCGTTGGCGCCGACGATGGCCACCACCTCGTGCTCGGCCACGTCGAGCGAGACGCCCGCCAGGGCCTGGGCGTCGCCGTAGAACAGGTCGAGTCCCTGGACCTCCAGCATGGCCATCACGCGTGCTCCTCGCCCAGATAGCATTCCAGCACCTTGGGGTGGCTGGTGACCTCGGACGGAGTGCCCTCGGCGATCTTCTCGCCGTGATGCAGCACCACCACATGGTCGGACAGCGCCATCACCGCCCGCATCACATGCTCGATCAGCAAGATGGTCAGGCCGGTCTCGCGGTTGAGGCCCTGCAGGATCGCCACCATGCGGTCGCATTCCACCGGCCGCAGGCCCGCCATGACCTCGTCCAGCAGCAGCAGCTTGGGCCGTGTCGCCAGGGCCCGGGCCACTTCCAGTCGCTTGCGGTCGGGCAAGGTCAGGGTCTGGGCCGGCAGCGACGCCTTGTCGCCCAGCTCCAGCAGATTCAGGATGTCCAGCGAGGCGGCCCGCGCCTTGGCCACGTCGCCGCCGTCATAGCGCAAGGCGCCGACCATGACATTTTCGACCACGCTCAACCCGGCGAAGGGCTTGACGATCTGGAAGGTGCGGCCGACGCCCTCGCGGCAGATGCGGGCCTGACCCAGGCCGGTGACGTCCCTGCCGTCCAGCATCACCCGTCCATCGGACAGGGGCAGCGCCCCGGCGATCAGGTTGAAAGTGGTGGTCTTGCCCGCGCCGTTGGGGCCGATCAGGGCGACGATGTCGCCCCGGGGCACCTGGAAGGTGACGGCGTTGACGGCGCGCAGGCCACGGAAGCTCTTGCCGATATTGTCCACCGACAGCATGGGAGCGGTACTCATTTTCCGCCTCCATCAAGCCCAAACCGGGTTCGCAGCCACGGCCACACCCCCCCCGGCTTCAGGATCAGGATGACCAGCAGGCAGACGCCATAGGCGATCTGCTTGACCCCGTCGATGCCGATGGTCTCGCCCATCAGGGTGAAGGCCTCGCCCATGGCGGTCAGCAGCACCGCCCCCAGGATCGGCCCGAACAGGGTGCCGACGCCGCCGATGATCGGCCCCAGGATCAGCTCCAGCGAGCGGTGCATGGAGAAGATGCTCTCGGGGAACAGGTTGTTGCTGAAGAAGGCGATGAACATGCCGCCGATGCTGGTCATGGCCGCCGAGACCGCCACCGCGATCATCTTGCAGCGGAACACCGGGATGCCCAGGGCGTCGGCGGCGTCCTCGTTCTCGCGGATGGCCTGCCAGTAGTAGCCGATGCGCCGCATCAGCAGCGAGCGCGAGAACAGGAAGCCGCCCACGGTCATGGCCAGGATCAGGTAGTAGAACATGGTGGGCGAGCCGCGCAGCAGCCACAGATCGTCGCTGGCGCGGTTGGTCACCGGCAGCACCAGTCCCGACGAGGCGCCGACCCAGCCCCAGTGGTCGAACAGCACCCGGGTGAATTCGGCGAAGGCGATGGTCAGCAGGGCGAAATAGACCCCCATGACCTTGAAGCGGAAGCCCAGCAGGCCGATGACCGAGCCGACGGCGGCCGACACCGCCATTCCCGCCAGCATTCCGATCCAGGGCGATGTGCCGAAATGGACGAACAGCGTGCCCGAGGCATAGGCGCCCAGGCCCACATACAGGGCGTGGCCCAGCGAGAACTGACCGGCGAAGCCCATCATCACGTTCCACGACATGCCGAGATAGGCCTGCAGCAGCACCGCGATCAGGATGGACAGGGCATAGTCGCCCACCCCCAGCGGTGCCGCCACCAGGGCGGCCAGCAGGGCCAGCAGCAGGCGGGGGCCGCGTCCGGACAGCAAGGCGGCGGCGCTCACGGCTTCTTCCCCAGGATGCCCTGGGGTCGCAGCAGCAGCACCAGGATCAGCAGGCCGAAGCTGAACATGCTCTTGAGGCTGGGGGCGATCAGCACGCCCGACAGCGCTTCCGACAGCCCCACCAGGATGCCGCCCAGCAGGGCGCCGCCCAGGCTGCCCAGCCCGCCCAGGATGACGATGATGAAGCCCAGCAGGGTATAGTCAGAGGACAGGTGCGGATGCACGTCCACCAGCAGCAGCAAAAGGCAGCCCGCCGCGCCGACGCAGGCGGCGCCGATGCCGAAGGTGACGGCGTAAAGCTGCTCGACATTGAGGCCCACTACCCGCGCGCCGACGGGATTGTCGGCGCAGGCGCGGATGGCGGTGCCGGTGGTGGTGTAGCGGAAGAAGGCCCACAGCAGGGCGGCGACGCCGCCCGCCGTGATGGCGGCGATGACCCGGACCTTGTCCAGCACCAGCGGCCCGACGGAATAGCTTTCGAAGCTGGCGTCGAGTTGGATGTTGCGGGCGTCGGGTCCGAACACCATCAGCACGCCATTGGTGATGATGATGGCGATGGACAGCAGCAGCAGGAACTGGATGTGCTCGGTAGCGCCGAGGAAGCGGTTGATAACGAGGCGCTGCAGCAGGTAGCCGAGGACGAACAGGCCACCGGCCACCAGCGGCAGCGCGGGAACCGGCTGGATGCCCAACTTGGTGAACAGCAGGAAGGCGGCGTACATGGCCACCACCATCATGTCGCCATGGGCGAAATTGACCACGCGCATGACGCCGAAGATCACCGACAGCCCGAGGGCCATCAGGCCGTAGACCAGGCCGGTCAGGAGACCGGCGCTGGTTACGTTCAGGAAGAAGGTCGCGTCCATTCCGGACTCCCGGCCGAGCGGTAAGGAAGGATCAGCCGCGGCTCTTGAAGGCGGGGGCCGGGAAGACCAGCTTGGCTTCGGCGGACTCGGTGGGCAGCACCACGGTGGGCTTGCCGCCCAGGTTCTGCACCACCGCCGACTTCAGGTTCATGTTCTGGCCGTTGGCCTCGAACTTGATGGCGCCGCCC
This sequence comes from Paramagnetospirillum marisnigri, assembly GCF_001650715.1. Taxonomy (GTDB): domain Bacteria; phylum Pseudomonadota; class Alphaproteobacteria; order Rhodospirillales; family Magnetospirillaceae; genus Phaeospirillum; species Phaeospirillum marisnigri. The sequence goes on along the minus strand of NZ_LWQT01000042.1, from coordinate 18,908 downwards.
AGCATGACCCGGTTGGCCAGGTTGGTTGCGCGCAGGGCCTCGGTCAGGGCGGCGGCATCGGTGCTGCCCGCCCGCTTGTGGGCGTCGGCGGCGATCAGCACGCCCTCGAAGCTGAAGCCGACATTGAGGTCGCAGCTTTCGTCGGGATAGGCCTTCTCGAAGGTCTTCTGCAGCACTCCCGCCATGTCCTGCTTGGGGTCGAACCACGGAATGTTGACCGAACAGAAATCGGCGTATTTGCCCAGCGCCTTCAGGAACTGCTTGTCATACATGCCGGGCGAACCGGGCGAGGTGATGCCCATGGTGTCGACCTGCTGCTTGACCATCTCGCGCACCAGCAAGATGGCGTCGTTCAGGCGGGTCACGGTCATGACGAAGTCGGCCTTGGCCGCCTTGGCCTTGGCCACCTCGATGGACAGGTCGCGGGCCTTGGGGTCGTAGGCGATGGTCTCAACGATCTGGAACGGCAGGTCCAGCTTGGGCATCAGGGCGTTGATGCCCGCCAGCATGCCCATGCCGAAGCTGTCATTGATGTGCAGCAGCACGGCGGTCTTGGGAGTGACGCCGCTGGCGGCGAACATGTCCTTGTAGAGCAGCAGGCCGCCCTTGCCCAGCATGCCGGCGCTGGGGAAGTTGCGGAAGGTGTATTTGAAGCCCTGCTCGGTCAGCTTGGGCTCGGCGGCGATGTTGACCACGAAGGGAATGCCCTTCTGTTCGGCGACACCGGCGACGGCCAGGGTGGTGGCGGAATCGAAGCAGCCCATCAGCATATGGGCACCCTCGCGGATCAGCTTTTCCGCCTGGGTCCGGCCCACATCCGGGTTGGATTCGGTGTCGGCGTTCATCAATTCGATGGTGTAGCCCAGGTCCCTCAGCATGGGCAGGCCGATTTCGGCGCCGCGCTGACAGGCTTGGCCGATCAGGGCCAGATGGCCGGAACGCGGCAGCAGCACACCCAGCTTCAAGGGTGTGGCGGCGCGGGCGCTGCGGGCGGGCAGGCCGATGGAAGCGGCCAGGGCACCGGCACCGGCGGCGGCGGTGAACTGGCGGCGGGTCAGGGCGTGGAGCGCGGACGGAATCGTGGCGTTGTCAGACATTGAACGTCCCCTTTCTCAGATGAAAAACCTCCGGAGGTCGCTCTTTGGCGACTTGTTGGCGATGATCCTGATCCGAGCATCCGATTTCGTCAAGAGTTATTGTTGGGCATAAAAACTGTTGCGCGTCGCAACAAAAATCGCATGATGGAGCATGGATGGATTTCGGTGGGGGAGGGTGTCATGGACCGCGACAGCGTGATCGGATTGGTGGGGGCGGGGACCATGGGGGCGGCCATCGCCCAGGGCGCCGCCATGAGCGGTTTCGCGGTGGTGCTCAACGACCGCGATCCGGCGGTGGTGGATCGCGCCATGGCCCAGATCAAGGCCTCGCTGGGGCGTTCGGTGGATAGGGGCAAGCTGTCTTCAGCCGAGGCGGAGGCAGCCTTCACTCGCCTGACCCCTTCCTCTGATTTGGCCGATATGGCGCCAGCGGCGCTGGTGATCGAGGCCATCATCGAGAATTTCGACGCCAAGAGCGGCCTGTTCCGGACTCTGTCGGGCATTCTGGCGCCGGACGCGCTGATGGCCACCAATACCAGTTCGCTGAAGGTGGATGATCTGGCGGCGGCAGTGACCGGGCCGGGGCGCTTCCTGGGCTTGCACTACTTCTTCCCGGCGGCCATCAATCCGTTGCTGGAGATCGTGCGCGGCGCCAAGACCTCGGAAGACACCCTGGTGGCTGCCGAGTTCTTCGCCAGGGCCACCGGCAAGCAGGCCATCCGCTGCAAGGATGCCTTCGGCTTCGCCGTCAACCGCTACTTCGTCCCCTATCTGAACGAGGCGGTGCGGCTGCTGGACGAGGGCGTCGATCCCGGCGCCATCGATCTGGCCGTCACCCGGGGGTTCGGCACCAGTGTGGGGCCGTTCAAGCTGATGGATATTTCCAAGCCGGTGATCGCCCTGCACGCCTGTCGCACGCTGGCGGTGATGGGGAGGTTCTACCTGCCCGCCGCCTCGCTGGTGACCAAGGGGGAATCAGGGGAGTCGTGGAATGCCGCCCTTCCCGCAGACATTCCCGCCGCCGAGGCCGCAAGCATCGTCGAGCGCTTGCAGGGCGCGGTGTTGACCGCCGTGCTGGAGGCCCTGGACGAAGGGGTGGCGGCGCCCGAGGATTTCGACCTGGGCGCCCGCATCGGCTTGCAATGGCAATGGCAACCCTGCGCCGGGGCACGAAGCCTGGGCCGGGCGGCGGTGGAGCGCATGGTGGCCCGCCATTTCCAGGGGCGGGCTCTGCCGCGCAGCCTGGACGGTCTGTTCCGCTGAAAAAAGGAGGAGACCTGACGCCGGGGCGTTCAGGTCTCCAGTGTTTCATCCGGGAGGATGAAAGGGGTCGTCAGCTTCCGGCCTTGGGGGCGCGCTTTTCGAGGAAGGCGCGCATGCGCTCGCGGGCTTCGGGGCTGGTCTGGGCCATGGCGGCCATCAGTGACTCGGCGAACAGGCCGTCACTTTGCGCCATGTCGGCGATACGGGGAAGGGCGTTGATCACCGCATAGTTGGACAGCGGCGCGTTGCCCGCGATGCGCCCGGCCAATTCCAGCGCCTTGGGCAGGGCCTCGCCCTCGCCGACCAGATGATGGGACAGCCCCATGGCCTGACCTTCCTGGGCGTTGTAGGCGTGGCCGGTCAGCATCATTTCCGCCATGCGCCCGGCACCGATCACCCGGGCGACGCGCACGCTGCCGCCGCCGCCCACGAAAATGCCTCGGCTTCCCTCGGGCAGGGCGTAGAAGGTGGAAGGCTCGGCCACCCGCACATGGGTCGAGGTGGCCAGTTCCAGGCCGCCGCCCACCACGGCGCCCTTCAGCGCCGAAACCACCGGCAGGCCGCCCATCTGGACATGGTGGAAGGTGCGATGCCATTTCTGGGAATGCATCATCACCTCGAAGGCTTCACGGTCGCGGTGCTCGGCCAGATCCAGGCCCGACGAGAAATGCGGGCCGTGGCCGTGCAGCACCACCACCCGGGCCTCGCTGGGCGGGGCGGCGAAGAAGGCACAGATTTCGTCGATCAGCGGATCGTTGATGGCGTTGCGCTTGTCGGGGCGGTTCAGCCCCACCACGGCGACGGGGCCCTGCATTTCGACGGTCAACAACGTGAAGGCTTGGGTGGACATGCCGCTTCTCCCTGATTCTTGGGAGAGATGTTATTTGCCAAAATTGTTGTGCGCAACAACAATTTGACCCGAGGCGTATTTCAGCCCTGGTAGAGCCGAAGCAGCAGCGCGTTGAGCTGGACCCGTTCTTCCGGCGTCAGGCAAGCGGTGACGCGATCGTCGTGTTCCATCACCAACTGCTTCAACTGGGCCAGGGTGGCCTGGCCCTTGTCGGTCAGCACGATGGCATAGGTACGACGGTCCACCGGTGAAGGCACGCGGGCGGCCAGGGCCTTTTCCTCCAGGGCGTCGATCAGGATCACCGCCCCCGAGCGGTCGATGCCCATGGTCGCCGCCAGGGTGGTCTGACTGAGGCCGGGATTGGCGCCGATGATGGTCATGGCGGCGAACTGGGCGGGGCGGATGTCCAATGAGCCGACGGTGCGGACATAGTCCTGGTAGACCAAGACCTGGGCACGGCGCAGGCGATAACCGACGATGTCGTCGAGCATGTCCAGGCAAAGACCGCTGGTCGGAGCCACGGGAAGTCCATTCCTGTCCGGCCCTGCCTTCGCTTTTGTCTTCTTGCCGCCGGTTCGCGTGGCCAAGGTGTCCTCGTATCTGTTGTGACCACCAACATTTATTGGTTTCCGGCCGGAGGCACAACTGCCTTCGTGCCCGTATCGTGCTCGATGGGGAGAAATCATTATATCCCTGCGGTTGGGGGGCCTTGTGGCGGCGGGGAGGCGACTCCACCTATCTGTATGGGGAGCGGCTTGCTCCCCTCAGACCCTAGGGGGCAGCCATGATGACCTTGACCGCCGATTCCCATCCGCCGGTGTCCCGCTTGATTTCGCCCGCCCAGGCCTCGGAATGGCTGACGGCGGGGTGGCGCGACATGTGGCGCCAACCACTTCTCAGCCTCGGATTCGGGGCCGTTTATGCCGGCGGTGGCGGAATGATCTATCTTCTGCTGTCGAGCCTGGAGATGGGATCGTTGCTGTTTCCCCTGGTGGCCGGTTTCATGCTGGTGGGGCCGCTGGCGGCGGTGTTCCTCTACGAGATCAGCCGCAGGCTGGAAGCCAACGAGCCGGTCAGCTTCACCCTGGTGGTCGGTCATGTGATGCGCCGGGGCGGCCAGATCGGCAATCTCGGCCTGATCCTGTCCATGCTGATGATGGTATGGATGCTGGCGGGATTGCTGATTTTTGCCTTGTTCCATCCGCCGGGGGTTCCGCTCAGCCTCGACAATTTCGTGGTCAATGTGGTGCTGCAGCCCGATTCCCCCCGCTTCCTGCTGGTGGGAACCGTGGTGGGAGGCGCCATCGCCACCATCGCCTTCGCCGTCAGTGTCTTCGCCATGCCCATGCTGCTCGACCGCGATGTCGGCGTGATGGAGGCCATGGATTTCAGCATTCACGCCGTGCTGCTGAACTGGCGGACCATGATCGGCTGGGCGGCCACCATCGCGGTGGTGACCTTCTTCGGCATGGGGCTGGTATTCGTCGGCCTGGCCTTCACCCTGCCCCTGATCGGCCATGCCAGCTGGCACGCCTATCGTGACGCCATCGGTCAGGCGTGACGGGTTGACACGGTTGACGCCCTGTCTTGGTCGGAGCGTGACAGGGCGTCACAACTCCTTTCCGTAAGTCGGTGGAAGCCCGAGGGGCGACACGTCAAGATAATGCATATGTAATCTTGACAGTTGTTGTCCCCGGAGGTTCCGCCATGGACCCGTCGCTGATCGAAATCATCAAGCAGGCCGTGCTATCCGCGCGCGGACAGGGACTGACCGGATCGGAGGAGCGCGCCGCGGCTGAGGCGGTGCTGATGTCCATGATCCCCAGCCTGTCGCCCTCCATCGCCAATCTGATCGTCGAGCAGTTGTATCCCTTCGTCGCCGAGATGAGCGCCGCCGCCTGAGGGCCGCCAGCCGCCATTACATTTCCTTCCCTTTCGTTGGTGGCATAAACGCCAGCGATATCGCATTCTCTGTTCAGCGGGCAGGGAAGCGTTCAAGCAGGGGAGGGTGCCGTGAGTCAGTCAATGATCGATCTGGTCACCCATGTGGTGACCCGGGCGCGGAGTGTTGGTCTGGATCAACAGGACCAGCGGGACGCCGCCGTGGCCGCTCTGATGGCCGCCATGCCCCATGAAACCCCCACCATCGCCCGGTTCATGGTCGATCTGGTGCTGCCCACCCTGGCCGAGGCTTAGGAAAGGCTCCGTCATCCCGACGACTATCGGTAGGAGGGATCTTGTCCTGGCATGGCTTTTCAGAAACGGCATCGCTGGCTCGGGCGGTGGGATGACGTGAAAAGCCAGATCGGACTTCAAGCGGTGTAAAACCTCAGCCGACGATCTTGCCGGGATTCATGATGCCCTGGGGATCGATGGCGGATTTGACCCGGCGCATGATGTCCAGGGCCTCGCCGAATTCCTCTTCCAGGAACTCCATCTTGCCGTGGCCCACCCCATGCTCGCCGGTGCAGGTGCCGTCCATGGCCAGGGCCCGGCGCACGATGCGGTGGTTGACCGCTTCGGCCTCGGCGATCTCCTCGGGCCTGCCGGGGTCCACCAGCAGCATGACGTGGAAATTGCCGTCGCCCACATGGCCGACAATGGCCGAGGTCAGCGAGGACTTCTCCAGGTCGGCCTTGGTTTCCAACAGGCATTCCGCCAGCCGTGAAATGGGAACACAGGCATCGGTGGTCCAGGCGCGACAGCCGGGCTTCAGCGCGATTCCGGCGTAATAGGCGTTGTGGCGCGCCGCCCACAACCGGGTGCGCTCCTCGGCGCCGGTGGCCCATTGGAACCCCTGGGCGCCGAATTCCGTGGCGATGGCCTCGACCCGCTCGGCCTGCTCGCGCACGCTGGCCTGGCTGCCGTGGAACTCGAAGAACAGGGTGGGCGCCACCCTATGGCTGGTCTTGGAATAGCGGTTGACCGCGTCCACCATGACCTCGTCCATGAACTCGATCCGCGCCACCGGAATGCCCGACTGGATGGTCAGGATCACCGTCTGCACCGCCGCCTCCACCGAGGGGAAGGGGCAGGTGGCGGCGGAAACCGCCTCGGGGATGCCGTGCAGGCGGAGCGTCAATTCTGTTATGATGCCCAGCGTGCCCTCCGAGCCCACGAACAGCCGCGTCAGATCATAGCCCGCCGAGGACTTGCGGGCGCGGCGCGCGGTCCGGATCACCCGCCCGTCGGGCAGCACCACTTCCAGCGACAGCACGTTGTCGCGCATGGTGCCGTAGCGCACCGCGTTGGTACCGGACGCTCGCGTCGCCGCCATGCCGCCCAGCGAGGCGTCGGCGCCGGGATCGATGGGGAAGAACAGGCCGGAATCCCTCAGATACTCGTTGACCTGCTTGCGGGTGACGCCGGGCTGGACGGTGACGTCCAGGTCCTCGGGGCGTACCTCCAGCACCGCGTTCATGCCCGAGACATCGATGCAGACACCGCCCTTCAGCGCCGCGATATGGCCTTCCAGCGAGGTGCCGGTGCCAAAGGCGATCACCGGGGTTGCATACCGGGCGCAGGCCTTGACCGCCTGCGACACCTCCTGGGTGGTCAAGGCGAAGACCACCGCCTCGGGCGGGCAGGGGGGGAAATGGCTTTCATCCTTGCCGTGATGCTCGCGTACCGCCTGGGCAGTGGACAGGCGATCGCCGAACACGGCGGCAAGGTCATCAAGCAGGGCGGTGGGCAGGGGCATGGTGGCAACCTCGGTGGTCTTACCACGTCACATTACGGTTCCTTGCCCGCCCGGCGCAAGGCCAGGGCCAGGGTGATCCCGATCAAGGAAGCCGGAACCAGCACGGCGGCGGCGGCGGGCCAGGTCCAGGCGGCGACGGCGGCGCCCACCACCACCGGTCCCAGCAACTGGCCCAGATTGCTGCCCTGCATGATCAGGCCCAGGGCCACCGGCACCAGATGGCGGTTGGGGGCATAGACCGCGGCGCCGCCCAGGATGCAGCCGGGCAGCAGGCCTCCCACCGCCGAGAATACCAGGCACAGGGCATAGGACTGCTCGGGCGTTGTGATGGGCAGGAAGATGCCCAGGCTGCACAAGGCGATGACCAGGCTGGAGGCGGCCATCACCCAGCGCCGGGGCAACCGCGCCCGCAGGGCGGGACCGGTGGCGAGATTGCCGACGATATTGGCTGCCGTCACCGCCGCCGCCATCAGTCCGGCGGTACCGGGGCTGACCGCCATGCGCTCGATCAGCAAGGTCGGCAGGAACCCGGTCAGGGCGGCATAGGCGGCGGAATAGGGCAGGAAGGTGGCGGCCAGGATCAGCGGTCCCGGTGCCTTGACCGTGGCGATGATATCCCGCAGCAGATGCTGGTCGTCCTCGTCCCGGACGGGGACTGGCGGATGGGGCATGCGCAGATGGACCAGGACGGCATAGGCGGCCAGCAGCACCGCCATGGCCAGCCACAGGCCGCGCCAGCCCACCAGGGGCAGGGCAGGGGCGGCGGTCATGGCCACCGCCATGCCCACCGGCATGAAGCAGCCCCACAGGCCAAAGGCCGTCTGGCGCTGGTCGGGATGGGTCAGCAGGGCGATCAGGGCGGGCGCCGAGATAGCGACCAGCATATAGCCCAGCCCCTCGGCCACCCGGCTGGCGAGCAGCGGCATCAGGGACGGCGCGCCAGAGCCCAGCAGGCTGGCGGCGGCCAGCAGGGCAAGGCCCAATGGCAGCATGCGGCGCGCGCCGAGGCGGGTGACGATGCTGCCCATGGAAGCGCCCGCGCTGGCTCCCATCAGGGCGAAGATGGACAGAATCCACGAGGCTGCCGAAAGGCTGAGACCCATCTCGTCGCGGATGAAAGGCAGGGCGATGGGGGCCTTGCCCACCTGGAACGCCGCCACGATTCCGGCTCCCACCGCCAGGAAGACGGCGGGCCAACTGGTGCGGGACGGGTCCATTCAGTCTTGCTTGGGGTGCGGCAGCCAGGGATTGGCGGCGGTCATGGCATTGGACCAGGGGGCCAGCATGGCTTGGGCCATGGTGGTCCACAGGGTCCAGGGATTGGTCCAGGCGGCAGGCGACAGCCCGCCGAGCAGCAGGCTTTCCGCCGCCTGGAACGACGGCGTGGCGGTCAGGTGAAGGATCACATGTTCCGCCATGCCGTCCCTGTCCTGGCGATGGAGGATTTCCACGCGCAGATTGGGCAGGTCGCCGACGATGCGGGTTTCTTCGCTCATCGGCGAAACTCCGTCAGTTCTTGATGGTCTTGCGGCACGCCGTGGCGGCGCGGCGACAGGCTTCGGCGCATTCCTTCAGGCGCACATCCTCCTTGGAGAGCTTCTCGCAGGCGGTGGCGCATTTGTCGCTGACCTCGGCGGCCACCTGACAGGTGAGGTGGTGCAGCCGCGACGAACGCAGCATGAAGTCGGCGGCGGTCTCGTTGATATCGGCGCAATCGAGAAGAAGCTGGACCAGTTCCCATTCCGCCGCCTTGCCGCCATGCTGCAAGCCATGGATGACGGATTCGGTGCAGGCGCGATGGGCCTGTTCGCAGGCCTCGATGCATTCGGACAAAGGCATTTCATTTCTCCCCTGAGGTTAAAACCGGCCCGGCACCCTGTTTGCCGGGCCGGAGCAAGCCGTTCTTATTCGGCGTAGTCGTATTTGCCGTTCTTCCACACATACATGACATAACCCGGCGCGGCGACGTCACCCTTGGCGTCGAAGCCGATCTTGCCGAGCGCGGTGTCGAACTTCTCGGCCTTCAGCACGGCGGCAACTTTCTTGGCGTCGGTGGACTTGGCCTTTTCCGCCGCCTGGGCCCAGGCCTGGATGGTGCCGTAGGTATACAGGGTATAGGCCTCGGGCTCGTAGTTCTGGGCACGGTAGAACTTCACCAGATCGGCATTGGCCGGGTTCTTGCGCGGGTCGGGGCTGAAGGTCATCAAGGTGCCTTCACCGGCGGCGCCGGTGATGGACCAGTATTCCTCGGTCACCAGGGCGTCGCCGCCCATCAGCACCGTCTTCAGGCCCTGGTCGCGCATCTGGCGCACGATCAGTCCGCCCTCGGTCTTGTAGCCGCCCAGGTACAGAACCTCGACCTTGGCCTGCTTCAGCTTGGTCACCAGGGCGGAATAGTCCTTCTCGCCCGCGGTGATGGCCTCGTAGACCGCTTCCTTGACGCCCAGCTTGTTCAGCGCGTCCTTGGTCTGGTCCGCCAGGCCCTTACCATAGGCCGATTTGTCGTGGATGATGCCGACCACCTTGCCCTTGAGCTGCTTGGCGATATAGCCCGCCGCGATCTGGCCCTGCTGGTCGTCACGGCCGCAGGTGCGGAACACGTTGCCCAGGCCACGCTCGGTGAATTTCGGATTGGTCGAGGCCGGGGAAATCTGCAGGATGCCGGTTTCGGCATAGACGTCCGAGGCGGGGATCGAGGAGCCGGAGCAGAAATGCCCGGCCACGAACGGCACCTTGCGCGCCGCCATCTCATTGGCGACCGCCACCGCCTGCTTGGGGTCGCAGGCATCGTCGCCCAGATGCAGCACAAGCTTCTGTCCGAGGACGCCGCCCTTGGCGTTGATGTCCTCCACCGCCTTGACGGCGCCGCGGCGGAACTGTTCGCCGAAGGCGGCCTCGGAACCGGAAAGCGGACCGGCGACGCCGATGGTGATGTCGGCGCGGGCCGTCGGGGCGGCGAAAACGGCGCAAAGGGCAGTGGCGGCCAGGGCCAGAAGTCTTGTCCTGCTCATGGGGCACTCCTTGTTGGGTTGCAACGCATGCCTGGCAGTTTAGCAGGGCTGCCGGTATTCGCCACCCCGAATGGCTGTCATAAAACCTTAACTTCGAAAAGCGATATCGCTTCGATATAGTTTTTCTGGGGCAGATGCCCCGCCGAAATTCAGGAGTAATCACCATGACCACCGAACCCAAGCCGGACGCCGCTGCTCCGGCCCCTGAAGCCGTCAAGGACGAAGCAGCCAGGGCGAAGCCTGCCACCAAGGCGAAATCCGCTCCCAAGGCCAAGGCCGCGAAGCCGGTCCCCGCTGCCAAGCCCGCCAAGGCGGAGAAGCCGGTCAAGGCCGAGAAGTCCGTCAAGGCAGAAAAGCCGGCCAAGGCCGAGAAGCCCGCCAAGGCCAAGCCGGTTACGGCCCCTGTGGCTGCGGCCGAGGTGACCGAGGACAAGGCCGCCCGCAAGGACAAGAAGGACAAGAAGGAAAAGAAGGGCAAGAAGAAGGACAAGAAGAAGAAGGAGGCGGTGATCATCCGCTTCGATGACGAGCAGATTCCCCAGGTCGATGCCCGCGCCGAGGCGCTGGGTCTGTCCCGTGCCGCATGGGTGCGCATGGTGGTGGCCCAGGCGCTGGCGAAGTCGTAAATCGGCATCGACCCGGCCCCCGGATCGCTAATGTCTCCCGCGGTCCGGGGGCTGCTATTGCGCCTGACGGGGCAAATCACGCCAGGTGAAGGGGCCGGTGCGTTCCACCAGCCAGGGATACTGCTCCGCCATGCGCCGCGCCCGGGTCAGTCGCCAGGCGCCCAGGGCGATGGCCACCAGGATGGCGCCATCCAGGGCGAATCCCGCCAGCGACAGCAGATCGCCGCCGAACAGGGCGAAGCCCAGGAAGCGGTCGGCGGCCGCCAGCAGCAAGGCATAGGGCACCGTGTGCCACCACGGCCGCCAACTGGCCGACAGCGCCTGGCCGGTCATGAAGGCGCAGCCGCCGAACAGCACCAGGGTCAGGCCGATGAACACGCCCATGGAGGTGATCACGACACGCCTCCATCCAGGTAATGGGCGCGGATTTCCGGATTGGCCAGCAATTCTGCGCCGGTACCGCTTAGCGCCACCTTGCCGTTGACCATGACATAGCCGCGATGGGCCAGCTTCAGGGCGTGGAAGGCGTTCTGCTCCACCAGGAAGATGGTGACGCCGTGGTCACGGTTGATGGCGGCGATGATCTCGAAGATGTGGCGGACCACCAGCGGCGCCAGCCCCAGCGAGGGCTCGTCCAGCAGCAGCACCTGGGGGCGGCTCATGAGGGCGCGGGCGATGGCCAGCATCTGCTGCTCGCCGCCCGACAGGGTGCCGCCGCGCTGGTTCAGGCGCTCCTTCAAGCGGGGGAACAGCGCCAGGGTCCGCTCCAAATCCTGGTCGAAATGGCGGGGATCGCCCAGGGCGGCGCCCATCTGCAGGTTTTCCAGCACGGTCATGCGCGGGAACACCCGGCGGCCTTCCGGGCTATGGGCCAGTCCCTTGCGCATGATCAGATGGGTGGGCAGCCGCGTGATGTCCTCGCCGTCCAGCAGCACCTTGCCCGCCGATGCGCGGGGATTGCCGCAGATGGTCATGAGAAGCGTGGTCTTGCCCGCGCCGTTGGCGCCCACCAGGGTGACGATTTCGCCCTTGGCCACGTGGATATCGACGCCGTGCAGCGCCTGGATGCGGCCATAGCCCGAGCACAGGCCCTCCACCCTCAGCATGGCGAAACCTCCGGCGGCAGGTCGGAATCGTCGGGCTCGCCCAGATAGGCGCGGATCACCGCCGGGTCGCGCTTGACCTCGGCGGGGGTGCCGTCGGCGATCTTCTTGCCGTAGTCCAGCACCACCACCCGGTCGGAAATTTCCATCACCACGCTCATATCGTGCTCGATCAGCAGCAGGCCGATACCGTCCTGGTCACGGATGGAGCGCAGCAGCGCGTTCAACTCGGCCGATTCCTTGGGGTTGAGCCCGGCCGCCGGTTCGTCGAGGCAGAGCAGGCGCGGCCCGGTGCACATGGCCCGGGCGATCTCCAGCCGACGCTGGTGGCCATAGGGCAGGCTGCCCGCCTCCTCGTCGGCGAAACCGGTCAGGCCGACCCGGTCCAGCCAATGGCGCGCCTGGTCCACCGCTGCCTTCTCGGCGCGGGCATAGCGCGCCATCCCCAACAATCCCGCCACCGAGAACAGCGAGGCCGCCATCAGCCGGGTATGCTGCGCCACCATCAGGTTTTCCAGCACGCTCATGCCCGCGAACAGTCGGATGTTCTGGAAGGTGCGCGCCACCCCGGCCTTGCGGGTGATGGCATGGTCGTCCAGGCGTTCCAGCAGGAACTCGCCGCCGGAATGGCTGAGGCACATGCGCCCCGATTGCGGCTTGTAGAAGCCGGTAATGCAGTTGAACAGGGTGGTCTTGCCCGCGCCATTGGGGCCGATGACGGCGGTGATCTGGCGCTCGGCCGCCTGGAAGGACAGGTCCTTGACCGCGAACAGGCCGCCGAAGGCCATGGTCACGTGTTCGATGGTAAGGAGGGGCGCGGCACTCATCGCGTTTCACCCAGCCGGATGGTGGGTTCACGGTGCGACAGCAGCCCTGACGGCTTCCACAGCATGATCAAAACCATGGCGCCGCCGAAGGCCAGCATGCGGAACTGCTGCAACTCGCGGAACCATTCCGGCAGGCCCACCAGCAGCAGGGCGGCCAGAACGATGCCGATCTGGCTGCCCATGCCGCCCAGCACCACGATGGCCAGGATCACCGCCGATTCGTGGAAGGTGAAGCTTTCCGGGCTGATGAAGCCCTGGCGGGTGGCGAAGAACGACCCGGCGAAGCCCGCGAACATGGCGCCTAGGGCAAAGGCCGACAGCTTGACCGTGGTGGGGTTGATGCCCAGCGAGCGGCAGGCGATCTCGTCTTCCCGCAGCGCCTCCCAGGCGCGGCCCACCGGCAGCCTGCGGATGCGTAGCGTGAACAGATTGGTGGCCAGGGCCAGGACCAGGATCAGGAAATAGAGGAAGATCACCCGGTGGTCGGCGGAAAAGTCCAGGCCGACGACCTCGGCGAAGCTTCGCTGGCCCTCGGGCGGCACCGCCTTGAAGGACAGGCCGAACAGCGAGGGGCGCTCGATGCCGGAAATACCGTTGGGGCCGCCGGTGACATCCTGCCAGTTCTGCAGGATCACCCGGATGATCTCGCCCAGGCCCATGGTGACGATGGCGATATAGTCGCCCCTGAGGCGCAGCACCGGAAAGCCCAGCAGGATGCCGAATCCGGCGGCGAACACTCCCGCCAGCGGCAGGCAGACCCAGAAGGACAGGCCGAAGGTCTGGGACAGCAGGGCGTAGGAATAGGCCCCGACGGCGTAGAAGGCGACGAAGCCCAAATCCAGCAGCCCGGCCAGGCCGACCACGATGTTCAGCCCCCAGCCCAGCATGACGTAGATCAGCACCAAGGTGGCCTTGTCCACCAGGTTGCGGTCGGCGAAGGGCAGGAAGGGCAGCACCAGGGCGAAACCGGCCATGCCCCAACCGGCGATCTGGCGCAGATTGCCGAAAGCGGCGGGCGGCGCGGGCAGGCGGGGCAGGGCGGGCAGCACCAGCTTGACCGCCAAGCGGCCGCAGAACACGATGGCCGCCGACCATGCCACCAGATCGAAGCGCCCGGCCAGGGACAGGCCGTTGGCGCTGTCCACCAGTCGGAAGCCCAGGATGGGCAGGGCCATGGCGGCGGCGACGAACCCGGCCAGCAATGCGTCGCGCAGCGCCGCCGTCATGTCAAATCTTCTCCACATCCGGCCGACCCAGCAGGCCGGTGGGACGGAAGACCAGTACCATCACCAGGATGCCGAAAGTGGCGACATCCTTGTATTCAATGGAGAAATAAGCCGACCACAGCGCCTCGATCAGGCCGATCAGCAGCCCGCCCAGCATGGCGCCGGGCAGCGAGCCGATCCCGCCCAGCACGGCGGCGGTGAAGGCCTTGATGCCCGCCAGGAAGCCGATATAGAAGTCGATGACGCCGTAATACAGCGTCACCATCAGCCCGGCCACTCCGGCCAGCGAGGCGCCGATGACGAAGGTGGTGGAAATCACCCGGTCGACATCGATGCCCAACAGGGCCGCCATCTTCATGTCCTGCTCGCAGGCGCGCTGGGCGCGGCCCAGCGAGGTGCTGGTGATCATCCAGGTGAAGCCCGCCATCAGCGCCAGGGTGGTGAGAACCACGATGATCTGCATCCAGCTCAGACTGATGGCGAAGCCGTCTCCTTCCATCAGGCTGAAGCCGCCCCGGATCACCGGGGGCAGCGGCTTGACCCGCGCGCCCTGGGCCTGGGCGACGAAGTTCTGCAAGATGATGGACACGCCGATGGCGGAGATCAGTGGTGCCAGCCGGGGCGCGGCGCGCAGCGGGCGATAGGCCACCCGCTCCATGGTCCAGCCCCACAATCCGGTGAATCCCATGGTGGCGAACAGGGCGACGAACAGGGCGACCACCACCGAAGCACCGCCGATGGTGGTAGCGGCCAGATAGGCGATCAACGAAATGAACGCTCCCATCATGTAGATGGTGCCATGGGCGAAATTGATCATGCCCAAAATACTGTAAACCATGGTGTAACCCAGCGCGATCAGGCCATAGATCGCACCCAGGGTCAGTCCGTTGATTAACTGCTGGAGGAAATACTCCATTCACCGTTCCCGCATATACGGTTGGTTTCAGTGTGTTCAGATGAAACCTACTCGTCACGCCGGTTCTGTCAACCGGGAAGGCCGCATCGGCCAGGGGATGGTCTGCTTTTTGATCGCGCTTGGCGCGGGCTCTGCTAAACTTCCTGGTCTTGGAGGGAAATCAAGAATCATGCCGCCAGAGATCATGGACGATGTCATCCGTATTCGCATCGACACCACGCGGGCGGTGGCGGCGTTCCTCGACCTGCTGGCGGAGCAGGCGGCGGAGGGCGAGACCCGACGCCCGGCCAATCCCGCCGCTACCGCCATCTGGCGCGAGCTGGCGCCCTTCCGGCTGGTGGAATACGCCTATGTGGACGAGGGGGTGGGGGCCATCCTGGGGGCCTATGTGGGCTTTCCCGATGGCAGCCTTTATGCCGCCGGGGACGAGATTCCCGACAGCGCGGTCTGTGATCTGGTCCAGGGCAATGAGGAGCGGGTGGTCGACCTGCCGCCCCTCTACATCTATGTGGTGCTGGCGCAGCCGGTGGGGCGCGAGGCCATCGACGCCTTCCTGACCGAGTTGTCGTCCCATGTGGGCCATGCCCTGGTCGGCGTGGTCCCCGGGGCCGATGGCCGCCTCAAGGCCAGGGTGTTCGATGCCGAGGGCACCAAGGGCGTGGCTCGGGAGGCTGACCGGCATTTGTCCAAGCAGGTGCTGGTGGAGCGCTTCGCCCAGCGCAGCCAGTGCTCGGACGGCCGCGCCTTCGCCGCGCTCAGCTATGCCTTCGCGCGCCAGAGCCTGGAATTCGCCACCGTGGCCGAGCGCGACGATTTCGTCGCCTGGTCGCGGGTCCTGTGCGATTGGATTTTCGCTCATGGCGATGATGCGGCCCAACTGGGCTTCGCCGAGGCCCACCGTCCGGCGGAACCGGCGCCAATTCCCGATGACGGGCGTGCCACGATCCGATTGGCCTCGCCGTCTGCCTATGCCGATGGCTCGGCCTGGGCCTGCCTGGCTCCCGACGCGCCACCCGAGGCGCTGGGGCCGGTGCGGGACTATTGGAACTACGTGCGTCGCACCATCGACGCGGTGCGGGCCGGATCGGCGGATTAGGCCGCCGCCGCCACCGCCGCCAGCAGGGTATCGACCTCGAACGGCTTTTCCAGCACCGCCACCGCGCCCAGGCGCTTGGCGGTTTCCAGCCCCTGGGTCTTCTCCAGGCGGGCGCTGCCGCCGGAAATGGCGATGATGCGGGCGGCGGGCAGCATGGTCTGCAATTCCAAGATGGTCTGGATGCCGTCCATTTCCGGCATGATGATGTCGGTGATGATGATCTCGAAGGACTGGCCTTCCGTCACCATCTCTGTAGCGATGGCGCCATTGTCGGCGGTAATCACCTCGTGACCGGCGGCGCCCAGCACATCCACCAGAGTGTCGCGCATCAGCTTGGTGTCCTCGATGATCAGAATGCGGCTCATGGCCCCTCGCTGTAACGGCTTCGACATCCAGTTGAATTGATACCGGCAATCAGGCCAGGCGGCAAGGGATGGAATGGAGCTTGACCTTCCAGTGACTGGAAGCCCAACAATGCCGTCATAAGTGCCATCGGAGGATCAAATCGTGTCGCATCAGGCTTCGCCCGCCAGTCTGTCCCTGCCGGTCAAGGGCATGACCTGCGCCGCCTGCTCGACCCGGCTGGAACGGGTGCTGGGCAAGGTGGAGGGCGTCGAGCGCGCCCTGGTCAGCCTGGCGGCGGAGCGGGCCGATATCCGCTTCGACCCCGCCCTGGCGCGGCCCGAGCAACTGGTGGCCGCCATCGTCAAGGCCGGGTTCCAGGCCGACCTTACCCAGTCCGGCGAGGAGGATCTGGACCGCGCCGAGGCCGAGCAGGCCCGCGAGGCCCGCCACCATCTCGTGGCGCTGGGTATTTCGGCGCTGCTGACCCTGCCGCTGGTGGGGCAGATGATCCTCGATCTTTCCGGCATCCCCGTCATGATTCCCGGCTGGTTGCAGTTGGCGTTGGCCGCTCCGGTGCAATTCGTCATCGGCGCCCGCTTCTACAAGGGGGCCTGGACCTCGCTTCGGGGCGGCATGGGCAATATGGACGTGCTGGTGGTGCTGGGCACCAGCGCGGCCTTCGGCCTGTCGGCCTGGCATGTGGCGGTGGGTGACGCCCATCACCACAACCTCTATTTCGAGGGTGCCGCCGTGGTCATCACCCTGGTGCTGCTGGGCAAGCTGCTGGAGACCCGGGCCAAGCGCTCGGCCGCTGGAGCCATCCGCGCCCTGATGCGGCTGCGGCCCAATGTGGCGCGGGTGGAGCGCGACGGCCTGATCCTGGAGGTTCCCGCAGCATTGGTGGCGATGGGCGAGGTGGTGGTGCTGCGTCCGGGCGAGGCGGCGCCGGTGGACGGCAGCGTGCTGAGCGGTGAAAGTCAGATGGACGAAAGCCTGATCACCGGCGAAAGCCTGCCGGTGCCCAAGGGTCCCGGTGATGTCGTGGTGGCGGGCGCCGTCAATGGCGACGGATTACTGCGCCTGGCCGCCACAAGGGTGGGGGCGGACTCCACCATCAACCGCATCATCCGCATGGTCCAGGGCGCCCAGGCGGCCAAGGCGCCGGTCCAGCATCTGGTGGATAAGGTCTCGGCCATCTTCGTGCCGGTGGTGGTGGTCATCGCCGTCCTGTCCTTCCTGGGCTGGTGGCTGCTGGCCGGTGATCCCGCCACCGCCTTCGTCGCCGCCGTCTCGGTGCTGGTGATCGCCTGCCCCTGCGCCCTGGGGCTGGCCACTCCCACTGGCATCATGGTGGGAACCGGGCTGGCCGCCCGGCGCGGCATCCTGATCAAGGACGCCGAGGCGCTGGAGCGTGCCCATCACACCCGGGTGGTGGTGTTCGACAAGACCGGCACCCTGACCGAGGGCCGTCCGGCGGTGGTGCATGTGGTGGATGGGGGACAGCCCGATTTCCTGCGCCTCGCCGCCTCGGCGCAAGCCGGCAGCGAGCATCCCCTGGCCCGCGCCGTGCTGGCGGTGGTGCCGCCGGAGTCCCTGAGCCCAGTCAGTGATTTCGCCGCCCTGCCCGGGCGGGGCCTCCGCGCCGTGGTGGAGAGCCACTCGCTGCTGCTGGGCAGTAGCCGCCTGATGGCCGAGCAGGGGCTGGACCTGTCGGCCTTCACCGACGCGGCGGCGGAACAGGAAAGGCTGGGCCGTACCCTGATGTGGGTGGCCGAGCCGCCGCGTGCCCTGGGCTTCATCGCCGTGGCCGATCCGGTCAAGCCCTCCGCCGCCGGGGCGGTCGCCGCCTTGAAGGCCATGGGGGTGGAGACGGTGATGCTGACCGGCGACAACGCCCGCGCCGCCCAGGTGGTGGCCGAGGCGGTAGGCGTCGACCGGGTGGTGGCCGAGGTGCTGCCCGAGGACAAGACCGCCGAGGTGGCCAAGTTGAAATCCGGCGGCCGGGTGGTGGCCATGGTGGGCGACGGCGTCAATGACGCGCCCGCCTTGGCGGCGGCGGATATCGGCATCGCCATGGGCACCGGTTCCGACGTCGCCATGCAGGCGGCGGGGATCACCCTGATGCGCGGCGACCTGTCGCTGCTGGCCGAGGCCCTGTCCATCTCCCACGCCACCACCGCCAAGATCCGGCAGAACCTGTTCTGGGCTTTCGGCTACAACGTCATCGCCATTCCCGCAGCCGCCTTCGGCCTGCTCACCCCGGTGATCGCGGGCGCCGCCATGGCCATGTCCTCGGTGTCGGTGGTGTCCAACTCGCTGCTGCTGCGGCGCTGGAGGATGACATGAATATCGGCGAGGCGGCCCGGCGCTCGGGCGTCTCGGCCAAGACCATCCGCTATTACGAGGGCATCGGCCTGATCCCGGCGGCGGGGCGCACCCGTTCGGGCTATCGCGCCTATACCGCCAACGAGGTGGAGACGCTCCGCTTCATCCAGCGCGCCCGCTCGCTGGGCTTCTCGGTGGACGAGGTCGGCGCGTTGCTGGAACTGTGGCGCGACCGCTCGCGCGCTTCCGCCGACGTCAAGGCCATCGCGCTCCGGCATGTGGGCGAGATCGAGCGCAAGATCGCCGAACTGGACAGCATCCGCCGCACCTTGCTGGACCTCACCACCCGCTGTTGCGGCGACGACCACCCCGACTGCCCGATCCTGGACCGACTGGCGTCGGAAGTCGGCTGAGGCTGAGGCCCCCCTCCCGACCTGGGCACCTCCGGAAACCTCTTCATTCTGACGGTTTGAGAGTTGTTCCGGGCGTGAATTGCGGTTGATCGGCGTTTCCGGGTCTGTTT
>NZ_LWQT01000041.1 GCF_001650715.1 Paramagnetospirillum marisnigri | reverse complement strand
CGTATCTTCGAATCATCGAAAGGCCCTATGTCCGGTGCGATGATCCGGATGAATTCGAGAGCGGGTGGGTAGCCGCGGAGAGCAGAAGCAACGGTCATGGCCTTAATGGTTTCTCCCATTTGGCGCCAGCGTTCGACCGATGCTTCCCGTAGATCTTGATCTGAAGTGGGCGTAATGCCGTCGCTGTTCTCGGCAGCCATACTCGTGAGCGGGATCGACCTCGTGATTCCCATGCGGGTCGCTACGGCGCTGAACGTTTCCCCAGCGCCCGTCCGAATGGCACCGCCAATAGCTTTGATGCGAGGCAGGAGATGTCTTTTCGAAATCCCGGAAAGGGCGCGTAACATGTGATAGCTGGTATTTCGTGCGGATTTAAGTACCGCTCCCAAGGTCGCCATGACGCCGCCGCGCGGACTCTGGCCTTCATGTCCGTATCGAGGCCGCATCTCATTGGTGGGGTGATAGAAAACACCTGTTCGAACATCAGGTGGCGCCCCATCTCTCGCCCGGAACTGTGCCGCAGGCTCTTCTATGGGCATATCCAGACTTCCGTCACGCCGCCCAATGGCCTCCTTCAATGCAGAGCCCAAAGGGCGATTGGCTAGGAATGTCAACGCGTCTTGCTCTCGCTGACTGCGCTCCTCAATTGACTTCGGTGGCTGGGCTAGGGGAGACATGGCATTGGCGATGCGAGCAGCCTCTACCCGGTCAAGACCAAGGTTTTCCATGACGGGCTGCCATTCGGACGGGCCGCCGAATGCCGCCAGCAGAAAATAGTCACGCTCGAGTGTGCGGAGATCCTCCCAGCTTCGTCGGCTGCTTGAGTGTGTGGGCGGAGTGTAATCGGCGCACATGGGGCAATCTTTCCACTGTCTGTCCCGCTCGCCTTTCGTGCCGCGGAAGGTTGTGACCTATCCCCAGCACTGCTGGTTTCGATTGAAGGGAACCGAGTGACGACGACGACATTAACCGAGCACGACCGCTCCAACATAGTAGGCCACGCCGAGCCCAATGACGAGGATCGCCATCAGGATCAGCCGCGCACGGCGGGCGCGCCGCTGAAGAACACGGGAGGGACGGGGCCGGAGGTCAGACATGGCCCTCGGCCTCACGAACGAGTGCAGCCAGCAGGCGCTTGGCCACGACGTCAGGCGGTAATTCGCCAACCTCCAGCGCCTTGGAGCCAAACTCGGAGGTAACCACCACCGTCTCCCCTTTCAACTCGCATCTGCCGATATAGGGGATTTCATCGATCTCAACGACAATATCGTGCGGGCCAATCATGGCGGTTGTAGCTCTCGACAATCTCCGAACCCGATCGGACACCTTTGCGGACAACGCTGAGCCACACTCATCAAGAGCCGATAACACTGCTTCGGCCAAGTCGGGCCGATCTTGTGCCACCCGACCAAGCAGCACGACGGCGTCGTCGTCGGCAATGTCGGCTAAGGCATCGATTACTTCGTGGTTGGGCGCCGATTCTAACGCTTCGCTCAGCGCCTCTAGGGCATCAACCTTCCCAAATCGCCCAAGGGCGCAGGCCGCGGCAATGCGAACGCTGGGGTGCAGATCATCTTGAAGATCCAACAAGATAGCGACAACATCAGGATCTAAGCGTGCGCTGCGACAGGCATCGGCACGGACATCGGGTTCGTCATGGCGCAGCAACCGCATCGTCACGGCGGCAGGCAGGGTGACGCCGGTTCGAGCTGCTGCGGCAACAGCCAGTACCAACCCAGGCCCCTGAACCATATCTCGTGTGATGATCCGCTCCACCGCAGTCGCCGCCTCTGGGCTACCGATTTTAACCAAGGTTTCGAGTGCCACGGCTTGCTCGCGGATCAAGGTATCGAGGCCAAAGCCGGAGAATCTCTTGCAGATACCCTCAAGGGCTGGCACAGCCGCCGTCAACTTACGCCGCCCACATTCGGTCATCCGGGCGAAGATTTCCGCAATCCCAGCGGTTGCGATTCCTGCCACCAATTCTTGATCTGGTAACGAGCTGAGATCGGCAGGCGCGCGGCCATCGGCCCGCGATGAAGGCTTCGCCGATGGGGCTCGCTGTTCAAAGAGATGGAGCTGGCTTTTCGACATGGCGGTGATGATGCCAATTTTCTGCAAAAGAGAGAAGGCGTGAAGTTCGCCGACCAAAACTGTTGGCAACACTCAAAAGTGGAGCGCCATCTCCTTTCTCGACATCAAGAATGAAGATGGATGCCCAATGGGCGAGAGGCTGGTCATGCTCAATGCCGACTCGGCCTAAAGTGAGGATCAAGGCTTATCTGCCGGAACCATAACCAGCTGTTGCGTGAAGTACGGGCAGTCATTGGACTTCCGAACCTTCCACTTCCCGTTGGCAACGAGGCAAATGGGCCGCTTGTACATGGCACACCGCTTCGATTTCCCACAAGCCCAAGGAAGCGGCCCTTTGACGTAGAATGCCACCGTGACAGCGATAGACGATATGACGAATAAACCCAGGATCATTCACAAGTGGCCCTATTACGGCTTAGGTTCATCGGAATCCTGTTTAGCCGCGTCTCGGAACTCCTTCAGGTCATCCGATGATGGCTTTGTCCTACTCACAAGCCCACAAAGGTATTTGGCCAAATCTCTTGGAGTATGAGGTTTGGGAATGACCCCGGTGGCACCAGCATTTAATGCTCCATCTAAAATTGCTTTTTCGTGAGATCCAGTGAAAACAACCAAGGGGACTTTGGAGAGATGCGTCTTTCCGGTCGCTCTGATTGCCCCAATCACCGCCAAACCGTCAATAGGCTCCATACCCAAGTCACACAAGATTAAATCAGGGGTGAGATCTCCAAAGGCAATTTCCAGCCCCTCAAT
The DNA here is from genome assembly GCF_001650715.1 of Paramagnetospirillum marisnigri. Taxonomy (GTDB): domain Bacteria; phylum Pseudomonadota; class Alphaproteobacteria; order Rhodospirillales; family Magnetospirillaceae; genus Phaeospirillum; species Phaeospirillum marisnigri. The sequence goes on along the minus strand of NZ_LWQT01000041.1, from coordinate 86,193 downwards.
CCCATCTGCTGCCTCCCAAATTCTTGCCGCCCCCATTGCGGCTAGAAGCTTTTTAAGCAGCGTCCGGGTGGTTACGTCATCATCAATGACTAGTATGCAGACGTTGTTGGAATCGAACTTAGCCAGATTATCCAAAGCTTTCCCCATGAGCCGACCCAAGCCGCTCGACATATATTGTCATAAACATTGGTCATCTCAAGGGCATCGAGCTGGATGGGGTATCAGCGGAAGACATCGCAAGGATGGAACGGGAGATGGAGAGGCTGCACCAGGATTACCGGGCGGTTGAAGGGAGCCTGGGCAACACCATGCTGGCTTTGGTGGTGACCAGGGGGTATGTCTCGAAGCTGTTTCGCAACGAGGCGATTTCTGATTTCCTGGATCGTCACCCCCCCGAATTGGCGTTCGAGATGCGAAGCATCATCGACGCGGTCGGCGGCGACGCACGAATGCTGGATCGATAAAGCAAGTTGATCAGGGGACCCGGACCCTTGAATCGCGGGGACCGATGGAGACGCCGTACGAGGTGCGGATCAAGATCGGCGGTGGGGACGGCAGCGACCCTGACCTGAGCCCACCACTGGTCTGCCTTATCGCAGGCCACAAACACAAAAAAGCCGACCGGGGGAATTGCTCCCTCGGTCGGCTGGATCAGATAAATATGGTTGGCGGTTATTTCCCGATAGGCGGCGCCTGCGCCAGCAGGGTGCGGGTCTGCTCGGAATCCGCCGATCCACCGAACTCGAAATCGAAGGCGGTGGCGAATTTACCCGCCAGCAGGGTCACCACCGAGATGATGCAGCCACCAACGGCGGTGTTGCCATCGACGTGGCCGAACACCATGAAGCCGATGCCGCCGATGATGCCGAGTCCGGCGGTGACCAGCAGGACATTGGCGCGGGTGTTGCTGCGGCCCGCCTTGATGAACTCGCTGTCCCTGGCACGGGCGTTCTGGCGGTCGGCCAGGGTGGCGGTCAGGGTGGTGAGGGCACCGGCCATCTGCTGCATGCGCTCCTCGTGGGCGAAAGCTTGGGCCTGGGAGCGCAGTTGGAACACCAGATTAGGGTCTGCCAGCATCTCGCGAGCCTTGTCGGGATCGTCGGTGCCGGTGATGGCGCGGACGGTGTCGGCCAGCTTGCCGACGGCCTTCTCGGCATCGTCGCCGAACAGGCTGGCGATGTCGGGGGCGACGTCGAGGGCCACCTTGGCCAGCCCCGCGATTGGATTGGCTGCGATGGCGGCGGCATCGCCGAGGAGATCGAGCAGGGTCATGGTCAGGCACTCCCCAGCCCCATGCCAATTCCGGCCAGGATCACCTCTCTGGCGTAAGGCTGCTGGCCGTTTTCATGGCGGATGATGGCTTCGACCATTCCAACCATGGTGCCGGCCTTGGTCAGGTCGATAGCCTGGTCGGGCGTTACCCCCAGGCGGGAGGCGACATGGGCGATATAGGAGCCGGTGTCGTTCTCGCAGCCCGGCGCCCAGCGATTAATGATCCCCGTCACGGTGTTGAGACCATGGCGGCGTTGATAGCCGAGTAGGATGCGGGCCAGGGCACGGATACCGGCCTCGGGGCTGACGAATTCCTCGAACACCGGATCGTCATCGGTGGCCCGCTCGCCCTGCCACTGGGTCTTGTCGCCGGGGGATTCCTTGATATTGCCGGGATTGTTGAGGCGAATGCCACGCGGCACGACAGCGTCCTTGGTCATGGGGAACCTCCAATGAAAAAGCCGCCCGGATGGGCGGCCAGACAAGGATCGGGTTCCAAGGACCTCTCGGCCCTTGGCGGGGAACGGGGCAGCGCCCCGCAATCAGTTCACATGCACCCTCGCATCCTCGGCGACGGCGGTGATCTCCACCTGCTCGGCGCGGGGACGGATGGCCAGGATGCGGGCGGTCTGTGCCCAGGCTTGGCCGGGGCCGAAGCTGAAATACGTCCGCTCCTCCGAGCCGCCGGTATAAGGCGTGACGGTCAGCGGCTCGACGAGACGCACCATGGTGGGCGCATCGGCCACCGGCTCGACCCGGAACGGCCCCGCCAGACTTCCGTCTCGGCGGCGCAGCGCCAGGTAATGGCTGGCGCCCTCGGTCCAGGTCAGCGGCTCGGACAGCACCAGCACCGCCCCAATCCAAGGCGGCTTGGCGGATTCGGCCCGCCAGTCGATCACCTCGCCGCCCTGGCCCCAGCGGGGCATGTCATGGGTGATGGCGACCAGATCGCCATAGGTGGGGATCATGCCCTCCAGCTCGGTGCGGAAGGTGACCATGCGGCGGCGATAGCGGTTGTTGGCGGCGATGTAGAGACCTTCCCGTTGAGCATGGTCCTTGGCGGTGCAGCCGAACAGATTGACCTTGGCGGGATTGTCGCCTTGGCTGTCGGCCAGCTTGGCGGTGGTTTCGTCGGGCTTCCAGGTGCGCGACGAGAAATACTCCACCGTCACCGCGTCGGCGGTGTCGTCGCCGGGCATGACGTATTTGATCTTGAACGAGCCCTTGACGATGTTGCGCGGCCCGAACATGGCCACCGGCATGGTCTGGGGCGCATCACGGATGATCCGGACGATGCCGCCCTGCTGGATGGGCACCGCCCGGCCGCAGCGGGCGATGCGGGTCAGGGCCTCCCACACCGTCATGCTGGTGTCGAACACCGCGTCGAAGCTGTCGCCACGGGCGGCCCACACGGCATCCAGGGCGGCCAGCGTCTTGAGGTCGATGCGGCTGTCGGCCAGCTTCGCCCCATACTCGGCCTTGCAGGCATCGGCGAAGGCCCAGGCGATGGAACGGGTCGGCTGCGGGGCCGACCAACCGCCTGCCGCCGACCACACCCGCAACTTGCGGGTGGCAATGACGTTGATCATGCGGCTGGAGCGCTGCGACAAGTTGTCGGTGGCCCGCATCTTGACTGCCAGCAGGGTGACGGCCCCGAAATCGGGCTGGCCGGTCAAATAGGCACGCAGAGCGCCCCAGCGGATTTCATGGCCGGCGCGTTCGGCGGTGTCCTTGGTGTCGAGACGCTTGAGGCGAACCTCATAGCGGCCCGGCGTCACCGCATAGCGGAAGGACAGACGGATGGTGCTGTTGGTGGCGGCGGTATGGGACGGCTGCGCCAGAATCGCCCAGCCGCCAATGGCTCCCCCCTCGGTATCGACGGCTCGCGCCTCCACCTGCCACTGGACGGTGCGGCTATCGAGGCTGCCACCGTCATTGGCATAGTAGAGGCCGCGAGGCATGATCACGTCGATGCCCAGCGCCCCCGCCGAGGTGTCGACCGGATTGGCGGTGAACGGGCCGATATACCCGTCGTCGCCCGATTGCACCAGATTGGGCGCCACCAGTTCCTGGCCCGCCACCTCGGCGGCTGTGACCACATCCGGCTCGAACAGGGTGACCCGGCTGCCGGGCGGAACGGTTTCGGTCTGGACCTCCTCGAACGAGGAGATGGGGGTGTCCTCGATGCGGATCTGCTCGACCGCATATTCCCCCTGGCCGATGACGTGAAGCTGATACAGGTACTGCTCGCCGCCGACGTAATCCTGGTAGGGCTCCGAGGCGAGGTCGGGATAGATCAGGTGGCGGCCATAGATCACCGGGATCGGCTGGCCCAATCGGCCCTGGTTGCCCTGAGCCTGGATTGAATAGGTCGGGCTGGGGGCCGGCGCGCTGCCGCTGCCGCCCCAGTTGAGCGACGGCATGGAGGGCTTGGGGGCCGGGATCACCGTATTGATCAGCATCGAGCCGGCCAGGGCGATGCCGGCGGTGGCCATGGCGGCAGCGCTGCTGGCGGCGGTATAGCCCATGGCCACCGCCGCCATGGGGCCCAGATAGATGGCGGCCACCATCACCGCGATGGTCAACACGATCCGCATGGGGTTCTTGCCGCCCCCACCACCGCCCCCGCCGCCCTGGGGCCAGCGAATGACGGTGACGACCTCGCCGTCGCCGATGGCCCGGACGGCATAGATGCCGACCGGCACCGCCATGCCGCCGATCAGGATTTCCGGCCCGTCGGACCAGCAATCCTCGGCAATGCCGCAAGCCTGCAACAGGCCGCCCAGCGTGATCCCGGATTCCACCGCATGAACCGAGCGGCTGGCCACCGGCTCGAAGGGATTGGTGACTATAACGATGGAGGCGGTCATGGCGAAAACCGGTAGAAACCTTCGATGGCCCAGCCGTTGAGCGCGAGCGCGTCCGAACGCTGGAACACCACCCCGGCACCCTCGGCGCAATGCAGGACGCCGCCACCATCCACTTCGAGCCAGACGCCGACATGGATGGGATGGCGGGATCGGCGCAACAGGACGCAATCGCCTTCCGCTGGCAATCCAACCTTGGCCCAACGCCGACGCTCGGGGTGGTCGCGGAAGGTCCGGCCCATGACCAGCATATCTTCGGGATTGCCGATCTCGGGCAGCAGACGGCCGAAATGCTCGGCTTGGACCATGCGGACGAATTCCCAGCAATTGAACGAGTCCGGCCCGCTGCCGTGGACAGACCACGGCAGGCCGATCAAGGCGATGGCCCAATGGGGGGCTCCAACCGGGGACTGGCATTCGCGGGTCATTGTCGCTATCCTCATCTGGTCAGAATGGTCAGGAGACGCCCATGCACGCGTGGCAGGTTCAGGACGCCAAGGCCCGGTTCAGCGAACTGCTGCGCAGCGCCGCAGCCGAAGGTCCGCAGGCGATCACCGTTCGCGGCCGCACCACGGCGGTGGTAATGTCCCAGGACGAGTACGAACGGCTGAAGGGGCGCAAGCCGTCGCTGGTGGAATTCCTGCGGGCTTCGCCGCTGTCCGGCGTGGACCTCGATATCGAGCGCGACCGCTCGCCGTCGCGGGACATCGAGTTGTGAGCTATCTGGTCGATACCTGCGCCCTGTCCGAGCTGATCCGGCCCGTCCCGGCGCCGCAGGTGGTGGGGTGGTTCGAGACGGCGCCGCAGGAAGCCTTGTTCATCAGCGCCCTGACCCTAGGCGAAATCCGCCGGGGTGCCGAGAAACTGGCGGATGGGCGGCGGCGCGGCCGGATCATCGCCTGGCTGGAAATCGAACTGCCCGACTGGTTCGAAAGCCGCGTGCTACCGGTCGATGCCGCTGTCGCCGACGAATGGGGCCGCCTGACCGCGCGGATCAAACAGCCGCTACCGGCTATCGACAGCCTGATCGCCGCCACCGCCCTGAAGCATCGTCTTACCGTGGTGACCCGCAACGTCGCCGATTTCGCGGCGGCCGGTGTCGATATCCTCAATCCCTGGGAAGCATAGCCGTCATCACCGCGCCAGACCGGGAAAGCGCCGAGCGGTATAGGTGATGGACGGAAAGGACTTGTTCCCCGCATCCAGCATGCGGGCGCGCCCCGTGACCCTCATGGTGTCGGCTTCGACCTCGGTCAGGGTCATGGTGATGGGCGGGTCCATATGAGGGCCGTTGAGGTCGGTGGAGAGGTAGGGCCGCCAGGTGATCTCGATCACCTGCTGGCTGATGGCGGCCCCTTCCAGGGCGTCGGTGATGTCGCTGCCGACATTGTCGAGGGTGACGGTGATTTCCGGCACCGGGGCGGTATCCACCGGCGGCGGCGAGAACTCGAAGGCAAGTGCTGCGAAGGTCACCCGTTTGCCGCCATCGCGGGGGGCGCCGGCCTCCAGTCGGGCGGTGAGATCGGCGTGGTCGCGGACCACCCGGATCGGCTCGTCAAAGGTTGGATGCCAGATCTCCAACGTATCGAGAATCACCGTTCCGGCCGGGGCCGATGCAAACGCCTCCTTCAGCGCCTGCGACAACGCCGAATCAGGCATGGTTGTCCTTGCCGGGAGCGCACATGGGCGACGGGAACGGGCAGAAGGTCCTGGCCGCCAGCAGCTTGCGCATCTCGTGGACGATCTCGCTCAGTCCCTCGACCGCGGAGCGAAGGGCCTCGGTCTGGCGGGCCTGTTCCTCGACCACATGGGCGAAAGCTTCAACGGGGACACCAGACGCATCCGGCGCCCCCTGCTTCCGCGACCATGCCCAGGCGATGATGGCAATGATGATCACCGTGGCGGTGATGGCGGCGATCTGGACCATGGGGGCTGCTTGCCCCCACGCGCCCACATACTGGGTGGCGACGCCCGCCCAGATTTCCGGGGATTGTTCGGTCATGGCATTGAATTCCGGGTCGGTGGAAGGGGCTACCAGGAGAAGGCCAGGATCTCTTCCTGGGAGGCGAGCTTGGCGATAGCGGCTTCGGCCTCGTTGCTCGCCCGCCGAATGACCTCTCGCTCGGCATAGACATCCTGGAGAGTCTTGGTGCCGTTCAGGGCATCCCGCTCACGGGCGCGTTCGACCTTCCAGTCGAGAGTGGCGATGCGCCCCGCCGCTTCGGCTTTGACCCGACGAACCAGGGCGGTTCTGGCCGCCTGGAGTTCCTCGGCCTGCCGCTCGACGACGCGCTCGGCATCAAGCCTGCGGACCTCATCGTCGGTGACGCCGTCATAGCGGTCGATGACCTCGCCGTCGACGAGATGGAACCGGTGACCCAGGGTCGAGTCCACCGGCAGATCGTGGTCGCCCTCGGGACCAATGACGCCCCAGTCATTGCCATGGGGGAAGCTGATTTTGCCGGCCATGATCAGATGCCTCCGATGATCGGGACGATGTAGGGGTAGTTGGTCGAGTGATAGGCGCTGTCGAAGATGTAGACGTTGAAGCCCGGCACCTTGGAGCTCATGTCGCCCTTGTCGGCGATGGCCTGGAACACCGTGCGGGTGTCGATGTGCGACATGTAGATGCCGTAACCGCTGTCGGAATTCGGGCTGTAGGAGACCATGAAGTCGCTGTCGCGAATGGGCGCGAACGACCGCCCATAGCTGGAATCCTGGTATTGCAGGAAGGCGTACTTCCCGTCCGACACCCGGATCAGGAACACCTCGGCCCCGGCCCCATAGTAGTAATAGGGCTGGTAGCAGATGACGTATTTGCCGTCGTTGGAGATCTGGAAGCGGATGCCGTTGCGGTCGGCGGATTCCATGCCGTAGGTGGTGGTCGTGCTCAGCGTGTGTGTGGCTTCCTTGGTGTAGCCCCCGGAACCGTTCGGCGTGAACCGGTCCAGCATGCAGTAATTGCTGGGTTCCATCCGCACGACGAGGATCTTGCCGTCGTCGCAGGGAATGACGATGCCGCGATAGAGGCTCTCGGCATACCCGGCCGAATTGGCCGTCCAGTCGTAGAAGATGTGCTTGGTCTCATCGAGATTGTTGAACCAGGCGCGGCGGTTGCTGGCGGAAATGTCGAACGGTGGGACGTTGGAATAGACGTGCAGCCGCATAGAGGTGCCGCCGTTCTTGTTCTCATTGATGACCAGCGTGCCGGTTTTCTCGTTGTAGCCGATCATCCCGTACTTGTTGTACGTGCCGAAATTGTTCTGGGCGTAGAACTTGGTGTTGGTCCAGGCCAGATGCCAACCCTCGGTGCCGGTCAGGCGGCCGGGGGCGATGGCCCGCGGCGCCACGCCCGCGTACTGGTTCTCCATGAACAGGGCGAGGTTCTTGTTGGTCTTGTTGTTGACCCAGACACCGACATTCCGGAGCGCCGTACCGGCATAGGGGCTGGGGCGGCCGATCATTGAGCCGTCGGGGCCGATGCCGAGGGCGATATGGCCGAGATGCCCACACCGCGCCGTGCCGTCGCCATAGGAGGTGTCGGTCGACGAGATGTTCGAGTTGGTCTGGCCGTAGGAATACCAGTTGTTGAAGAATTCGGTGCCCAGACTGCTGGTGCTGCCCTGCATGTAGCCACTGTCATTGTAGTGCTGGCGGTAAAGCTCCTGGAGATAGTGGTTGTAGACCACCGTGCCCCAGGGGGCCGAGCTGCTCATGGTGACCACGGCGAAGGCCGGGCGCTTCCAGGGATCGAGCAGATCGCTGTCAATACGGCGCTGGTACTGTTTCATCGCGTTGAACGTCAGGATGTCCATCGTCAAACCTCCGTAATGGCGGCAATCTGCCCGTCGGGCGTATAGGTGAAGCTGTAGGCGCGGGTGTAGGTGATGCCGCCGAGGGTCAGCTTCTCGGCATAGCCCGCCATGGTTCCGTCGTCGTTGTAGGTGATGCCGTTGATCAGACGCGGCCCCTGGCGGATCGAAACCGCCCTTCCCGCAACGTCGTAGACGACGTCGCCCGCGACGATGCCGCCCGTGAACAGGGCAGCATTGGCGGCACTGACCGAATACCCGGCATTGGTTCCGAGGTAATTGGCGAGATTGACCTGAAACTCGGCCATCTGATTGTTGATGCGGGTTTCGATCCCGTTGGAGAAGGTCTCGATCTTGGCAAGGGCGGCGTTCAGACCGGCGATCACCGTGCCGTTAATGAAGCCGGTGGCCGTGGCCAGCCAGAGCGTGTTGATGTGATCCTTCAGTCCTTGCGCGATGGCATTGAGCCGGGTCGGGATTTCGCGGGCCTTGGAATTGCTGAAGATGCCGACATTGTCGGAGAACGCCGCGAAGGGAGCGGCATTGGGGATCGGGGGGATGGTCAGGGGCATGGGATCAGGTCTCCGCGTAGAAGGTTTCAAGGACACGGTCGCCGAACGATTCCAGGGTGCGCTCGCCGACCACCACGGCGCCGGTGACATCCATGTTCCGTTCATCGCGATTGAGCAGCATCCACCGCTCCTCCCCGCCATGGGGGATGTCGCCCAGCCTGGAAGCCCGAGTGAGCATGAGGATGTCCTCGCCGCTTAAGTCCGGGGCGTAAAGCCCGGCGGCCTTGGCCGCCACCTTGCGCAGCAGGGCGTCGTAGGCATCGGTGTCCTGGATGGTCTCGATCAGTTCGATGGCCTTCACCATCAGGGCGAAGTCGTCCATCCGCAGATTGGGCTCGTCGAGCTTGGCCGAGATGGTGGCGAAGGCGTTGTCCTGGGCGGATTTGACCGTCAGGTAATGGGCAAGCGTGGTCATGAGCTTTCCTCTCAGAACAACTCGATGCCGAGCGTCCGGTAGTCCGAGCCCCTGCGGGCGGAAACGATCAGGGTTTGCAGATCAAGCCCGGTGGCATCGGCGACGATGGTGGCCGCCGCTTCGGCCGCAACAGCGAAGCTCTCGGCCTGTCCGGCCCAGAAGGCGCCGTCGGTTTCGGCCTGGGCTGCGACCGTGGCCGAGCCAGCAGCGGCGGATTCCGAGGCGCGAGCCTGGGCCGCCGACGCGGTGGCACTGGCGTCGGCATTGACCGCCAAAGCCGAGGATGCCGCTGCCCGCTGCTCGGACAGACCAGCCGCTTCCGCGCTCGCCTGGGCGGTGGCTTCGCTGGTACTGGCCGCGATGGCCGAGGCGTTGGCTGCAGATGCCAAAGCTCCTGCATCGATTACCGCCTGTGCGGCGACGGCCTTCGCCGCCACCGAGGCCGTCTTGGACTGTTCCGCGAGGATCGCGGCATTCTCTGCCGCTTGCCGGGATGCCTGTGCCGCGACCGCGCTGGCATTGGCCGCAGCGGCATTGCCGGACGCGGATGATGCGCTGGCGGCGGCATGCGTTTCCGACAGGCGCGCGGCCTGGGCGTTTGCCGCGATAGCCGCCTCGCTCGTCTCCACCGCTTCGGCGCCTTGAACGGCAAGCGCCGCGCTGGCCGCCGCCGCCGCAACCTTCTGGTCCAGGGTTTCCAGACCGGATTGAAGCCGGGTGTCGATATCGGCGATGGCCTTGGCCACCGTCTTGACCGGCCCACCCTCGGTGACGACCTGGGACTCGGTCCCGCTGGCCGGGCCATGCACCACCTGGTGCAGCAGGGTACTGTCCGCCGTCACCTGGGCGACGGCAGCAGCGAGATCGGTTTGCAGGGTCATGGTCGATCACCAGCGAATGCTGACGGGCAAGCCGACATGCAGGGTGGAATGGAGGGTCTGGATGTTGGAAAAGAGAACGACCACATCCTCGGCCAGCAGGATTTCCAGTGCCCCCGCGTCGAGCATGGGGCGCTCACGGATTTCCAACACCGAGGTGACGATCCAAGCCCCGCCCCGGCTGGGCACCGCCTTGTAGGGGGCGTTGCCCTGGCCGACGAAACGGGCCTCGTGGGCGGCGATCCCGATCCCGCCCAGCAGGGAGATGCCGAACCAATCGCCGCCATCGTCCAGCTTCAGGCGAAACCATGCCTCGAAGGTGGCGAAATCCACCGCCGACATCCGCCATCGCACCGGGATGCGGGTGGGCGTTTGCGTGAACCGCCGCCGCTGCCGGGCGGGGCCGGATTCCATGTCGGTGCGGGTGACGGCCGATTCCGGTTCCAGGGCATAACCGTCATAGGTCGGCAGCGGCAACCGGGTGGGCCAGGAGATGGTGGTGGTCATGGGATGGCCGTATCCTTGTCCGACGCGGATAGCCTTGCACGCGCCGACAGCAATGGCATATTCTGCCAAGAACGGAACGCCATGGAGAATGGATCATGCCCACCCGCAATGTCGTCCTGACGGATCATCAATCCGATCTGATCGAGCGGCTGGTGGCCTCGGGCCGCTACCAGAACGCCAGCGAAGTGCTGCGCGAAGGGCTGCGCCTGATCGAGCGCCGGGATGTCGAGGAAGAAGCCCGTCTTGATGCGCTGCGCGCCGCCGTACAGGTGGGGATCGACGATATCGAGGCTGGGCGATACCAGAGCTTCAAGGATGAAGCCTCTCTACGTCGTCATCTGGAGGGCATAGCGGCTTCCGCAATCGAGAGAGGATTGAGTCGACGCGAAGGTCGTCCGTGAACCCGCCTCGAAAGCGATGGACGGTCAATCTTACGTCCGCAGCCACTACCGACTTTGATGGGATAATGGAGTGGACCGCCGAGCAATTCGGTAGGCAGCAGGCTGAGACTTATGCCGCAACCCTTGTGGATACGATCAATTCCTTGGCGGAATGGCCGACGACTATCGGCGTCAAGGCTTGTGATAGCCTGTCTGCTGGCTTTTTCACGCTTCATACCGCCCGAACGGGACGTAAAGCGCGTCATATCATCGTGTTTCGCGCCGACCCGCACAGATTCGAGGAAGGGGTGCAGGTTGTGCGCATTCTGCACGACAGCATGGATATGGCTCGACACATTGAATCGGAGCCGCACTGACCGGTCATCGATAGGTCCCTGCCGCCGGGTTCAGCCCATAGCGATGCTCCAGCATCGGGGCCATGCCCTCGCCGCGACCGATGCGGTGGCTCATGCGGCCCTCGATCTCCTCGACGATGATGTCGAGATGGATGCGGCCATCGGCCCCCAGGGATTGCTCGGCGCGAGCCTGGGTACCTGAAGCGTTGTTGTTGACCGTCACCACCACGCCCACCGCCATCGGCTGCGACAAGGCGGCATTCAGGATGCGGTCGGCATTGTCCATCTGCCGGGGCGTGAAAACGCCCTCACCGACGCGGGCAACGATGGGGCGCTCTCCAGCCACCAGACCGCCGCCGTGGAATTTCGGCGCATTGGCGAAAATCGACGCGCTGTATGACCGGGTCTCCAGCCGGTCGAGACCGATCAGGCCGCCGGTATGGGCGATGGCGAAATTACCGGTATCGGGCACCGGCGCCGCGCCGCCGGAACTGGCGCCGCCGGAAGCGGTCCCGGAAAAGAAACTGCCGATGCTGGCGATCATGCCGCCGAAGATACCGCCACCGGCCCCGCCGAACAGTGGCGCCACCACCGACATGCGCCAAGCGGCGCGCAAAGCCTCCTCGGCCAGGCTGTTGAACAGATCCTGCCCGGCCAGCTTGCCGGTCATGGCCCATTTGACGAAGGCATCCTCGCTGGCCCGCAAGGCCCCCGACATGGCCCGTTCGGCTGATACGGCAGCATTGGCCGCTTCGTCGGCATAGGCCCGCACCGCCCGGATGGCGCCGTCCTGCCAATCACGGCTGGCGGCCAGCTTATCCTGCTCCAGCTCCCGATAACGGCGGGTGTAAGCTTCTTCCGACAAGGTGCCGCTGGCCCGCTGCTCGTTGAGCTTGGCCAGTTCCTCGGCAAACCGTAGGGTGGCGTCATAGGCCAGAGTGGTCTGGCGGGCCTCGTCCTTGACCGCTTCGGCATATTGACGGGACCGGGCGGCCCGGTACTCATCGACCTTGGGATCGTCCTCGGCCAGCTTGTGGCCGCGGGCGAATTTGGCGACGTCATTGTCGATGGTGACGTCACGGACTTTGGTGCGATCACTGCTGCGCACCGCCTCGGCCAATCGCATCTGGGCGTCGATCTCGCGCTCCAGGTCGGCGACGGCGCGAGCGGCCTCGCTGTTGGCGCGGGATTTCTGCACCTGGGCGTAGGAGGCCGCCAAGTCGCCATTGGCATCGGTCAGCCCCTTGGCCGCCTGCTCGGCCAGCCAGTTGGTGCGCTCCGCCAGGATGGTGTCGGCCACAGATCCCTTGGCGGAATCGGCGAGGCGATCATTGGCGGCGACTTCCTGCTCCAGCGAGCGGATCAGGCCGTTCTTTTGCTCCAGCAGCTTGGCGGCATCGATCCGGCGCAGCGCCCTGTCGTATTCGGCTACCGCCGCGCCGTTATTCTTGAAGGCGAACTCCAGCACCTTGGCGGATCGCGCCGCGTCGATCTGGGCCTGTCCCCCGGTGCGGGCGGCTTCGGCCAGACGCTCCTGGCCACGGGCCTGGAGGTTTAAGCCCAGCACCTCGGCCTGGGCCTGGGCGGACATCTCGCCATTGCCCTTGGCTTCGGCCTCGCGGGCCAGCAGATCCTTGATCTCCTGCTCCTTGGGCTGGGTGCGATAGACGCCGCCTTGCTGGAACAGCTCCTTCTCAATCTGGCGGAAGCCCTTGGCCGCCTCATATTGGGCCTTGGTGCGGGAGAATTCGGCGTTGCCGGCGGCGCGGGCCGCATTCAGCTTCTCCTGCCATTCCACCTCGAATTTGAGATCCGACAGCTTCTCGATATAGGTCGGCTCGCGCTGCTCGGCCCGGACCCGGTCGCGCTCCATCTTGGCCTGGGCTTCCATGCCCGCCCGCTTGCGGGTGATCTCGTCGAGATCGGCGGCGACATCCTGACGTTCGGCCAGCAGGCGGCGCAGTTCCTCGTTTTCCTCCCTGACCGCCATCACCACCACGGAATGGGTGCCCGCTGGCAATGGCTTGTCGAGCGCCTGCTCGCCCCCCAGGGCGGCGATGCGCCGATCCAGATCGGCCAGCCGCGACTTGACCGTGGATTCGCCCGGCGTCAGCGATTCCAGCGTCGCCGCCCCGGCATTGGCGCCGCCCGACAGAACCTTGCGCAGCCAGGGGGCGTTGGTGAAGCCCTGCCAGGCATTGGCCATGCGGGTGAAGGACCGCTCGGCGGTGTCGGCGCTTTCCTTGGCGGCTTCGTCAAAGCCCCGCAGCGCCTTGATCAAGGTGTCGCGAAAGAAATCCGCCGTCACCTTGCCCTGGGTGACCATCTGGCGGAACCCGCCCGAGGGCAAAGCGGCGGCCCGGTCGAGAGCCTGCAGCAGCCCAGGCATGGGCTCGACGATCTGGTTCAATTCCTCGGCGCGCAGCGTGCCCGATGACAGCCCCTGGGCCAGACCGAACAGGGATTGCTCCAACTGTTCGGATGAGGCCCCCAGCGCGATGGCGGTGGACTGGAAGCCCTCCAGCAGGGCACGGGACTCCCCGGTGGTGATGATCCCGGCCTTCTGCAACGCCGCCAGCCGCGAATAGGCCCCGACCACCGTCTCCAGCGCCGTGCCGGTCTTCTGGGCCTGGGTGTAGAGATAGCTGGTGGTCTCCGTCAGGGCTGCGGCGCCGACCAGACCCTTCAGCCGGGCCTCCAGGCTTTCCACCTTGATGGTGGACTCCACCATGGCCTTGCCGAAGAAGCCGATGGCCGCCCCAGCCGCCAGCCCCGCCGGTCCCAGCGCCATCATCACCGAGCCGATGGGGCCAAGCCGCGAGGCGAACCCCGCCATGCCGCCCTGGATATCCTGGCTGGCGGCATTCATCGCCAGCAGCGACTTCGACGCCGGTTGCGCCGCGCCCTCGATCCGGGCCAGCGCCTTCTGGCCGTCGTTACCCAGTTGGATCAGGCTCCGCCGAACGGTTTCGCCGTCCTGCAGGGACAGACGGATGGAGACGGATTTGGTTGCCATGGATCAGGTCTCGGTTTGAACCTTGGCGGAACCGGCCACCATTCCCCGCTCGACGAAAGGCAGCAGCCGAACCAGCAAAGGCCGGTCGTAACCCAGTGCCTCGGCCTGGATCAGCAAGGCGGGAAGGTCGAGCCCGGTGATGCCGCCACGCGGGCCGATGCGGATGGCGCCGATTGCCCCGGTCAGCAATTCCCAGGCTTGCCAGCCCGCCTCGGTCAGGGGGGCGTTGCGGTCATAGGGACAGTCGCAGTTTCCACCGCAGCCTCGGCAGTAGTCAGGCCCGCCGCCGAAGTGCCATTCGGCGCGGGCCTGGAGACGTTTCCCTCGGCGATGACCGCTTCATGGGTTTCGGTGTACTGGACGACGAAAGACTCGGCCATGCGGGGAAGCTGCATCAGCTCGGCGATGGCGGTATCGGTGACCTCGGCGGGCCGATCATCGGCGTCCAGCACGCCCTCCCATTTGGTGATGGAGGAACGAGCCAGACCTTGGGCGAACAGCATCTGCGACAGCCCGGACAGGGCGTCCTCGTCGGATAGGTCCGGCAGGCCGGTAATATCGGCCCCGGCGGCTTTCAGATCGGCATGCTCGGCGGCGATGGCACGGGCCATGCGCCAGCCTCGGGCACGGGCGGCCTCATAGACCGCCGTGGTCAGGGGGCGGACGAACACCCGCACACCATGGGGCAGATCGATCCAGTAGGGTTCCTTGGGGATAGTCAGGCGGATCATGATCAATACCCCGTCACGTCGTTGACCAGGGTGACGCGGAGCAGATACCCCGCCACCGGATCGCGGGCGGCGCGCCAGTCGTAGCTGGCCTGGATGCCGCCGGGTCCTTTGATCTCCTGCTTCTTCTTGGGCAGGAACACGCGGGGTAGATGGAAGGTCAGCGCGAAGGACGAACCGGGGATGGTGAAGCCGTATTCCATCTCCACCGGGCTTTCGGCGGCGATGGCTGAGGTCAGGGTGGTATCGGTGCCGAAGCGGATGTCCACCGAACCTTCGGCGGTGGCTTCGGTTTCGTCCACGCCGTCGATCAACCCGTCGGCGCGGATGGTCTCGACCCGCTCCAGATTGTTGGAAAAGGACAACTTGCCGCCGGTGACGTTGGCGAGTTGGCCACCGCCGACCCGGATGGTGCCGCTGCCCTGGCTGAACCGCTTCAGGGCGAAGGTCGTCGGGGTGGCATCAATGGTAGCGGCGGCTTCGGTCTCGCCCTGAGCGATCACACCGATGCTGGCATTGGCCGCCCCGCTGCGGGCCATGTCGAATGACAACTTGTCCAGCTTGGCGCCGCCATGGCGGAAGAACTTCGGCACCGCCAGTTGGGCATGGCCGATCTCGATGGCGAGGCTGGGCAGGGTGCCGCCCGAGGTGAAGACATGGTTGAAGGTAGTGTCGCCATTATCGGCGGTGGCGGGGGTGCCGAACAGGCCCTTCAGCCAGAACCCCAGCGCACGCACATCCAGCGGCACGCCGATATCGCCCTCGTCCTTGATCGCCTCATAGAACGGGTCCTGGGCGTCGCGGCCCTGGCCCAGCAGCGGGTCGTAGCCGAGAGGACGCTCGGCCCCCAGGCTGGATTCCTTGAACGACAGCCGTCCATAACCGTCAGCAGGCAGGGTGCCGTAAACCGTCTCGAAGGCAGCCAGCAGCATGCAATCGGCGCCATAGGCCCGAGTCTTTGCCATGATCAGAGTCCTTGATGGATTGGAAATCAGCCCAGCGGATCGTCGCTGGCGTAATGGATGGTGACCGGCACCGTGGCACCACGTAAGGATGCGGCCCCATCGATGGCGAGGCCGGAAGTCTTGGGTGCGCCCCAAACCAGCCATTCCGCCAGACCACCGAGGGAACGGTCGGCGGCCAGGGCGACGCTCACCGCCATCAGCAGGTTGTCCAATGCCGCACTGTCGTCGTCCTGGCCGCGCTGGAGGATGATTTCTATCTCGCTCTGGTGTTCCCAGAGATAGGTGACGGGCGACAGGATCACCTCCGGGTCGCCGGGATCGCCGTCGCGCAGGATGATCCGGCCACCGGCGGGGACTGTTTCCGGCAGCGGCGCCTCACGCTTCACCGTGGCGGCAGGGACAGTTTCCAGCCGCGCCAGCAGGGCGGACAGAATTTTCTCGCGGATGCTCGGCATGCTTTCCCGATCTCGAATAACTGCTCATGCGGCGAATAACTCAAAATTCTCCGCAACATGTGCGGTGAATTGCGTTGCTGCCTGCAGCGAATGACGCCATATTCTCCGTAACTTCTGCGGAGAAATGCCGTGTACATCTGGAGAGAAGACGACTGGCCCCAATTCCGCTGGGATGCCCAAGCGTTGCTGATGCCCCTGGCGGAAGCCCGACACAAGCAGGGGCATCTGCTTGGCCAGATGCAGCGTCTCGGTTTCGACCTTCAGTGCGAGGCGGAACTCCGGGCCACCACCGAAGACGTGATCAAGACCTCGGAGATCGAGGGCGAGAGGCTGGATATGGCCAGCGTCCGCTCTTCTGTAGCCCGGCGTTTAGGGCTGCCGGACGGCGGCCTGCTGCCCCCGGATCGCAAAATCGACGGCATCGTCGAGATGATGCTCGATGCCCTACGCAACCATGCGATTCCCCTGGCACAGCAACGCCTCTTCGGGTGGCATGCCGCGCTCTTCCCGACCGGGTGGTCCGGGCTGCACAAGATCACCATTGGCGACTGGCGCACCGACAGTGCCGGCCCCATGCAGGTGGTGTCCGGCCCGATTGAACGCCCCAAGGTCCATTATGAAGCCCCACCAGCCAATCAGGTCGGGAGCGAAATCGCGAAGTTCCTGGCTTGGTTCAATCAAACCCCGCCAATGGACGGCCTGCTGCGCAGCGCCGTCGCCCATCTGTGGTTCGTGACTATCCACCCGTTCGACGACGGCAATGGCCGCATTGCCCGCACCATCGCCGATCTCGCATTGGCCCAGATGGAGGGCACCGGCCAGCGCTTCTACAGCATGTCGGCGCAGATCCAGCGGGAGCGCAGCCACTACTACGAAATCCTGGAGCGGACCCAGCGCGGCAGCCTCGACATCACCGCGTGGCTGTCCTGGTTCGTCCAATGCTATGGCCGAGCCATCGATGCCGCCGAAGTGGCGGCCCAGGGTGTGCTGGGCAAAGCCGAATTCTGGCGGCGCTTCACCTCCGAACCGATGTCGGCCCGGCAGAAGGCCGTCCTCAATCGCTTCATGGACGGATTCGAGGGCAACCTTTCCGCCAAGAAGTGGGCCGCCATCGGCAAATGCTCGGTCGATACCGCCCAACGCGACATCAATGACCTGCTGGAACGGGGCATTCTGGTCCGCAATCCGGGCGGCAGCAAACGCACCAGCTATAGCGTGGCCGGGATGCTGCCGGTTACGGACCCTAATTCCGCCAATTCCTGACAATCAGCTCCGGCAGCGCCGAAACCCAACGCTCGGCGGCGGCGTTGACGTCCAGTCGCTTTCGCAACGAGACCTGCGGCACCAGGATAAACATCACCACAGTGGTCATTCCGCGTCCGGTGCGGAGCGCCGAGGCGCTGCCCTTGGCGAAGCCCCCCCGCTTGCCGGTGCGGGCCCGCATGTTCTCGGCCACCAGCAGCGAGGGCACGCCCCGGCGATAGATGAACCGCAGGCGGCTCCCGTGCATCTGTTCCCATAGGCCGGGCGTCATGCGCTTGCCTCGGGCACCGGTGCCAGCGGCGGGCGTGGGGATCGCCAACCAGAAGCCGTGCTTGGATTTGATCACGGCACCCTGGTCGAAGGCGCGGATGATGGTGGGAGCCCTGGTGAAGATGAAGCCCGCCGCCTTGATGCTTTTACGCCCCTTGGGATAAAGCTCGGCCCGCCAGGTGTTGGCGAGGCGCTGGCCCATGCCAGCCTCGGTAATCTGGCGGCGAAGCTCCGCTTTCAGCCCATCGGCAGCTTGACGCATGGCGGCGGTGACGGCGTCTTCGGCATCCTTGACCTCCTCGGCCATGATCTTGCGCAGATCACCGGAAAGGGCCGCCGCCAGTTTCATGCCGGTCTCGTGTCCAAGGTCCAGATCAGCCGCTCGGCGTCCAGGCGGGGTTCGCCCTGGACGACGAAGCTGTCGCCGTCATGGATGATGATGTCCCCCGCCTGAGGTGCCGGAACATCCCGTCGCCGGATCTCGAGCATCGCCGTGCTGGTATGGAAGGTGATGTCCGAGAATTCCATCTCACGGTCGGGCCGCCGCACCAGGGCACGCACGGGGCGGCCCTGGTAACTGACGGTGACGGCCATGTTCGGATCGGCGAACAGGTCGTCAAAGGCGTCGGCGAAGGCGCTCATCAGTTGCCCGAGAACAACCGCACCGCCAGCCGGGGCCGCTTGTTGACCGGCAGGATGGACGCCTCGGTCTTGACGTCGATGGCGCTGCCGTCCTGCCGGGCCAATTGCCGGGCATACATGGGAACGCCCAGGGTGTTGACGGTCTCGATCAAATTGGCCGGGGCGCCATAGGTGACGAAGGTGTCCATGGTGCCGAGCGGGAAGGCGATGCCCTCGCCCGCCGGGATCAGGGTTTCCGTCGCCCCGGTGGAGAGGGTGACGGTAGCGCTGTATTCCTCGAACACCATGCCGGCGAAGGGGAAGCGGCGGCGCACGTCTTCCCGGAGCGGCTGAGCGCCGGTGGAGGAGAAGTACTGGTAGGCCTGCTCGACCTTGGCATGGCCGATCAGCTTGTCGAAGAATTCCGGGCTGACCAGGGCCAGCACGCTGGTCATGGTCTCTCCCTTCAACTCGACCTCCACCTTGCGCAGGACATCACGGATCTTGCTCTGGACGTTGGTGGTGGCGGTGCCCAGGGTGAAATCCACCTGCTGGCGGGACAGGGCGAACTCGCTGAAGTAGTCGTAGAGGGTGGCCCCGGAGCCGTCACGGATGATGCCGCGGAGCGCGTTGACCTCCATGAATTCACGGGTCTGGGCGTGCTTCGAGCGCATGCGGGTCAGCTTGCGCTCCATGACGGTGGCCAGCGGATCGGCGGCATCGGCGACGCCAAAGCCACGCACGCCCTGGACGTCCTGGGGGGTGATGGAATCATCGTGCGGAATCCACGGCACGGTGAACGACCGCATGCTCCGGGCATCGCGGTTCGCGACGGTGGCCGGGCCGCCCAGGGGAACGGTGGGCAGCAGGTTGAGGACACCCTCGGCCTGCTCGATGATGACGCTGCGCTGGGTGACGCCTTCGAAGCGGAACAGTCCCATCTGGCCCAACCGGGTGTACAGGTTGGGCAGGATGTTGATGGCTTGGGTCATTTCGGCGAGCGAGTAGCCGCCCACGTCGAAGGGATTGATGATCTGGGTCATGGGAAAGGCTCCGATCAGACGGTGGCGCGGGCAACCAGCCCCACGGTGGCAAGCTGGATAATCTTGGCTGCTCGTTCGGTCGGCTGATCGACCGAGGCGTCGAACACCAGGGCGGCATCGGCCAGGATGACGGGGCCGCGGGCGGCGATCAGGCCGGTGACGGCGGCATCGGTGGCATCAACGGCTTCCAGCAGCACGCCGATGGCGGTTTCCGCCCCTTCGTCCCCCACCACCTCGGCGGCGGGGGATAGACGGAATTCGCCGCTGGCGGTGATGCGGCCCAGCACGGAACCCAGGGGATAACTGGTTCCCGCCTTCAGGGTGACGGTCTCGCGGGTGTAGCTGGCGTTCAGTTCAAACTTCAGCAGATCGCCCAGGGTGGGCGCCATGGTCAGCACGGACATGGGTGATCTCCGTTATTTCCGGGCGGCGGCTTCGCGGGCACGCCGGATGATGGGGCTTTCGGTTTCGGACTTGGGGGCGGCTCCCGCCGGAGCGGCGGCCACCACGTCGGTGGCCTCGGAGCGCTCGGCCAGTTGCTCCAGCACGGTGCGACGCAGCGCCTCGGGGCGGATGCCCTTGGCCATGGCCTCGGCGGGATCGATGGTGACGCCCAGTCGGGCGGCCTGGGCGGCGATGGCGCTGATTTCGGAATATTCGGCCCGCAGACGCTGTTCCACCTGGGCGGTTACTGCGCCGGGCACCGGAACAGTGGCTGCTGGAGTGGGGCGCTCGGCTTCGATGACGGGGATGTCCCCCGTTTGCTCGGACATGGTGGTCTCCTTGGGTTTGGACAGGACGGGGGAACGGATAGACGGGCGCGCCAGGGTGGCGCCGAGATCGGCCAGGGCAACGCGGAGCGTGCCGACCTTGTCGGCCAGACCGGCGGCCACCGCCTGGTCACCGCGATAGACCGCAGCCTCGGTGGCGCGGATCGCCTCCGGCGGCTGCTTGCGGCACCGGGCCACCAGAGCGACGAAGCGACCATAAAGGGCATCGACGTCAGCCTGCAGACCGGCACGGGCAGAGTCGGACAGCGGCTGGTGGGGGTTCCCGTCCACCTTGCTGGCCCCGGCATGGACGAAGGTCCAGGCCAGCCCCGCCTGGGCATCGGCCCCCGATTCGTCGCGGTGGACGGCGACCACGCCGATGGAGCCGACCTCGCCGGTCTGGGTGACATAAAGCCGGTCGGCGGTGCAGGCGATGGCATAGGCCGCCGACAGCGCCGCTTCATCGGCTACCGCCCAGATGGGCTTGCCACACTGGCTGCGGATGGCCTGGATGTGGTCGACCAGATCGAACAACCCGCCGACCTCGCCACCGGAAGAATCCACGTCCAACAGGATGGCGCGGATGCCGGGATCGGTGGCCGCCGCCTCAATAGACTCGGCGATGTCCGAATAGGCTGTCAGGCCGCTGGCCGCCCCCAGGTATCCCGACCGCGCCACCAGGGTGCCGATCACCGGCACGATGGCGATGCCGTCGGCGGTGACCACGACATCGCCGGTCGAAGCTGCGTCACCGTCGAAGGAAATGGGCTGCCCGGCCAGCCGGGGGCCAAGGGCACCGAGGATCACATCCAGCTTGCTGCGGGCGACCAGCAGCGGCGTCCCGTAGAGACGGGCCGCCAGATGGGGCAAATCGTGCATCGCTGGGTACCTTCAGGCTGGTTGGGCGGGGTCGGTGGACGGATCGCTGTTCAGCCCCAAGCGGTGTTCCCGCTCGCGGTCGGCGGCGATCTCGGCATCCACCTGCTCGGCGTCATAGCCGCGCTCGGCCAATGCCTGGGTGCGGCTTTTGAGCTTGGCATCAATCTGTTCCCGCTCGGCCTTGGTGTCCTTCAGAGGATCGACCCAGTCCCATTTCGGCGGCAGCCAGGAACAGGCAACGAAGCCGGCTCGCTGGCGTTCGTAGCCGGCGATGTCGAGCGCCCCGGACAGCACCGCCACATCCATCCAGCGTTGCCACACCACCCGGCATAGCTGGTGGACCATCACCGCGTGCTGCCACGCCTCGACCCGGCGGCGGAATTCCAGCAGAGCCAGTCGGGAGTTGGAATAGTTGGCCTTCAGCATGTCGTTGCTGAGATAGGCGTAAGGCACCCCCGTGGCGGCCGATATCTGCAGAATGGTGCGGTACTGGAACGGCTCATAGGAACCGCCCACATCGGCGGGAGCCGAGGTCTGGATCTGCTCGCCCGGTTCCAGCGGCACCACCTGGCCAGGCTGCACTTCGACGATGGCATCGCCCCCTTCGCCCGGAACCGCGTCGATGACGTCGGCGGGAGCTGGAGACGTCACGAACATCGCGTACATGGCCGCGATCTTTTTGCGCTCCAGCTCGGCGTCATCGTATTGGTCGAGCAGCGCCAGCTTGACGATGGCCGGGGCCAGTCGCGACACCCCGCGAAGCTGGCCGGATTCCACCGGGTCGATGACGTGGATGATCTCCGAGGCCGGAACACGGGCGGTTTCGCCCATCATGCCGGGATCGGTGCTGTCGCCGGGATGGCGACGCAGGAACCAATAGGCCGCCCGCCGACCGATGCGGTCGAACTCGATGCCCTGGCGGATGACGTTGCCACTGGGCAGGGTCTCATTGCGGGTCAGTGGCAGCATTTCCGACGGCAGCATCTGCAATTGCAGCGGCACCGACAGGCCGTCCTCCGGCCGGCGTGGGCGGAAGCGGAAGAACACCTCGCCGGCAATGAACGCTTCCCTGGCGGCCCGGCGCTGCTGGCCATAGAAGTCGGTCAGCGCCTCGGCGTCGGATTCGTCGGTCCAGGCCAGCCACAGCTTCTGCACCGTGGTTTTCAGCGCCGCGTCGGCAATCAGCGATGACGGCTTGATGCCGGTACCCACCGAATTGCCGGTCCAGCTTTCCGTGGCGTTGAGGGCGTAACCATTGTTGCGGACCAGATAGCGGGCGCGGGCAATGATCTCGGGGCCGCTGGCCGCCACCAGGGTGTTGACGTGGGCGCGGCTGGGCTGGAATCCCTTGAGTCGGCGGCTGCCCTGGGCGGCCTCGAAGCCGCCGATCAGGGCCCCGAGGCGACGGCGGAAACTCCCCAGCATGGTCACAGCCCCTTGGTGGCGACGGCGAGAATCCGGCGGCGGGGCTTCCTGCCCTCCAGCACGGCGATGCGGCGGTCGAGATCGGACAGAACATGGTTGGCCTGGGTCAGGTCGTATTGGACGGTGCGGTCGCCAACCGTGACGCGAGCCACCAGTGAGTTGCGTCGCGCCAGCACCCGCTCGCGCTCAGCCTTCATCTCGTCGAGAGTCATGATCAGTGCATTCCGCTGAACTTGATGATCCGCCGGGGGCGACGAACGGTGCGGCGGATCTGGCCCGCCTCCGGGTCACTGGCGGGAAGCCGGTCGTTCATCGCCACCTGCTTCTCGAGATCCCGCCATTTGGCCTCTGACCAGCGGTCGGCGCCGACGATCCAGACGGCGGCGCGGGCATAAACCCGGCAATCCAGCGCCTCGTTGCGCTCGCGCAGCTTCTGCCATTCCAGTTTGGTGAAGCCGCGCCGGTTCTTGACCGTCACCAACTGCTCGGCGACGAACTGCTTGCACCACTCCGAGTCTGCCCACGATGGCAGATGCACCGTTCCGGCCGGGAAACGGATTCCCTCGGCCAGTTCCTCGTCGGTGGGCCGCTCCAGGCGCAAGTACCGGTAGGTCTCCGACTTGAAGGTGGACACCGCCACCGTCCAGAGGCGGGCACCACGGCGCACCTTCTTGCCGCCCTCGGTAGCGTCCACAAAGGTCGGCCCCGACACCGGGCTGGAGCGGTTGAAGCCCTCGACGCCCTTGATCGGCGAGACTTGGCCAACGCCCATCCTGCGGCCCCAGGTGTAGACCGCCGAGGACTCGTAGCCAGAGTCGATGGCGAGACGGGCGATCTTCAGGGCCGCGCTGCTCGCATGGGTCCAAGTCTTCGCCAACACCTGTTCCAGGCTCGTCCATGTCTCGGCCTTCTCGGGACCGCCGTCGATGACGATGTGGTCTACCAGCCAGCTTTCCAGGTTGCGGCCCCAGGCCCAGACATCGATCTCGACGCGGTCCTTCTGGACATCGGCCCCGGCGGTGAGGAACAACCCGCCTTCCGGCACACTGCCATTGGCCCAGGTTTCGCGGCGGTCATAGAGCCGCTGCCAGTCTGGGGCCTCGCCGGATTCGGTCCAGGTTTCGCCCAGCACGGTGTTCTTGAACACCCGCAGGGCATCGTCATTTCCTTGCGCCGCTTCCCACAGGCGGACGATGTCCCGCCACGACTGCCAGCCCGGCGGCGAATACAGCGCCGAGATGTGAAAGCCGATGGTACCGGGATCAGTGCCCGTGGCCGTCGCCCGCCAAACGCCTGCCGCCAGCATGGCGCCTTTGTGGTGCTCGGCGATCTCCTGCTCGCAGGCTTCGCAGTGATAGCGCACCGTCTCGGGGCGGCCCTTGTCCCAGCGCAGCCGCTCGAATTTCAGCCACTGCATGGTCCCGCAATGGGGGCACGGCACGAAGAACCGGCGCTGGTCGCTGGCCTCGTATTCCCGCTCGATCCGCGACATGCCCCGGATGGTCGGCGTCGAGGCCAGGAACACCTTTCGGCGATGGGCGAAGGTCAGAGACCGCGCCTCGGCCAACCCCACCGGATCGCCTTCGTCGTCGGCGGAAGCCGGATAGGCGTCGACCTCGTCGAGAAACAGGTACCGGGCCGGCATGGAGCGAAGGCCCACCGCGCTATTGGCGCCGGTCAGCACCAGGGTGCCGCCGGGAAAGTCCTTCGATAGCATGGTATTGCCGGCGTCGCGCGAGCGGGCCGGTTTGACCCGTTCCCGGATGGCCGGGCTTTCCTCGATCAGCGGGTCGATGCGCTGGCGGGACGCCCGTTTCGCCATCTCCACCGTCGGCTGGACGCAGAGCATCGGCCCCGGCGCATGGTGGATGACGAAGCCGATGAAGCAGCACCCGGCTTCGGTCGCCCCCACCTGGGCCGCCTTCATGAACACCACCCGCTGTACCGGATTGGTAGGCGACAGCGCGTCCATGATGTCGCGCATGTAAGGGGTACGGGCCGTGCGGTACCGGCCCGGTTCCGCCGAGGCCCGGCTGGACAGCATGCGGTGCTGATCGGCCCATTGGGAAACGGTCAGGCGGGGATCAGGACGCATCCCGTCCTGCCATGCCAGCAGCACAGCATCGGCCCCACGGAACCCAAGCGCGTCATCGGAAGTTCGGCTCGATGGCGGCGAGTTCGTCGAGATGGGCGTGGACATGGGCTTCCAGCAGGGTCTGCATCACATGCGGGTCGATGCCGATCTCCGCGGCCATCTGCCCGGCGACCCGCGCCGGCCAGGTGATCCAGGAATCGCGTTCCTGCCGGGCCAACTTGAACACCAGGGCGGTGGCCCGCGCCCGATCGACCACCTCTTCCTTGAGGCGGTCCACCTGGATACGGGCTTTCTGGGCCTTGGCGACTTCATGGGCCGTGCGGGCTTGGTTGAAGGTGGCGCCGGAGGTGCTGGGCAATGGCGGAACGGTCTCGCGCTGGAGTGATGGCGACGAGGATGGCTTCGGGGTGGGGGATGGCATTGAGGGCGGCGGTGCTGCCGCCTTACGGGCCGGGTCGGTCTGGGAATCCCAGGCGGCGTCGGCCTTTACCGGGTCGATGGTGCCATGGGGCTCCTGTGGAATCCGGCCCGTCTGAACCGCCTTGCGCACGGCGGTATGGCTGACACCACGCCTGCGGGCATATTCGCGAACGGACACCCCCATGATCGAAGCCTTAAAACGAAAGGAAATGATCCGCTATTCCAGTTGATGTGCCGGGCCGACAGAGCGATGGATGGTTCCACGAACAGAGGAGACCAGCATGCCCAACACCATCCTCCCCACCGCCAATATTGATTTTGGATTCTTCGGAACGATCCACGACCACGCCGACCCGACCGAAGCCTGGGAACTGGCGATGCCAGCGATCCAACTCGTCACCGGCTGCCCCGACACGGCGGTACGCGATTTCCTCGACAGCACCCAAGGCCGCCACTTCGCCGACGACGTCGCGAACGGATTGTTTCGCGGTCTCGGGCTGGCGGCGGCGATCGATGCGGCGGAGGCCCGCTGGATGGCCTGGACCATCAGCCGCCGAACGGCGCGGGAAACCGGAATCCCGCACGGGCTGCCCTACCTCACCGGCTTCGTCACCCATTTCGAGGTCATGGCCGACGCGGCAGCCTGACGTCGGGCCTCGTCGGCAGCACCGTCAAGATAAGGAGACATAGATGACCGACTCCGCCGAACTCGACCGCCTGCGCACTGATAATGCCGCCATGGTGAAAACGCTGCGGGCCATCGACCGCGCAGCCACCGAGATCGAAACAACCGACGGGCCAGCCGATGACCGCGCCATGTGGACGGCCATTTACGAAGCCCGACGCCTTCTGGCCAACATGGCCGCCTGACGTCCTTGGTTCCCGCATCGCTCGACCGGGTCCGCCCGGTTGGGCTCGGGGTGGTACAGGGCGCGGATTGACCGCGCCGCACCCGAGAGGAACCACCATGACCACGATTCAACTTTCCGATACCCAGTCCGTCATCCTGTCCGCTGCCTGCGCCCGCGAGGGCGGGCTGGTCCTGCCGATCACCACATCCTTGAAGGGCGGCGCAGTCGACATGGTGCTGACCAGCATGATCAAGAAGGGCTTGATCGAGGCGATACCGGTTGAAGCCGGTGCCCCGGTCTGGCGCGAAGACGACGACAGAACCCCGCTAACGCTAGTTGCCACGGCCGCCGCCTACACGGCGTTGGGCATTGTCGCCGACACGGGCGCGGACACGGCGCCGGAAGAAGAACCGGCGACTGACATGGCCGACGAGGCAGAATCCCCGCCCACGGACGCCCACGTCGCGAAACCGGCCCGCAAGCCCCGCGAAGGCACCAAGCAAGAGGCGCTGATCGCCATGCTGAAGCGGCCCGAGGGCAGCAGCATCGCCGAAATCACCGCCGAGTTCGGGTGGTTGGCCCACACTGCGAGGGGAGCCATCGCCGGGGCCTTAAAGAAGAAGCTCGGCCTGGACGTCACCAGCGAGAAGATCGAAGGCCGGGGCCGGGTTTACAAATTGGATTCTGCAGTCTGACGGCGCTCGATTTCCGTCAAAACCATCAGGGCGAGATCGAGGGCAGGATGATCACCTGTCCTCGACGCACGTTCAGCCTGCTGGCGGGCTACTTCGAGAGCGGTTTGACCGTAGTGATCGATCAGATCGTCCGCGCTGCGCGCCACCTGCTCGGGATCAACCGCCATTCTTCAGCCTACTTCTTCAGCGACGACGACGCTTTGAACTTGATGGTCGAGGACGCCGCGATCTCAATGGTCTTGCCGGTCTGGGGATTGCGGCCCTGCCGGGCCGGGCGCTCGGACTTCGAGAAGGTCCCAAATCCAATCATCCGGAAGCGGCCTTCGGACTTCACGCCATCCAGAATGGTGGCCACCAAGGCATCGACAGCTTCGTCGGCCTGGGCGGCGGTGCAGCCGGTGGCGGTGCGAATGGCTTTGGAAATCGCGGTCTTGCTCATGCTGTTTTTCCTTCCCGGACAAGAATCCCGGAAGAAGATTAAGGGCATGTCGCCAATTTGTCACCGGAGCCGTTCAAAGACCCGCCTCAGCATGAAGCCCCGAGCCAAAGACACCACGGCGAACACCAAGCCGATCGCCAGATCATCGGCCATGGTGATGTGAATGCCGAAGATCGGGAACACCAGCACCTGGGTGGCGACCGCGATGCCGTAACCGATCACCACGTTGGCGGCGGCCTCAACCATGGACATGCGGCGAGATTGATGCAATCGATCACCTTATTGAAATTGCACGCTTAATCGACTTGATCTGTCGGCGACATAGAGCGGTACTGGCCCCACCACAACGGAAGGCCAAGAGCATGAAAACCCGAGACCAAGCCCTGACCGAGATCGCCACCCAGATCCTGAACCTGGAAACCCTGGACACCCGCAACAGCGACCGCCTCGACTTCCACGAGTTGTCGGTTTGGCAGATCAAGAAGGCCCTGGAAGCCGCATTTACCGCTGGCCAGGAGGCGAAGTGACCATGGCGGCCCGGTTGACCGTCCGCCCCACCGCGGCCCTGAAGGCCCATCCTCAATGGTCGCAGACCGATTTCGAGTACTTCCGGGGCCGGGGCTATTCCAACCAGCAGATCCTGGAATTCTGGAACCGTGATCTACGACTCGGCTGCAAGCCGCTTAACTGGAAACCTTCCGACGCCAAATACCAGCATTCCCTGCGCCGGATCACCCGGCGCTGACCGCCTTCCCGGCGGCGATGTCGTCGAAGCAGCGGCCATCACCATCCAGAATGGCTGCTTCGCCAGTCTGCTCCTGCCAACGCAGGACGATGACATCGACGTATTTGGGGTCGAGTTCCAGCAGCCGAGCCTGCCGCCCCATGCGTTCGCAGGCGATCAGGGTGGTGCCGGAACCGCCGAACGGATCGAGGATGATCTCGTTCTCCCGCGATGAATTACCGATAGCCCGTTCCACCAGTTCCACCGGCTTCATGGTCGGATGGAGGTCGTTCCGGGCCGGTTTGTTGATCGACCAGACGTCCCCCTGGTCGCGGGCGCCGCACCAGTAATGGCCGCCACCTTCCTTCCAGCCGTACAGGATCGGTTCATATTGGCGCTGATAATCCGAGCGCCCCAGGGTGAAGGTGTTCTTGGCCCAGATGATGAACGTCGACCAGTGCCCGCCAGCCTCCAGGAAGGCGCTTTGTAAGGTGTGCAACTCCGACGACGACATGCACATGTAGACCGCACCCTTGGTCACGGCCAGGATGTTAACGCAGACGTCGTACAGGAACTGCTTGAACCCGCCGCCCAGGGCATCGTTGAGGATGCGACGGCCTTTGCCTCCCTTGCCCGGTGCGCCGTAATCAACGTTGTACGGGCTGTCGGTGAAACACATGTTAGCGGGGGGGCCACCCAGCACCTTCTCCACATCGGCCAGGATGGTGCTGTCGCCGCAAAGCAGGCGATGTTGGCCCAAGATCCACAGATCACCCGGCCGCGTCACCGGATCGGCGGGCGGTTCCGGCACCTCGTCCTCACCGGTTTCATCACCCTGGCCGTCGCCCTCGTCATCAAGGGGAGCCATCAGGGCGTCCAACTCCTCGTCGGAGAAGCCGATGACGCCGAGATCGTAGCCATCGCCGTTCAGCGCGTGCAGCTCCGCCGCCAGGGTTTCTTCATCCCATCCCGCATTGAGAGCAAGCTTGTTGTCAGCCAAAATATAGGCGCGGCGCTGGGCCTCGGTCAGATGGTCGAGGATCACCACCGGCACCGTATCCAGGCCGAGGGATTTGGCGGCGGCCAGTCGGCCATGCCCGGCGATGACGTTGCCCTTGCTGTCGGCCAGCACCGGGTTGGTCCAGCCGAACTCCACCATGCTGGCAGCGATCTGGGCGACCTGGCCGTCCGAATGGGTCCGCGCATTGCGGCCATAGGGGATCAGCCGGTCGATGCTCCAATGCTCGACGGTATCGGGAAACGGATGGGCCATTGTCATTTTCCTGCGGCCTGGATGCGGCTGCCGATCCAGGACATCACCGGAACAGCCATGGAATTCCCCAGGCCCCGATAGCGGGGGCCGTCGGGGCACCTGTCCGCCGGCTTGCCGCGCCAAGGGATGAGGGTGTAATCGTCGGGAAATCCCTGTAGCCGCTCGCATTCGCGGGGCGTCAATCGGCGCACCGCCATGCCGTGCTGGACCGCCAACTGGCCACCGGCATTGTCACGCCCCAGGGCATTCATCGCCCGCAAGGTCGGGGTGACGCCATCGGCCTCGACCGTCTGGAACCCGGTGCCAGCCTTACAATCGAAGGCGACATAGGTCTGCTGTTTGGTCCCAGGCTCGGCGGCCAGGGCACCGGCAACGTCCAGAGGGCGAACCTCGTCCCGCTGATTCTGGGCGAAGGCCACGTAGCTGCGGCTTGATCCGCCGCTGGCCGCCCGGAGGCTGGCAAGGTTGTCGGCATCGATCTCGGCCTGCGCCCCGCCGTCCCGGCCGCGCAAATTGAAGGTCACCGGCACCAGCGGCGTGCCGCGTCCGGTGCCGTCTTCCGAGGCGTCGAAGCCTTCGCCGCGAAGGGAATGGGCAATCAGCGTGTCGGTGCAGTCGCTATCGACACCACGGGACAGGTCGCGAGCCCGCAAGGTGGTGGCAACGAAGGTCTCGCTCTCGAAATCCATCCGTCCGCTGGCCGACGCGCAGGCATTCAGCGCGGTGGCCACCTCGATGGGACCGGAGGTGTTGTTGCCGCCGAAGGCCTCGGCGATCAGTCCCCCGTCGATGTCAAAATCGGTGCCGAGCCCGCCACCGCCGCGAGTGCGTGCGCTAATTGTCGGGGCAATGCCTTGCCCCGCTTCTCGGCTCGGCGGATGATCCCGGCGCACGCCTTGGCGCTCAGAAAGTACCGCGACGGGATCGGCCCGGTCTCGAGGACCTGCCACAACGAACACACGGCGGCGGCGTTGGGCCAAGCCGAAATATTGGGCGTCGAGCACCCGCCACGCGACTGTGCGCGTGGGTCCAACGACAACACCAGCGTCCGTCCATTTGCCCCCTGGCGGGAGCAACGGACCATCTTCGCCGGCCAATCCGCCCAGAAAGCATCCGAAGGCGTTATCGCGGGTGGACAAGGCACCCGGCACGTTTTCCCAAATTGTGTAGGCTGGGTCGATGGCATTGGCGAGGTCCACGAATTTAAGGGCAAGGTTGCCGCGCGCGTCGTTGAGCGACTTGCGCAGGCCCGCCACCGAGAACGCCTGGCAGGGCGTGCCGCCCACCAGCACGTCGATCTTGCCCCGCCATGCCCGACCGTCGATGGCGGTCATGTCACCCAGGTTGGGAACATAGGGGTAATGGTGGGCCAGCACGGCGGACGGAAAGGGCTCGATCTCGGCGAAGAAAGCGGGCCGCCAGCCCAGCGGCTCCCACGCCACCGTCGCCGCCTCGATCCCACTGCACACGCTGCCATAGACCAGCCCTTCGGCGGCCAAGGCGCGCGATATCACGCCGATGGCCGGCGGGACCGGCTCGGAATGAGCAAGCTGCATGGGGCGATCTCTTGGGAGTGGAAACCTACCCGTTCGGGCAGTTTCCATGGAAACGACCCGTTAGGGTTGGACTTGGGTAGTTAACAGCGGCTAGGGTTCCACCCTGGTTTCCAGCCCCCCGGAAATGCGAAAGGCGCGCTGGCCATGGCCTTGCGCGCCTCGTGGGGTGGAAACTGGAAACCTAAGTGGAAACCCAGAATTTTCGGCTGTCGCTAGCGAAATCGGGCGCTGATGCCCCCCGCATAGCGTGTGCTCCAGGGAGGACCCGTTCAATCTCAGGAAGGAGTCTAGCTCATCGCCATGGCCAAGGTCCCGACCAAAAATGTCTCACTTTTCACTTTCTCGTTTCTTCGTCCGAGAGGCTGGTGGGGGGCATTCCTGCCACCCCGCCGCCCGCTCGCGACTTCCGTCATCGTGCCCAGAATTTATCACTCGGCCGGTGAATCCGTCCTGGCCAGAAATGTCTCATTTTCATTTTTCTGCCGCAGAGCGTTGACACGCTCGACAAGGTGACCGCGCGCTCGTTTCCCAGGCACCTTGTTCCCGTTCAGCCTCCAGGCGATGACGCACAGCGCGTACATCCAGTGCCTATGAACGGTGGCTCGGGACAGGCCGACTTTTCCGCAGATGGCCTTCCAGCGATCATTGTTGGCTCGATGCCAGACGATCTGGGCGTCGATTGGGTCGAGCCACCGCAGCCATTCGAGTGACTGGTCCATGCGAGTGATGGCGGCGGCCGATGGCGGTGGCCGCCGCAACTTCACCTCGGCCACGCCATAGGATTCCCAGTACTCGCGCACCATCGGCGGCCAGGTGTTGACGTAACCCTGGATGGTGGTGTTGGGCAAACGCCCAAGAACATCAGCTGCCTCGGTGATGCGGTCCTCCACCTCGCTGGGGGTGAGTTTGAATTCAGCCATGGGACGCCTCCTGTCCAGGGCGCTTGCCATAGAGCTTTTGCCCAAGCTGACGGATCAATTCACGCTCGGGCCAGGTGAGACGATGGTCGTCCTCGGCGATGACCAGGACGCCGCGCTCCTTCCAGCCATCCTGCTTGACCAGCTCGGGGTCGCGGCGGTTGCCACCGAATCCAGGGGGATGCCACTTCATCGCACACCTCCCTGGGTGTCGATGGCCCAGGACAGGATGGCCAGGGCGTCAGCCTCGTTATCGTCCTCGGGATTGAACCCGCGCGCCTTCATCGCGGCGATTACCGCGTCCTTGCCGGCATTGCCCTTACCGGTGGCGTGGCGCTTGATGGTGCCGACCGGCACGCCCTGATAGGGGATGTGGTTGAGTTCGCACCAAGCGGTGAGATGGGCCAGGAAGCCGCCGAAAATGTGGGCTGCATCGGTTCCGGCATGGCGGCGGACTTCCTCGAAATATACCGCGCTGATGCCCTTGGCGCCGCCCAGCAGGTGATCGAGCCAGGAGCGGAAACGCAGGTAGCGCATTCCGCCGCCTTCGAAGCGACCAGGGCGGAACTCCATGGTGCCGGAGACGATGGTTTCGTCGGCCAGGCGCATGGCCCAGCCGGTGGTGGTGCCCAGGTCGAGGGCCAGTACGGCGCCGGAAGCATCGGCGTCATGGTTTGGCTGGGGTTTGGTCAAAGCTGTCATGTTTTCCTCCAGGTTTGAGCTTGGAGGTGCGACAGCACGGCCGGGCCGATGGCGGTGGTGTCGCTCGAGATCCAATGAGCGGGTACGGCTACGTCAGGAACGACTTTTGGGTCAGAGAGGCATGGAAGCGGAGGGTTTTGCCGCTGGGAGAGAATCGGTCTTGTTCGGTTGCGGCTGGTGCTCACCACACCATTCAAAATCATCGGTAGACGGCCAACGGGCTTCGAATTCAGCCCCTTTGATCACGGCTACTGCCGAAGGCGCGTGGCGACGACATAAGCCTCGATCCCCCACAGCGTTTGCTGCGATGTCCTCAACCTCCCAGAACCTGCAATCACCGCACTCTACCGACATGGCCACCTCCTGTTGCCGTGGGAAAATTGAAAATGTCAGATCCGGCGCCAACACAATTCTCAGCCCTCAAAGCCAAGGAAATCGCGAGGTTCCGGGAACAGTGTAAAAATGTAATTTTGCATTAGAGACATACCATCCTCCCTGGACCCTACCCATAACCTACCCGACACCACCCTCTTCCTGATCTCCTTATATATTATTACATTATTTATATTATTATATATTATATGGATGTATCAGAGGGTTACGGGGCGTTCTTCACCTTCAATATTTGGACATTTTTCTTACCTTTTTCGCCGATACACCGTCCTGGGCTTGGTTCGGGTTGTCGTTATGGACATCTCGATCTCTTCGGCCTCGATCAGCGCCCCAAACACGGCGTTGCGGCGGTCGCCCAGGAAGTGGGTCTTGTGGTACAGCTCACTCCGGGTCAGGCCGTTGTCGCCGGCCGCCTCGATAATCCGAACCACCTTCTTGTGCAACGCATCGGCCTCATTATCGGCGATGTGCCGCTCGGCTTCGATCAGCAGGGTCCTGGTGCAGTGCTCCACCACGATGCAGGCCCAATCTGCGTGGGCCAGGGAGATGACGGGTCGCTGTGGATCGGCGGACACGGCACGGATCAGAGCGATCTTGGCGGTGTTCTCCCAAACGCGGGCCAGCACGGCGCCGTGGCCGGAATGTGCCGCCTGCCGTTGACGCCGGGTGATGTCGGCGTCCAAGTCATCGAACAACGCCTCTGCGTCGAGGGTCATGGGCACGGTATAGAGGGTCGGCTTGATCATCGATCCGGTGGCGGCGGCGGCAATGTTGCCGCTGGCGTGGCCGGGGACCCCAGCGGCGATCGCCTTGAGGGCTTTGATCAATTGGGGCGGCACCTTGTCGAGGGCTGCAGGGTGCTTGACCCGATCGGGAATGTCGTTGTCGCTCTGGAAGATCAGGAAGCGAGCAAGGCTGCCGTCTCCCAGCGAGCCGTTGCCCAAGGCCGCCCAGAAGGTCTCGGGAACAGTGGTGGCATGGAGCGCGCAGCAGGGCTGGATGATATCCTGGCGCGGGCGCAGTTTCTGGTCGGCGTATTCGGCGCCGAAGAACGTACCGCCCGCGCTGGTGGACAGTTCGGTGAGAAGCTCCCAGATCTCGGCCAAATGCTTGGGAGCGCGGCGCTTGTCGACGACCGAGGAGAGGAAGTGGCCGAACTCGTCGATCTGGAACAGGGATGCGGGCTGACGATGCAAGGCGGTGAGCAGACCGGCACCGGAGGCCAGTCGGTTACCACCGAGATAGGCATCGACCCCTGCCGCCAGGAACGCCTCCTTGATAGCGTTGCGGGCATGGTCCTTGCCACCACCGCTGGCGGCCATGCCGACCACGTAGAGATTGCTGCGCAGGTTGGAGGGGGTGCGGTATCGCCTGCCCATCAGGACTCCCAACGCACACAGGGCGGCTCCTATGGCCAAAACCGGCTGGGGGCGAATGGCGGTGGTGACGATGTAATCGACCATCAGCTTCAGTGCTCCGTCCACGGCGAAGAAATCCTGTGGCGGGAATGGAACGGTCTGCACCGTCGGTGTCGGTTCGGCGGGAGTGGCCGCGAGCTTGGCCAGCAGACCGGCGGCGGGATGGACCTCGTCCTGGGGCGTGCTGCCGTCCAGCACCAGGACAGGGTCGGGCTGCCAGCCGCGCTCCATGGCAAAATGGTAGATGGTGCCGGCGCCGATGGTGGTGGGGCGGAAACTGGCCCAGGCCTTGGCGGTGGCGGCGGGGACGTCCTTGGCCGACATTGCCGACCAGGATGCAAACAGCGATGCCCCGTCTTCGCCGATGGCTCCCTTTACCGCCATGCCGATCCGCACCCAGGAATCGTAGTCGAGATCGGCGTTGGGGATATGGGCGAGCGCGGATCGCACCGCTGCCAGGGTGCCGCGCTGGGGGCTGGTGGACAGCATCAAGGCGGGCGGCGATTCCAAGGTGGCTGGGCGCAGTTCGGGTGGCAGCAGGGCGATGGCGGCATCCAGCCAGGCGCGCACCGAGTCCTCGGTGACCACCGGCAGATCGTCGAGCGCCACGGTGAGCGGCGAATCCTCCGGCCACACATAGGGCTGGCCGGTATCCGGGTGGATGGCGAAGGCGACGAATTGCCGCCCATGGGCCAGGATCTCCAGCGGCGCCCGCTTGGGGCCGGAGAATGGCACATCAGCCCGATACACCAGCAGCCGCTTGGGGGCCTTGCCGATCCTGAGCAAGGGCGTGTCGCCCAGCATGTCGCGGGCCAGCCGCTCCAACCGGTGGGCGATGTCGGGATCGAGCACGTCGATATCAATGCCGACCAGGGTGCCGCAGGCCAGCCCGATGGCGGCATCGGGCCAAGTGGCCCAGGTCTCGACCTCGATCAGGGTGGTCGGACGGTCGCAATGGCGGGTCCAGGCCGGGTAATCGCACCAGGCGCCAGCCTGGAAGCGTCCCGGCTTCTTGGAGCCCGGCCAGATGGGTATCGCCGGATAGCCGTTATCCACCAGCCGTGCCCCGAAACGGGCCATGAAGTCTTGGGCGGCCTCCATCAGAACGGCACCTCCCCAGCCATGCCGTCGAGACGTCCCCGGTCGCGGCCTGCGAGATCACGCAGATGGTCGCAATAGCCGGTGATCACCGCCTCGACGAAGGTCTGCCATTGCTCCGGCGACAATGCCGCCAGATTGGTCTTGGCGATGCTGTCCAGATACTCGCCGCCCATCTGTCCGCCATGCTCCATGGCGGTGATCTCGTTGGGGGTAGGATCGATCATGGTTCTTCTCCAGCGGGCGATGGTGTCGAGACAGGTCATGGAGCAAGCGGCTTCGGGCGGGCCACGCAGCCGAGCGAGACGCGGGATAAAGCCGAAGCCGCGTCCCTCGCGGTTGCAGACGGCGCAGATCATGTGAATCTCGCGCCGGCCACCTCGGTGAACCGGCCGCTGGGGCGCACCGCGATCTCGATCGGCACCCTCAGGCTGTCGGCTTGCATCAGCGCCTGCTCGACGGTGGTGGGCACCTGCAAGCCGGGCGCCCGCTTCTGCCACCACTGCACCGCCTTCTGGCGGGCATAGCCGTCATGCTCGATGCACACCCATTCGCGGTGGCGGACCATGCCGCAGAGATAGCTGACCAGCATGCTGGGGGGCTTGCCGGGCTTCTCGTGCAAATCGTAGGAGATGTCGGACACCGACACCCATTGCGGCTGGCCGGTGGACAGCACCTCCAGCGTGCTGGCGGTAGCCTCGATCTTGAGTTCCGGCGGGGGGAAGTCATGGCCGCAATCGGGGCATTTGCGCATGGCCGCCGCGAGAATACTGTCGCAGCCGGGACACACCTTGGTCGGCGGCTCGCCGTCTCCCTTGCCGGGGGCCGAGGGCATTACCGCATCGATGGGGCCGTGCAGGGCGACATTGCCGGCGAAGTCCAGCACCAGGCAGTTTGATTTACCGGGTGACAGCCGAGTGCCGCGTCCGGCCATCTGGACATAGAGGCCCGCCGATTTGGTCGGACGCAGCATGGCGATCAGGTCGACGGCGGGGGCGTTGAAGCCGGTGGTCAGCACCCCCATTGAGGCCAGGGCGCGGATTTCACCGCGTTTGAAGGCGACGATGATCCGGTCGCGCTCCCCCTTGGGGGTGTCGCCGAAGATAGTGGCGCAGGAAAACCCGCGATCCCGAATGGCTTGGGCCACATGCTCGGCATGCTCGACCCCGGAGCAGAACGCCAGCCAGGAGCGACGGTCCTGGCCATAGGCCACCACCTCGTCAATGGCGGCACGGGTGATAGAGTCCTTGTCGACCGCCGCCTGAAGCTGGCTGGGGATGAATTCGCCGCCTCGGCTGCCGACACCGGTGACGTCCAACTTCGTCGCGGCGGATTTGCTGACCAGCGGGCAGAGAAATCCCGCATCAATCAGATCGCGCACCGACACCTCGTAGGCGATGTCGGTGAACAGGGCGCCACCGCCCTCGTGCAGCATGCCGCTGTCGAGGCGATAGGGCGTGGCGGTAAAGCCGATCACCTTGAGATGGGGATTGATCCTGGCCAGGGTGTCGAGGAAGCGCCGGTACATGGTGTCCGAGGCGCAGGGGATCAGATGGGCCTCGTCGATCAGGACCAGATCGCATTGCTGGATGTCGTAGGCCCGCTTGTGGATCGACTGGATGCCGGCGAACAGGATGCGGGCGCCGAGGTCACGCTTGCCCAGTCCGGCGGAATAGATGCCGGCGGGGGCGTCGGGCCACAGGCCGATCAGCTCGGCATAGTTCTGGGCGATCAGTTCGCGGACATGGGTGACCACCAGGATGCGCTGATCTGGCCAGTTCTCCAGCACCTCCTTGATGAAGGCCGACAACACCAGAGCCTTGCCGCCGGCTGTCGGAATGACGATCAGCGGGTGCCCGGATTTCCGGCCGAAATAGTCGTAGATGGCGGTGATGGCCGCCTGTTGGTAAGGGCGGAGCGTCAGCATGGCGCCCTCCCGTCGATCCAGGTGGCGCCGGTCTTCATGCGGTAGACCACATGATCGTCTCCGGCATCCATGGGCTCGCCCGGCACCAGATCGGGAATGTAGAGATGAAGCTCGCAGCCTCGCCGCTGGTCGGCGGAGGAGAGGCCACGGTCGTGGCGGGCGCAGTGCCAACCACCCTCCACCGGAGTCGAATGCAGGCAGGTGCGGCAATTGCGCTCGGCGGCGCCCGCCTCATGGCAGAGGGGATGGTGTTCGCACCACCGACATTGCCACCATGCCGGATCGGCGGACAGCCGTTCCGGCGGACGGGCGGCATTGATGACGCGACCGGCAATGGCCACCAGGGTTCCGCCCACGGCCCTGTCGGCCGGGATGCGCTCGACGTAAATCTCGTCGGTATCCTTGCACACCGCCACATACATGGCCCGCGTCATGCCGGTGAGGTGGAGATAGACCTGCATCTGGGCGAAGTGGCGCGGCTTGGACCCCCGCACGCCTTGGCGCTTCAGATCGGCGAAGGACTTGGCCGAGTGGGTCTTGAATTCCAGCACATGCCAGGTCTTGGGCGCCTCCAGCAGGCCCAGGGCCACGCCGTCGAGCGAGCCGCCGAAATGCCCGCCATGGGCTTCGACCCGCCATTGACGCCCGGATTCGGGATCGACCTCCAGCACGGTGGCGCCGGTGCGGCGCAGGTCGCGCACGATGCGGGCCTCCTCCAACTGCCCGGTCTCGAACAGCCGCAGCACCCGGCCGGGAAAGCCAGCCCGCGTGGTCCAGCGAAAGTCGCACCACAGGGCGCGCAGGCACTCCTTGCCGATCAGCGATGCGCCGAGATGAAGGCGAAAGCCGTCCTCGGCACTGGCCTCATAGGCGGCGTAGATCGCTTCGATGGTGGGGCTGGGAGGGGGCGGCAGCGCGGTCATATTGCGGCTCCCCGCGCATCGAGACGCCGGTGGGCCTCGTCCATCACCCTGTGCCAGCCGGTCTCGTCGTAATCGGCCCGCACCACCTCGATCAGCAGGTCCTTCAAGGCATCCTTGCGGCCCGGCAGGCGAGCCATCAGGGCGGCGACCTCGGCCACCTCGCGCTGGCGGTGGCGCAACGCGGTGCGGGCGCGGTGGTACCAGCGGGCGTCCATTCGCCGACGACCGGCTTGGCGGTCCATGTCGGCGGCAGCGATCTCAGTGCGAATCGCGGTGATGTCGTTCTGAAGTTGGGCCAGACGCTGCCGGCACTCTTCCCTGGTGGTGGGCGGATTGCTCGGGGGTGCCTCCGCCTCTATGATCCTGTCATCCATGGATGTTCTCCAATGTCCTGGGTGGAGATGCCGCCGCCGCTCATGTTTGGCGACCTGACGACGGCGGCATCGTTCCTGTTGATGCTCACGCGCTCCGGCGCCACGGCGCGGTGGCCGGGCGGGGTTGGGCGGATTGCGTCGCAGGTTTGGCCGACGGGGTGACCGTAGCGGGACGGGTGGCCGGCGCCGGAGCGGCGGCTTGGTCGAGCGGCTGATAGCGAATGGTGTTGGATTCGCCGTAGCCGTTCTTCGGCGGCTGCACCCGCACATCGGCCAGCATGGGGATCAGGTGGAGTTCTTCGCTGTCCTGGACCTGCATCCGACCCGTGGCATGGCAGATGGCCGACAGGGTGCGCTGGGCCATTTCCACCGTGCTGGGGTTGTTGTTGACCAGATTGAGGCGGTCGAACAGCTTGCGCCCCAGGGAATCGCCTTCCAGCACGTCGAGTTCCAGCCACAGGTACTGGCCCATGCCGTCCTTGGTGACCCGCATTTCGCTGGCGACGATCTGCACCACGTATTTGCCGGGAGGCAGCACGTCGGCGGATTTGGCGGGATCGACGGTGGTGGCGTCGAAATTTCCGAGATTGGCCATGATGGTTCCTTGTCGGTTAGGATTGAGCTTGGAATTGGGGCATCGCGGACGCGAAGGCGTCCCACGACAGCGGCAGCACATCGGGCAGGCCGTAGCGGTTTTTGGCGAGGAAGGCGGGACGTTCGGCGGAGTAGAGCACCCGCTCGCCGGAGCCGAGAGCGCGGGTCACCTTCTTGTTGAAGCCGACATCGCTCTTGACCGTGCTGATCCGGTAATTGGCGAACAGCACCGCGTCGGAATGCTCCTGCAGCAGGGCCGCGGCTCGGGCATGCAGCTTGATGATGTAGCGGTCGTAGGGATCGTGCTCGGGGCTGTCGAAGCGCTTGATCTCGGTATGGGCGATCTGGATGATCGTCAGGCCCTTCTCATCGCGGAGCGCGTTGAGACCGTCGATATACTGACGCCACAGGTCCAGCGCGGCGACGTAGCCCTTGCCGTAGCCGGGGTCCTCGATGGATTTCCAGCCATTGTCCTTGCATGCCCGCGCCCAGATCAGCGGCTCCAGCCAGTCGACGCTGTCGATCACCACGGTGCGGAAGTCGTTGTCCTCGGAATAGAGGGCGGCCAGCGCCTCCATCACCTCGTCGAAGCTGCGGGCCAGCGGGAAATGGGGGATGTCGAGAGTGCCCAGGCCATCCTCGGTGAGGATGAACACCGGATTGGGGGCCGCCGAAGCGAAGGTGCTCTTGCCCACCCCGGCCACGCCATGAACCAGGATACGGGGCGATGACAGCGCGGAACTGCGCTTCAGCGATGCGAGGGATATCGCCATTATTGGATCTCCTTGGATGGTTGAAAGAACAAACTCACCGCCGACCACCTCTGGTGATCGAGGAACGCGGGTGCCCGGCCGCCTTGATGGCCAGATAGCTGAAATCGTCATCGCCATTGCGGCGCTGGAGCAGGAAGACGCGCTCGGCCTCGGCCGCCTGCTGAATGCGGGTGGCAACATCGACAACCTGGCGGCGCAGCACTTCCGGCAGCACCTTGGTGCTGGGCATCCGGTCATGGCCGAGATGGCCGCGGTAATAGATCAGGGTGGCCCCCGGAGTGGCGTCGGCCAGCCAGTCGCAGATACCGTTCTCGTCCACCGGCAGGGAACGGGCAGGGAAATCAGGGTGGGGGGAAATTGCGGTCATCGTCGTCGTCCTGTTTTTCGGGTTATTGGCTATGTACCGACGCACTGGCCGGATCGTCCCAAGGGGGTGAGGCCATGGGCGCGAAGGCGCATGCGAAGCTCATGGATCTGGCGAAAGAACTCGCTGCGCGAGAAACCGGACTCGACCAGGGCCGTGGCGCGGTCCTCTTCGGTCAGAAGGCGACAGAGGTGCTGCAACCGATGGGGCAGGCCGTCCAAGAACCGTTGCAGGTCGAGACGCAGGTGGATGGCGCCCGCTCCGGTGACGCCGCCTGCCCACCAGGCGGCAAGGCCGTCGTCTTCGCTGGTCTGCTCGGTATCGTCGATTGATCCACCATGTCGGCGGCGATCACGGATGAGGCGGTCGGCCACGTCCTGCCCGGCGTGGCGGATGACCAGCCTGGCGAAGGTCGGCCAGCCGGCCTGACCGTCGAATCGGGGGGCTCGGCGCACCAGTTCCAGCAGCAGATCCTGGCGGACATCGCCGATATCAGCCGCCGGCAGACGCAGAGTGCGGCCGATCCGGCGGGCACACCGATCCGCGGTGGCCAAGCCAATGCCGGTGATGTCCTTGTCGCTGATTTGCTGTTGCATTCCCATGATTGATCTCGTTCTGGGTGGCGTTCATTTCGGATGCCACAGAAGCACGACAATCGAAGGGGTGGAGAGGCGGAAAGGGGAATAAAGGGGAATAAACCCCCTTTCCGCCCCTCACAAATGCCTCAGAAAACAAGGCGTTTCAGGCCTATTTTGACGGCCACGGCGGCGATCGCTCGTCAACAGTTCCGCCCCACCGGAATGACTCGACAAAGCCAGCCTTAAGGAACAATATGCGAACAATACCGTTGACTGATTAGGTCACGGTTTGCAGCCAAGGAGCCAGCGATGGCCGTCGTGACCGCAACCTTCCCCAGCGTCTCGCCCACCGGCGAGGCGCGCCCCCTGGCCGCCAGCGCCATCTGGTCGATCGCCCGCGATGTCCGCCGTCAGATTTGCGGCGGCCTGTGGCCAAAGCCGCTTCCGGCCGACACCCTGATCCGCCGGGTGGAATTGCTGGTGATCAACGGTATTCGCTTCGAGCCGGTCTGGGACTGCGGGAACGAGGTTCACGATGAACTGGGGCGGCCTGTGGCCGGGGCCTGCGAATACGATTCCGACAGCCCCCAAAACATCTATCTCAGCCTCAATCCCGCCGTGATCGGGGATCGGTCCGATCTCGCCGCCAGCACCGCCGCCCATGAATTAGGACACGCCATATTCGATGGCCCGGCCTCGGTCATCGCCTGCCGGAGCAAATCCCGCCACGTCACCCCCGACGAGGCGCATTTCGACGCCGCTGGCCCGAAGAACGAGGAATATTGGTCGGAGTATCGGGCCAACGAGTTCATGGGTGGATTGCTGGCGCCGCCAGACTTGCTTCATCGCACCATGGTGATGCGCGCTGGTGAATTCGGCGTCACCCTGGTCAACGGCTCCGACCATGCCGGCAAACCTGGCTACCCGGTGATTGATGGCCGGCGGTGGGGCATGGCCGAGCAGGATGCGCTGCTCGACGATCTCGCTGGAATTTTCGGGGTGTCCCCATCCTTCATCTGGGTCCGCTTGCGCAAGTACCGTCTCGTCACCGGCCAAGGGAGGGCATGATGCCGTTCGGATCCTATATCCGCGTCCGCCGCAACGAATTGGGCATTGGCCTCAATGATTTCGCCAGCCGCCTCGGGGTTTCCCCCGCCTATTGGTCGCGCATTGAACGGGAATGCGAGAAGCCGCCCCGCGACGATTTGATCGAGAAGGCCGCCGCCGTGCTGGGGGTTCGTCTCGACGACCTGTTTGTCGCCGCCGAGCGATTCCCGCCTGACATGCAGCGCGATGTCGCCAAGGTGGTGCGCGCCTACCGCCGCCTGCGCGCCGTCGAGGGAGGCTGATGATCATGGCCATGCCCAACATTTCTTTCTTGACCCTGGCGGATCTGTGCGACCGCTGGGGCGTAAAACCGCCGCATATCGGCGCTCTGGCTCTTGACCAAAAGCTCGTCCTATCCATCGGTCTTTCAGGTGTGCGGGCGGAAGTTGGCGAATGGCAGAAAGTCGATATCGATGAGTGGCAGCGGTTGCCGGAGGGATGGCAGTACCTCACTGGGATCTTCGACCTTAAACGCAACGACGCTTGGAGCATTATAAAGCACGGGCCTCGGGTCATCGACTCCGTGATGCCTGTTGAGCCTGACGGCTACATCGAAATCCGCCGCCAAGAAGACCTTCCCGAATTTGTCGTCGCTCCGGATGATCTCCTTATCCGTCGGGAAGAGGTCGAGCGTTTCGAGGCGAACAATGCACCGGCGCCCAGGGATGTCTCCGCCC
Source organism: Paramagnetospirillum marisnigri (assembly GCF_001650715.1). Taxonomy (GTDB): domain Bacteria; phylum Pseudomonadota; class Alphaproteobacteria; order Rhodospirillales; family Magnetospirillaceae; genus Phaeospirillum; species Phaeospirillum marisnigri. Next base: position 43,801 of record NZ_LWQT01000041.1, on the reverse strand, counting down.
CATCTCTCAGCCGTGGCGGACCAGGTGCGCCCCCGAAATATGATTGGGAAAGTTTCTGGATCGAAACCTGCCGCCGTCTTCACGACGATGGCCCTCCGTCCACACAGAAAGAAATGGTTCTGAACCTGCTCGGCTGGTTCGATGACAAGGGCGCCGCCGTGCCCGACGAGAGTACGGTCAAGAAGAAGGTGTCCAAGTTGTGGAAGGCGTTGGGGCTGGCCAGCCAGAGCGTCGCATAGGCCCCTCTTGGGACGGAATGGAGGATGCGCCGGTACAGGGAGTCATAGGCAACACAATCAGGTTTTCTCCCATGTCCCTCGCCCTCCATCCCGACCATATGACCGCCGCCGAGCGCCTCGACGAAATCGCCGAGATCCTGGTGACCGGGGCCATGCGCCTGATGGCGCGGAAGTCCACTCGTTTATCTGCCGACGCCGGAGACTGTTCCGTCGACTTCACTGGTCACCAGAGCGTCCATGGGTCCGACCGCAATTGCAGGAGACCCCGTAAATGACAACCGCGATCCTTTCCCAGGTGGCTGAATTGCCGACCCTGCCGACGCCCAAGTTGAAGGCGATGTGGCGGGAGCTGACCGGCACCGAGCCGCCGCCCTACAACCGCACCTTCCTGGTCAAGCGACTGGCCTACCGGATTCAGGAACTGGCCTTCGGCGGCCTGTCGGTCCAGGCCGAACGCCGCCTCGACGATCTGGTCGACGAGTTGGACGGCAAGAAGAAGCCGAAACCCAAGGACATGACCGCCCCGATCGTCGGCACCAAGCTGATCCGGGAATGGCAGGGGGTGATGCAGGAAGTGACGGCGCTGGCCGACGGCTTCGAATGGCAGGGCCGCCGCTACCAGAGCCTGTCGGCGGTGGCCCGCGCCATCACCGGCACCCGCTGGAATGGGCCGCTGTTCTTCGGGCTGCGCAAGCATGGCAAGCTGGAGGCCAGCCGATGAACTCGCCCAAGCCGATCCGCAAGGTTCGCTGCGCCATCTATACCCGCAAGTCCTCGGAAGAGGGCCTGGAGATGGAATTCAACAGCCTCGACGCCCAACGAGAATCCTGCGAGGCCTACATCACCAGCCAGCGGGCCGAGGGCTGGGTGCCGGTGCCGGACCATTACGATGATGGCGGCTTCTCCGGCGGCAACCTGGAGCGTCCCGCCCTGAAGCGCCTGCTGGCCGACATCGAGGCCGGGTTGATCGATGTGGTGGTGGTCTACAAGATCGACCGCCTGTCGCGCTCGCTGATGGATTTCTCCAAGCTGGTCGAGGTGTTCGACCGCAACGCCGTCACCTTCGTGTCGGTGACCCAATCGTTCAACACGACGACCAGCATGGGGCGCCTCACGCTCAACATCCTGCTGTCCTTCGCCCAGTTCGAGCGGGAAGTGATCGGCGAGCGCATCCGCGACAAATTCGCCGCCTCCCGGCGCAAGGGCATGTGGATGGGCGGCGTCCCGCCCTTGGGCTACGATGTGGTCGCCCGCAAGCTGGTGGTCAACCAGCCCGAGGCCGATCTGGTCCGCCACATCTTCGACCGCTTCCTCAAGGTCGGCTCCGCCACCCTGCTGGTGAAGGAACTCAACGCCGCCGGTCACCATACCAAGTCCTGGACCACCCAAGACGGCAAGCACCGCGACGGCGCGCCCATCACCAAGAACTTCCTCTACAAGCTGCTCGACAACCGGGTCTATCTCGGTGAGGCCGTCCACAAGGGCGAAGCCCATGCCGGCGAGCATCCCGCCATCATCGACCGCGTCACCTGGGACAAGGTGGTGGCGGTGAAGACCGACAATGCGCCCAGGAAGCGGGCCAATGCGGTGCGGTCATCGACCCCGGCGCCGCTGAAGGGGCTGATCGTCTGCGCCAATTGTGGCCGGGCTATGACGCCAACTTCGACCCGAAAGAAGGGTCGGCTGTACCGGTACTATACCTGCATGAAGGCGATCCATTCCGGCCACGAGTCCTGCCCAGTGCGCAGCATCGCCGCCGGTGAGATCGAGGCGGCCGTCATCGGACAGGTCCGGGCATTGCTGCGCGCCCCCGAGATCCGGGCGCGGGCCGAACGGAGGGCGCCAACCATGTCGCCGGCCGATCTGCATGCCGCCCTCGATCGCTTCGAGGCACTCTGGGACGAACTGTTCCCCGCCGAGCAGGCCCGTATCCTCCAGCTTCTGGTCGAGAAAGTGGCCATCGCCCCAGACTGCGCCGAGGTCCGGTTGCGCGCCGAGGGACTGGCCAGCGTCATCGCCGACATCACCGCCCAGACCGGCGACAGGAGCGCGGCATGAGCGGGGTCAGCATCGACACCTTCACCGTCCGCGTGCCACTGACCCTGCGGCGATATGGCGGCCGCAAGCTGGTGATCGTGCCCGAGGGCGTCCCGGTGCGTGCCAAGCCCACCCCCGACGATACCCTGCTGAAGGCGCTGGCCCGCGCCCATCGCTGGAAGCGCATGCTGGAATCCGGGCAGGTGGCATCCCTGAACGAGTTGTCTGACGCCGAGAAGATCAGCCCATCCTACATGACCCGAATCTACCGCCTGACCTTGCTGGCCCCCGACATCGTCGAAACCATCCTCGACGGACGCCAGCCGCGGACACTCCAACTTGCCGACCTGATGGACGACATGCCGGTGGAATGGCACCGGCAGCGGGAAAGATTCGGGATTACTGCGCGGTGACCGGGAGCGCGAATGGCGGCGGGACCACGCATATTGACAAAAGAACGAAATGGGAACATTCTGCGGTAGTCGACCTTGCCGCAGGAATCCCGCCATGGCCCTGGAAACCTTGTTCATCTGCCAGCCGTACATCCTCGGCAAAAGGGGAGGGCTGAAGCCCCAACCACCCATTTCTTACAAGACCGAGCCACAGGCCCTGCAACGTGCCAGCCGCATGATGGAGGGTGGCAGCGTTGCCGGCGTGGACGTTGTCCGTCAGACCGCCGACCCTGAAATGGGCGATTACGACGAGCCTGAATTTCTGCAGCGTCTGGGGTCCGTGCCGAAGGCCGAAAACTGAATTGTGATTGACCATTCTGCCTTCGGCGGCTGGGTAGTAATTGTGTGCAAATGTTCACGGACGAGCGGGCGGATGCGGTGTAGACATCAGCCGTCGTCGAGAATAGCAGACCTTGGGAGGGGCAAATGCGGGCGCAAGACTTCGGGCTTGATCGGTGGATATGGGAGCCGTCGCTGGACGATCTCCTCGACGATCCAACCATGCATGCCTTTCTGGTGCGGGATCGCCTTTCCGTCGATCATGTGCGGACCCTCGTCAAGGAAGTCAGGCAGCGTCTCGGCCGCGCGGCGTAAAGGCGGCCGGGGTCTAAGCCATGCTCGGCGACCGGCAGATGCGGGCCGTGCAGCTGGCCGACCTGATGGACGACATGCCGGTGGAATGGAACCAGCAGCGGGAGAAGCTCGGATTTTAAGCCCGGATTTTCCATATGCCCGAGCCATTTCGTCAGGAGATATGGAAACTCTGCTATAGGAATTAATGCGGTATAGGCGCCTAGTTGGAGATGGCGGTGGGTAAAGCGGAATCGGGCTTTTTGCGGGTCGCTTCCTACCGCCGCCTCATGCTGGAGTTCCATGGCACGAAGGTCACCGCCGACGTTGGACTACTTGCTTTTCGGGAACTTGATAACATTCTTGGCGTGACCGAGATAGCAGGGCAGATACTGGCCGACAGCCGGACCGGCAAGAACAACCGCCAAACCCTGACGGCGCGGTTTCGGCAATCGGTGGCCCCTCCCGACCGACGAGGCGGGTACGCTGCGGCCCACGCGCTGCCCTGCCGCTCCACCTTCCAGGCGGGCCAGGATTAGGCTATTCTGGCCTCAATCAGGAGCCGATGTACCGCCTTGAACCAACCCCAGTTGTATGATCAGATATGACGAGTCCTTCCATCCGCCTTGGCTTGATGCCCCCACTGTCCGGCTTGGTCGACATGTACGGCCAGGAGATTGTCTGGGCGGCAACGATTGCTTGTGCGGAGATCAATGAAAACGGCGGCGTCCTGGGGGTGCCCTTGGAATTGATCGTCGAAGACGACGGCAGCCTGCCGTTGACGGCGGTCCCGGCAGCGCGGCGGCTTGTCGAGCAGCACAAGTGCAGCGCCATCATCGGCAACCTGCTCTCGAACGCGCGAATCGACGTGGCGGCCAAGGTCGCCGATCCCTTGGGCATTCCCTACCTGAACTTCTCCTTCTACGAAGGCAGCATCTCGTCGCGCTGGTTCTTTCACTTTGCCGCTCTGCCCAACCAGCAGATTGACAAGATGATCCCGTTCATGGCCGAGCGCTACGGCCTAAAGATGTTTTTCGCCGGCAACAATTATGAATGGCCAAGAGGATCGATCGACGCCTGTAAACGTTCTCTCGCAGCTCTGAACGGCGAGATCGTCGGCGAGGAGTATCTGCCCCTCGGTGTTCGCACCGAAGAGATCGATCTCTTGCTGGAGCGGGTGGCCCGCTCCGGTGCCGACGTCTTTGTTCCTTACTTCGCCGGGGCGGACCAGATCACCCTGCTGTCCCGGTTCGCCGAAATGGGCATCAAGGATCGCATGGCGGTGGCGATGGGACATTTCGACGAGATCATCGCCGGTCGCCTGGCACCTAAAGCCCGAGAGGGACTCTATTCCAGCAACACCTACTTCATGTCCGTCGACACGCCGGAATCGCGGGCATACCTCTCGCATTTACGTGAATTGCCGGATGTCTCGGGATTGTGGCCCAACGGAAACGGCGTGCTGACCAATTTTGGCGAAGGCACCTATGTCTGCGTCAAGGCTTTCGCCGAAGCCGTGCGCATGGCCGGCAGCCTGGAGCCGGAAGCCCTTGCGCAAGCACTTGAGACGATGCAAGTCTCCAGTCCGCAAGGCTTGGTTTCGATGGATTCCCTGACCCATCATGCAACGGTCAATTCCTATCTAACCCGTTGCCGGGAAGACGGCACCTTCGAGGTCGTCAGGGCATTCGGCCCGATCCCGCCAGTGATCCCGGCACGGTATCGGTCACCTCCCGACAATCCGCACTTCACCGAATCGCCATCCAATCCTCAGGTGGCGGCTCGCTTGGCATCCGAGGCTGCGGACGCCTACCGGAAAATTGGAACGGCGAAGCAAATCCTGTCCCACGCGGACATGGCTATTCTGGCCACCGACCAGGACGGCTTCATCACCGACGCCAATCGCACCGTAAGCGAGATGTTTGGCTACATGGAAGGCGAATTGATCGGTCTGTCGGTCAATCTTTTGGTCCCGCCGCACATCCGCAGCCTTCATCAGGAACATCTGGCCCGTTTCCTGGCAAGCCACGAAACCGAACGGCGGATGGGCCAGCGCGGAGAAATCACCGGATACCGCAAGGACGGCACCTTCTTCCCCCTGGAAGCGTCCATCGCCAAGTTCGGCGCAGACGGGACCTGGGTGTTGGTCACCACCATGCGCGACCTGACGGCGGTGAAAGAGGTTGAGGCAGAGCTGACCCGCCGCGCCACACACGACACTCTTACCGGTCTCCCGAACCGCGCCCTCATCCATGAGCGCCTCGAAAAGGCCCTGCATCGCTCGAAGACCCGCGGTGACAACATCGCGATCCTGTTCATCGATTTGGACGGCTTCAAGGCGGTCAACGACAAGTTCGGCCACGAAGCCGGAGACCAATTGCTCAAGGAGATTTCTCAGCGGTTCATCAATGTGGTGCGCCCTGGCGATACTGTCGGCCGGCTGGCCGGCGACGAATTCGTCATCCTGTGCGAACATGTGGATTCTCCGGCCATGCTATCGTCCTTGGCGGAAAGAATACTCGCCGCCGCCAAGCAACCGGTCCTCTACGGGACCGACAAGATGTTCGTTACCGCCAGCATCGGCATTGCCGCCGGACACGGCTCGACCCACGCCGCCGACGACCTAATCCGGGCGGCCGACACTGCGATGTATTCCGTCAAGGAATCGGGACGTGCGGGATGGCGCTTCTTCAACGAAGGACTACAGGAAGAAGCCCATCTTCGCTTGTCGATCTCCATCGGCTTGCGCTCGGCTTTGGAAAAGGACGAGTTCTATACCGTATTCCAACCCATCGTCGACACGCGGTCGTCGGTGGTAGTCGGCGCCGAATTGCTGCTGAGGTGGCGTTCGGTCGCCGGAGAGGTTTCTCCGGCAACCTTCATCCCCGTCGCCGAAATGAACGGCTCCATCGTCGACATCGGCTATTGGACTTTCAAGGAAGCTTGCCGCACCGAGCGCCGCTGGCACGCGCAGGCGGGCCACGACGCGCCTTACGTCTCATTCAACATGTCGACGCGCCAGATGGCGGACCCGAAGCTTGTGGAGCGCTTCGCCTCAATCATCGAGGAAACCGGGGCTGACCCCCGCCGCCTGCTGCTGGAGATCACCGAAACCTCCCTGATGGCCGACACCAACACGAACCGCGAAATCATCGACAAGATGGCTGGGTTGGGGATGCGCATCGCCGTAGACGATTTCGGCACCGGCTATTCGTCCTTATCGCAATTGCTGCGCCTCAACGTCGACGTCCTCAAGATCGACAAGGAATTCATCCAAGGCATCGACACCGATCCGGATAGCGGCACCATCGTCTCTGCCTTGTGCCGGATGTCGAAATCCCTCAACCTCAGCGTAGTGGCCGAGGGCGTGGAGACCCAAGATCAGCGGAATGCCCTTCGTGCGTTCGGATGCGACTCCATCCAGGGCTATCTGTTCTATCGTCCCATGCCCGCTGACGAATTGCTGACCGCGGCGGCCAATTCCCGCCGTGCCAAGGGACGTGCCAGCGGCAACCTTCGGTTCCTGATTTACGTCAGCCGTCCAGCCGCCAAGGTGACGCCGTTCCTTCTCGAAGCCATCGTCGCCGAAGCGCGGGATTTCAACCAACTGAACGGGATCAGCGGCCATCTCATCCATTTCGACGGCACCTTCCTGCAGTATCTGGAGGGAGGGGAAGTCGACATCCGGCGTCTTTACGCCATGATCCGTCAGGACCCGCGGCACACCGGCGTGACGCTGGTGTGCGAAGGGAAATTGATCCGGCGCCTGTTCGCGGGATGGACCATGGGGGTCCGGAGCCGTGGCGCCGCATCCTTCGCGGACGAACCCGATGCCGGGACGTCGTTGTTCGAACTCCTCGTCTCGTCGCCGATCGCGTGTCGTTCCCTGTTCGAAGCCGTGGCGATGGAATCGCGCTAATATCTTCTCCGACGCCAGCCGGTGATCTCGTTGGCGACGGCCAAGATTTCGTGCATCCAGCCGATGACGGTGCGGAGCAACGGGATCAACTTTCTCGCCCCCAACGTGGCGCAGCTAGGCGGGGATTTCATTGGTGACGATGTTGACCATCGAATCCAGAAACTGGGACCATATCTTGGCCGCATGCGGTGTCCAATTATGCAGTTTCTGCCGCTCGGCAAATGTCGCAATAGCAGCAATTGTCCTTGATCCACTGATGCATCTCTCGCAGAAGCTGGCGATCTGTACGCCGCTGGCTTTCCAAGATGGCATACGCAGCCATCACCACGATGAAGGCGATGCCGCACATGGCCGAACTGAAAACCCGCAAGCAGGCGCTGGCCGACGATCTATTCGATCCAGAGGCAGGAAGCACCCTCGACATCGGCGAAAACGATGTGGAATTTTTGCTGGGGAAATGGTGACACGGGCAGGTCGGCGACCACTCCCGTACCAGCTGTTGACCGTCTGTCTCACGCCCGGACTCTTTCCTGCACCAGCAAAAACTGCGAAAAGGTCAACAGATTTTGGCGCCATCCGACAAAATCGGACCGTGCGGCATTGGCTTGTCCCTGGCCATGCTCGAGATTAATGGCAATAACCTCTTTGCGTCATACTTGTAAGCGCATGTACTATCGGCATGGGATGCTCATAACCTTTGGGCTATACTCCCAGTGTGAAGCTCTATCCAGATGTGGGGTGAAAACGGAATGAGCATTCTTGACCAGAACATCGATTATGACAGGCCGGTAAAGCTGGCAGAGGGAATCTTCTGGGTTGGTTTCGCCGATCTAGAAGGGCGCTTGCAGTGCAATCCCTATCTGGTCGTCGATGGTGATGAGGCTATTCTGATCGACGGCGGGTCCCGACCCGACTTCAGCACAGTGATGCGCAAGGTCCTCCAGACTGGGATATCTCCCAAGCAGATCAGCCACCTGATCTACCAACACTATGACCCCGACTTGTGCGGCTCTATCCCCAATCTCGAAAGCCTCATTGACTCAACCGATCTGAAAATAATTTCTCATGCTGAGAACAATCCTTTCATCCAGCACTATTCTGTTCAGTCTCCACTCCTGTGCATCGACCGGATGGAGCGGAAGTTGACAACGCGATCCGGGCGGACGCTTCGGTTCTTCCACACGCCATACGCACATTCTGCTGGTAGCTTCATCACATATGACGAGACCAGCGGCATCCTCTTCACTAGCGATCTATTTGGTAGTTCGGGGGCCTTCAGCAATTGGCGACTATTCGCCGACTTCGATCATAAGTGTCTAGCCTGCGAGGTGGCTTGGCCAGATCGTCCCGATGAACCCTGCGAGGATACCGGCACCCCCTGTCCTTGGAGCGGCATGCACTATTTTCATCGCAAGGTGATGCCAGGCAACCGGCAACTCAGGCATGCCATGAATGTGATCAACTCTATCGGCGCGACCATGGTAGCTCCCCAACATGGTTCTATCCTGTATCGGGCCGAAGATATCAAGGCGGCCATCATTCGCCTTCAAAGCATGAATGACATAGGTATTGATGGTATTGCCGATGCAGCTTCGGTTCCGGAGTGAGGACAGGCTATGGCCAAACTAAGCGGGATCGACTTCACACTTGAAACCACCGTCGGTCATTCGGTTGGCACTCTGATGTCAAAGGTATTAGAGCAGCAGGCGCAACTTGCCGATCAACGGATCAACCAGAACCTGCTGACCGAACTGGTGGAGCAGTTTGTACGCTCTGAGCGCCAACTTGCCGTGGCCCACGCCGCCGTGCTCGCCATGTCGCGCACCGACGGCCTAACGGGCATCGCCAACCGTCGCTGGTTCGACGAGTCCTTGGCTCAGGAACTGGCCCGCGCCGTCAGGTCAAAAACCCGTGTAGGCCTGCTTCTGATGGATATCGATTGCTTCAAGCTGTTCAATGACAATTACGGCCATTCGGCAGGCGATGACTGCTTGCGGGCGGTGGCCCAAGAGGTGCAGTCCATCGTTAAGCGCCCCCCCGATCTGACTGCCCGCTACGGCGGCGAGGAACTGGTCTGCATCCTGCCCGATACCGATGACAGTGGTGTCGAAGCGGTTGGCAATGCCATCCTAGATGCAGTTCGGGGCCTAGCCATTCCCCACGCTTTTTCCAAAGCCATCGACATCATCACGCTGAGCATCGGCGGCGTATCCCTTATTCCCAACGAGGGAACGACGCCTAAGCAGATGATCGAGGCAGCTGATGCGCAGCTCTATGTTTCCAAGGAATCCGGTCGCAATCGCTTGACCATGGCGTCCTAGTAAAACTTTCTATTCCGCTGGCCGACATCAGCCCTTCTGACCGGATTTTCGCAAATATGCAGCGTATTCCATATCAAACTTAAGAATATGGCTGGTGAGCCATTCCTCGAGAAAGGAAGCAAGCGCCTCATCAACTGCATCGGGCCCCACTTCCATGAGGCGATTAATCATGGACTCGAGTTGGAAAACAAGGTGTTCGTGCTCGTATGTATGGGCAGATAAAGCCGGGTAATCTGCCCGGCGCATACTTTCCTGCTCACGAGCGAAATGTTCCTTGGTATAGCTGCACAGTGCCCCGATGGCAGTATTGATGGCTGCCGCGCCGTGATGTGCTGTTGAAAAAATATCATTCATTAGGACAAAAAGTTTCTGGTGATCGCAGTCGATGGCGGTGACGTTTACGAGGAGTTCTTCCGACCACTCGATCTTGTTAGGCATGGGGGGCTCCCGAGAGAATTCAGGAACAAACCCTACATCTAAGGTAGTTAGGGCGCAACGGATTGAAGCGCAGTCTAGGGTGTCAAGCAGAGTGGGCGAAACCGCTATTGCGCCACACGGGTGGAATTCCAAATATGCCTAGAGGCTAAGGCGGAAGTATGCTCCCATTATGCCTCGGCAGGTTCGGCCTGGAACGCAGAAAGCTGAAAAGTTGGGCTGTATTCCTCAAGGGGCTTCACCGGAGGTTGATCGATGTTCAAGATTGATGTGACACCAGGAGTCGCCTGGGTTGAAATCCCCGAGGCTGACCTGCGAATTCTATGCGGGTGTCCGGCGGATACGATCAAGCATCTGATCCGGCGCGGCCTTGTTCGGCCAACCGTGGTCAAGGGCGTCGCCTGTGAAACCGGTCCCAATGCCATTCTACTGTCCGATGTGATGGTCCAGGGCGGAGATTTTGCCAATCTGGCGGAATTCCCGGTGCTGCAGATGTTCTATCGCCAAGGGATGTTGCTGCCAGGTCACCCTAACAACACCGGCATAAAGCCCATGCTGATCGGTGGGCGGGAACGGGTCGAGGCCCAGATGCAGTACATCTTCCGAGGCAATTACGGCCTGATATCGGAGGAGGAGATTCTGGCAGCTGGAGTGCCTGCGAACCAGGCGCACCAAATGATGCGGCTCAAGCTCCGCTTCGCCTTTGGCCGGATTGCCCATCCCCGCGATTTGCTGGATGGGGTGGCGCTGGGCGAGGGATCCGTCGAGATCCGACCGGGGGTCGAGCTTCGTCGCCTGCGGCCAAATGTCTTTGAATTTCGCGCTGGGCAAGAGGCTCTAGAGGTCGATCTCAATCTTGGCGCGTTCCAGACTTATGAGTGTCCTTACTCCTTGGGCGCAACGCAGTTTCCCCGTGAGTATTTCGCCGTCGTTCATCTTGGCGAGGGGGATGGATGGGATATCCGTCGAGCCACCATGGGGTCAATTGTCGTTTATCAAGGAAAGATCAATCTGGTCGATGCGGGGCCGAATTTGTCCGCGTCTTTGCGTGCCCTAGGTGTGGGCGTCAATGAAATTGAAGGCGTTTTCGTCACGCATTCCCACGACGACCATATCGCCGGCCTGACAACGCTGATGCGGGCGGATCGGCGGGTCAAATTCTTTGCCGTGCCGATGGTGCGGGCGGCCGTGACCAAGAAGCTCGCGGCACTGCTGGATATCGAGGAACGCGACTTTTCCAGCTACTTTAATGTGGTCGATCTTCGGCTCGGCGAATGGAACAACCTTGATGGCATGGAGGTAAAACCTGTTTTCTCGCCGCATCCGGTGGAGACCACCATTTTCCATTTCCGGGCGTTGGCCGAAGGTGGCTATCGGAGTTATGCCCATTTTGCTGATGTGGTGGGTTTGAAGACATTGGCCGGGATGATCACCGACGATCCGTCGAAGCCCGGCCTTGATCGCTCCTTGTATGATCAGATCGTTGCCGATTACGCAGAACCCTCGGACATCAAGAAGATCGATATTGGCGGCGGTATGATCCATGGAGAGGCGACTGACTTCACTTCAGATCACTCCAGTCGGATCATTCTCGCTCACACATCATTACCATTAACCCGGGAGCAGAAGCGGATCGGTTCCGGGTCGTCATTCGGTTCCGTTGACGTTCTGATCCCCAGCCATCGTGATTTTCTGAGCCGTGCCGCATTCCATTTCTTGGCGGATCATCTATCCGGAGTGCCTGCTCCTGAATTGGGAGGCCTTCTCAATGGACCTGTTGTTACCTTCAATCCTGAGAGCATCCTTCTACGTGGCGGCAACCAGCATGATCGTATCTATCTGCTGCTGACGGGATTGGTCGAACTCCTAGACGAAGAGTCGGATTTTCGTGCTGAGTTGTCGGCAGGGGCGTTCTTGGGGGAAATGTCGGGCCTTCAGGACATGCCAGCCTTAGAAACTATCCGGGCCTTAAGTTTCGTTCAGGCATTGGCACTTCCTGCGGATCTGTACCGCGCCTTCATTATGCGTCATGACTTATTCGCCGGGATATCGCGCCTTTTTGAAACGCGGGAATTCCTCAGTAGGACGTGGCTGTTGGGCGACGTGGTATCAACGGGGACGCTAAATGCTATCGCCAAGAATGCTAAGACCATCCGAGTTGCTGCAGGCATGCAGATCGACCAAGCCGCCCCTGCCGTATACCTGATCGAAACTGGCCGCATATCTCGCATCCTGGGAGAAAAGCTTCTGGAAAGTCTCGGACCCGGAGATTTCTTTGGAGAGGAGAGGGCTGTGTTCGATGTGCCGGTGATCGCGTCGTTCAAGTGCGATACCGAGGTTGTGCTGTATCAGCTACCCACCAGCCAGCTGGGGGAAATCCCCAATGTGCGGTGGAAGCTGTTTGAAACATTCGGCCGACGGACAAGTGTAGAGCCTTCGGCGTGTCAATTGGATGGCCGGAACCTTCTCAAATGGCATGACGAGTATTCGGTCCATATCCAATGGATCGATATGCAGCATCGGCGTCTCTTTGCCTCCGCCAATCGCGTTCTGGACGCAGTGGAGCGAAAGACCGAAGTCGGCGAAGTGGCCGAGGCGCTCTCCAAGCTGGTGGATTACACGCGCTATCACTTCCAAGCTGAAGAGGAGTTGCTTCATGGATACCAGTACCCGGCTGAGCTTGGGCATTCAAGGGCCCACGCTGGACTGGTGGCGCAGGTTGAGGAATTACAGAGCCGGATTGCTGGAGGAGCATCAATTCCAGCTGATGAAATTTTGGCCTTCCTTCATGGCTGGATCGTAAAGCACATCCTGATCGAAGACCGGCGATATGGGGAATTCCTGAACGAGCGAGGGGTGTTTTAGGATCTGTTGAGATTCGGGATTGAACAAAACCGCTACAGCGATATTGGTGTGTGAAGTGACGTCGAAGGCTCCGGTCTGACAGGATTGGTTTCCCAACCACCCTACAGACAGGAGGCCCCCGATGGCCGAGACTTGAATGGCGGCCTCCACATCAGCCAGGACGAGAAGCTGTTGACCGCCCATTCCACTCCCAGACTCTTTCCGGCGCCAGCAAAAACTGCGAAAAGGTCAACAGCTTTTGGCCCCGCAACTCTTTGAATAACTTGCAACTTTTAAATCCGTACCGTTTGGCGGCAGTCAACAGCTTCCAGAGAAACAGGGCGGGAGAGAAGAGAAAATTGTTTAAAAATGCGCTGTCACAAGACCAGAAGGTCAACAGCTACATACTTGAAACGCCGCAGAGCCTTGGGCTTTAGCCCAAGGCTCTGTGCGTCAGAGAATCTATTCTTTAGAAGTAATGGCGGAGGGAGAGTCCGCCAATATTATATCCATAAGCATCTCCAATCGCCCATAAATGTAGCTGATATATAGTGATTATTCCGATCGCTTATCCAAGGCCGTCCATTGCTGCACCGGAAAATCCATGGCATGTTTGTGGGTATATTTGTGGGTTGAGGATGTTGGCGGATGGCTGCTGGAAAGCTCACGGCGCTACAAGTTTCCAAGATGAAAGAGGCCGGACGCTACGCCGACGGTGGCGGCCTCTACCTCCAGGTGTCCAAGGTCGGGACCAAGTCGTGGCTGTTCCGCTTCATGCTGGATGGCAAAGCCCGAGAGATGGGGCTGGGGTCGGTTGACACGGTTCCGTTGGCCAATGCCAGGGAGGAGGCCGAGCAATGCCGTCGCCAGCTACGGGACCGAAAAGACCCCATTGAAGAGAGGAAAGCGCGGCAACTTGAGGCAGCCCTGGACGCCGCCAAGGCGATGACATTCCGGCAGTGTGCCGAAGCCTATATCGATGCCCACAAGACTGGCTGGAAGAATGCCAAGCACAAAGCCCAATGGGGCTCGACACTGGAAACCTATGTGTATCCGGTTTTCGGCTCGTTGGCGGTAAAGTCCGTCGATACCGGTTTGGTGCTCAAGGTTCTGGAGCCGATCTGGCAGACCAAGACGGAGACCGCCAGCCGGGTCAGGGGACGGGTCGAGTCGATCTTGGACTGGGCTACTGCCAGGGGGCTCCGGCGTGGGGAGAACCCAGCGCGTTGGCGGGGGCATCTGGACAAGCTTCTGCCCCCACGCAGCAAGGTTCAGAAGGTGCAGCACCATGCCGCCCTACCCTATGAGGAGATGGGCGCCTTCATGAAGGCCTTGCGCGCACAAGACAGCGTTGGCGCACGGGGACTGGAATTTCAGATTCTGACGGCGGCCAGACCGGGTGAGGCCTACGGTGCCAAATGGTCGGAAATCGATGCCGATAAGAAGGTGTGGACCATCCCCGGTGAGCGGATGAAGGCTGGCCGGGAACACCGGGTGCCGCTTTCCTCCGCCGCCATGGCCATCATCGAGGCCATGAAGACGATTAAGGTTTCCGACTATGTCTTTCCCGGCATGAAAGACAATCGTCCCCTCTCCGGGATGGCTTTCCTGCAATTGCTCAAGCGGATGAATAGAGGCGACCTCACGGCGCACGGATTCCGCTCCACCTTTCGGGACTGGTGCGCCGAACAGACCGCTTATCCCCGCGATGTCGAGGAGATGGCCCTGGCCCACACCATTGGCAACAAGGTCGAAGCCGCCTATCGCCGTGGTGACTTGTTCGAGAAAAGAACCCGCCTGATGCAGGACTGGGGGAATTTCTGCGCCATGCCCGTAAAGAAGGGCAACGTTCATCCCATCAAGAAGGCAAAGTGACCCGTGGATGACAACCCCAATTCCGAAATCCTGATCTTTACCAGGGATGCAACAGTCCCCAGATCGCTCAACGGGATTCCGTTTGGCCCGTGGGTTGGTCGCCCGAGTGCTCCAGCCGCCTGGGCGCTTGTCGAGGGTCAGCGGTCAGACTTGGTGGAGCCGGTCATGAATGTACCTCCGGGCAAGACCCAATCGGCTGGAGTGGTTATCGTCGAACCGGATCGGCGAGTCTGGATCGTGGAACCCAGCGGCCATTTTGGCGGCTACCAACACACCTTCCCCAAGGGCACCAGGGAACCTGGCCTTTCCCTCCAGGCCACGGCGATCAAGGAGGGTTTCGAGGAATCCGGCCTTCGGGTCGGGTTACTGGCCCTGCTTGGGGATTATCAGCGTGATACCAGCGTCGGGCGCTATTACATCGCCCGCCGGATCGGGGGAAGCCCTGCCACCTTCGGATGGGAGAGCATGGCGGTCAAACTGGTCCCCCTGGATCGGCTGGGAGAATTTCTCAACAAGCCGGTTGATCGGACCATCGCCGCCGATCTGGCGACCTTCATCAAGGAGAACGGAGCCGCATGTGGATTTTCTTGAACAACGCATTCCTGTCCGTGGTGGCCGAGAAAGGAAGGCCGGATGTCCTCAAGGTCCGGGGGCGATTCCCCGGCGACATCGAGAAGGCTTTCCCCGAGGCCAAGGTGACCGAGGGAGCGGGGACCGATTATCGCTTCCGTGCCCTCGTTGACCGCGAACATGTCGCCCAGGTGATGGCCGATGCGGTGCGCGCCATCAAGGCCACCAACTTCAAGGACTCAGTGGACCAGGGTTGGCGGCATGATCTTTATCTTGGCGTTTGGGGCGTGATGGCGCGGGGGCAGACCTCCCGACAAAGGCAGGAGACTTCCAGCGGCTCCTAGCCATGCCGTTCCCAGAAAGCCACAGGGCTGATGATCGGGTAGTGCTCAGCCAGGGCGAGCAGATCGCGGTCCCCGGTGACGAGATAATCCGCCTTGGCGGCGACCAGGGTGCCCAGCACAGGCTGATCGGCATGATCACGAAGGCGGGCATCTGTTCCAGTATCCGGTTCCACCAGATCAGCGGTCAAAGCCAGGATGTCCATGAGATCGGCGAAGTCGGCGTCCGTCCAGTTCAGACGGTGGTTCAGGCGCGGCAGGACTCGGGCCAACTCGTCGAGGATATATCGGGACAGAACCACGTCCAAACCGCCCTGCCGCCACGCTGTCACGATCCGACCCGGCACACTGTTGGGATAGGCTAGGCCAGACACCAGGACATTGGTGTCCAGAACCACGCGCAAGGTGGGCACGATCAGCGCTTCCGACCTTCGGCGACGATCCTGTCGATCTCGGCCATGCCCTCTTCGACGGGGATGGTGGCGAAGGCATCGGCCATGCGGGTGGCCAGGGTATCAAACCGGTCCTGCATCCGCCGAATACGACCGAAGAGGCGGGCATCGATCAGCGCGGCGACGGGTTTGCCGTCCTTGTTGATGACGATGCTGTCGTGGCGGTATTGGACCTGATTGATCATCTCGCCCAGGTTCTGGCGGAAGGTGACGGCATTGGTCTCGGTGATCATCGGCGCCTCCATAAATCATACTGATCATTATGATTGAGGCAAACTCGGGCGGTCAAGCCGGTCAACAATGACCTCCATGATTGATAATGCCCCTGTATTTTTATGGAATTAGCCAGATCATCAATTGACACCCCCCCCCTGGTTGTATTACCCAAAATCGGCAGCGTCCGACACCTCATATGAGGGCATAGGATGAGGGCTGCGCATTTGGTGGTATTTCGCCCGACATCATCCAAATGGGTGACGCTCGGCGTTGCTGCTCTCGTTAAGGTGCGGCGGCGCGTCGGTTGAAGGAACGAAAGCGGGGGATGGGCATGTCGGTATCGAAGCGTTTGGCGCTGGCGGGCTCGGTCTCGGCCCTGGCGCTGCTCACAGCCGTGGCGAGTGCGCAGGCGGCGACGGTTACGATCAATTCGGCGGGGACGACGACGGTCTCGTCGGCTAATTCCGGTAACCCTGCATACAGCATAAGTACGGGCGGCTTCACAGCAACAATTGACAATCAAAGTACAATTACAGGCACTGGGGTCGGAATTAGAGTTGGCGATACGTTTGACAACGGCACATTATCAATTGTGAACTCGGGAACAATCACCGGATCAGGTTACGCTGTCACGGCAATTCAATTAAATAATACTGGCGCAACAAATATTATTGTAAATAACAGCGGCGTTATTAGCAGTACTGGCGTATCAGCAATTTCATTTACTCCTGCAGGATCTCAGTCTGCTGTATTTAGTCTTGTAAATACTGGAAATATAATTGGATCTGGAAGTGGCTCTGGATTGGCGTATGAGGACGCTACAAACAACAATATGGGAATTGTTAATAATAATGCTGGAACAATAATAGGCGGATCGTCCTCTGGTCACGGAATTAGTGTTGGGATAAACTCTGGAACAAGGCCGGTCATTACTGTAAGTAATTCAGGCGGAACAATAATTGGCGGTGGCGGGAACTCTTCTGGAATATACTTTGGAGGCGCGGTAGCGCCAACCATATCTGTTAGTGTATCTGATGGCGTGATCGGGCAAACGGGCACATCTGCAGCAATAGAATTTGGCAGCAACGGGATAGCATCCCAAATCGAATCCGTCAGTATCTCCGGCGGAACCATTACCGGTGGCTCATCCACAGGCACCGCCATCGCCTTCAAGGGCGGCACCGGTGGCAGCACCATCAACATCACCGGCGGCTCCATCACGGGCAAGATCACTACAGCGACGGGCAACAAGACCAACCTCACCTTCAATCCCGGTTCGGGCAATAGTTTCACCACCGGCGGCGACATTGGCGCCGACAGTGCCTCGGGCTACCTTGCCACCACCACGGTAACGGCAGGCACCGTCAATGTCGGCCACAACCTCTATACCAACCAGATGCGCCTCAACGGTGGCACCACCGCGCTGTCCACCAATGTCACCATGGCCTCCAACACCGCCCAGGGCCTGTACCTCAATGGCGGCACCCTGGATGTGGGGGCCTATACCCTGACCGGCCAGGGCACCACCGTGAACGGTGGCGGCTTCTATCAGGCGGCCAGTTCGACGGTGAAGTTCACCATCGGCGCTTCGTCCAACGGCAAGATCGATTTCAGTTCGACCAACGTCAACAACACCATCAACACCGGCACCCTGACCGTCACGCCCACGGTGTCGGGCTATACGGTGAAGAACAATGACAAGTTCCTGGTCCTGAATGCCCATGCCTCCAGCACCACCACCAACAGCGGCACCATCAGCGTCACCACATCTGGATCGACGCGATGGACGGCCTCGGTTGCCACGGGTGCGGTGACCGACGCCTATGGGGTGTCCAGCATCGGGGCGGGCGACATCTATATCACCGCCAGTGTCGGCGCCAACAACGTCTCCGGCGTTTCAGGCACCGCATCCACGGTGGTGGATGGCCCCAGCAACTATTCTGGGACGGATGCGGGCATGTTGAGCTTGCAGACGGCACTGAACAACCTGAGCGATGCCACACTCATCAACGCGGCGGCGAAGAAGCTGGCGCCCAGTGTCACCGGGGCCAACACCAAGGCGGCCATGGCGGCCCTGAACCGGGTCCTGGGGGCGGTGGGATTGCGGGTCGATTCCATCCGTCTGGCGCAAAGCGGCGGTACGGGTGTCGCCACCGGCGAGGCCATGAAGGGCCTGGATGTCTGGGTCCAGGGCTTCGCGGGCACCGCCATGCAGGGACGGCGCAAGGATACCGACGGCTATCGCTCGGATACATCGGGCGCCGCTTTCGGCGCCGATGTCCAGGTGCTGGACGCCGCCCGCGTCGGTTTGGCGCTGTCCTATGCCAATACGCGGGTGGATGAATCCGACGCCAGCGCGGGCAATGGCACCCGCGTCAATTCTTATGGCGGCACCCTGTATGGCAGCTATGAGGGCTCGCCCTGGTATCTCGGCGCGGCGCTGGGCTATACCCGCCACCTCTACAATGCCAGCCGTATCGTCTCCTTCACCAACTACTACGCCAATCCCAAGGGTGACTGGGCCGCCAACCAATACGTGGCCAAGCTGGATGGCGGCTATCCCCTGGTGCTGCCCACCGACACGGTGGTGACGCCCATCGCCTCCGTGACCTATAGCCGCCTGAATCAAAACGGTTATACCGAGACCGGGGGCGGCGGGTCCAATCTGACCAATCCGTCCAGTCGCACCAATTCGCTGCGAAGCGGCCTGGGTGCCAAGATCACCCATCCGATCACCTTTGAGTTCGGCAAGCTGACCCCGGAATTGCGCGCCCAGTGGCTGCACGAATACATGGACACTAAGGCCTCCAGCACCACTTCGTCCTATGCGGTGGGCGGGTCCAGCTTCACCAGCACCGGCGTCAAGCCCACCAAGGATGGCGCCAATATCGGCGTGGGACTCACCTTCCTGAGCAAGAATGACGTATCGCTGGCGGGCAATTACGATGCCGAGGTCAAGCCGGACTATGTGGGCCATACCGGAAAGCTGGAAGTGCGGTTAAGCTACTGAGCGTGACCACGCGCCTGCATATCCTCGTCCTCGCCACCCTTGCGGCCTCTCTAACGGCCTGTGCCGCGCAGGACCGCTCCGCCACGGCCGAGTCCATCGCCGCCACGGCGGGCCTGCGCCGCGTGGTGATCAAGACCGGGCCGTTCGATCTCACCGCCTATGTCCGGGTCCGTGATCCGGCTCAGCCTGTGGTGGTCTACGTGGAGGGCGATGGGGCCGCGTGGCGGTCACGCTCGGAGCCGTCGCAGGACCCGACGCCGCGCCACCCCATGGGCCTCAGGCTGGCAGGCCTCGACCGATCCCCGAACGTGGCCTATCTGGCGCGGCCCTGCCAGTACAGTTGGGGGTCGGCCTGCAAGGTGGCCTACTGGACCGACCGCCGCTTTGCCGAGGAGGTCATCGCCGCCACCAGCACGGCGCTGGATCAGCTCAAAGCCACGGGCGGCTTCCACCTGGTGGGCTATTCCGGCGGCGCGGCGGTGGCGGCCTTGGCGGCGGCGCGGCGTTCCGACGTTCTTTCCCTACGCAGTGTGGCGGGCAATCTGGACAGTGAGGGCATCAACCGCCATCACGGCGTCTCGGCCATGCCCGCCTCCCTCAATCCCATCGACGTGGCGCCACGCCTCGCCCATCTGCCCCAGACCCATTTGGTGGGAGGTGATGACAAGGTGGTGCCGCCCTTCATCGCCGAGGACTTTGTTTCTCGCCTGGGGGACAAACGCTGCGTCACCATCACCCGTCTGCCCAAAGCCAGCCACGATGACGGCTGGGAGAGCGTTTGGCCTGCCCCCATTCCCATCTGCCGGAGCCCGTGACCATGCGCCGTCTCGCCCTTGCCCTGCTGCTTGCCGCCGCTCCCTGGGCCGCCATCGCCGCCGAGGAAGGCAAGGCGTATGGCGACTGGCGGGTGGCCTGCGAGCCCCGCCCCGAGGCCAAGGGACAGGCGTGTCACCTATTCCAGAACCAGATGGTGCAGGGTGGTCAGCGCCTGCTGCTGGTCCGCATCGGCAAGCTGGGGCCAAAGGCCGAGCCCATGATCGTCGCCGAGGTGCCGCTGGGCCTCGACCTTACCCTGGGGGCAGCGGCCAAGATTGATCCCGGCCCCCAGGTCAATCTGCGCCCGCTGACCTGTACGCCCGATGGCTGCCGCATGGCGGCGGGCTTGGACGATACTGCGCTCAAGGCCATGACGTTGGCTAAGGGCATGGTGATCGGTATCGTGCCGTTCGGGCGGACAGAGGTGTTGCAGATGCCGGTGTCAGTGAACGGCTTGGCCGAGGGTCTGGGAGCGATCAAGTAATGGCGGTCAGCTTCTCCTCCGCCGAGGCCCTGGCCTTGGGCCAGAAGATGCACCACCAGGGCGATCTGGGCGGTGCGGAATGGATTTATACCCGCGTCGTCCAATGCGAACCCGACAACGCTGACGCCCATCACCTTTTGGGGGTCATCGCCCTCCAGGTGGAGAAGTGGGAGATCGCCGCCGAGAAGATCGAGACGGCCTTGTCGCTGCGTGGTGACGATCCATCCTATCTCAGCCATCACGGGGCGGCGCTCAACGGCCTCAAACGGCACCCGGAGGCCGAGGCCCAATGCCGCAAGGCCATCGCTATTGAGCCCGGCTTCGGGGCGGTGTGGATCAATCTGGGCAATGCGCTTCGCAATCAGGTGCGAGTCGAAGAGGCTTGTGACGCCTATGCCGAGGGCCTGCGCCTCCTGCCCGACCACGCCGATTGCCGCGCCAACTATGCCCTGATGCTGCGCGCCTCTGGCCGCTGGGCCGAGTGGCGGCGCGAGATCGCCAGGGCGGCGAAGGATAATCCGTCCAACGTGGATACCGTCCTGCTGCACGCCGAGAGCCTGCTGGAGAACGGTGAGTACGACAAGGGCTGGGGCCTCTATGAATGCCGCTATGACCTGCCCCGCACCAAGGTGCTGAAACGGACTTTTGTCGATGCGCCCCAGTGGGACGGAGAGGACATTCGGGGCAAGACCATCCTGATCCATGATGAGCAGGGCTTTGGCGACACCTTGGAATTCATCCGTTATCTGCCCTTGGTCAAGGCCAGGGGGGCACGGGTGATCTTCCAGGTGATCCGGGACTTGAAGGGCATCGCGTCACGAGTGCCGGGCTGGGACGTGCTGATCACCCGCGAGGAGCAGCCCGCCGAGCCCATCCATGTGCAATGTCCGCTGTTGTCGCTGCCCAGGGCGTTCAAGACCCGTCTCGACACCATTCCCGCCACGATCCCCTACCTTACCCCCAGGCGTGATCTGGTGGGGCGTTGGGGCAAGATCATCCGCCGCAGGGCAGGCACCACCAAGGCGGTTGGATTGATCTGGGGCGGACGGCGAGATTTTCATGGCGATACATGGCGTTCGCCAGGACTGGTTCAGACCCTGCCCTTGATGCAGGTGCCCAACGTCACGGTGTTCGGGCTCCAGAAGGGTGACGCCCGTGCCGATCTGGATGGGCTAACCCTGCCTGCTTCATTTGTCGATCTGGGGCCTGAGATCAGGGATTTCGAGGATACCGCCGCCATCATGACCAACCTCGATCTGGTCATCAGTTCCTGCACCGCTCCCGCTCATCTGGCCGGAGGCCTCGGCGTGCCACTGTGGATGATGCTGTCAGCCACCGCCGACTGGCGCTGGCTCCAGGGTCGCACCGACTCGCCCTGGTATCCAAACGCCCGGCTATTCCGTCAACCTAAGCTGGGGGATTGGGCCTCGGTGATGGATGAGATGGTCAGTAAACTCCTGGAGGAGGGGGCGCATGGCACGGCAGGTTGATCCGTTCGTCATCACCTACTGGAACGCTGCTCAGCTTTTCGCTTGGGTCTACCGGGGAGACCGGCATTCCGTGCTGATCGCCTCTGATGGCAGCCACGAGCTTCGGACCTTCTTTGAGCGGCACAAATTCACCAATGGTGAGTACACGTGGGTCGAGCGAACATTGGGAAAGCCTGGATTGTCCAGGCTGGCTGTGGCTGCCGCGCTATTTGGGGCATCACAGTCTTTTGACGAGGCTAAGGCTGCGATCCTGGAAGCCTTGCAGGCGGGACGCATACGGGCCTGGGGTATCCGGGACGGTAGCGATGAACTGCGGCTGATCGACCCCGTCCAGTGGTGCGATCTAGGGTTTTATGAAGACCGTCACGAGGCCATTTACGCCGCCCCGCAAGACATCGAGCGCAGGTTCAGCTTTAAATGGACCGGCCTAAGATTCTTGAAGGCGGAAGTGCTCGCGGAATGGCCGGACCCGTTATCGGTTTTGGCTGAGTCGGATGAAGCGCCGCTTAGCATTGGCGGCAAGACGACTATCGCTGCCGAGAATGCGTGCAGAAAAAAGCTCGCCACACTTATGCGGAATGGCCCGCCCGAGAAGCCTAAGGCCGACTACCAGAAGGATTTCGGAATCGGCAAACGGGCCTTTGACCGGGCCTGGGGCAATGCACTGGCCGATGTCGGTCCAGAACTGGCCGCGCCGTGGATCAAGACCGGCCCAAAGAAGAAGTCGTCCGAATAGTGATTCGAACCACCGATAATTCGTGACGCCTATTTTAGGCAGTGGGTTTGGCAGACCTTCCACCCATGTCCATCGGTGGAGGTTGCCATGTCACCCCGTCTTCTTTCCCTGTCCATATTCCGGAGCGAGTTCGGTCCCTCGCGCAGCCAGACCTACATTATGCTGGCGCGCGGTGAGATCGAGGCTGTCAAGGTCGGCAGCCGCACCTATATCACCCGCGAATCCGCCGAGCGCTGGGCCGCCGGGCTGGCGAAGTTCTCCTCACGCTCGACCCTTGCCACCAAGGCCTTGTAGCCATGGACGCCGCCGCCATTGGTCTGACGTTGGGGCTGCGCCGCACCGGACAGCGCTACGTTGGTGCCTGCCCTTCTTGTGGGTACAAGGGTGCGTTCTCGGTCAGCGAGACGGATGGAAAGACCCTGGTCTGGTGCGCCTGCTGTCGTGATCAAAATGCAGTTCTGGATGCGCTTCGGAACCGGGGCCTCTGGGGTGATAACCGCGAAAATCAATTCTCGGGTTTGCCCCCCGCTAAAGCTGCTAAGACTGCTAAAGACACGGTGTTTCCCGCGCTACTGTGGGACCGCGCCTTCGCCGCCACGGGTACCCTGGTCGAGACCTATTTGCGGTCTCGGGCGATCACCATTCCGATTCCCGCATCTTTGCGGTTTCTCAGGCATTGCCCCCACAACCAGACCAATACCGCCCATCCAGCCATGATCGCGGCGGTGACGGTGGGGCTGTCGGATAAGGTGGTGGCCGTCCACCGCACCTATATCGCAGCCAATGGGGTCGGGAAAGCCAGCATCACCCCAGCCAAGATGACACTAGGCCCCATTGCCCGTGGCGCTATCAGGCTGGGTGATGTCGGCGACCGACTGATCCTTGCCGAGGGCATCGAGACGGCGCTGAGCGTCATGCAGGCAACCGGCGACCCGGCCTGGGCTTGCATCTCCGCTGGAGGATTGGAATCCGTCGTTCTGCCTCCCCTTCCTTTCGCTCAGCAGGTTTTCATCGCTGCCGACAATGATGCCAACGGTGTCGGCCAGCGGGCGGCGTCCAACTGTGCCGACCGCTTGGCTCATGAAGGCCGTGCGGTTCAGATCGCCATGCCCCCCAAGCCGGATACTGATTTCAACGATCTGCTGATGGAGGCTCACTGATGTCTGCCGAAAACGTCAGGTCAGCCTTCACGGATGCCAAGGAGCATGCGCCGGAACCGCCCCGTCCCTTGATCCGCGCGATGCCGGATGCGCAGCCGTTTCCGGTTGAAACCCTGGGAACGATCCTGTCCGACGCCGCCATGGGCATTCAGGGCAAAATCCAGGCGCCTGTCGCCATGTGCGCCCAGTCCGTATTGGCGGTGGCCACTCTTGCCACCCAGGCTCATGCCGATGTGGAACTGCCCACCGGGCACGCCCGTCCTCTGTCCAATTTCTTTGTCACCGTCGGCGCGACTGGTGAGCGCAAGTCGGCGGTGGATTCCGAGGCCAATTGGCCCACCAGGACCCGCGAACGGACTTTGCGCGAACAGTACGACCGGGGTCATCCCGGTTACGTCAACGACCAGGAAGCCTGGGATCGCGCCCGTCAGGCGGCGATCAAGCGCGGCAAGGGATGCCGCAACGCCATCAAGGCCGCGTTGGACGAGTTGGGGCCGCCGCCTGCTGCGCCGCTGATTCCGATGCTGACCTGCGACGAGCCGACCATCGAGGGCCTTGCCCGCATGCTGGCCGGAGGGCAGCCCAGCGTTGGCGTGTTCAGCGCGGAAGGCGGCCAGTTCATCGGAGGCCATGGCATGGCCGATGACAACAAGTTGCGGACCATTGCCGGGCTTTCGCAAATGTGGGACGGCTCACCCATTCGGCGCGTCAGGGTTGGAGATGGCGCCACCATTCTTCCCGGTCGTCGCCTTGCCATGCACCTGATGGCGCAGCCCGATGTTGCCACCGTGATGCTATCGGATCGGGTTTTGGAAGACCAGGGCATGCTGTCCAGACTGCTGGTCACCTATCCCATGTCCACGGCGGGAATGCGCCTGTGGAAGGAGGCCCCGGAACAGGCCGATGCCGCTATTCGCCGGTATGGAGCCCGGTTGCTGACAATTTACGAGGCTCCGCTTCCCTTGATGCAGGGCAAGACCAACGAATTGCAGCCCCGCATCCTTCCCCTGTCTCAGACCGCCCGCCGGGATTGGACCAAGTTCGTCGACTGCATCGAGCGCCAGATCGGCCCCGATGGCGATTTGGCACCGGTCAGGGGCTTGGCGAACAAATTGCCCGAGCATGCCGCTCGCATCGCCGCTGTCCTGCAACTGGTGGACAATATCGAGGCCACCGAGGTGTCGGGCCATCATATGGGGGCGGGCATCGTCATCGCCCAGCACTATCTCTCCGAGGCGTTGCGCCTGTTCAGCGCCAGTCGGATTAATTCCGATCTGATGAGCGCCGCTCGACTGCTGACCTGGCTCCAGACCAAGTGGCATGGGGACGCGATTTCTCTGCCCGACGTTTACCAGCTTGGGCCGAACCATGTTCGTGATCAGGGCACGGCCCGCAAACTGGTCACCATTCTTGAGGGTCACGGCTGGCTGATCCCGATTCCCGGTGGTGCACTGATCGGCAATCAGCGCCGCAAGGATGCCTGGAAGATCGTGAGGGAGGGCTGAGAAATGGCTGCCATCGCCTTCACCCCGTTTGTTCCGACCTATTGCTTGGGGCGGGGCGACAGCGTCCCGAGCTTTAGCAGCTTTAGCGAGATTAGCAGCCCTCCCGCCGGAAACGTGATTTTGGCAGAAGTGACGTCTCCCGCTGCCGTCGTTCTGTCAGTCCCGGCGGAATGGGCTGTCGGCTTTGAGCGCCTCTGTTCTCTGGCGGCCCCCAGCCTGTATAGCCAGAGCCGATGGAACCGGATCATCGACGACGCTGAGCGGCTGATGGCTGACTGGGCGGGTAACTTGGCCGCGCTGGAGTGGACGACCTTGGGAGTGTTTGGGGTCCACCCTCATGCTTCGGAAAGGCGCCAGGACTACAAGGGCATCGTTCCACAGATCAATGGCCGCCGGATTGTCGCAATTACCTCGACTTCGGTTTCCATTCAGGGC
Source organism: Paramagnetospirillum marisnigri (assembly GCF_001650715.1). Lineage (GTDB taxonomy): Bacteria > Pseudomonadota > Alphaproteobacteria > Rhodospirillales > Magnetospirillaceae > Phaeospirillum > Phaeospirillum marisnigri. The sequence goes on along the minus strand of NZ_LWQT01000041.1, from coordinate 17,894 downwards.
CGTGACGGACATCGCCTGACCATCTATCGGGCCCCGGATCAGCCGGGGCAGATCCCTCTTTGGGAAATGCTGCCATGAAGAAATCCGACAAGGCAAAGGACGCCCAGAAGCCTCCCTACATGCCGACCGAGCGAGAACGGGTCGTCTTGTCGGAGTATTTGGCCAAGGAGGAAGCCGCCATCCCAGCCCCTCGGATGAAGGTCGTGAGGGAAGGAAAACACGTCAGCGTCGATCCTATCCATCCCCATATCGGCACCTGGGCATTAACCACCACGGCGGCCTTCGGAGCCACACATCATGCCTTCGCCAGCGTCCAGATCAACCATGCCGTCCAAGCCAGCATCAAGGGTGATGATCCTGCCCCAAAAGTCGATGTTCTGAATGGAATTCTGGCCGGGGTTGCCGGTATCGCTCCCCGTGATGAGGTGGAATCCATGCTGGCGGTGCAGATGATCGCCACCCACAACGTGGCCATGGAAATGCTCAAGCGGGCGATGCTGGATCAGCCCTCAGCCCAGGTCTGCGATGGGATCGTCAGTCGGGCGGCCAAGCTGTTGCGGACCTATACCGCTCAGGTGGAAGCGCTGGGCCGGTACCGCCACGGGGGCAAACAGCAGGTGATCGTCCAACACCAGCATGTCGGAATCAGTGCCGACAAGGCGGTGATCGGCATCAACGCCCCCAACGGGGATGGGGGAGGGGTTACCCTGGAAATCGGAGATCAAGCCCATGTCCAGTCCATTACCCATGCACCAGTCTCCCCGATGCGGGGCGAAGACAAGGAGCGGTGCGCCGTGCCAGCAACCCGGCATGGCAAACGGACGCTGTAAGCTGCACGGGGGGAAATCTACCGGGGCACCCAAGGGCAAAGCCAATGGGAACTACCGTCACGGCTATTACACTGCCGAGGCAATAGCTGAGCGCCGGGAGTTGAGGACGCTGATCCAGGAATGCCGAGAATCCGTCAAGACGGTGCGGGAAAGAACCGATTGAGTCCTGCAATGTCCCGTGATATCCGCCTAAATCCGAGATGGGTTTGTGGGCTCATTTGTGGGTTGAGAGCCGCCACCCCGCCACAATACAAGCAATAACAATGCCTTAGATTGAATAAATGGCGGAGGGAGAGGGATTCGAACCCTCGATACGGCTCAACACCGTATACACACTTTCCAGGCGTGCGCCTTCAACCGCTCGGCCACCCCTCCGCAACACAGTCCGCCCGTGGTATAAGGGGCCTGCGAAGGGCGAGAACCTACACGAGGGAAAAAGACCGTGCAACCCCGTTCTCACCACCTTTTCACCCGTTCAGGAGAGATTCCGGAGACCTCCGCCCGCACCCTGGCCCATTACGGCCGCCGGGCGGCGGATTTCTGGGCGGGAACCCGCGACCACGACGTCAGCCAGAACATCGGCGCCCTGTTGCGCCATATCCATGCCGAGCCGCCGTTCCTCGTGCTGGATTTCGGCTGCGGGCCGGGGCGTGATCTGGTCAGCTTCACCAGCCAGGGGCATCGCGCCATCGGCCTGGACGGCACCGAGGCCTTCGTCGCCATGGCCCGCGCCCATAGCGGCTGCGAGGTCTGGCACCAGGATTTCCTCGCCCTCGACCTGCCCGAGGCCACCTTCGACGGCATCTTCGCCAATGCCTCGCTGTTCCATGTCCCCCTGGCCGAGACGCCCCGGGTGCTGGGGCAGTTGCGGGCCGCGCTCAAGCCCGGCGGGGTGCTGTTCAGCTCCAATCCGCGCGGCGACAACACCGAGGGATGGCAGGGCGAGCGCTTCGGCAGCTATCACGACCTGGAGGGTTGGCGCCGCCTGGTCGGTGCCGCCGGATTCGAGGAACTGGAACACTATTTCCGCCCGCCGGGCCTGCCACCGGCCCAACAGCCCTGGCTGGCCACGGTATGGCGGCGGTTGGAAAAATAGCTCGGCGTCGCGCTTTGCGCTTGGTCTCGCCGCTCGGCTGGGGGTATTCTCCGGGTGTCTGTCAGACAAAGTCGCATAAATTTGCATGCCGGGACGCTCTATGACGCTGTCGCATAAACTTTCCCCCGGGCCGAGGGCCGCCGCCGCGAGCCTGGCCGTGGCACTCGCACTGCTGGCCCCCACCCCGGCGCGGGCGCATTTCCTGGAACTGATTCCGTCCGCCGACATCGTCGGCGCCGAGGGCAACCGCGCGGTTCGGCTGGACCTGGCCTTCACCCATCCCATGGAGCGCGGCCCGGTGATGGAGATGGCGCCGCCGGTGCGCTTCGGCGTGGTGGCGGACGGCAAGACCCGCGACCTCAAATCCACGCTGAAGCCGCGCAAGCTGGGCGACAAGACCGCCTTCGAGGCCGCCTTCACCCCCGATGCCCCCGGCGACTACGTCTTCTTCGTCGAACCCGCCCCCTATTGGGAGGCGGGCGAGGGCAAGTGGATCACCCATTACACCAAGGTGGTGGTGGATTTCGCCTCGGGCGAGGGTTGGGACCGGCTGGTGGGGCTACCGGTGGAGATCGAGCCGCTGGCGCGGCCCTACGGGCTGTGGACCGGCAATCTATTCCGGGGCATCGTGCGCAAGGCGGGCAAGCCGGTGCCCTTCGCCACCGTCGAGGTGGAATGGCGCAATGACGGCTCGGTCACCGCCCCCGCCGATCCCTTCGTGACCCAGGTGATCAAGGCCGACGCCCAGGGCCAGTTCGCCTATGCCATGCCGCGCGCCGGATGGTGGGGCTTCGCCGCCCTGGTGGACGGCGACAAGCCGGTCAAGTCGCCCGAGGGCAAGCCCGCCAAGGCCGAACTGGGCGGCCTGATCTGGCTGCGCACCGTCGATATGAAATAGGAGCATCCCGCTTGGCCCATATCCCCGACGGAGTCCTGTCCCTGCCCGTGCTCGCCGTCGGCGGCGCGGTCAGTGTCGTGGGCGTCGGCCTGGGGCTGCGGGGGCTCGACCCGACGCGGACACCCCGGGTGGCTGTGCTGTCGGCGGTGCTGTTCGTGGCCTCGCTGGTGCATTTCCCCGCCGGTCTGGCTTCGGTGCATCTGCTGCTCAACGGCCTGGCCGGGATCATCCTGGGCTGGGCCGCCTTTCCCGCCCTGCTGGTGGCGCTGCTGCTGCAGGCGGTGCTGTTCGGCTTCGGCGGCCTGGCGGTGCTGGGAGTCAACACCATGGACATGGCGGTGCCCGCCCTGCTGGCGGCAAGCCTGTTCCGACTGGGCTGGAACCAGGGCGCGCCGCGCCGCGCCGCCCTGCTGGGAGGCGCCTGCGCCGCCGGATCGGTGCTGCTGACCGCCGTCATGGTCGCCGCCGTCATGGCCCTGTCGGGCCGCGAATTCGAGACGGCGGCCAAGCTGGTGGTGGCGACCCATCTGCCGGTGGCGGGGATCGAGGCGGTGTTCACCGCCGCCGTGGTCTCGCTGCTGGCCCGGGTCAAGCCGGACATGCTGGCGAGGCCGACATGATCCGCCCGGCGCTCCTCATCCTCGGCCTGTTGCTGGCCGCCGCCCCCGCCCAGGCGCACAAGCTGAAGCTGTTCGCCTCCAGTGACGGCGCCGTGATCAGCGGCAGCGTCTATTTCGTCGGCGGCGCCAAGGCCGTTGGCGTTCCGGGCGTGGTCCAGGGTCCCGATGGCGCCGAGCTGGCGCGCTTCGTCACCGGCGAGGATGGCGGCTTCCGCGTCGAGGCCCGTTCCCGTATGGACCATCTCATCACCGTGGAGTCAGGCGACGGCCATGCCGCCAGCCTGACCATCGCCGCCGAGGATCTGCCCGCATCCCTGCCCCAAGGCGCCGCCCGCCGGACGGTGCCGCCGCCGGGAATCGCCGCCCCCGCCGAGCTGGAAGCGGTGGAGGCGGCGGTGGCGCGCCAGATCGCGCCGCTGCGCCGTCAGATCGACGCCTATGAGGAACGGGTGCGGCTGCACGACCTGCTGGGCGGCATCGGCACCATTTTCGGCCTGTTCGGCATCATGGCCTGGCTGTCGGCCAGGAGGAGGAGCCCATGAGCGTGATCCCCGCCGCCCGCGCCCGCGGTTCCGCCCTCGACGCCGCCCGAGCTGGCGAGGGGCGGGCGTTGGTGGCCCGCCTCGATCCCCGCAGCCGGGTGCTGCTGGCCGTCGCCTTCACCGGGGCGGTGGTGCTGGCCGAGAGCCTGTCGGCCCTGTCCATCGCCCTGGGGGTGGCCATCGGTCTCGCCCTGCTGGCCCGGCTGCCCTGGCGCCTGACCCTCCGCCGCCTGCTGGCCCTGGAAGGCTTCATGCTGGTGGTGCTGGCGCTGCTGCCCTTCACCGTTCCCGGCCGTATCCTGGCCGAGCCGCTGGGCTTCGGCCTCAGCGCCGAGGGCCTGCGCCAGGCGGCACAGATCGCCCTGCGCGCCAATGCGGTGGCGGTGGCCCTGGCCGCCCTGCTGGGCAGCCTGGAGGTGGTGGCCCTGGGCCGTGCCCTGGCGCGGCTGGGCGCGCCGTCGCGGCTGGTGCATCTGTTCCTGTTCACCGTGCGCTATATCGGGGTGCTGGAACAGGAATACGGCCGTCTGCGCCTGGCCATGCGGGCGCGCGCCTTCCGCCCCGGCCCCGGCCTGCATTGCTGGACCTCGCTGGGCCATCTGTTCGGCATGCTGCTGGTGCGGTCGCTGGAGCGGGCCGAACGCATCGACGCCGCCATGCGCTGCCGTGGCTTTACCGGCCGCTTCCATCTGCTGGACGACCACGGGCCGGAGCGGCCGGGCGCCCTGGACTTGGGCGTCGGCGCCGCCTCCACCGCCGCGCTGCTCCTGGTGGTGGGCCTGGGCCTGTGATCCGCCTGGAGGCCGTCACCTTCGCCTACGAGCCCGCCCACCCGGTGCTGGAGCGGCTGGATTTCCATCTGGCCGAGGGCGAGCGGGTGGTGCTGAACGGCGCCAACGGCGCGGGCAAGACCACGGTTCTGCATCTGATGGTGGGGCTGGTGCGGCCCGGGTCCGGCCGCATTGTCGCCTTTGGCCGTGAACGCCGCAGCGAAGCCGATTTCGTCGAGGTGCGGGCCCAGGCCGGACTGCTGTTCCAGGATGCCGACGATCAGCTGTTCTGCCCCACCGTGGCCGAGGACGTGGCCTTCGGGCCGCTGAACCAGGGCAAGAGCCGGGCCGAGGCCCGCGCCATCGTCCACGAGACCCTGGCCGCCCTGGGGCTGGAGGAGTTGGAGCAGCGGGTCACCCACAAGCTCTCGGGCGGGCAGCGTCGGCTGGTATCGCTGGCCGCCGTGCTGGCCATGCGGCCCCGGGCGCTGTTGCTGGACGAGCCCACCAACGCCCTGGACGAGGCGACACGGGAGCGGCTGCTGGCAATCCTGGACTCGCTGCCGCTGGCCATGGTGGTGGTGTCCCACGACGGCGAGGTGCGCGAGCGGCTGGCGACGCGTCAGGTGCGGCTGGTGAACGGACGGCTGGAGTAGCTCAGTTGCCCTTGTTGGCCGGTTCCGCCTTCAACTGGGCGATCTTGGTCCGCATGGCGGCCAACAACCCATCCACCTTGCCACCATTGGACTGGATCACCGATGCGTATTCCGAGCGATAGGTGATGGACATGGACGACCCCTCGACGAACAGGTCGACCACGCGCAGGCCGGTCTCGCCCTGGCGCAGGCGCCATTGCAGGGCGATGGGAGGCTGGTTCTGCCGCTCGACCTTGGACGCGACGACGATATCGCGCTCGCCTTCCTGGGCGACGGCACCAACAGTATGGCGGAGATCCCCGCCGTAATCCTTGAACCGGGTCGACCAGGTCAGGACCACGATATCCTCGAACCGCTTCAGGAATTCCTGCTGCTGTTCGGGACTGGCGGCGCGCCAATAGCGCCCCAGAACGAATTTGGCGATCTCGTGGACATCCACCTCGGTGGTGAACAGGGAGCGGAACCGCATCGCCCGATCATGATCGGACAGCCCCTTGGCGGTCATGGTCTCCATGGCCTTGGCGGCGAGGTCGGTCACGAAAACCTTGGGGTCCTGCTCGGCGGCCGAGGCCGAGGACGGGCTATGGCCCAGGCACAGCATCAGACCGGTCAGTGCCGCCAGAAAAGTCCTGCGAAGCATCATGGGATCACTGGGCCTTCTGGGACAGTTCGGCATTGCGGGACGGAGACGCGCTGCCGGTCATCCCGGGCGAGGGCACCTTGGCGGGACCGCCACGGCCGTTCTTGATCTCGGAGGCGCGGTGCTGGCGATAGAGCGAGCGCAGCGAGGCGTAGAAGTCCAGCGAGGTCCGCTCGATCTCATCCAGGGTGTCGAGCAGGCCTTCCCGCTTGTCCAATCCGGTGAAGCCGAAGCGGGTATAGGAAATCCACTCCTTGCCCGCATTGGCCATGGCGATGTCGAAGGGATCGGCGAAGAATTCGGCAACCAGGCCGATGCCGTCGCGGGGATTGCTGGGCCCGAACACCGGCAGCATCAGGAACGGCCCCTCGCCGACACCCCACACCGCCAGGGTCTGACCGAAATCCTCCTCATGCGGGGGAATGCCGGCCTCGGCGGCCACGTCAGCATAGCCCAGCAGGCCGAACGAGGTGTTGATCATGGCGCGGAACAGGGTCTGCACCGCCCGGTCGGCCTCTCCCTGCAGCAGGTCGTTGGCGAAGATCAACGGGCTGTTCAGATTGGTCAGCACGTTGTGGACACGGTCGCGGCCGAATTTCGGCATCACGTAGCGATAGGCCTGCGCCGCGGGCTTGAAGGCGTATTTGTCGGCGGCCAGATTGAAGTCGAACACGCCGCGATTGAAGGGCTCCAGCGGATCGTTGATCTGCTCCCACTCGGCCACGGCCTCCTTGTCGTCGGCGGGCGGCGGCGTGGCGCACCCAGCGACCAGGGCGAGGGCCATCAGCGACCCGATGACGCGGGTGACGGCATAGCGGCTTGCATGAATCACGGTCATAGCTCTGGCACCCTAATGTTCCACCTGGCGGCTAGCCGGGTCCAAGCCCTTCGGAGCCGCGAAATCCCTAACTTTCGAGGTAACACAGTCCGCACGGAAAGGCTAGGCCTGAGTCCGATTTGCCACACACCCATCCCCAGCCTGTTGCAAATCGGCATCATGGGGATAAGACCCTATGGCGTCGGGCCGAAACTTCGTATAAAGATATGTTTATATGTTGTTGGAGGCGTAACGCGTGGAATCGGTGCTGACGGGATTGCGGGCCGCCGCCGAGCCGACCAGGCTCAGGCTGCTGCATCTGCTGGCCCAGGGCGACCTGACCGTGACCGAACTGACCCACATCCTGGGCCAGAGCCAGCCCCGCGTCTCGCGCCATCTCAAGCTGATGTGCGATGCCGGGCTGCTGGACCGCTTCCCCGAGGGCGCCTGGGTGTTCTACCGCCTGGCCGCCAAGGGTCGCGGCGCCAGCCTGGCCCGCCATCTGCTGGACCTGCTGCCCGCCGACGACCAGACCCTGGCCACCGACCAGCAGCGTCTGGAAGCGGTGCGGGCGGGTCGCGCCGAGCGGGCGCAAAGCTATTTCAGCGAGAACGCGCAGCGCTGGGACAGTATCCGCTCGCTGCATGTGGACCAGACCGAGGTGGAGAAGACCCTGCTGGACATCTTTGCCGGGCGCGGCCTGCATGATCTGGTGGACATGGGCACCGGCACCGGCCGCATGCTGGAACTGCTGGCCCCCCAGGCGGAGCGCGCCGTCGGCATCGACCTGTCGCGCGAGATGCTGAGCGTTGCCCGTGCCAATCTCGAACGGGCCGGACTGCGCCACTGCATGGTCCGCCAGGGCGACATCACCCATCTGCCGCTGCCCGCCGCCTGCGCCGACGCCGTGACCATCCATCAGGTGCTTCATTATGCCGCCGAGCCCGCCCAGCTGGTGGCCGAGGCCGCCCGGGTGCTGGAACCCGGCGGCCGCCTCGCCATGGTCGATTTCGCACCCCACGATCAGGAAAACCTGCGCGACCAGCACGCCCATCGCCGCCTTGGCTTTGCCGATGCCGAGGTGGAAGGGTGGCTGCGGGCCGCTGGACTTGCCCCCCTCCCGGCCGCCCATCTGCCGGGCAAGCCGCTCACCGTCGTGGTGTGGGCGGCGGACAAACCCGCCTCAAGGAGCCCCCAGACGTGACTTCCGAACTGCCCATCGCCGCCGCTTCCAAGCGGCCGGTCAGCGTCTCGTTCGAATTCTTCCCGCCCAAGACCGAGAAGATGCAGCAGGCGCTGTGGGACTGCGTCCAGCGCCTGGAGCCTTTGGCGCCGCTCTTCGTCTCGGTGACCTATGGCGCGGGCGGCACTACCCGCGAGCGCACCCACGACACCGTGGTGCGCATCGCCCGCGAGACCAAGCTGAAGCCCGCCGCCCACCTAACCTGCGTCGGCCATTCCAGGGGCGAGGTGGACGACATCGCCCGGCGCTATTGGGATGAGGGCATCCGCCATATCGTCGCCCTGCGCGGCGACATGCCCGACGGCGCCCCCTATGCCGCCCATCCCGATGGCTATGCCTACGCCGTCGACCTGGTGGCGGGCCTGAAGCGCATCGCCGACTTTGAAATCTCGGTGGCCGCCTATCCCGAGAAGCACCCCGACGCCCCCGACGCCGGTTTCGACCTGGACAATCTCAAGCGCAAGATCGACGCCGGTGCCTCGCGCGCCATCAGCCAGTATTTCTTCGATCCCTCGGTGTTCCTGGCCTTCCGCGAGCGCTGCGCCAAGGCGGGCATCACCGTGCCGGTCCTGCCCGGCATCCTGCCGGTGACCAATTTCGCCCAGGTGCAGAAGTTCTCGGCCGCCTGCGGCGCCAGCGTTCCCGAATGGATGGCCGATCTGTTCGCCGGGCTGGACGACGACCCCGAGACGCGCCGCCTGGTGGCCGCCACCGTCGCCGCCGAGCAGTGCCGCATCCTCGCCGCCGAGGGCGTGGACAACTTCCATTTCTATACCCTGAATCGCGCCGACCTCGCCTATGCCATCTCCCATATCCTGGGGGTTCGGCCGAGGGCGTGAACTCCCTCCCTCGCCCGCTTGCGGGAGAGGGAGGGCCGGGGAGGGTGAGAGCCGCAATGGTGACGTGGAAGCCGAAAACGGTTATCGCCAGGGCTCGCAATCTTCGGACGGAACGCGCCACCGACGTTGAAAGGCTATTGTGGCAAAGACTGAGGGCGGGACAGATCGGCGGGGCTAAATTTCGACGCCAACATCCCGCGGGTCCCTATTTCCTCGACTTCGTCTGCCTCGAGGCCAAGCTGGTGATTGAACTGGACGGCGGCCAGCACGCCGACCAGACTCGGATCGCTCATGACGAGAGGCGAACGAGATATTTGAAGGACCAGGGATACGTTGTCCTGCGGTTCTGGAATAACGACGTGACGGAAAACATGAGCGGGGTCCTGGAAACGATTTTGGCCACTCTGGCATCCAGGCCCTCACCCCCCACCCCCTCTCCCGCAAGCGGGCGAGGGGGAGAATGACGGATACGGAAAGCGATCATGACCAATATTCTCGATCATCTCTCCCAGCGGGTTCTGTTGTGCGACGGTGGCACCGGCGCCCTGGTCCAGGCCATGAACCTGTCGGTGGACAAGGATTTCCTCGGGCTGGAGAACTGCACCGAGATCCTGGTCAAGTCGCGCCCCGACGTGATCCGGGGCATCCATGAACGCTATTTCGAGGCCGGGGCCGACATGGTGGAGGCCGACACTTTCGGCGCCTCGCCCATCACCCTGGCCGAATTCGGCATCGCGGATCAGGCGGAGGAACTCAACCGGCTGGCCATCGAGCTGGGCTGGGAAGCCGCCGAACGCTTCAAGGGCGACGGCCGCACCCGCTTCGTCCTGGGCGCCATCGGCCCGGGCACCAAGCTGCCCACATTGGGCCATATCGGCTATGACGAGCTGGAAGCCGCCTATCTGGTCCAGGCCCGAGGCCAGATCGCGGGCCATGTCTCGGCCTTCCTGGTGGAGACCTGCCAGGACCCGCTGCAGATCAAGGCCGCCGTCAACGGCTGCAAGATCGCCTGCGCCGAAGCCAACAAGGACATCCCCATCTTCGTCCAGGTGACGGTGGAAACCACCGGCACCCTGCTGGTCGGCGCCGACATCGCCGCCGCCGCCACGGTGGTGCAGTCGCTGAAGGTGCCGCTGATGGGGCTGAACTGCGCCGCCGGACCGCAGGAAATGGGCGAGCATTTCAAGTGGCTGATCGACAACTGGACCGGCTTCGTCTCCATCCAGCCCAATGCCGGTCTGCCGGAACTGGTGGACGGCAAGACCCGCTATCCCTTGGCTCCCGACGAGCTGGCGGTGTGGCATGAGCGCTTCGTGGCCCAAGGCGCCAACCTGCTGGGCGGCTGCTGCGGCACCACGCCGCCCCATATCAGCGCCACCAACGAGATGCTGAAGCGCATCGGCGCCGGATATCGCCCGGCCCCGGTCAAGCGCAACGTGCATTGGGTTCCGGCGGTGGCCTCGCTCTATTCCCAGGTGCCGCTGCGGCAGGAGAACGCCTTCCTGGCCATCGGCGAGCGCTGCAACGCCAACGGCTCGAAGAAGTTCCGCGACCTGCAGGACGCCGAGGACTGGGACGGCATCACCGCCATGGCCCGCGAACAGGTCAAGGAAGGCAGCCACACCCTGGACGTCTGCACCGCCTTCGTCGGCCGCGACGAGGTGCGCGACATGACCGAGGTGCTCACCCGCCTGCGGGGTGCCGTCACCACGCCGCTGGTGATCGATTCCACCGAATTGCCGGTGCTGGAGGCTGGCCTGAAGCTCTATGGCGGCAAGGCCATCCTCAATTCCATCAATTTCGAGAATGGCGAGAAGGATGCCGCCGACCGCCTGAAGCTGGCCCGCAAGTTCGGTGCCGCCGTGGTGGCCCTGACCATCGACGAGGACGGCATGGCCAAGGACGCGGCGGCCAAGCTGCGCATCGCCCGGCGGCTCTACGACTTCGCCGTCAACACCCACGGCCTGCCCGCCTCGGATCTGTTGTTCGACCCGCTGACCTTCACCATCTGCACCGGCAACGAGGACGACCGCAAGCTGGCCATGGAGACCCTGGACGCCATCCGGACCATCCGCGCCGAGATGCCCGATTGCGGCATCGTGCTGGGCCTGTCCAACGTCTCGTTCGGGCTGAAGCCCGCCGCGCGCCAGATCCTCAATTCGGTGTTCCTGCACCATGCCATGCAGGCGGGCATGACCGGCGCCATCGTCCATGTCTCCAAGATCCTGGCGCTGCACACCCTGCCCGAGGACGAGGTCAAGGCCGCCGAGGACCTGATCTTCGATCGCGCCCCCGAAGCCCTGGCCCGCTTCATCGCCCTGTTCGGCGACCGCAAGGCCGCCGAGGTCAAGGCGGCCCTGCCCGCCAAGACCGAGGATCGCCTGAAACAGCGCATCATCGATGGCGACCGCACCGGCCTCGACGACGATCTGGCCGCCGCCATGAACGAGGGCTGGAAGCCGCTCGACATCATCAACAATCTGCTGCTGGACGGCATGAAGGTGGTGGGCGAGTTGTTCGGCTCGGGCAAGATGCAGCTTCCCTTCGTGCTGCAGTCGGCCGAGACCATGAAGGCCGCCGTGGCCTTCCTCGAACCCCATATGGAAAAGGCCGAGGGCCAGGCCAAGGCGGTGATGGTGCTGGCCACCGTCAAGGGCGACGTCCACGACATCGGCAAGAATCTGGTGGACATCATCCTGACCAACAACGGCTACAAGGTGGTCAATATCGGCATCAAGCAGCCGGTGGCCGAGATCATCAAGGCCGCCAAGGAGCACAAGGCCGACGCCGTCGGCATGTCGGGCCTGCTGGTCAAGTCCACGGTGATCATGAAGGAGAACCTGGCGGAGATGACCGAAGCCGGGCTCGATATCCCCGTGCTGCTGGGCGGCGCCGCCCTGACCCGCAAATATGTCGAGGAGGATTGCCGCGCCGCCTATGGCTCGGGCCGCGTCGCCTATGCGCGGGACGCCTTCGACGGCCTCGACCTCATGGCCAAGGTGGCAGCGGGTGACTTCGACGCCCATGTGGCGGCCAAGGCCGCCGCGCCCCACCGTCCCGGCTCGCCGTCGCGCACCCTGGGCCAGCCCGGCGATGCCGCCATCCGGCCGGTGGACTGGGACGAGATCAATCTACGCCGCGCCGAGCTGCACCGCGAGGTTCCGGTCCCCACGCCGCCGTTCTGGGGCGCCCGGGTCATCGAATCATCGCCGCTGCAGAACCTGATCCCCTTCCTCAACGAGACCATGCTCTACCAGTTCCACTGGGGCTATCGGAAGCAGGGCAAATCCATCGCCGAGTTCAAGGAGTGGGCCAAGACCGAGTTGAAACCCATCGCGCTGGACATGCTCAAGCGCTGTGCCAAGGAAGAGATTTTGCGGCCCCAGGCCGCCTATGGCTACTGGAAGGCGGCGTCGGACGGCGATTCCGTGGTGCTGTTCCAGGAAGACGGCACCACCGAGGCGGCCCGCTTCCCCTTCCCGCGCCAGGCCAAGGACGGGGGCTTAAGCATCGCCGACTTCTTCCGCCCGGTCTCGGACCCGGTGCGCGACGTCATCGGCCTGCAGGTGGTGACCATGGGCAAGCGTGCCACCGAGGTGGCCGCCGAGTGGTTCAAGGCCGACAAGTACCAGGACTATCTCTATCTCCACGGCTTGTCGGTGGAGATGGCGGAAGCCATGGCCGAATACGTCCACAAGCGCATCCGCTCGGAACTGGGCTTCGCCGCCGAGGATGCCGCCGACATGGACAAGCTGTTGAAGCAGAGCTATCGCGGCTCGCGCTTCTCGTTCGGCTATCCCGCCTGCCCCCGCATCGAGGACCAGGCGGCCCTGCTGAGCCTGCTGGGCGCCGATCGCATCGGCGTGACCCTGTCGGATGAATTCCAGTTGGAGCCCGAGCAAAGCACCTCGGCCATCGTCACCATCCATCCCCAGGCCAAGTATTTCAGCGTCTAAACCGTCACGGGGAGGTGAAAGGAATTCCTTTGACCTCCCCCGCCGCAACCGTTGAGATGGCGGCCTATCCCAACCGAGGAGCCGCCCATGTCCCTGTCCTCTCTCGTCAAGGCCGCCCTGCTGGGTATGGCCCTCACCCTGGCCGCCGCCCCGCCGGTCCTGGCCGATCCGCCTGCCCAGCGCGCCGATCAGGTGGGCGGCTGGCACCGCTTCAAGCTGGGCGGGTTCGAGGTCACGGCGCTCTATGACGGCTATATCGACCTCGACCGCAAGACCCTGCTCAATATCGAGGGCAAGACGGTAGAAAGCCTGCTCCGGCGCATGTTCGTGGATTACGGCAAGGGGATGCAGACCGCCGTCAACGCCTATCTGGTCCATACCGGCACCCGGCTGGTGCTGGTGGATGCGGGCACCGCCAAGGCCTTCGGCCCGACGCTGGGCTTTATCCTGGCCAACATCAAGGCGGCGGGCTACGACCCCGCCCAGGTGGATACGGTGCTGCTGACCCATCTGCACCCCGACCATGCGGCGGGCCTGCTGACCGCCGATGGCACCGCCGCCTTTCCCAATGCCGAGGTCTGGGCCGCCAAGGCCGAGGCCGATTTCTGGCTGGACGAAGCCATCGCCGCCAAGGCGCCGCAATCGGCCCAGGTGTTCTTCAAGATGGCCCGCGACGCGGTGGCGCCCTACAAGTCGGCGGGCAGGTTCCATGCCTTCACCGGCCAGGTCGGCCTGCCCGCCGGGATCGCGGCGGTGGACACCCACGGCCATACCCCCGGCCACACCTCGTATCTGCTGACCTCGCAGGGGCAGAGCCTGCTGGTGCTGGGCGACCTGATCCACAATCACGCCGTCCAGTTCGCCCGCCCCGAGGCCGCTTTTGAATATGACAGCGACAAGGCCCAGGCGGTGAAGACCCGCAAGGCGGTGTTCGCCGACGCCGCCCGGCAAAAGCTGTGGGTGGCGGGCGCCCATCTGCCCTTCCCCGGCATCGGCCATATCCGCGCCGAGGGCAAGGCTTTCGCCTGGGTGCCGCTGGAATATTCGCCGTTGCGCGCCGACCGCTGATCTCATTGGGCATGGAGGGGCTCCGCCCCTCCATTTCCGATTGACCCGCCTCCCGCCTTCGCTATGATCCCGCCACCATTCTTGCGGTGCCCCAGTGGCGGAATGGTAGACGCGGCAGACTCAAAATCTGTTGCCGGCAACGGCGTGCTGGTTCGAGTCCGGCCTGGGGCACCATTTTTCCTAGAGTCACCCATGGTAACCCCATGATTTCCAACGGTTTCGTCAAGATTCCGTCTGGAGCGGTAGACCATGTGGAAGACCAAAGCGGCACCATTCCTCTTCACCAAGAGAGGCATCTTCTATTTCTCGCGGCGCATCCCTGCTGACCTCGCAGGGCACTATCGGTGCGACCGGATCACCATTTCCCTGAGAACCAAATCTCTGCGAGCAGCCCAGGCACGAGCTGCGGCCCTGGGAGGTAAGCTTGACCAGGATTGGCTTTCCCTCCGCTGGCAGAGCAAGGAAGATCAGTTCTCCAGGTTCCTGTCGGATCGAGTCGTCGCCGCCAAGCTGGTATCCAGCGCCCCTACGCTGTCGGAAGCGGCCAAGGTTTATGTCGAGGAAAAAGGCAAAGGCCGCCCCCAGACCTTTCATCAGGCGGTGGATCGGGTCGTATCACGCATGATTGCGGTGGCGGGTGACAAACCCATCGACACCTTCACCCGTGAAGAAGCGAACGCCCTGCGCAATGCTTTCCGGGCCAAGGGCCTTACTACGGCGTCGATCAAGCGAGCCTTCAATGTCATCAGGGCCATGGTGAACTTCGTAGCGAGGGAAGTTGGCCTGGATGAGATACGGACCTTCTCCTCTATCTACTTCGGTGAGGATGAAGCCGAGGCGAAAGCCAAGCGGTCGTCCTTCGGGGATTCTGAACTCAAGACCATCCAAGTCCTCTGCCGGGAACTTGACGATCAGCCAAGATGGTTGATAGGCCTGATCAGCGACAGCGGGATGCGTCTTGCGGAGGCGGCTGGGTTGGTCACGGAGGATGTCGTCCTTGATGACAAACATCCCCACATCAAGCTGAGGCCACACCCCTGGCGTTCTCTGAAGACCCAAGGCAGCGCCAGGATCATACCACTGGTGGGCGTGTCACTGTGGGCCGCCCAAAGGGCTGTTTCAGCCTCGACCAACGGATTTCTGTTCCCGAAGTACTGCAATGACCAGGAATGCAAGGCCAACTCGGCCAGTGCAGCCCTAAACAAGTGGATGTCTCCGAGAGTGTCCAAGGGGGGCGTCGTCCACTCATTCCGGCACAGCCTTCGGGATCGCCTGCGAGCCGTTGAATGCCCTAGGGATATCGTTGATCGGCTTGGCGGCTGGACCGTGGATGGTATCGGCGAAACCTATGGCAAAGGCTACCCGATCCAGGTTCTGCACAAGTGGATGGAGATGATCGTCTGAGCCTGGAGGTCTACCGCTCCAGACGGAATCTTGACGAAACCGTTGGAAATCATGGGGTTACCATGGGTGACTCTAGGAAAAATGGTGCCCCAGGCCATCTCAGGTTCAGGGTCATTTCCCACCACAGGCACCCTACAGGCCCCTGATTCCAACGATTTCAAGAGTCTAGGTATCTCCAGGTTCGATGTCCAGAGGCACTTCTGGTCTACCGTTTGGTCTACCCTCCAGGATGCCCCTAGGGCGCCCTGGGAGACTCACTGACAGGCGGAATGGTCCTGAGGCTACCCAGGGTCATCTTCGGGCTAAGCGAGTCCCAGATGCCTCGCCACGGGGGACATGAGCTGGGACCCCAGGTGCGATATGGGGCTGAGATTTTTGTTCCAGAATAATCAGGGACCCAAGGGGCACCTTGAGGTCTCCGAGGGGCTCCCCATCGGTTCCCTTTCGGTGGTCCTGTCCGCTCCTGTCCCAGGTGACGGGGCGTGGATCTTGTGGGAGGATTAATAGGGGGATGGACTTCTCATTCTCTCCTATAGAGCGTTCACCCCCCTATTTAATCCCTGAGAGGAAACCCGATGGCTGCCCCAGGACCAGCTTCTGCTTCACCGACAGTATCGCCCAACGCCTTCATGGACAGGATGGAGAAGCACTGGGTCGAGACCCTGGGGAATGCGTCGAGTGAGAAGCTCAGGGCCATCTGGCGGCAACTGGCGGAGGCGTTTGGTCAAGCCATCGGTGCCCATGGGACTGACGACGAGACGACCTGGAGAGTCCTTCAGCCACCCACGGGAACCGGGAAGACCCAAGGGCTGTGTGTCTATGCCGCCATGTTGGCTGAGGGGAATCGTGGGGTGGCCGATGGGGGTAAGACGGGGATGCTGGTGGTCAAAGGCGACGGTCATTTGGGCCAACACGCTCTGCCAGTTATTCGGCCAGATCTGCGCACTAGCCGGAATTGATGGCGCGAGCAGCCACAGCGGTCGGCGATGGTTTATCACGCAATTGGCCCACAGCGGCGTTTCCGCGAAGGTCATCATGACGCTGGCAGGCCATCGCCACTTGTCCACCACGCAGCGTTATATCGAGGTCAACGACCAGATGATGAAAGCTGCCGTGGAGGTGTTGTAGCTGGCATAGAGGTTAAACCTCAAGTTCATTGCCATCCTCATCAGATAGATAAATTAAAGGGCGGCTGTCTACGTTGTCGTTTGTCAGATAGCCACTGTATTGTTTGTCAATAGTTTGAATATGTCCCACGAGCCATCGCTCGACGAGGCCGCTCATTGTTGCCGCAATATCTTTATTTCCATTTCTATAATCTTGAGCGATTTGATGCGCCTTCGCGGCAAAAGCTTCATGTGCAGCAAGATGTTCGGCCAAATAGGGATAGTTCACGGCGGCCATTGCCATCTCTTCGCGCAGGAAATGGCCTTCAACGTATTCTTCAAGTACATTAATCGCCGTTTCGATTAGGTAGTCATTCCCTTCCTCTGGGCCTTCTATAACATCGCGGAGCAGCCCTGCCAGCCTAAAGAAGGCTTGATGGTCCTCGTCAATGATGTCCACGCCAACGGACAAGTCAGCCGACCATCCATCGGGTACCTTATCCTGTTCTATGTTTTCAGACATATGCGCCACCGTGATGAACGGAAAACAAATACGAATGTATGCGACCTGCTTTCGGTCAAGCTGGCCCAAGAATTTTGATTATCCCAGAATGAAGCTTTTTGATCGAAAATGGCTTTTCCAAGAACAAGTCCACACCTGCCTCGTATGCCTTTTTTTCCGCATCTGCGCCCACCATCCCAGTCAGTAGGACGATTGGAATTTTTTGATCAATGCCATCAATCCCTGAGCGAATGCGTTGAGTGCATTCAAGCCCATCCATCACGTCCATCTTCCAGTCCATAATGACTAAGTGAGGAGACGTTTCACGGATCTTGGCAATCGCATCTTCACCATTAATCGCCTGGACGATATCCTTGATGCCGATGCCATTAAGGACCTCGAAAATCAAAGTGCGTGTGGGCGGATTGTCGTCAACAATCACCGCAGTCTTTACCGTATTCATTTACCGCCCTCGAAAAATTGCTGGGCACAAAAATGCCCGCTCTGTGGCCATCGATTTGCATAAACTCTAAAAGATTTTTGCTGTCATTTCCAGACCAAGGCAGAGATGCACGCGCATCGCCGTGATGTTCAGCTTATAAGCTGGAATGCTCGTCGGCGAGATCGCCACTTGAAGGTTAACGACCAGATGATGAGAGCTGCGGTTGAGGTGCTGTAGTTGGCGAATAGCAAATGCGGACAAATCCGACGATTTAGAGCTATGCGAAATTATATTGCGGTTCATTCGCAATAGTTGTTCTTTGATTACCCCCCCCCTGTGTGTGTTAAATAGTCAAAACCATTCAAAAAGTATGTGTATTTGGAGGCGGTGACCGGCCCCCAATGGCGGCTCCAGATCGAATGTTAGTGAAGCATGGTTGATGTTGCCTGGCCAGGGGCGACGGAG
>NZ_LWQT01000040.1 GCF_001650715.1 Paramagnetospirillum marisnigri | reverse complement strand
CCCCCCCTCCCGGCCTCCCCCCTCCCGGCCTCCCCCCGCCAAGGCGGGGGGAGGAGCGTCTCCGTTTTCGCGCTCGGACACTCTACTCGGCGCAGATCGCCTTGCCCCCCTCCATCTTGCAGTCGGCGCGGATGCGCAGCGTCATGTCGTCGCCGCCATCATAGCTGCACACTACCCGGTTGATCCGGCCCTGGCGCGGCGCGAGGCCGACGCTTTGCAGCTTGGCGGATTTGTGCTGTTCGGCGCTGCGCGAGCAATGGAGATAGCCCTGGAACTCGCCCGCTTCCCACAGGGCGACATTCTTCAGCTTCTTGTAATTGTCCATGCTGACGCAAGTGTCGCCATCGGGATTGCTCTTGTCGTAGATGCGGGCATTATCGCCGCAATAGCCGTCGAAGCCCCATTTCAGCTCGGCCTCGCTGGGGCAGTCGCCCACCTGGACGGCGGTGGCCATGTCGGGACAGGCGACTTCCCCGGCCAGGGCGGGCAGGGACAAAAGACAACAGAATGTGAAGGCGTAACGGATCATGACCGACTTCCCCGGAAAGTGACCGGGGCAGTCTAGGCGGCTTGACGCCACCGCGACCTGACAAAGGTCAAGCGCCGAATGCGCGGCCCGAACTGTCCAACAGGCCTTGCAGGATATAGGCGGCGGCCATCTTGTCCACCACCTCGGCCCGGCGCTTGCGGGACGAATCCGCTTCCAGCAGGGTGCGGGTGACGGCGGCGGTGGACAGGCGCTCGTCCCAGAAGGCCATGGGCAGGTCGCGCAAGCGCAGCAGATTGACGGCGAAGGCGCGGGCAGACTGGCAGCGGGCGCCCTCGGCGCCGTCCATCTCCACCGGCAGGCCGAGGACCAGGCCGCCGACTCCGTGCTTGTCCACCAGGGCCAGCAGGTCGGTGGCGTCCTTGGTGAATTTGGCGCGGCGAATGGTGTCGAACGGGGTGGCGATAGTGCGGCTGACATCGGACAGGGCCAGGCCGATGGTCTTGGTGCCGAGGTCGAGCCCCATCAGCCGCTGGTCGCGGGAGAGGGCGGACAGGAGGTCGATTGGGTTGAGGATGGGCATGCCCCTGCTTGCGCCCCCGGGGCGGAAAAATCAAGCCGGGCGTTGCGTCGCCGGGGCAGGGCGGGCTACAACCCCGCCATGTCCGACACCGATCCCCCCGCCGAAGCCGCCCCCGTCGTCCCGCCCGCTCCCGCCGAGGCTGCCAGCGACTGCCCGTCTTGCCTGAAGCCGCCCGAGCTGTGCGTCTGCGACGGGGTCACGCCCCTGGACAACCGCATCGCCCTGCTGGTGCTGCAGCATCCGCAGGAGCAGGACAAGACCCTGGGCACCGCCCGCCTGCTGAGTCTGCACCTGACCAACGCGGTGATGAAGGTAGGGCTGTCCTGGCCCAGCCTGGCCAAGGCGCTGGGCCGCCCGGCCGATCCCAGGTCCTGGGCGGTGCTCTATCTCGGCTCGGCCGATGCCGCCCAACTGGCGCCGGGGCGCGAGGTGGTGGCGCTCACCGCCAAGGGTGAACTTTGCCCCGACCAGGACAAGGCCCTGGCCGGTATCGAAGGGGTGATCGTGCTGGATGGCACCTGGAGCCAGGCCAAGGCGCTGTGGTGGCGCAATCCCTGGGTGCTGAAATGCAAGCGGGTGATCCTGGGGCCGACGCGGCCGTCCCGCTATGGGCGGGTGCGGACCGAGCCCCGCGCCGACAGCCTGTCCACCATCGAGGCGGCCGGGCTGCTGCTGTCGCGGTTGGAGAAGCGACCGGAGATCGAGGTGGAATTGGATGCCACGTTCCAGCGCATGCTCGATGCGTTCAAGGCCGCGCGGGCCAAGCTACCAAAGCCAGCGGGGCCGAAGCGGCGTTACGTGCCCAGGGGGCGTCAGCGGCGGAAGGCGTAGCGCTTGGCGCGCTTGCGGCAGGCCACGGAGAGGGCGATGCCGGTCAGGCCGACGACGATCCAGGCTGGCATGTCCAGAATGGCGGCGGCAAGACGGTCGAGCAGGGCATGGCCCGCATCGGCGGTGTCGGGGGTGTGTCCGGCCAGCAAGGTGACCACGTCGGCGGTGACGATCCCGGCATATTCCACCGGTCCCAGGGCAAGCACGGCATCGGCCGACGCCATGATGACCGCCAAGCCAATCAGCAGCCACCCCGCCACACGTCCGAAAATCATGCGATCCCCCCTGCCGATCCGAGATTGTTTGATAATTGAATACAGGTTTGCTCTCAAGCGCTCTGGAATTCAACCGCTTTTCGGTGACATTGGTCAATTTCCCGTGAATTTTACCACTCAGGTCATGACCCGAGGCCAAACGGTCCATATGGGCGGCGAAACAGCCTCACTTTTGTCATAGTTGCGAATAAGTCGCAAAATTAATATCATCCTCCGCATCCCCTAGGCGGAGTTGCCCCATGTGCGAGCAGTGCATCCAGACGACCAGTGACTCTCCCGCCCTGCCACGTCGGCGGCTCAAGCTGTGGGAGATCGACAGCCAGTGGCACTGCACCATCATCGGGACCTGCCTGTCCCTGGGGGAACTGAAGGGGGCCGCCAGTCGCTTGCGGCTGCGGTTGCCGTCGGAGAAGCCCAGCGACCATGAGATCCATACCTCGATGATCGTGCTGATCGGTCGCGAGAAGCTGGTGGCCAAGATGTTGAACAAGATGCTGGATCGCAAGCATGCCGCCGCCATCGGCCGCTTCGCCCGGCTGGAGGGCGAGGCGGCCCTGGCCGAGGCCTGGCGCGACATGCTGGCCAAGGGAGACGTGGCCTCGGCCTGCTGGGCGGTGATGTCCCATCCCGAGACCGGCGAGAAGTTGCGGAACGAGGTGTTCGGCGATATCCACATGCTCTCGCATCAGGTGGGCGCCGCCAGCCGCGCCGATCTGCGCCAGGTTCACGCCCTGGAGCAGGAGAAATCGGAGCTGGAAGCGCGGCTGTCCCGCCAGCAGGAGCGCATGCGGAGCGAGATCGGACGGCGCAATACCATGATCCGCGAGATGCGTCGGCGGCTGGATGGCGAGATCGCCGAGGGACGTCGTCTCGCCCATGCCGCCCGCGCCGCCGAGGAGTTGGATCGCCTGCGGCTGATGATGTCCGATATCCAGGACCGCCTGGATCGTGAGCAGGACAGGCGTCGCAGTGCCGAAGGGCAGAAGCGCGATACCTTGCTCAAGCTGCGCGACCTGGGGGAACATCTCGCCCAGGTGCTGCAGGAAAGTACCGACCTGAAGGCGGAACTGGCGGCATCGGAAGCACGGCTGTCGCGGCAGTTGGACGGCGGCGACCGACTGGGCGAGTGCTCGGCCGACTGTGCCGGGTTGGATCTGTGCGGCCGCTGCATCCTGTTCGTGGGCGGCCGCAGCCAGCATGTGCCGCATTTCCGCAAGCTGGTGGAGGAGTGCAACGGCACCTTCGCCCATCACGACGGTGGCTTCGAGGAGAGCATGACCCGGTTGCACGGGCTGTTCGGCCGCGCCGACGCGGTGCTGTTCCCGGTGGACTGCGTCAGCCATTCCGCCCATGACGAGGTCAAACGCCTGTGCCGTCGATGGGAAAAGCCCTTCGTGCCGGTGCGTCACTCCGGTCTGGGAGCCTTCCTGAAGGCTTTGGCCAGCGTTGCGGCGCCCGAGGGCGGTATCGCCGGATGATCCAGCTTGCCCAGGAGACGGACGAGACGCGGCTGCGCCGCCTTGGCATTCGGCCGACCGCCCAGCGGCTGGCGGTCTACCGACTGCTGCGGGATCGCGCCGACAGCCACGTCACCCCCCAGGAAGCGTTCGATCTGGTCCGTGCCCAGGGGCTGCGCCTGACCCTGGGCACCATCTACAACGTATTGAACGAATTCGCCCGGGCCGGCGTGGTCAGCCGTATCGACATGGGTGAAAGGACATGCTTTTGCAGCAACCGCGCCCCCCATCATCACTTCCTGGATGAGGGCAGCAAGCGCCTGTTCGACATCACGGGCGAGCAGCCGGTGGTGAATCGCCTGCCCGCCATTCCCGAAGGAATGGAATTGACGGGGGTCGAGGTTATCGTGCGGATTCGTCCGCGGCGGGCGCCTTGACCGGAGCCAGGGGTTTCACCGGAACCGTGCGTCCGCGCTTGGCTTCCAGTTCCGCCAGCCAGCGCTGGATCATGGTGAGCGACAATCCCTTCCAGGCAAACATCCGCGGCTTCCTTCCTTGGCGAGACCCCAGTATATTTGCGAATGAAGGTGCGAAGCAATCGCAAACATGTCAGCATGAGAATAGGTCTTAGAAAACGAGCAAAGTTATTGATATTAAAAGATTTTTCTTGATGGCTCGATGGGGTCGGGCCACCATCGGCCCAGTTCATTTCTGAAGGAGTTCCCCCATGCAGGGCAGTGCCAAGGTCATCGCCAGCCTGAACGCGTTGCTGACCGGCGAGCTGACCGCCGCCGATCAGTATTTCATCCACTCCCGCATGCTGCAGAACTGGGGCTTCCAGGTTCTTTACCAGCGGATCGAGCACGAGCACCATGACGAGCTGGACCATGCCGACGCGCTGATCAAGCGCATCCTATTCCTCGAAGGCGTGCCCGACGTGGCCAGCCGGGCGGCGTTGAACGTGGGCGCCGATGTGCCTGCCATGCTGAAGAACGATCTGGCCTTGGAGATTTCCGTCGTGGCGGAACTGAAGGCCGCCATCGCCCTGTGCGAGATCGAGCGGGATTACGATACCCGGCGCATCCTGGTGAAGATGCTGGAGGACACCGAGGAAGACCATGCCCATTGGCTGGAAATCCAGATCGGCCTGATCGAGCGCCTGGGGCTCAAGAACTACCTGCAGTCCGCCGCGGGCGGCCTGTCATCGGCTAGCTGAGGGAGCGCGCGCCATGAAAGGGAACAAGACCGTCCTGGCTCAGCTCAACGCGGTTCTGAAGAACCAGTTGACCGGCATCAACCAGTATTTCCTGCACGCCCGCATGCTGAAGAACTGGGGCTTCCGCGCGCTCGGCAAGCACGAATACAAGGAATCCATCGAGGAGATGAAGAACGCCGACACGGTGATCGAGCGCATCTTGCTGCTGGAAGGCCTGCCCAATCTGCAGGACCTGGGCAAGCTACTGATCGGCGAGACGGTGCCCGAGATGCTGAAGAACGATTTGAAGATGGAACAGGCCTCCCACGGCCAACTGGTCAAGGCGGTGGCGGAATGCGAAAAGCACGCCGACTATGTCAGCCGTGACCTGCTCCAGGAGATCCTGGAGGAGGCGGAGGAGCGCATCGATTTCTACGAGACCCAGCTGACCCTGCTGGCCGATCTGGGCGAGCAGAACTACCTGCAATCGGCGGTGGGCGAGATCGAGGACTGATACCGGTTCGGGAGGAGGCGGGCGAGGGCGCCCGCGCTCCTTTCCGTAAAGGCCGCCGTGAAGATCTTAGAGTTTGTCGGGGTTTGGCGGACCCCATTTTCCCTTTCGTCACCCCCGGACTTGATCCGGGGGGCCATGGATGGCCGGGTCAAGCCCGGCCATGACAGGTAGAAAGGATGTGCCCACCAAACTCGGACAATAACTAAGTCCGATAGGACCCGTTGATGTCGATATAGGCGTGGGTCAGGTCGCAGGTCCACACCGTGGCGCTGCCCTTGCCGACGCCCACATCCACCTCGATGACGATATTCTGGCCCTTGAAATGGGCCGCCACCGGGGCTTCGTCATAGCCTTCGGCCATTTCGCCCTTGTCGGCCACCAGCACGCCGCCCATGCGGATGGACAGCTTGTCGCGATTGGCCTTCTCGCCCGCCTTGCCGACAGCGGCGACCACCCGGCCCCAATTGGCGTCCTCGCCCGCGATGGCGGTCTTGACCAGCGGCGAATTGGCGATGGCGAGGCCGATCTTGCGGGCGGCCTTGCGGCCCGCCGCGCCGGAGACGGTGATGGCGACGAATTTGGTGGCGCCCTCGCCGTCACGGACCACCTGGTGGGACAGGTCCAGCAGCAGATCGAACAGCTTGGCCTTGAAATCGGCCAGCCGCTTGTCCTTGGCGTCCTTGATCACCGTGTTCCCTGCCTTACCGGTGGCGAACAGCATCAAGGTATCGCTGGTGGAGGTGTCGCTGTCCACGGTGATGCAATTGAAGGAGCGGTCGACGCCCTTGGCCAGCAGATCCTGCAGCACCTCGGCGGGCAGGGCGGCATCGGTGAAGACATAGGACAGCATGGTGGCCATGTCCGGCGCGATCATGCCCGCGCCCTTGGCGATGCCGTTGATCCGCACCGTGGTGCCATCGATCACGGCGGTGCGGGTGGCGCCCTTGGGATAGGTATCGGTGGTCATGATGGCGCTGGCGGCCTCGGCCCAGGCGTCGGGCTTCAGCTTGGCCCGGGCGTCGGCCAGGGCGGCGGTGATCTTCTCGTCGGGCAGCCGCACGCCGATGGTGCCGGTCGACGCGATGAACACCTCGGCGGGCTTGCAGCCCGCCAGGGCGGCGGCCTTGTCGACGGTGCGCTTGACCGAGGCCACGCCCACCGAACCGGTGAAGGCGTTGGCATTGCCGGAATTGACCACCAGCACCCGGCCGCGTCCCTTGGCTGCCAGGGCCTGGCGGCACCATTCCACCGGCGCCGAGGCGGTCAGCGACTTGGTGAACACACCGGCCGCCGTGGTGCCTTCGTCCATTTCCACCAGCAGCAGGTCGGTGCGTCCGGCATAGCGCACGCCGCAGGCATGGCTGGCAAGGCGAATGCCGTCGATCACCGGCATGGCGGGGAAGGCGGCGGGAGCAAGCGGGGAGATGGCGGTCATGGCGTGGTTCCACGGGCTGGAAATGGATCGGGACTCCGCCGCCTGGATACTCGAATCCAGGCGATGGAGTCCCGCGACAGGAATGTTACTGCTGCTTGGGGGCCTCGCCCAGCGGGGTGCCGTCGGGCTTGAAGCGCTTGATCTTGGCCTTCTCGCGCAGGTCCATCACCAGCTTCTGCTGGATTTCCTCGCCGATCTGCTGGGCCAGGATGGGCTTGGCCTGATCATAGGGCGGCAGGGTGGCCATGCGCTTGTCCTCGACCTTGATGATGTGATAGCCGAACTGGCTCTTCACCGGGGTCTTGGAGACTTCGCCCGGCCGCATGGCGAAGGCGGCGGTGGCGAATTCCGGCACCATGGCCTTCTGGACGAAATAGCCGAGATCGCCGCCCTGTTGGCCCGATCCCGAATCCTTGGAACGCGACCGGGCCAGTTCGGCGAAGTCGGAACCGCGGTTCAGTTCGGAGATGATGGACTTGGCGGCTTCCTCGGTGTCCACCAGGATGTGCCGCGCGCGCACTTCCTCGCTCGGGACGAATTCCTTGGCGGCCTTGTCATAGCGGGCCTTCAGCGCCGTTTCCGAGATGGAGGGCCGCACCTTCTTCTGCATATAGGCCTGGGTGACCATCTGCATCTCGATCCGCTTCAGGGCGGCGCGGATTTCCGGATCGGCGTCCATCTTGTCTTTCTTGGCCTGCTCATAGACCAACTGGTTATTGATCACCACTTCCAGCATGACCTCATAGGGCGCCTGGGCGGCCTGGGGGCCCATCTGGCGGGCGAAGTCGGCCAGCGACGACAGCTTCACATCGGTGCCGTTGACATTGGCGACCACCGTGTTCTTCTGGTCGGCGGCGAAAGCGGGGCTGGCGGCGAACCCGGCCGCCAGGGCGAGGGCAAGAACCGAGCAGCGCGCGAACAGCGTCTTCATGGGCGATCCATCCTTCCGGTCGAATGGCCAGGAGCGCCCGTGCACTCCAACGGCCAAGACATCAATGCAGGGTATGAAGCACAACGAAGGCGGTCGCACAAGAGTCCGGTTGGGGCACCCCAGGATTGCGGTTGGGGCATGGCGGAAATCCACTCTCGACGAGCACTGGATTTGAGGCGGACTCTGTGCAATATGGTTGCCCGACTTCGCAGGCCTGGGCGCGCGTCATCCGCGCGCCGGCGCCATCCATCCAGCCCATCGCCAGGGCGAGCCTGCCTTAACGTCATTCGGACCAAGTGGAGGGTATTATGACTGTTCGCGTTGGCATCAACGGTTTCGGCCGCATTGGTCGCATGGTTTTCCGCGCCGTGGCCAAGGAATTCCCTGGGATCGAGATCGTCGGCATCAACGACCTCCTGGAGCCCGAATACCTCGCCTATATGCTGAAGTATGACTCGGTGCATGGCCGTTTTCCCGGCGAGATCAAGGTCGAGGGCGATATCCTGACCGTCAACGGCAAGCCCGTCCTGCTGACCCAGGTCAGGGACCCGGCCGAGCTGAAGTGGGGCGAGTTGGACGTGGACGTGGTCATCGAGTCCACCGGCCTGTTCCTGGATGCCGCCAGTGCCGAAAAGCACATCAAGGCGGGCGCCAAGAAGGTGCTGATGTCGGCTCCGTCCAAGGACGAGACCCCCATGTTCGTCTATGGCGTCAACCACGAGAAGTATGCGGGCGAGAAGATCGTCTCCGCCGCGTCCTGCACCACCAACTGCCTGGCCCCCGTCGCCAAGGTGCTCAACGACAACTGGGGCATCAAGCGCGGCCTGATGACCACCGTGCACGCCGCCACCGCCACCCAGAAGACCGTGGACGGCCCGTCGTCCAAGGATTGGCGCGGCGGCCGCGGCATCCTGGAAAACATCATTCCGTCCTCCACCGGCGCCGCCAAGGCGGTGGGCAAGGTGCTGCCCGAGCTGAACAAGAAGCTGACCGGCATGGCCTTCCGCGTTCCCACCTCGGACGTCTCGGTGGTCGATCTCACCGTCGAGCTGAACAAGGACGCCGACTACAAGGACATCTGCAAGGCCATGAAGGCGGCGTCGGAAGGCGCCCTGAAGGGCGTGCTGGGCTATACCGAGGACAAGGTGGTCGCCACCGACTTCGTCGGCTGCAACCTGCCCTCCATCTTCGACGCCGATGCCGGTATCGCGCTGGATTCCACCTTCGTCAAGGTGGTGACCTGGTACGACAACGAATACGGCTATACCTGCAACATGCTGCGTTTCCTGAGCCATATCGCCAAGTAGCAAGCCGGAGGATCGGTCCATGTTCCTGACCATCGACAAGCTCAACGTCAAGGGCAAGCGGGTGCTGGTGCGCGCCGACCTCAACGTCCCCTCCAAGGACGGCAAGGTCACCGACACCACCCGCATCGACCGCTCGGCCGCCACGCTCACCGAGCTGGCGGCCAAGGGGGCCAAGGTAATCGTTCTCACCCATTTCGGCCGTCCCAAGGGTCGGGAGGAGAAGTATTCCCAGAAGCTCCTGGTCGAACCGCTGTCCAAAGCGGTGGGCAAGTCGGTGGC
Source organism: Paramagnetospirillum marisnigri (assembly GCF_001650715.1). GTDB lineage: Bacteria > Pseudomonadota > Alphaproteobacteria > Rhodospirillales > Magnetospirillaceae > Phaeospirillum > Phaeospirillum marisnigri. The sequence goes on along the minus strand of NZ_LWQT01000040.1, from coordinate 89,432 downwards.
GTGGGCCGACGACTGCATCGGCGAGGCGGCGGAAAAGGTCATCGCCGCCATGGCCGAGGGCGATATCGCCCTGCTGGAAAACGTCCGCTTCCATCCGGAAGAGGAAAAGAACGACTTCGGTTTCGCCAAGGCGCTGTCGGCCCTGGGCGACATCTATGTCAATGACGCCTTCTCCACCGCCCACCGGGCCCATGCCTCCACCGAGGGCCTGGCCCATATGCTGCCCGCCGCCGCCGGTCGCCTGATGCAGGCCGAGCTGGAAGCGCTGGGCAAGGCCTTGGAGCATCCGGAAAAGCCGGTGGCCGCCATCGTCGGCGGCGCCAAGGTGTCCACCAAGCTGGACCTGCTGGGCAATCTGGTGGCCAGGGTGGACTACCTGATCATCGGCGGCGGCATGGCCAACACCTTCCTGTTCGCCCAGGGCAAGAGCGTCGGCAAGTCGCTCTGCGAGAAGGAGATGGCCGATACCGCCCGGACCATCCTGGAAAAGGCCAAGGCCGCCAACTGCCATATCGTGCTGCCCACTGACGCGGTGGTGGCCGCCGAGTTCGCCGAGAATGCCCCCAACAAGGTGGTGTCGGTGGACGCGGTTCCCGACGACATGATGATCCTGGACGCCGGTCCCGCCTCGGCCGAGGCGGTGATCGACCGTCTGGGCGGTTGCAAGACCCTGGTGTGGAACGGTCCCTTCGGCGCCTTCGAGATCAAGCCGTTCGACGCCGCCACCAACGCGGTGGCCCAGTGGGCGGCCGAGCGCACCAAGCAGGGCAAGCTGCTGACCGTGGCGGGTGGTGGTGACACCGTTTCCGCTCTGGCCAAGGCCGGGGTCGAGGACAAGTTCTCCTATGTCTCCACCGCGGGTGGCGCCTTCCTGGAATGGCTGGAAGGCAAGGAACTGCCCGGCGTCGCGGCGCTGCGCATCATTCCGGCCAAGACCGGTGGCGGCGGCTGTGGCTGCGGCGGCGGTGGCGGTGGTGGTGGCGGCTGCCACTGACGGACCAGTGTATCGTCATGGCCGGGCTTGACCCGGCCATCCTTGGACCCCCGGATCAAGTCCGGGGGTGACGATTTTCAGGGGACATTCATGACCGTCCATTTCATCGGCGCCGGGCCGGGTGCCCCCGATCTCATCACCGTGCGGGGGTTGCGGCTGATCCAGTCCTGCCCGGTGGTGCTCTATGCCGGGTCGCTGGTGCCGCCCGAGATCGTGGCCGAGGCCGCGCCGGGTGCCCGGGTGGTGGATACCGCGCCGCTGGACCTGGACGCCATCATCGCCGAGATCGCCGAGGCCCATGCCAAGGGGTTGGACGTGGCCCGGGTCCATTCCGGCGATCCTTCGCTGTATGGTGCCATCGCCGAGCAGATGCGCCGGCTGGACGCGCTGGGCATCGCCTATGACGTGACGCCGGGAGTGCCCGCCTTCGCCGCCGCCGCCGCCGCGCTCGCCACCGAGCTGACCCTGCCCGATGTCAGCCAGACGGTGATCCTGACCCGCACGGCGGTGCGCTCCTCGGCCATGCCCAATAACGAGGACCTGGCCACCCTGGGCAAGAGTGGCGCCACCTTGGCCATCCATCTGTCGGTGACCAATCTGGCCCATGTGGTCAAGGAACTGAGCCCGCTTTACGGTGATGACTGCCCGGTGGTGGTGGCCTTCCGGGTGGGCTGGCCCGATCAAAGCTTCCTGCGCGGCACCCTGGGTGATATCCGCGACAAGGTGAAGGCGGCGGGCTTGACCCGCACCGCCCTGATCCTGGTGGGGCGTGTGCTGGGAGAGGGAACCGAGTTCACCGATTCCCGCCTCTATGCCGCCGATCACACCCATGTGCTGCGGCCGGGCAAGGGCTGATCAATCGCTTTTGGGCAAGGTGATCTCGACGGTGGTGCCTTCCCCGTCCCGGCTGAGGATGGTGAGCGTGCCGCAGTGCAACTCGGCCAGCGCCCGTGAGATGGGCAGGCCCAGACCGACCCCCTGATACCGGCGGGTGTCGGAGTTGTCCAACTGCTGGAAGGGGTGGGTCACCCGCTCCAAGTCGTCCTCGGGAATGCCGATGCCGGTATCGGATACGGTGATTCGCACCTGATGGGGCGAGGATTCGACCGCCGCCACGCTGACCGCCCCACCTTCGGCGGTGAACTTGAAGGCATTGTCGAGGATGCTGGACAGGATGGTCTCAAGGCCATCGGGGTCGGCCTGCACCATGGGCAAATCGCGCTGGATGGTCAGGGTCAGGGTGATGCTGGCGCGCTGGGTGCGCCACCTTCGACACAGGCGGGTCAGGATGGGGGCGAGATCGACCGGCCGCAGCGATAACTGGCGTGCGCCCCGCTCCAGCCGCGCCATGTCCAGCACCTGATTGACGGTGGCCAGCAGATGCTGGCCCGCGTGGTGGATGTCGTCCACATAGCCGCGGTGGCTGTCACCCAGCGGCCCGCCCAGTCCCTGCAGCATGCCTTCGGAAAAGCCGAGAACCGCGTTCAGCGGCGTGCGCAATTCGTGCGACATGTTGGCGAGGAATTGCGACTTGGCCCGGTTGGCGGCTTCGGCCCGTTCCAGCGCCGCCATCAGCCCGGCCAAGGTCCGGTGCTGGCGGTTGGATACCTGCTGCAGGCGGAACGCCCCCAGCAAGATCACCAGATTGGTGAGCAGGGTGATCAGCACCGTCCATCGGGTGCGTTCTTCCCAACTGGCATAGATGGTGTCGGTCAACATGGTCACCAGCACCGCCACCGGATAGTTCTTCAAGATGCGGAACGATACCAGATGATCCAGGCCATCGGCGGGCGATGGCCGGATGGATGTTTCACCGGTGACCATCCGAGTCTGGTTGACCGGGAGAATCATGCGGCCCACCCAGAACTTCTCGGGATCGGACGAGGCCAGCACCAGATCGTCGGCATTGACCACGATCACCTCGCCACCGGGGCCGAGATCGATGGTCTTGTAGAAACTCGACAAGGCGTCCGATGACATGGCGGCCACCACCACGCCGATGAACTGACCATCGCGGTCGGACAGGCGTCGGGACAGGGGAATGACCCAACTGTTGGACACCGGGCTGAAGACCGGCGGCGACAGCAGCACCTTGTCGCCCGGAGTTTCGCGGTGGCGACGGAAATAGGAGGCGCCGGACATGCCCAGCGTCTCGGGTGCCAACGAGTCGGACCCGTTGATCGCAATGCCATCGGCGTTGGTGAAGCGGATGAAGTCCAGCTTCGGCGTGACGGTCTTGCGTCGCACCAGGATTCGGCTCAATTCGGGATTGCCGGGCTGAAGCGAAAGGGGATAGAGGCCGACGGTTTCCAGCACCCCGTACATCATGCGGTCGATGACGCCGATGGAATGCTCGGCGTAGGCTTCCACCAGCTTGCTCGCGGTTTCAGTGGCCCTGGTCGCCTCGGCCATGGCATCGGCCCGAAGCTTCCACAACACGGTGGCGACACCGATGTCGAGGCTTAGCACCACGCCAAGAGCCGCGGCAATCCAAGGATAAGGACCAAGCCGCATCAACCCCTCACCCCCAAGGTGGTTTCGTCGGGAACAGGCTTCCCCTCTTTCACAGTATGGCCCGTGGGGTCGAGACTTGCCAGTGACACCAGACCAAAGCCATGCATGGGCCCCTGCCAAAAGGTCTTGGCTTGGAACAGGGGGGACGGCCGATTCGCGGCCAGCCTTACGGAAAATACATGAGGCCGATTCCGGTCCGAACCCTATACTGCCCGCCATGTTTGACCTTTCAGTCGATCTGGCCCCGTTCGAGGCGGGGACTGTGTGGCTGGTCGGCGCCGGACCCGGCGATCCCGGCCTGCTGAGCCTGCTTGCCTTACACGGGCTTCGCCATGCCGACCATGTGATCTGCGACGCGCTGGTGGATGCGCGCATCATCGCCCTGGCCCGGCCCGGCGCGGTGGTCGAGGCCATGGGCAAGCGCGGCGGCCTGGAGTCGGTGCCTCAGTCGGACATCACCGCCCGGCTGGTTGAACTGGCGCGCCAGGGGGTGCGGGTCCTTCGCCTGAAGGGTGGCGATCCCTTTGTCTTCGGTCGCGGCCCGGAAGAGGCGCTCGCCCTGGCGGCGGCCGGAATCCCCTTCCGGGTGGTGCCCGGCATCACCGCCGGCATCGGTGGCCTAGCCTATGCCGGGATTCCCGTCACCTCGCGCGATACCAATTCGGCGGTGGCCTTCGTCACCGGCCATGGCGCCGATGGTGAACTGCCCGACGAATTCGACTGGGACTCCCTGGCGCGCGGCGCGCCGGTGATGGTGTTCTATATGGGGCTGAAGCATCTCGACCGATTGGCGGCGCGACTGCTGGCGGCGGGGCGACGGCCCGATGAGCCGGTGGCGGTGGTGTGCCGGGCCGCGACCCCGGACCAGACCGTGCTGGAGTCCCGCCTGGGCTCGGTGGCGGCGGATGTGGCGGCGGCGGGGTTGAAGCCGCCCGCCGTGGTGGTGCTGGGCGGCGTGGTTGCGCTTCGTGACCGCTTGGACTGGTGGATTCCGTCATGAGCGATCTGGGCGGTCTGCTGCATGCCGGACTCGATGTCTGCCGGGTGGGGATCGACGGCCGCGAGGGGCTGATCGGTGGTTTGTTCCTGACCGGGCTGGTGGGCAGCCTGACCCATTGTTCCGGCATGTGCGGTCCCTTCGTGCTGGCCCAGGTGGCGGCGCGGCTGGAGGCGATCCCGTTGAGCCGTCTCAGCGAGGCGCGGCGACTGGCCGGGGCGGCGCTGGTTCCCTATCACCTGGGGCGCGGCGCCACCTATGGCCTGTTGGGGGCGGCGGCGGCGGGTTTTTCCGGCATCCTGGGCGGCGGGACGAGCTTTCGCATGCTGGGGGCGGGGTTGCTGAGCCTGGCCGCGCTGCTGTTGCTGGCCTTGACCATCCCGGCCTTCAAGGGGCTGGCCGGGGGTGGGGAAAGCGCCTGGGGCGCCCGCGTCGGCCGCCTGGCGGCGCCGTTATTCTCGACCCCGTTCGGCCTGCGTGGTTTCGCCTTGGGAGTCATGCTGGGATTCATTCCCTGTGGCCTGCTGTATGCGGCCTTGGCGGCGGCGGCGGCGGGTGGTAATCCGGTGGCCGGAGGATTCGGGATGCTGGCCTTCTGGGCGGGCACGGTTCCCATGCTGGTGGCGGTGGCGGCGGTGGGGCATGCCGCCGTGGGGCGCTGGCGGAGTGTCATGGCGCATCTGGCGCCGGGCTTGCTGATTGTGAATGCGGGCGTGCTGGGCTTCATGGCCTGGCAACTGGTCAACGCCCCCTGAGGACGGAGTGGGAGCCATGAAATTTTCCAAGACCCTGTTGGCCCTGATGGGCGTCATCGTGGTGGCCTTCGTGGTCATCGGCGTCCGCCTGGTGGTCTGGAGCGGCCAGTCCAGTTCCGACGGCAAGGCCATTCCCGCCATCGGCGGCCCCTTCGCCCTGACCGACCAGACCGGCAAGGCCGTCTCGGACCGCGACTTCCGCAATCGCTACATGCTGATCTTCTTCGGCTATACCTATTGCCCGGATGTCTGCCCCACCACCCTGTCGACGGTGGCGGGCGCGCTCGACAAGCTGGGGCCGGGCTTTGCCGCCAAGATGGTGCCCATCTTCATCACCATCGACCCCGAGCGCGATACGTCGGAGGTGATGAAGACCTATGTGGAGGCCTTCAATCCCGCCATCCAGGGCCTGACCGGCTCGCCGGAGCAGATCGCCAAGGTGGCCAAGGAATTCAAGGTCTATGCCGCCAAGGTCAAGGGCGACTCGCCCGACAGCTATACCGTCGACCATTCCGCCATCCTCTATCTGATGGGGCCTGACGGGCGCTTCATCGCCCATTTCACCCATGGCATCTCGGTGGATGATCTGGTGGCCGGGCTGAGAAAGCATATCGGATAGTGACCCGGGGCCTGATCATCGCGGCGCCGTCCTCGGGCAGCGGCAAGACCTCCGTTACCCTCGGCCTGCTGCGCCTGTTGGCGGGCAGGGGCTTCGCCGTGGCCTCGGCCAAGGTGGGGCCGGATTATATCGACCCCGCCTTTCATGCTAGCGCCTCGGGGCGGCCCTGCTTCAACCTGGACAGTTGGGCCATGCGGCCGCAAACAGTGGCCGGGCTGGCGGGACGGCTGGCCCAGGGCGCCGAGCTGCTGATTTGCGAAGGCGTCATGGGGCTGTTCGACGGGGCTTTCGTCCCGGTGGGCCAGCCCGACGGCAGCACCGCCGACTTGGCCTGCCTCACCGGCTGGCCGGTGGTGATGGTGATCGACGGACGTGGCATGACCGGCTCGGCGGCGGCGGTGCTGGCGGGGTTCGCCTGCCTGCGGCCCGGCGTGCGGGTCGCGGGGGTGGTGTTCAACCGGGTGATGGGCGAGCGCCACAAGGCCGCCATCGCCGAGGCCTGCCGTGCCGCCTGTCCCGAGGTGCGGCTGCTGGGTTTCCTGCCGCCCGACCCCGGGCTGGAAATTCCCTCGCGCCATCTGGGGCTGGTGCAGGCCTGCGAGCGGACCGACCTACCCGCCTTCCTGGATGGCGCCGCCGAGTTGGTGGGGCGTCACCTGGATCTGGACGGGCTGATGGAGCTGGCGGAACCGTCATGTCTGGCCGCCGGGCCGCCTTCGCCGCCGCTGGCACCGCCGGGGGGCCGCATCGCGGTGGCGTCGGATGCCGCCTTCGCCTTTTGCTACGCTTCGGTGCTGGAGGGCTGGCGCGATGCGGGGGCGGAGGTCATGCCCTTCTCGCCGCTGGCCGATCAGGCGCCCGACCCATCCGCCGACGCGGTCTATCTGCCGGGCGGCTATCCCGAGCTGCATGCCGGACGTCTGGCGGGCAATGCCGGTTTCCTGGGGGGGCTGCGCGCCGCTGCGGCGCGCGGCGCGGCGGTGTTCGGCGAATGCGGCGGCTATATGGTGCTGGGCCGGGGGCTGGAGGACGCCAAGGGCGAGCGCCACGCAATGGCCGGTCTGCTGGGGCTGGAGACCAGTTTCGCCAAGCGGAAGATCCATCTGGGCTATCGTCGCGCCCGCCTGCTGGCCGCTGGGCCGGTGGGGCAGGCGGGCCAGGGCTTTCGCGGCCATGAATTCCACTACGCCACGGTCCTGTCCGAGGCGGGATCGCCCCTGTTCCACATCCAGGACGCCGCCGGGACCGCGCTGGGGACATGCGGTCTGGCGGCGGGACCGGTGGCCGGGTCCTTCATCCATCTGATCGACAGAACATAGCCGCGGCTACCGGCTGGTCAGGAAGGCGCCCAGCTTCTTGTCGGTGTTGAGGATGTGGTTCACCAGCCAGTTGTTGAGGAAGGACAGCAGGTCGTCGCGGGGAATGCGGTTGCCCGCCTTGATCTGGTTGCGGACCTCGACCACCTTGGCCGAGAACGACCGGTGCTGCTGCAGATGGGTTTCCGCCTCTTGCGGGCGGGCCTCGGCATAGTTGGAATCCTGCATCAGCTGCTCTTCGGTCTCGAAGTGATAGAGGGCGTAGCTGAGCAGGTCGCGGGTGATCTGTTCCAGGACTTCGAACGAGGTCTCGTCGGTCAGGCTCAGATTGGCCTCGTTCAGGGTGTTGACCAGGATCCGGTGCTGTTCGTCCATATCCGCCACGCCGGTGGTCAGATTGTCGTCCCAGTTGATCAGTCTCGCATCGGTCGCGGCCATGACGTCTTTCTCCAGGTTCCTAGGGGGGCGTTGGGAGGTGGCGGGGTTGGGATACGGTTCCCCTGACCCGTCGCAGGGCGTCGATCAGGCCGTCGCGGGCCAGGATCAGATCGCCGACCGTGGCGTGAACGGCGGCGGTATCGCCGGATCGGGCCTGGGCCAGGAGCTTGATGCCAAGTTCGTGCAGGACGGTATGCTGGGCCTCGATGTCGCCGAAGGTCTTGTAGCCGCCGAAATTCTTGAAGCCGCCGCCGTAATACCACTCCCCGAAGCGGCAGGCCCGATGGTCGGTCGAGGGCGGCGGCTCGCCCTGGTCCCCCTCGGCATAGGCGATCAGCCGGTCGACCCAGTGTCGATGATTGGCTTCGGCCAGCAGCAGCTGGAATTCAGCCCGGTTGGGCCGCCCGGTCGAGGCCAGCTTCCAGCGGGGATCGGGGGTGAACTGGCGAACCCAGTCCTGGAAGGAATCCGGCGGCAGCGGCCGGGACAGGCCAAAACCCTGCATGTTGTCGCAGCCCAGTTCCAGCAGCATCAGGATCTGGTCGATGCTTTCCACGCCCTCGGCGACGATATCGCAGCGGAAGGCCTGGGCCATGCCGACCACGCCCTCGACGATGGCCAGGTCCATGGAATCGTCCAGCATGTCGGCGATGAAGGTCTGGTCGATCTTCAGGGCGGCGGGGGCAAGGCGTTTCAGATGGATCAGCGAGGAATAGCCGGTGCCGAAGTCGTCGAGGGAAAAGCGGATGCCGAGGCGCTGGCAGGCGGTGACGATATCGGCCACCGCGTTGATGTCATCCAGGGCGGCGGTCTCGACGATTTCCAGTTTCAGATGGCGGACGGTTTCCGGCGGATAGGGAGCCAGCAGCCGGTCGAGATGGTCGAGGAAGTCACGCTGGTGCAATTGCCGGGCGGAGATGTTCACCGCCACGTCCATCTCCAGCCCTGTGACCCGCCAGGCCTCGATCTGAGCCAGGGCATCGGCGATGGTGCGCTCGCCCAGTTGCACGATCAGGTCGTCATGCTCGATCAGGGGCAGGAACTCGCCGGGCGCCAGCAATCCCATCAGCGGGTGGTTCCAGCGTACCAATGCCTCGGCCGCCCTGACCCGGCCCCGGCGGCAATCCACCAGCGGCTGATAATGCAGCAGGAACTGGCCGCTCTCGATGGCGCTCGCCATCTTGCGGATGGCGGTGGAATTGGCCTTGCGGCGCTGGTCGGCGGAGGGGTCGAACAGGGCATAGCAATTCTTGCCCGACTGCTTGGCCTTGTACATGGCCTGGTCGGCGTGACGCAGCAGCACATCGGCGTCGACACCGTCATTGGGGAACAAGGTGACGCCGATGCTGGCCGAGACCCGGACGGTGGCGCCAGAGACCTGATAGGGGCTGGATATGGCCTTGAGGATGCGCTGCAGCGCCACTTCGTATTCGTGGGTTGTTTCGATCCCCCCCAGCAACAGGGCGAATTCGTCGCCTCCCAGCCGGGCGGCGGTGTCCTCGGCCCGGATATTCTCCAGCAGTCGGCGGGCCACCTCGCGCAGCAACTGGTCGCCGGCCTTGTGCCCGTGGGTGTCGTTGATGGGCTTGAACCCGTCCAGGTCCAGCATGCAGATGGCCAGCGAGCCGTTGCTGCGGCGGGTGGCGGCCATGGCGAGGCGCATGCGGTCCGCCAGCATCAGCCGGTTGGGCAACTGGGTCAGGGAGTCGAAATGGGCCAGGCGTTGCAGATGGCGTTCCTGCTCGACCACCTTGGAGACATCGCGGAACAGCATGACCGCACCACTGGCCCTTCCCGACTCGCCCTTGGGGGTGACCACGTATTCCACCGGGAAGACGCCGCCATCCTGGCGGCAGAACTGGCCCGATCGACGCTCCCCCGGCTTTCCCTCGGTCACGGCCTTGACGATGTCGCACTCCGCGACGCCGTGGGGGGCGGCGGAAAGGGAGTGGTGGAACAGGGCATGGGCGTCGCGGCCGATAGTGGCGTCCGCGTCGCAGCCGATCAGCTCGATCGCGGCGGGATTGATGAAGGTCACCCGCGCCTGCCCGTCGAAGCCGACGATGCCTTCACCCGCCGCGTCCAGCAGATGGCGCAGGGTTTCCTTCTGCTCGCGCAGGCTTTCCCGGCTGCCTTCCAACTCGCGGGTCTGGCTGCGCAGCACATGGTCGGCGCGCCGGATCACCAGCACCAGGGCCAGATACAGGCAAAGAAAGCAGGCCAGGATGAGAAGGGTCGCCTTGAGGGTCGATTCCGAAAGGCGCTCGCGGGTGGCGGTGACGTCGGAATAAAGCTCGAAAATGGCTTCGATCTCGCCGCTCTGCCCCCGCAGCGGAAGATAGGTTTCCACCACCCAGCGATCATTCACCGGATCTCCAAAGCCCTCGAAATGGGGCTTGTGGGCCAGGACGCTGGAAATCCGACCGGCCAGGGCGGCCCGCAGCAGGAGGTTGGCGGAATCGGATTGACCGATTTCGCCCGGTTGAGGCGAATACAGGATCGAACCATTGGCGTCGAAGATCTTGATCTTGAGAATGGGCTGGCCGCCGATCATGGAACGCAGCGCGATGTCCAGCGCCCGAACCTCGCCTCGATTCCGGCGTTCGCCAGGGGGGGCATGCCCCAGGGCCGATACCATGGGCAACAAATTCTTCCAGAAGGTGCCCGTGAATGAATCGGCGATATGGCGGTTGCCGTCCTCGGCCAATGCCACATGCTCGCGGGTCTGGTCCCAATGATACGCCTGGGCCAGCAATACCGCCGACAACAGCACCATGACGGCACTGACCATGGAAAAATGCCGAAGCAGGCGAAACACCAAACGGGTTCCTTGGATGGATTTAGTGTTATTCCAATAATATGGCAGCAGTGTATCGGCAATAAGAAAGCGGTGTCCATCTCAGGTTGACCGGACCTGGAGGCCGCCGCTACTGCAGATTTCCATTATTAAGAACTGCTCCGGGAGGCTTCTGTCAGCATCGCTGGTCGCCGATGGCGCGGAGGATCAGGGATGGATTCGGGTCAAGCAAAAATACGCATCAAAATGCGCAATAATTTTGTTGCGTGGTTTCTGATGCGGCGGTAACAAAATCGTCATTCTTATTCTTTCGTAGGGACCCGCCGGGAATGCTCTACCACCTGCATGAGATCCAGCATCACGCTTTCACCCCCATGCGGCTGATGGCCGAAGCCGTGCGCACCACGTACAGCCATCCCTGGATGCCCTTGGCCTATACCCGCCTGGGCCGCGCGGTGGCGGCGGGGGCGGAACTGATCGAGCGCTCGACCCGCCGTTTCGGCAAGCCCGCCTTCAACCTGCCTTTCACCATGGTAGCGGGCGAAAGAGTGGCGGTGACGGAAGAGGTGGTCCACGAGACGCCGTTCTGCGAGCTGCTGCATTTCCGCCGTGCCGTCGAGGACCGCAAGGACCCCAAGGTTCTGGTGGTGGCGCCCATGTCGGGCCATTTCGCCACCCTGCTGCGGGGCACGGTCGAGACCCTGCTGCACGAGCATGACGTCTACATCACCGACTGGGTCGATCCGCGCCATGTGCCGCTGGACCAGGGCGACTTCACCCTGGACTGCTATATCGATCTGGTGACGGAACTGCTGAGCGTCCTGGGGCCCGATACCCATATCGTGGCGGTGTGCCAGCCCTCGGTGCCGGTGCTGGCGGCGGTGTCGCTGATGGCGGCGGCGGATCATCCCTGCCAGCCGCGCTCCATGACCCTGATGGGCGGGCCGGTGGATACCCGGGCCAATCCCACCAAGGTCAACGAGATGGCGACCAGGAAGCCGTTTTCCTGGTTCGAGAAGACGGTGATTCATACCGTTCCCATGAACCATGCCGGGCGCGGCCGTCGGGTTTATCCCGGCTTTCTCCAGCTTCAGGGCTTCATGAGCATGAATCTGGAACGCCATGTGGGCGAACATATGAAGCTGTTCCAGAACATGGTGCGGGGCGACGGCGATTCCGCCGAGGAGCATCGCGCCTTCTACGACGAATATCTGGCGGTGATGGACCTGCCGGCCGAGTATTACCTGGAAACCATCCGCAAGGTGTTCCAGGAACATCACCTGCCACGCGGCATCATGGTATCGCGCGGGCGCAAGGTGGATCCCTCGCATATCCGCAAGACCGCCTTGATGACGGTGGAGGGGGAAAAGGACGACATTACCGGCGTCGGCCAGACCAAGGCGGCCCATGCGCTGTGCTGTAACCTTCCGGAAAGCAAGCAACGCTACCATCTTCAGCCCAAGGTCGGCCATTATGGTGTTTTCAATGGCCGCCGCTGGCGAGAAGAGGTCTATCCCCATGTCCGCGAGTTCATCCGCGCCCAAGCCCACGCCCACGACTGAGCCCAGGACCGAGCCGCCGTTCTGGCACATCACGCCGCTCTCGGCCATGAACCGGGAGCAGTGGGAGTCCCTGTGCGACGGCTGCGGCCGTTGCTGCCTGCACAAGGTCGAGGACGCCGATACCGGCCAGGTGCACTATACCGAGGTCGCCTGTCGCCTGCTCAACATCGGCACCGCCAAGTGCAAGAACTATGCGGCGCGCTGGGACCAGGTGCCCGACTGCGTCGAACTGTCGGCCACGGTGCTGAAACATATCGGCTGGCTGCCGTCCACCTGCGCCTATCGGGTGCTGGCCGAGGGCAAGCCGCTGGCCTGGTGGCATCCGCTGGTGTCCGGCGATCCCGATACCGTCCACCGCGCCGGGATTTCGGTGCGTGGCCGTGTCATCACCGAGTCCAAGGCCGACCTGCTGGACTACCACATCGTCACTTGGCCAGAATGAATATCTCGAATGACGGGGGGTGTCGCATGGCGCTTGAGCATTTCCCCATTCGTGATGCCACTCCCGAGGCCATCGCCGAGGCGGCCCGGCGGCTGCGCGACGGCAAACTGGTGGCCTTTCCCACCGAGACCGTCTACGGCCTGGGCGGCGACGCCACCTGCGACCGGGCGGTGGCCGCCATTTTCGAGGCCAAGGGCCGCCCCAGCTTCAATCCGCTGATCGCCCATGTGGCCTCGGTGGAGCAGGCCGCCGAACTGGTGGAGATGACCCTGGACGCCCAGCGTCTCGCCGCCCGCTTCTGGCCCGGGCCGCTGACCCTGGTGCTGCCGCGCAAGGCCGACTCGCCGGTATCGCTGCTGGCTTCCGCCGGTCTGGATTCGGTGGCGGTGCGCATGCCCGACCATGCCGTCGCCCTCGACCTGATCCGTGCCACCGGGCGGCCGCTGGCGGCGCCCAGCGCCAATCGCTCGGGCGCGGTCAGCCCCACCACCGCCCATCATGTGGCCCAGTGCCTGGGCGAGCGGGTCTCGCTGATCCTGGATGGCGGCCCTTGTCGGGTGGGGGTTGAATCCACCGTGATCGACCTGTCGGGCGAGCGGCCCGCCTTGCTGCGTCCCGGCGGCATCGCGGTGGAAACCCTGGAAGCGGTGTTGGGCGTGGTGCTGCCCCATGCCGCCCATGATCCCACCGCGCCGCGCTCGCCCGGCCAGTTGGACAGCCACTACGCCCCCGGCCTGCCGGTGCGGCTGGAGGCCGAGCGGGCCGAGGCGGGCGAGGCGCTGCTGGGTTTCGGATCGATGGAGGCCACCCTCAACCTGTCGCCCTCCGGTGATCTGGAAGAGGCGGCGGCCAATCTGTTCGCCATGCTGCGCGCCCTTGACCGGCCCGAATATTCCGCCATCGCGGTGTCGCCCATTCCCCAGTGGGGTCTGGGTCTCGCCATCAACGACCGCCTGCGCCGGGCAGCGGCGCCGAGGACTTCTCCGTGATGACCCTGTTAGACCAAGTGTGCTCCATCGTCGGCCCCGGCAATGTGCTGACCGCTGCCGCCGACCAGGAATCCTATCTGGAGGAGGAGCGGGGGTTGTATCACGGCGCCGCCCTGGCGGTGGTGCGGCCCGGCTCCACCGAGCAGGTGGCGGCGGTGGTCAAGGCCTGCGCCGAGGCCGGAATTCCCATGGTGCCCCAGGGCGGCAATACCGGATTGTGCGGCGGCGGCGTGCCGTCCGAGGACGGGCGTTCGGTGGTGATCTCCACCGAGCGGCTGAACCGCATCCGCGCCGTGGATGCGGTGGACTTCACCCTGACCGCCGAGGCGGGCTGCGTGCTGGCCTCGCTCCAGCAGGCGGCGGACGACGCGGGCTGCCTGTTTCCCCTCAGCCTGGGGGCCGAGGGCTCGTGCCGCATCGGCGGCAATATCTCGACCAATGCCGGCGGCACCAATGTGCTGCGCTATGGCAATACCCGCGATCTGGTGCTGGGCCTCGAAGTGGTGCTTCCCGACGGCCAGATCTGGAACGGGCTGAAGAGCTTGCGCAAGGACAATACCGGTTATGCCCTGCAGCATCTCTTCATGGGCGCCGAGGGCACGCTGGGCATCGTCACGGCGGCGGTGCTGAAGCTGTTCCCCCGCCCCGCCGACATCCAGACCGCCCTGGTGGCCATTCCCGATCCCGATGCCGCCCTGCACCTGCTGGGGCGGGCGAGGCGGGCCAGCGGCGACGCGGTCACCGCCTGCGAACTGATCCCCCGCATCGGCCTGGAGTTGGGCGTCCGCCATGTGCCCGGGGTTCGCGATCCCTTCGATGCCGCCCATCCCTGGTATCTGTTGCTGGAACTGTCGTCATCGCGGCCGGGCGGCCTGCGCGAAGCCTTGGAGGATCTGCTGGCGGCGGCCTTCGAGGACGGGCTCGCTTTGGACGCGGTGCTGGCGGAAAGCGGCGACCAGCGTCTGGCTTTCTGGCGCCTGCGCGAGGCGATTCCCGAGGCGCAGAAAAAGGAAGGCGGCTCCATCAAGCACGACGTCGCCGTGGCGACATCGAAAGTGCCCGAGATGATCCGCCGCTGCACCGTGGCGGTGGAGGAAGCGCTGTCCGGCGTCCGGGTGGTGGCGTTTGGCCATCTCGGCGATGGCAACACCCATTTCAACCTGACCCAGCCGGTGGATGCCGACCGCCAGGCCTTCCTGGCCGACTGGGGGCGGATGAATCGCATCGTCCACGACATCGTGGTGGAGATGGGCGGGTCCATCTCGGCCGAGCATGGGATCGGTCGCCTCAAGGTTGAGGAACTGGCCCATTACAAAGCGGCCGTGGACATTGACCTGATGCGCCGCATAAAGTCGGCCTTCGACCCCCGGGGGCTGATGAATCCCGGCAAGGTCGTCCCCCCCTTGCCCTGAGGTCCTGTCGCCCATGCCCACCTTTTCCGCTCCCGTCCGGGATATGGCCTTCGTCATCGAGGAGATCGGCGAGCTGTCGCGCATCAGTGCCTTGCCGGGCCATAGCGAGGCCACCGCCGATCTGGTGACGGCGGTGTTGGCGGAGGCGGGTAAGTTCGGCGCGGGCGTGCTGGCGCCGCTCAATCCGGTGGGGGATCGCCAGGGCTGCCGGTTGGAAAACGGCAAGGTGTCACTGGCGCCCGGTTTCGTCGACGCCTACAAGCGCTTCGTGGCGGCGGGTTGGAACGCGGTGCCGTTCGACCCCGAGTTCGGCGGCCAGGGCCTGCCCTGGCTGGTGGGGACGGCGGTGCAGGAAATCTGGCATTCCGCCAACATGGCCTTTGGCCTGATCCCCATGCTGACCCAGGGCGCGGTGGACCTGCTGAGCACCCACGGCACCGAGGACCAGAAGGCGCTCTATCTGCCCAAGCTGGTCAGTGGCCAGTGGACCGGCACCATGAACCTGACCGAGCCGGGCGCTGGCTCGGATGTGGGGGCGCTCAAGACCAAGGCGGTTCGCAAGGGTGATCACTACCGCATCACCGGCCAGAAGATCTTCATCACCGGCGGCGAGCACGACGCCGCCGAGAACATCGTTCATCTGGTGCTGGCCCGCCTGCCCGACGCGCCCCCCGGCGTGAAGGGAATCTCGCTGTTCTTGGTGCCCAAATTCCTGGTCAATCCCGATGGCAGCATGGGGCAGCGCAACGACATCAAATGCCTGAAGCTGGAACATAAGCTGGGCATCAACGGCAGCCCCACCTGCGTCATGGCCTATGGCGATGACGAGGGCGCCATCGGCAGTCTGGTGGGGGGCGAGAACCAGGGGCTTGCCCTGATGTTCACCATGATGAACAACGCCCGGCTGGCGGTGGGACTGGAAGCCATCGCGGTGGCGGAGCGCGCCATGCAGAAGGCCCAGGCTTATGCCCGCGAGCGGGTCCAAGGCATCGCGCCCGGCCATGCGGCCCCCGGCCCCATCATCCGCCATCCGGATGTGCGGCGCATGCTGATGACCCAGCGGGTGCTGGTGGAGGCCAACCGCGCCCTGGCCTATTACGTGGCGTCCCGCCTGGATATCGCCCGGCGCGATCCCGACAAGGCCGAGCGTGCCCGCGCCCATGCCGAGGTCGACCTGCTGATCCCGGTGGTGAAGTCCTGGGGCACCGACAGCGGCGTCAAGGTCGCCGATCTCACCATCCAGGTCTTCGGTGGCATGGGCTTCATCGAGGAGACCGGCGTGGCGCAGCATCTGCGCGATGTCCGCATCACCGCCATCTATGAAGGCACCAACGGCATCCAGGCCATGGATCTGGTAGGCCGCAAGCTGATCCGCGACCAGGGCGAGGCGCTACGCGCCCATATCGCCGAGATGCGCAAGGTCGACGAGGCCCTGGCCGCCGTGGGCGGCGAGGACTTCGCCGTGCTGCGCCGCCAGTTGGCGGCGGCCGTGTTCGCGGTCTCGGCCGCCATGGATTTCATTCTGACCCGCCATGCCGGAGATCCCCATCTGGCGGGATCGGTGGCGGCGCCTTTCCTCGATCTGCTGGCGGTGACGAGCGGCGGCTGGCTGATGGCCCGCATGGCCCTGGCCGCCAACCGCCGCCTGGATGAGGGCGGGGATGACGAGGCCTTCCTGATCGCCAGGATCAAGGCCGCCCGCTTCTTCGCCGATGTCATCCTGCCCCAGGCGGGCGCCTTGCTGGGGGTGATCGAGGCTGGAAGCGGCGCCGTGGCGGAAGACTGGCTGTAGGGGCGCAAGCTTTCGCTGTTCGGCAGGGCGGGGGATGTCTATAATCCCCGCGCGATGTCGGGAATTACGCGATACATACTGCGGCAGATGGTGGTGGGGATGCTGTTCGTCTCCATCGCGCTGACCTGTGTCTTGTGGCTGACCCAGTCGCTGCGCTTCGTCGAGATGATCGTCAACAAGGGCCTGTCCATCGGTTCCTTCCTCAAATTGACCCTGCTGCTGATGCCGGGCTTCCTGGTCATCATCATCCCTATCTCGCTGTTCGCGGTGGTGGTCTTCACCTTCAACAAGCTGATCGCCGACCGGGAACTGGTGGTGCTGCGCGCCGCCGGGCTCAGCCATCTGACCCTGGCCCAGCCCGCCATCGTCCTGGGGGCCGCCGCCAGCTTGGTGGGCTATCTCCTCAGTTGCTGGCTGATCCCGCTGACGGTGCGGGGCTTTCACGAGATGCATTGGAGCATCCGCAACGACATCTCCAACGTGCTGTTGCAGGAAGGCGTCTTCAACAAATTCGGCGACGGACTGACCATCTATGTCCGGGCCCGCTCCCCCGAAGGGGAGTTGCTGGGCATCCTGGTCCATGACAAGCGCCAAGCCGGGCGCGCCGTCACCCTGATGGCCGAGAGGGGGGCCCTGGTCTATACCGAGACCGGTCCAAGGGTTCTGATGGTCAATGGCAATCGCCAGGAAGTGACGCCCGGCACCGGCAAGCTGTCGCTGCTGTATTTCGATTCCTACACCGTGGATTTCGCCACCGCCACCGGTGCCAAGCGGGAGCGTTTCCGCGATGCGCGCGAACGCAGCCTGGGCGAACTGCTCGATGTGACCGAGGCCGAATCCGGACTGCAGGACTATCGTCGCTTCAAGGTGGAACTTCATTCGCGGCTCACCTCGCCGCTCTACAATCTCGGCTTCGCCCTGCTGGCGGCCTCGATCCTGCTGACCGCCGGGTTCGATCGGCGCGGCCAATTGGTCCAGGTGCTGATCGCCACCGGGCTGATGGTGGCGGTTCAGGCCGCTGCCCTTGGCATTTCCAATCTGGCCACCGGTAATCTGGCGGTGGTACCCGCCATCTACATCAATGCCGCCATCCCCATCGGCTTCGGCCTGTGGGTGCTGGTCCGACCGCCATGGCCGCGCCGCCGCGCGAGCGCCATGGCGGGTGAACCCGTCTGAACCGGCCGAGGCCCGCCTTGTCACGATCCTCTCCCCTTTCCCTGTTTGCCCTGCTGGTGGCGTCGACGGCGCTGGCCGGGGCCGCCCGCGCCGATGTCTCCGATGGCGGCGTCGCCTATCCCGAGGTGGGGGGATGGGGGCAGGCCTGGGGCGAGGACGACATGCCGGTCCGTTCGGCTCCGCCGGTGCGGCCGCGTCCGGCGGCACCGATTCCCTCCTATGTGGCGCCGTCCTATGTGCCGCCGCCACCCGCCGCCGCCCTGCCAAGCCTGCCGCTGGCGCCGTCGCCGGTTCCGGTGGTGTCGCGTCCGGCGCCGCCGCTCACCGATGAAATGGGGCAGGCCTATCCCGAGGTGGGAGGCTGGGGCCAGGCCTGGGGCGAGGAAACCAGCGCGCCCGCCGCCGTTCGTCCGCGCTCCGCCGCCCAGTCGCCGGGTCAACCGGTCGCGGCGCCAGCCCCTCGCCCGTCGGCTCCCGCCGCCGAGACGGCCCCGGCACCGGGGGCTGTGGCTCCGCGTCTGCGCGCCACCGTCACGCCCGGCGGCGGCCTGCCCGCCCAGGCGGAGGAGACGGCGGCCCAGGCCCGTCGACGTGGGGTCTCGGTTTCCATGGAACCGGCCGATATCAGCCCCGATGCCGTCGGGCTGCGGCGCCCCTCGCGCATCATTCCCTCGCCCAAGGCCAAGCTGGAGCGCGACCAGGAGGGCTCGGCGCCGCCGGTTCACATGGAAGCCGATCAGGTCCTATATGACCGGGTTTTCGAGGTGGTGACCGCCAAGGGCCGAGTCGAGATGGTCCAGAGCGGGCGTACCATCACCGCCGACACCGTGTCCTACAACCTGAAGAAGGACCTGATGGGGGCGTCGGGCAATGTGGTGCTGACCGAGCCCACCGGCGAGATCACCCAGGCCGACTATTTCGAGCTGACCGGCGACTTCAAGAACGGCGTCGCCGAGAATCTGCGCCTGATCATGGCTGACAATTCGCGCCTCACGGCGGTGTCGGCCCAACGCTATGGCGGCGACCGGACCGATTTCGAACGGGTGAGCTATACCGCCTGCGAGCCCTGCCGCGACGATCCCGGGCGGACGCCGCTGTGGCAGGCCAAGGCGTTGCGGGTGACCCACAACCAGGCCGAGGCCCAGGTGGAATACCGCGATGCCTGGGTCGAGATGCTGGGTATTCCCGTACTCTATACGCCCTATCTGTCCCATCCCGATCCGACGGTGAAGCGCAAGAGCGGCTTCCTGGCGCCAACAATGGGCTATAACAGTACCCTGGGGACCTCGTTCACCACGCCCTACTTTTTCGTGATGTCCGATCATGAGGATTTCACCCTGGTGCCGCGCTTCATGATGCCGGATTCCAAGTCGGTGAAGGTGACCAAGTCCGATCCCGACGATCTGGCCACCGCCACACTGCAGCATGTCCACCTGCTGGGCGAGCATCGCTGGCGCGGCGTGCGCGGCGAGGCCAAGTCGGTGGGCAGCATCACCGCCGACAAGGACGACGGCAAGATTCGCGGCCATGTGGAATCCAAGGGATTGTACGAGCTTGACCGCACCTGGCGGGCCGGTTGGCAGGCGCAGTACCAGTCGGACGAGGTCTATCGCAACCTCTATCGCATCCGCACCGAGAACGACCGGCCCTGGCTGCTGACCCGGCCCTATGTGGAAGGCTTCGGGCGGCGCAACTACGCCATGGCCGAGGCCATGTCGTTCCAGGGGCATCGGGTGGTGACGGATAATTCGAAGTCGCCCGTGGTGCTGCCCCACTTCATGCATCAGGCCATCAGCGAACCGGGATGGGCCAACAGCTACTGGACCTTCGACAGCGACGTGCTGTCCTATACCCGCTCGCGCGGTACCGTGGCGCAGCGCATCTCGCACCGTACCGGCTGGACCTTGCCCATGACCTCGCCGGATGGGCAGGTGGTGAGCCTGACCACCAGCATGCGCGGCGACGGCTATCGCTCCGAGCATCTGCAGAACTATTCCGGCGAGGTGACGGCGGGGCGCGCGGTGCCGGAAGTCTCCATGAACTGGCGCTATCCCTTCGCCCGCCAGGGGACCGTCATGTCGCAGGTGATCGAGCCGGTGGCCATGGTGGCCATGAGCCCGCGTGGCGGCAACGACGACAAGATCCCCAATGAGGATTCCCTGGCCTTCGAACTGGACGAGACCAATGTGGTGCGGCCCAACCGCCTGGTGGGCCTCGACCGGGTCGAGGGCGGCCTGCGGGGCGGCTATGGTCTCAAATGGTCCGGTTATCCGGCGCGGGGCGGTCGCCTGGGGGTGCAGGCGGCCCAGGGCTGGCGGCGTAATGCCGACGCCACCTTTGGTCCCACCAGCGGCTTCACCGATACCTTCTCGGACTTCCTTGGCCGGGTGGACGTGGCCCCCACCGGTACTCTTGCCCTGAACAGCCGTTTCCGGCTGGACAAGAATTCCCTGCAATTGCGGCGCAACGAATCCACCGTGTCGGTGGGGCCGCCCGCCCTCAGCCTAGCCGCCACCTATGGCTATCTGTCCTCGGTGTCGTCCACCGCGGGGGACATCTATCCACGCCGCCAGTATCTGAGCTACTCCGCAAGTTCGGCCCTGTCGCAATACTGGAAGGCGACGGCGTCCATGAGCCAGGACCTGACCAAGGATGGCGGCACCCTCAGTTGGACCGCCAACACCACCTATAATGACGAGTGCTTCGCCATCGTGGCGGCCATGAGCCGGTACTACACCGATGCTCCGGGCCTGCTGTCGGGATATAATGCGACTCTCACTTTTGTGCTGAAGACCCTGGGCGAGGCTCCGCTCGGCCTGTTCTAATTCCGCCACACCGTTCCGGGGCTTGCCTCCCGGAAGGAACAGAGGATTGCCGGTATGCTGGCTCGTATTGTCGCTGTCACCGCCACCTGCCTGCTCTTGTTGCTGGGCACCGCCGTTCCGGCTTCTGCCCAGGAGGTCGACCGCATCGCCGCCCTGGTCAATGACGACATGATCACCGTCAGGGATCTGGAAGCCCGGCTCAAGCTGGCTATCGTCATGTCCAACCTGCAGGACTCCCTGGAGAATCGGCGCAGGGCGGTGCCACAGGTGCTGCGCAAGATGGTGGACGAGCGTCTCCAGATGCAGGAGGCCTCACGGGTCAAGGTCAATATCGGTGCCGACGAGATCAACCGCAGCATCGCCAATATCGAGCGTGGCAACCGCATGCGCCCTGGTCAATTGCTGGCCTCGCTGCGTCAGGCCGGTGTCGATGTGGACGCGGTGCGCGAGCAGATTCGCGCCGACGTCACCTGGGTTCGGGTGATGAGCCGGGTTCTCGGCCCCAATATCAAGGTGGGCGAGGACGAGATCACCGATCGCATCGACCTCCTGAAGCAGCGGATCGGGCGGCCGGAATACATGCTGGCCGAGATTTTCCTGGCGGTGGACAATCCCAAGCAGGAGGAAGAAGCCCGCAAGCTGGGCGAGCGCCTGCTGGAACAGGTTCGCGCCGGGGCGCCCTTTCCCGCCCTGGCCCGGCAGTTCTCCCAATCGGGCAGCGCCGGCAACGGCGGCATGCTGGGCTGGGTGATCGATACCGCCATCGACGACGAGATCAAGTCCGCCGTGGCCGGAATGAACAAGGGCGATGTCAGCCCCCTGATCCGGGTGGGAACCGGTTTCAACATCGTCACCGTGCTGGACAAGCGTATCGCGGGGGCCCATCTGGCCGATGACGAAACCATGACCATTGCCCAGGTGTTGTTTCCGCGCCCGGTCGCCAGCGGCGGTCCCTCGCCCGAGCAGTTGAAGGCGAAGGCGACGGAACTGACCCAGCCCATCAAGGGCTGCCGCGATTTCGAGGAGTTCGGCCGCAAGCTGGGAAGCGATGCCTTCGGCCGCATGGAAAACGGGCGCAAATCGGAACTTCCGCCCCAGGTGCTGGCCGTGGTCAAGGATATCGCCTTGGAAACCCCCTCTCGCCCGGTGGAATCACCCGAGGGCTATTTCGTCTATATGGTCTGCTCGCGTACCGCGCTGGGGCAGGCGGGGGCGTTGCCGTCGCGTGACGTGATCCGTCGCCAGATCGAGGAAGAGCGCCTGGAACTGCAGGGAAAGCGCTATCTCCGCGACCTGCGTCGGGCCGCCTTCGTCGAATTCAGGCTGTGACCGCGTGAGTGATCCGGGCTTGCCGCCGCTCGCCCTGACCATGGGCGAGCCCGCCGGGATCGGCGGCGACATAACCTTGATGGCCTGGGCCCGCCGGACGGCCGGGGCTCATCCCTTCTTCGTGATCGACGATCCGGATCGCCTCGAGCGGCTGTCTCGCCGCCTGGGGCTGATGGTTTCCCTCCGCGAGATTCGCCATGCCCACGACGCGGTGGACGCCTTTGCGCACGCCCTGCCCGTCCTGGCCCAGCCCCTGGCAATCCCGGTGGAGCCTGGGAGAGCCGATCCGGCCAATGTCGCGGCCGTTCAAGCCTCCATCGAGCGGGCGGTGGCCCTGGCCCGGTCGGGCGCGGCCTGCGCCGTGGTCACCAATCCCATTCATAAGGGGGTGATGTATCAGGGCGGCTTTTCCTTCCCCGGCCATACCGAGTTCCTGGCGGCCCTGGTGGGTGACGGAGCCTTGCGCGAGGTCATGATGCTGGCCTGCCCGGGGCTGCGGGTGGTCCCGGTCACCATCCATGTGGGACTGGCCGAGGCCATTCGAAGCCTGCGGATCGACGATATCGTGGCGGTGGGAACGGTCACGGCCCGGGCGCTGGAGCGGGATTTCGGCATCGAGCGGCCCCGGCTGGCGGTGGCCGGACTCAATCCCCATGCGGGGGAAGGCGGCGCCATGGGCCGCGAGGACGAAGATATCGTGGCACCGGCGGTGGCGGAGCTGCGCCGTCTCGGCATCGACGCGGTCGGTCCGCTGCCCTCGGATACCCTGTTTCACGCCCGCGCCCGCCAAGGCTATGACGTCGCCCTGTGCATGTATCACGACCAGGCGCTGATCCCCATCAAGACCATCGACTTCGACGGCGGCGTCAACATCACCCTGGGCCTGCCCTTCGTGCGCACCTCGCCCGATCACGGCACCGCCTTCGATCTGGCGGGAACCGGGCGGGCTAACCCCGACAGCCTGATCGCGGCGCTGGACACCGCGGCCATGATCGCCGCCAATCGGGCGAAGCGGTCATGAGCGCCGAACTGCCGCCGCTGCGCGAGGTCATCGCCCGCCATGGGCTGGACGCCCGCAAGTCGCTGGGCCAGCATTTCCTGTTCGACCTGAACCTGACCGGGCGGATCGCCCGGGCGGCGGGGGACCTGTCGGTGGGGACGGTGATCGAGATCGGCCCCGGCCCCGGCGGGCTGACCCGGGCCTTGCTCGATGCCGGGGCACAGCGGGTGATCGCGGTGGAGCGCGACGACCGCGCCATCGCCATTCAGCAGGAAATTTCCGACGCCTATCCCGGCCGCCTGGAGATCATGGCCGCCGATGCCCTGGCGGTGGACTGCGCCGCCTTGGGCGAGGCTCCGCGCAAGATCGTCGCCAATCTGCCCTACAACATTTCCACCGTGCTGCTGCTGGCCTGGCTGCGCCGGGCCGATGCTTTCGAGCGCATGGTCCTGATGTTCCAGAAGGAGGTGGTCGACCGTCTGGTCGCCGAGCCGCGCTCGCCCCATTACGGGCGACTGTCGGTGATCACCCAGTGGCGGTGCGAGGTGCGGGCCCTGTTCAACGTCGACCGCCGCGCCTTTACCCCGCCCCCGGCGGTGACCAGCACGGTGGCCGAGATCGTCCCGCGCGCCACGCCGCTGGCCCCGGCCCGGTTCGAAACCCTTGAGCGGGTGACCGCCGCCGCCTTCGGCCAACGCCGCAAGATGCTGCGCTCCAGCCTGCGGCAGTTGGGCAATGCCGAAGCCTTGTTGGATGTCGCGGGCTTGCCGGGCACCGCCCGAGCGGAAGAGATATCCGTGGAAGGCTTTTGCGCACTGGCGCGGGCTCTGGACGAAAAGGCATTATTAACCGGGCTGCCATAGGCTGGGCACATTATGCAGACTCGGTCGGATTCCAGCTTGCTTGATGATCCGGCGACCGTGTCGACGCCGCCGGAGGCGTTTGGCGACCTGCTGGCCAAGGCCTTGGCCGACCTTTCCCATAACGATACCGAGGGATTGGCGAGCGCCGACATCCGGGTGCCAACCGGTCGCCGCAGCCCCATGCAGCGCATCTTGGACCGCCGCATCACTCGGGCGGGGAAAAACCGGGCCGAGGCCGTTCCAACCGCATCGCCGGACTCGTCCGCGCAAGAGACGCCGCTGCCTGGACCCGAGAGTCCAGCCGCCGAGCCGGAACCGCTCGAAAATGCCGAGCATGACCGCGTCGCTTCCGCGCCAGAAGAAGCGGCCCCCTCCATCCTGATCACCACCGGGATCGATGCTATCCCGACGGCCTTGGCGGGCGAAGCCCCCCTGCTGCCCGATCGAATGCGCCCCAGCCTGCTGGAACGGCTTTTCGGCCGTCGCCCGGCGGCTTCGCTCTCCCCATTGCCCCCCGATTCCCCCTTGGAACCCACGCCCGAACCCGAACCGGAAGTCTCGGCGGTGGAGGACGAGGACGACGTTTTGGTCCTAGAGATGGAGGTGGAGCCGGAACCCGTCCCCGACCCCGAACCCACGCCCGAACCCGAACCGGAAGTCTCGGCGGTTGAGGACGAGGACGACGTTTTGGTCCTGGAGATGGAGGTGGAGCCGGATCCCGTCCCCGACCCCGAACCCGCGCCCGAACCGGAAGTCTCGGCGGTTGAGGACGGGGACGACGTTTTGGTCCTGGAGATGGAGGTGGAGCCGGACCCCGTCCCCGACCCCGAACCCGCGCCCGAACCGGAAGTCTCGGCGGTTGAGGACGAGGACGACGTTTTGGTCCTGGAGATGGAGGTGGAGCCGGACCCTGTCCCTGACCCTGACCCCGAACCCGCGCCCGAACCGGAAGTCTCGGCGATTGAGGACGAGGACGACGTTTTGGTCCTGGACATGGTGGTGGAGCCGGACCCTGTCCCTGACCCTGACCCCGAACCCACGCCCGAACCCGAACCGGAAGTCTCGGCGGTTGAGGACGAGGACGACGTTTTGGTCCTGGAGATGGAGGTGGAGCCGGACCCCGTCCCTGTCCCTGACCCCGAACCCGCGCCCGAACCGGACGTCTCGGCGGTGGAGGACGAGGACGACGTCCTGGTCTTGGAGATGGTGGTGGAACCGGAGCCCGTCCCGGAGCCCGAACCCACGCCCGAACCGGACGTCTCGGCGGTGGAGGACGAGGACGACGTCCTGGTCCTGGAGATGGAGGTGGAGCCGGAACCCGTCCCGGCCCCCGAACCCGAACCCGAACCTGAACCTGAACCTGAACCTGAAGTCTCGGCGGTGGAGGACGAGAACGACGTCCTGGTCCTGGAGATGGAGGTCGAGCCGGAATCCGTCCCGGAGCCCGAACCCGCGCCTGAACCGGACGTCTCGGCGGTGGAGGACGAGGACGACGTCCTGGTCTTGGAGATGGTGGTGGAACCGGAGCCCGTCCCGGACCCCGAACCCACGCCCGAACCGGAAGTTTCGGCGGTGGAGGACGATGTCCTGGTCCTGGACATGGAGGTGGAGGTTCCGGCGGCGAAGCCTGACACCGAGATTGATATCGAGGCGTTGCTGGCGGACGAGGCGGAGGACGAGGACGACGTCCTGGTCCTGGACATGGAGGTGGAGGTTCCGGCGGCGAAACCTGACGCCGAGATTGATATCGAGGCATTGCTGGCGGACGAGGCCGAGGATGATGTCCCGGTTCCGGACATGGTGGCAAAGGTTCCTCCGGTCACTCCAAAGCCAGCATTGGCGACGGAAATTGATATCGAAGCCCTGCTGGCGGACGAAGTGGCCGAGGATGACGGCAAGGGGGGGGGCCTGGTTCCACTGGCCTCGACGGCCGATCCCCAGCCCAATCCCCAGCCCAATCCCCAGCCCAATCCAGGACTCGGGTCAGACCCATCCTCATCCAATGGCGAGCATCTTCTGCTCCAGGTGCTCAATGCCTTGTCTGCGCAAGGCATCGCCACGGATCAGCCCATCGTGTCGGAGGCCAGGGCCGGGGATGGGGCGTCGCAGCCCAGCAATCGAGAATTGTTGGAAGGCGTCCTGGCGGCCCTGATGGAGTCCCAGACCTCGGCCGGGGCATCGCCGCAGGAGCCTGGCTCCGCTGGTCTGTCCGGCGAAGGCGATTCGGGCGAATATGCACCATCGGACGACGATCAGGACGTGCTGGTGCTGGATGAGCGCTTCGTGCCACCGCCGCAACAGCCATCGGTGGAAATGGCCCTTGACGACATGGTCAAGCTGATCGCCGCCGCCACGCCCGAGGGAGCGGGTTCCCTTGAGATGCCGGATCGCATCGATGCCCTGGCCCGGTTGCTGCTGACGCCTGCCGATGATTTCGTGGCCCAGGACCTGCTGCATGAATGCTGGCCGCGCGGGGCAAAGAACATCGACAGCCGCGCCCTGTTGGCGGTCTGCATCAACCTGTCGCGCAATTTCGGCCTGCCCGGAAAACTGCCCATGGCCTCGGCCAAGGCCTGGCGCATGCTCGACGCCCGGGTGTTCCAGGACGCCATGGTGCAGAGGCTGGCCGCCATCGCCGATTTCATCGCCGCGTGGCAGGCATCGCAGATCAATTTCCTCAGTCTGGATTTCGGCGAGATAGAGTTGGTCGAGCATCTCTTCGAAAGCATCCATCCTGGCCATAATATCGACCTGCTGGCACGGGTGATGGAGTTCAAGGTTCTGTCCGGCCGCCGACTGGGGTTGCTGCGCCGCATGCCTGTCCATGCCCGCAGGATGGTGGACGGGTTCGGACCCGCCCGGCGCGAGGCCGCGCTGGTCAACTTGGCCCACATCAAGGCATTGTTGGACAGAATTGCCGATACTGGCGGTTTCCGCCCCATCGTGGATGCGGCGGCCAAGTCCCGCGACGAGATCGTCAAACTGATGAAGTCCGTCGCCAATCCTCCGGCCGCGCCGGACGGTGGCAAGCCGCAGGGCGCGGCGCCATTGCCGCTGGGACGAATCTGACGGAGGCCGGAATGAGCGGTTGGGGATGTGCGCATGAAACCGACGGGCGTTGCGGCAAGGTGGCGGGGCGGCCCTGCGACCCCGGGATGAAGGGGTGTGTGCTGGCGGGGCGCTTTCGCTTCACCAATCAGGCGAAGAATCGCCCGGGACCGGCTGCCGTGGCCCAGCCTTCGAAAGAGGAGGGGGAGGCATCTTCCCTACCCGTAACGGTCAGGCGTTTCCAATCCCGACCTCCCCATTCTGATTGACGCATGCCGGGACGATGGGGTTTATTGCCTATAGTGGTTAAGGGACTCGAATAGAAGTGCCGCCACTGGCGCATATGTTCCGGGAGACAATGAACATGGCAGGTCTGGACGGCGGGGATTCCCCGGCGCGGGAAAGCGCTGATTCCTTCGCGACGGAAGTTCTCAAGCGGATTGATAGCCTCAGTCTCGAGGTGGCCGACATCGCGGGCACCATGGACGGGCTGACCCGCTTCGTCAAACATCAGGAACAACTTTTTTCCCATCTGAAAAGCATCGCCCATGCCATGGTCGACACCATCGGCCTGATCGATGTGGCGGGGCAGGAAACCCGGACATTGACCCTTCAGGCGGGGCAACAATCCGCCGACTCGCTCCAGACCATCGATTCAGCCCTGGCGGGGGTCAACACCCTGGTGGGCGCGGTCCAGGGTATCGAGCAGCAATTGGAAGGCCTGGAAGGCGCGCTGGGCGAAGTCAGCTCCATGTCGCGCAATATCCAGAAGATCGCGCGTCAGACCAATCTTCTGGCATTGAACGCCACCATCGAGGCGGCGCGGGCAGGTGATGCCGGCAAGGGCTTCGCCGTGGTCGCCACCGAGGTCAAGACCCTGGCGCGCCAGACCGCCGATGTGACCACCGGCATCGACAATACGGTGCAGAACCTGTCCGGATCGGTCACCACCCTGATCGAGACTTCCACCGACACCCTGAAGATGGCCGATTCGGTCGGCTCGGGCGTCGGCGTCATCAACAATGCCGTCTCGGTGTTCGGCCAGGCCATCGACTCGGTGGAGGCCAAGGTGGGAGACATCTCCCAGGCCGCCTCGCAGTCCCTGTCCCAGTGCCAGGACGTCATGGCTGAGATCGACAAGTTCTTTGAAGGCGTGGCCATGACCACGGAAAGCTTGCTCAAGGCCGACGAACGCATCTCGTCGCTGCTGGGCAATTCCGAGGAACTGATGTGCTACATCGCCGCCTCGGGCTTCCGCACCGCTGACACGCCGTTCATCGAGACGGTGTGCGAGACCGCCCGCAAGGTTTCGCTGACCTTCGAGGAGGCGGTGGCCAAGGGCCGCATCAGCCTTGCCGACCTGTTCGATGAATCCTATCAGCCCATCCCCGGCAGCAATCCGGTGCAGCATATGACGAAGTTCGTCAATTTCACGGATCAGGTGCTGCCTGAATTCCAGGAAGCCAATCTGACCCTGGACGAGCGGGTGGCGTTTTGCTGTTCCTGCGACCGCAACGGCTTCATTCCCACCCATAACAAGCGGGTGTCGCAGCCCCAGGGCGCCGACCCGGTGTGGAACAACGCCAATTGCCGCAACCGCCGAATCTTCAACGACCGCACCGGCCTCAATGCCGGGCGCAATACCAAGAGTTTCCTGTTGCAGACCTATCGGCGCGACATGGGCGGCGGCAAATTCGTGATGATGAAGGACGTCTCGGCCCCCATTACCGTCCAGGGACGCCATTGGGGCAGCGTGCGGCTGGGCTACCGCATCTGATCCACCGGGCTCAGCCCACGTAGTACCAGTGGCCGAAGGCGAAGCCGAGCACCGATCCCAGCGCGATCAGCATGACGGCGACACCGATCTTCCAGCCCAGGCCGGTCACCAGGGCCATCTCGTCCTCGGTGGCGGCCAACTGGTCGTCCCAGGACTCAGCCGGTGGCGGTCCCGGCTCCATGGGTGGAGATTCATGCACCGAGGGCAAGGCGCCCGGCTCGGGGTTGTAGGGGCGGGGCTCGCGCCACTGCTTCAGCCGTTTCAGCGCCTGGCCGCGGTCGGGGTCGGTCAGGGCCGGGCCGCCCCGGTCGATCAGCCGGGCCAGCGCCACCTCGGCCAGGCGGCGATAGGCCAGGGCCGCCGGGGCATCGGGATTGAGCACCACCAGCGGCAGGTCGCGGGCGGCGGCCTCGATCACCGTCAGGTCGCGGGGAATCATCACCGGCAGCACCCGGCCGCCGAACGAGGCGGTGATGGCTTCCTCCAGCCGGTGCATCAACTCGCTGTCCTCGGTCATGGTGAACAGGATGCCCATGGTGTCGAGGTCGCGGTTGAAATGGGTCCGCACCCGCTGGATGTTCCACCACGCCTTGTGCAGCCCGTCCAGCGCCATGGGGGAGGGAACGACCGGCAGGATCACCACATCGGCCGCCACCGAGGCGTTGACCGACAGGATGCCGAAGGCGGGCGGGCAGTCGATCACCACCACGTCCACGTCCTCGGGCGTGGTGGCCAGGGCGCGTTCCAGCACATATTGAGGCTCGGGCTTGACGGCGATTTCCACATCGGCCCAGGACAGATCGTCGGAGCCGGCCACCAATCGCAGATTGGGATAGGGGGTGGGGCGGCAGGCCTCGGCCACCTGCACCTCGCCACGCAGCAGCTGATAGGCGCCGGTGGCGGCGGGCGAGGACAGGCCGACGCTGGTGGACGCGTTGCTTTGGGCGTCCAGGTCGATCAGGATCACGTTGCGGCCCAGCGAGGCCAGGCACACCGCCAGATTGACGCTGGTGGTGGTCTTGCCGATCCCGCCTTTTTGGTTGAACACCACCACCACCGTGGGCTTGTGCCGTCCTTCGGGCCTCGCGCTCTCGATCGCCGACATTGCCGCTCCCCTCTCGATCCCCGTGGCGGCAGGATAGCCGCCCGGAGCTTAGAGCGTCGAGCCCCATATCTGAAACGGCCCTGTTTCTCATGGGGGGCGCCGCTCTATGGTCGCAACCGCCCATACTGTTTATCGCTGTAATCCCTTATTGTGGCGCAGGCGGAATGCCCATATACTCCGCCCTCGTGAGCCAGCCATACTTCGACATCATTCGCCTGATCGAACGCCTGCACAGACATTTCCTTGATGTCTTGCGCACGGAGTTGCGTCGTCTGGGCATCGAGGACATCAACGCCGTCCAGGCGCTGTTGCTCTACAACATTGGCGAGAACGAAGTGGTGATCCGCGACCTCAAGGATCGCGGCTATTACCAGGGCTCCAACGTGTCCTACAATATCAAGGCGCTCACCGAGTGCGGCTACCTGACCCAGGAACGCTCGCCCCATGACCGCCGCTCGGTGCGCCTGAAGCTGGCGGACAAGGGCCTGACGCTGTGCAATGCCATCCGCAAGCTGCAGAACGATCTGGCCGCCGCCCTGGGCGGTGACGAGCAGACCCAGGCCGAGCTGGTGACCACGCTGGACACCATGCAGCGCCTGGAGCGCACCTGGACCGACTTCGTCCAGTATGGCCGCATCCGCAGCCTTTAATCCTTTCCTCCGACGTGCTATCTCCGCCTCCTGATTTCGTCCGAGGAGGCGCCGAGCCATGATCCCCCGTTATTCCCGCCCGGAGATGGTCCAGATCTGGACGCCCGAGAACCGCTTTCGCATCTGGTTCGAGATCGAGGCCCATGCCTGCGACGCCCTGGCCGAGATCGGGGTGATCCCCAAAGACTCCGCCAAGGCCATCTGGGCCAATGGCGACAAGCCCTATACGCCCGAGCGCTCGGCCCGCATCGACGAGATCGAGGCCGTCACCAAGCATGACGTCATCGCCTTCCTGACCGAGCTGGCCGAGCATATCGGCCCCGAATCCCGCTTCGTCCACCAGGGCATGACCTCGTCGGATGTGCTCGACACCTGTCTGGCTGTGCAACTGACCCAGGCGGCCGACATCCTTCTGGCCGGGATCGACCGGGTGCTGGCGGCGCTGGAGGCCCGGGCCTTCCAGTACAAGGATCTGGTCTGCATGGGCCGGTCCCACGGCATCCATGCCGAGCCGGTGACCATGGGCCTGAAATTCGCGGGCTTCCACGCCGAGTTCCAGCGCAACCGCCGCCGCCTGAAGTCGGCGCGGGAAGACGTGGCCACCTGCGCCATTTCCGGCGCGGTCGGCACCTTCGCCAATATCGATCCCCGGGTGGAGGAGCATGTGGCGGCCAAGCTGGGCCTGAAGCCCGAGCCGGTCTCGACCCAGGTGATCCCGCGCGACCGCCATGCCCAGTTCTTCGCCACGCTGGGCGTCATCGCCAGCTCCATCGAGCATGTGGCCATCGAGATTCGCCACCTGCAGCGCACCGAGGTGCGCGAGGCCGAGGAGTATTTCTCGCCCGGCCAGAAGGGCAGCTCGGCCATGCCGCACAAGCGCAATCCGGTGCTGACCGAGAACCTGACCGGCCTGGCCCGGCTGGTGCGCGGCATGGTGACCCCGGCGCTGGAAAATGTCGCCCTGTGGCACGAGCGCGACATCTCGCATTCCTCGGTGGAGCGCATGATCGGCCCCGACGCCACCGTGACCCTGGACTTCGCCCTCAACCGGCTGGCCGGGGTGATGGAAAAGCTGGTGGTCTATCCCGATGCGGTGGAGCGCAATCTCAATCAGCTGGGCGGGCTGGTGTTCTCGCAGCGGGTGCTGCTGGGCCTGACCCAGGCGGGCATGAGCCGCGAGGACAGCTATGCCGCCGTCCAGCGCAATGCCATGAAGGTCTGGCAGGAAGGCGCCGTGTTCCTGGACCTGCTCCAGGCCGATCCCGAGGTCACCGCCAAGATTTCCCCCGCCGCCCTGGCCGAGCTGTTCGACATGGGCTACCACACCAAGCATGTGGACACCATTTTCAAGCGGGTGTTCGGCAAGGCCTGAGGCGGTTCAACGAGGGGGGGGCTTACGCCCCCTCGAGGCGACGCAGAAATTCCGCCAGGGCGGTGACGGTGGCATCGCCCCATTTGGCCCGCGCCCCGGCGGGATTGGCGCGCAGGGCCGCGGCCAGATCGGCGAACAGCGCCCGCATCAGGGCGGCGAAGCCGCTTTCTCCCAGGCGGAAGGATTCGTCGGAGGCGCCACGGCGGACCGGCGTCAGATTGGCGTTGACCATGTCGCTGAACCAGATCCGGCGCTTGTCGAAGCTGGAAAACGTCCCCGCGACCACCACCAGCGCCTCGTTGACCAGGGCCTTGGCCTGGGGATCGGCGTAGATGGCCGCCCAGTCCAGGCTGCCATCGGGGGCGGTGTGGCGGGACAGGATGGCCTCGCAGGTCTGGTCGCACTGCTGGTACAGGGCGGGGCCGATCATCTTGCCGATGGCCAGGTTGAAGCCGGGGATGATGCGGCGCGACATGATGCCGGAACCGCCGTCATCGCCGGTGCGCGCCGGGAACAGATGGGCGAAGCGACGGATCAGGATGCGGTCGAACGGCATCTTGCGCGCGCTTTCCAGCAACAGCGCCTCGCGGGCGATGGTGCACTCGTCGAAGGCGCGCTGGTAGTAGCCCTTGAAGCGGCTTTGCTCGGCGGCGACAAAGCGCTGGGCCAGGGCACGGATCTGGGCGGCGGACAGACTGCCGCCCGCCTTGCCCGCCTCCACCTCCAGGCGAGTGACGAAATGGCCGACCATGGTGGCGCCGACGCTTTCGCAGCAGCGCGGTCCCGCCTTGGAGTATGGGGGAGGCTCGCCGGTCCCGCCCAGGGGCGTCAGCCCTTCTTGGCCAGACCCTTGCGGGCGTTGTCGATCAACTGCTTCAAGGTGGACTGGTCCACGGCCGAGGACAACAGGCGGTCGCCGACGATGAATGTGGGAGTGGCGCCGATTTCCAGCGACCGGGCCAGCTCGGAGACCTTCTTCAGTTGACGGTCGATATCCGGGCCGTTGATGTCCTTCTTCAACTGCTCGACATTGAGTCCGGCTTCGCCCGCCAGACGGAAGATGGTCTTCTCGTCCAGGCGGCCGCGGAACTTCATGAAGGCGCGGTGGACATCGTCATACTTGGCTTGGCCCTGGGCCTTGGCCACCAGGGCGACCCGGGCGGCCAGCACCGAATCGGGACCGAGGATCGGCATTTCCTTCATGACCAGCTTGGTGTTCTTGTCGGCCTTGACGGCTTCCAGGACCGGATCGAAGGTCTGCTTGCAGAAACCGCAGTTGTAGTCGAAGAATTCGACCACCACCACGTCGCCCTTTGGGTTCCCGGCCACGGGATCATCGGGATTGTTGAAGATCTCGTCGCGGCGGGCTTCCACCATCTTCAAGGCGTCGGACTCGGCCTGGGCGCGCATCTTCTCGCGCAGCGCCTCCAGGGCCTCGCCCAGCACCTCGGGGTGCTCCATCAGATAGTCGCGCACCACCTTCTTGACCGCATCCACCTGCTTGGGCGACAGCGGCATGTTTTCCTGGGCCTGGGCCGGAATGGCGGTCATGGCCAGGGTGGAGGCGAGGAAAGCGGCGGCGAGGGTCCGGACGATCATCTTGGGGGCAACCTTTGGAGGGGCAGGGTGTCGGGCATATTGGCCGAAGCCTGGGCCGGGGGCAAGTCTCAGTCCCGCCCCGGCATGGCGAAGGGGCGGTCGTGGTCCAGGCAGGGAATCTTCTTGCGGGCGTCCTCGACCTTGCGCGGGTCGATATCGGCCATGACCCAGCCGGGTTGTTCCAGGGCATCGGCCAGGATCTCGCCCCAGGGGCTGACGATCAGGGCATGGCCATAGGTCTGGCGGTCATTGACATGCTCGCCGCACTGGGCGGGGGCGAAGACATAGCAGCCGGTCTCGATGGCCCGCGCCCGCAGCAGGACGTGCCAATGGGCCTTGCCGGTGGTGCGGGTGAAGGCGGCGGGCACCGCCAGGAAGTCGCAGCCCGCCTTGGCCAGCGACCGGTACAGGTGGGGGAAGCGCAGGTCGTAGCACACCGACAGGCCCAGCCGTCCCCAGGGCAGGGCGACGCCGACCGCCCGGTCGCCGGGGGTGAAGGTGGCGGATTCGCGGTAGACCTCGCCCAGGCCAAGATCGACATCGAACATGTGGATCTTGTCGTAGCGGGCCTTGATGTCGCCGGTCGGCGCGATGACAAAGCTGCGATTGGCGACCATGCCGTCCGCCACCAGCACATGCAGGCTGCCGATATGCAGCCAGGCGCCGATCTCGCGCGCCAGGTCGCGGAAGAATTTCAGCGCCAGATGCTCGTCCTCGGGCATGGCCTTCAGCACGATGTTGGAGCGTCCCCATTCCATCATGGCGACGTTTTCCGGCATCAGGATCAGGTCGGCCCCGGCGGCGCGGGCCTCGACAGCCAAGCGGGCGGCGGCGTCGCAATTGGCGCTCAGGTCGTTGGAGGCGTTGACCTGGAGGCAGGCGGCCTTGAAATTCCGCATCACTTGCCCGCCAGCATGGGATCAAGCTTGCCGGCACGGTCGAGGTCGTACAGGTCGTCGCAGCCGCCCACATGGACGCCGTCGATGAAGATCTGCGGCACGGTGCGGCGCCCGCCCGCCCGGTTGGTCATGTACTGGCGCAGGCCGTCGTCGGTGGTGACGTCGATCTCGGTATAGGTGGCGCCCTTCTTGTCGAACAGCTTCTTGGCGCGGACGCAATAGGGGCAGACTTCGGTGGTGTAGATCTCGATCTCGGCCATGAGTGGCTCCATGCTTGGCGTTTTTCCTATATAGCGCAGGCGGCGCGATCACTCCACCCGGATCACCCGCCCCAGGGTCAGCACATCGACCCGGGCGGCGCCGCCTTTGATCAGGACCCGGGCGCATTCCGCCACGGTGGCGCCGCTGGTAAGCACGTCGTCCACCAGCACCACCCGCTTGCCCCGCACCAGCCCCTGGCGCTTGGGATTGAGCTGGAAGGCCCCGGCCACGTTGCGGGCGCGCGCCGCGCGGTCGAGATGGCCCTGGGGCGGGGTGCGGCGGCGGCGCAGCAGCAGGTCGGGGGCGGCGGCGACTCCCGAACGCCCCGACAGGGCCACGGCCAACAGGGCGGCCTGGTTATAGCGCCGCGCCAGCAGCCGCCAGCGATGCAGGGGCACCGGCACCAGCAGGTCGGCCTCGGCCAGCAATTCAGCACCGGCCCGGGCCATCCACAGGGCGAAGGCGGGCACGCCCTCCAGCCGGTCGGCATGTTTGAGGCGCAGGATCAGCGGTTTGGCGGCCTCGTCATAGCGCAGTACCGAACGGGCACGGGCGAAGGCGGGGGGATGGCGCAGGCATTCGCCGCACAACGCGCCCTCGCCCAGGTCGAAGTCGAAGGGCAGGCCGCAGCAGGCGCAGGCGGGAGGGCCGAGGAACGTCACCTGGGACCAGCAGGTGGGGCACAGGCTGCCGGGCTCCGCCACCGGAGCCTGACAGGCCAGGCACAGCGGCGGCAGCAGGGCGTCGATGACGAAACGCGCGAATATCCGCAGCATCTTCTCTCCTTCCCCCTGGCCTGGACCTTATGGCATAGTCCGCGCGCATGAGAATCTTCGACAGATCGTTGGTGCGCAAGCGGCGAGACCGCGCCAGTGAAGGATTTCCCGCCCATGACTTCCTGGTGCGGGAGGTGGCCGAACGTCTGGCGGATCGCCTGGACGACGTCACCCGCCGCTTTCCCGTCGCCCTCGATCTCGGTTGCCATACCGGCGAGATGGCCGACTGCCTGAAGGGCAGGGGCGGCATCGAGACCCTGATGCAGTGCGACCTGTCGCCACGCATGGCCGCCCTGGCCGCCCGCAACGGCCGCCCCACGCTGGCCGCCGACGAGGAATGGCTGCCCTTTGCCCCCGCCAGCTTCGATCTGGTGATCTCGAACCTGTCGCTGCACTGGGTCAACGACCTGCCCGGCACCCTGATCCAGATCCGCCGCATCCTGAAGCCCGACGGGCTGTTCCTGGCCGCTATGTTCGGGGCGGGTACCCTGGCCGAGCTGCGCCAGGTGCTGATGGATGCCGAACTGACCGAGGAAGGCGGCGTCAGCCCCCGCGTCGCGCCCTTCGCCGACGTCAAGGACCTGGGCGGGCTGTTGCAGCGGGGCGGATTCGCCCTGCCGGTGGTGGATTGCGACGCCATCACCGTGACCTATGCCGATCCCATGCGGCTGCTGGCCGATCTGCGCGGCATGGGCGAGACCAACGCGGTGGCGGAGCAACGCAAGACCCTGACCCGCCGGGCCACCCTGCTGCATGCCCTGTCGGCCTATCAGGCCCGGTTCGGCGGCCCCGACGGGCGGCTGCCCGCCACCTTCCAGATCATGACCATGACCGGCTGGTCGCCCCATCCCGACCAGCCCAAATCCGCCCTGCCGGGTAGCGCCACCCATCAGTTGTCCGATATCCTGGGCGGCGGCGCCAATGGCGGCGGCTGGGGGGGCGGCGGCTCGTTGAGCTTTGGCGAGCGGTGCTTGCCCGACAAGTCCTGATGCGGTTCACCCACCCGCTTACCCATGCCGTGCTGATCCGCCGCTACAAGCGGTTCCTGGCCGATGTCCGCCTGGACGACGGCAGCGAGGTCACCGCCCATGTGGCCAATTCCGGCGCCATGCTGGGCACCGCCGAGCCCGGCATGACGGTGTGGCTGTCGCCCGCCTCCAATCCCGATCGCAAGCTGAAATGGAACTGGGAGATGGTGGAGGTGGACGGCCATCTGGTCGGCGTCAACACCGCACATCCCAATCTGATTGTCGCCGAGGCCGTCCGCGACGGCCTGATCAAGGAGCTGACCGGCTATGACTCCCTCCGGCGCGAGGTGAAATACGGCGTCAATTCCCGCATCGACCTGTTGCTGGAAGCCGAGGGCCGCCCCAAATGCTGGGTGGAGGTCAAGAATGTGCACCTCAAGCGCGGCGATTGGGCCGAGTTCCCCGACGCGGTCACGGTGCGCGGCACCAAGCATCTGGGCGAGTTGCGCGAACGGGTGCGGGTGGGCGAGCGGGCGGTGATGCTGTATCTGGTGCAACGGGCCGACTGCGTGGGGTTCCGGCCCGCCGCGGATATCGACCCGACCTATGCGGCGGCCCTGGCACAGTCCATGCGCGACGGCGTCGAGGCGATCTGCTATATCTGCCGTCTCTCCCTGGATGGAATTGCCATCGGCCCCAACTTGCCCATCGATGTCCCCGGCGGCATCGCTGAACGGATGTGAAAGATTTCAGGAATTGGACGATCAGGACTCCTCACGAATTCGCCTGCACGGCCCCGCTGATTTCGAAGGCATGCGGCGGGCGGGCCGCTTGGCGGCCGAAACCCTGGACTTCATCACGCCCCATGTGGTTCCCGGTGTCGCCACCGCCGAGATCGACCGTCTGTGCGCCGAGTTCATCAGCAGTCGCGGCGCCATCAACGCCCCCATGAACTATCGCGGTTTTCCCAAGTCCATCTGCACCTCGGTCAATCATGTGGTCTGCCACGGCATACCGGGTGAGAAGAGGCTGGAGGACGGCGATATCGTCAATATCGACGTGACCCCCATCCTGGATGGCTGGCACGGCGATTCCTCGCGGATGTATTTCGTCGGCAAGGTGGGGGTGAAGGCCCGCAAGCTGGTGGAGGTCACCTACGAGGCCCTGATGCGCTCCATCGAGGTGGTCAAGCCCGGGGCCACCCTGGGCGATGTGGGCCATGCCATCCAGAGCTTCGTCGAAAATCATCGCTTTTCCGTGGTCCGGGATTTCTGTGGACACGGTTTGGGGCGGGTCTTCCACGAGGCCCCCAACGTCATGCATTTCGGTAAGCCCGGCCAGGGCGTGGTGCTGGAACCGGGCATGTTCTTCACCATCGAGCCCATGATCAATGCCGGGCGGGCGGAAACCAAGATCCTGGCCGATGGCTGGACGGCGGTGACCAAGGATAAGTCACTGTCGGCCCAATTCGAGCATTCCATCGGAGTCACAGCCTCGGGTTGCGAAGTCTTTACCGCATCTCCCGCCGGACTGCATTGTCCGCCTTATAATGAGTGAAATCGTCTTCATTGTGTGAAGGCGATCACATTCCCCTAGCTGTGATGTGGTCTAGTCTGGTGATAGTCCTACCAGCCCCCGTCATATTGGGGTAAATTAGGCAATAAATTTAACCCATTGACGAAAGGAGCCGGTCATGGGTGCAAACGCCACCGCCATGACCGACACGGCCACAGCGGTCTTCCGGATCAACGGTACCCTTCAGGGGCCGGTGGTCGATATCCTTGGCCAGTTCCTGCCGGAGCTCAAGGCCCTGCCGCGCGAGCAGGCCTATGACCGCACCCTGGATGATCTGGGGCTGTTGGCGCGGTGTTTCGAGATTTTCCGCAGCGAGCGCGCGCGGTTCCGCCAGGTGGTGGTGGACGAGCGCCGCCGCCCGGTGACCGAGGACAATGTGCCGCTGTCCTGCGGCCGCACCCTGGCGGAAGTCATCGCCATGGTGGTGCGCACCGCCGCCAAACGCTATTTCCGCCGCACCCTGATGCCCAGCACCCGCGAGGCGGGGAACAGCGTGCCGGAAACCCGCAGCGCGGCTGACGAACTCTATGACGCCATCAAGGCCTATCTGCTGCACGAATGGCAGGTGCCGCTGGTCCCGACCTATGCCGAGATGGAACCGGCCCTGGTGCGGCGCGTCGGTGCCAAGATTCTGGATGCCCGCGAGCCCGAGGCCCTGGCCCGTCTGATCGCCGATCCCGATGCTCCGGTGATGCGGCCCGAAATGCCCGCCCGGACCGATACCATCGTTGTCGGCACCGCCGGGTTGAACGGGGCGCTGCTGCAGGGGGCATCGGCGCCTGGCGAGTCCGGTCCCTCGGTACAGGCCACCGATCCGCGCACGGCGGTTTTGACGGATATCCTGTCGGCCGATGGCTTGCGCCTGCGCACCGAGGCTTTCAACCAGATCCTGCTGGACCCCGAGGTCCGGGCGGCTTTGCCCAACGCCGATCAGATCGTCAAGATCAGCGACGTGTTGCGTGGCGTCGGCGCGACCCCGGCATCGCTGCTGGTGGAAGGCCTGGGGCTGCGCAAGGACCAACTGGCGGTGATGCTGCTGGTGGCCCATGACAGTATCGGCAGCACGGTGTTCGGCCGTCTGTTCGGCCCGCGCGCCGATCCGGAACTGGTGTCGCGCATCGTCGATCGCGCCCGGGTGCGGGCGCTGGGGCCGGGATCGGACGTGCTGGACTGCGCCATTTTCATGCGTGGTGTCTTCGCCCGCTTCGGCCATCGGTCGCGACGGGACTGACTTCCGTAGGCTTGGGTTTTCCCGCGAAGCGTCCTACCTTTGTAGGATGGATCGAACTGAACGGACCCATTGATGCCGCGCCTGCCTTCCGCCGTGCAAGCAGACATGGTTCGCCGCATCAACCTGACCCTTGAAGGGCCGGTTGCCGAGGTCATGGCCCAACTGGTGCCGGAGCTGAAGAAGCTGCCGCGCCGGGGCGTGCTGGAGCATGTCCTGGACGATCCCGAACTGCTGGACCGTTGCTTCAAGGCCTTCCGCGCCAATCCGGAGAGATTCGCCGCCCTGCTGGTGGACCAGCACAATGTCCCCGTGGAAACCGCCGACGCCTTGCTGTCGTGCGGCCGCAGCCTCGACGACGTGGTGGCCATGGTGGTGCGTACCCATGCCAAGCGCCATTTCCGCAAGCGCCTCGATGGCGAGAACCGGTCGCTGCGCGGCGCCTCGCGGCAAGACAAGGAGGCGGAGAGGGGCAGCGGCATGCTGGGCCGGTTGGTCAAGCTGTTCGTGGCCGGTCCCGGCGCGGCCAAGGCCAAGCGCGGCCGGGGAGAAGCGCTTTACGACGCCTTCAAGGAGCACCTGCTGCACGACTGGCAGGTGCCGCTGGTGCCGGAGTATTCGACCCTGTCGCCGCAGATGGTGAAGCGGCTGGGCAGCCGTATCCTGGACTACAAGGTCCCCGAGGATATCCGGCGTTTGCGCGACAATCCGAAGGAGCTGCCGGTTCCTTCCACCCTGCCCGAGGCCATCCCCACCTTCCTGCTGTCGGCCAAAGCTAAGGCCGAGGCCGCCAAGACCAAGGAGAAGGCCAAGTCGCTGGGGGTGTCTCCCAGCGGTGGCGCCGAGGCGGGCGATGGGGCGCGCATGGCGCCCATCGAGACCGCCAAGCCCGCTGCCGCCACCCAGGACCGCCGCGCCCGCCTGGCCGAGGTGCTGACCCCCGATCAGAAGCGCCTGCGTGGCGCCGCCTTCACCATGACCCTGCTGGACCCCGCGGTGCGGGCGGCCTTGCCCAATGCCGAGCAGACGGTGCGCATCACCGGCTTGCTGTCCGAGATGGGCGGCTTGCCCGCCAAGATGCTGGTGGGCGATCTTGGCTTGCGCACCGACCAGTTGGCGGTGACCACCATCATTCTGTTCGACATGCTGGGCGAGGACATGTTCCGCCGTTCCTTCGGAGTGCCGGGGAATCTGGACTATGTGGGCAAGTTCGTGGAACGGGCCAAGGCTGCGGGAATTTCGCAGGATACCGAGCTTTCCGATCTGGCGGCCTTCATCGGCAAGATGTTCGCCGGGGTGAAGAAGGCCCAGCCGCCCAAGACCGGCGCCATCGTGACCTGATTGGGTTTCCCCCCTTCTAGTGTTTGTCCGATTTAGGCGGAAGCTTTCTCGCTCCTCGTCATGGCCGGACTTGATCCGGCCATCCATGGACCCTCGGGTCAGGCCCGAGGGTGACGAGAGGGAATGTTGACTCCACCAAACTCGGACAGACTCTAGGGCAGCGGGGCGGGGCCTGGACCATTGATGGCGCACAGGCGCTGCACCACCTTGCGCCCCGCCTCGATGCCGTCCTCGAAGGCCACCACCGTCAAGCCCGTGCAAAGACGCAACAACTCGCCGCGCTCCAGCAGATGATCGGGATTGCGCGGACGGCCGAAAACCTCATTGCCCAGGGCGAAGGTCTCGTAAAGCAGCAAGCCGCCCTCTTCCAGACTGCCCAGCAGTGCCGGGAACAGGGGGCGCCACAGATAATTGGTGACAACCACCACGGCGAAACGGCGGTTGGGCAGCGGCCAGGGCGATCCATCCTCCAGGTCGGCGGCGATGCGCTCGGCCCCAACCGCCAGGGCGGCCTGGGCCACATCGCGGTCCACCGCCGTCACCGGATGGCCCCGCTCGAGGAACAGCCGCGAATGGCGTCCGCCGCCGCAGGCGAGATCCAGCACCGCTCCGCCCGGCCGCGCCAGGGAAGCGAAGCGGGTGATCCACGGCGACGGCTCGATCTTGCACGCATCCATGCCCATGGTGTTTTGCGTTCCTCCCCGGTTGGGTCTTATACTATGGGTCCGCGATGGACGGGACGTGACCTCAAATGATTTTGTTTGAACTGCGCTGTGGCGACCAGCATCAATTCGAAGCCTGGTTCAAGGACGGCGCCACCTATGACGCCTTGGCCGCCGCTGGCGGCATTTCCTGTCCGATCTGCGGCGGCACCAGCATTGAAAAGGCCCCCATGGCGCCCCGGCTGGCCAAGGGACGCGGCGATGCCCTGGATGTGCGCGAAGCGGTGGGTGAAGTCCGCAAGGTGCTGGTGGAAATGAAGCGGCAGGTCAAGGAAAGCTGCGACTATGTGGGCGAGCGCTTTCCCGAGGAGGCGCGCAAGATTCACTATGGCGAGGGTGAATCCCGCCCCATCTATGGCGAGGCGACCGTCGAACAGGCCAAGGAACTGGAAGAGGAAGGCGTGCCGGTGCAGCGCATTCCCTGGGTCAAGGACGGCAACTGAGGCTTCATGTCACCAGGCATTGGGGCGGAAAGCGGACGGTGACGGTGGTTCCCTGTCCGGGCACCGACTCCAGGACCAGCGATCCCCCATGCAGTTCCACCAGTGATTTCGACAGGGGCAGTCCCAGGCCAACGCCCTCGAAGCGGCGGTCGAGGCCGCTATCCACCTGACCGAACGGTGCCAGGGCCACGGCAATGTCGTCGGGTGCCATGCCGATGCCGGTATCGGAT
Source organism: Paramagnetospirillum marisnigri (assembly GCF_001650715.1). GTDB lineage: Bacteria > Pseudomonadota > Alphaproteobacteria > Rhodospirillales > Magnetospirillaceae > Phaeospirillum > Phaeospirillum marisnigri. Next base: position 47,618 of record NZ_LWQT01000040.1, on the reverse strand, counting down.
ACCAGGAAGGCCAGACCGCCATCGGGCTCCAGACGGGCCGACAGCGACACGCGCCCCCCCGCCGGGGTGAATTTGACGGCATTGCCCAGCAGGTTCAGCAGGATCTGCTTGGTTCTGCGGATATCCACCCGCAGCATGGGCAAATTCTTGGGAATCTTGGACAGAAGTTGGATCGAGCCCTGTTCCGCCCGGGTGCTGATCAGGCGCAATGCCGATTCCGCCAAGGAGGCTGGCTCGATAGTCTCCAGTGACAGGCTGAAGGCACCGATCTCGATGCGCGAGATGTCGAGAATGTCGTTGATCATGGCCAACAGATGCTGCCCGGCCGCGTTGATATCCTGACCATAGGCGCGGTAGCGATCGGACAGCGGCCCGAACATCTCGCGCATGATGATTTCGGAAAAGCCAATGATCGCGTTCAGGGGCGTGCGCAGTTCGTGGCTCATGGCGGCCAGGAACTCGGTCTTGGTGCGGTTGGCCGATTCCGCCATCACGCTCGCCTCGCGCAGCCGCTCCTCGGCCTTGCGGCGGTGGGTGACCTCATGGGCGATGATCATCAGTCGGGGCGCCGAGGTTCGATCGACAGGATAGGGGGTGATGGTGATCTCGTACCAACGGCCGTGGGATTCATCCTCGAAATGGACGGCGCGGCCCTCGGCCAGCGCCAGTTGGGCGAAGGCGGCGCGGCGGGCGCTGACCTTGGGCGGCATGACCTGATAGACATTGCTGCCGATCAATTCGGCCTTGGACTGGCGCAAGGCCATGGCGCCGCCCTCGTTGAGGTCGACGATGGTGCCGTCCAGGGTGATCAGGAAGATGATCAAGCCCGGCGCGTCCAGCAGGGTGCGGGCCATGGTCATGGCCTCGCGCAAGGCTTCCTCGGCCTGGTGGCGGGCGGTGATGTCGGTGAAGGTGCTGATGAAGCCTCGCCCGGGAATGGGATTGCCGCGAACTTCCACCACGGCCCCGTCGGGGCGGATGCGGTCGAAGGCGTGGGGCTCCATCTTGCGGGCGATCTCGACGCGCTGACGGGCCAGTTCCATCGGATCGCCAGGGCCGTATTCGCCCCTTTGCGCATTGAACAGCATGAAGTCCTCGAACGCCTTGCCCGGGACATTGAAGTCCTTGGGGATCTGGGTCAGCTCGAAGAACCCGTCATTGGCAACCACCAGATTGAGATCGGAATCGAAGACACTGACCCCCTGGGGCATGTGGCGGACGGTGGCCTCCAGCAATTCCGCATAGGCGCGATGCCGGTCCTCGCTCTGCTGCAGCGCGTGGGTGCGGCGCTCCACCATCTGATCCAGCCGTTCGTTGGATTCGCGCAGATTGTCTGTGACCTGATGGGCGACGGTCACGTCGGCATAGGTGGTCACGAAGCCACCATTGGGCAGGGGATTGCCGATGATCTCGATGACACGGCCATCGGGGCGGGTCCGGACCGTGCGGTGCGAGCGGAACTCGCGGGCAATACTGATCCGCTCGGCGACGAAGGCGTCGGCATCGCAGGGGCCGTATTCCCCCCGTTCGGCATTGAAGCGGATGATCGCCTCGAACGCGGCGCCATGCACCAGCAGATGGGGGGGCAGTTGAAACAGCTCGCCGAACCGTCGGTTCCACAAGACCAGCCGCAGATCGGTGTCAAAGACCGAGATGCCCTGGTCAAGGTGTTCCAGGACCCCCTGCATCATCGTCAGGTCTATGGTTTCGTGGCCGGGGGCGGAGTGCTTCATATCTGTTCCTAATAGACTCCTTTGTCGTTGACGAAGGGGGCGTACCGGCGATCTTCCATCAGAATGTGGGTAATGATCCAGTCTTCCAGGAAGGCGAGCACCTCGGCCACGGACATGGACCGGGCCGCAATCCTTTGCTCCAGGTCGTGAACCTGGGCCATCAGGCGCTTGTGCTTGGAGCCGTGCCCTTGAAGTTCAGGATAGCCGTAGCGCTTCAGCATCATTTCCTCCTCGGTGAAATGATACAGGGCAAAGGCGATGAGCGCTTCCATGGACTCGGCGGTTTCCGTCTCCCCCTTGTTCTTGCGCATGGCTTCAATCAGTCGGCTCGACAGTTCCAGCAGACGCCGGTGATGATTGTCGATGCGCTGGATGTTGACACTGTATTCCGGACGCCAAGGCAACTCGCCGCCGCCCTCGCCCTCCTCGCCATGGCCCTGGGAACAGGCTCTGGTGCGGCGATGGAAGGTCTCGAACAGCTTCCAGCGCACGCCCGGAATCCTGGCCAGGGTGGCGGCGGCCAGGACATAGACATCGGTTGGCTGGGTGGCGATCACCTCTGACAATCGAGGCGTTTCGAAGACCGCCGTTTCCTCGCCCAGGAAGTCGCCGGGGCCCAGCCGTTCCAGTTCCCGTCCGCCAGCGACCCTGGCGGCTTCGCCGTGGCGGATCAGGGCGACATGGCGGTCGCCGACCAACAGCGGCTCGCCCGCCGCGAAACTTCGCGTGGTCATGCCGTTGGCGATGGCGTTCAAGGTTCCGGTGGACACAACCTCGCCGAACAGCCAGGAGCGCTGGAGGAATTCCCGGCTTTCCATCAGCCGGGAAATATCGCCGAACAGGTTGTGGCGCTTGACGAATTCACTATACAGCTCGCTCGACAACCGCAGCGCCTGCACATAGCTGGTGGCGCGATAGGTTTCCAAGGACGGCAGGCCATGCAACCCGGCCAACTCGCCCAGCAGCGCGCCCGAGGACAGTTGGCTGCGGATCGGGCTTTCATGGCTCAGCATCTCCACCTGTCCAGTGAGAAGCAGGTAGATGGCGTCGCCAACGAACCCTTCCTTGATCAGGATGGTTTCGGGATTGAAGGTGACCAGCGGCGAATTCAGCAGAATCTGGAGATGGGAATCCATCACCGTCGGAAAATAGCTGGCCAGATGGCCATAGGCGGAACGTCGGGCGAAGTCCCGATTGCTGGGGATCAGCACATCGACGGTGCCGAACGAGGCCCCCGAGCCGATGCGCTTTTGCAGATCGGTCAGCTTTAGCGCCGTATGGGACAAGATGATCTTGCCCGACGTGTCCGAGATGAAATCCTCGGCCTGGCCGTGGATCAATCCGCCGCCGATATCCACCTTCTTCACATCGGCCGGTTCGGCGTAATCGGCGACGACCCGTGCCATCCATTCCTTGGACAGGCCCGGCGCGGCGGGGTCGTCGGTGATCATGCCGTGCAAGAGCTTCAGGCCGATGATATCGGCGAAATGGGCGTAGCTGCGATAGCCGCTTTCGGACAGGACCCGGAAGATGAAGGGCGTGGTTTCCACCGGATGGGGCGAGAAGATGGGCTTGACCTCCAAACCCGCCACATCGTTCCAGTCACCCTGGACCAGATCATGGACTTCGAAAAAGTCTGAAAAATCCTCTTCCTCGATGGACAGCAGCGCCGCCAGCTTCTTGGCCACCGAGGCGCGGACCATGGGGGTGGCGAAATACTTGATGCGGCGGTCGGCGCGGATCAGGGTGGTCAGTCCGGCGAAGTGGTCGTCGTGGCAATGGGTGTGGAAGATGCCTTCCACCTCATTGATGCCGATACCCAGCGCGTTGAGGGCGTAGATCAGATTGGGACCGGCATCCACCAGATAGATGCCCCCCTGATAGACCAGCACTGCTCCCATGCTGGGCCGCCGGATGTCCCAGCCATCGCCGTCGCCGGAATGAACCACCGCAAAATATTCGCGCGGAATCTGATGAAAGCCCAATGTATAGGGGCATTCATGCATCTCGAATGGCGGCAGGTTGAGATCCACCGTCTCGGTTTGGCCCTTATAGCCAAATTCGAAGACGTTGAGGTCGCGTCGACGCACGGTGACGCCATTCCTGATCTCGACCTCTTCGTCGGCCAGGGGGAGCGAATCCAGGAGCTGGCGGGGGTGTTGAATGCGGCCGAAGGCGAATTTCAGCTTGAGTCGCATCATGTCGCGGGCGGTTTCGACATCCAACCCGGCGTCTTGCAACTCCTCTTCGGAAATCAGGCCGTAATTGCCTCGGTAGATGTAGTGCAACTGGGCCTGAAGCTGTTCGGGGCGCCCTATCAGCAGCGGCTTGGTGCCGCTATTATTGGGATGGCCGGGCAGCAGCATGCCCTGGCGATAGAACATCTGCAGGATCGGGAATTCACCCAGATTGCAGAAGGCGCCGTTCTGGACCATGACGTCCGACAGCAAGATGGCATTGGGGCCGGTTTCCGTGCGCACGCCGCCCACTTGGGTGGGCAGGATCAAGCCATGACGCATCATATGCTTCACGGCATCGGCGGGGCAGCCGCATAGGATGCGGAGGTCCGCTTCGGGCACCTCGATCCAGGAGATGCCGGACGCAACCTCGATCTTCCTAAGTCCCGCCGCCATGGGGCTTCCCCTCTTCCGTCAGGCCAATCTAGCTTTCAGGATAGCACTTTATGGCGAAAGGTATAGGCTGGGGTGCGGGTGTCGACGCTTCCCGGGTCGACACCCGTCACGGGGCTCAGGACAGCTTGCCGCATTCCTCGGCGCAAGCGGCGCAGGAATCAGCGCAAGCCTTGCAGGTGGCGTGCTTGTCGGCATGCTTGCGACATTCCTTCTCGCAGTCCTTGCAGACGGCGACGGCGGCCTTGGCATAGGCGGCCAAGTGCGGCGAATTGTTGCTGGCCAGCTTGGCCAGGGCGGTGCAGACGGCGATCAGCTCGTCCACCTTCTTGGCGCAGACCGCCAGGGTGGTATCGCCGCCGATGAAGGTGTCGAAGCAATGGGCCAGGCAGGCGTCGCCGGTCTTGACGCAGTCCAGCCCGGTGGCCGCGATCTTGGCATTGATGGTCGAGGGGCCATGGGCGTGGTGGACATGGTCGGCGGCCAAGGCCTGGGTGGCGACGAGGCCCGCGGCCATCGCTCCGGCGGCGGACAGAATTTCCCGGCGATTCATTGCATTAGCTCCCCGATGGTTCTTCATTCTGGGAAAAGACCGACACCTGATTGCGGCCATTCACCTTTCCTTGGTACAGGGCGGTGTCGGCCTGGTCCAGCGATTCCTCCACCGAGAGGTCGGCCGACAGCAAGGTGATGCCGAAGGTGGCGGTGACATGCACCGGACGACCGGCCTTATCCTCGATGGCAAGCCCTTCCACCGCGGCGCGCATGCGCTCCAGGACCAACCCCCCGGCCTCCAGGCTGGCGGCGGGCAGGCAGACCAGGAACTCCTCGCCGCCGAAGCGGTACAGGATGTCATAGGGGCGTACCGCGCCGCGCAGACATTCCGCCACGGCGCGCAGGACCCGGTCGCCGGTGGAATGGCCGAAAGTATCGTTGATCCGCTTGAAGTGGTCGATATCGGCAAGGCCGATGCAGCAGGGCTGGCCCAGGCGGATGGCGCGGTCGCGCTCGCCGATCAACTGGGTCATCATGGTCTGGCGGTTGCCCAGGCCGGTCAGCGGATCGACGGTGGCCAGGGTCCGCCACACCTCACGCTCCAGATTCTGGGCGGCGGTGCCGAAGGCCAGAACCAGCGCCATCATGGTCTCGTAATCCGAGGTGGTCACGGTCTGTCCGGCCTGGACGCGGGCGGTGATGCGTTCGGCGGTCTCGTGGACCTCGGCATGCATGGCGCCAAGATCGGCGAAACCGGCGAAGCCGCCGATCAGCGAGCTGTCGGCGCCGTTCAGCCATTGGGTAAAGGCGCAGTCGGCCAGGTCGGAGGACGGGACCGGCGCGTCGTCGCTGTTGAGCACGGCGCTGTACCAGTTGCGCAGCCAGTCCATGTGGCTGGACAGCGCCCGCTGATAGTCGCTCAGGCCCGCGAAGACTTTCTCGGCGTTGAGGTGGGGAATGGCTTCGGCATGGGGCAGGCTCATAAGGCGTCCTCCCGCCACGCGCTCAAGGACTTCGTCGCCTGGGCGGGCGGCGCGAAGTATTGTCCCTGACCCATGGGAAAGCCAAGGTCGTGCAGGGTTCGGGCGGTTCCGGCCTCCTCGATGCCTTCGGCGATCACCTCCATGTCGAGGCGACCGCACAGGTCGAGAATGCCGCTGAGAACGGCGCGCTGGCGGGCCGAGGTCTGGCAGCCCTGAATCAGGCTGCCATCCACCTTGATCAGATCGAAGGGCAGGCGGTGCAGGACGCTGAGCGATGACAGGCCGGTGCCGAAATCGTCCAGGGCGATACGCAAGCCCAGGTCGTGCAACTCGTCCATGGCCTGCTCGGCGGCATCCATGTCGTCGATCAGCATGGTCTCGGTGACCTCCAGGCAGATGCGCGATGGCGCCACGCCATGCTGCCGGGTCATGCGTTCGAGGGTGGCGGGCAGGGTCCTGTCCTGGATCAGCCAGCCCGAGACGTTGATGGAAACGAAGGGAGAGGTTTCCTGGTCGCCCAGGCGGGCGCAAATGGCCATGGCCCGGTCGGCCATGGTCAGGTCGATGCGCCGGATAAGCCCGGTGCGCCGCGCCAGGGGCAGGAAATCATGGGGGCGCATCAGGCCGAGGCGGTCCGAGCGCCAGCGGGCCAGGGTCTCGTAACCCAGCACCGTCTTGTCATCCAGGTCGATAATGGGCTGCAGGAAGGGTTCGATCTCGCCGCTGATGATGGCCTCGGCAATGTCGCGCTCGCGCATCAGGGCGGCATAGCCGGGGCCAAAGTCCGACGAATGCGAGCCGATGCCGTCGCCGCCCGCCATCAGGCTGGCCTGGGTATCGCGCAGACGCCCCACCAGCTTGCGCATCAGTTCGGCAAAGAACGGATCGGAACGGGCGACCACCTGCTGGATTTGCTCCGCCGAAACCTGGATCAGGCGGGCCTGGCTGACGGCCCTGGCCCCGGCCGATCGGGGCAGGCCGTCGATGACGCCCATCTCGCCGAACACTTCACCCGGGCCCAGCAGGGCCAGAACCTGGGGGTGGCCGTCGCGCTCCACCGCGATCTCCACCTGTCCCTGCTCGATCAGATAGGCGCAATCGGCGGCGTCACCCTCCGAGAAGATGCGGTCGCCACAGGCGACTTCCTTGCTCAACATCCCAATCATCCCTGAAGCAACCATGGGGGCCAGTATATTAGGGCGGCGGTGGCAGGTCGATGGTGACGTCGCCCCGTTCCGGCAAGGCCGCCCGGGTCAAAAGGGTGTTGACCGCCGCCATGGCGGTATCCACCGACCAGCGGATCTGGGTCTCTCCCACCGTATTGGCATGGGCCACCGCCTCGGGCAGGATCTGGCGCTGCAGGAAGGCGGCGAAGCCCGCCAGGGCGCGGGCCGTGGTCTCCAGGGCGTCGGAGGCCACCGTCAGGGGCTGGCCGTCCTGGCTCGCCTGGGCGGCGCCGCGCAGAATGGCGGCCATGGCGCGCGTCCGGTCGTCGGGGGCCGCCGATTCGGTCTTGTCGGCGACGAAGCGCAGCATGGCGGCATAAAAGGCATGGTCGGACACGCGCAACCTCCCGGGGCGACGACGGGAAAACGCCGGGGAGAATGACATAGACTTGATCGCCGTCAAGGGCGGGTGGCACACTCTCGGACACTCTGTCGCAGAGTGAGGAGAAGCGACTTGGGCGCCACGCGGCCGATTGTGTTGAGATGTCTTCGCAGGGGCGGGTCCATGACCCGGACCGCCCTGGCGACGCTCGTCTTGATCGGCTTGGCGCTGCAAGGGCTTCTTCCCGGCCTCGATATCGCCTTCAGGGGCGATTTTTCCCGGACGGTGTTCGGGTTCGATGCCGCCATGTGCCATTCCTCGCCATCGGGCCGCGCCGAGCGTACGGCGGATGCGGCTCCGCCGGTCGAGGAAGGCCAAGCCTTCAGTCACGGATGCTGCCTGGTATGCCAGACAGTCGGACTGGCGAAGGCCGTTCCGCCGTCCCCAACCTTCAAAACACCCACCGCAGGTACGGCAGAGCGTCTGATCGTCAACACCGCGTCGGCATGGGGTCCTGGGCGGACATCCCGCCAGCACCTTGCGCGGGCGCCTCCGCTTGGCGTGGCCTGAGGCCACCCATTCCATTTCATTCCACGGATTGCCAGCCCTCCGACCTCATCCGGCCGGAAGAGCGGCGATATCTGTTACCTGCTTGGAGTTGCCATTCCATGAAGACCATTCTGCTTGCCGCCGCCCTGCTGCTGTCCGCGCTTCCCGCCATTGCGGCCGATATCCAGGTTTCGGGGGCGTTCATGCGCGCCGCGCCGGTGGCTGGCGGCAACGGCGCCGCCTTCCTGACGGTGACCAACCATGGCGCGGATGACCGGCTGGTCTCGGCCGAGGCGAGCATCTCGCGGACGGTGGAATTGCACACCCATGTCAAGGACGGCGATGTGTTCCGCATGCGCAAGGTCGAGTCCATCGCGGTGCCCGCCCATGGCGCGGCCGAGTTGAAGCCCGGCGGCGACCACATCATGTTCATCGGCCTGACCGCCCCCGCCAAGGAAGGCACCAAGGTGGCCCTGACCCTGGTCTTCGAGAAGGCGGGCAAGATCGAGGTCGATGTGCCGGTGCTGGCTCCCGGCGCCATGGGCGCCGCCATGCCGATGCCCATGCATGGCGGCCACATGAAGCACTGAGAACGGATCAGGGAGCCGTTGTCGGCCTGACCTGCGGCGGCTCCATGTCGCGGGTCAGCGGGCGCCCGGCGGCCACCGCCTCCAGCAGGCGGGCGGCCACCGCGCCTTCCCAGTCGGCGGCGCCCACATAGCGGGCGACCTCGCGCCCCTGGCGGTCGAGCAGCAGGCTGACCGGCAGGACGCTGACGCCCAGCTTCTCGGCCGCCGCGCGGGCCTCGTCGGTGCGGATGTCCAGCGCCTTGATGCCTAGGCGGGCGAAGGTGTTGACCGCCGTCACCTTGCCGCCGCGATCCAGCGACAACGCCACCACCTCGATGTCCTTGGCGGCCGCCACCGGCTTCAAACGGTCAAGGGCGGGCAGTTCGGCGACGCAGGGCATGCACCAGCTTGCCCACAGGTTCAGCAGCACGGCGCGGCCCTTCAGCCCGTCCAGACCGGCGGGCTTGCCGTCGCCGTCGCGGATGTCGATCTCGGGCACCGGCCTGGGGGCGTCATGGATGATCAGGCCCTGGGTGGTCTTGGTGGCGGCCTGGGCAGGCAAGCCCAGCAGGGCGCCCCCGGCCGCCAGGCCCAGGGCGATCAGGAGGGCGCGGCGGGTCATGGGCGGCCCTCGATGGCCTTGGGCTGGAGATAGCCGCGCACCCGCTCCACCAGCCGGTCGGGAGCCGAGGCATGGGGCATGCGCGCCAGGAAGTTCCCCGCCCGGTCCAGGATGAGGATCGAGGAGGAGTGATCCATGGAATAGGCGGCGGGATCGCCATTCTCGGCGGGCTGCTTCTGGTAGCGGGCCTTGAGGTTGCGGGCGGCGGCGGCCACCTGCTCGGGGGTTCCGCTCAGGCCGGTAATGCCGGGAAACGACGCCAGATATTCCTTGAGATGGGCCGGGGTATCGCGTTCGGGATCGATGCTGATGAACAAGGTCGCGACCTTGTCCTTGTCCGCCCCCAACTGGTCCAGCGCCGCCGACAGGGTGTTCAGGGTGGTGGGACAGATATCGGGACAGTAGGTGTAGCCGAACGACACCAGCCGGACCTTGCCCGCATAAGTCTCGTCGCTGACGGTTCGCCCGTTCATGTCCACCAGCAGGAAGCGCCCGCTGAAGGCGCGGTCCGGGTCGTCGGCCCGGGCGGCCAGAGCCGGGATCAGCGTTACCGCGAGTGTCATCAGGGCAAGGATCAATCCACGCATGGTCCAACGGGTCCCCAGGGAATCAGCCGAGCGCATCTTAATCCCTTGGCCGCGCCCATGCCCGAGGAATATTGCCGGGCATTCTTGACGAAAGTTAAGGCATTTCCCATGCAGCAATTCCAAGCTCACCCGCGAAGGTTGGGTAAGATTTTTCAACAATTCAGAAGGTGGGGAAAATGACGAAAACCCGCAAGCTGGCGACATTGCTCGCCACGGTGAGCTTTGGCGCCTTGGTGGCTGGGAGCGCCTCGGCCGAATCGCTGCAAGATGTGATGAAGCGTCGCGGCCTGACCGACAACGACGTGATGGCTGCCGCCAAGACCTACAATCCGACCGGCAAGCTCGACGAATTCATGGTGTTCAGCTCGGGCGGCCAAAGCGGTCAGGTGATCGTCTATGGCGTGCCGTCCATGCGCATCCTGAAATATATCGGTGTGTTCACCCCCGAGCCCTGGCAGGGCTATGGCTTCGACGATGAGTCCAAGGCGGTGCTGAAGCAGGGCTCCGAGGTCCAGGGCCGCACCATCCTGTGGGGCGATACCCACCATCCGGCCCTGTCCGAGACCAACGGCGAGTCCGACGGCCAGTGGCTGTTCATCAACGACAAGAACACGCCCCGCATCGCGGTCATCGACCTGCGCGACTTCGAGACCAAGCAGATCGTCCAGAACCCGATCCTGCAGTCCGAGCATGGCGGCGCCTTCGTGTCGCCCAACACCGACTACATCGTCGAGCCCGCCCAGTACGCGGCGCCGCTGGGCGGCGAATTCGCCCCCCTGGAGCAGTTCAACGAGAAGTATCGCGGCGCGGTCACCTTCTGGAAGTTCAACCGCGAGCACGGCCGGATCGAGCCCGAGAACTCGTTCTCGCTGGAACTGCCGCCCTACAGCCAGGATCTGGCCGATTTCGGCAAGGGTCCGTCGGATGGCTGGGCCTTCGTCAACTCGTTCTGTACCGAACGCTATGTCGGCGGCATCGAGCGCGGCCGTCCGCCGTTCGAAGCCGGCTGCTCGGCCAAGGACAGCGACTTCCTGCATGTCATCAACTGGAAGAAGGCCGCCGAGCTGGTCAAGGCGGGCAAGGCCAAGAAGATCAACGGCCACAACGTCCTGCCCATGGACGTCTCCGTCGCCGAGGGCATCCTGGTCCTGATCCCCGAGCCCAAGTCGCCCCACGGCGCCGACGTCACCCCCGATGGCAAGTTCATCACCGTGTCGGGCAAGCTGGACAGCCACACCACCGTCTACAGCCATGAGAAGATCCAGGCCGCCATCGCCGCCAAGAAGTTCTCGGGCAAGGACGAGTACGGCATTCCGATCATCTCGCTGGACGACGCCGCCCATAAGCAGGCCGCGCTCGGTCTCGGCCCGCTCCACACCCAGTACGATTCCAAGCCCTGCGTCGCCTATACCTCGCTCTATGTCGACTCCATGGTCGCCAAGTGGGACTATTGCGAAGGCAAGGTGCTGGACAAGGTCTCGGTGCACTACAACATCGGCCACCTGATGGCCATGGAAGGCGATACCTCCAAGCCCAAGGGCAAGTATCTGATCGCGCTCAACAAGCTGGCCATCGACCGCTTCGCCCAGGTCGGCCCGCTGCATCCCCAGAACCACCAGCTGATCGATATCAGCGGCGACAAGATGCAGCTTCTCTACGACATGCCGCTGCCCCTGGGCGAGCCCCACTACGCGGTGTCCATCGAGACCGGCAAGCTGAAGACCAATGTGCGTTATCCCTTCGGCACCGACTCCCGCACCGAGAAGAAGTCCCCCTTCGCCGTGCGTCCGGGCCAGGAGCGCATCGAGAAGAAGCCGGGTAAGGTCGAGGTGTTCGGCACCCTGATCCGCTCGCACATCACTCCTGAAATCGTCGAGGCCAACGAAGGCGACGAGATCACCTTCCACCTGACCAACCTGGAGCGTGCCCAGGACGAGACCCACGGCTTCGCCGTGTCCAAGCACAACGTCAACCTGTCGGTGGAGCCGGGCAAGACCGCCTCGGCCACCATCAAGGCCAACAAGGCTGGCGTCTATCCCTACTACTGCACCGAGTTCTGCTCGGCGCTGCATCTTGAAATGGAAGGCTATCTCCTGGTCCAGCCGGCCAACTACAAGGCGACCGGCGTCAAGGGCAAGGAAGGCCAAGTCTATGGTCAGAAAGAGTATGACGCCCGCGTGAAGGCCAACACCGACACCCAGGCCGTCATCAACAGCGTCGTCGGCTATATCACCAGCGTCAACTTCAAGGACTTCCCCGCCGTGGTCGCCATGGTCGAGGATGCCACCGAACAGCTGGGCTATGCCGAGCAGAACAAGAAGAAGTCGGAAGAGTTCGCCGCCAAGGGCGACTACAACGCCGCCTTCCTGTGGGCCGAGCAGTGGTTCCAGTACCAGGTCAAGGCCGCCGATATCGGTCTGCGCGCCAAGACCTTCCTGGAACAGAACGGTGCCAAGAAGGTTGAAGCCGCGAAGTAAGTCACGCGACTTGATCAAAGCCAGGGCGGCCCCCGCCGCCTTGGCTCAGATTGCGAATGGATCGGGGGCGGGCTTGCCCGCCCCCGTGCTTTTTCCACCCCTTCGACACAAGGATCGAAACATGCGCATCAGCGTGAAGCGGCAAGTCGCCGTCGCGGCCGCCCTGGCCGTCATCGGAGCCTTCAATTCCCAGGCCCTTGCCGCCGATGGCAAGGCGCTGTTCACCGATAAGGGCTGCGTCGCCTGCCACGGCGAGGACGCCAAGACCCCGCTGCAGGAGGGCTTTCCCAAGCTCGCCGGGCAAGGCGCCGAATACGCCTTCAACCAGATGAAGGACATCAAGTCCGGCGCCCGCAAGAACGGCCAGAGCGTCGACACCATGAAGCCCATCGTCGATGACCTGTCCGAGGACGAGATGAAGGCCTTGGCCCAGTACCTGGAGAGCCTGAAGGAGGCTCCAGCCGCCGCCGCGCCGGCCGCCGCCGCTCCGCCCCATCCCGGCAAGACCCTGTTCCTGACCAAGACCTGCGTCGCCTGTCACGGCAAGGAAGGCAAGAAGCCGCTGCCCGGCTATCCCGCCATCGCCGGTCAGGACAAGGCTTATGTCCTGGCCCAGACCAGGGACATCAAGTCCGGTGCCCGGACCAACGGCAAGGCCAACGCCATGCAGCCGGTCATGCATCTGGTGACCGACGACGAAATCACCGCCATCGCCGACTACTTGTCCACAGTCAAGTAAGCATCTCTGAGCTTTTGCTAATCTGCGGACCAGTTGGTTCAGACTTTCGGAGACAGACCCAGATGTTGAAGTTCAAGCACAGCCTGGCCATCGTCGTGGCCGCCGCCGCCCTGGTGGCCGGTGGTGCCGTTTACGCCGCTGGCGGCGCGACCCCCCAGAAGGGCAAGTCCCTGGGCGAGGAAGGCTATCAATGGCACGCCGGTGGCGGCGAGGAAGACGAGGCCCTGAAACTGAAGCCGGACCTGAAGAACGGCCGCGAGGTCTACGAGGTCTGCTCCGCCTGCCACCAGATGGAGGGCTGGGGCCTGACCGATGGCACCTTCCCGCAACTGGCCGGGCAGCATCCCAAGGTCACCATCAAGCAGCTGGCCGATATCCGGGCTCTGAACCGCGACAATCCCACCATGTATCCCTTCGCCCTGCCGTCCCAGATCGGCGGGCCGCAGTCCATCGCCGACGTGGCCGCCTATATGGCCAAGCTGCCCATGAACCCCGAGCCCGGCCTGGGCGACGGCAAGGACCTGGCCCACGGCAAGAAGCTGTACGAGGAGAACTGCACCCGCTGCCACGGTGCCGATGGCGCCGGTGACAACGACAAGTTCTATCCCCGTATCCAAGGCCAGCACTACGCCTATCTGCTGCGTCAGTACCAGTGGATCAAGGAAGGCAAGCGCCGCAACGCCAATCCCGACATGATGAAGCAGATCCAGACCTTCAGCGAACGGGATACCAAGGCGGTGCTGGACTATACCTCGCGCCTGAAGCCGCCCGCGAACATGATCGCTCCCAAGGGCTGGAAGAATCCCGACTTCCAGTAGGAAAATCTGATATAACGTGGACAATGGGCGGTGTCTTGGCTTTCGCAGGGGTACCGCCCCCTTTCCTGAATGTCCATCGAGGATTCCATGACCAAATCCGACGGCAAGGGCAGCCGCAAGCCCGCCCTGGTGCGCATCCTGACCGTGGTCGCCGCCCTGATGATCGGAGGGGCGTATTTCTCCCCCATCTGGTGGGTGGCGCTGAAGGCGCCGAACTATCCGGCCGAGACCTTTCCCGACGGCATCCGCATTCACTTCCACATGAACGGCGTGTTCAATGGCTGTACGTCCCAGGTCGCTCCCAAGCCGGGACAGCAGACCTCATGGGGTGACGAGGAAGGTGGGCTGAACTGCGTCGAGGAAATGGACGTCATCAACCACTTCATCGGCATGGAGCCCATCGCCCGCGGCGCGGCGCTGGAAATCGCGGCGGCGCCTTACCTGTTCATGCTGGTGGGCGTCATGCTGGCCGCTTTCCTGGTCTATGCCGGGCCGTTCTGGTGGGTGCTGCCGCTATCGGGCATCGTCATTCCCGTGGCCTTCGTGGTGGATTATTCCGCCTGGCTGTGGTGGTTCGGCCATAACCTGCGCTCGTGGGCGGCCTTCTCGGTCAAGCCCTTCATGCCCACCGTGTTCGGTGACGGCAAGGTGGCGCAGTTCTCCACCTATTCCTATCCCCATTACGGCTTCGGCCTGCTCTGCGCCGCGTCGCTCTGTCTGATCCTGGCGCTGCTGCTCCAGCGCAAGGCCCTGAAGGACTAGGTTTCGGCGTTTCAACGCGGATCATGCGGTGGACGGCACCATGGGACTGACAGTCAAGAACGTGTCGAATTCCATTGTAGGGCTGGTGATGGCGCTTGCCGCCGCCACCGCCCCGGCGGCGCCTGCCCCGGTTCCTCCGGCAGATGAGCCGCTGATGGATTCCTCGCTGATCCAGGCCCTGATCGACATGGCCCAGCCGGGCCAGGAAGTGGTGCCGCCGCCGGGACGCTACAAGGGCGTCAAGGTGACCCGGCCCATCATCCTGGACGGCAAGGGCAAGGTCACCTTCGATGGCGGTGGCGAGGGCTCGGTGCTGTGGATCACCACCAATGGCGCCACGGTGCGCAATCTGCGCCTGATCAACAGCGGCGTCGGCCATCCCCAGCAGGATGCCGCCATCCAGGTCCGTGGCAACGACAACGTCATCGAGGACAACCGGATGGAGGACGTGCTGTTCGGCATCGCCATGGAGCGGTCCGACCGCAATATCGTCCGGCGCAACCACTATCTGGGCAAGCCGTTCAACATGCAGCGGCGCGGCGACGGCATCAAACTGTGGTATTCCAACGACAACCTGCTGACCGAGAACGAGTTCCGGGGCGGTCGCGACATCGTGTTCTGGTACGCCAACGGCAACCGTTTCGTCGCCAACCGCCAAAGCGGCGGGCGCTATGGCCTGCACCTGATGAAGTCCTCGGACAACATCGCCGAGAACAACCAGTTCATCGACAACATGACCGGCATCTCCATGATGTACGATTCCGGCGACATCATCCGCAATAACTACGTGGCCCGCGCCGTGGGGGCGGTGGGGACCTGCATGTCGCTGAAGGAAAGCAGCGACGTGGTCATCGAGAACAATGACCTGATGTATTGCTCGAGCGGCATCGCCATCGACGTGGCTCCCTACGAGCCCGGCACCAAGAACCGCATCAAGGGCAATCGCATCGCCTTCAACGATATCGCCATCTCCTTCCTCAACGACTGGAAGGACAGCATCTTCACCGGCAATCTGCTGACCGGCAACATCACCGAGGTCGCCATCTATGGCGGCGGCTCGGCCAAGCGGAACGTCTGGGAAGGCAATCGCTGGGAAGACTATCAGGGCTTCGACCGCAACGGCGACGGTGTCGGCGACAAGTCGCACCGGGTCTACGGCTATGCCGGGCGGGTGTGGATGGACGTGCCCAATACCAAGTTCTTCAAGGGCACGCCGCTGCTGGAGGTGCTGGACTTCCTCGACCGGCTGGCGCCGTTCAGCGAGCCGGTGCTGCTGCTTGAAGACAAGACCCCCCGCCTGGGGACCGACAAGACCTTCAAGGCGGGATCGAACCTGGAGCCCAAGTCATGAGCGAGAAAACCCCTCCGGCCGCTGGCCCGGCGGCGGCCAATGCCAAGACCCGTCGGCAGGTGATGCGCTCGCTGACCATGGGGGCCGCCATCATCGGCGCCTCGCTGTTCGGTTTCTTTCCGGTGCTGCGCAAATGGACACCGCGCCTGCGTCCCCCCGGCGCCATCGCCGAGCAGGATTTCCTGGCGGCCTGCATCAAATGCGGCCAGTGCGTCCAGGTCTGCCCGGTGCGGGCTATCAAGCTGGGTGATCTGGACGAGGGCTTCGGGGTGGGCGTGCCCTATATCCCGGCCCGCGAGCAGGCCTGCGATTTCTCCTGCGACGCGGTGCAGTGCGTTCTGGCCTGCCCTACCGGCGCCCTGGCCCATGCGGTCAGCAAGAAGGAGGAAGTCCGCATGGGCCTGGCCCGGCTGGACCGCCCCAATGCCTGCCTGGCCCGCAAGGGCGAGGGCTGGAAGGGCGCCGCCCGCCCGGCACCGTTCAAGGGGCTGCACCGCTACGCCCATATCGACCGCTGGAAGCCGGTCAAGCTGGCCGACTACCCCTATGAGCTGGAGCTGTGCGACCTGTGCGTCCGCGAATGCCCGGTTCCCAACGCCATCACCCTGGAACCCCTGTCGGCCGATCCCGCCGACAAGCGCCGCACTCCGGTGGTGCATCAGGCCTGCACCGGCTGCGGCATGTGCGAGATGATCTGCCCGACCGAACCGGCCTCCATCGTTATCGACATCCGCCGCCAGTGGGGAGACGCGTGATGAGCCTGCTCTCCTCGATCAAGATCATGCTGGGCGCCCAGCCCGAGCGGCCGCGCTGCCACAGTTCCGAGGCCACGGCCATGCACGAGGCCAAGCGCCAGGTGAAGGGGGCCGAGCGTGCCAAGGAAATCAAGGCCGCCCATGCCAGCCACAACAGCCACAAATGGCGCAACATCCGCTGGGCGACGCTGATCTTCGTCAACATGGTCTTCGTGGCGTCCTTCGCCTTCGACGTGCAACTGGTGGAAGGCTCGCTGACCGCGTCGCGCGTCATCGGCTTCCACATGGCCGACCTCAATTCGGCCATCCAGGTGATGCTGGCCTACAAGACCATCCTGATCAATCTGGTGATCGGCACCTCGACGGTGTTCTTCCTGTGGTGGCTGCTGGGCGGGCGGACCTTCTGTTCCTGGACCTGCCCCTATCACCTGCTGGCCGAGCTCGCCGAGAAGCTCCACCTGTTCCTGGCGGCGCGGCGCATGGTGGTGGATTACCCGCTGCATCGCGGCTCGCGCACCGTGCTCTACGTGGTCTTCGCCCTGCTGGCGGTGATCAGCGGCTATACCGTGTTCGAGTCCATCTCGCCCACCGGCATCGTGTCGCGCGCCCTGATCTACGGCCCCGGTCTGGCCATGATCTGGGTGCTGGGCCTGCTGGCCTACGAGGTGGTGTTCATCCGCCGCATGTGGTGCCGCTACATCTGCCCCATCGGCCTGACCTATGGCTTCGTCGGCGCGGTGTCGCCGGTGCGGGTGAAGTATACGCTGGAAAACTGCCTGCACGAGGGCGACTGTCGCAAGGTCTGCCTGGTGCCCCATGTGCTGGATTGCACCAAGAAAACCTATGCCGAGGACGTTTCGGTGGCCATCGGTCCGGACTGTACCCGCTGCGGGCTGTGCATCGATGCCTGCCCCACCGGATCGCTGAAGTTCGAGATCAAGGGGTTGAACAAGCTGCTATGATCACCTTCGACAACGTCTCCAAGACCTTCAAGCGGCACAAGGTGCTCGACGGCGTCAGCCTGTCGGTGCAGACCGGCGAGCGGGTGGCGCTGGTGGGCTCCAACGGCGCCGGCAAGACCACCCTGATCCGCTGCCTGCTGGGTGAATACCTGCATGACGGCGTGGTCACGGTGGGCGGTCTCGACCCCAAGGCCCATCGCAAGGAGGTGCTGGCCCGGGTCGGCTTCGTGCCGCAGATTCCGCCGCCCTTGCGCATGCCGGTGGGCGAACTGGTCAATTTCGCCGCCGCGGTCTGTGGCTCCGACCCCGCGCGCATCGTTGCCGTGATGCGGGCGCTGGGCCTGGATTGGGACATGGTCCGCTCGCGTCCTTTCGTGAAGCTGTCGGGCGGCATGAAGCAGAAGACCCTGATCGCCATGGCGCTGGGCCGCGACGCCGACCTGCTGATCATGGACGAACCCGCCGCCAATCTGGACCCCGAGGCGCGCCACATCTTTTTCGGCCTGCTGCACCAGCGCAAGGACGATGCGGTGATGCTGATCACCAGCCATCGCCTGGACGAGGTGGCGGCCCTGGTCAACCGTGTGGTCGAACTGGACCAGGGCAAGGTATCGCTGGACGACCGGGTTGCCGACGACGTGGACATGACCGCGCGGTTGGACTGCACCATCCGCCTGACCCGGGCAGAAGCCGCTTTCGCCAAGGCCATGGCGGAATGGGGTTTCGTTTCGGAGGATGACGGCCTGAGTTGGAGGGGGCCGGTCAACGGCCCCGACCGTCTGCGTTTCCTGGGCGTGCTCGCCCGCTATGCCGGCCTGGTGGCCGGTATCGAGATGAAATAGGAGGACACGCCATGTGCAATCATCACATGACCCGCCGTCACTTCGTCGCCCTGGTCCCCGGCCTGGCCCTGGTAGCCTCGGGTTGCGGCGGTCCCTCCACCGGACCGGTGGATGTCCGGCTCGGACGCGATGTCTGCGACTATTGCGGCATGGTCATCGACGACCGGCGCTTCGTCGCCCAGTTGCGGGCGGGTCCCAGTGGCAAGGTCCACAATTTCGACGATCCCGGCGACGCCATCCTGTTCCTGGTCAAGCAGGACTGGGCCAAGCATCCCAAGACCGAGTTCTGGGTCGGCCATATGGAAACCGGCCAATGGCTAGACGGCTTCAAGGCCTTCTACGTCAAGGGGGTGAAGACCCCCATGGCCCATGGCTTCGGCGCCCGGCCCGAGTCCAAGGGCGACGATTTCGGCTTCGAGCGCTTCCGGGGCGCCATCCTGACCCAGGGGTCCACCAGCCGTTGCGAGCCGACGGTGACCACGGAGGATCGCGGATGAGGACACAATCCATGTCATCCCGAGCGCGGCAAGGGATCTCTTCCTGGAACGCCATCGTCGGCACGGCGACATCCCGCCGGGCGGAGATCCCTCGGTCGCGGGGCTCCCTCGGGATGACAAGGCGGATTAAGGGGGGATGCCCATGAACGCCCTGCTGCTCACCGCCCGGCTCGACATCGCCGAGTCCCTGCGGTCGCGCTGGTTCGCCTTCTACTCGGCCGTGTTCGGCGGCATCATCGTGCTGCTGTTCGTGTTCGGCCTGACCGAATCGCGCATCCTGGGCTTCACCGGCCTGTCGCGCCTGCTGGTCACCTATATCCAGCTCTGTGTCGCCATCCTGCCGGTGTTCATCCTGATCACCACGGTGCGCTCGGTGGCGGGCGACCGCGAGGCCGGGGTGTTCGAATACATGCTGTCGCTGCCCGTTCCGCTCTATGCCTGGTTCTGGGGCAAGATGGTCGGGCGCTTCCTGGTGGTGTTCCTGCCGGTGTTCGGCGCCATGGCGCTGGCCGCCCTTTATGCCGTGGTCCGGGGTGTCGGCGTCGATTGGCCGCTGTTCCTGGTCTATACCGCCTTGCTGGTGTCGCTGGCCTGGGCCTTCCTCGGCATCGGCATGCTGATCTCGACCCTGGCGCGCTCGCCCGACGTGGCCCAGACCGGCGCCTTCCTGGTCTGGCTGACCCTTTTGCTGTTCCTCGACCTGATCCTGCTCGGCGTGATGATCCGCCAGCAATTGCCGCTGGAAGCCATCATCGCCATCGCCGTGGCCAATCCGCTGCAAAGCTTCCGCACCGCCGCCATCCTGTTGTTCGACCCGCAGATGCTGGTGATGGGGCCGGCCGCCTATGTCATCCTGGATAGTCTGGGCCGGGGCGGCTATCTCGCCTTCGCCATGATTTATCCGGTGGCGCTTGGCACCGTGGCGGCCGGGATCGGCTATCATCTGTTCCGGCGCGGCGATCTGCCGTGAGTGGTGCGCTGTCGACCAGTTTCGGCTTCCAGTCGGTCACGCCCGAGGAACGCGAGGCCAGGATCAGGCAGGTGTTCGAGGCGGTGGCGCCGCGCTATGACCTGATGAACGACGTCATGAGCCTGGGCATCCACCGGCTGTGGAAGCGCCGCATGGCCGATGCCGCCCATGTGGCCGCCGGGCAGGTGATCGTCGATCTGGCGGGCGGCACCGGCGACATCGCCCGGCTGCTGGCGGGGGCCGGGCGCCAAGTGGTGGTGTGCGATCCGTCCGAGGCCATGATGGCGGTGGGGCGGCGACGCTGCGCCGGGTTGGCGGTGGACTTCGTCACCGGCACCGCCGAGGCCATGCCCTTCGCCGATGCCTCGGTGGATACCGTCACCATCGCCTTCGGCCTTCGCAACGCCACCCGGCCCGAGACCGCCCTGGCGGAAATTCACCGGGTGCTCAAGCCCGGCGGGCGTTTTCTCTGCCTGGAATTCTCGCGCCCCTGGGCCTGGCTGCGGCCGTTCTACGATGCCTGGTCTTTCCTGGTGATTCCCCGTCTGGGGGCCTGGGTCGCCGGTCAGCCCGCCGCCTATGATTATCTGGTGGAATCGATCCGACGCTTCCCTGACCAGCGTGAACTGATGGCCTTGATGGTTTGCGCCGGGTTCAAGGATGTGGAATGGTGCGACCTGTCGGCGGGCATCGCCTGCCTGCACCGAGGGTGGAAAGCATGACGCTGGAGACCGGGCTGCGCGATGGCGCGGCCGTGGAGATCAGGGACCCGGACGCCAGCCGGGCCGACCAGCCGCCCGATGGCTGGCGCCTGTGGTGGCTGGCGGTGCGGCCGCGCACCCTGACCATTTCCGTCGCGCCGGTGGTGGCGGGCGCCGCCCTGGCCTGGCATGATCTCGGCCGTCTCGACACCGCGCCGCTGGTTGCCGCCCTGGTGGGCGCGCTGACCATCCAGGCCGGAACCAATCTCCATAACGACGTGGCCGACGCCCTGAGGGGCGGCGACCAGCCCCTGCGCCAGGGGCCGCCCCGGGTCACCGCCCTGGGCTGGGCTTCGCCCGGGCGGGTGCGCCGCGCCGCCCTGGCCTGTTTCGCCCTGGCGGCCCTGGTGGGCCTGTTCCTGGTCTGGCGCGGCGGTTGGCCCATCGCCGCCCTGGGTCTCGCCTCGCTGGTGGCGGGGTGGGCCTATTCCGGCGGGCCGCGCCCCATCGCCTATACCCCCCTGGGCGAGGTCTTCGTCATCGCCTTTTTCGGCATCGGTGCCGTGGGAGGCACTTATTTCCTCCAGGCCTTCACCCTGACCGCCCAGACCCTGGTGGTGGGCGCCGCCGTGGGCGCCATCGCGGCCGCCGTGCTGATGGCCAACAATTACCGCGACATGGAAGCCGACCGGCTGGCCGGGCGCCGCACCCTGGCCATCTGGGCCGGGGCCGAGACCGCCAAGCTGATCTACGGCACCCTGATCCTGCTGCCGCTGGGCGTGCTGGCCTCGCCCCTAGGGCCGGTGGGGGGTATCCTCTCCCTGGGCGCGGTGCCGCTGGCGCTGCTGCTGTTCCGTCGCTTCGTCTCGACCCCCCGGGGGCCTGCCTTCAACGCCATCCTCGCCGCCACCGCGCGGCTGCAATTGGTGACGGCCGCCCTGCTGGCCATAGGACTGGTGATGGGGGGGCTGGCGCCGTGATCATCACCCAGGCGGCACTTCCCGCCGCCCTGGCCTTCATCATGTTCGCCATGGGCCTGACCATGGATCCCGGCGATTTCCGCCGCATCGCCGCCCGGCCCCAGGCCCTGGCGGCGGGGCTGGCGGCCAAGTTGCTGCTGGTGCCGCTGGCCGGTCTGGCGGTGGTGACGGTCTGGCGGCCATCGGCGGATTTCGCCGTGGGCATGATCCTGCTGGCCGCCTGTCCGGCGGGAGTGACCTCGGCCCTGCTCACCCATATGGCGGGCGGGCGCATCGCGCTCGCCGCCACGGTCACCGCCCTGACCAGCCTGGCCGCGACCCTGAGCGTGCCCGCCCTGGTCAATCTGGGACTGGCCGCCTTCGCCGGATATCAGCAGGCGGTGGAGATACCGGTGGGGCGCATGACGCTGGGCATTTTTCTGGTGGATACGGTGCCGCTGCTGCTGGGTCTCGGCATCCAGCGCCTGTGGCCGCGCGCCGCCGAGCGGCTGGGCCGGGTGGCGCGTCCGGTGGCGAGTTTGCTGTTCGCCCTGATCGTGGTGGGCGCCTTCATCAGCCAGCGCCAAAGCCTGGTGGACCATATGGGCGACGTGGTGCCCGCCGCCCTGGTCCTCAACCTGCTGGCCATGGGCGGCGCCTGGGGGCTGGGCAGCCTGCTGCGCCTGGATATGGCCGACCGCATCGCCGTGGTGATGGAAAACGGCCTGCAGAACAGCGCGCTGGGCATCTTCGTGGCGGTGACGCTGCTGGGCAACCACGCCATGATGGTGCCCAGCATCGTCTATGCCTTCGTGATGAACCTGACGGCGGTGGCCTTCATCTGGGCGGTGAAGCGGCGGTCTATCGGTTCACGTCCACCACGACACGGCCACGAATCTCGCCCTTGAGAATCTTGCCGCCCAGTTCGGGCAGGTCGGACAGCCGGGCTTCCTCGGTCAGCGAATCCAGCAACTCGCCGGGGATCAACTCGGTCAGGCGCTTCCAGGCTTCCAGGCGGCGGGGCAGGGGGCACATCACCGAATCGATGCCCAGGATCGAGGCGCCGCGCAGCAGGAAGGGCAGGACGGTGCCGGAGAACTCCACTCCGCCCGCATTGCCGCAGGACGCCACCGCCGCCCGCATGCGCAGCGAGGCGACACAGTTCGCCAGGGTGGTGCCGCCGACACTGTCGACCACGCCGGACCAGCGTTCCGACAGCAGAGGCTTGGGGGGAGCCACGCCGATCTCGGCCCGGTCGATCAGCGAGGTGGCGCCGAGCCCGCGCAGATAGTCATGCTGGCTGGCCCGCCCGGTGGAGGCCGCGACGGCGTAGCCCAGCTTGGAGAGCAGCACCACGGCGATGCTGCCCAATCCGCCCGCCGCGCCGGTCACCAGCACGTCGCCGCCATTGGCCGGGCGCAAGCCGTGGTCTTCCAGGGCATTGATCGCCAGCATGGCGGTGAAACCGGCGGTGCCGATGGCCATGGCCCGCCGCGCGGTCAGTCCCTCGGGCAGGGGCACCAGCCAGTCCGCCTTGACCCGCGCCTTGGCCGCGAAGCCGCCCCAATGGGTCTCGCCCACCCGCCAGCCGGTCAGCAGCACCTTGTCGCCGGGCTTGTAGGCGGCCGAGTCCGAGGCTTCCACCGTTCCGGCAAAGTCGATGCCCGGCACATGGGGATAGGTCCGGACCAGACGGCCGAGCCCGTTGAGGATCAGCCCGTCCTTGTAGTTCAGGGTGGAATAGTCGATGCGGACCAGCACATCGCCCGCGGGCAGGTCGGCTTCGGACAGGCGACGGATGGAGGCGCGGACCTTGCCCGCGTCCTCGTCCAGCATCAGGGCGGGAAAATCGCTCATGGAGGCCTCCTTGGGACTATGGCGGGGGATAAAGTTTACCAGCGTGCGGGGGCATTATCATCCTGCTACTATCGATCCCTGATCAGTTGAATACGAGGGGACGCCAAGAGTGACCAGCCCAGCCATCCGTCCGTTTCGCCATCTGGGATTTTCCGGCGATATCTGCGCCCTGGCGCTCAAGAATCTGGCGCTCAGCGTCGTCACCCTGTCCATCTGGCGCTTCTGGGGCCGCACACTGGTGCGCCGCGCCCTGTGGGGAAAGACCACCGCCTGGGGTGATCCGCTGGAATATGTCGGCACCGGCGCAGAGCTGTTCAAGGGCTTCCTGCTGGCCCTGGTGCTGGTCTACCTGCCGTTGGTGGCCGGGTTCATCTGGGCCCAGACCCTGATCGAGGCGGAAAATCCCCTGGGAGGTTTCCTGATCCTGGTGCTTTACCTTCTGGCGGCCCTGCTGATCGCGGCGGGAAGCTACCGGGCGCGGCGCTATCAGCTCTGCCGCACCCTGTGGCGGGGCATCCGGGGTGGCCAGACCGGCTCGGCCTGGGCCTATGCGGCGCGCTCGCTGCTGGTCTGGGTGCTGATCCCGCTTTCCCTCGGTTGGGCGGCGCCCTGGGGCGAGATGTGGCTGGCCCGCTATCGCATGGCCAACACCACCTTCGGCGACCGCGCCTTCACCTGCGACGCCAGGGCGGGAAATCTGTATGGCCGCTATGCCCTGGTCTGGGTCTCGGCGCTGCTGTTGTTGGGCGGTCTCAGCCTTGGGATCGCCGGGATCGCGGCCCAGGGAATGGACGAGGAAGAGGCGGCCCCCCTCATCGGCGGCCTGATCATCCTGTGTCTGCCGCTGGCCGTGGTGATGGTCGGCCTGCCGCTGGCCTGGTACCGCCAGGGAGTCATGGTGGCCCTGGCGGCGGGAACCGGCTTCGACGGTTGCCGCTTCAAGGCCGAGATCGGCTATTGGGCCATGGTGCGCCTGGCCATTGGCAATGCCCTGATCTCGGCCATGAGCATGGGGGTGCTGCGACCCTGGGCGGCGTTGCGGATCTTCCGCTTCGGCTGCGCCGTGCTGAGTGTCGAGGGCGTGCCCGACTTCGCCGCCGTCCACCAGGGCCAGGACAGCGGTCCCGGCATGGGCGAGGGCGTGGTCTCGGTGCTGGACGGGGTCGGCGAGTTCTGATGGACGGTCCCGAGCGCTCCAGTCCCGGTCGCTTCAACGATGGCCGCAATGCCGCCAGTCGCCGGGTCCGGGTCTCTGCGGTGCCCGAGGGCTTGGGCATCCGGGGCGAGGACGGATTCCTGGTGGCGGTGTGGCGGCTGGGCGATGTGGAACGGGAGGCGGCGCCCGGTGCCGAGGTTCGCCTGCGCTGCGTCGCCGAGCCCGCCGCTCGCCTGACCCTGGAAGACGCCGGTTTCGCCGACTGGGTCCTGCCGCCGACGCTGCCGCGCCGCCGGTCCCACGGCACCCTCCGCATGGTGGTTGGGTTGGCGCTGGGAGCCCTGGTGTTGCTGGCGCTGGCCCAGGCCCTGCCGGGCCTGTCGCGGTATCTGGTGGCGTTCGTGCCGGTGGAGACTGAACGGGCCTGGGGCCGCAGCATGGCCCAGGGCTTCGAGAGCCGCTTCCGGGTCTGCCGCGACGGCGCCGGACTGGCGGCCATGGAGCGCCTGACCGCGCGGCTGGCCCAGGGGCTGCCGCCTGACTATCACCGGGTGACGTTGCGGGTAGTGGACTCGCCGGTGGTCAATGCCCTGGCCCTGCCCGGTGCCGAGATCGTGGTGTTTCGTGGCCTGATGGTTGACATGGAGCATCCCGACGAACTGGCCGGAGTGCTGGCGCACGAATTGACCCATGTGGGGGAACGTCATCCCACCGTGGCGGTGATGCGCGGTGTCGGGGTTGGTATCCTGGTCACGCTGGTGACCGGCGACGCCTCAGGGCTGGTGGCCTCGGCCGCCAGCGCCCTGATGGCGGCCGCCTACAGCCGCGACGACGAGGCCGCCGCCGATCGCGGTGCCGTGGCGCTGCTGACCCGTGCCGGGATCGGCCATGCCGGGTTGGCGGCCTTCTTCCGCCGCCTCGACCGGCAGGAGGGCGGCAGCGGCAGCCTGGTGGCCTGGATCGGCACTCATCCCGATTCCGCCGTGCGCGCCGCCGCCGTCGAGGCGGCGCCGCTGCCACGCTCGGCGGCGCCATCCATGAGCGAGGGCGAATGGAGCGCGGTCAAGTCCATGTGCGGGGGCTGACTTTGATCTTTTCGTCCCGAGTCACCATGTAGTGGCGCAGGGCCAGGACGGGAGATAGGACATGCTGATCAGGCACGGGAGCGATATTCGCGAGTCCGAGGTGACCGACAAGGCGCTGTGGCTGGATCGCCGCCGCTTCCTGGCCTGGGGGGCGGCGGGGGCGCTGGCGCTGGGCGGCGGCAGGGCCGAGGCGGCGCCGCTGACGGCGGCCAAGGGGCCGTTCACCCTCGACGAGGCTTTGACGCCGCGCAAGGATGTCACCACCTACAACAATTTCTACGAATTCGGCCCCGACAAAGGCGATCCCGCCCAACTGGCCCCCAGCTATTTCAAGCCCAAGCCCTGGACGGTGGCGGTGTCGGGTGAATGCGCCAAGCCCGGCACGCTGGGCCTGGAGGACCTGATCAAGCCCCACCGGCTGGAGGAACGCACCTATCGCATGCGCTGCGTCGAGGCCTGGTCCATGGTGATCCCCTGGGTGGGGGTGCCGCTGGCCGAGGTGCTGAAGCGCTTCGAACCCTCTTCGAAGGCCAAGTTCGTGGAATTCACCACCCTGGTGGATGCCGAGATCTTTCCCGGCCAGCGCACCCGGCTGCTGGACTGGCCCTATGTGGAGGGCCTCAGGATCGACGAGGCCATGCATCCCCTGACCCTGCTGGCGGTGGGGCTGTATGGCGAGACCCTGCTGCCTCAGAACGGCGCGCCGCTGCGTCTGGTGGTGCCGTGGAAATACGGCTTCAAGGGCATCAAGTCCATCGTCTCCATCCGTTTCACCGAGACCCCGGCGCGGACCAGTTGGATGAAGTCGGCGCCGCGCGAATACGGCTTCTATGCCAACGTCAATCCCAAGGTCGACCACCCCCGTTGGAGCCAGGCCAAGGAACGGCGCATCGGCGAGTTCCTGAAGCGCGATACCTTGCCCTTCAACGGCTATGGCGAACAGGTGGCGTCGCTGTATTCCGGCATGGATCTGGCGGTGAATTTCTGATGACGGGTGGAGCAGCATCCACCCTCTCCTCCCCCCGTGCCGCGCATGGGGGGAGGTCGGGAGGGGGGCGTTTCATCAAGCCGCTGGTCTTCGCGCTCTGCCTGCTGCCGCTGGCCTGGCTGGGGTGGAAAGGCTATTCCGGCCTGCTGGGCGCCAATCCCATCGAGGCGACCATCCGCGAGTTGGGCGACTGGGCACTGCGTTTCCTGCTGATCGCCTTGGGCGTGACGCCACTGCGGCGCCTGACGGGATGGTCGTGGCTGGGGCGGCTGCGGCGCATGCTGGGGCTGTTCGCCTTCTTCTACGTGGTGCTGCACCTGCTGTCCTATGTGGGCCTCGACCAGTTCTTCGACTGGTCGGCCATTGGCCGCGAGATCATCAAGCGCAAATACATCACCATCGGCATGCTGGCCGTGCTGTTGCTGCTGCCGCTGGCCGTCACCTCCACCGACACCATGCTCCGGCGCCTGGGCGGGCGGCGCTGGCGGGCGCTGCACCGGCTGGTCTATGTCATCGGTCCGCTGGGGGTGGCCCATCACTGGATGATGGTGAAGAAGGACCTGACCCAGCCCATGATCCACGCCGCCATCCTGGCGGTGCTGCTGGGCTGGCGGCTGGTGGCATGGCATAATGCCCGCACCGCGTCCCGCCGTCAGGAGTCTCCATGCGCCGCCTCGCCGCCATCCTCGGCCTAGCCGCCCTGCTGTCGCCCCTGGGGGCCGAGGCGGCCAAGCCCAAGCGTTGCTTTTCCACCACCGAAGTCAGCGCCGAGCGGGAAATTCGCCACGGCATCTATATGCGCGAAGCGGCCAAGCGCTGCGACGGCGACTACATCAAGGGCGCCAATGCCATGTGGCAAAAGTTCGAGGCCGCCCAGGGCACCAAGTTCAAGGCGGCCAACGGCAAGCGCATCAAGGCCTGGCAACGCGAATTTCCCGACGACTGGCAGTTCAAGATGAACCATGCCGATGGCCGACTGGTGACCTATGCCCGCCACATGCCGCGCACCACCGGCCTGTGCGAGAATATCGACGAACTACTGCAGGAACTGGACAAGCGTGGCTACGCCGCCTTCACTGTCCAGTCCAAGACCATCCACAACGAAGTCATCGAGGACTACAAGGTCTGCAACTAGATGTGAAGTCTGTCAGGGGTTGGTGGAACGGTATTCCCTGTCGTCACCCCTGGCCCCCGGATCAAGTCCGGGGGTGATCCGGGGGGGGGCATGGATGGCCGGGTCACGCCCACGGCTGTCCGGTTTAATTTCTGGCTGACGGATCAGATGAGGCACCACCAAGGGGCTTCCTTTTCAGTCGTCATCACCGGGCTGCGTCCCGGTGATCCACGCGGCCCCGGCTGAGAGCCTTGAAAAGCAATGAGTTCGGCGGATAGGCGTGGATGCCCGGATCAAGTCCGGGCAAGACGGTGAATGGAAAACCGCGTCGGTCTCTTGGTGTTCTTGGTATCTTGGTGGTCAATCATTTTTTCGTGTCCCCTGGCGGCGCCGAGGCGCTGAAACGCAGACGTATTCAGGCTTTCGGCCGGACGAGGAAAAATTAAACCGGACAAACTCTAGATCGCGTTCCAGATTTCGCGGGCGTATTCGGCCACGGTGCGGTCCGAGGAGAACTTGCCCATGCGCGCCACGTTGAGGATGGCCTTGCGGGTCCAATCCTCGGGGTCGCGATAGGTCTGGTCGACCCGGTCCTGTGCCGCCATGTACAGCGGATAGTCGGCGGTCAGCAGATAGTGGTCGCCGCCGCTGGTCAGGATGTCCACCAACTGGCGGTGACGGTCGGGCTGGTCGGGCGAGAAGAAGCCCGAGCCGATCAGGTCCAGGGCATGGGCCAGCTCCGGATTGGCGGCGACGGCCGCCTGGGCGTCGTGCCCGTCCATGCGGCGCCGCGCCACTTCCTGGGCGGTCAGGCCGAACAGGAACATGTTTTCCTCGCCCACCTCCTCGCAGATTTCCACATTGGCACCGTCCCAGGTGCCGATGGTCAGCGCCCCGTTCATGCTCATCTTCATGTTGCCGGTGCCCGAGGCCTCGGTTCCGGCGGTGGAGATCTGTTCCGACAGGTCGGCGGCGGGCATCACCAGTTCGGCGGTCGAGACGTTGTAGTTGGGCACGAACACCACCTTCAGCGTCCGGCCCACCTGGGGGTCGTTGTTGACCACCTCGGCGATGTCGTTGATCAGCTTGATGATCAGCTTGGCGATGTGGTAGCCCGGCGCCGCCTTGCCACCGATGATGACGGTGCGCGGCACCGGATTGAGCAGCGGATTGGTCCGGATACGGTTGTAGCGGGTCACGACGTGCAGCACGTTGAGGAGCTGGCGCTTGTATTCGTGGATGCGCTTGACCTGGACGTCGAACAAGGACTCCACGTCCACATCCACTCCCAGGCGCATGGACATCATGGCGGCCAGGGAGTCCTTGTTGGCGCGCTTGACCTCGGCGAAGGCCTTGCGGAAGGCCTTGTTGTCGGCCAGCTTCTCCAGCTTGCGCAACTGGTCGAGATCGGTGATCCAGCTATCGCCGATCTTCTCGGTGATCAGCCGCGACAGGCGGGGATTGGCCGCCAGCAGCCAGCGCCGGGGCGTGACGCCATTGGTCTTGTTGGTGATCTTGCCGGGCGACAGATGCTCGAAATCGGAAAAGATGGTGCTTTTCATCAGCCCGGTATGGATGGCGGCGACGCCATTGACCTTGTGGCTGCCGATCACCGCCAGATGGGCCATGCGCACCCGTTGGCCGCCTTCCTCGGCGATCAGCGACACCCGGCGCAGCAGTTCGGAATCGCCGGGATGGCGATAGCGCACGCCTTGCAGGAATTCGTGGTTCATCTGGTAGACGATTTCCAGATGGCGGGGCAGCACCCGCTGGAACAGGTCCACCGGCCAGGTCTCCAGCGCCTCGGGCAGCAGGGTATGGTTGGTATAGGCGCAGCAGCGCCGGGTGATGTCCCCGGCCTTGGACCATTCGATCTGGTGTTCGTCCACCAGCACCCGCATCAGCTCGGCCACCACCAGGGCGGGATGGGTGTCGTTGAGCTGGATCGCCACCTTGTCGGGCAGCAGGCTCCAGTCGGAATGGCTCTTGCGGAAACGGCCCAGGATGTCCTGGATCGAGGCGGCGACGAAGAAATACTCCTGCTTGAAGCGCAGTTCCTTGCCCCGGTCGGTCATGTCCGAGGGGTAGAGAACCTTGGACAGGGTCTCGGATTCGTTCTTGTCGCGCACGGCCTCGATGTAATTGCCGGCATTGAAGTATTTCAGGTCGAATTCGCGGGTCGACTTGGCCGACCACAGGCGCAGATTGTTGACCACCTTGCCGCCGTAGCCGGGCACCGGCACGTCGAAGGCCATGGCCATGACCTCTTCGGCGTCGACCCATTGCGAACGGGCATGGCCCAGGGCGTCGCGGTAGTGGATGACCTTGCCGCCGAAGCGGACGGGATAGATGACGCCGGGGCGGGGGAATTCCCACGGATTGCCGTAGCGCAGCCAGTTTTCCGGACTTTCCACCTGCCAGCCGTGTTCCACGTGCTGGGTGAACATGCCGTAGTCGTAGCGGATGCCATAGCCGAACCCGGCCACGCCGATGGTGGCCATGGAATCGAGAAGACAGGCGGCGAGACGGCCGAGGCCGCCATTGCCCAGGGCGGCTTCCACCTCCCAGGCGGCGACTTCGTCGAAATCCTGCCCCAGTTCGGTGATGGCGGTCCGCACATTGTCGTAGATGCCAAGATTGATCAGGCTGTTGACCAGGGTGCGGCCGATCAGGAACTCCATGGACAGGTAATAGACCCGCTTGCGGTCGTCCTGGTAATAGCGGTTCAGGGTGGGCATCCAGTGCTCGGTCACCCGGTCGCGCACCGTATGGGCGGCGGCCATGAACCAGTCGCGCGCGGTGGCGTTGACGGGCTCCTTGCCCACCGTGTAGAGCAAATGGCTGCTCAACGCGTATTTGATGCTTTCCACATCATCGCCCAGCAGGGGAACCACTGGGGCACCGATCCGTTTCGTCATTCGCGTCCCGCCCTGTCACACCACGTCATCCCGCCCCCATTCCTCCATGAAACGGGGGTTTGGGCAAGGAAACTCATGCCCGGTCCCGGTCATATCCCTATGAAATTTGTTTTGCGGCACGCGCCGACAAGACCTCGGCCAGTTGGCGCATCCGTGGATCCGCCACCAGTTCGCCGCAGTTCTGGGTGAAGCGGCGCCGCCAATTGGGGTGCTGCACCGTGGTGCCGGGAAGGTTCATCTGGAGGTCCTGGCCCAGCACGTCTTCCATCTGGACCATCATCAGCCGGGCGGCCGAGCGGGCCAGATAGGCATGGGCGGCGGCGGCAAGCTCCACCGCCTGGGCATCGCTCAGGGCAGGCGTGGTGGGAAAGCCGCTGCCCAGCAGATCCTCGGCCGCCATGGCCTCGACCATGGCCTCGCGGTCGGTCTGACGGGCCTCCCGTTCCTCGGCGGCTTGGCCGGGGCGGGGATAGAGGTCCAGCTTCTCGCGCTGGTCGATATCCTTGCCCGCCCACCAGCCCCGCGCCGAGGGCAGGTCATGGGTGGCGAAGATGGCCAGGGCCTGGGTGTCGAACTTGGCGGGTGGGCGAATCTTGCCGGTCTCGGTCTTCTCGAACACCATCACCCGATAGGCGAACAGGCCCAGCCGGTCCATGCGCTCGCGGAAGCCCTCGGGGACGGTGCCCAGGTCCTCGCCGATCACCAGGCAGCGGTTGCGGCGGCTTTCCAGCGCCACCAGCCGGAACAGATCATCCACCGGATAGCGCACATAGGCCCCCTGGTCGGCGGGCAGGCCCGGCGGCACCCAGTACAGGCGCTGCAGGCTCATGGCGTGGTCCAGGCGCAGGGCCCCGGCATGGCGCATATTGGCGGCCATCACCCCGATGAACGGGGCATAGGCGTTTTCGCGCAGGGTGATGGGATTGAAGGGGATCAGCCCCCAGTCCTGGCCCTTCAGCGCCAGCGGATCGGGCGGTGCCCCCACCGAGACTCCCAGCGCCAGGGATTCCTGCTCGGCCCAGGCCTCGGCGCCGTCGCCCGCGATGCCCACCGCCAGATCGCGATACAGGCCCATGCTGGCGCCCGCCGCCACGCCCGCCCGGTGAGCGCGGCCCAACTGCTCGTCGGCGATGAACTGAAGCCACTGGAAGAACTCGACCCGCTCGCCATGGGCCAGGGCGAAAGCCTCTATCTCGGGCGAGCCGGGGCGGCGCAGATCGACGGGCCATTGGCGCCAATAGCCGTTGCCTTCGCGCTCGAAATGTTCGTGCAGGGTTTCGAATACCGCGAAATTGCGGGCGGCCGGGCCACCGTCCCGCTGGAAGTCCCGGAAGGCCTCGCCCCGCTCGTCCCCGGGTTCCAGATGGGTCTTGCGGAACCAGCGGTACAGCGCTTCCAGCATGGGCCGCGCCAGTTGGGCCGCGTCGGGGTATTCGATCAGGGGGGTGCCGCGGACCCGCGCCAGACTGGCCTGGAACCCGGGCGAGGCGAACATCCGCTTCGCCTCCATGCATTCGGAGAATTCGGGAATGGACTCCACATCGATATAGGCGATGTTGAGGAAGCGGCGCGACGACGGCGAATAGGGGCTGAAACGGTCGGGATGACTGGGAAACAGGGCGTGCAGAGGATTGATGCCGACGCATGACGCCCCCAGCCGACCGGCGCCCTCCGCCAGCTCGGCCAGGGCGCCATAGCTGCCGACGCCCCAATCCTTGGGGGTGCGCAGGGCGTAGATCTGGCTGGCGATGCCCCAGGCCCCCGGCGGATTGGCCACCGCTTCGGGCACGAAGGCGCGGGCGGGGGTGATGATCAGGGACATGGCGGTGGAAACGCCCGAGGGATCGGTCAGGGTCAGGCGGTGATAGCCCATGGGGGGCAGGGCGGGCAGGTCGAACCAGCGGCGGTGGACCAGGCGGCCGTCGACCTCGTGCTCCTCGCCCCAACGCAGGTCATGGGGGCGCAGGCTGCCCCGGTGGGCGATGCCCAGTTCTTCCTCCAGCACCCACTGGTACTCGGTCATGTTGCAGTCGGCGGGTACGGTCACCGAGATGCTGGGCGGAGGCGAGCCTTCCTCGACGATCAGCACCGGCTCCAGCCAGCGCCGCCAGGTGCGGCTGGTGAGATCGCGCAGACTGGCCCTGATCTGTTCGTCGTCCTCGGCGGGCAGGCCCATGGCGGCCAGGAACACCCGCTTGGTCTCGGGCGGCACCACCCGCCACTCGCCGAAGAAGTCCCACCAGCCGTCCTCGATGCCCGCCAGCCGCGCCAGATGGTCCAGCGCCGGAATTCCCGTCATGACTTCTTCCCTTCATCGTGACCGCGATTCAGGGTGCGCACGGCGCCGGAGCGACGCAGCACCGCCAGGGATCGCGGCTTAAGCGGATACTTGATTCCGGCGGCCCACTGGGTGCCGTCGCCGTTGGGGCGCAGGTCGCCGGTGTCGATCACCACTTCCCAACTGCGGCCGAAATTGGCGGGCGGCAGGGTATAGGGCACCGCCTCGTGATAGGCGTTCAGCAGCACCATGAAAGTGTCGTCCATCTCTTCCCGGCCGGTCAGGTTGTCGATGGCGCAGGACTCGCCGCCCAGCACGAAGCCCAGCGAGCGGGCATAGGGCAGGGTCCAGTCGGCATGGCTCATCTCGCGGCCGTCGGGGGTGATCCAGACGATGTCCTTCAGGGTGGAATTGGGGATAGGCTTGCCTTCGAAGAAGCGCGGGCGGCGGAACACCGGATGGCGCTTGCGCAACCGGATCAGGCGCCGGGTGAAGGCCAGCATCTCCTCGTCCACGTCGGACCAGTCGACCCAGCTGATCTCATTGTCCTGACAATAGGCGTTGTTGTTGCCCTTCTGGGTACGGCCCATCTCGTCGCCCGCCAAGATCATGGGCACGCCCTGGGACAGCAACAGGGTGGCCATCAGGTTGCGGGCCTGGCGCTTTCTCAGTTCGCGGATCTCGGGATAGGGGCTCTGCCCCTCATGGCCGCAGTTCCAGGCGTAATTGGCGTCGGTGCCGTCCTTGTTGGCCTCGCCGTTGGCCTCGTTGTGCTTGCGCTCGAAGGTCACCAGATCGCGCATGGTGAAACCGTCGTGACAGGTGACGAAGTTCAGCGACGCCCAGGGTCGCCGACCGCCCCAGCCGAAAATGTCGCTCGATCCGGTCAGGCGCGAGGCCAGATCGCCGATGACGCCGCCCTCGCCAGACCAGAACCGGCGCACGGTATCGCGATAGCGGCCGTTCCATTCCGACCAGCCGGGGGGAAAGCCGCCCAGGCGGTAGCCATCGCCGCCCAGATCCCAGGGCTCGGAGATCAGCTTGACCTTGGACAGCACCGGGTCCTGTCGCACCGCTTCCAGGAAGGCGGAAGCGCCGAAGCCCGTCGAGCCCCGCGCCAGCGAGGCCGCCAGATCGAAGCGGAAGCCGTCGACCTGCATCTCCTCGGCCCAATAGCGCAGGGAGTCCATCACCATCTGCAGAACGCGGGGATGGCCCAGGTTCAAGGTGTTGCCGCAACCGGAATAGTTCTCGTACCAGCGGGAATCGCCCGGGGTCAGCAGGTAGTAGCTGGCATTGTCGATGCCACGGAAGCTGAGGGTCGGCCCCAGATGGTTGCCCTCGGCGGTGTGGTTGTAGACCACGTCCAGGATCACCTCGATGTCGCTGTCATGCAGCCGCTTGATCATGGTCCTGAAATCGCCATGGGCATGGGCGCCGTAATAGCGCGGCTCGGCGGCGAAGAAGCCGATGGGGTTGTAGCCCCAGAAATTGCGCAGCCCCTTTTCCGTCAGGTGGCGTTCGCTCACCATGGCATGGATGGGCAGCAGCTCGATGGTGGTGACGCCCAGGCGCTTCAGATGCTCGATGACGCCGGGTTGGGTCAGGCCCAGGAAGGTGCCGCGCATGGACTGGGGCACGCCGGGATGCTTCATGGTCAGGCCGCGCACATGGGCCTCGTAGACCACGGTCTCGGACCACGGCACATGGGGCTTGCGGGTGTCCCCCCAGGTGAAGGCAGAGTCCAGCACC
Source organism: Paramagnetospirillum marisnigri (assembly GCF_001650715.1). GTDB lineage: Bacteria > Pseudomonadota > Alphaproteobacteria > Rhodospirillales > Magnetospirillaceae > Phaeospirillum > Phaeospirillum marisnigri. The sequence continues at coordinate 12,921 of NZ_LWQT01000040.1, read as the reverse complement.
CGGCATTTCGGCATGAAGCGGGCGTTGTCGCGGCGGTCCATCAGCAGGTCTTGGCGGGGCGAGCCGGGGCGGAAGCCGAAATGGGCGTCCGACCATTCAAAGCTGCCCGACAGCTCGCGGGCATAGGGATCGATCAGCAGCTTGTGGGAATTGAAGCGATGCCCGGCATGGGGGTCGTAGGGGCCCGAGACGCGATAGCCGTACAACTGACCCGGCCGGATGTCGGGTAGATAGCCGTGCCAGACCTCGTCGGAATATTCCGGCAAGGCGATGCGTTCCACCTCGCGCAGGCCGTGGCTGTCGAACAGGCACAGCTCCACCCGCTGGGCATGGGCGGAGAACAGGGCGAAGTTGACGCCGTTGCCGTCCCAGGTGGCTCCCAACGGATAACTCGATCCCGGCAGAATGCGGCGGCGCATGGTCATGGGGTCATTCTCTGTCAGTCGTCCTCGGGCGGCGGCAGGTTGGGCAGGCGGATGTCGTCCTCGGCATGGACCTCGATCAGTCGATTGACGGTATCGCCCAGGGTGGCGATGAAGTCCAGCGCCGCCTCGAACAGGCGGACCTGATCGGGGGGTTCCAACTGGGGAATCAGGATCACGAGACCATTATGCAGGGGCTGCTGGGAATACAGCTTGCGAAAGTCCTTGCCGTTGCGGGTGACGAAGACGTAGTTACCCTCCAAGATCAGGTCCATCAGGTTGTAATCCTGCCAGCCCTTCTTACCCATGAACACCACATGGGTGGCGTCGCGGTCCCGCATCTTGGCCGCGGCAACCAGCTTCTGGCTCAGGCATTCGTCGATGAGGATACGCATCCCCGCGGGTCAACCCTCGTCCGGCTGGGGATGGACGGCGGCATAGGCCACGGCCACCCGGATGTCCTCGCGGGTCAGCGACGGATAGTCGTCAAGGATGTCGAACTCGCTGACGCCACGCTTCACCAGCCAGGCGACGAAATGGGCGGGAACCCTGGTGCCGCGCAGCACGGGCTGTCCCCCCATCACGTTGGGGTCCTTGATCACTTCCGACTTCATCCGGTGCGGCATGCGGCGCCTCCTTTCCGCCCAATTTAGCCCTATCGGTCGCGCTTGAATACGCACGTCGCCAGCGGCGGCAGCGTCAGGCGGATGGACCAGGGCTGGCCGTTCCACGGAACCTCGTCGGCCCAGACGCCGCCGTCATTGTGGACGTTGGAGCCGCCATACCATTCGGAATCGGTGTTGAGGATCTCGCGGTAATAGCCGGCTTCGGGCACGCCGATCCGGTAGTTTTCGCGCACCAGCGGGGTATAGCTGCCCGCCACCACCAGGAAATCGGCGGGGTCCTGAGCCATGCGCCGCCAGGTCAGCACCGAATTGTCGCGGTCGGTGCAGTCGATCCAGGCGAAGCCGCGCGAATCATTGTCCAACTGGTGCAGCGCCGGTTCCGAGCGGTACAGGCGGTTGAGGTCGCGCACCAGGCGGCGGATTCCTTCGTGGCGGGGATCGTTCAGCAGATGCCAGTCCAGGCTGGCATCCTCGTCCCATTCCCGCTCCTGGGCGAATTCGCAGCCCATGAACAGCAGCTTCTTGCCGGGCTGGGTCCACATGAAGCCGTAATAGGCCCGCAGATTGGCGAATTTCTGCCAGGGATCGCCCGGCATGCGCCCGAAGATCGATCCCTTGCCGTGCACCACCTCGTCATGGGACAGCGGCAGCACGAAATTTTCGTGATAGGCGTAAAGCTGGGCGAAGGTCAGGTCGTCGTGGTGATAGCGGCGGTGAATGGGGTCCTTGCCGAAATAGCGCAACGTGTCGTGCATCCAGCCCATGTTCCATTTGAAGCCGAAGCCGAGGCCGCCCAGATGCACCGGCCGCGACACGCCGGGCCAAGCGGTGGATTCCTCGGCCACGGTCATGGCGCCGGGATGCTCGCCATAGACCACCTGATTCATCCGGCGCAGGAAGTCGATGGCCTCCAGATTCTCGTTGCCGCCATAGCGGTTTGGAATCCATTCGCCGGGATCGCGGGAATAGTCGAGATAGAGCATGGAGGCCACCGCATCCACCCGCAGCCCGTCCACATGGTATTCCTCCAGCCAATACAGCGCGTTGGCGTAGAGGTAGTTCATCACCTCCTTGCGGCCGTAATTGTAGATCTGGGTGTTCCAGTCCTTGTGGATGCCCAGGCGCGGGTCCTCGTGCTCGTAGAGATGGGTGCCGTCGAAATAGTGCAGGCCGTGGGGGTCATTGGGGAAATGCCCCGCCACCCAGTCGACGATGACGCCGATGCCGCGACAGTGCAGGCTTTCCACCAGGGCGCGGAACTCCTCGGGCGAGCCATAGCGCGAGGTGGGGGCGAACAGCCCCACCGGCTGATAGCCCCACGAGCCGCCGAAGGGGTGCTCGTGGACCGGCAGGAACTCCACATGGGTGAAGCCCATCTCGGCCACGTAATCGGCCAGTTGCTCGGCCTGTTCCAGATAGGAGAGCGGTCGGTTGCCGTCTTCCGGCACCCGGCGCCACGATCCCAGATGCACCTCGTAGATGCTGACCGGGGCATGGCGGTCGTTGCGGGCCTTCTGGGCGGCCATCCAGTCTGCGTCGCGCCAGGGCCGCTCGGCCAGTTCCCACACCACCGAGGCGGTCTTGGGCGGCACCTCGGCGAAATGGCCGTAGGGGTCGGCCTTGAGCGGCAGCAGAACGCCGCCCCGGGCCAGGATCTCGAACTTATAGACGCAGCCCTGGCCCAGGCCGGGAATGAAGATTTCCCAGACCCCGGCGTCATGGCGCCGCCGCATGGCATGGCGCCGCCCGTCCCAGCCGTTGAAATCGCCCACCACCGATACGCGGTCGGCATTGGGGGCCCAGACCGCGAAGTGAACGCCCGCGATGCCGTCGGCCTCGCGCAGATGGGCGCCCAGCTTCTCGAAGGTGCGCAGATGGGTGCCCTCGACCAGAAGGTGGATATCGAGATCACCCAGCAGCGGCGGGAAGCGATAGGGGTCGTCGATCTCAAACACCCGTCCGTCCTGCTCCTCCACCGCCAGCCGGTAGCTGGCCGGGCGGGGCAGGCGGACGGCGAACAGGCCATCGGGGTGGACGCGTTCCATCTCGGTCTCGCCCGCCTTGGTCAGCACCGAGACCCGGCGGGCCTGGGGCTGCAGGCTGCGGATGATGACATCCGTTCCCAGGTCATGGGGACCCAGCACCGCGAAGGGGTCGCCGTGGCGCCCACGGGCGATGGCGTCGGCGGCGTCACGCGCCACGAGAGTGACTTTCTTCGACATGCTGTCCCCTTTGGACGAAGGTCCTGGATCGAGTTTCGCCGTCTTCGGCCGGAAAGACAAAGGGCGATTTCGCAACGGCGCCCCAAGGGTGGCAAGGGGAGGGATTTGACTTTCGCAAAGTCCCCAAATCTGGTAGTACATTGCCCCGAGGGGACCGGCTCGGGGTGGGCCGGGTATTCAATCTTATCGGTCGGTTTGGCCGATACCGCAATTCATGGAGCGTGTAATGGGCGTCCTTCCGAAGGTTCTGGGTCTCACCGTGGCCGGCGTTACGGTCATCGCTCTTTATCTGGCCGTTCCCGTGCTCGGCGCTCTGTTCGGCGCCGTCGCCAGCCCCAGCCCGGCCACCAGCCCGCTGGGCATCGTGGTCTATCTGGGCCTGCTGCTGACCGCCGTCTTTACCGCGCTGGTGATGTACATGGCCTCGACCGGCGGCTCGCAGGAGGGCTGAAGCCCGTCCCGGCCGATCCGTCAGGATCCATGCAAGACGCCCCGGACTTGGTCCGGGGCGTTTTTCATTGGGGCGATGCCCAGGGGCAGGGTCCGAGGGGAACGTTCAGGGGGGAAGGCTCAGGGGCGCATGGACCAGAAGTCGTCGCGCTTGGCCGTCTGGTCACGGGACATCTGGTCTTGGGCCATCTGATCGCGCATGACCTCGCTGACGGCGGCGGCGGCGCCCTGGCGCGGCGGGACATCCATGGGCGTTGCTGAAACCGGCGCCAGCGGCGCGGCGGCAGGCTGCGGCGGCGCGGAGGGGGGCGTCCTGGCGGGGGTGGTGGTGGCCTGCACGGGCTTGCCCGCCATGGGGCGGGTCAGGTCGGATGATTTCACCGGAGTCAGGACCGGGGCGCTGGCGGGCTTGGCACGGGCCAGGGAATCCACTTCCAGGCGCCCCATGCCGGACAGCAATTCGTAGGAGGCCTGATACATGTCGTAATAGGCGCCGGTGTAATTGATGCGGGCCTCGTTGATCTTGGTCTCCTCGTCCAGAACTTCCTGGACGGTGGCCTTGCCGGCCTCGCGCTTCTTCTTCTGGGCCTCCCAGACTTCCTCCGCCAGATTGGCGGCATTTTCCAGCAGTTCCATGCGCTGGCGGGCGGTCTGCAGCTTGTGCCAGGCGGTGCGCACCGCCTCGGACACCTTGCGGCTGGCGAACAGACGGTTGTCCTTGGTGATGGCGTGATCCCAGGAGGCCTGCGCCACCTGGGCGTCGGTCTTAAATCCCGAGAACAGCTCCCAGTTGGCCACCAGCATCAGCGACCAGTCCCGGCGCGGTCCGACCACGCCATTCTTGCCGTGTTCGTAGTCGGCCTTGCCCACCAGATCGAGGGTGGGCCAGAACCCGGCCTCGGCCACCTTGCGGCGCTCGTCGGTCAGGCTGATGGTCTTGGTGGCGGATTCCAGGGTGGGGTTGTCGCGCTCGGCCACGTCCAGGGAATCATCCAGGGATTCGGGAAGCAGATCCATGGGCAGGGGCGGATCGCTCAGCGAGCCCACATCGGGGGCGTGGCCATAGACCTGGGTGTATTTGGCGACGGCGGTCTGGAAGTCGCCCTCGAACTTGACGCGGTGTTCCTTGGCGATCTGCAGACGCTGCTTGGCGGCCAGCACGTCGGACGCGATGCCCGAGCCTTTCTGGACGCGCTCGTCCTCCAGGTTCAGCTGTTCGGCCACCTTGCGCTCGTTCTCGCGGCCCAGGGCCACCAGGCGGGTCTGACGCAGGATTTCCAGATAGGCGATGGCGCCTTCCAGATAGGTGCTCTGGCGGGTGGCGCGCAGATCGGATTCGGCGATGGAATGGCTGACCTTGGCGGCGCCCACGCTGGAATCGGTCAGGAAGCCGTCGAAAATCTTCTGGGTCACCGTCATGCTGGCGGTGTTGCGCTTGTCGCTGAAGGGCTTGCCCTGGGTGGTGCGGCGGTCCGGGCTGTCGATATATTCGTAGCCCTGGTCGGCCCCCAGCTTGGCGGTGGGCAGGTAGCCGGAGCGGGCGGCGCGGATGCCCTCGGTGGCGCCGCTGATGGCCTTCTTGCGGGACTGGATCTGGGGGTGGCTGTCGGTCAGGCCGCGCATTTCCTCTTCCAGGGAGGCGGCGCCAACGGGAGAGGCATGCAGGGTCAGTGCCAGTGTCGCCACACTGGTCCACAGAACCAGTCTCCGTGCTGCCGCTGCTGAAATAGCCAAAACAGGCAATGCTGATCCCCCGAATATGCTGGCATGATATACACGCTTTCAAATCCATTGTGAATCCCTTGTGCTCGGCCCCAAGTGGGCACTGGCACAAGATCTTGTCTCCTTGCGGCGATCTTCCGCCCGGTTATGATGGAGCCCCTCGGACAAGCCACGGCAATCGGGCAGGAATGAACCAGATTCCCTTGAACTCCACCGACATCGCCGAAGAACGCTTCCTGGCGGAACTTGACCGGCTGCATCCCGACTCGCCCGATATCCTGGCCCGGCTCGCGCTGGCGCGTCTGGCACTGGGGCGCGGCGACGAGGCGTTCCGGAGCGCGGAGCGGGCGGTGGCGGTGGCGCCCGGCCATGGTGGCGCCCGCACGACTTTGGGCCAGGTGCTGATCAGCCAGCGAAAGGTGGACGAGGCCCGCGCGGCCTTCGAGGAAGCGGTCAGGCTGGAGCCCACGGATGCCCGCGCCTGGCTTGGGCTGGGCGAGTGCCTGGCCAGCCTGACCGGCGGGCAGGCGGCGGCGGTGGACGCCTTGCGCCGGGCGGTATCGCTGGCGCCACGTGATTCCCGGGCGCCAACCCTGTTGGGGGCTGTCCTGATGTCGCTGGGACGTCACGAGGATGCCATTCAGGCCTACCGCGCCGCCATCATGGTCTGCGCCAATCCCAACCCCGCCGACCTGCTCAACAATCTCGGGGTCGCGCTGGAGCGGCTGGAACGGCGCGACGAGGCGGTGGCGGTGCTGCGCGCCGCCGCCCTGGTGCGTCCCGATTCCATCGCCATCCAGGACAATCTCGGCAATTCGCTGCTGGCCACCGGCAATGCCCCCGGCGCCGAGGCCTGCCACCGCCGCGCCCTGGCCTTGGGCGCCAAGGGCGCCGAGACCTGGAGCAATCTGGCCAATTCCCTCCACCGCCAGGGACGGCTGGATGAAGCCGACGCAGCCTATCGCCGGGCCATCCAGATGGCGCCGCAGGCCCCGAAATTCCACACCAATCTCGCTCTCAACCTGCTGCTGTCGGGCCGCTTCGCCGAGGGATGGCGGGAATATGAGTGGCGATGGCGCGACCACCCCAATTTTCCGCCCCATCTGCGGGAATTCCCTTGGGACGGCGGGCCGTTGCCGCCCGATATGCCCCATGGCGGCACCCTGCTGCTTCAGGCGGAGCAGGGCTATGGCGATACCATTCAGTTCGTCCGCTTCGCGCCGCTGCTGAAGCAGCGCGGCGTGACCCGGGTCGTGTTGGCCTGTCAGCCCGAACTGGTGCGTCTGGTGGGCAGCGCCCCCGGCCTCGACCAGACGATTCCCGAAACCGGCCCCTTGCCGCCGTTCGATCGGGCGGTGACCCTGTTGTCGCTGGCGGGGGTGTTCAAGGCGGGCGACGAGCCCGTACCCGCCCAGATGCCCTATATCTCGGTGCCCGAGGGGGCCGGGGTGGACCTGCCCGAGGCCGAGGGGCGGCTCAAGGTGGGGCTGGCCTGGGCCGGACGTCCCACCCATGGCGATGACTGGAACCGCTCGATCCCCGCCCGGCTGCTGGCGCCGCTGCTCGACGTGCCCGACGTGGCCTTCTACAGCCTGCAACGGGGAGCCGTGGCCGAACGGCTGGGACGGCCACCGGCGGGCAGGCTGCTGGACGCCGCCGATCTGTGCGCCGATTTTGCCGATTCCGCGGCGGTGGTCGCCGCCATGGATCTCATCATCTCGGTGGACACGGCCGTAGTCCATGTGGCGGGAGCCCTGGGCAAGCCGGTGTGGCTGCTGTTGCCGCCGGTTCCTGACTTCCGATGGCTGATGCGGGGCGAGACCTCGGCCTGGTATCCCTCGCTGCGCCTGTTGCGACGCGGCTTCGATACCGGTTGGGAACCGGTGATCGCCCAGGCCGAAACTTGGCTGCGCCGTGCCGTGACGGATCGCGCACCCAGCAGCGCGTAAAAGTCTTGATGTATACAATCTTTGAATGCATTCTGCCAGAATGCAATCTGTCGACACGCCAACGCCAACATCATTACAACGATTAAGGGCGAGCCGTCGCGCGCCGATGGACCGGCCATGACCACCATCGCCAGCAAACCATCCAAGGCCGAGCAAGTTCGCGGCGTATTGATGGCCGAGATCCTGGCCGGTCGCCGCCTGCCCGGCGAGAAGCTGGGGGAGGAGGAGATCGCCGCCCGCCATCACTGTTCGCGCACTCCGGTCCGGGAAGCCCTGCGCCATCTCAATGCCATAGGCCTGGTGCATTTTCGTCCCCGTCACGGTGCCACGGTGGCCGCCCCGGACACCCGTGCGATGCAAGAGCTTCGCGATGCCATGGCCGAACTGGAATCGGTCCTTGCCGAACTGGTGGCGGGCCACTTGTCCGAGGACGCCCAGGATCGGCTGCGGCGACTGATGACGGAAGGTGGCGGCGTGGACGAGGTGCTTGATATCCTGCATGCCGCCGTGGGCAATCCGGTGCTGGTGGAATTGGCGAGTTCGCTGCGTCAACGCTTCAAGCCGCGCTGGTCGCCCGATGGATTGGAGAAGCGGGGGCTGTTGCGGCCGGTGGTTGATGCCCTGATGGCTGGGGATGGCGCCCGCGCCCGGGTGGCCATGCGGGACATGATTCTGTCCTCGGCCCGCCATAATTGCCCTGATCACGCCCCGCCGCCGCCATGATGGGCGTCTAGCATGATCCCACGGCCGCTTCCGGCCGGTGGAGACCATCATGAGCTATCCCCTGTTTGACAGCGGTTATATCCTGTGGGCCGGAGACCTTGACTCAAGGTTGAAGGAGCAGGTGGGCCTGTCGTTCCGCGCCCTTGGGGTCGATCCCAGGCTGTTGCTGCGCAGCTATTACGATGGCTGCTCGGTGTCGGCGGCGCTGTCCGTCATCGCTGCCCGCCATGGTTTGGACGCCCTGGCGGGGGCCTAATGTGAAATCGCCATGGTTGGGGGTCGATATCCGGGGTTGACGCGGAAGGCGAGGCACGGCGTGATAGTGGGAACAAGACGTCAAGAACGGGAGGAGGCTTGCCTGTGGCGGTCAAGTGGCGGGGGCCCTTTCCCTGGCTTGCGGCAGTGTTCGTCACCGATGTGGCCGTCACCATCGCGGCTGGTCATTTCCTGTCACAGGGAGTGGTCGATCGCGAGGAACTGACGGCGCTGGTGCTGGTGTCCATCGCCGGTGCCACGGTGTTGTTCGCCGTGTCGTGGAAGATCATCGAGTTCCTGACCGTACGCTCGATCCGGCGCATGGCTTCGGAAGTGCGCGCCATCGCCTATGGCACCGGCCGCGACGGGGTCGATCCCGAACGCTATTTCATGATCTCGCCGCTGCCCGAGGCGGTGAACGAGGTCTGTGCCCGCATGGTCAAGGCCCGGGCCGAACTGGCCGAGGGCCTGTCCTCGGCCACCCGCAAATCCGAGGAGAATTCCCGGCGGCTCGCCGCCATCCTCAACGACCTGCATGAAGGCGTGGTGGTGTGCAACCAGCGCCATCAGATGGTGCTCTACAATCAGGTGGCCTTCGACACCCTGCGCGAGACCGCCGAGCTTGGACTCGGCCGCTCGCTGTTCGAGACCATGGCGCGCGAGCCGGTGGTCCACATGTTCGACATCCTGGGCAACCGGCCCGAGATGGCCGGGCGCGGCGTGCCGTTCCTGCTGGGCAGCATCGACGACCGGGTGCTGCTGCAGGCCCGCATGACCCTGATCCGCGACGAGAGCAGCAGTGTTACCGGCTATGTGGTGACCTTCGTCGATGCCGGACCGCAACTTGCCGCGCTGGTGGACCGCGAGGCGCTGCTGCGCGAGGTGGCCGAGGATGTGGAGGCGCCCCTCAAGCGCATCACCATGGCCGCCGACGATGCCGCGGTGGTGCGGCGCGAAAGTGCCGCCATCGCCACCGCCATCCGGCGGGTGACCGATGGCTATCAGAAGATGCTGTCGGGTTGGTGGCCGATGACCGACATCAATTCCACCGAATTCCTGTCCTTCGTCGGCTCACGCCTGGGCGAGGAGGTGCATTCCACGGTGATCGGACTGCCGGTCTGGCTGCACGGCGATTCCCACTCGCTGGTCATGGCAGTGGAATCCCTTATCCGCCGTACCGCTGATCAGGTGGGGGCCACGGAATTCGACCTGTCGGCGGGGCAGGGGGACGGCGATCTCGCCTGGATCGAATTCGCCTGGTCGGGCGCCATGGTGGAACAGGCGTTGTTGGACCGCTGGATGGCCCAGCCCCTGGTGGCCCTGGGCCGCATGACGGTCAGGGACGTGCTGCAGCACCATGCCGGGGCCGAGTTGATCCGCGAGCGCCGTGACGGTGGTGGCGCCATCCGATTGCCCATGCGCAAGGGGATCGAGCAGCATGGCCATGATCGTCAGGTGCTGCCGGGCCGTCCGGAATTCTATGACCTGACCTTGCTTGAACAATCCCGCGATACCGGCGCCATGGGGGGGCGGCCGCTGAAATCACTGACCTATGTGGTGTTCGATACCGAGACCACCGGTCTTTTCCCGTCCCAGGGCGACCAGATCGTTTCCATCGCCGGGGTGCGCATCGTCAACGGCCGCATCCTGTCGGGGGAAAGCTTCAACCGCATCGTCAATCCCGGCCGCCCCATTCCGGCGGAGTCCATCCGGTTTCACGGCATCACCGACGAGATGGTCAAGGACAAGCCCCCGGCCGCCGTGGTGCTGCCCCAGTTCCGCAACTATGTCTCGGACGCGGTGATGGTGGCGCACAACGCCGCCTTCGACCTGAAATTCCTGCGCATGCGCGAGCGCCAGATGGGGATCAGCTTCGACAATCCGGTGCTGGACACCATGATCCTGTCCAACTATCTGGACGGCCCCGAGGCCGGGCATTCCCTGGACGACATCTGCGAGCGCTACGGCATCGAGATTACAGAGCGTCATACCGCCCTGGGGGATTCCATGGTGACGGCGGCGGTGCTGCTGCGACAGATCGAGGCATTGGAGGCTCGGGGCATCCACACCCTTGACGCGGCGGTCAAGACCCTGGATATCGCCATGATCCTGCACGAACGGCAAAGGGTGCTCTGAATATGGTCGAAATGCTGCTGTCCTTCGGGGCCATTGCCCTGGCGGCCATCCTGGGGTCGTATGCCTTCCGCTTTCTGGCGGTGCGCTTCGGCCAGAACGTGGCCTTCGGCGTCATGGCCGTGGTCCTGGGGATCGCATTCGCGGTGCAGAACTGGCTGGAGAAGGCGCCGGGCTGATCAGCCCGCCACTCCGCATACATATTTCAGCGTCTTCAGTCGCTTGAAGGCCCAGGCCAAGCGGGCGCGGGTGCGCTTGTCGAAGCGTTTGGGGTCGATGCGGGCCGAGGGCGAGATGCCGCTGGCGATATCGGCCAGCTGTTGTTCCAGCATGACGCGGAGCACCACCTCGCGCACCTCGATGAAGTCGCGCAGGTCGTCCTCGTGCAGGGCGCCCGCCTCTTTCAGGGCGGCGAAGCGTTCATCCGTGCCGGTGGCGGGAATATGGGCACGAATGGCGCGCATGCGCGCCGCGCTGACCAGGGGCAGCAGGCCGAACTTCTTGGCGTTGAGCCGCCCCTGCTTGGTGACGAAGTTGCCGAACAGGCCGATGGAGCCGTCCATGCCCGCCACGTTCTGGGCCAGATAGCGCAGGAAGAAGGCCGATTGCGATGCCTTGTCCATGGCCATGACGCGCAGGTCCTCGGCCAGGGCGCGGTCGCCCCAGACCGGCTGGAAGTCGAAGAAGATATCGCAGTTCATCACCGTCTGGTTCTCGACGGAATAGACCCAGCGATGCACCTCGTCGCGCCATTCCTCCAGGCTCTTGCGCCATTTGGGCTCGCGCGCCATCACGCCGCCGTCGCAGAACGGAATGCCCGCCGCGTGCAAGGTATCGTTGAGGCGCTTGCCCAGTTCGGCGAACCAGGCGTCGTCGGTCGGTTTGCCGTCGTGGACGATGGCATTGTCCTGGTCGAAGGCCAGCAGGCTTTCGCCCCGGCCGCCCGACCCTAGGATCAGCACGGAATAGCGGGCGGGAGCCGGGCCCCAACCGTCGTCCAGCAGGGACAGTTCCGCGAGTTCGGTGGCCCGGGCCGTCATGTCGCGCAGCACCAGCGAGATCACCGAGGCGATGTTGCGGGCGGTGACGCCTTCCCCAAGCAGGCCCTTGGCCAGCTTGGGCAGATTGGTGATGACGCCGCGCATTTCGTCCGGGCCGCGGGCGCTTTCCACGGAATCACCCAGGACCAAGGCTTCGGTGGCGCGGACTTTCAACAGGGCGCGGCCGGTGACCATGCCCAACGGGCGGCGGTCCTCGTCCACCACCACCAGGTGGCGCAGCCCCATGCGGGTCATGCGGGCCAGCGCGACATAGACATAGGCGTCGGCGGGAACGGTGGCGACCGGCTTGGTCATGGTCTCGGCCAGGCTGGCCTCGAGACCGGAAGGGCCGTCATTGGACAGGATGCGCAGCAGGTCGCGCTCGGTGAAAATACCGGCGGTCCGTCCCTCGGCATCGACGCCGACGATGGAGGATACCCTGGCCTCGTACATCTTGCGCACCGCTTCCGACAAGGTCAGCGAGTCCGACGCGGTCAGGACGGGCGTGCTCATCACCTCGCGCAGGCGATGGCGATAAGGAAAGCTGTCGATTCTGGCAAGGGCGGCAAGGTCGTTCATGGCGCGCTCACGATAGTGGCGAACGGGGAATTTTCAACGTTTTTCTGGCGGATATTGGTTGTTTTGCCGCTTGCCATTGGATGCCGTGAAATCCACCACGAGAAGACACTAGGGTGTTTACTGGATACCGGGCACCCCCGATTAAGTGCAATTGGTGCGCTCGGCAAGTGTCAATTTCGGGCAATTAAGCAAAAACTAGAAGAATGTGGTTGCTTGTCTTTAATAAAGCCGAAGGTATCCTATTGTGAATACCTTCATTCTCATTAGTATAAGCAGCTTTATAAATAGGAGGCGCGCCGACGGAGTTGACGGCCAGAACAGCGGATGTTAATGAGGATGTATCGCCTCAGGCAAGCTGTGGGCGCATGACCTGTACGCATAGGTGCTATCATGCGCCTGCGTGCTCAGAAACGCAGAAACCGGCGCCAAGACCGGAAGTGGAAAACATCATTCGCTGCCCCCTTTGGGTATGCGGCGGTGACAAAGTGGAGGGTCAAAGTGAGCTCATCTAACCAACCTTCGGCCGCGAATCTCGCGAGCGCCGAGCACATTCGGAACAATCCGAAATTCGCCGAACTGGTCCGCAAGCGTAACGCGTTCGCCTGGACGCTGTCCGCCATCATGTTGATCATCTATTTCGGCTTCATCCTGATCATCGCCTTCAACAAGGCCTGGCTGGGCACTCTGCTCGCCCAGGGCGGCGTCACCACCATCGGTTTTCCGATCGGCGTGGGCGTCATCCTGAGCGCCATCGCGCTCACCGGCATCTACGTCTATCGCGCCAACGGCGAATTCGACGA
>NZ_LWQT01000039.1 GCF_001650715.1 Paramagnetospirillum marisnigri | reverse complement strand
CGCCCGTGTTGTCCGACTTCACCCGGATCTTGACGTTGTAGTCAACGACCCGCTTTACCGCGACCAGGACTTTCATCTTCCTTGCAACCCTCTGATCCGGCGCGCGATTTTATCAAAATCGCCGCACTGAATATTGGTATTGCATCGCACAATATGACGGGTCTTCGGTGATGTCAACGACACCGGAACGGCCTTGGACGCAAGCCAGCCCCTACTCCGCCGCCGCCATCTCGTTGACCATCACCCGGTTGCGGCCGGAATGCTTGGCCCGGTACAGGGCGACATCGGCGGCATTCACCAGATCGCCGGGATCGTGCTCTTCATCGGGAATGATCGAGGCGGCGCCAATACTGAGCGTCACCCGGTCGGCGGTCTGGCTGGCGGAATGGGCGATATTGCGATCGAAAATGGACTGGCGGATGCGTTCGGCCACCCGCAGGGCACCGTCGAGATCGGTGGACGGCATCACCACGGCGAATTCCTCGCCGCCATAGCGGGCGGCCAGATCGGTGGGGCGGAACACCTGATGCCCCATGGCCTCGGCCACCGCCTTGAGGCAGCTATCCCCCTTCTGGTGTCCATAAGTGTCGTTGTAGAGTTTGAAATGGTCCACATCCACCAGCAGCAGCGACAAAGGCGTGCCCTCCCGCTGGGCATGCAGCCATTCCGCCTCCAGCTTCTCGTCGAAGCTGCGACGGTTGGCCAGTCCGGTGAGGCCATCCTTTACCGCCAGGCTGTGTAGCGCCATCTGGGCCAGCTTCTGCTCGGTATTGTCGCGCAAGGTCTCCACCACCGCCAACAAGGCACCGTCCTCGTCGAAAATGGGGCCGGCATCAATGGCCAGATAAAGGCGCTTGTGCACGCGCGGCATCACGCACCAGTTCTCGGCCCGTATCCCATGGGCCGTCTCCCCCGGTTCCGAATGGGCCGCGTAAAGGCTTTCCAGTTCCTCGGTGCTGCCCAGCACCAGAATATCGGCCAGACAGTGGCGCGGCTCCTCGTAGAAGGCATGCCAATGATCCGAGGTGCCCAGGACTTCCGCCGCGGCGACGCCTGTCAGTCGTTCGCAGGCCTTGTTCCAGATGATGACCTTGCGCTCGGCATCGAGCACGAAGGTCGGAACCACCAGATGCTGCATCAGACGCACGGCAAAGGCATGCGCGAACTCGGCATTTCGTGCTGCGGGCACAATGATCCCCTGTCCTGGATGTTCGCCTGATCCGGATATTTCTGTTTTATTCCGGATAACTCCCTGGGAACAGAGTGCATGGAAGCTGCACGGATTTCCATCGAATCGATCAAGGAACCCGGAAATATCACTGGCCGAAAAGGTCGGGCGGATCGGCCTCGGCCACGGGGCGCAGATCGGTGACGCCGATGCCGATCAGGCGGAAGGACCGGCCATCCGCCAAGCGGTCCAGCAGCATCCGCCCGGCCCGCAGGATGATGTCGGCCCGGGCGGTGGGGTCGGCCAGGCGATGATGGCGCGTGACCAGGCGGAAGTCGGCGCTCTTGAGCTTCAGCACCACGGTACGCCCCGCCAACCCCTGCCGCTCCAGCCGCCGGGCGACGCCCTCGGCCAGGGGAACCAGCTCGCGGTCCAGCGCGGCGGGATCATTGATATCACGGGCGAAAGTGGTCTCGGTGGAGACGCTCTTGGCCGGGCGATCCGGCGTGATCCGGCGGTGATCGATGCCCTGGACCAGCCCGGCCAGCTGGCGCCCGAACTTGCCCCAGCGAGCCGACAGTTCGGCCTCGGGCATGGCCTGGAGCTGGGCCACCGAGGTGATGCCCTGCTCGGCCATGCGCGCGGCGGTGGCGGCTCCCACCCCCCACAAGGCGCGAACCGGCAATTCCGCCAGCACCTGTCGGGCCTCGGCCCGGCCGATGACGGCGAAGCCGCGCGGCTTGTCGCGATCCGAGGCCAGCTTGGCCAGGAATTTGTTGTAGCTGAGCCCCACCGAAACGGTGATGCCGATGCGAGTCTCCACCGCCCGGGCCAGCCGGGCCAGCAACACGGCGGCGGGGCGCTCCACCAGCCGCACCCCCTCGGACAGGTCGAGATAGGCCTCGTCCAGGGACAGGGGTTCCACCAGCGGCGTCGCCTTGGCGAACAGGGCGCGAATCTCGGCGCCGACCCGCTTGTACTTGGCGATATCGGGGGGAATCACCACCGCCTGCGGGCAGAGCTCCAGCGCCTTGAACATGGGCATGGCCGAACGCGGCCCGAACCGGCGCGCCACATAACAGGCGGTGGTGACCACGCCGCGCCCGCCGGGATGGCCGACGATCACCGGCCGCTCGGCCAGGGCGGGATTGTCGCGCTTCTCCACCGAGGCATAGAAGGCGTCGCAATCGATATGGGCGATGGACAGGTCCAGCAGTTCCGCATGCGCCACCAGCCGCGCTGATCCGCAGACGGAGCAGGCATCACTTCCGCCCGGATCGGCATGGCCGCATTCCCGACAGACTGACGCCACCGCCCTCGGCCCGGCTCAGCCGCGCGACGTGGCGGCCAGATCGGCTTCCAGCTCGGCGATGCGCTTGGCCAGGGCTTCCTTGATGGCGGCGGCAACCCAGGGCTTGAACGCCGCCTGCTCCTCGCGCAGCCTTTGCAGCATGCGTCGCTTGTCCTCGTCGGTGCGCTTGATGGGCTGCCGGTCGGACCGCTGACCGTCGTGACTGCGCCAACCACTCATGCTCTGCCTCCGGCGTTCTTGGGCCAGGACTATGCCCCGCCGCCGCCGCCTTGCGCAAGCGACGAAACCAAGACGGTATCCAGGGTTCCGAAACGGGGCTCACGGCAACGAGGTCAGGTTAACGGACAGGCAAGATGATTTCTGGGGTCCTGCTCTCTATGCCCCAGTGGCTGCGGATCGCTTCGGCGGCACCTTCCGGGGGGAGGGAGGCGTCGTAATGAATCCTTTATGCTCTCTCGTATCGAACCTTAATGCCGTTCGGCGGGACAATAACTCCATCGCCTTAAGGGCTGCGCATGCGCGAGTCGGCGAGATGGAGGATGTCATGGATAAGGATCTGTTGGGCCTGCTGATCGGCATCGGCCTGCTGATCGCGTTCGTGGCTTACATGGCCTTTATCTATTTCAACCCGGACCGCTTCGATTGGTTGAGGTTGTCTTCGGCGGAATCGAAAAGCACGACGCCAAACCGTCCGAGGAATGATCCAGCCTAGCGGCCTGACCGCGATCATGTCCGCGCCACCCCCCGCAGAAATCGCCGCTCGAGCGCGAGCGCAAACAGACAAAGGCGGAGGACGCGCGAACGCCCTCCGCCTTTTCGTTACCTGCGACCCAAGCCTCAGCCGGTGGTGACGGCGGTCTCCACGTCGGACGGATCGATCCGCTTGTTCAGCGCTTCCTTCAGCATGTCGTGGTCCAGTTCCTTTTCCCACCACGACACCACGATGGTGGCGACGCCGTTGCCGATGAAGTTGGTGAGCGCCCGGCACTCGCTCATGAACTTGTCGATGCCGAACACGATGGCCATGCCGGGAACCAAGGCGGGATTGACCACCGCCAGGGTGGCGGCCAGGGTGATGAAGCCCGCGCCGGAGATACCGCTGGCGCCCTTGGAGGTCAGCATGGCGACGATCAGGATGGTCATCTGATCGGAGAAGCTGAGATCCACGCCCATGGCCTGGGCGATGAACAGGGTCGCCAGGGTCATGTAGATGTTGGTGCCATCCAGGTTGAAGGAGTAGCCGGTGGGAACCACCAGCCCGACCACCGGCTTGGAGCAGCCCAGGCGTTCCAGCTTTTCCATCAGCAGCGGCAGGGCGCTTTCCGACGAACTGGTGCCCAGCACGATCAGTATCTCGTCCTTGATGTACTTGATGAAGCGCACGATGCTGAACCCGGCCATGCGGGCGATCAGGCCCAGCACCACGAAGATGAACAGCGCCGCCGTCAGGTAGAAGGTGCCGATCAGGCCGACCAGGCTGCCCAGGGCCTGCGGGCCGTATTTGCCGACAGTGTAGGCCATGGCGCCGAAGGCGCCGATGGGGGCCGCCTTCATGACGATGGCGATGACGCCGAACACCGCATGGGCGGAATCGTCGATGAAGGAACGGATGGCGCGGCCGCGATCGCCCAGCACCATCAGCGAGAAGCCGAACAGGATGGAGAACAGCAGGACCTGCAGGATATCGCCCTTGGCGAAGGCGCCGACCACGCTATCGGGGATGATGTTCAGGACGAAATCCACCGACTTCATCTCGCCCGCCTGCTTGGAGAACTTGGCCACCGCCGAGGCATCGGGAACGGCGCCGCCGAAGCCCGAGCCCGGCTTGACCAGATTGCCGACGATCAGGCCCAGGGCCAGGGCGAAGGTGGAGACCACCTCGAAATAGATCAGGGCCTTGACGCCGACCCGGCCCACCTTCTTGGCGTCCTGGATATGGGCGATGCCCGAGACCACGGTGAAGAAGATGATGGGGGCGATCATCATCTTGATCAGCTTGATGAAGCCGTCGCCCATGGCCTTGATCCAGTCATTGGTGGAAAAGACCGGGAACAAGGCCCCCACCAAGCCGCCCAGGACGATGGCGAACAGGACCTGGACGTAAAGCTGCTTGTAGAACGGGATTTTCTCGGATGTGGGTGTCATCGTTTCCTCGCCTTGCCACGCGCCGTCAACCGGCTTCATGGATGGCGCTTGTAATCGTTTTGGCACAGACCGGTCGATTGTGGGTTTCCGACGGTCGGGACCAGACGACCGTTGACGCCAGCCCCCGGGTGGGAAATGGTGTGGGCCGATTGAAGCGACGGAACAGTCATGCCGGGCAGGAACGATTACAGCGCCTCGACACTGGTTCTGCGGGTGACCCTGCCCTTCGCGGCGGGCTATTTCCTGTCCTACCTCTATCGCACCGTCAATGCCATCCTGGCCCCCGAGATCGCCCGGACCATCGCCCTTGACGCCGCCGATATCGGCCTGATGACCGGCATCTATTTCATCACCTTCGCCAGCGCCCAGTTGCCGCTGGGCATCCTGCTCGACCGCTTCGGGCCGCGCCGGGTCGAGGCGCTGCTGCTGGCCTTCGCCGCCGCGGGCGCGCTGGCCTTTTCCCTGGCCGAGAGTGTACCCACCCTGGTGGTGGGGCGCGCCCTGGTGGGATTTGGCGTTTCGGCCTGCCTGATGGCGGCGCTGAAGGCCAATGTCCAGTACTTCCCGCCGTCGCGGCTGGCCCTGATGAACGGCGTCATCCTGGGGGCGGGCGGGCTGGGCGCGGTTGCCGCCACCGCGCCGGTGCAGATGGCGCTCCACGTCACCGACTGGCGCGGCGTTTACGGTGGTGTCGCCGCCCTGACCCTGCTGTCGGGCGTGGTTCTGTGGCTGTCGGTGCCCGAGCGTCCGGCCCATGCGGGGCCGAACAGCCTGCTGGCCCAGATCCGCGATGTGGGCGAGATTTTCCGCGACGCCACCTTCTGGCGGGTGGCGCCCGCCACCATGATCGCCATGGGCAGCTTCATGTCCATCCAGGGCCTGTGGGCCGGTCCTTGGATGCGCGATATCTGCGCCATGACGCCGCCCGAGGTCGCCACCGGCCTGACGGTGATGGCGGCGGCCATGGCCCTGGGCTATCTATCGACCGGCGCCATGGCGGAATGGTTCGAGGCCCGGGGAATCGCTCCCATCACCCTCGGCGCGGTGGGCATGGGCATCCACGGCCTGGCCCTGGCGGCCATGGCCCTGGGATGGACCGCCTTTCCCCTGAGCCTGGCGGCTCTCTACGGTTTTTCCGGCGCCGCCTGTTCCATCAATTACGCCGTGCTGACCCGACGCTTTCCCCTGCGGCTGGCCGGGCGGGTCAATACCAGCCTGAACCTGCTGATCTTCGTCGCCGCCTTCGCCCTGCAATGGGGGCTGGGCTGGGTGATCGGCGCCTGGGACAAGATGGACGGCCATTGGCCACCCCAGGCCTGGACGGTCTCCCTAGGCCTTCCAACCGCGGCCATCCTCGCCTCGGTGGCATGGCTGGTTCCCGCCTGCCGGGCGATGTCCCGCCCATGACCGAGGACTCCTTGGATCGTCGGCCGGGCCTGAGCATGGGACTGGCACTGTCGCTGCTGCTGCACCTGCTGCTGGTGCTGGCCATTCGCTACGCCGATCTGCTGCAGTTTGAGATTCCAGAGCAGCCCCCCACCACCGAGGTGGAGATCGTCCGCGAGGAGCCCAAGCCACAGCCTCCCAAGCAGGCCGAACCCAAGCCGGAACCACCCAAGCCGCCGCCCGAGCCGCCCAAGCCGCCGCCGGAACCGCCGAAGCCGCCGCCTGAGCCACCGAAGCCGAAGCCCGAGCCACCCAAGCCGAAGCCCGAGCCGCCCAAGCCGACTCCGGTTCCCCGTCCGCCGCCGCCACAACTGCAGACGGCACCGCTGGCCGAGAAATCGTCGGCGCCCAAGCAGACCCCGAGCGAGCCGGGAATATCGCTGGAGCGGCGCACCACTCCGCCGCCCGGCGGCCTCAGCCAGTCGGCCCAGGACAAGATCCTGGCCCAGATTCTGCGCATGTGGCACTACGACGTCGATCGCTTCCGGGGCAGCGACCTAGTGATCAACATGACCATCACCATCCAGGCCGATGGCACCTTGGGCGACTACATGCACAAGAATGCGCCGTGGAAACCGGAAGCGGTGATCGGCGGCTATGACCGGCTGGCCCCCGCCATGAAGCAGGTGCTGGAATCCATGCTGCTGGCGCTGAAGCTGTCCCAGCCCCTGTCCCTGCCGCCCGATGACGGCAAGGGCTGGCCCCGGCGCATGACCATCAGCTTCCGGCCCGGCGATCTTTGAGCAGCCCGGGAATGCCTTTGACCGGGTTGTGGTGACCCTTGGCGGCTGCTATCGTCCGCTCCCTGTTCACCGGCAGATGACGGAGGCCGTCGCCATGAAGGAGATCAAGGTCGCCATCCTGGGCGCCAGCGGTTACACCGGCGCCGAACTGGTCCGCCTATTGGCGCTGCACCCCGCCCTGAAGATCACCGCCATGACCGGCGACCGCAAGGCGGGCCAGCCCATGGCCACCGTCTTCCCCCATCTGGCGGGGCTTGAGCTGCCCGACCTGGTGGCCATCGACCAGGTGGACTTCAAGGCGGTGGACGCGGTGTTCTGCTGCCTGCCCCACGGCACCACCCAGGAGGTGATCGCCGCCCTGCCCCAGCATGTGAAGATCGTCGACCTGTCGGCGGATTTCCGGCTGTTCGACGTGGACACCTATGCCCAGTGGTACGGCCACGAGCACCGGGCGCCCGCCCTGCAGGAGCAGGCGGTCTATGGCCTGACCGAGATCGCCAGGAATCAGGTGGCCAAGGCACGGCTGGTGGCCAATCCCGGCTGCTATCCCACTTCGGTGCAGCTGCCGCTGGTGCCGTTGCTGGAGCAGGGCCTGATCCTGGCCGAGGATATCATCATCGACGCCAAGTCCGGCGTGTCGGGCGCCGGGCGCTCGGCCAAGGAAGCCAACCTGTTCACCGAGGTGGCCGAGGGCATCCACGCCTATGGCGTCGCCAGCCATCGCCACGCCCCCGAGATCGAGCAGGGCCTGTCCCAGGCGGCGAATTCCCCGGTGGTGGTCAGCTTCACCCCCCATCTGATGCCCATGAGCCGAGGCATGCAGTCCACCATCTATGTCAAGACCACCGGCGCCAACACCGCCGCCAGCCTGCGCGCCGCCCTGGCCGCCCGGTTCAAGGCCGAGCCTTTCGTCCGCGTCCTGCCCGAGGGCGCGGTGCCCGCCACCCGGCATGTGCGGGGGTCCAATTTCTGCCTGATCGGCCTGTTCGACGACCGCATCAAGGGCCGGGTGATCATCACCTCGGTGATCGACAATCTGGTCAAGGGCGCCTCGGGCCAGGCGCTGCAGAACATGAACCTGATGTTCGGTCTGCCCGAAACCCTGGGGCTGGAACAACAGCCCATGTTCCCGTGAGGACGCCATGAGCGGACATATCCTGCCCTATCAGGGCACGCTTCCCACCATCGCCGACGATGTCTTCATCGCGCCCACCGCCACGGTGATCGGCGATGTGGTGATCGGCGCGGGCACCAGCGTCTGGTTCAACTGCGTCATCCGGGGCGACGTCCACGAAATCCGCATCGGCGCCCGTACCAATATCCAGGACGGCACCGTCGTCCATGTCACCGGCGGCAAGCTGGGCACCTATATCGGCGACGACATCACCATCGGCCATGGCGCCATCCTGCATGCCTGCACGCTGCAGGACTGCTGCTTCATCGGCATGGGCGCCGTCATCCTGGACGGAGCCGTGGTGGAAACCGGCGCCATGGTGGCGGCGGGCGCGGTGGTCACCCCGGGCAAGCGGGTCAAGGCGGGCGAGTTGTGGGGCGGCAATCCCGCCAAGCTGCTGCGCACCCTGTCGGACGAGGATCGTGCCTTCTTCCCGGTCTCCGCCGCCAATTACACTGCTCTGGGTCAGCGCTACAAGACCGAGGCGGCGGGCTGAACCTCTTGTCGCATCGGGGCAAGCTGGCTTATCCTGACGCGTAAGGATTTTGGGGGCAGCAATGAAAAGGAAGCGGCCAAACGACAGTCTTCTATCAAGACTGGCAAGGCCCTTCTCGGCCCTGAGCCGTTTGGTGGGGAGCCAGGCCGAAAACGAGGCCCAGGCCTTACCCGCCAGCGCCGATGCCGATGCCGACCGGCTGGTGGAGGATTCCTTCACCCTGGCGCTGGACGCCATGTTGTCCGACGAGGACGCCCGCTTCCAGACCAAGCTTCATGTCATCTCGCTGGTGGAGTTCCGCGAGGCGGTGGGAGCCAAATGGTCCCGGCTATCGGAAAAGGTGATGCTGATCGCCGAGGGCGTCATCAATCATCATATCGGCCCCGGCAATGTTTATGGCCGACGCGGCCAGGACTTCTTCGTCCTGCTGTTCCGCACCGTTCCCGCCGCCGAAGGGCGGCGCCGCGCCGTGCTGATCGCCCAGGACCTGGGAACACGGCTGGTGGGAGCCCAATTCGTCGGCGCCGAGCGACCCCTGGCCCTGGCGGCGGAAATCTCGCTGGAAGAGGCCACCGCCCCCCATGGCGTGCTCAATGTCGAGGCCATCCAGGGCGCGGTGGGCGAAGTCCGCGCCATCATGGCCCCCGAGGCCGAGAGACGCGGCTATCGCCCCCATTTGACCAAGATGCCGACGGACGAGGACCTGTCCATCCATCATTCCGCCCTGCCCGCCCCCATCCCGGAGTCGCACGACCTGCGCGCCCATCTGCGGCCGAGCAAGCTGCAGGCCCGGGACTTCACCCCCCGCCGCTCCATGCTGCCGTCCAATCCGGCACCGGCCAAGGCCGAGGAGCCCCAGAAGGTGGCGGCTCCCAGTTGGACAGCGGTGGACATGGCGGCGGCCAAGCCCGGCACCGCCGCCGATCCCGGCCTGAACGCCGCGCCGCCCATGCCCGGCAATGCCGCCCTGTCCCTGGCCTGGCGCCCCACCTGGATGGCGGAGCCCGAGACCATCGGCGCCTATGTCGCCCAGGTGCAACGGGTGGACGCCCCCGGCGAGACCGCCTTCGAGGGTTGCCGGGCCTACCCCCCCGGCGGCGGCGACAGCGCCCTGGCGTTGGATCGATTCACCATCGGCGCCATGGTGCGCGAGGCCCGTTCTCCCGAAACGGCCCGGTCGGGTGCCGCCATCGTCATCCCCGTGCACTGGGCCTCGGTCAGTTCGCCCCAGCGCATGACCGTGCTGGCCCCCTTCGCCGATCTGTCGGAGGAAATGCGGGCCAACCGGCTGATCATCGACCTGTTCGGCATCCCCGATGGCCTCGGCGAGGCCCCGCTGGCGGCCATGATCCAGTCGCTACGGCCCATGTGTCGCGATGTCTGGCTGCGGGTCCGGCTGGGCTTCCCCCGCCTCACCCTGGCCAAATCCGCCGGAACCCGCATGATCGGCATCGAGCTTGGCGAGCTTTCCCCCGAACAGCGCACCGACGATGCCGGGCTGTTGGACGCCCTGGCCACCCTGAACCGTGACGCCGCCGACATGGGGTTGAACAGCTATGCCTGGGGCATCCGGCGCCGGGCCGTGGTCACCGGCGCCGTCGCGGCCGGCCTGGCCATGATCAACGGGCCGGGGCTGATGAAGGATCTGCCGCGCCCGTCCAAGGTTCTGCCCGCGCCGCGCTCGCGCCTGACCGGATCGGCGTCGTGACCACGCCGCCGCCCAGGCTGGCCGCTGGGATTTCCGCCCTGGCGCTGGTGGCGGTGATCCTGGGCGCCCTGGGCTGGGCGGTGTTCCATCTCGCCTGGGCCAGAAATACCGCCGCCGCCGCCCTGCTGCTCTATGTGGCGCTGGAGGCCTGGCGAACCCCGAGAAGCGGCCAGTTCATGCTGCTGGCGGCGGTGGCCGCCACCGTCGCCGCCCTGCTTCGACTGCCCGATGCCAGCGCCGTGCTGAGCCGCGCCCTGGCCGAGGCGGTGTTCATCACCGGCCTGTTCACCTCGCTGGGCATGCTGCGCGACACCGCCCAGGGCTCGGCCCTGGTGCGCGACTGCGGCGAGGCCATGGTGCGCCAGCCGCCGGGGCGCCGCTACGCCGTCCTCAGCCTGGGCAGCCACGTCATCTCGCTGGCCTTGAATTTCGGTGTGCTGGCGCTGCTGGGCGTCATGGTCATGCGCGGCAACACCCTGGAGGCGGCCGAAGGCGACGCCAAGATCCGCGACATCCGCAAGCGCCGCATGATGACCGCCGTGCTGCGCGGCTTCGCCATGATGACGGTATGGTCGCCGTTGTCGGTCTCCTTCGCCGTCACCCAGGGCGCCATGCATGGCGTCGCCTGGGAACGGCTGCTGGCGATTCAGCTGATCCTCGCCGCCCTGCTGATGGGCCTGGGCTGGGTCATGGATCGGCGCGCCCATCCCCCCGGTATCCGTCGCTTCGCCGACACCTCTTCCGCCGCCGATGCCCGGCCGCTGCTGCTGCTCAGCCTGCTGATCGGCGCCATCGTCGTTGCCGCCGTCTCGGTGGCGGCGTGGCTTTCGGTCCGCATGGTCATCGGCACCATGCTGGTGGTGCCGCTGGCCGCCCTGGCCTGGCTGGCGGTGCAGCAGCGGGCGCCGCTGGCGGCTGCCCGCGACTTCACCCATCGACTGAGCCGCAGCCTGCCCGCCTTCCGCTACGAGGTCGCCATGCTGGGCGGCGCCATGTATGTGGGAACAGTGGTGGCGGGCTTCATCTCGCCCGCCGCCGCCGCCGCCGCCATCGGCGGCCTGCCGCTGCCGCCCATCGTCCTGGTGATCGCCATGGCATGGTCGGTGATGCTGCTGGCCCAGATCGGCATCTCCCAGATCATCACCGTCAGCCTGTTGGGCAGCGCCCTGGCTGATCTGAGCCAGTTGGGCATTCACCCCCTGGTGGCGGCCAGCGGATTGATGGGCGCCTGGGGGCTGTCGGCCTGTTCCACCCTGGTGGGGGCGGCCGTCCTGTCGGTGGCCCGCATCGCCGAGGTTCCCGCCGCCACCGTGGCGCGAGACTGGAATGGCCGTTTCGTCCTGGCCGGCGCCGTGGTACTGGCGGTATGGATGCTGACCCTGTCCCTGGTGTTGCGCTGATGCCGAGAAAACCCGTCCTGATCCTGGCCGCCGCCATGGCCGCCGTGCTGCTGCTGGTCGCCGTCCCCGCTTTGGTGGACTGGAGCCGTTTCCGCCCGGAAGTGGAGGCGGCGGCCTCGGCGGCGCTGAAGCGTCCGGTGCGAATCGACGGCGCCGTGTCGCTGCGGCTACTGCCCTCGCCCGCCCTCGACCTTGCCGGGCTGACGGTGGGAGAGCCCGCCCAGGCCGGGGCCGAGCGCCTGCGGCTGGGATTGCGCCTGGGAGCTCTGCTGTCGGGGCGGCGAGAGATCGAAACGCTCGAAATTTCCGGCGGCCGCATCGGCCCGGTGGAGGCCATTGCCGCCCGCGTCACCCCCGATGGCGCCATCACCGCCGAGGGCCGCAGCGGCCAGGCCAGGCTGAATTTCCAGGGCAAGGCGGAGGGCGGCGCCGTGGCCGGACTGCTGCGGGCCAGTGCCGGAACCGCCGCCGCCGAGGGCAGGCTGACCCTGTCCGCCGAGGAGCTGTCGCTGCCCGAGATCGCCATTTCCCTGGGCGGGGTCCCGGTGGCCAATGCCTCCCTGGGGGCCAGCCTCGCCACCTCGCCGCCCCAGTTGGACCTGATCCTCCGGGCCAGCGAGGTCAATCTGGACGAGGCCGCGCCCGCGCCATCCGCCACCGCTCCCGCACCGGCCCCCGCGACACCGACCTCGCCGCCCCAGTCCGCCGCAAGCCCAATCCCATCCATCGGCAAACCCGGCGGCTTCGCCCTGCCCGGCGGCGTCACCGCCAGTATCGACCTCAGCGCCCAGCGGCTGCGCTGGCGCGGACAGGTCTGGGACCGGGTGGCCCTCAATGCCTTGCTGGACCAGGGCGCCCTGACGGTGAACTGGGCCTCGGCGCTGGTGGCGGGACTCGGCCCCGTGGCCCTGACCGGCACCCTGGCCAGTCACGACGGCGCCCTGGTGGCGGCACCGCTGGGGCTCAGCCTCGGCGGCGTCGAGCTGGGCGGCGCCGCCCGGATCGAGCACGACGCGGTGGTGGTCAATCTTGCCGCCGCCAGCTTTCCCCAGGTGATGCGCCGCCTGACCGGATATCAGCCCCAAGGCGGTGGCCCCCTGACCCTGGCGGCACGGCTGAGCAGCCAGGGCAGGGTGGTAAGCCTGGATCAGCTTCAGGCGCGGCTGGGACCGACCAGCGTCGCGGGCTGGCTCCATCTCGACACCGCCACCCACTCTGTCACCGCCGAACTGACCAGCCCATCCGTGGTCCTGGGGCCATGGCTGCCCCCCGATGCCAAGCCGGGACCGCTGAATTCCTGGCGTCTCGACGATGTGTCGGCGCGGCTGAGCGCTACCGCCAACGCGGTGACGGTGGAGAGGCTGACCGGCCGCGCCCTGGGCGGGACCCTGGCCGCCGCCGGCAGCGCCAACACCGCCGGAGTGGCCCTGGCCGCCAGCCTGCGCGGCGCCGATATCGGCGGCCTGGGCTTGGGAGCGGGCGGGGTCAAGGCCGCCAAGGGCCGCCTGGACGGCGAGGCCCGGCTGGCGGCGCGCGGCACCGCCCCCGACCAGTGGCGGGCCAGCCTGAGCGGCGACGGCCGGATTCAGGTCAAGGACGGCGTGGTGGATGGCTTCGACCTCGCCGCCATGGATGCGCGCATGCGCAACCTGGAAAATCTGGGCAGCCTGCTGGGACTGGTCCAGGCTGGGCTGTCGGGGGGAAGCTCGCGCTTCTCGTCGCTGTCCTCCACCTTTACCGCCGACAAGGGCGTGATCACCAGCCGCGACATCACCCTGGCGGCAGAGGGGGGCTCCGCCGATGGCAGTGCCGTGATCGACCTGCCCCGCGAGAGTCTGGATGCAAGGATCGCCTTCCGTCTCGCCGCACCGGGAGCGCCGCCGCTGGGCCTGCGCCTGACCGGACCGCTGGCCTCGCCCAACAAATCCATCGACGTCAACGCGCTTCAGCAATGGATGGTGGAGCGCGGCCTGGGCAAGGCCATCAAGGGCAAGGCGGGTGGATTGCTGGACTCCCTGCTGGGCCGCCGCCGCGACAAGGCGGAATAAAAGCCCCCTACACCGCGCACATGGACAGATTGACCAGGAAGCCGCCGATCAGGTGATGGGGGTCGGCGCCGAATTCCTTCTGGAACCGCTGGGCCTCGCGCACCGGCAGGTCGGCCAGCGGGTCGAACAGGGCGTGGAAGAACAGGCAGAATTCGTGCTCGCCGAACACGATGGGTTCCTCGTTGGGATCGTGTTCGCGGGTGACGAAGGCGTTGGAGGCGACGCTGACCGAGGTGGGGCGGTACTGCATCAGCTTGATGAACCAGTCCTTGCGCAGGTCATAGCGCTTGAACGAGGCGGCCACATGCACCAGCGTGTGCCACATCACCACCTTGGCCTCGGGATCGTCATAGAAGGCGTCCCAGGTGAAGTGGTCGCCCATCTCGTCCTTCAGCGCCTGGACCACGTCCTTGCACTTCTGGGCATAGATTTCCACCTCGTCACCCAGCACCATGTGCAGGAACGAGAACACATTGGTGACCAGGGCGCGGTCGAGGGATTCGTCCTGGAACAGCGGGCTCAAGGGATGCAGCATCAAGCGGCCGAAGGCGTTGGTCCGGCGCTGCTCGCGTTTCTCGCTTTCGACGATTTCCATCATCTCGCGATAGGAGCGGTGGTAGAAATCCTCGAAATTGGCCGAAACCTTCAGCCCGGCCACCACCGTTTCCAGCAGGCCCATGCTGAGCGGCTGGCCGTGCCCAGCCTGTTCCACCGCCTTGACCAGGGCGTCAAGCACCACATTGGTGGTCTTGCGCAAATGCTGCGGTCCTCGCGCCCCCATGCCGTTACACCTCCGCTTCGTCGCCCATCGGGTTATGGCGCCGCCCATGGACTATAGACCGAAAAATGTTACCTTTTCCATAAGTGCACACCGCGCTGGAGACGCCCCATGAGACGGATTTGGCCACTGATCCTGGCGTTGATGATGGTGACGTCGGGGGCCTGGGCCGACAGTTGCGGACCCAGCCGGGGCGAGACCGGCCGCTTCGACCTGTTCCTGCTCAGCCTGTCGTGGTCGCCGGGCTTCTGCGCCACGGATTCGGGACGGGCCAATCCCGAGCAATGCCAGGGGGTACGCCGCTTCGGCTTCATCGTCCATGGGCTGTGGCCGCAATACGCCTCGGGCTCGTGGCCGCAATGCTGCCGGGCGGCGCCGTTCCGCCCGTCCGCGGCGAGCGAGGCCATGGCGGGGAGCATGCCCGGCCAATCCCTGCGCCGCCATGAATGGGAAAAGCACGGGTCCTGCGTCAGCCCGCGCCAGGACGACTATTTCGCCCTGATCGATCGCGCGGTGAAGACCCATGGCCTGGGCGGATCATTGACAGCGGGCGAGCGCATCAGGGTCTCCGACCTCAAGCGCCACTGGCCCGGCCTGCCCGCCCAGGCCGTCACCGTGCGATGCAAGGGCAAGGCGCTGGCCGAGGTCCGGCTGTGCCTGGAGCGCGATCTGAGCCCCCGTCCCTGCCCGGCCGCCATCCGCGACCAGGACAATTGCCCCGGCACCGTGACCGTTCCATAACTTATTCCAGCCACTCCATCAGGGCGGCGGTCACCGCCTCGGGCTGTTCGATGGGCGACAGATGGCCGCAATCGGCGACCACCACCAGCTTTGATCCCGGTATCAGCTCCGCCATTTCCTCATGCCGGTCCGGTGGAGTCAGCGCATCCTCGGCACCGCACAGGATCAGGGTGGGGCAGCGTATCCGCGCCAGACTCTCGCGCGAATCCGGCCGCGCCATGATGGCGGTCTGCTGTCGGATGAAGGCATCCTTGCCCACGGTGCGGGCCATCTCCTTGACCAGTTCCGTGATATCCGCGTCCGCCTGGCTGCGGGCGCACAGCAGATTGGGCAGCATGCCGGGCATGATCTTGTCGAAGCCGCCGATCTTGGCGATGCGCATGGCATCACGGCGACGCTGGGACTGTTCGGGCGCATCAGGCCGGGCGGTGGTGTCCAGCAGGGCGAGACGCTCCACCCGTTCGGACGCCTGGCGCATGATCTCCATGCAGACATAGCCGCCCATGGACAGCCCGGCCAGCCGGAAACGCGGAGGCGCCACCGACAGCACGCGCCGCGCCATGGCGGCCAGACTGTCGTCGTGGGTCAGGTCGGCGAACAGCACCTCGTGCCGACTCGCCAGGGTTCGGGTCTGATGCCGCCACAGGCGCGAGTCGTTCAGCAGCCCAGGCAGCAGGATCACTGGCGCGGTCATGATACTCCCCCCTATTTTATCAGGGCCGACAGTTCCTTGAATTCCGGCGTTCCGGCCCGGTGCAGCCATTCGAAGATGGCCATCTCCACCGTGGCGATCTCGACCCCGTTATCGGCGAGCCGCGCCATGGCAGCGGAGAAACTGGCCTCGGTGCGCGAGGCGCAGGCATCGCCCACCACCACCACATCGTGACCCAGCGCCTTGAAGCCCAGGGCCGATTGCAGCACGCAGACATGGGATTCGATCCCGGCGATCACCACCTGTCCCCGTCCCGACGACAGGACCCGGGCGCGGATGGCGTCGTCATGGGCGCAGGAGAAATGCAGCTTCTCCATCACCGCCCCCTCGGGGGCAATATCCAGCAGTTCTCCCACGGTGCGGCCCAGCCCCTTGGGGTACTGCTCGCTGACGATGACCGGTATCTCCAGCCGCGCCGCCGCCCGCAACAGCAGGGAACAGCCGCGATACACCCGCCGGGGCTCGGACATCACCGGGGCCAGCCCGGTCTGGACATCGACCACGAGCAGCAGCGAACGGGAGGCCTCGATCAACATGGTGCTCTCCTTGGACGGAACAATAAAACTGTAACAGGAAGGAAAATGACACGCACCTGCCGCGTGATGGACATGAATCAGGCGTTACGAGTTGACTTGGCCGCACGAATCCCTATTATCCGGCCGCACATGACATCCCCAAGCGAACATGGCCGTTCTGACGGCCCCGACACCACCTCGACCACCTTCGAAGATCTGGGCCTTGGCCCGGAGCTGCTGCGCGCGCTCGAAGAGTCCGGCTACCGCCACCCCACACCCATCCAGAGCCAGGCCATACCGGTGGTTCTGATGGGCCGTGACGTTCTGGGCTGCGCCCAGACCGGCACCGGCAAGACGGCGTCCTTCACGCTGCCCATGATCGAGATCCTGGCGGCCGGACGCGCCAAGGCGCGCATGCCGCGCTCGCTGATCCTGGCCCCGACCCGCGAACTGGCGGCCCAGGTGGCCGACAATTTCGACAAATACGGCAAGTACCATCCGCTGAAGAAGGCGCTGATCATCGGCGGCGAGTCCATGAGCGACCAGGTCGCCCTGCTGGATCGCGGCGTCGATGTGCTGATCGCCACCCCCGGACGCCTGCTGGACATGTTCGAGCGTGGCCGCATCCTGCTCAACGACGTCAAGGTTCTGGTCATCGACGAAGCCGACCGCATGCTGGACATGGGCTTCATTCCCGATGTGGAACGCATCGTCGGTCTGCTGCCCAAGATCCGGCAGACCCTGTTCTTCTCGGCCACCATGGGCCCGGAAATCCGCCGCCTCGCCGACGCCTTCCTGATGAATCCCAAGGAAATTTCGGTCTCCCAGGGCGGCTCCACCGCCGCCACCGTGGTCCAGGCCATGGCCGTGGTCGAGGAAATCGACAAGCGCGAGACGCTGCGCCACCTGATCCGCATCGAGGAAGTGAAGAACGCCTTCATCTTCTGCAATCGCAAGCGCGACGTGGACGTTCTGTACCGCTCCCTGAAGAAGCATGGCTTTGACGTGGTCCAGCTTCACGGCGACATGGTGCAGTCGGCGCGCGGCGAGACCCTTGAGAAATTCAAGAAGGGTGAAGTCCGCCTGATGGTGTGCTCCGACGTCGCGGCGCGGGGCATCGACATCTCGGCGGTCAGCCACGTCTTCAATTTCGACGTGCCCATCCATGCCGAGGATTACATCCACCGTATCGGCCGCACCGGCCGCGCCGGCATGGCGGGCCACGCCTTCACCATCGCGACCCCCGATGACGGCAAGTTCGTGGTGGCCATCGAGAAGCTGATCGGCAACGCCATCCCCCGCATCGAGGTCGAGGGCGTTCCCGCCCTGGAGCTGGACATGACCGCCCGCAAGGGCCGGGGTGGTCGCGGCGCCGACAAGGGCGGACGCGGCGAACGGCCCGCCCGGGGCGAGAAGCGCGAGCGCAAGCCGCGCGAGAACGCCCCCCAGGAGACCTTGCCCGAGGAAGCCGTGGCCGTGGACACCGCCGCCGAGGCCCCCGCTCCGCGGCCGGAACGCAGCGAGCGCCCCGCCCGTGCCGAACGGCCGAGCCGTAGCCGCGCCGATAATCGCCAGGACAATCGTGCCGACTCTCGTCCCGACAACCGCAGCCGCGAGGGTCGGGGCCGCGAGGAGCGCGGCGGACGCCGCCGGGGCCGCATCGATGAACTGGGCATCGGCGAGATGCTGCATCCCGATGGCGTGATCGGCTTTGGCGATCATCCGCCGGACTTCATCCTGGCCGCCGTTCCCCTGCCGACGCGGAGCGCCGCCCGCGCCGGGGCCGACGAGGCCGCCGAGTCCGAAGACTGAATCTCTCGCGAGGGCTTCGAGATGCAGACCATCTTCGTCATGGTGAAGTGTGAACTGGGCCGCTCCTACGAGGTCGCCGACGAGGCGGTCGAACTGGAGCAGATTTCCGAGGTCCACTCCATTTCCGGCCAGTACGACCTGATGCTGAAATGCTATCTCGACGATGGCGTCGATATCGGCCAGTTCGTGGTCGACCACATCCAGATGCTACCGGGGGTGAAGGATACCTTCACCCTGATCGCCTTCAAGGCGTTTGCCTGAGCCCCTGCCCGGCTCCGACCCGTCCGAGTAGCCTGTTTCCCATCCACAAGATTTCCCAATCACCTCCCCCGGGGTGTTCCTTAGCTTGACCCGGACCGCCAGTATCGGCGAAAAAGCAGGTCGGTTCTGGGAGGCCACGGCTGATGACACATCTTCGCGACCAACGCGCCGAAGGGCGCGCCATCGGTGCCTACGATCTGCGCCGGGCCACCGAGGCGGCGGCCCGGGCCGCCTATGCCTGGATCGGCCGGGGTGACAAGGTCCAGGGCGACCATGCGGCGGTGGCAGCCATGGCCGGCGAACTGGACAAATTGGCGCTGGACGCCCGGCTGCTGGTGGGCGAAGGCCCCCGCGCCGAGATCAGCATGCTTTATCACGGCCAGACCCTGGGCGATTCGACCCAGCCCAGCTGGGATCTGGTGGTGGACCCCCTGGAAGGCGCCAGCTATCTGGCCAAGGGCATGACCAATGCCATGGCGGTGGTGGCCATGGCTCCCCATGGCAAGCTGTTCGACCCCGCCCCGGCGCTCTACATGGAAAAGCTGGCGGTGCCCCCCGCCGCCAAGGGCAAGGTCGACCCCGCCGCGCCCCCGGCCGAACGGTTGCGCCAGTTGTCGGCGGTACTGGGCAAGCCGGTGGACGAGATGACGGTCTATGTCATCGAGAAGCCGCGCAACAAGGCCCTGGTGGAAGCCATCTACGAAGCCGGTGCCCGTGTCGCGCTGTATCCGGCGGGCGACGTGGCGGGCGCCCTGATGGCCGCCATTCCCGGCTCGGGCATCGATGCCCTGATGGGCACCGGCGGCACCCCGGAGGGGCTGCTGTCGGCCATCGCCATCCGGGCCATGGGCGGCGACTTCCTGGCCCGTATCGACCCGCAACTGGCCTCGGAGCAGGCCGCCGTCGACGCCGCCGGATTGGATTGTAGCCGCTGGATGAGCCTGGAGGAGATGGTTCCCTCCGACGACGTGGTGTTCTGCGCCACCGGCATCACCACCGGCCTGCTGCTGGAAGGCGTCGAGCGCGCCAGTGGCCTGGAACGGACCCAAACCCTGATGATCGGCGGCGAGGCCGGACGCCGCCAGATGCTGACCTCCTGGCACAAGCGCGGCTGAGCCGCTTGCCCCCTTATCCTTACTCCCTTGATCCCCAGACCCTAAGGACCCCTCGATGACCGCAAAGGCCACCCACGCCGACATGGCGAACGCCATCCGCTTCCTGTCCATGGACGCCATCGAGAAGGCCAAGTCCGGCCATCCCGGCATGCCCATGGGCATGGCCGACGTGGCGACCGTGCTGTTCACCCGCTTCATGAAGTTCGACGCCAAGGCGCCGAAATGGGCGGATCGCGACCGTTTCGTCCTGTCGGCCGGTCACGGCTCCATGCTGCTTTACGCGCTGGGCTATCTGACCGGATTCGAGGATCTGGACATCGAGCAGATCAGGAATTTCCGCCAGATGGGCTACCGCACCGCCGGTCATCCCGAATTCGGCCATGTGGCCATCGCCGACACCACCACCGGGCCGCTGGGCCAGGGCATCACCAATGCCGTGGGCTTCGCCCTGGCCGAAAAGATGCTGGCGGCGCGCCATGGCAAGGACATCATCGACCATTACACCTATGTCATCGCCGGTGACGGCTGCCTGATGGAGGGCATCAGCCAGGAAGCCATCTCCATGGCCGGGCACTGGGGCCTGGAAAAGCTGATCGTGCTGTGGGACGACAATTCCATCTGCATCGACGGCGACACCTCCTTGTCCACCTCCGACGACCAGTTGGCCCGCTTCCAGGCCTCCAACTGGGATGTGTCGCGCTGCGACGGCCACGACCCCGAAGCCATCGCCAAGGCCATCGAGGCCGCCCGCGCCTCGGGCCGCCCCAGCCTGATCGCCTGCAAGACCGTGATCGGCTATGGCGCCCCCACCAAGGCGGGCACCGAGAAGGTGCACGGCGCCCCGCTGGGAGCCGAGGAACTGGCCGGTGCCCGTGACAAGCTGAACTGGCCCCATGCCCCCTTCGAGATTCCCGCCCCCGTCCTGGAGGCCTGGCGGGCCGCCGGGTCGCGCGGCGGCGCCGAGCATGCCGCCTGGGCCGGTCGGCTGGCCGCTTATCCCGGCAAGGCCGAGTTCGAGCGGGCCAATGGCGGCACCCTGCCCCAAGGCTGGCGCGAGGCGGTGCACGCCTTCAAGAAGAAGGCCTCGGCCGAACAGCCGAAATGGGCCACCCGCAAGGCCAGCCAGGAAGCCCTGGAAGCCCTGACCCCGGCCATCCCCGAGATGATCGGCGGCTCCGCCGACCTGACCCACTCCAACCTGACCCATACCAAGGTCACCAAGTCGATCACGCCGTCTGACTTCTCGGGCCGCTACATCCATTACGGCGTGCGCGAGCACGGCATGGCCGCGGTGATGAACGGCCTGGCGCTGCATGGCGGTTTCATCCCCTATGGCGGCACCTTCCTGATCTTCGCCAACTATCTGTGGCCCGCGCTGCGCATGAGCGCCATGATGGAGCAGCGGGTGATCTATGTGCTGACCCACGATTCCATCGGCCTCGGCGAGGACGGCCCCACCCATCAGCCCATCGAGACCATCGCCGCCCTGCGCGCCACCCCCAATGTGCTGGTGTTCCGTCCCTGCGACCCGGTGGAGACCATGGAGGCCTACGAGGCCGCCCTGGACAACATCACCGGCCCCAGCGTGCTGGCGCTGTCGCGTCAGAACCTGCCGACGCTGCGCGTCGACCACACCAACGAGAACATGTCCGCCCGTGGCGCCTATGTCCTGGCCGAGGCCGAGGGCAAGCGCCTGGTGACCATCCTCGCCACCGGATCCGAGGTCAGTCTGGCGCTCGACGCCCGCAAGCTTCTCGCCGAGAAGGGAATCGGCGCCGCCGTGGTCTCCATGCCGTGCTGGGAACTGTTCGAACGCCAACCAAAGGAGTATCGTGCCACCGTACTGGGTGAAGGCACCGTCCGCGTCGCCGTCGAGGCGCTGGGGACCTTCGGCTGGGAGCGCTGGGTCGGCGAGGCGGGAGCCATCGTCGGCATGAAGGGTTTCGGCGCCTCGGCCCCCGCCGAGAAACTGTACGAGCATTTCGGCATCACCGCCAAGGCGGTGGCCGACGCGGCCCAGGCCCGCCTGTAAGACGAGCCGACGCGAAAACGTCAGGAAGGAGTTAAGCAGTATGTCTCTCGTTTCCATGCGCCAGCTTCTCGACCACGCCGCCGAGAACGGCTACGGCATTCCCGCCTTCAACGTGAACAATATGGAGCAGGTCAAGGCGATCATGGAGGCGGCCTCCGCCACCGATTCGCCGGTGATCCTCCAGGCCTCGGCCGGCGCCCGCAAATATGCCGGCGAAGCCTTCCTGCGCCACCTGATCCTGGCCGCCATCGAGACCTATCCCAACATCCCGGTCTGCATGCACCAGGATCACGGCACCAGCCCGGCCATCAATGTGCGCGCCATCCAGTCCGGCTTCTCGTCGGTCATGATGGACGGCTCGCTGAAGGAAGACGGCAAGACCCCGGCCAGCTGGGACTACAATGTGGACGTCACCAAGCGGGTGGTCGACATCGCCCATGCCTGCGGCGTCTCGGTGGAAGGTGAACTGGGCTGCCTGGGCTCGCTGGAAAGCGGCATGGCGGGCGAGGAGGACGGCGTCGGCGCCGAGGGCAAGCTGGACCATTCCCAGTTGCTGACCGATCCCGACGAAGCCGCCGAATTCGTCAAGCTGACCCAGGTGGACGCCCTGGCCATCGCCATCGGCACCAGCCATGGCGCCTATAAGTTCACCCGTCCGCCGACCGGCGACGTGCTGGCCATCAAGCGGGTCAAGGAAATCCACGCCCGCATCCCCAACACCCACCTGGTCATGCATGGCTCTTCCTCGGTGCCGCAGGACTGGCTGAAGATCATCAACGACCACGGCGGCGACCTGGGCAAGACCTATGGCGTGCCGGTCGAGGAAATCGTCGAGGCCATCAAGCACGGCGTGCGCAAGATCAATATCGACACCGACCTGCGCATGGCGTCCACCGGCTCCATCCGCAAGTTCTTCAAGGACGAGCCCAAGAAGTTCGACCCCCGCGACTACCTGAAGCTGACCATCAAGGGCATGAGCGAGATCTGCAAGGCCCGCTACGAGGCTTTCGGCACCGCCGGTCAGGCCTCGAAGATCAAGGTCATCAACCTGGAAGAGATGGGCACCCGCTACGCCAAGGGTGAACTGGCTCCCAAGGTCCAATAGTCGCCTATCCCCTCTCCCGCCCGCGGGAGAGGGGCCTCCTGTCTTCGTCATGCCCGGACTTGGTCCGGGCATCCATGGCCCCCCGGACCAAGTCCGGGGGTGACGAGAACAGGCATTCTCGAAGGGAACCGTCCATGACCGTCAAGATCGCACCAAGCATTCTGTCCGCCGACTTCGCCCGCCTGGGGGAAGAGGTCAAGGCCATCGACGCCGCCGGATGCGACTGGATCCATATCGACGTCATGGACGGCCATTTCGTGCCCAACCTGAC
This sequence comes from Paramagnetospirillum marisnigri, assembly GCF_001650715.1. Classification (GTDB taxonomy): domain Bacteria; phylum Pseudomonadota; class Alphaproteobacteria; order Rhodospirillales; family Magnetospirillaceae; genus Phaeospirillum; species Phaeospirillum marisnigri. The sequence goes on along the minus strand of NZ_LWQT01000039.1, from coordinate 86,824 downwards.
CTTCGGCCCGCCCATCATCAAGGCGATCCGGCCCTATACCGCCAAGACCTTCGACGTCCACCTGATGATCGACCCGGCCCAGCCCTATCTCGAGGACTATGCCAAGGCCGGGGCCGACATCATCGTGGTCCATGCCGAGGCCGACAAGCATATCGACCGCTCGCTGCAGTTCATCAAGAGCCTGGGCAAGAAGGCGGGCATCTCGCTCAATCCCGCCACCCCGGAAACCGTGGTGGAATACGTACTCGACCGCCTGGACCTGATCCTGGTGATGAGCGTCAATCCCGGCTTCGGCGGCCAGAGCTTCATCGAGGCCCAGCTAGAGAAGATCGCCCGGCTGCGCCGCATGATCGGCACCCGCGCCATCGACCTGCAGGTGGATGGCGGCGTCACCGCCGAGAACGCCCACAAGGTGGTGGCGGCGGGCGCCAACGTGCTGGTGGCGGGCTCCGCCGTCTTCAAGACCAAGGACTACGCGGGTAATATCGCCGCGTTGCGGGGCTGACAGCCTTTCCAACAGTTCGGGGGGAAAGCGCCATGGCGACGGATCGGGAACTGCAAGCGGGTGTGGAAACCGGCCTGCGCTTCGCCATGTTGATGACCGAGGATGGCAGCTTCCTCGATCTCACCTGGAGCGAAATCAAGCGCTGGAAGCCCAGTGATGGCTTCCTGTGGGTCCATCTGGAGCGTGACGATCCCGCCGCCCAGCATTGGGTGCGCGAGGAATCCGGCATCGACCCCCTGGTGGCGCTGGCGCTGCTGGCAGAGGAATCCCGGCCCCGGGTCCAGGATGTGGGCGACCAGTTGCTGGTGGTCCTGCGCGGCGTCAACAAGCAGAATCCCCTGGAAGATGGAAGCATCGACACCGAACTGGTGCCCATCCATATCTGGATGGAAAGCGGCCGCTGCGTCTCGTTGCGCGACAAGGCCCACAACCTGTCGGCCTTGCGCGATCTGCGCCTGTCCATGATGAACGGCAAGGGACCACGGACCGCCGCCGGACTGATGGCCCGCATCGCCGAAAAGGTCACCGACCATCTGGGCGATCTGGTGGAAGACCTGGAAGACGAGATTTCCGAGCTGGAGGACCGCATCGGCGACAACGAGGGCGGATCGGCGCTGCGCGCCGAGATCGCGGTGACCCGGCGCCGGGTGGTTCAGTTCCGCCGCTATCTGGCCCCCCAGCGCGACGCGCTCTACCGCCTGCGCCACGATGACGCCTCGTGGCTGGATCAAGCCGCCAAGGAGCATCTGCGCGAGGTCAACGACCGTCTGGTCCGTCATCTGGAAGACCTGGACGAAATCCGCCAGCGCGCCAACATCCTTCAGGAAGAACAGGTCGCCATGGTCGCCGAACAGGGCAACCGCAACACCTTCGTTCTGTCGGTGGTCACCGTGCTGATGCTGCCCATGACCTTCATCACCGGTTTCTTCGGCATGAATACCGGGCAGTTGCCCTTTGGCACGGAACACCCGTATGGAACCCTGATCGCCGCGACGATCATCGGCGTGGTGGGTCTGGTTACCGCCGCCATCCTTCGCTTCGGTCTGTTCGGCGGCCGCCGGTAGCGTTGTAACAAAAGCTTCATCATTCTGTCGCGGAGCTGTCATCGAGCCCGGATATGGTGCCGGGGTGGAAACCCGTATTCCCCCCCGTTCTACCGCCCGCTCCATTGGAGGACTCATGATCAGGAAGACCATGGCCGTCGCCGCCGTCGCGATCGCCGCCGTCGCCGTCACCGGCACCGCCCAGGCCCGCGACCAGATTCGCGTGGTCGGCTCGTCCACCGTTTATCCCTTCACCACCGCCGTGGCCGAGCAGTTCGGCAAGGGCGGCAAGTTCAAGACTCCGGTGGTGGAAAGCACCGGCACCGGCGGCGGCATGAAGCTGTTCTGTTCGGGTGTCGGCCCGGACTTCCCCGACCTGACCAACGCGTCGCGCCGCATCAAGTCGTCCGAAGTCGAGTTCTGCGCCAAGAACGGCGTCGCCGATATCGTCGAGATGAAGATCGGCTATGATGGCATCGCCCTGGCCAATTCCAAGAAGGCCAAGCGCGTCCATTTCACCCGCAATCATCTCTTCCTGGCCCTGGCCAAGGACGTGCCGCAGGGTGGCAAGCTGGTCCCCAACCCCTATACCATGTGGAACCAGATCGACCCGTCGCTGCCCGCCGCCAAGATCGAGGTTCTGGGTCCGCCGCCCACCTCCGGCACCCGCGACTCGTTCAACGAAATGGTCATGGAAGGCGGCTGCAAGAGCAACGCCGACATGAAGGCGCTGAACCTGGACGATAAGGCCCATGCCAAGGCCTGCATGACCATCCGCGAGGACGGCGGTTATGTCGAGGCTGGCGAAAACGACAACCTGATCGTCCAGAAGCTGGACGCCAACCCCGCCGCCGTTGGCGTGTTCGGCTACAGCTATCTCGAGCAGAATGCCGACAAGATCCAGGGCAGCTTCATCGATGGCATCGAGCCGACCTTCGATACCATTGCCTCGGGCAAGTATCCGGTGTCGCGCGCCATGTTCGTCTATGCCAAGAAGGCCCATGTGGGCCAGATCCCGGGCATCAAGGAATTCCTGGCCGAGTACACCTCGGAAAAGGCCTGGGGCAAGACCGGCTACCTGTCCGACAAGGGCCTGGTTCCCATGGTCGATGCCGAGCGCAAGGAATGGGCGACCAAGATCAATGGCCTTGAAAACCTGAAGATGTAATGTGACGGACCGCCGCCCCGACTGGGGTGGCGGTCCCTTTCCTTCCCTCCTGCCGGACGTCATTTGGCATGCAGCTCTTCATCCTGACCGCGGCGCTGCTGGCGCTGATCAGCTTCGGATATGGCGTCGGCCGCCGTCGGGCGCTTGCCGTTGCCGGGCCGAACCTCCGTTCCCTGCATTCCCTTCCTCGCTACCATGGCTATCTGGTCGCGCTATGGTGCGGTTTGCCCGCCCTGGCGGTAGTCGCGGCCTGGCTGGCCTTCGAGCCCTCGCTGCTGCATGCCCTGGTGATAGGGGCCCTGCCCGCCGACTTGGCCCAACTCTCCGACGAACGTCTTGCCCTGGCCTATAACGAAGTGCGCAATGTCGCCCGTTACGGCCACCCCGCAAGCTCTGATTCCATCGCCGAGGCCGCGCGCCATTATGCGTCGCTGCGCCAGACCATGTTCCTCTCGGTGGCCGCCATTGCCGTTGCCCTGGCCGTTGCCGGGCTGGCCGCCGCCCGTGCCCGCATCCATGCCGGGCTGCGTGCCCGCAATCGGGTCGAATCCATCGTCAGCATCTTCCTGATCGCCGCCTCCACCGTGGCCATCTTCACTACCATCGGCATCGTGCTGTCGCTGGTGTTCGAATCGCTCCGCTTCTTCCAGATGGTGCCGGTCACCGAATTCCTGTTCGGCACCTCGTGGAGCCCGCAGATGGCCATCCGCGAGGATCAGGTCGGCAGTTCCGGCTCGTTCGGCGCCGTGCCGCTGTTCGCCGGAACCATGCTGATCGCCGGGATCGCCCTGGCCGTGGCGGTGCCGTTGGGCCTGCTGGCCGCCATCTACATGTCGGAATATGCCGCGCCCAAATTCCGCTCGGTGGTCAAGCCGCTGCTGGAAGTGCTGGCCGGCATCCCCACCGTGGTCTACGGCTTCTTCGCCGCCCTGACCGTCGCCCCCTTCATCCGCGACCTGGGAGCCAAGCTGGGCCTGTCGGTGGCCTCTGAAAGCGCGCTGGCCGCCGGTCTGGTCATGGGCATCATGATCATCCCCTTCGTCTCGTCCCTGTCCGATGACGTCATCTCGGCGGTGCCCCACTCCTTGCGCGAAGGCGCCTATGGCCTGGGCGCCACCAAATCGGAAACCATCAAGCAGGTAGTGCTGCCCGCCGCCCTTCCCGGCATCGTCGGCTCGATCCTGCTGGCGGCGTCGCGGGCCATCGGCGAGACCATGATCGTGGTCATGGCCGCCGGTCTGGCCGCCAACCTGACCGCCAATCCGCTGGAAGCGGTCACCACCGTCACCACCCAGATCGTCACCTTGCTGGTGGGCGACCAGGAGTTCGACAGCCCCAAGACCCTGGCGGCTTTCGCCCTGGGCTTGGCCTTGTTCGGCATCACCTTGGCGTTGAACGGCATCGCGCTGCGCATCGTCAACAAATACCGAGAAAAATATGACTGAGAGCACGCAATTGATCCGCTCCTCGGACACCCGCACCGCCGCCCAGATCGCTGCCAGCCATCTGAAGCGCCGCCATGCCGCCGAACGTCGCTTCAAGGCCATCGGCCTGTCGGCGGTCGTGGTCGCCATGACGTTCCTCGGCCTGCTGCTGTTCACCATCCTGGGCAACGGCCTGTCGGCCTTCACCCAGACCTATGTGAAGCTGGACGTCACGCTGAGCCCCGAGCTGCTGGGCATCGGCGAGCAGCGCACGGCCGAGGCCCTGGCCACCGCCGACTATGGCGGCGTGATCAAGGACGCCATGTATAAGCGCTTCCCCGCCGCCCAGAGCCGGGCCGAAAAGCGGGAAGTGGCCGGGCTGATTTCCTCTGGCGCCGACATGGCGCTGCGCAAGGCCCTGGCCGCCAATCCCGAGCTGATCGGCACCACCCAGACCTTCTGGCTGGTGGCGGACGATACCGTCGACATGGCCATCAAGGGCTATACCTCGCGCCAGACCGGCCAGGAGGGCAACCGCCTGAGCGACAAGCAGCTGGGCTGGCTGGCCGAGCTGGAAGCCGATGGCGGCGTCACCCGGCGCTTCAACTCCATCCTGTTCAGCTCGGGCGACTCGCGTGAGCCGGAACTGGCGGGCCTGTGGGGCTCGGTGGTGGGCTCGGTGTTCTCGCTGCTGATCACCCTGGCGGTCTCGTTCCCGCTGGGCGTCGCCACCGCCATCTATCTCGAGGAATTCGCCCCCAAGAACAAGTGGACCGACCTGATCGAGGTCAACATCAACAATCTGGCGGCGGTGCCCTCGGTGGTGTTCGGCCTGCTGGGGCTGGCGGTGTTCCTCAACTTCCTCGGCATGCCACGCTCGGCGCCGCTGGTGGGTGGCCTGGTGCTGGCGCTGATCTGCCTGCCCACCATCATCATCGCCGGTCGGGCCGCGCTGAAGGCGGTGCCGCCCTCCATCCGCGAGGCGGCCGCCGGACTGGGAGCCTCCAAGCTGCAGGTGGTCACCGACCATGTGCTGCCCCTGGCCATGCCCGGCATCCTGACCGGCACCATCCTCGGCATGGCCCATGCCCTGGGCGAGACGGCGCCGCTGCTGATGATCGGCATGGTGGCCTTCATCGTCGACATCCCGGCCTCGCCGCTGGATCCCTCGGCGGTGCTGCCGGTGCAGGTCTATCTGTGGGCGGACTCGCCCGAGCGCGCCTTCGTCGAGCGCACCTCGGCGGCGATCATCGTGTTGCTGATCTTCCTGGCGGCCATGAATTTGGGCGCCATCCTGTTGCGTAAAAAATTCGAACGGCGGTGGTAGAGTCCATGAGCATGACCATGAACACGGCAAACACCAACGGAACCGCCAAGGTCCGTTCCCGAGGCCTAGAGGTCTTCTACGGCGAGAAGCAGGCGCTGTTCGGCGTCGATCTCGACATCCGGTCCGGTGAAGTCACCGCCCTGATCGGTCCGTCGGGCTGCGGCAAGTCCACCTTCCTGCGCTGCATCAATCGCATGAATGATCTGGTGGATGGCGCCAAGGTCAACGGCTCGCTGACCCTGGACGGCGACGACATCTACCATCGCGAGGTCGATGTGGTGCAGTTGCGGGCCAAGGTGGGCATGGTGTTCCAGAAGCCCAATCCCTTTCCCAAATCCATTTACGACAACGTCGCCTATGGCCCGCGCATCCACGGCATGGCCGCCGATCAGGCCGAGCTGGACGAGATCGTCATGACCAGCCTGGAAAAGGCCGGCCTGCTGGGCGAGGTCAAGGACCGGCTGCAGGAATCCGGCACCGGCCTGTCGGGCGGTCAGCAGCAACGTCTGTGCATCGCGCGCGCCATCGCGGTGGAGCCCGAGGTGATCCTGATGGACGAGCCCTGTTCGGCCCTGGACCCCATCGCCACCGCCAAGGTCGAGGAACTGATCGACGAGCTGCGTGACAACTACACCATCGTCATCGTCACCCATTCCATGCAGCAGGCCGCCCGCGTCTCGCAGCGCACCGCCTTCTTCCACCTGGGCAAGCTGATCGAGATGGGTGACACCGAGCAGATTTTCACCAATCCGCAACAGCCCCTGACTCAGGGCTACATTACCGGCAGGTTCGGATGAGCGATCATACGGTCAAGTCCTACGACGACGAACTGGCCCATCTGACGGCGATCATCGCCCGCATGGGCGGCATGGCCGAGGCGCAACTGTCCTCGGCCGTCCAGGCATTGGCCAACCGGGATGACGATCTGGCCCAACGGGTCATCGTGGGCGACACCCGGATCGACGAGTTGGACAATGAGGTCCAGACCTTCGCGGTTCGGCTGCTCGCTTTGCGCCAGCCCATGGCCAGCGATCTGCGCCAGATCGTCGGCGCGCTCAACATCTCGGGCGAGATCGAACGGATCGGCGACTACGCCGCCAATCTGGCCAAGCGCTGCCTGATCCTCAACCACTTGCCGGTTTCTGCCTCGGTTGCCGGAGTGGTCCGGCTGGCGGAGCTGGTGCGCAGCCTGGTCAAGGATATCCTGGACGCCTATCTGGAGCGCAATCTGGAAAAAGCCATCCAGGTGTGGAGCCGGGACGAGGACGTGGACGCCATGTATAATGGCGTCTTCCGCGATCTGGTGGATCAGATGACCGAGGATTCCGGCACCATCACCGCCGCCACCCATCTGCTGTTCATCGCCAAGAATTTCGAACGGATCGGCGATCACGCCACCAATATCGCCGAAACCCTGCATTTCCAGATACTCGGCACGCAGCCCAAGGGGGAGCGTCCGAAGGGCAATACCATCGGAGTTCCCAAATGAGCGTGCGCGACGGAGGCCTGGCATCCCAGTCCAAGCCGCTGATCCTGATTGTCGAGGATGAAGCATCCTTGGTCACCATGCTGCGCTACAACCTGGAAAAAGAAGGCTACCGGGTCTGCGAGGCGGGGGATGGCGAGGAGGCGCTGACCGTGCTGGCCGAGCGCAAGCCGGACCTGGTGCTGCTGGACTGGATGCTGCCGTCCCTGTCGGGCATTGAGGTCTGCCGCCAGTTGCGGCGCAAGCCCGCCACCCGCGAACTCCCCGTCATCATGCTGACGGCGCGTGGCGAGGAAGGCGACAAGATCCGTGGTCTCAATACCGGCGCCGACGACTACCTGACCAAGCCGTTCTCGCTGCCCGAACTGATGGCCCGCATCCGTGCCCTGCTGCGCCGGGCGGCCCCCGCCCCCCAGAAGGGACAATTGGCCTGGGGCGATATCAGCATGGATCTCGGCGCCCACCGTGTTTCGCGCGGCGGCAAGGCCATCCATCTCGGCCCCACCGAATTCCGCCTGCTCCAGTTCTTCATGCAGCACCCTGGCACCGTGTTCTCGCGCGAGGAACTGCTGGACGCGGTCTGGGGGCCGGACATCTATGTGGAGCCCCGCACGGTGGATGTCCATATCCGCCGCCTGCGCAAGGCGCTCAACTGCGATACCGAAAGCGACATCATCCGCACGGTGAGGGCCGCGGGTTACGCCCTGGACGAAGAAAGCGCGGCCTGACCACCGCCACCTGACTTTGATCCAGTTGCCGCCCCCACCGTCCTGCGTCATTATGGCGCAGAGGTTGGGGAGTTCTGGGTGTCTGCACCTTTGCCGAAATGGATTATTCGCGCCGCCGCGGCCTGCCTGCTGGCGGCGGGGCTGGTTGGTACGGCCATGGCCGAGGGTCGCCAGACCTGGACCGCATCCTACCAGTTCTCTCCCGGCGATCCCCGCGACGAGGCCATGCGCGCCATCGCCCATCAGGTCGCCAGGGTCGGCCTCGACATCCGGCTGTTTCCCTCCGCCTCGCTGCTGCGGCCCACCGACCAGTGGAACGCCCTGACCAAGGGCAATATCGACATGGTCTTCATTCCCGCCGATTACCTGCTGGACCGGTTCCCACAACTGGCGGCCCTGTCGCTGCCCGGGGTGGTGCGCGGCCCCGCCCATGCGGAACGTATCGCGGCTTCGGCGGTGATGCGGGACCTGCGCCAGCAGATCGAGGCGGCAGGCGTGATGGTCATCGCCGAGTCCTGGATGCCCGGCGCCTACGCCACCCGGGGCCGCTGCGTCACCACTCCCGCCGACGCCAAGGGCTTGAAGGCCCGGACCATCGGCCCGTTCATGTCGGAATTCTGGGCGGCGGCCGGAGCGACACCGGTGGCGGCCACCACATCGGACACCCTTCCCATCCTGGTCAATAGCGGCCTGATCGACGTGGCCAATACCAGTGTGATGACGCTGTTGTCGCTGCGCATGGAAAAGAGCTTCGCCTGCCTGACCGTGCCGGGCGAGAGCGGGGCACTGTGGTATCTTTACGAACCGATCCTGGTGTCCAAGCGCCGTTTCGAGGCTCTGGACGAGCGGGGACGCCGCGAGTTGCTGGCGGCGGCCGCGCGGGCGCATGAGACCCTGGCCGCTTCCGTCTCGCTCTCCACCCGCCGTCTGGCGGGAAATTTCCTGGCCGCCGGAATCGAAGTGGTTGATCTCGATGCCAACAGCCTGACAGCCTGGCACAAGCTGGCGCGCAAGACGGCCTGGAAGCAGTTCCGCGATCAGGTCCCCGGTGGAGCCGAACTTCTGGACCGTCTGCAAGCGGTGGAATGATGAAGGAAACCTGCAAGGCGACCCTGCGCCGTCTCGGCCAACCCGATTTCGCCACCCGGTATTTCGTGGGCCAGGGGCTGGATGTGGGCGCCACCACCGACCCGCTGAGCCAGTTCTCGGAACTGTTCCCGCTGATCAAGGGCGTCAGGCTGTGGGACGGTATCGACGGTGATCCGCAATATCTGACGGGTCTGGCCGATAACAGCTTCGACTTCGTCCATGTCGCCTTTGCCCTGCAACGCATGCCCGACCCCTTGGAAGCCTTGCGGCACTGGTTCCGGGTGCTGCGGCCCGGTGGCCACCTGATCGTGACGGTGCCCGACGAGGACATGTACGAGCAGGGTTTCTGGCCGTCGCGCTACAATCTGGAAAACCGCTGGACCTTCACCGTCTTCAAGACCAAGTCATGGAGCCCGGTTTCGGTCAATCTGGTGGATGCCGTCCGCGTGCTGGGCGCCCAGGCCGATATCCGCCGCCTGGAAGTCATGGCCAGCGGCTATCGCCACACCCTCCCCCGCTTCGACCAGACCCTGACGCCGGTGGCCGAATGCGCCATCGAGCTGGTGGTGCGCAAGCGCCCCCAGGCGGAAACCGTGGCGGGCGGCCGCCTCAATCCCGATGGCGGGCTGAGTCCCAAGGACGTGCTGGCCCTGACCGGATTGCGAGTGGACGCGCTGAAAGTCTAACTTCCCAGGAATCGCTCGAGCACCTCGATCTGCGAGGCCACGTTGAGGAAGGGGGCGTGGCCGCAGCCCGGTATGGTTACCAGTTGGGCGGCGGGACCGCGCCGGGTCATCTCCTCGGCAACCTCGGGCAGCAGCACGTCGGAGGTGGCGCCGCGCAGGACCAGGGTCGGGCAGGCCACCCCGTCCCATACCGGCCAGCAGTTGAGGCCGTCGGGCTGTTCCGCGAAGACCCGCATGATTTCGGGATCGTAGTGGACCGTCACCCGTCCATCATCCCGCCGCCGGGCCGAGCTTTCCGTCATCACCCGCCATTCCTCGTCGGTCAGCGCGCCAAAGGGCTGGTAGATCTGGCGCAGGAACATCTCCAGTTCGCGCAGCCCGCCAAAGCTGGGCCGGGCGGTGACATAGGCGCGGATTCGGGTGATGGCGGCGGGATTGGGCCGGGGCCCGATATCATTGATCACCAGCCGCTCGATGCGGCTCTTCATGGCCCCGGCCGCCAGGGCCATGCCCAGCAGCCCGCCCATGGAGGTTCCGACCCAGTGGCAGCGCCCGACCCCCAACCGGTCAAGCAGCCCAACCGCATGTCCGGCATAGGCCTCGATGGTATAGTCGCGATCCGGCAGCAGGGCCCAACCGGACAAGCCTCGGCCCAAAGTATCGGGACAGATGACGCGGTAACGGGCCGAGAAGTGGCGCGCGGCCGTGTCGAAGTCGCGGCCGGTGCGGGCCAGGCCGTGCCACATGACCAAGGCGGGAGCATCCGGCGCCCCCCATTCGGTCACATGGAGTTCATGGCCTTCGACCTCGACGTAAAGGCTGCGTCGGATGGACATCCCCGTTCCCCCCATGGACTTCCCACTGCGGGATATGGTGCCCGGCCCACCGGCCCGGGACAAGGGATATCAGTGACTGAACAGGACCGGCACGGTCATGTGCTGGAGGAGATGGTGCGTCGCACCGCCCAGAACCATTTCGCGCAGCCTTGACCGGCCATAACCGCCCATCACCACCAGATCGCAATCCTCGTCCATCGCCCGGTTGAGCAGCATGGCGCCCGCATCCACCTCGTCCGAGCGGATATGCTCGCCAATGGCGTTGACGCCATGGCGTGAGAGATGGAGACAAATATCGGCACCGGGAAGCTCGCCATGACCAGACATGCCGTGGCCGGGATTGACGGCGATGACCCGGACCGAGCTGGCGCGGGCCAGGATCGGCAGGGCATCGTGAATCGCCCGGGTGGCCTCGCGGCTGCCATTCCACGCCACCAGGACACGGCGGCCAATACTGGGAAATGTGCCGGAATGGGGAACCACCATCACCGGCCTGCCCATGGCCAGCACCAGATTATCGGCCAATGGCCGACCATTCATATCATCGGGGGCGGTTTGGCCGATCACCACCAGATCGCAGTACCGGCCATGCAGGGCGAGTGTGTCGGCGGTATCGCCCACCACATCGCGCCATTCCAGCGAAACAGCGCCGTTTCCCCGCCGGGCTTCCACCTGGGCCTGAGCCTGGGCGGCCAGTTCCGCGTCATCCCGGGCCAGGATGCCATCCATATCGGCCCCCAGTTGCACCGCCAGCAGCTTTCCATACTGGGTGCGGCCGCGCACATGCAGCGCCACCAGATGGGCTTCGTGCTCCGCGGCCAGGGCCAGGGCAAGCTCCAGCCGGGCTTCGCCACGGGCCGAGCCGTCAACATGCACCAGAATATCCTTGATCGTCATGGCATCCCCCTGGCTCACCCCTCGCCCACCAGCTTATGCCCGCAGTGCCGGAGGAACCAATATCACTATATCCCGGCAGGATTGCGTCAATAGCTGGTCGGGTCGCAGGACTGACGATAAAGCTTCAGGACCTTGCACAACTTGCGGGCTTCATCCTGGCTTTTCAGTGGCCCGACCACCACCTTCCAGCGGCTTCCCTTTTCGCCCAGATCGACCTTGCGCATGCTGGCGTTCATGCCCCCCAGTTCCTCGGGGAACTTGGCCTTGATCTTTTCCCAGGACTTTTGCGCTTCCTCTTCCGACTTCAGCGTGGCGAGCGAGGCACCGGGGGTGCTACCTCCCGTCTTGGCGCCATTACCGTTGGAGGGCGGAGATCCCTGCCGCAATCCGGTGGCGGTGCCGCTGACCGGCACCTTGGCCAGTTGGGTATCGAGCACCCGTTCCACCGCGTCCTTTTCCTTCTTGGCCTCGTCGGCCGAGACCAGACCGGCGGCCCGCATGCGCTCGACCCGGCCCACCGCGGAGGCGGCTTCCATCACGTCCTTGGGCGGCAGCACCGGCAGGTCGACCTTGCGCGGCTCGGCCGGCAGCAAGGCGTCGAGAATGGCGCCACGCTCGGCGGCGTGCTCGGCGGGAGAAATAGCGCGAGTTTCCAGGGCCTTGCCCAACTCCTTCAGCCGATCGAGCACCTGAGCATCGGTGGGGCCGGGCCGCTCCAGTCCCTGGGCGGGCGGCAGCTTGCTCGAATAGGGCGTCAAGGCGCCGAGATTGGTATTGCGGCGCCGGGCGTATTCATCGGGCGTCACCAGACCTTCGTCCAGCAGGCGGCGCAGGATACGGAAGCGATTGGAAACATTGGCCTCGGCATTCCCCGCCTGGGCCGTGGTACCGCCAGGGCCGTCCAGGGGCTCGGCCATGACGCCCGCGCCGCGCCCGGCAGTCATGGGCGGCAGCGGCTCGACGAATCCGGTGGGGTCGGGCATGCGCCCGGAGCGGGCGGCGGTGCGCGGGGCGGAGCGGCCGGTAACCTTGTCGATCACGGCGATATTGGCCTGGGCGACATCCACCAGGGTGCGGACCTGCGGCGCTCCATCCGCCAGGACCGTGATGGTGACCTGGGGACGGTTGGCCAGAATCACCTCGTAATACTGCCGGGACAGGTCATAGCGGCCCGTCGCCTGATAGACCATGCCCGCCACATAGAGCGCGTAAGGATCCTTGGGGTTGTTGCGAAGCGTCAGCAAGGCGGCGCGCTCGGCATTGGGATAGTCGCCCTGGGCCATCAGGGTCATGGCCTTGTCGGAATTGGGATCGCCGAAGATCTTGACCCAATCCTTCAAGACCTGGGTGGGGCCCAAGGGATCGTTCAACGGACCGCAGCCGCTGAACGGGACCACGACGAGCATCGCCAAGACCACCCGGCTGACACGTCCCAAGCTCATCGTCCTCTTCCCCCTGGCAGACACCGGGCAGGCCAAGCCCCCGCCATCATGAATGACATGACCGGCGGACCACTGGCGACACTTTCATACCGGGTTATCATGCCCCGCAGAAAGTTCACACTTTACTAATGCCGTCGGAGATTGGCGTGGCCCGGCTTTGTCGCTATAATTCGGCTTCGCCCAGGGGAGCCTCATGGACGGCCAGGAAATCGAACTGAAGCTTGCGATAAGGCCGGAGGATCTGGCCAGTTCCGCGCTTCGCTCCTGTCTCCGGCTGCCTTCCGGCAGTCAGGCCCGGTGTCGGCACCTGGAGTCCACCTATTTCGATACCCCGGACATGGCCCTGGCCCAGGCCGGGATCGCCCTCAGGCTGAGGGTAACCGAAACCGGCCATGTCCAAACCGTCAAGACCGCCGGGTCCACCACCTCGGGCGGCTTGTTCACCCGCTCGGAATGGGAAGCGCCGCTGGAGCGCTTCGCCCTCGACCCCGAACATCTCAAATCCACCAGACTGCCCAGTTTCGACGATGACTCCCTGATCGCCCGGCTGGAGCCGGTGTTTTCCACCGCCATCGAGCGGGAGGTTCTCCATCTGTCCGATGGCGGCGAAGAGGCCGACTGGGAGATCGAGGTCGCCCTGGACCTGGGGCATGTCCGCGCCGGAGCCTTGAGCACCGATATCTGCGAGATCGAGCTGGAATTGCGCCGTGGCAAGCCGGAGCGTTTGTTCTCCCTGGCGCGACGGATCATGGAGACGGTTCCGGCGCGGCCATTGGTCGCCAGCAAGTCCGAGCGAGGCTATCGCCTGGCCATGGGGCGCCTGACCACGCCGCAAAAGGCGAAAGCCCCGACGCTGCATCCCGGCCTGACCGTGGCCGAGGCCTTCCAATCCATCGCCCGGTCCTGCCTGGACCATCTGCTGGTCAATGAACACTGCCTGCTGACCACCGGCCAGGGAGAGGCCATCCACCAGATGCGGGTGGCATTGCGCCGCCTGCGTTCGGCGGTGAAGGTCTTCCGCCCGGTCCTCGACTCCCCCCGGCTGGATGAGGTCAAGGCCGATCTGCGCTGGCTGCTGGCCCATCTCGGACCGGCCCGCGATGCCGAAGTTTTCCTGGCCGAAATCGTCGAACCGGTATTGGAACGCCATCCAGGCAATGACGGACTGGTCGCGCTGCGGCAGCACTGGCAAAGCGATCGCGATGCCAAGGTCGCGGCCGCCATGGAGGCGGTACAGAGCCGCCGCTTCGCCGCCCTGGTGCTGGGGCTGGGCGAATGGGTGGAAACCGGGGACTGGCTGGGGCGTCCCGATGCCCCGCGCAAACGCAAGCTGGACGCTCCCATCGCCGAATTCGCCATGCCGCGCCTGGGCAAGGCGGTGCGGCGACTGATCGCGGAAGCCCGGGATTCCCTCGGCCGCCTCAGCCCCGAGGAACAGCATCAGGTGCGCATCAACTGCAAGCAGGTGCGCTATGCCGGAGAGTTTTTCGCCTCGCTGGTGCCGCGCAAGCATATGAAGGTGTTCCTGGCGGAACTGGCCGAGTTGCAGGATGTGCTGGGGCAGTTGAACGACATCGCGGTCGCCGGCCCGAAGCTGAGCGGCAAGCACATGACCGGCCCCAAGGCCAAGGCCGCCGGACTGGTGGCGGGATGGCACCAGGCGCGGCGCCCGGCCCTGACCGCCGAGGCCGAGAAGGCCTGGAAACGCTGGCGGGCCTGCCCCCTGCCCTGGCAGGAAAATTGATCAGACGGAGAAGCCGCGCTCCAGCAGGGCCATCACCTCGGCTTCGGGTATCGGGCGGCTGAACAGATAGCCCTGCGCGATATCGCAGTTGATGGCGTCGAGATGGGCCAGTTGCTCGGTGGTTTCCACCCCCTCGGCGATGACCTTGAGCCCCAGGCCCGAGGCCATGGCGACAATGGTTTCCACCAGCACCTTGCGCTCCTGGCGTTCCAGCATGCCGACCATGAAGGAGCGGTCGATCTTCAAGGTATCGAAGGGATAGCGTTCCAGATAGCTGAGCGACGAATAGCCGGTGCCGAAATCGTCGATGGACAGGTGCACCCCCATATCGCCCAGGGCATGCAGCAGGACATCCACCTCGCCCCGCTCGGCCAGCAGCAGTCCCTCGGTGATTTCCAGCTCCAGATTGGCGGCTGGCAATTCGGTGGCACCCAGGGCCGCACGCACATCCCCCAGGAAACCGGCATCCTGGAATTGACGCGGCGAGACGTTGACGCAGACCCGCACATCGCCGAATCCGGCATCGACCCAGCGCCGTGCCGCCAGGCAGGCGGAATTCAGCACCATGCGCCCGATGGGAACGATCAGGCCGCTGGTCTCCGCCTGGGGAATGAAGCGGTCGGGCGGCATCGCCCCCAGCTCCGGGTTCTTCCATCGCAACAGGGCTTCCATGCCCAGTACCCGGCCGGTCCGGACTTCCACCAGCGGCTGGTAGTGCAGGAACAGCTGCTCGGTGCCCACGGCGCGGCGCAGCTCGCCCTCGATGCGAAGGCGGCTTTCGGCCTCCTCGTTCATGCGGGCGGTGAAGAAGCAATACCGGTTCCGCCCGCCCAGCTTGGCCTGGTACATGGCGGTATCGGCATTGCGCAGAAGGGTCTGGGGGGTGCGGCCGTCATCGGGATAGATGGCCAGCCCGATGCTGGCGGTGGCGATCAGGTCGCGGCGGCTGATCCCGAAGGGAGACGAGAATTCCTCGACAATGGCGGCCGCCACCACCTCGGCGGCGGCGGCTCCCTCGATATCGCCCATGATCACCAGGAATTCATCGCCGCCGAAACGCGCCACCATGGCCCCCGACCCGGCGGCGCGGCGCAGCCGCTCCGAGGCCAGGACCAGCAGCTCATCCCCATATTCATGGCCCAGGGAATCATTGATGGACTTGAACTCATCCAGGTCGACAAACAGCAACGCCACCTTGCGGTCGGCGTCGCGGGCGGTCTCGATGTCGTGGGACAAGCGGTCCAGGGCCTGGGTGCGGTTGGGCAGGTCGGTCAGGCCGTCGAACAAAGCCTGATGCTGCAGCCGACGCTCCTGTTCCTTGCGGACGGTGACGTCCTCCATGACGATCAGGAAATGGGTCGCGTCCTCGCCCGGAGTCGCCACCCGCGAGGCGCGGACCTGCAACCAGCTGGACGGGCCGCCCTTGGCCTGGGACTGAACCTCACCGCGCCAGTCGCCGCCGCCCGACAGGGTCCGCCACATCTCCTCGACCACGCCGCGTGCCTTGGCGGGAAACATTTGCACCAGCGGGCGCCCAACCACCGTCTCCACCGGATGGTGGGAAATCTCGGCATGGGCCGAGTTGACGTATTGCACCATTCCGGCGCCATCGACCACCATGACGCCCACCGGGCTCTGCTCCACCGCCTGCGACAGCAGCCGCACCGTCTCTTCCGCCTGCTTGCGTTGGGTCAGATCGCGGATGGAGGTGACCCGCACCGACTTCTCCCCCATCTTGCTGTGCTTGGAGTAGATCTCCATGGGGAAGATGCTGCCGTCCTTGCGCAGGCCGCGGACCTCGTAAGGGTCTTCGTATTGCAGCCGGACCATCTCCTTGGCGCGGGGAATGTCGCGGGGGTCGATGACATCCCAGGCCCACATGCTCAGGAATTCCTCGCGGGAATATCGGAACAGGGTCTCGAACGCCCGATTGAAGTCGATGATCTTGCCTTCGAAATGGATACAGATGGCCTCGGTGGCCACGTCGGAGAGCCGCCGGAAACGATCCTCGCTGTCCTCCAGGGTCTTGCGCGTCAGCCACAGATCGGTGATATCGCGCACCATGCCCTGGATACCGGCGAATTCCCCCGACGGCTTGGTGACGGCGCAGACGGAGATCAGGGACCAGATGGTGGCGCCGTCCTTGCGCCGCTGTTCCACCTCCATTTCCACCGCCGCGCCCTTGGCCTCCAGCGCCGCCTTCAGCAGGGCGACGCGATCATCGGGACGCACATAGAGCCGGTGCGCCGAGGTGCCGATAAGTTCATCGGCAGTGTAGCCCAGCAGTTTGGAGACATTGGGCGACAGCCAATCCAACCGGCCATCGGCGGAGGACCGGAAGAAGACATCATTCAGTCGCTCGAACAGAACAGGCAGCAAATCGGGAGGTGGAATGCAATCCCCTCCCCTTTTCGACGCACCCATCCTTTCCTCCCCGGACAAAGATGCGGTTGACCGCATTCTTCTTGAATATACAAATATATTAATCAAGCAACAATTCTACATCAATTCTTTGCCACGAAAAAGTCGATAACGGCCAGCATACGGAGGAGGCACACTTGCATACCTTTGAACGAATTTAATCTTCTAGCTTCTTGCCATCCAGGGCCTGGTCCAGCTTCTCCCTTGCCTTGCGAGCCTCGGTCTTTTCCACCTTGGTGCGGCCGAAGGCGACGCGATTGTCGGCCGCCCGCTCCTGCGCCTCGGCCTTGGCCCGCGCCTTCCGATAGCGATTGAGATTGATGATTTCAGGCACTTTCGCCTCCCGCCATTGCTCGCCCACAAAATAGTGCAAGCGCCACCCCGAAATCATCACGAATCACGCTTGCACAGGTGGGATGGGCCTGCTATATCCACGGCCCTCGCGCGGGTGTAGCTCAGTTGGTCAGAGCGCCGGCCTGTCACGCCGGAGGTCGCGGGTTCGAGCCCCGTCACTCGCGCCATTTCCTTCTTCAGGATTTGTCACCGCCCAGGACCGTAAGCCAGCAGGCTTGCGGTCCTCGGCGCTGTCTTTTCATGAAAGCACTGCGCCTAATTTTTAGGCTCGCCACATTTCTGCCCTCAGAATAATCAAAATATTTGCGTCAATCAGTGCGCAGATGATGATTGCTTGTTGTTTGAGCAGAACACTCACCCCCCAAGATGACATCTTGGGCATGTCAGTTGAAAACAAATCCAGAAGTCCTGCCAACCATCTGATTTGATGCCAGTCTTATGAATACGCCTTGGTGGCATGCAAATTGAACCCGGCGCCCCACCCTTTCACGGGCGGGTCAGGCAACGATCGAGGATGGATATGGAGACGGTTAGGACGGGCGCGGATGTACTCTTCATCCTGCTGGGGGCGATCATGGTTCTGGCCATGCATTCAGGCTTCGCCTTCCTGGAGGTGGGCACGGTTCGCAAGAAGAATCAGGTCAACGCGCTGGTGAAGATCCTGTCGGATTTCGCGGTCTCGACCATTGCCTATTTCTTCATCGGCTACTCGGTCGCCTACGGAACCAGCTTCCTGGTAGGGGCCGACGTCCTGGTGGGCAAGAGCGGCACCGGCTTTGCCGTCCAGGGCTATGACCTGGTCAAGTTCTTCTTCCTGGCCACCTTCGCCGCCGCCATTCCCGCCATCGTGTCGGGCGGCATCGCCGAACGGGCCAAATTCGGCACCCAGTTGATGGCCACCGCCATCCTGGTGGGCCTGGTCTATCCCACCTTCGAAGGCATGGTCTGGGGCAGCAAGTTCGGCTTCCAGGACATGATGAAGGGACTGTTCGGCGTCGGCTTCCACGACTTCGCCGGATCGGTGGTGGTTCACGCGGTGGGCGGCTGGATCGGTCTGGCGGCGGTGCTGATGCTGGGCGCCCGTCTGGGGCGCTATCGCCGCGACGGCCGACTGGTCGCCATACCGCCGTCCAATATTCCGTTCCTGGCCCTGGGAGCCTGGATCTTGTCGGTGGGCTGGTTCGGCTTCAACGTCATGAGCGCCCAGGTGGTGGCCGATATTTCCGGCCTGGTGGCCATCAACTCGCTGATGGCCATGGTCGGCGGCATCGTCACCAGCCTGCTGGTGGGACGCAACGATCCCGGCTTCGTCCATAACGGCGCCCTGGCCGGTCTGGTGGCGGTCTGCGCCGGCTCCGACGTCATGCATCCCATCGGCGCCCTGGCCACCGGGGCCGTGGCGGGCGGCATGTTCGTCTGGCTGTTCAACCAGTGCCAGATCCGCTGGAAGATCGACGACGTGCTGGGTGTCTGGGCGTTGCACGGCATGTGCGGCCTGATGGGCGGCATTGCCTGCGGCGTGTTCGGGCAAGAGTCCCTGGGCGGACTGGGCGGTGTCAGCCTGGGCGCCCAGATCACCGGCACCCTGGGCGGCGCCGCCTTCGGCTTGGTGGGCGGACTGGCGGTCTATGGCGGGCTGAAGGCGGCCTTCGGCATCCGCCTGTCCGACGAGGAGGAATTCGCCGGGGCCGACCTGTCCATTCACCAGATCGGGGCCTATCCCGAGGACGCCATCAGCGTCCACGACGATGGATTGGCCATGTCGGTGCACGCCTCCAACGCGGCGGCCAAGCGCTCGGCCTGAGAAGTGCGGGGACTCCGACGAGCCGATGCGTCATCGGCGAGGAGTTGCGGGCGAGGTCCGGCGCGCCGCATGGCGCGAGAGGCAAGGGGGGGGGGCGGAGCCCCCCGCCCGCCGATTGAGGGGACCTATATGACCGTCCGGGTGGCGGGGAAGATCACCGTCACCCGGGTTCCCCGCCCCGGCTCGCTGTCCAGCGCCAAGCTGCCGCCGTGCAGTTCGGCGAAGCCCTTGGCCAGCGGCAGTCCCAGACCTGTTCCTTCATGCTTGGGACTGATGGTGTTTTCCGCCTGCCCGAAAGGCTGCAGCACCATACTGAGATCCTCGGGGGCGATACCGACGCCGTCATCCTCCACCACCACCACGACTCCGCCATCGCGCAAGCTGGCCGCAACGCGGATATGGCCGTTTTCGGGAGTGAACTTGGCGGCATTGGAGACCAGATTGAGCAATATCTGCTTGATCAGCCGGGCATCGCCGCGCAAGCGGGGCAGGCCATCGGGAACATCGCTGTCGAGGGTCTGACGCTTGCCCAGAACCACATGCTCGATCAGGCGGCGAACCGAACGCACCGCATCGGCCAGATCAACGTCGCTTTCCCGCAGCACCACCTTGCCGACCTCGACCCGGGACACATCCAGGATGTCGCTGATCACCCGCAGCAGATGCTGGGCCGATTCGGTGATATTGTCCAAGAAACCGCCATACCGTTCCTGGGCGGGCGGGTCCATGATGCTGGCGGCCAGCTCCGAGAAGCCGAGGATGGCGTTGAGCGGCGTGCGCAGCTCGTGGCTCATATTGGCGAGGAAGATGGTCTTGGCCCGGTTGGCGGTCTCGGCCGCCTCGCGCGCCGCCTGGGCCTGGGCCTCGGCATCGGCGCGGCGACGGACTTCCTGCTGCAGCCACAAGGTGCGCTCGTCCACCGCCTCCTGCAGCCGGTCGCGGGCGTGGCGCAGATAGTCTTCCGCTTCCTTGCGAAGGGTGACGTCACGCGCCACCGCCACCAGACCGGTGACGATGCCGTCTTGCCAGATGGGCGCCTTGGTGACCGAGAACCAGCGGCTTTCCCCTTGGGAATCCGCCACCTCCTCCAACTGGTCCGTGACCGGAAGCCCGGTCTCGATCACGCCGCGCTCCTCCGCCTCGACCCGTGACGCCCGATCAGGCGGAAGCAGCTCGCCCAGTCGCATGCCGACGATATCCTGGGGATCGGCCGCCCCCAGCATGGCCGCCGCCGCCCGGTTGAGCCGGGTGAAGGTCAGGGTGCGGTCCTTGAAGGAAATGGCGTCGGGAATATTGCCCATCAGCGAGCGCAACAGATTGCGTTCCTGATCCAGGCTGCGTCCCAGCCGCCAGCGGTCGGCGGCGGCGCGGACCACCACCTTCAGCTCCAGGGGGTTCCACGGCTTGGACAGATAGGCGTGAATCTGGCCGAGATTGACCGCCGTCACCAGGGCGTCCAGGTCGGAATAGCCGGTGACCAGCACCCTTGTGGCCTCGGAGAGCGAGCGGGCACGACCCAGGAACTCGGCTCCGGTCATGCCGGGCATGCGCTGGTCCGACAAGATCACCGCCACATCGGCGCGTTCCAGGATTTCCAGGGCCGCGGCCCCATCGGAGGCGGTCCAGACCCGGAATTCCGGATCCAGCAGATCGCTGATGGCGGTCAGGATCTGAGGCTCGTCGTCAACGACCAGAACCCCCAGCCTGCGATCTCCCACCGACGCCCCCACGGCGCTGGTCATGTCTCCGATCCCCCCCTGAGGTCGAGCGGAACCAGGATGCGAACGCTGGTCCCGGCACCCGGCGTACTGGACACCTCGATCCGCCCCCGATGATGAGTGATGATACCGTAGGAAATGGAAAGACCAAGCCCCGTTCCCTGCCCCACCGGCTTGGTGGTGAAAAACGGATCGAAGATGCGCTCGAGGTGTTCGGGCTGGATACCGCAACCGGTATCGGCAACGGTAATCATGAACATGCCGCCGTCACGGCCGGTGGTGATGGTGATGGTCCCCTTATCGGCAATGGCGTCCACCGCGTTGGCCACCACGTTCATCAGGACCTGATTGAGCTGCCCGGCATAGCAGGCCAGCATGTTGTCGCGTTGGTAATGACGTTCGATCGCGATGCGGTCGGTGGTCTTGTGCCGCAGGAACAGCAGGACCGATTCCAGGGCATCGCGCACGTCGATGGATTTGAACTCGCCCTGGTCCAGGCGGGAGAAGGTCCGCAGCTTGACCACCAGTTCCCGCACCCGTTCCAGCCCCTGGCCGGTATCGAGGATACGCCTGCGCGACTTCTCCAGCAGGGCGGCATGCTCCGCGGACAGGGCGCCACTGTCCCCCAGGACCGAGGTCAGCCAGCCCTCGATGGAGAAGACATTGGACAGGGCGAAAGACAGCGGGTTGTTGATCTCATGGGCGATACCGGCCACCAACTGACCCAGCGACGCCATCTTCTCCGACTGGATCAGATGGACCTGGGTCTCGCGCAGCCTGGCATTGGCCTCTTCCAGCTCCCGATTGGCCTTGGCCAATCCCTCGGCAAGGGCGGCGCGGGCCTCGGCCGCCTCCTTCTCCGCCTTGGCGCGCAGGGTTTCCATCTCGCGCAGGCGGATTACATCCAATATCCGCTGGTTCTGCTCCAGCAGGAATTTGCGCCGCAACAAGGCCCGCAGGCGGGCGCGCAACACGCTCATCCCGGTGGATTTGCCGACAAAGTCGTCGGCACCGGCCTCGAGGGCGCGGGCAACATTCTCCTTGGTCTCGTATGCCGAGAGCATGAGCACCACCAGCGGCGCCGCGTCGTCGCTGCGCCGCGCCGCCAGCTCCTTGCACACGGCGATACCGTCCATGCCGGGCATCACCATGTCGACCATGACGCAGTCATAGTCGCCGCGCCCGAGTTCGACCAAGCCTTCGGGGCCGGACGGCGCGATCACCACGTCGCAGCCTTCGTCGGTCAGTTCCTGGGCCAGGCTCTGGCGATAGGTGTTGCTGTCGTCGATCACCAGGACCCGCGACCGCCGGAACAAGGAGCGCCCGACCTCGACACCCACCGCCTGGTGACGTGACTTGCGCAACAGGTTGTGGACGCGCAGCAGCAGGATTTCCGGGTCCTCGGACTTGGCGACGAAATCATCGGCGCCACTCTCCAGGCCATGCAGTTCGACCGCCGAGGTGTCATCGGAGGTCAGCATAAGCAGCGGAATCCCCCGGGTGGTGATATCCATATGGATCTGGCGGCACAACTCGTCGCCCTGGATACCCGGCAGGTGGTAATCGACGATGATCAGACTGGGAAGCCGGGTATTGATCAGCTCCAGCGCCTCCTCGCCCGAGGCGGCGATCACCGACTGGAACCCTTCCTGTTCCAGGGCGAACTGGAGGCGGATGGCCTGGGTGACCGAATCCTCCACGATCATGATCAACCGTTGATCGGTCACACCCCTCCTCCGACATTGGCAAGATCGCGCAGCCGGGGGGCGATGGCGGGAAGCGGCAGCATCTCACGCACCGCACCCAGCTTGAAGGCGGCCGAGGGCATGCCGAACACCACACAGGTCGAGGCATCCTCGCCCACGGTATAGCCCCCGGCCTGACGCATTTCGGCCAGCCCGTCCGCTCCGTCATTACCCATGCCGGTCAGCACCACGCCGATCCCCTGGCGCCCAAGTTCGCGGGCCAGCGAACGGAACAGCACGGTGCCCGATGGCTTCTGGCCGCTGACGGCCGGTCCGTCCTGGATGGCGAGGCGCCCATGGATCAGCGCCAGATGGCGGTCCACCGGGGCGACATAGATATGGCCCGGCAGCGGCAATTCATCTTCCTGGCCGATATGGACCTGGAACGGCGTCGCTCCCGACAGCCAGGACACGAATCCCTCGAGGAAGCTCGAGGTGATGTGCTGCACCAGCAAGATGGGCAGCGGATAGCCATCCCCCAGCCCGCACAGCACCTGGACCAGGGCCTGCGGCCCACCGGTTGAGGCGCACAGTCCGACCATGGAATAGCTGCCGGGGCGGAAGTTGGGGGCCTGCGGCACTTCCACGCTGCCGAAGCGCAAGCCGCGATCGATACCTTGGCGCACCACCTTGACCTGGCTCATGATGGCCAACTGGGTGCACAGCTTTCCCGCCATGGCTTCGAAGGCCACATTGGTGACGCCCACCGGCTTTTCCACCACCGACAGCGCCCCGGCGCGCAGCGCGTTCATGGCGATGTTCAACTCATCGTCATCCACCTGGGCCGCCACCACCACGATGGGAGTCGGCCGCTTGGCCATGATCTGCAGCGTGGCGTCCAACCCGTTCATGCCGGGAAGGCGGATATCCAGCGAGATCACGTCCGGGCTGGTGGTCTCGAGCAATTCAAGGCATTTCTCGGCGCTGTCCACCGCCGCCAGAATCTCGAAGCGGGCATCCGAGCCGATGATGTGCTTGAGCAACTCGCGCACCACCAGGGAGTCCTCGACGATCAGGACGCGGATTTTCCGTTTCATAGGAACTGTCCTATGGTTTCCAGCAGTTCCTTCTGGTCGAACTTGCGCTTGACCACATAGGCATCGGCTCCCAGGGCCAGACCGCGTTCGCGGTCCTCGCGCGCTTCCAGCGAGCTGACCAGGATCAGCGGTATGGATTTCAGGACCGGATCGGCCTTGATGGCCTGCAGCAAACCGAAGCCATCCAGGCGTGGCATCTGGATATCGGAAATGATCAGGTCAATTTGCTCGGCGCGCAGACGGCCCAGCGCCTCCAGCCCGTCGAAGGCCAGACGCACCTGATAGCCGTGGGCCTCCAGGATGCTCTTTTCCAGGGTACGGGTGGTCAAGGAGTCGTCCACCACCAGGATCACCGGCACCCGGCGTTCCACCGGCTTCTCCACCGTGGTCAGGACCCGGATGCTGCCGGATTTGCGGAAGGTCTCGACAATTTCAAACGGATTGAGCACCAGGGCGATGCGGCCGTCCTCCATCAGCATGCCGCCCGCCACCATGGTGCCGCGCACGCCGGGAACCCCGATATCCTTCACCAGCCCCTCGCGGATGGACAGGAAGGAATCCACCGCGATGGCGACCCGGCGGTCGCCATTCTGCAACACCACCAACGGCACCACGTTGCGGGTCACCTTGACCGAGCTTTCGCCCAGGGCCAGCAGATGGGCCAAGGACAGCAGCGGCAACTGGCGGCCGCCGAGATAGACCACCGACTTGCCTTCCACCGTCCCCACATCCTCGGCCTTGACCCGGTACAGGCGGTCGACGCCCTCGGTGGGCAGGGCATAGACATGGCCCTGGCATTCCACCAGGAACAGCCGCTGGGTCGACACCGACAGCGGCACCGACAGGCGGAAGCAGGTTCCGGCCGGTTGGCGGCGGCGCACCTCGACGGTGCCGTTCATCATGGCGGCAGCCTCGCGCACCACCGAAAGGCCCATGCCGCGCCCGGCCAGATCGTCCACCTGCCGGGCGGTGGAAAAACCGGGATCGAAGATCAGATCCAGCAGCGCCTCGCGCTCCAGTCCGGCCGCCTCGTCCTCGGACAAGGCGCCGCGTTCCACCGCCTTGGCGCGGATGGCCTGGTAATCGACTCCATGGCCGTCATCCTCCACCAGCACCGCCAGCCGCCCGTCGGACACGTCGAAGCGCAGCGAAATGGTGGCCACGGGCGGCTTGCCCGCCGCCACCCGTTCCTCGGGCGGCTCGACGCCGTGGGAGAGCGCGTTGCGCAGCAGGTGCATCACCGGGTCCTTCAGCCCCTGAAGCACCATGCGGTCGGCCTCCACATCCAGGCCTGCCACCTGGACCTCCACCTGCTTGCCGGCATCGCGGGCAATGTCTCGCACCATCTTGCGGAAGCCACCGAAAATGCTGTCGGCGGGAACCATGCGGACCTGACGGACTTCCTGCTGCAACTCGCCGCCCAACTGGCGCAAGGTCCAGCCGGTACGCTGCTGCAGTCGCCGCCCGTGCCGCGTCTCCGCCACCAGGGCGCGCAGGGACTGCTCCAGGGACTCGAACTGCCTGTCCAACTGGCTGGAACGTTCGTGATCCACCGCCTGGCGCACCAGGGCGGAAGCCACCTTGCGCACCCGGCGCCATTGCTTGTCGAAATCGCCCAGGCTGCGGTCGATATCCAGCAGCATGCCGGTGAGCTGGCGCTGGATCATGGTTTCGGTGACCAGCTCGTTGGTGGTGCGCAGCAGCCGGTCGAGATGCTGGGCCCGCACCCGCACCGTCTCCTCGGCGCGAAGCGGCGCCGTCACCCGTTCCGTATCCTCGGCAGCGGCAGGCTGGGGCTCTGGCGGCGGCGAGGGCACGGCGGCGGCGAGGGCGGCGGGAACGGGCGGTGGCGGTGGCGGTGGCGGTGGTGGTGGCGATGGTGATGATGGTGAAGGCTGGAGTGGGCGACCGGCCAGCACATGGTCCAGTTCGGCCATGGCGGCGTCCATGTCCGGCAGGGTTTCGCCCGCGCTGTTGGCCGAGACCCAATCCTCCACCGCGTCCAGCACCCGCCCGATCAGGGCGGCCAAGGCGGGGTCCAGCTTGATGTCGCCGCTGCGGATACGGGCGAACAGGGTTTCCAGCCGATGGGCCAGTTGCTCGATGGGCGGCAGGTCGACGGCGCGGGCGGCGCCCTTCAGCGAATGGGCGCGACGGAAGGTCTCATCCAGTTGCGCGATACCACTGCCTTCCGTGCGCCGGGCAAGTTCGTCCAGCAGCCCACGGATGGCTTCCAGGTGTTCGCGGTACTCGATGTGAAAGGCTTCGAGAAGCCTTTCGCGGATGCCCTTCACAGCCGGTATTTCTCCAAGGTCCGGGCCAGGTTCTGGCCGAGATGGCTGAGATCGAGCGAGGCCTTCTCAAGCTGGGCGGTGGTCAGCGCCGTCTGCTGGCTGGCCTGGCGGATTTCATGCAGGGCCTGGGTCACCTGTTCCAGGCCGATCTGCTGCTGGTTGGTGGCGCCGACGATCTGCTGGAAGGCGTGGACGCTTTCCTGGATGTTGTCGGACATCTGGCGGATGACATGTTCCGACTGGGTGGTACGCTCGCGCCCCGCCTCGACCCTTTTCAGCGCCTCCTCGGTCAGCATCACCGAGGTGTTGATGCCCTTCTGGGTCTGTTCCAGGATGCCGCGCACCTGGGCCGTGGCCTCCTTGGCCTGATCTGCCAGATTCTTGATCTCGCCCGCCACCACCGAGAAGCGACGGCCCTGTTCGCGGGCATCGGCGGCCTCGATGGCGGCATTCAGGGCCACCAGATTGGACTGCTCGGCGATCTCGTTGACGGTGGCGATGATCTCGCCCACCGCCTGGGTGCGCTCGGACAGGGTGATGATGTTCTCGGCCACCGTCTCGGTCTGCTCGCGGATGGCCTCCATGCCCACCGAGGCGTCGCGCACCGCCTGCAGGCCGGTGGTGCCGGAACTGGCCACCGCCTCGGCGGTGCCCGCCACCTGACGCGACCGCTCCGCCACCTGCTTGCCCGACAGGCTGATTTCCTCGACGGTGGTGGTGATCTCCTGCACCGCCGCCGCCTGCTGCTTGGTGCCCGCCGCCTGTTCCTGGGCCGAGGACAGGATGGCGGCGGCGGCGGCGATCAGCGAATCGCAGGCCGAGCGGGCCTGGGACGCCACATCGCGCTGGCTGGCCACCATTTCATTGAACGAGGATTGCAACAGGCCGATCTCGTCGGACGAATGCACATCCAGGGCCTCGATCCGCAGGTCGCCCTCGGCCACCTTGCGCGCCGCCTCGGAGCAGGCCTCCAGCGGCTCGGCGATCTGGCGGCCGATCAGGCGGCTGATGACCATGGCCAGAAAACCGATAATCGCGCCGATCGCCACCTGCAGCCAGATCATGGACTGGATCGACGACCAGGCGTGGTAGCTGAGCATCTTCACCGCGCCTTCGGCGGCGTCGCTGACCTGGCTTTGGGCGGCCAGCAGGTCCTTCATCTTGTCGGCCCGGCGGCCATCACCGCTGGTGCTGGCGAGAAATGCGGTCGCCGCCTGCTCATACAGTCGCAACGCCACGGCCTGTTCCGCCAGTTTGGCGCGGATCTCGGCATTGGGTGCTGGCGGCAGGTCCACCTTGGCGCCGGTATCCAGATTGACGATGATCTCGCCGCCTTCCATCAAGGCCGCCAGGGAATCCCGCATCACCCGCAAGGTCGCCAGATGGTCCACCGCCACGCCACCGGCCACCAGCAGCACCTCCTTGCCGAATTTCTGCGACAGCATGCGCTGGCGCCCGGCCATGTCGGTGATCTGGGAATACTGCGACTGGTTGCGCAGCACCATGACGTTGAAGACGATCAGTCCGGCCAGGACCAGGGTGAAGGCGACCGATACCGTCGAGAACTTGCGGCGCAGCTTCATGGTGGTCCACAGGGAGTGTCGGTTTGCGTTGGTCATGGGGTCTTCCTTCAGGAGGCGCGTCGGGCGTCGGCCCTGGCGTCGTTCAGGACATCCAGGGCAAGGATCTGGGAAACATCAAGCAGGATCAAAGTGTCGGCGGCAATTCCGGCGACAAAGCGCTGAGGCAGGCCGTTACCGCTATCCTGGGGGCGGGTCAGTCCCTGGGGATCAAGCGAGGCGACGCGCTCGAAGGCATCGACCCTGAGGCCGACCTCGCTGTCGCCGTGATCCACGAATACCACCCAGGCGCGGCTGTCGGCGGGGGGCGGGGTCAGTCCCAGCAGCGAATGCAGGTCGATGACCGGGCGTATCTCTCCCCGCAGATTGGTAACACCCAACAGGTATTGCGGCTGCCCCGGCACCGGCGTCCAGGCCCCCAGCGGCACCACCTCGGACAGGCGGGACAAGGGCACGGCATAGCGTTCCGAACCGATGAGGAAGCACAGGGCATCGTGGTCGGCCAAAGCCTCTTCCACAGAGCCGCGCGGCCGGGCCAGACGCCGGGCACGGAGCTTGAGCAACTCCTCGGCGAAACTGACGGCATGGTCGTTTTCGGCCCATTCGACCCGGGCATGCAGCCGTGACAGCAGGTCGTCCGCCTTTTCTCCCCCGCCGGTCATGAGCCCCCTCCGATCAGCTTCAGATGCATGTCGACGGCCTCGCGCATTTGCCCGACGGTGATCTTGTCGCCATCGGCGACGGACAATTCGTCAGACATCCCCCTCAAAAGATCCTGGACGTTGCGGAACGCCTTGGCCGCGGCCGCCATGTCGTCGCCTCGCAACAGGAACAGACCCAGATGATAGTGCGGCAGAACCAATTTGCGGTCGAGGTAAATGGCGCGACGCAGAGCCTTTTCACACTCCGCCGCCTCGCCGACCTGTTCGTGGATCATGGCACGGTAGAAGTGACTCCAGGCGTCGAGCGGCGTGCTCGCCAGCAGGGCATCGCAAGCGGCGGCGGCGGCATCCCATTGCCCCTGATCAGCCAGGCGACGGATCGTGCCAACGCTGTCAGAACCGGCCGCCGGTACGGGGTGGCTCGCCTGAGGCACGACCCTCGGCGGCGCAAGCCGCGTGGCTTGGCCACGGCGCGGCGAGGCCTGGGGCGGATCGGGGCGGCGCACATCCAGGGCGGCCAGCCGGGGCAGAACCGCCGAGGGCGACTTCGTCGCCGATGGGGGTGCGATCTCGGACGACAGGAGCACCGTCGGGGGCCGATAGCCGTCCACCCTTTGGTACAGCACCGCGCCATCGGTATTGACCGTGCGGAAGTCGCGGAACAGATGCTGGTTGGGCTCGGCATGGCCCATGACCAGCCATCCCGTGTCGTTCAGGCTGGCGTGAAAGCAAGGAATCAGCCGCTCGATGGTCTCGGGGCTGAAATAGATGATGACGTTGCGGCAGATGATGATGTCGAAACCGGCGATATTGTCGACGATGGACGGGAAGGTGCCGGTAATCAGGTTATGGTACTGGAACTTCACGAAGCGCTTGTATTCCGGATTGATCTGCCACTGATTGCCATGCCGGGTGAAGCAGGCGGCGCGAATATCGTCGGGCATGGCGCGGAAAGCCCAGGAATCATAGCGTCCGTCCCTCGCCCGAGCCAGGAACTTCTGATTGATGTCGGTGCCCAGCACGGTCACATGCCAATCGGCGATACGGGCACCGAATTCCCGCTCCAGCATGATGGCAATGGAATAGGGTTCCGGCCCGGTGGCACAGCCCGCGCTCCAGATCCTGAGGCGGCGCAGCGGCCGGTTGCGTTCGATCACCTCGGGAAGAATGATGTCGCGTAACGCGTCGAACTGTTCCTTATGACGGAAAAAGTAGGTTTCGCCGATGGTCAGTTCCGCCACCAGCGCATCCATTTCATGCTGCCCGTCCCGCAGCCGCTCCAGATAGGCGGCACAGCTGGTGCTGGCGGTTTCCATCATCCGGGCCGCCAGGATCTGGGCCAGATCCTGATTCTTGTCGCGATAGAACGCCATGCCGGTGGTGTCGATCACCAGGGTCTTCAGGGCCTGAAAGGCGGGATCGGCCAGAACCGTCTGCGCGGTCGCCCCACCGGCCGCCACCGAAGTCACGACGCAGCCTCGTCCAGCAGGGCCAAGCGGTCCTGGGCCTGGGCCTGGAACTCGGTCAGCCGACGCCGTTCCTCCTCCAGCAGCAGCCTGTCCCACGACAGCAGCCGCACCGCTTGGCCCTGCAGGTCCAGATGCTCGGAGACGCAGCCGTTGAAGCTATCCTGACCGGCGTCCCCCATGGGGGAAAACAACTCGGCGGAGCGCACGCCGTCCACATGCTCTACCAGCAGGCCGAGCCCGCGCCCGGCCCCGTCATCGCGCATGATCAGAATGGAGGCATCCAGGTCGTAACGACCGTCACCAAGGCCCAGCAGCCGGTCCAGACGCAGAACCGCGACCGCCCGCCCCCCCAGGTTGAGGACGCCATGGACCAGAGAGGGAAGCTGCGGCGGACGATCAAGCCAGGCAAGGGGCACCACTTCGCGGACACTGTGCACCGGCACCCCGAACACCTGCTCGCATAGGCGAAAGGTAATGATTCCGCTCAGGCTTGCGACATTCTGTCCGCTCACCGACGTCCCCCCAATAAGACGAGGTCAAATGATTCCGACCATTCCTGCCAGTCGGCGCATTCCTTCAAACCCCGCCCCGAGCAGGGCCACCACGCCAATCAGCATGACCAGCAGGAACGCCACCAGCGACAGGCGATTATCAATGAAGAAATGGATCAATGCCAGATGAACCCGCTCTCCCCAGGTGCGATCCCCGTAGAGCATGCGGTCCAACTGATCTTTCTTCGCCCGCAGGTGTTCATTGCTGTCAGGCTTGATCGCCTCTGCGTTTCGCGCCTGCCATTGGAACAGGCGTTCGGTCGCCTTGTCGCGGGCCAGCCGGGGCGGCACCACCTCGCCCGCCTTGGCGGCGATGGAGACGTGGCGATCGATGAATTCCTCGGTGAAATCCAGATGGGCCTGGGCCGCCGCCGACTTGGGCGCGTAGACGCAGACCGGCAGGCGGGCGGTGGCCGCCTCGATCACCATGTTGTCGCGGGGAATCTCGGTGCGGTAGACGGTGCCGCCCAGCCGCGAGCGAATCAGCTCGTTGATCTTGCGGGTGGTCTTGGTCTTGTCGTTGATGGTGAACAGCACGCCCTGCAGCAGCAGGTTCTTGTTCAACCCCTCCTGCACGTATTTGATCGAGGGCAGGGTACGGAGCAAACCGTCATTGGCATAGGGCGTGGCGGTCACCGGAATGATCACCGCATGGGCCGAAGCCAGGGCGTTGATGGGAAGGATGCCCAACGCGGGCGGGCAGTCGATCACCACATAGTCGCAGTCCAACTCGTTCTGCGCCAGGATGGTGGACAGGGTGCGCTGGGAGTTCTGCAACTCCGACAGCTTGATTTCGATTCCGGCCAGACTGTAGGTGGAGGGCAGGACGCGCACGCCCTCGAACACGGTGGGAACCATGACATCGGCCACGGCGGCGCCGCCGATGAACAGATCATAGATGCCCTGTTTTATCTTGGGATCAATTCCGAGACTCTTGGTGGAGTCACCCTGCGAGTCGAGATCGATCACCACCACCGACTTGCCAAAAGCCGCCAAGCACACAGCCAAGTTGGTGCTGGTGGTGGTCTTTGAAATACCACCCTTCTGATTGAATATGGCGACGATATACGGCTTCATATCCGAGTTTCGTCCATGCCGCCATCACGAGCGATATTCAAAATCATCCTGCCCATCTTTAAAGCACCCCCCGGAAGGGCGTAATTCCCGCGTCTTGCTCAGTCCTTCCGACACCCGTAGGGCGGAGTCTTGGTGGATCGTAGCGAACAGGTTAAGCATAGACCGACTCCCGTTGCAACAAAAGACGGGATCAAAGTCTTTCAAATCCAACTTCGGGCGGGCTCGGATTTCGGTTTCATTGACTCGGTTCCGGCGCCCTCAAAAACATGAATAACAACGGACTGTATCGCCACCGCCTCGTTTTGTCACAAACACGAACGGCTTTCCTCGGATTCGATCATGGCGATCCCGATCCAATCCTGGGCGGCAACATGGTCGCTGAGCAACTCCGCCTCGGTCCGCGGCCGGGTGACGTGCCCCAATAGCGCCGCCCAGAACTGGCGGCCACCATAATGGCGCCGCATCCAGGCATGTCCCTCGGCGGCAATCCGCGCGGCCAGGTCGGGACGGCGGTTGATGAAGTGAGCCATGTGAACCGCGTCCTCGGGATTGCTCCAGGGCAGGTAATGGCGCCAAGGCGTCAGAAAGGCGGCGGTGGCGGGATTATCCTGTTCAAGCAGCACCGCGCCGGCGGCGATGGCCTCCCACACCCGGCCGGTGACCAGATGCTCCTCGCGGGTATGGCGCGAGACATTGAGCACCGCCCGTGAACGGGTCAGCACCTCGGCATAGGCGGCGGTGTCCGGGGTTTCCAGGCGGCGGCGGTGACCGTAGAGGGCGGAGAATCCCACATCCTCGGTCATCAGCACCGCCAGCACCATATGGCGCATTTCCCAGGAGCAGCCGCCGACGAAGGTCAGCCCCAGGTCGCGTTCCCGCCGGTCCAAAAAGTGGCCGTGTAGGCTGGGAACCGGCAAGGGCAGCACCTTCTCGCATTGGCGCCCCGGCGCGGGCCGCAACAGAGGCGACAGCGGATCGAAGGTAATCATGGTATCGCAGGCGGGCAGCCAGGCATCCAGCAGCGGCAGCGTCGACAGATGGGCGTCACGGGCGACACAGGCAAGGCGAAAGCCCAGGCGCCGCTTGAGGTCGGCCAGGGTGGCGGGATTGAGCCCGCGCAGGATCAGCGGCGCGGCGCAGTCCACCACCACCACATCGGGGCGTTCCCGCTCCAGCCGGGCGATGAAGGCCTCCACTCGCCGCCGCACCTCGTCGTCACCGCCACGAAACAAGGTGGGGCGCAGCAAGGCGGTATCGAAATGGATATCCAGATGAACCCCCGCCACCGCCGCCGATCCGGCGAACTGCTCCGCCACGTCGTTGGGCAGGGAGGCATGGCCGATGGTGACCAGCAGCACCCGCAGGTCGGGCAAGACCTCGGGGCCAGGATGCGTGAGGCAGGCCAGCTCGTCCTCGTCCAGGGCGAAAGCCTGCTCGATGCGGCTGACCAGCGCGGCCTCGATGGCTGCGTCATAGGGGCGGACCGCGCCGTCGAAACGCCCCAGCACCGGGTCGTCGCCTTCCGACAGATCGTGCCACAGCGGCGCGAACCAGACGCGGGCGGCCTGGGGCCGCCCCACGGTCATGGCCATGACCCCCATCTCGAACAGCAGATCGGCGGGAACCTCGCGGCCTTCCAGCCAGCGATCGAGGAAGGCGCCCCCCCGCTCGTCGCCCCCCACCCGCACCAGATGGGAGACCAGATCGCGGTGCCTCGGCCCCCAGGCGCCGTCGGCGGCCAGCATCTCCTCCAATCCGCTCAGCAGCGCGGCTTCAACCTCGGGCGCTTCGCCCCCCAGCTCCAGGCGCAGGAACCAGGCCTCGCGCCGGATAGGGGGGGGGCCGTCCAGGGCCAGCAGAATGTCGCGGGCCTCGGGATCATGGCCGGTGAGAACCAGAACCTCGGCCAGACGCAACCGGAACGGCGCCAGCCCCGGCTCCAGCGACAGCACCAGGCGGCAAGCCTCGATCTCGGCATCGAAGCAGCCGCAATACCGCAACCGCTCGACAATGGGACGCCACAGCAGGCCCAGCGGCAGGGTGCCCCGCTCGCGCCACTGGTCGACCATGTCGAAGAGGTCGAGACAGAGCTGGGCGGGGATATTGTCCTCGATCCACCCCTGGGCGATGGCCGCCAGGGTGGCGGAATCGGGACGGGTTTGGCCGCTCGTCACCCGCTTGCTCCCTTCCTCCGCCTTGACCGGTTGCTTTGTATCGCAAGCATGCTCATGAAAAAAGGCCCGCATCCGTGGATGCGGGCCTCGCTTCGCGAAAACTCACCGAACTCAGGCCCTGAGCGCGCTCAGCACCTCGTCCAGCATCTTCTTGGCATCGCCGAACAGCATCCGGTTGTTCTCCTTGTAGAACAGCGGATTGTCGACACCGGCATAGCCCGAGGCCATGGAACGCTTCATGACGATGGAGGTCTTGGCCTTCCAGACTTCCAGCACCGGCATGCCGGCGATGGGGCTGGTGGGGTCCTCCTGGGCCGCCGGATTGACGATGTCATTGGCGCCGATGACCATGGTGACGTCGGTCTCGGGGAAATCGTCGTTGATCTCGTCCATCTCCATGACGATGTCATAGGGAACCTTGGCCTCGGCCAGCAGCACATTCATGTGGCCGGGCATGCGCCCCGCCACCGGATGGATGCCGAAGCGGACATTGACGCCCTTCTCGCGCAGATGCTTGGTGATCTCGTAGACGGTGTGCTGGGCCTGGGCCACCGCCATGCCATAGCCCGGCACGATGATGACGCATTTGGAGTCCTTCAGCAGTTCGGCGGTCTCCAGGGCGCTGATGGAGATCACCTCCCCCGCCGGTTGGCCGTCGCCCGCCGCCACCACCGTGCCGCCGCCGGTGCCGAAGCCGCCCGCGATGACGCTGATGAAGTTGCGGTTCATGGCCCGGCACATGATGTAGGACAGGATGGCGCCGCTCGATCCCACCAGCGCGCCGGTGACGATCAGCAGGTCGTTGGACAGCATGAAGCCGGTGGCCGCCGCCGCCCAGCCGGAATAGCTGTTCAGCATGGACACCACAACCGGCATGTCGGCGCCGCCGATGGCCATCACCATATGGACACCGAAGGCCAGGGCGATGGCGGTCATGACGATCAGGGCGAAGCCGCCGCCCCAGGCGCTTTCGGCGTTTAGGAAGCCGTTGCCGACCCAGATCACGATGATCAGGCCCGCCAGATTGAGCCAATGACGGCCGGGCAGCAGCAGCGGCTTGCCGCCGATCTTGCCCGACAGCTTGCCGAAGGCGATCAGCGAGCCCGAGAAAGTGACGGCGCCGATCAGGATGCCGATATAGATTTCCATCTCGTGGATGGACTTTTCCGGGCCGGTGAAGACCACGGAAGTGTCGGCATAGCTGGCGAAGCCCACCAGGCAGGCGGCAAGGCCCACCAGCGAGTGCATCAACGCCACCAGTTCCGGCATCTGGGTCATCTGCACGGTGCGGGCGGCATAGAGTCCAACACCGCCGCCGATGGTCATGGCGATGATGATCCACGGCACCCCGCCCCAGGTGACCTGGGGGCCGAACACGGTGGCGATGACGGCCAGCGCCATGCCGATCATGCCGAAATAGTTGCCGCGCCGCGAGGTCTCGGGGTTGGACAGGCCGCCGAGGCTGAGGATGAAGAGGATGGTGGCACCGATATAGGAAACGGTGGAAAGACTTGCGGACATGGTGCCTCTCCTTACTTGCGGAACATCGCCAGCATGCGGCGGGTGACGGCGAACCCGCCGAACATGTTGATGGAGGTGAGGATGATGCCGATCACCGCCAGCAGGCCGATCCAGATGTTCGGACGCGACACCCCTTCAGCCAGCGGCGGCGATATCTGCACCAGCGCACCGATGACGATGATGCTGGAGATGGCGTTGGTCACGCTCATCAGCGGCGTGTGCAGCGCCGGAGTGACGTTCCACACCACCATGTAGCCGATGAAGCAGGCCAGGACGAAAACGGTGAAATGGCCGAGGAAGGCCGCCGGGGCATGGGCGCCGACGAACCAGAAGGCCAGGGCGCCCAGGCCGAACACGATGCCCAGGGTCTTGAGCGACATGGGAGCCCCGGCGCCGTGGCCGTGGCCCGAGGACTTCTTCTCGGGCATGGCGGCAGCGGGCTTGGCGGCGGGCGGCGCGGGCAGCTTGAGCGGCGGCGGCGGCCAGGTGATCTCGCCATCCTTGACGACGGTGAGGCCACGGATGGCGTCGTCTTCCATGTTGACGTCGATGACCCCGTCCTTGGTCTTGCACAGTTCCTCGGTCAGGCGCAGCAGATTGGTGCCATAGAGCGTCGAGGACTGCCTGGCCAGACGCGACACCAGATCGGTATAGCCGACGATGGAGACGCCGTGGCGCACCACCACCTCGCCCGGCACGGTCAGCTCGCAATTGCCGCCCTGCTCGGCCGCCAGATCGACGATGACGCTGCCCGGCTTCATGCTCTGGACCATCTCGGCGGTGATCAGCTTGGGGGCGGGCTTGCCGGGAATCAGGGCGGTGGTGATGATGATGTCCACCTCGCGGGCCTGCTGGGCATACATCTCGCGCTGGGCCTGCTGGAAGCCCTCGCTCATGACCTTGGCGTAGCCGCCGCCACCCGAACCCTCTTCCTCGTACTCCACCTTGACGAAGTCGGCTCCCATGGACTTGACCTGATCGGCCACCTCGGCGCGGGTGTCGTTGGCGCGCACGATGGCGCCCAGGCTGACGGCGGTCCCCAGCGCGGCCAGACCGGCCACACCGGCACCGGCCACGAAGACCTTGGCGGGCGGAACCTTGCCGGCGGCGGTAATCTGACCGGCGAAGTAACGGCCGAACTGATGGGCCGCCTCGATCACGGCGCGATAACCGGCGATGCCCGCCATGGAGCTCAGCGCATCCATCTTCTGGGCGCGCGACAGCTGGCGCGGCAGGCAATCCATGGCCAGCGCCGTGACCTTGCGGGCTTTCAGTGCTTCCATCAGCTCGGGATTCTGGGCGGGCCAGATGAAGCTGATCAGGGTGGTGCCTTCCTTCATCAGCGCCACTTCGTCCAGGGTCGGCGCCCGGACCTTGAAGACGATGTCGGCGCCGTTCCACAGATCGGCGGCGGAAGCGGCGATGGAGGCACCCGCGGCCGTGTAGGACTCGTCGTCGAAGTTAGCCAGGGCGCCAGCGCCGCTTTCCACCACCACCGAGAAGCCGAGCTTCACCAGCTTCTCGACCACGTCGGGAACGGAGGCGACACGCTTTTCGTTAGCGAAGATTTCCTTTGGGATTCCAATGATCGACGACATGGTCTCTCCTGTGCTTCATCTCGACCCGGGCGGTTAAGCGAACGCAATTGCCTTGGCACGGCTTCAGGTCCGGGACAGACCCAACCGAGGATTCATCAATACGAATCGGGCAAGCCCCCAAGACGTTCCCTGTAAAAAGGTTTTCCCTTATTTTACTGGCAACAATGCCTTTCCGCCGCAGCTTTGCCAAGCGGGATATGGCCCATCACCGGGGCCTGGAACCGATTGAATCGTGCTGCGCCGCAACGTAAACCACGGATCGGGGCGGCCGACCAGGGGCTGTCGCCCCCTTATGCCGTCCGAGTGGGAGCGCCGGGCTGACTGCTCCCACCCCTCCGGGTGGTTGCGACAGAGCAGGCCCGGGATGCTAGTGTGATGTCATGACGATTTACCGCCTGACCGGCATCCTGGCCGCCGCCCTGCTCGCCCTCGCTGCTCCGGCAGACGCCGAGCCGGTGGGATTTCGCTACGAGATCATGTGGGGCGGCTTCCATGCCGGGGACCTGGCCATCACCCGCGACGACGGAACCGGGCTGGTGCGCACCGGCATGACCATCCGCACCGTCGGCCTGTTCGATCGCTTCCTACGCCTGCGCTTCACCGCCGAGGGCGGCAGCACGTCTGCCGCCGGGGCCTCGGCCCTGGTGTCGGAGCATTACCAGACCCGCTTCCGCAACCGTTACCGCGAGACCCTGCTGCGGGTGGCCTATGCCCCCGAGGCGCGGGTGGTCACCGACGAGGTGCTGGAGGAATTCGCGCCGCCACCCGAGGATGACAGCCCCAATCCGCCGGTGCCCGACCAATTGCGCCGGGGCGTCATGGACCCGCTGACCAACATGGCATTGGCCGGACAGCGGGCCAGGGAGGCCCTGAGCGGCGGCCCCGCCAGCTTTCGCACCACCAGCTATGACGGCCGCCGGGCCTATGACTTCGAGACCAAGGTGATCGGGCCGCGCCGCATCAATATGCATGGCCGCGACTACGACACCATCCATCTGACCATGACCCTGAAGCCGCTGGCCGGGTTCAAGCCCAAATTCGTCAAGCTGTGGGACGGAGCCGAATACGAGGTCGATATCGACCCCGCGACCCTGCTGCCGCTGCGCATCCGCACCGACAGCTTCACTGCCGCCACCGTTATCAACGCCCTGGAGCCCTGCACCGTCGCCGCCGCCCAGTGCGGGCCGGTGGCGACGGCGGCCAGTGACTGACTCCTACATCGCCTCCAACTCGTCGATGAAGCCGATCACCACGTTGAGGCCCTGGCGCCAGAAATCGGGATTGGCGGCGTCCAGGCCGAACGGGGCCAACAGTTCCTTGTGCCGCAAGGTGCCGCCCGCCTTCAGCATCTCCATGTACTTGGCCGGGAAGTCGGGCACCGTCCCCTTGGCGTAGACGGAATAGAGCGAGTTCACCAGGCAGTCGCCGAAGGCATAGGCGTAGACGTAGAACGGCGAATGGACGAAATGGGGGATATAGGTCCAGTAGTGCCGGTATTCGTCGGAAAAGCGCAAGGCAGGCCCGAGGCTTTCCGACTGCACCCGCATCCACAGCTCGCCGATATGCTCGGGGCTCAGTTCGCCCCGGCGGCGTTCGTCGTGCAGCCGGGATTCGAACTCGAAGAACGCCACCTGGCGCACCACGGTGTTCAGCATGTCCTCGACCTTGGAGGCCAGCATAATGCGGCGGTTGGCGGCCGAAGTCTCGCCCGCCAGCATGGCGCGGAAGGTCAGCATCTCGCCGAATACCGAGGCGGTCTCGGCCAGGGTCAGCGGCGTGTCGGCCATCAGCGGGCCCTGCACCCCGGCCAGCACCTGATGCACGCCATGGCCCAGTTCATGGGCGAGCGTCATGACGTCGCGGGTGCGGCCCTGGTAATTGACCAGCAGATAGGGATGGACCGAGGGCACGGTGGGATGGGCGAAGGCGCCGGGCGACTTGCCCGGGCGTACCGGCGCGTCGATCCAGTTGTTGTCGAAGAAGCGCTTGCCGATGGCCGCCAGATCGGGCGAGAAGGCACCATAGGCCCCCAGCACGGTGTCGCGGGCCTGGTCCCAGGTGAAGCGGCGATCCACATCGCCGGGCAGCGGCGCGTTGCGGTCCCAGTAGTCCAGTTGCTCAACCCCGAACCATTTGGCCTTCAGGGCGTAGTAGCGGTGCGACAGCGGCTCGAAGGCGCCTTTCACCGCCGCCACCAGGGCGTCGACCACATGGTCCTCCACCTGATTGGACAGGTTGCGGTAGGACTGCGGCCGCGGATATTTGCGCCACTTGTCGTCAATCTCCTTTTCCTTGGCCAGGGTATTGGTGATCAGGGCGAACAGGGGCGCGTTGTCGCCCAACACCTTGCCCAGCGACTTGGCCGCCGCCTGGCGCTTGGCCGGGTCGATGTCCGACAGCAGATTCAGCGCCTGGGCCGAGGTCAACTCCTCGCCGTCCAGCGGAAAGCGCAGCCGGGCCATGGTCTCGTCGAACAGGCGGTTCCACGCCGCCGTGCCGACCACATGCAGCTCGTGCAGCATCTTTTCCAGTTCGTCGGACAGCTGGTGCGGCCGGAAGACCCGCAGATCGCGCAGCCACGAGGCATAGCGCCCGGCCTCGGGCGTGGCCAGCAGCTCGGCCAGCCTTGCGTCGTCCAGGCGGTTGATCTCCAGGGTGAAGAACAGGGTATGGGTGGAAATCTCGGTCACCCGCTCCTGCATGCCCTGATAGAAGCGGCCGTGGTCGGGATTGGAGACATCGGCGGAATAGAGCAGTTGCGCGAAGGACATGGCGCGGTAGATCACCTCGCTGATCCGCTCGTATTCGGCGATGGCACCACCGAATTCCGCGCCCGACAGCCCCGCGAGCCTGCCCGCGAAGGCGCTCTCGAAGGCCTTGGCGGAATCGGCGACGGCGGCCAGATCAGCCTCCAGTTTCGGGCAATCGGGCGAGGCATAGAGATCGGACAGGTCCCATTCGGGCACGGCGCCGAGATCGGGGGCGACTACATGGTTCATTCGCTCTCTCCTTGTGCGATGAGCGAATATAGGTATGACTGGGCATGACGAACAGGGAGTTTCACGCATGCTCGATATTCGTGCCTGCGCCAGCCTGCCGGGCCTGTTCCTGGCCCAGGCGGCGCGCTTGGGCCCCAAGCCCGTCCTGTGGGCCAAGCGCGGCGGGGAATGGCACGCCCGGTCCTGGGCCGAGACCGAGGAACAGGTCTTGAGCCTGGCCGCCGGTCTGGCCGCCCTGGGGCTTGAACCGGGCGACCGGGTGGCGCTGATCTCCGAGAACCGGCCGGAATGGGCCATGGCCGACCTTGCCATCATGGCGGCGGGCGGCATCACCGTTCCCGCCTATACCACCAATACCGTGGCCGACCACCTGCACATCCTGGACAATTCCCAGGCGCGCTTCGTGATCGTCTCCACCCCCCAGCTGGCCGAACGCGCCCTGGCCGCCGCCGCCCGCGCCGATCGTCAGCCCGGCGTCATCGCCATGGAGCCGCCGCCCTTGGCCCAGTCCTCCGGCATCGACCTGCATTCCTGGGGCTCGATCCAGACCATGGGGCGGGAGTCCGGCCAGGTCGCGGCGATGCGCGCCACCGTGGCCGAATTGCGCCGCGACGCCACCGCCTGCCTGATCTATACCTCGGGCACCGGCGGCGTGCCCAAGGGGGTGATGCTGTCCCACGGCGCCATCTTGCACAACTGCCAGGGCGCCACCCGCGTATTGGAGGATCTGGGACTGGAGGAGAACGAGGTCTTCCTGTCCTTCCTGCCGCTGTCCCATGCCTATGAGCACACCGCCGGGCTGCATTTCCCCATCGCCATCGGCGCCGAGATCTACTACGCCGAGGGGCTGGAACATCTGGCCGCCAACATGGCCGAGGTCCACCCCACCATCATGACCGCGGTGCCCCGCCTCTACGAGAGCATGCGAACCCGCATCCTGAAGGGTCTGGCCAAGGCCCCCGCCCTGCGCCGCCGCCTGTTCGAGGCGACCCTGGCGCTGGGGGAACGCCGGATCGAGCGTGGGAGACTGGGACCGCTGGACACCCTGGCCGATGCGGTACTGGACCGGCTGGTCCGCGCCAAGATCCGCCAGCGCTTCGGCGGACGGCTCAAGGCCTTCGTCTCGGGCGGCGCGCCTCTACCCTACGAGGTGGGATTGTTCTTCACCGCCTTGGGCGTCCGCATCCTTCAGGGCTACGGCCAGACCGAGGCCGCCCCGGTGATCAGTTGCAACCATGCGTCCCGCATGCGGCTGGAAACCGTCGGCCACGCCCTGGAGGGCGTCGAGCTCCGTATCGCCGACGATGGCGAAATCCTGGTGCGCGGCGAATTGGTGATGCAAGGCTACTGGCGCGACCCCACCACCACCGCCCAGGTCATCGATGCCCAAGGTTGGCTGCATACCGGCGATATCGGCGAGATCGACCCCGATGGCGCCATCCGCATCACCGACCGGAAGAAGGATATCATCGTCAATTCCGGCGGTGACAATGTGGCGCCCCAGCGCATCGAGGGCTTCCTGACCCTGCAGCCGGAAATCGCCCAGGCCATGGTTCATGGCGACCGGCGCCCCCATCTGGTGGCGCTGATCGTCCCGGACCGTGATTGGATGGAAAGCTGGGCCCGCGAAAACAAGCGCGATGACCCCATCGCCCTGATGAACGACCCCGACTTCCGCCACGCAGTCTCCATGGCGGTGGACCGGGTCAACACCCAAGTATCTGCCATAGAAAAAATCAGGCGATTTATCCTGGTCGCCGACCCATTCAGCGTTGAAAATGAGATGCTGACACCAACAATGAAGATTCGCCGCCACCGCATCAAGGAAAAATTCGGATCTACACTTGAAAGTCTATATGACGAAAGGAAGTAGGCACATCTCTCTGATACACGACATTATGTAAATGCCTTATAAATGAACCTTCCGTCACCAGGATGTCATATTTTTCATAGGGGCATGTTCGTCATCGCATTGCAATTTGGCAGCGGAATGCTCTAAATTCCCCCGGCATATACGTACGGGCCTTTGCCGCCCGGCATCGGTACGCGTCGTTTTGGTCCTGTAGGGTGTTGCGGACGGTCATGGCTGAACTTGCCCCCAGATTTCCCACTACTCCTGCCCAGGCCATCGATCTGTCACGCGTCAAGGCGCTGGTATGCGAGCCCAGCGGGTTGCTGCGACAGGGCATCCGCCTGGCGCTCAACAATATCGGCATCCGCACCATCTCCGAGGCCAACACCTTCCTGGCCGCGCACAAGGCCTGCGAGGAAGGCGACCACGACTTCCTGATCGTCAACCAGGAGATCGAGGCCAACGACGCCAGCTATCTCCTGCGCCAAATGCGGGCGGGCAATCTGGGCCGCGACCCCTTCATCGTCACGGTGATGCTGCTGGCATCGCGCGATGAACCGAAAGTGCGGGCGGCCATGGACAGTGGTCCCGACGACCTGCTGCTGATTCCCTTCGCCCCCGACCAGCTGATGAACCGCCTGAAAGTGCTGGTGGAGCGCCGCAAGCCCTTCGTGGTTACCCATGATTATATCGGGCCCGACCGCCGCGCCGCGCCGCGCCCCGGCGCCACCTCGGCCACCCAGTTCCACGTCCCCAATCCCATGCGGGCCAGGGGCCAGGGCGTGACGCCGGAACGCTACCTCAAGGCCAAGCAGGATTCCCTTGC
Source organism: Paramagnetospirillum marisnigri (assembly GCF_001650715.1). Classification (GTDB taxonomy): domain Bacteria; phylum Pseudomonadota; class Alphaproteobacteria; order Rhodospirillales; family Magnetospirillaceae; genus Phaeospirillum; species Phaeospirillum marisnigri. The sequence goes on along the minus strand of NZ_LWQT01000039.1, from coordinate 44,767 downwards.
CGCCATTGCCGTGGAGCGGATCAAACGGCTGGCGGCGACCATCGAGTGGGAATGCAACGCCCTGACCATCTGCCATCGGGAAAGCCGGGCCACGCCTGAAACCAATTTTCGCAGCCTGGTCAAACTTGACTCCGTCGCCGACGAAATGTCGACGCGGGTCCAGAAGACCCTTGGACATACCACCGACACCATCGACGGTTTCCTTCTCGATGTCCGCAAGCTGAAGAACAACCCGAGTATTATGACTTATTCAGACGTGGAATCCCTTTCGATGATCGGCCGAAAAATAGCGAGCACATATACTTCGCGATAGCCATGTATAGCATCAGTATTGGGTATTTTTTTATGGGCGTTGTGGTTCCCCGGAACCACTTCTGATAGAATGCCTCCAAAGTACATGACGGATGGGGGCCACGACCATGCTCATTGATCCCTCCGATCTCCTGGCATTCCAGGACCCTGAAGAAGTCTGCTCCAAATCGCCGTTTCGCGTCCTGGTGGTCGAGGATGACCTTGTCCACTTCACCTATTGCGAACATGTCCTGCGCAATATTTACGGCGACAAGCTGATCTTGCAGCGGGTGACCGATTGCCTTGGCGCCATCGAGGCCCTCAACGCCAACGAATACGAGATTTGCCTGCTGGATTATCTGGTCAAGGACGGCAGCGCCAAGGATGTTCTGGGCCGGGTCGATTTCACCCAGGTCATCACCCCGGTGATCGTGGTCAGCGCCTTTGACGACCGGGAATTCGTGCTGGAAGCCCTGCGCCACGGCGCCGACGACTATGTGATCAAGGGCCGCTTCAGCGAGGGCGACCTGCATCAGGCCATCCAGTACGCCATCTATCGCAAGTACAAGGAGCTGAAGCTGCGGCGCCGGGCGCTGTACGACCCGCTCACCGGATTGGCCAACCGCTCGCTGCTGTACGACCGTCTGGACGAGGCCCACCGCTACGCCAGTCGCCACAAGGAAAAATTCGCCGTCCTGGTGGTGGACCTGGACAAGCTGAAGCTGGTCAATGACAGCATGGGCCACGAGGCGGGCGACCGCCTGATCCAGATTTCCGCCAATGCCCTGGTCAGTTCACTGCGGGCCAGCGATACCATCGCCCGGGTTGGCGGCGATGAATTCGTCGCCATCTTGAAGAATGTCCGCGACAAGCAGGGACTCGCCCGTCTGTGCGCCAATCTGCTGAAGGCGGTGGAAACCCGCACCTCCGCCGAGGGCGGCTTCACCGCCCAGATCAGTTGCAGCATCGGGGTTGCCGTCTATCCCGACGACACCGTTTCGCTGGCCGAGATGCTGCGTCTCGCCGATACCGCCATGTACGCCGTCAAGGCCAATGGGGGCGGTTCGTTCAAATTCGTGTGACGGCGGACTATTCCGCCGCTTCCACCCGATCGCGGCCCTGGGCCTTGGCGCGATAGAGGGCCGCATCGGCACGGCCCAGGCAGGCTTCCAACCCCTCGCCTTCCTTGACCTTGCATTCGGCGACGCCGATGCTGGTGGTCAGGTGCAACGGATCGCCGCCACTGAGCGGAATCTCCATTTCCGCCAGATGGGCCCGCACCCGGCCCGCCACCACCTCGGCCGATGCCAGACCGGTCTCGGGCAGGGCGATGGCGAATTCCTCGCCACCCAACCGCCCGATGATGTCCTGGTCGCGCAAGACGTCGCGACACAGGATGACAAAGGCCTTCAGCGCCTCGTCGCCCGCGGCATGGCCGCGATCATCGTTGATCCGCTTGAAATGGTCGATATCGAGCATCAGCACCGACAGCGGGCGGCCATAGCGGGTGGCGCGCTGGATTTCCGAGCCGACCATCTGCATGAAGTGGCGGCGGTTCAGGGCCTCGGTCAGGAAGTCGATGGTGGCCAGTTGCACCAGTTCCTTCTGGACGCAGGCCCGTTCCAGCGCCTGGCCCACCCGACGGGCCAGCTCGCGCACCAGTTCCCGCTCGGAAACGGCGAAGGCCTGGCTGCCTTCGGCCGGTCGGCTTTCGGGCCAGCAGATCTCCATGCGTCCAGCGGGCCGCGACCCGGCGAAGACCTGGGCCTCTAGCCGCCAGGGAGTCTCGACGAAATCCGGGGTCTCGACGAAACCGCCGGGCAGAAGTCCATTATGGCAGGTCAGGCGCACCCCGATGGTTTCCGGTCGCAGCCAGGCGCTGGGAATGATCCCCACCACTTCCTCCATGGCCACTTTCAGCGGCAGTTCATGGGATTCCAGGGCGCGCGATACGCCGTACAGGCAGTTGATCTGGCGCATGCGCCGCTCGAGCTGGCGATTGGCCTCCAAGGCCTCGTCACGGGCCTCGCGCACCAGGATTTCGGCGCGCTTGCGCTGGATGGAATAGCGCAGCGACCGCGACAGCGAGGGCGCGTCGATGCGGGCCTTCAGCATGTAGTCCTGGGCGCCCTGTTCCAGCGACTGCAAGGCCTGGGCGTCGTCATCGTGATTGGTCAGCACCACCACCGCCAACTCGGGCGCGGCGCCACAGAACCGCTTCACGGTTTCATCGCCAACGGAATCGGGCAGGGTCAGGTCCAGGAACACCACATCGAAGCGGGTCTTGGCGATGGCCTCCAGCGCCGCGGCCAGACTGGCCGCGTGCTCCACCTTGACGTCGGGCAATTTCTCGAGCTCGGCCAGGGTCAACAAGGCCTGGGTCGGGCTGTCCTCGACCAGAAGGGCGTGCTGCTTATTCGGCACGGACGTTTTCTCTCCCCGGATAATATCAGGTCCATACTGTAGCGCAGATGGGCGGATGCAAGCACCCTCCGTTTGCCATAAGATCGCCTGAATTCGAGAAGAAAGTCAGACCCATCCCAATGGGAGAGCATCCATGCATCGCGTTCGCCTTGGCCTCGTCGTCCTTGCCACCGCCGCCACCCTGTCGGCCTGCCAGCGGGTGGACAACACCCCCGGTTCGCCCACCGTCTATGTGGACCCCGCCACGTCCGGCCCGGTCAAGGGGGTGGGCATCGAAAGCCAGGACATCGTGTCCATGACCGACCAGATGATGCGCGACATGCTGAGCCAGCCCCGGCTGGCCAATGCCGCCACGCCGCCCAGCATCATCATCGATTCGGAATATTTCCACAATGAAAGCTCGTCTCGGCTGAACAAGAACTCCATCACCGATCGGCTGCGTGTCGGACTCAACCGCGCCGCCGCCGGTCGGATGCAGTTCGTCGGCCGCCATTACGCCGACATGGTGGCCAAGGAACGCGATCTGAAACGCCAGGGCACCGTCGACCGCGCCACCCTGCCCGCCACCCAGGCCCAGAAGGGCGGCGACTATCGCCTGGGCGGCCGCATCACCTCGTTGGACTCCCGCGACCCCAAGACCGGCATGATGCAGCGCTACAACCAGATCGTCTTCGAGATGGTCGACCTGGAAACCGCCGAGATCGTCTGGAGCGGCATCTACGAATTCGCCAAGGCCGCCCAGGACGACATCATCTATCGCTGACCAGGAAGGAAACGCGGCCATGGCCGTCGCGGGCGTATCACGATTGACCACCAGCCTTGTGCTGGCGGCGCTGTGCGTCGGCTGCGTCACGGCGCGCGAGCGGGAGTCCAGTCCCGAAACCGCGACCTTGCACGCCTATCTCGCCGACAAGCCGCCCGAGCTGCATCGCCATTTCGCCGTCGCCCTGGCCCAGGGCCAACGCAACCGTGTGCTCAACGACATGCGTCTGGGGCTGGCGACTTTCGCCATGGGCCGCGACGCCCTGGCCGCCGAGCTGTTCGACGACGCCCTGGGCGGTATCGAGGCGGTCTATGCCGATACCGAGGAAGCCCGCTCCGCCCGCCGGTTGATGGTCAAGGAACAGGTCAAGGACTTCAAGGGCGAGCCCTATGAGCGGGTGATGGCCTATTACTATCGCGGCCTGTTGTATCTGCGGGCAGGCGATTACGAGAATGCCCGGGCCAGCTTCAAGGGCGGCATGCTGCAGGACGCCTTCGCCGAGGAGGAGCAGTACCGGGCCGATTTCGCCCTGATGCCCTTCCTCCAGGGCTGGGCCGCCCATTGTTGGGGCAACGACTCGCTGGCCGCCGAGGATTTCAAGGAATTCCGCGCCATCAACGCCGATGCCCCCCTGCCCCGCGACAAGGACAATGTGCTGGTGCTGGTGGAAACCGGCTCGGCCCCGGTCAAGGTTTCCGACGGGCCGCGCCTGCGGATCAAGCGCAGCGGCTCCACCGAGACCGCCCGCATCGGCTGGGCCGATCCCGACCATCCCAAGGACCACCCCCAGGACAGGGCCGTGCTGCTGGAGGATCTCTACCGCCAGGCCTCGACCCGGGGCGGGCGGCAGTTCGACGCCATCCTGGAAGGCAAGGCGGAATACAAATCCGCCGCCGACACCGTGAGCAATGTCGCCCTGGTGGGCGCGGTCCTGGCGGCCAAGGTGGCCACGGAAAGCGGCCCCCGCACGCCCCACTATTCCCGCGACCGCAACAAGCGCCAGCGCCAGTACGACCAGGACCGCGACGTGCAGCAAGGCGCCGCCCTGGTGGCGGGCGGACTGGCCGTCGTCGGGCTGCTGTCCAAATGGGTCGCCAGCTCCATCGAGGCCGATGCCGATATCCGCGCCTGGGACAATCTGTCCGACCGCATCCAGGGATTGACCCTGTCGCTTCCCGCCTCGGTCACCAGCCTGACGGTGGAGTTCCAGGTTCCCGGCGGCTCGTCCCTCGGCACCCGCGAGGTCGCCATCCAGCGGGCGGGTCGCTGTGGGCTGGCCTGGGTCCGCGATGGATCAGCCATCCCCAAGAATCCCCGCGCCCCCAGCAGCGTGCCACCCGAGATCATGGCCAGCCCGGTGGTGATCCCGCCCCGACCGGCTGGTCCTCCGGCCCCCGTCATCACCGCCCCGCCCGCCTCGCTGGCGGAGTCCAAGGAGTCATCCCCATGAAACGGCTGTTCGCCCCCGCTCTCGGTCTGCTGCTGCTCGGCGGCTGTTCCGGCATCGAACCGGCCCCCCATTGCGACATGGGCCGGGTGTCGAGCCAGCGCGATCTGGTTCCCGGCCCCGCCATGGTGCCGGACGAAAAGTCGCCGTTGAAGGAAATGCCGCTGAATTCGGTCAACATCACCGACCCGGCCATCATCAACAAGCTGTATGTCCGCTCCATCTCGGCGCGGCGCACGGCCACCGGCACGGTGGAGGTGATGGCCCAGGTGGTCAACTGCACCGACTTCCCCCTGAACGCCGAGGCCCGCACCCAGTTCACCGACGCCAGCGGCGCGCCCGCCGAGATCGTCAGCGCCTGGCAACGCGTCCACCTGTCGCCGCGCACCATCGGCAACTATCGGGAATTGTCGCTGGGCGACAAGACGGTGGACGGCTATCTGATCGAGATGAGGGAAACAAAATGACCCATCCCGCCCTTGTCCTGCTGCTGGCCTGCGCCCTGGCGCTGCCCGCCGCCGCCCAGGCCCAGACCGTCGGACCCAAGCCGCCGCCCTATCAGCCGCCGCCCAAGGCCCAGCCGCGTCCTGAAACCCCGGCCCGCGACGAGGCCCCGGCGCCGCGCATGGACACCACCGTCAATGCCGCCAGTTTCGCGCCGCGCGACGATGTGGTGGGCCGCTTCGCCGATGCCTATGTCCGGGGAGGACGCCCGCGGCTGGCCTTCTACTGGAACCGCTTGCTGTCCGACACCTTGGCCCAATGGTATTCCGACAGCCGCACCGTCACCGCCGAACGCAGTTCCGGCAGCACCGAGGGTGACCTGTCGCTCAACCGCTCGGGCAACCGCCAGATCGCCACCGAGACCCAGCGCCGGACCGGCGGCGAACAAGGCCGCCCGCCCCGTCCCGAAACCTGGGAATGGGAGTTCCAGGACGGCTTCCTCGGCGCCTTCCTCAAGGCCGACGCCCAGGTGGTGGACCGCACCGCCATCTTGCGCATCATGGGCGCCGGGGCCGAGGACATGGACCCTCGCACCGTCGAGGTCATGGCGCTGCAGAACATGGCCGACCTGATGATCGAGGTGCTGGTGGCCGAATCCGTCCGCTCGAACACCGGCTACGAGTTGCGCGCGCGGGTGCTGGACATGAAGACCGGCCGCCTGCTGGCCATGGTCAACAGCCGCGCCTTGCGCGAGTGGCAGCCCAGTCTCAAGGCCGAGGCCACCTCCCGTGGCTTCGAGCTGCCCGACGAGGATGACGAGCGCTTCGGCCCCGAACGGAGCGACCAGCGCTACAAGGCCACCGCCACCGGCTTCGAGAGAAAGCGCAAGCCGCCCAAGCTGTCGCTAATCGCCCATAATCTTGCGACCAATGTCATGGACGCGCTGATGCCGCGCCTGGAAGCCGCCGCCGATGCCGCCGCCCAGCCGCCCATGGCCAAGGCCGAGCCCGCCGCCGCGCCGCCGTCCAACGCCCCCATGCCGCTGGTGCGTCAGCCGGATGTTTCCAAGACGGTACCGGCCCCGCCCAAGCCCAAGGCCCCCGTCAATGACAGCGCCGTTCCACTGCCCGATGTGGACACCAAGCCGCTGCCGCCGCCCGCCAAGGCGGCGACGGTTGAACCTTCATCCCCTCCCGCCGGGGACGAACCGCCCATGCCCAAGGCCACCCGGCAATAGCGGGGGCATGCTGCTCGACTTTTGGCCCGAAGCAGCGAGCCATACAATTGCTCTATCCCCCTCCCTCGGCTTTGCCGGGGGAGGGTCGGGGTGGGGGCTGACGGCAACGGAAATGCAGGCGGATGCGAGCCCCCCTCCCGGCCTCCCCCCACCAAGGCGGGGGGAGGAGCGGCTCCGATTCCACGTTCGCCGTTTTAACGTTTCATGTCGTCCCAAACGTCAGCGAGGAATCTCCCCCTGAACCGACAGCGCCGAGTCTGAAAAGCCGTGCCTGGACGAGATCTCTTCTCCCGATGGTCGTCGGGATGACAGGGATGATCAGTCCTTGGCGTGAACGAAGCGCAGGCGGACCTCGAGGCCCGGATGGGCGTCGCCCAGCATCAGGCGGGCGCCGTGCAGCCGGGCCACCGCCTTGACCAGCGACAGGCCCAGACCATTGCCCGGGGTGGTGCGGGTGGCATCCAGGCGAACGAAGCGGTCCAGCACCCTGTCACGTGACTCCTCGGGAATGCCGGGGCCGGAATCCGTCACCACCAGATCCACCATGCCGGGTTCCAACAGTGACGACACCGCCAGGGTGACGCTGCCATGGGCCGGGGTATACTTGACGGCATTGTCCACCAGATTGGCGATGGCCTGGAACAGCAGGTGGCGGTCGCCCTTCACCGTCAGCCCGGGCTCGACGCCGCAAGTCAGGGTGACCTCCTTTTCCTCGGCCAGGGGCTCGTAGAGTTCCGCCGCGTCCGACGCCAGTTGCGACAGGTCCACCGGCTGAAAGCTTTCCAGCCGCGCCGAGGATTCGGCATGGGAGATGGTCAGGATGGCGCTGAAAGTGGCCAGCAGATTGTCGGCCTCGGCCAGGGTTTCCTCCAGGGTCCGATGATATTTCTCGCAGTCGGGCGGTCCCAGCAGCACCAGATCGATGCGTGAGCGCAGGCGGTTGAGCGGCGTGCGCAGGTCATGGGCGATATTGTCCGAAACGGTGCGAATGCCTTCCAGCAGCCGTTCCAACTCGTCCATCATCTCGTTGAAGCTTTCGGCCAGGGAGTCGAACTCGTCGTCGGTTCCCGACAGCACCATGCGCTGGCTCATATCGCCACCGAAGATGCTCTTGGCGGTACGGCTCATCTGATCGACCCGCTGCAGCATGTGACGGCTGGTGAAATAGCCGCCGACCACGCCTAGCAGGATGGTCAGGGCCAGGCCCCAACCCAACGCGCGGTTGATGGCCGACTTGACCCTGCGGGCATCGGCCAGGGACCGCCCCACCAGCAAACGATAGCCGTCGGCCAGTTCGTAGACCTGGGCCATCACCTCGGCCCCCGGTCCCAGCCCGCCGGTGGGCATGATGTGGAAACGGGCCCAGCCCACTTGGCTTCCCACTTCGGGCGGCCAGGCCCGCAGATTGCCCGCCAGGACATGGCCGTCGAGGCCCATCAGGAGATAGGTGGCGCGGGCGTCCAGATCCTGACGCACCCGATGGCCGATGATTTCCGACAGCCCGACCAGGTCGCGGTCGCGATAGACCTCGGACAGGCCGGTGGCCTCGGCCTCCACCGTTTCCTGCACCTGCCACTCGATGAACATGGTGGTGCTCCACGACACCAGCACCAGCAGCGCCACCGCCGAAACCGTGAAGATGCCCAGATAGCTGAGCGCCAGCCGGAAGGTGGTGGTGCCGAGCAGGCTGGCGTTAGCGGGCCGCACGAAGGGTATATCCCGCGCCGCGCACCGTCTGGATCAGCGGCGGGTCGAAGTCCTTGTCCACCTTCTGGCGCAGGCGCGAGATATGAACGTCGATCAGGTTGGTCTGGGGATCGAAATGATACTCCCAGACATTTTCCAACAGCATGGTCCGGGTCACCACCTGACCGGCATGGCGCATCAGGTATTCCAGAAGGCGGAATTCACGGGGCTGCAGGTCCACGACATGACCGCCGCGGGTCACCGACCGGGCCAGCAGATCCATTTCCAGATCCTCGACCTTGAGCCGGGTTTCCGGCTGAACCGCCGAAACCCGGCGCGAAAGAGCCTCGATCCGGGCCAGCAACTCGGCGAAGGCATAGGGCTTCACCAGATAGTCGTCGCCCCCCGCCTTCAGCCCGCGAACCCGGTCGTCCACCTTGCCCAGGGCCGAGAGCACCAGCACCGGCGTGGTATTCCCTGCGGCGCGGATGGCCTGGATGATGGCCAGCCCGTCCAGCCCCGGCAGCATGCGGTCGATGATCATGGCGTCCCAGCGTTCCGAGGTGGCGAGGAACAGCCCATCGGTGCCGGTGGCGGCATGGTCGATCACATGGCCTGCCTCGCGCAGGCCCTTGACCATGTAGGCGGCGGCTTCGCTATCGTCTTCAATCAGCAGGATGCGCATAGAAACCTTGTCTCTTGATGTCCCGGACCATATCAACGGAAAAGCCCCCGCGCCAGGGGGGGGAGACGCGGGGGCCTTTTTTCCGGTGTTCGTCCGCGAGGGGGATCGCGTCCGTCGTGGGGGTCATTCCTGCCCGAGGGGGGAGCGGACAGGCTACCGTGCGGCGGGGAGTTCAAATCCGCCTGGACCGGAGAGACTTCGACAGGGAGCGCAACCTTGCTGCCGATGTGCCGTCTCCAACCCTATGACCAGACAATGCCCGAAACGAGGTTACGGCAGCATTTCGCGGCGATTAATCTTTGGTAATGAAGCTTTGTCCGCATCGGGGCGGGGCAGCCATGCCCGAAACCGCTACCAACCTCACTCCCCTTCTTGATACTATCCGATCCGCCTAAGCCCAAGGCCTTAATCGTCCGCCGGACCCGATGCACCATGATGCCAGCCTCTCCCGATCCCACCGCGCCCTGGATCATTGCCGTCGATGACGACGCCACCACCCGCACCATCATCGCAAGCATCCTGCAGCGGCACGGCTATAACGTGATCGCCTGCTGCGGGGGGGCCGAGATGCGCGCGGCCATGGCGCGGGTCTCGCCCCATGTGGTGCTGCTGGATATCAACATGCCGGGCGAGGATGGGCTGTGCCTTGCCGAGGATGTGCGCGGACGCTTCGGCTTTTCCGTGTCCATCATCATGCTGACCGGCAGCAGCGACGAGTCCGATCGGGCCATGGCCTATGAGATCGGTGCCGACGCCTATCTGACCAAACCCTGTGATCGAGACGATCTGTTGCGCATGGTCGGCCACTACGCCGCCAGCCACGTCGCCGCGCAATAGGGTCAGGACCCGCCTGGGGCGGGCTCGGCCAGAGCCTTGTCGAGGGCGGCCCGCAGACGGGCGGCATCGGGAGCGGTGGTACTGGCGAACCAGTCCACCAGGCGGCCATCACGCCCCACCAGCAGTTTGTGGAAATTCCAGCGCGGCAGCCCCAGCGGGCCGGTCTGGTCGGCGGCCCAGCGATACAGCGGATGGGCCGCCGATCCGGTGACGACCTGCTTTTCCAGCAGCGGAAAATCGACGCCGTAATTGATCCGGCAGAAGGATTCGACCTCTGCATTGGCTCCTGGTTCCTGGGCACCGAAGTCGTTGGACGGCACCCCCAAGACCACCAGCCCCCGGCCGCGATAGTCGCGCCACAGGGACTCCAGCCCTTCGTACTGGGGGGTGAAACCGCATTGCGAGGCGGTGTTCACCACCAGCACCACCTGCCCCTTGAACTGAGCCGGATCGTGACTGCCGCCGCCGATGGCCGGCAGCGGCACCGACGACCAGTCCAGCCGTCCGGCCTTGCCCGCCTGGGCACTGGTGGAAAGCCCGATCACCGCCAGAACCGAGGCGATCAGCGATGCCACGGGATTATGGGACATGATTCGATGCATGACGCCCTCCTGTCACCGCTATGTTGGCAGTGACAGGGACGAGATCAAGCCTTGGCGCGGGGCAAGGTAAAGCAGAAGCGGCTGCCGCCGTCCGGGACATCCTCGATCCAGATGCGGCCGCCGTGGTTCTCAACGATCTTGCGGCAAACGGCAAGGCCGATTCCGGTCCCTTCATAGGCATCCTGGGCAACCAGGCGCTGGAAGATCATGAAGGCCCGGTCATGGTCCTGCGGCCGGATGCCGATGCCGTTGTCGGTCACGGAAATGGTCCATTCCTGCTGGTCGCCCCGGCAGCCGATCCGCACCACCGGCCGACGGTCGGGTGAACGGTACTTGATGGCATTGCCGATCAAGTTCTGGAACAGGCGCGTCAGTTCCATGCCGTCCCCTGTCACCGACGGCAAGGGATCAACCAGCTCAATGGTGGCCTCCGTCTCGGCCACGGCGACCTTGAGATTGCCCAGCGCCTCGTCCGCCGCCGCCGCCAGGTCCACGGGCTCCATGGGATTGGCGCGTCGCCCGGTGCGGGAATAGTCCAGCAGATCCAGGATCAGGCGGTCCATGCGGCGCGCCCCGCCAACGGCGAAATCGAAGAACGATTTCAGTTCCTCGGTCATGGCGTTACCCAGCCGCCGCTCGATCAGGGTGAGGTAGCTGCTGACCATGCGCAAGGGCTGGCGCAGATCGTGGGACGCCACATAGGCGAACTGCTCCAGCTCGGCATTGACCGCCTGCAAGCGCGCGGCCTGCTGGCTCAGTTCGCGGTTGGCCTCGGAAATGCGGCTTTCGGCTTCCTTGCGATAGGTGATGTCTTCCTTGATTCCGACGTAATGCACCAACTGGTGCTCATCATTGAAAATGGGGGAAATGGCCAGCACTTCCCAATGGGTCTCGCCGTTCTTCTTGCGGTTCTTGACCTCGCCACGCCATTGCCGGCCATCGGATATGGTCTTCCACATGTCTTCATAGACTTCCGGCGACGTCTCGCCGGAAGCGACCAGGGACGCATATCGGCCGATGACTTCGGTGGAGCCATAGCCGGTGACCGCGGTGAAATGGGCGTTCACATACTCCATCAAGCCATCGGGATCGGTGATCACCACCGAGACTGGCGATTGCTCCACCACCGTGGACAGCATCTTGAGACGCAAGGTCGCCGCCGCCTCGAAGGTGATATCGGTGCCGCTGCCGCGATAGCCGAGGAAACCCCCGTCATCGCCGAAACGCGGAGAACCACTGACGCTGACCCATTTGGCCTCGCCATTGTCGAGACGGAGCCAATAGCGGAAATCGCGGAAGCTGCGATGGGCGGACAGATCCTCGATATGGGCCTGCCAGACCCGGGGATCGATTTCGTAGCGCTCGGAGGCCACGTCCCAGCGCCGCCGCCCCAGCAGATGGTCGTAGCCGGAGCACAGGATGGTCCTGAAGGACGGCGAGAACCAGTTGAAGCGATGCTGGTCGTCGGTTTCCCACACCCAGTCGGTGGTCCCCTCCACCAGGGTGCGGAACCGCTCCTCGCTCTCGCGCAAACGGCGTTCGGCGGCGCGGCGCTCCGTGACATCCACCGCCACGCCGAGATAGCCGGTGATCTCGTTGGCGGCCGAACGCACCGGCGTCACCACCAGCGACACGATGATCAGTTCGCCATCCTTGCGCCGATAGGTCCATTCCCGCTTCTCGCTGCCGCAGCGTTCGGCGATGGCGACAAAGGTCTGGAAGCCCTCCACCGGCTGGTTCAGTTCCAGGGAGAGCTCGGCGGATCGTTCGCTCACTTCCTCGGCAAGGTGGAAGCTGGCGGGAGTGAGCCTGCCCACCATCTCTTCGGCGGCGTAGCCCAGCATCTTCTCGGCACCACGATTGAACACGGTGATCACGCCCCGGGAATCGGTCGCGATGATCGCCACTTCGGACGCCGCCGAGAGCACCCCTTGATATCGAAGATTCAAGCCCTGGATCATCTGTTCGTCCAGCTTGCGCTGGGTGATGTCCTCCTTGATGCCGACATAATGGGAAATGACGCCGTCAGCCCCGAGGATCGGAAATATCCGGGCATGTTCCCAGTACAGATCACCGTTCTTGCGCCGATTATGGAACGTGCCGGACCATGGCCGCCCGGCGGTCAATTCCGCCCAGATGGCCCTGTATTCCTCTTCCGTGGTATCGCCCGACTTCAGGATACGGGGGTTCTGGCCGATCACCTCGTCGCGGGAATAGCCGGTGACGCGGCTGAAAGCCTCGTTCACATAGTCGATGGAGCCATCGGGCATGGTAATGACGATGGAGGCCGGGCTCTGTTCCACCGCCATGGCCAGCCTTTGGCGCTCGCGCTCCAGACGGATGCGATCGGTCACATCGTGGACCAGGGACAGCAACACCATCCGCCCCTCATGGACCACCGGACCCGAATGCACCTCGACATCGCGGATTTCGCCACTGGCCAGACGATGGTGGAAAAAGAAATGGTTGCGGCTCTCGGAACGGGCCCGCGCCATCTCGGCCGCCACCTCTGCCGGGTCGGCGGTGTTGATATCGGTGATCCGCATGCCGACCAGTTGGTCCAGGCTCCAGCCATAGAAAGCCGCCGCCGCCGGATTGGCGTCGACAATGACGCCATCCTCCGGGTCGATCAGCAGCATGGCGACCTTGGAGCCGGTGAACAGTCCGCGATGACGGTCATCACTGTTCCGCTTCGCGACAATCGGAAGTGGCATCAACCGGCGCAGCCAATGAAACATGCCCATGGCCCTAGGTCCTGTACTCATAAACCTCGCGAGAGGCGCTGCTGGAGAAAATGGCGGAATGGCAGGAGAAACGCGATGGGCATAGTGGGGCTATGGACGAGCGTTTCGACGCACCAGCCCGCCATTTTCTCCGCAGCCCGAAGGGACGCGGGCCTTTTAGCGGCCGGGTTCGTTGCTCGTCGCTTGTGGACGGCCGGTCCACGGCGCGCCAAGCGCCTGCCCGGCCACCAAAATCCCTCGCACTGCGGGCTTCGCCCGCCCCTCGCATTGCTCGGGGCCGCCCTGCGGGCGTCGTTTGCCCCTGCGGGGCGGCACCGCATCCGTGACGTTTATGGGTACAGGACCTAGAAGCCATTCCCGGCTTCCGCGGCCAAATTCGTCCAGGTTCCCCCGAACCGGAAACAAGAATTCATAACCGAACCTTCCCCCAATCCGACGCGGTGAGTGTGTGCGTCTTCCCAGACTCTCGCCCACAGACTAGAACCACGCGTCTCCACCACTACCCCTTTTGACTTAGGATATACTACTTCAGAAGTATAAATATCAATTCCGGCGCGATTAAACAGAATGTAAATATACATGTTCATGATGGAGGGGCCGAGGTCAAGACCCACATCGTCTCCCACCCCTCTCCTCCCGCCCATTGACCCGGAACAGCGATGGGCATAGCCTCCGAAGCCGGTTTCCAGGAGCGGCTCGCATGACGTCCGCCTTGGGTTCCCGCCCGTGATCGGATCGAAGACCTAACGGCATGGCCTATCTGCTCGTCGCCATCGGAAGCGCCATCGGGGGAACGCTGCGCTTCTGGCTGTCGGAAGCCATTTCAGCATCGGTCGGTCAAACATTTCCGTGGGGAACCCTGGTGGTCAATGTCAGCGGATCCTTGGTGATCGGTCTGTTCGGGACGGTGACGGACCCCGATGGCCGCCTGCTGGTTTCCGCCGAGACGCGCCAGTTCGTCATGCTCGGTCTTTGCGGCGGCTACACCACCTTTTCCTCGTTCAGTCTTCAGACCCTGGTCCTGGCCCAGGACGGCGAGTGGATCCAGGCCGGAGCCAATATCGTGCTGTCGGTGGTCCTGTGCCTGCTGGGGGTCTGGCTGGGCCATGTCTGTGGGCTCGCCCTCAACCGTTAGCGAGAAAACCATGAAGGATCTGTCCGACGCCACATTGCTGCGCATCTTCATCGGCGAGCAGTCCCGCCACGGCCACCAGCCACTTTACGAGGCACTGGTGTTGAAGGCTCGCGAGGCCGGGCTGGCGGGCGCCACGGTCCTGCGCGGCCCCATGGGATTCGGCGCCTCGGGCCGGGTCCACACCGCCAAGATTCTGGATCTGTCCCATGATCTGCCCATCGTGGTCGAGATCATCGACAGCCCCGAGGCCATCGATGCGTTCCTGCCGACACTGCGCGCCATGATCGGCGACGGGCTCGCCACCCTGGAGACGGTGCGGGTGGTGCGGGGAAACAGACCCTAACCCAGATGCCGTTCCGCCTGGTCGGCGTTCTCGAAAATATGCGGCGCCAGGCCGCGCCTGGCCAGGGCGTCGCCCAGCTTCATGCGCAGGAAGGCGCTGGTGGTATAGCGGGTGACGCTGGTGTAGAAGCGCCCGACCACGTCGCGGACCATGTCCAGGTATTCGGCCTCCACCTCGGGGGCCAGGACGAATTCGTCATAATTGACCACCGCCATGACCTTGTGGCCCAGCGGCCGCAGGCGGGCCTCCACCTGGCGGCGGATGGCTTCCACATCCCGCGAGGTCCGCACCGTCAGGCGCTCGAAATTGATGAAGAAGATGCCGCGCTCCAGATCGAGGGTGAAGCGGCTGTCCATGGGCACGCTGAGCAGGTCGTCCCGCAGCCCCATGGGCTCGGGACGGAAGATGCGCTCGTCCATGGTGGCCAGTTGGGGGCTGATGGCGGGACGGAACGCCATATGGGGGAAGATATCGCGTTCCGGCTCGATGCCGGGCGCAACTTCCACCAGTTCCAGCCCGCCCCCAGTCAGGCGAAAAACACATCGTTCGGTGATGAACAGCACCGGCCGGCCGGCCTTGGCGGCCAGTGGCCCGGAAAAGGTCCGGTGCTGCACCTGCTCGACGAATTTGACGGCGCTGCCCTCGGCGACGATGGCGAGCCTGCCATTGGCCACCGCCACCTGCAGGTCACCCGCCGTGAAGGTGCCCACGAACACCACCTTCTTGGCGTTCTGGCTGATATTGATGAAACCGCCCGCCCCCGCCAGCCGGGGACCGAATTTGCTGACATTCAGATTGCCTTCGGCATCCGCCTGGGCAAGGCCAAGAAAAGCGATGTCGAGGCCACCGCCATCATAGAAATCAAACTGGTAGGGCTGGTCGATAATGGCCTGGGCGTTGACCGCCGCCCCGAAATTCAGTCCGCCCGCCGGAATGCCGCCGACCACGCCGGGTTCGGCGGTCAGGGTCAGCAGGTCGATCACCTTCTCCTCCGCCGCCACAGCCGCCACGCCTTCCGGCATGCCGATCCCCAGATTGACGGTGGCATTGACCTCAAGCTCCATGGCGGCGCGGCGCGCGATGATCTTGCGCTCGCTCATCTCCATGGCCGGGACCGAGGTCATGGGCACCCGCAATTCGGAACTGAAGGCGGCGCTGTAGGGCTCGGCGAAGGTCTGCCAGTGATGCTCGGGCCTGGCCACCACCACGCAGTCCACCAGGATACCGGGGATATTGACCTGACGCGGATTGAGGCTGCCGCGCTCGGCCAGACGTTCGACCTGGACGATGACCACCCCGCCGGAATTGCGCGCCGCCATGGCGATGGCCAGCGCCTCCAGGGTCAGGGCCTCCCGCTCCATGGTGATGTTGCCGTCGGGATCGGCGGTGGTGCCGCGCACGATGGCCACATTGATGGGAAAGGTCTTGTAGAACAGATACTCCTCGCCATCGATTTCCATCACCCGCACCAGATCCTCGGTGGTGCGGTCGTTGATCTTGCCGCCGCCGAAGCGCGGATCGACGAAGGTTCCCAGCCCCACCCGCGACAGATGGCCCGGCTTGTGGGCGGCGATATCGCGGAAGAGATGGGTGATCACGCCTTGCGGCAGATTGTAGGCGTCGATCTTGCCGTCCACCGCCAGTTTCTGAACCTTGGGCACCAGTCCCCAATGGCCGCCGATCACCCGCCGCAGCAGGCCTTCGTGGCCCAGATGGTTCAGCCCGCGCTCCTTGCCGTCGCCCTGCCCCGCCGCATAGACCAGGGTCAGGTCACGCGGTTCGCCGCTTTCCAGGAACCGCTCCTCGAGCGCGGTGGCGATGCCCTCGGCGAAACCGATACCGACGAAACCGCCAGTGGCCACGGTATCGCCATCGCGGATCAGCCTCACGGCGGCCTCGGCCGGGACCACCTTGCCGCGTGCCTGATTGCGCCCCGGCCCCAACAATGGGTGGTTGATAAGCGGCATGAACTGCATCCTCCCAGGATTGACCGACGGTCTTCGCCGTCTCTCCGGCCATGTGTGCCCCGGCCAGAAACCGCATTTTCCGGTCAAAGTATCGTCAGAGGATATACTAGTATCCCCTCAAAGCACCAGGAGTCCGGGTGTGCCCGCGAGCGAGCCGCCTCCACGCCCCTGACACAGGACATAGACCCTTTGGGAGGGGCAGTAATCAGCCCAATGCCGGTTCTTGCAGCTCCGCCACATCCAAAATAGTGACAAGTTGTGACATCCCGACACGGACAGACCCACCAAAGCCACCAGACTGTCGTGGGACTAATGCATTCGCATCTTCGTTACACTTTGAACTACACATTGACATTTGACTACTTGCCGCCCGATCAACTAACCTGAGGATAAGGGAAGCCATCTAGGATCGTGAGTGTTGGAGAAGCTTAAGGCACGCTTTGGGCTCGACCTGTGGGTCACGACGGCCAACAGGCGGGATGCCGTCTATGTACTCGCGGCATCGGTCGCCCTTAATCTGCTGGCGCTGGCGCTACCGCTGGCGCTGTTGCAGGTCTATGACCGCATCATTCCCAACAGCTCGGGCGGCACCCTGATGCTGATGATCTCTGGCGTCATCCTGGTGGTGGCCATGGAGGCGGTGATCCGCGTGGCCCGCGCCGATATCATCAGCTGGATGGGATCGCAGATCGAGCACAATGCCGGATGCCGCGCCTTCGGGCGCCTGATGGGAGCGCCCGCCGACCAGTTGGAGCAGACCGGCGCCGGTGATCTGATCGAGCGCTTCTCCGGCCTGCCCATGGTCCGCGAAGTGTTCACCGAGCACTGGACCCTGGTGGCCTGCGACCTGCCTTTCGTGCTGATCTTCCTGGTGACCTTCTGGTATCTGGCGGGTGCCCTGGTGCTGGCCCCCCTGGCCATGGTGGCGCTGATCGTCCTGGTGGCGCTGAGCGGTTCGGCCAAGGCCGAGAAGAATACGGAGGATTTCAACACCATCCGCGACCGGCGCCAGAATTTCACCATCGAGGCGATCCAGGGGATTCACGCCATCAAGTCCATGGCCATGGAGACCCAGATGATCCAGCGCCTTGCCCGCCTGCAGGACGCGGTGGCCAAGGCGTCGCACAAGGTGGTGCTGAGCAATGCCGGGGTGCTGTCCAACGGCGCCACCTTCACCCAGATTTCCACCCTGGTCGTGGTGGTGATCGGCGCCATGCTGGTGGTGGATAACAGTCTGACCGTCGGCGGTCTGTCCGCCTGCACCCTGCTGATGGGGCGCATATTGCAGCCGGTGCAGAAGGTGGTGGCCATGTGGGGCCGCTTCCAATCCGCCGACATGATGCGCGAACGGTTCCAGGGGCTGTTCGATCTGCCCTCCGAGCATAGCGAACTGGCCAGGCCCGCCCAGATCAGCCGGGGTTCGGTGGAATTCCGCGACGTCACCTTCGCCTATGGTAAACACGCGCCCATCTTCGAGCATGTCTCGCTGAGCATCGAGCACGGCGAGCGCATCGCCATTTCAGGCGATAACGGCAGCGGCAAATCGACCCTGCTGCGCCTGATGTATGGCAGCTCCATCGCCAGCTCGGGCGAAATCCTTCTCGACGGCATGCCGGTGGCCGACTGCTATCGCAATGCCCAGGAATCGGGGGGCGTCGCCTTCGTGCCCCAACGCGGCGAACTGTTCCGCGGCACGATCCTGGAAAACCTCACCATGTTCAAGCCGAGCCTTCGGCGGGTGGCGCTTCGCATCGCCAGCGACCTTGGCCTGGACGAAGTGGTATACCGCCTGCCCCAGGGCTACAACACAAGGGTGGGCGAAGGCTCGGCCGAGGCCCTGCCGCGCGGCGTCACCCAGCGTATCGCCGTGGTGCGCGCCCTGACCCGCCAGCCCCGCATCCTGCTGTTCGACGAGGCC
Source organism: Paramagnetospirillum marisnigri (assembly GCF_001650715.1). Classification (GTDB taxonomy): domain Bacteria; phylum Pseudomonadota; class Alphaproteobacteria; order Rhodospirillales; family Magnetospirillaceae; genus Phaeospirillum; species Phaeospirillum marisnigri. The sequence continues at coordinate 26,244 of NZ_LWQT01000039.1, read as the reverse complement.
AACGCCGCCATGGACAGCCAGGGCGATGAGCGTCTGCGCCAGTATTTCGAGGCCCTGGACCGCGACACCACCCTGATCATGGTCACGTTGCGCCCGTCGCTGCAAAAGCTGGCGGATCGCCTGTTCAAGATCGAGGACACCGCCGTCAACCCGGTGCGGTTCCGCCTTGACGCACCGCAGCCGCCCAGCCAGCCGCCGCCGGTCCTGACCACCGTCCCCAACACCGGAGCGGCCATCGCGTCTCCCGCCGCCAAGATCGGACACGCGTCGTGAACCCGCAACACGAACTCGCCGTCGCCGCCGCGACCGCCCCCACCACCTCGATCCCGCCGCCCGGCGGCCGGATCACCTGGGGACAGCACGTCTCGGAGGTGGAGCTGACCGAAGAGTTGGCCGCCAGCGGGCGGCTGGGCGGGTTCCATGCCGTCACCGATGTTGCCGCCTGCATCCTGCCGCTGCTGACCGCCCTGAACTGGACCGGCAATGTGGTGCACATCGCCGAATCCCTGCCCCATTTCGCCGAGAAGCTCGACCTGACCGACGTGCTCAACGTCATGGCCAATCTGGGCTTTACCAGCCGCTCGCTGACCATCCGCCCGTGCGAGCTGGATTTGCGGCTGCTGCCCTGCCTGTTCGTGCCCGATGGCGACGGCATGGCCATGGTGCTGGTCGAGCCGGCCCGCGACGGCGTGGTGCGGGCCTTTGATTCGGCTACCCGCACCTATGTCAATGTCATGACCCCGCAAGAGTCCGGCTCGGTCTGGCTGTTCAAGCCGCTGGACGAGACCACGCGGCTGCAGCAGGAAGAGGCGCCCCGCGACTATGTGGGCACCATCACCAAGCGCTTCTTCCCCATGATCGGCCGCATGATGGTCGCCAGCATGATCTCCAACGTACTGATCCTGGCCACCCCCATCTTCATCATGTCGGTCTACGACCAGTATCTGCCATCGGGATCGTGGGGTCTGCTGGTGGCGTTGCTGGGGGGCGTCGGCCTGGCGCTGGCGGGCGACCATGCCATCCGCAGCCTGCGCTCGCGCATGATCGCCTATGTGGGCGCACGGCTGGACCATCTGCTGGGCATCGCGGTGTTCCGCCGCCTGATGATGCTGGCGCCGTCCTATACCGAGCAGGCCAATTCCAACAGCCAGATCGCGCGCATGCGCGATTTCGAGATGATCCGCGAGTTTTTTACCGGTCCGTTGGCCACCTCGCTGGCGGAAGCGCCTTTCGTGTTCATCTTCCTCATATTGATGGCGGTGCTGGGCGGGCCCCTGGTTTTCGTTCCCATCGGCGCCGTGTTGCTGTTCCTCCTGCTGGCCTGGGTGGTCCGCCCTCTGGTGGTGGATCGCGCCAACGCCCTGGCCCGCGCCTCGTCCAAGCGTCAGGAATTCCTGGTGGAATCCCTGTCCAATCCCCGCATCATCAAGGAGGCGGGTGCCTCCGACGTGTGGTACGACCGCTACCGCAACCTGTCGGCCGACGCGGTGCTGAAGGCCCATTCCTCGGCGCGGACCAATGCCGCCGTGGCGGCCGTGTCGCAGGGGCTGGTGACCGCCGCCGGCGTCACCACCCTGGCCTGGGGTGTCGAGCGGGTACTGGGCGGCACCATGACCGTTGGCCAGTTGATGGCCTCCATGATGGTGGTGTGGTGGGTCCTTCGCCCCTTGCAGACCGGTTTCTCGCTGGCCACCCAGATCGAGCGGGTGCAGTCCTCCATCGCCCAGATCAACCGACTGATGCAGTTGCGGCCCGAACGGGTCGCCGCCGCCTCCATCCAGTCGCCGCCCGCACTCAAGGGACGGCTCAGTTTCAATAACGTCTCGCTGCGCTATTCGCCCGAAGCCGATCCGGCCCTGCTAGGCGTTTCGTTCCAGGCCGATCCCGGTGATGTGGTCGCGGTGGTCGGCCCCAATGGTTCGGGCAAGTCCTCGGTGCTGAAGCTGGCTCTCGGCATGTACCGCCCCCAGACCGGTGCGGTGCTGATCGACGACATCGACATCCGCCAGTTGGACCCGCTGGAACTGCGGCGTATCGTCGCTTATGTGCCCCAGCGGGCCGAGCTGTTCTTCGGCACCATCACCCAGAATCTGCGGCTGGTCAGCCCCACCGCCAGCGACGACGAAATCCGCTGGGCCTGCGACGAGGCCGGTGTGCTCGAGGATATCCTGGAACTGCCGGACGGTTTCAACACAAGGGTGGGCGATGCCCGTACCGACCGCCTGCCGACCTCGTTGCGCCAGCGCCTGTCGCTGGCCCGGGCCTATCTGAAGCGTGCCCCCATCACCCTGTTCGACGAGCCGGCGGCGACGTTGGACTTCGTCTCCGACCGCCAATTCATGAAGACGCTGGAACGCATGCGCGGCCACAGCACCGTGCTGCTGGTCACCCACCGTCCCAGTCATCTCAAGCTGGCCGACAAGATCGTCGTGCTGATTCAGGGCCAGGTCCGCATGGCCGGACCTGCGTCCCAGGTCGCCGGACGGCTGCCGCCAGGGCTTTTCTAGGACCCAGGTTTTTTCTGACAAGGAAGAGAGACCATGGCGCAAGAAGCGCTGCTGAACAACACCAGACCCGAGCGGGGATCGCGCCAGATCAGGCACCTCGCCCAGTACGCCATCGTCGAGGAGGGCGGGACCTCCGCGGTCTCGCGCGCCATGGTGATACTGGTCTCGCTGGTTCTGCTGGCGTTCATCCTGTGGGCCAGCTTCCTGAAGATCGACGAAGTGGCGGTGACCTTCGGCTCGGCGGTGCCGTCGCGCTCGGTGCAGGTGGTGCAGCATCTGGAAGGCGGCATCGTCCGCGACATCCTGGTGGAGGACCGCGCCATGGTCAGCCAGGGGCAGGTGCTGCTGCGCCTCGACCCGGTCCAGGCCCAGGCCGAGTTGGAGCAGGCGGTCAGCCGTCGCGCCGCGCTGAGTGTGCGGGCCGAGCGCATCCGCGCCTTCACCGAGGGCCGCGAGGCCAATTTCACCAAGACCGCCACCAAGTTCCAGGGCCTGGCCTCGGACCAGAGCGACATCCTGCGCGCCAATACTGAACGCTGGATGTCCCAGCACGCCGTCATCGACGAGCAGATCCAGCAAAAGCGCGAGGAAATCAAGGCGGTCCGCCAGCAGCAGCATGCGGTGCGCGAGCAGTTGAAGCTGCTGGGAGAGGAAGAGGTGATCCGCGAGGACGCCTTCAAGGAAGGCGTCTCCAGCAAGATCAGCGTCTTCGCCGCCCGGCGCCAGCGCGCCGCCATGGAATCCGAGCTGTCGCGCATGCAGGGCCAGGAGCAGACCGCCCGCAAGGCGCTGGACGAGCTGGAAAAGCGGGCCATCGACCTGGACGCCAATCTGCGCCAGGACGCCTTCAACGACCTAGGCACCGTCACCGCCGAACTGTCGCAGGTGGAGGAAGCCATCCTCCGCCTTGAGGACCGGGTCAAGCGGCTGGAAATCACCGCCCCGGTCAAGGGCTATGTCCAGAATCTCAAGGCCAAGACCGTGGGCGCCGTGATCCCGGCGGGCGGCATGGTCATGGAGATCGTGCCGGTGGACGGCGAATTGCAGGTGGAAACCAAGATCAGCACCCGCGATGTCGGCCATCTGCGAGAAGGCCAGCAGGTCATTCTCAAGGTCGCCACCTATGACTTTGTCCGTTACGGAACCGTCAAGGGTCTGCTGAAGCAGATTTCGGCGACCACTTACATCGACGAAAAGGATGCCTCTCCGTACTACAAGGGATGGATCGTGCTGGAAAAGCCCTATGTGGGCTCCCAATCCGGCGAAAATCCGATTCTTCCCGGCATGACGGTGCAGGCCGATATCATCACCGGCGACAAGACGTTGCTTCAGTATCTGCTGAAGCCGATCCATGTGTCGCTTGCGCAGGCTTTCCGGGAACGCTGAGGGGGTTTCCGCGTTTCCGATAGATTGGGGAGAGTGTCATGAGCCAGGACGATCAGGGCCAGCCGAATACACCCGAGACCTCGAATGAGGTTGGGGGCGCCGACAGCGCCAATGTCACCACGCTGAACGCCCTTCACATGGACGGCAAGGGCCAGGAAGGTCTTGACGACGCCACCGAGAACGAACTGGCGGATACCTCCGAGGCCGAGGGCGACGACGTCGCCGGTTTCGCCAATGTCCAGAGCGCCGGACGCACCACTTTCGAGAAGATGGTGGGTGGCGGCATCAACGAAGGCCCCGCCACCCCCGCCGCCGACAACATCCAGCAGGATGTGGCCCCCGCCTCGGAGCCGGACAATCAGGTCGATGCCCGGTTCGAGAACCCGCATCCGCAGCAGCAGCCCGAGGCCCAGGTCCAGGAATTCGCCGTCGACGCCCCGACCCCGCCGCCCATCCAGGTGGAGCGGCCCCAGGATCGCGTCGAAGACCCCCGCCCCGATCCGCGGCCCGAGGGAATTGATGAGCCCGAGGCCCCCGAGGAGGCTCCGGCGGCCGCGCAGCAGGTGGCGGCCCCTGTCGTGACCGAGGCCCCGCCGGTGGAAGTGCCCGAAGATGTCGTGGTCAATCCCTTGGCGACGGCCCAGACGCCCACCCTCGATTTCGGCATCAGCGACGGCATCGAGGATCTGAACGGCACCACCCCCAGCGACCGCAAGATGAAGCTGGATATCGACCCCAAGCTGCAGGACAGCGATGGCGGTTCCGAATCCCTGACCATCACCATCAAGGGCGTGCCCGACGGCTTCACCTTCTCCGATGCCTCGGGAACCCCGCTGGGAACCCAGAGCGGCGATAGCTGGACTTTCGACTGGCCCACCAATGCCCCCGATCTCTATCTGGTTCGGCCCGAGCACTATTCCGGTGACCTGACCTTCGAAGTCACCGCCACCGCCCGTGAATCCAACGGTGATACCTCGTCCATCACCAAGACCCTGCCGGTGCATGTGGAAGCGGTGGCCGACCAGCCGCCGCTCGCCGTCACCCATGTGGCCGACATGGAGAACAGCTGGATTTCACTGGGTGGCCATATCACCACCCAGTTGGTGGACGCCGATGGTTCCGAGACCCTGGCGGTCTACATCACCCCCAAGCCCGGCGCCTCGTGGGGCGGCCACGACATGCCGGTGGGCACCCAGCTCAACCACGGCACCCTGCTGACCTCCGACCTGACCCTGGAAGACGGCACGATGATCAAGGCCGGGTCGTGGAAGGTCGATCCCGCCGATCTGGCCGATCTCAAGGTCCGGCCGCCGAATAATGTTTCCGACGACTTCACCTTCGAGGTGCGTTCCGCCACCACCGAGGGCATGAACGGCGATGTGGCCGTCAACGGCCCGCTGGACCTGCGTGTCGATGTGGGCATCGTCGACCCCAGCGTCGCCGGGTCCGGAACCGGCAACGAGGACACCTGGATCAGGCTGGACCTCTCGGCCAATGTCAATTCCTCCGATGGCACCGAGACCCTGACGGTGTGGCTGGAGAATCTGCCCGCCGACGCCGAGCTGCGCTATGCCACCACCGCCAACGGCCATACCGCGGGAGAGATCCTGGTGCCCTCCGGCGGTCGCTATAACGTCACCGATTCCTTGCAGAACCTGGATGTGCGCTGGAAGACCGTCCACAAGGACGATGACATTTCCTTCAAGCTGCGCGCCGTGGCCGAGGATTTTGATGCCCGCAACAGCGGCGACACTCCCGACCGCAACACCGCGCTGGGCGACGCCACCGCCCCCGACACCAGCCAGGCCCTGGCCGATGTCACCGTGGTGGTCAAGGCGGTGGCCGACCAGCCGAGCCTGACCGCCACCGGCGTGGGCGTCGAGGACAAGTACATTTCCCTCAACATTAGCAGCGCCCTGGTGGACGCCGCCGATGGTTCCGAGAACCTGACCGTCTACCTGACCGCTCCGGCGGGCGTGGTGGTCAATGTCTATGACGCCGCCACCGGCACCTATGTGGCGGCAACCCCCGTCACCGACGCCATCAGTCTGTCCAATTCCACCCTGGGCACCGCCACCATCCCGGCGGGTTCCTACGCCGTCACCGCCGCCCAGGCGGCCCATTATGTCCGCCTGACCGGCTATACCGCGCAGAGCGATGGCACCAACCATGACGGCGCCGCCGACCTGCAGGTCTCGGTGACCTCTGTCGCCACCGAGCGCGGACCGGAAGTCACCGCCGATTCCTCCGAGGTGTTCGACCGCCAGTCCTGGCGGTCGGTGACGGTGGACGTGCCGGTGTTCGGCGACGCCGACACCCCCACCACCGCCGTGGTGGACGCCCGTCAGGTCATCAACGAGGACGCCACCTACAATCTGCACACCGCCATCGGCGGCGGCCATTTTGCGGTGGAGACCACCAATGGCGTCGACAGCGCCGATGGCTCGCAGAGCATCATCGCGCTGCATGTGAAGCCCATCGAGGCCGGATCGCGCCTGTTCATCAATGGTGTCGAGCAAACCCTGCCCGCCGCCGACGCCAATGGCGACCGCTATTGGACGCTCGACCCCGCCGACGTGTCGTCGGGCAGGGTCACGGTGGCCGGTCCCGCCGACTGGGGCAGCCTGAATGACGCGCTGGACAAGCATTTCGATGTCCGTAGCGTGACCCGCGAGGCTGATTACGCCGCCAATACCTCGGGCCTGTTCGACGGCCTCACCCGCACCCCCACCGCCACCAGCGACTGGGACCGCCTGACGCTCGGCATCAATCCGGTGGCCGATACCCCCATCAATCTGGTCGCCAACGGCATCGCGGTGGAAGACAAATACGCCGCCTTGAACATATCGGCCGCCTCCTCCGACGTGGATGGCTCCGAGACCGTCGCCTACTACATCCAGCCCACCGCCACCTCCCCGGTGGGCATGGTGGTCAAGATCGCCGACGCCAATGGCAACCTGACCGATGCCACCCGGGTGGATGCCGACTTCACCCTGACCGACGGCACCGTCGTCAAGGCGGGGTCGTATATGGTGACCGGCGCCCAAGCGGCCCAGCATGTGCGGGTCTATGGCCTGGACGCCCAGAGCGACGGCGCCAATCATAACGGCAATGGCGATTTCAACCTGGGCGTCACCGCCGTCACCAGCGACGGCACGACCACGGCAGGCGCTTCGGTCAATGTGGCGGTTACCGTGTTCGGCGACGCCGACACCCCCACCACCGCCGTGGTGGACGACCGTCAGGTCATCAACGAGGACGCCACCTACAATCTGCACACCGCCATCGGCGGCGGCCATTTCGCGGTGGAAACCACCAATGGCGTCGACAGCGCCGATGGCTCGCAGAGCATCATCGCCCTGCATGTGAAGCCCATCGAGGCCGGATCGCGCCTGTTCATCAATGGTGTCGAGCAAACCCTGCCCGCCGCCGACGCCAATGGCGACCGCTATTGGACGCTCGACCCCGCCGACGTGTCGTCGGGCAGGGTCACGGTGGCCGGTCCCGCCGACTGGGGCAGCCTGAATGACGCGCTGGACAAGCATTTCGATGTCCGTAGCGTGACCCGCGAGGCTGATTACGCCGCCAATACCTCGGGCCTGTTCGACGGCCTCACCCGCACCCCCACCGCCACCAGCGACTGGGACCGCCTGACGCTCGGCATCAATCCGGTGGCCGATACCCCCATCAATCTGGTCGCCAACGGCATCGCGGTGGAAGACAAATACGCCGCCTTGAACATATCGGCCGCCTCCTCCGACGTGGATGGCTCCGAGACCGTCGCCTACTACATCCAGCCCACCGCCACCTCCCCGGTGGGCATGGTGGTCAAGATCGCCGACGCCAATGGCAACCTGACCGATGCCACCCGGGTGGATGCCGACTTCACCCTGACCGACGGCACCGTCGTCAAGGCGGGGTCGTATATGGTGACCGGCGCCCAAGCGGCCCAGCATGTGCGGGTCTATGGCCTGGACGCCCAGAGCGACGGCGCCAATCATAACGGCAATGGCGATTTCAACCTGGGCGTCACCGCCGTCACCAGCGACGGCACGACCACGGCAGGCGCTTCGGTCAATGTGGCGGTTACCGTGTTCGGCGACGCCGACACCCCCACCACCGCCGTGGTGGACGACCGTCAGGTCATCAACGAGGACGCCACCTACAATCTGCACACCGCCATCGGCGGCGGCCATTTCGCGGTGGAAACCACCAATGGCGTCGACAGCGCCGATGGCTCGCAGAGCATCATCGCCCTGCATGTGAAGCCCATCGAGGCCGGATCGCGCCTGTTCATCAATGGTGTCGAGCAGGCCCTGCCCGCCGATGGCTATTGGACCATCGATCCCGCCGATCTGGCCGCCGACAAGGTCACCGTGGCCGGTCCGGCCAATTGGGGCGACTGGTCGCTGGACAAGCATTTCGATGTCCGCAGCGTGACGCGCGAGGCCGATCATGGCGCCAATACCTCGGGCCTGTTCGACGGGCTGAGCCGCACCGCCACCGCCACCAGCGACTGGGACCGCCTGACGCTCGGCATCAATCCGGTGGCCGACGCCCCGACCCTCTCCGCCTCGGGCATTGGCGTCGAGGACAAATACGCGGTGCTGAACATCACCACCGGTCTGGTGGATAGCGATGGCTCGGAACAACTGAGCATCTATGTCTCCGGCCTGACCGGCGGCCGCACGCTCAGCGCCGGAACCCTGCTGACCGATCCGATCACCCTGGCCAACGGCACGGTGATCCCGGCCGGGTCCTATCAGCTGACCTCGGCCCAGTTGTCGGGTCTGAAGGTCCAGAACCTGCCGCTCCACAGCGACGATGACTTCACCCTTACCGTGACCTCGGTGGCCACGGAAAAGGCCGCCGATGGGACCTATACCGGCCCGGTGGCGGTGACCACCGTCACCCCGAGCGTGGTGGTCTATGGCGACGCCGACAAGCCGGTCTCGCCGGTGATCGAACCGGCCCAGACCATCAACGAGGATGATTACTACAATCTGCGGACCGTGATCGATCCGCAGACCTTCGCGGTCAATGGCCAGTTGGTGGATACGGTTCGCGAGTCCCTGACCAATTTCCGCATCAAGCCGATCGAGGCGGGATCGCGTCTGGCCATCAGCACCGATGCCACCATCACCAGCGGCGAAATCCAGGCCCTGCCCGCCAGCGGCTATTGGACAGTTTCCGCCGCCGATCTGTTCGGGGGCAAGGTCTATGTGGGTGGCGCCGCCAACTGGTCGAGCCTGAGCAGCCAGTTGCATTTCGACATCCAGGTCAGCACCCGCGAGGCCGATTACAATGCCGGCAACAGCCCCACCGGCCTGTCCGACGCCGGACTGACCCGTTCGCGCGAAGCCTGGTCTGATTGGGATCGCCTGACGCTCCAGGTCAATCCGGTGGCCGACGCCACCACCGTCGGCGCCAGCAATACCGGCAACGAGGACACCGCCATCGGGGTCACGCCCACCTTCACCCTGGTGGATACCGATGGCTCCGAGCATCTGACCGGCCCGGTCTTGTTCATCTCGTCCGATCCCGACATGATCTCGGGCACCCTCCGCGTCAACGGCACCGTGATCTCCGGCGTGGATCAGGGGGATGGAACGACGCTGTGGACCATCCCGGAATCCGCCGTGGTCTCGCAGGGCGGTTCCACCAGCGTCTTCACCCTGAGCGGCGTCACCTTCACGCCATCGACCCATAACGCCAACGACATGACCTATACCATCAAGGTCACCACGACGGACACCGACGCGGGCATCACCCATCAGACCACCGCCACCGGAGCGGTGATCAATGTCACCGCCGTGGCCGACCAGCCCACCATCAGCGTCGGCTCCGCCGATGTGAACAGCGTGGTGCATCTGACCGAGGACACCGCCCTCAATCTGGGGCTGGTGACCAATCTGGTGGACGGCCCCAACGCCAATCCGGTGGGCGGGGCCTACAACCCCGATCCCGAGCATTTCTCCTCCATCACGCTGGAGCAGATTCCCACCGGCTGGACCCTGCTGAAGGACAATCACGACGGCAGCTACACCCAGATCAGCATTAGCAACGGCGTCGCCGACCTGACCAATCTGCCCCTGGCCGATGTCATGCTGAAGCCGCCGACCAATCTGGATCTGGCCAGCGCCAGCAATTACAGCTTCCTGTTCAAGTCCATCTCGGCGGAAAGCGAGAACAGCTCGACCGCCACCAATTCGGTCAGCTTCAAGGTGGTGATCGACGCGGTGGCCGACACGCCGACGCTCCAGGTCACCCATGTGCGCACCAACGAGGATGTGCGGGTGGCGCTGGACATCCGCCCGGCGGTGACCGACACCGACGGCTCGGAAAGCATTTCCGATATCTTCATCAGCGGCGCCCCGGCCGGAACGCTGTTCTATACCGGCGCCACCGGCACCACCACGGTGGGAACCCTGGGCAAGCTGGTGAACGGCGCCTTCGTCGAGGACGCCACCGGCACGGTCTGGCGCTTCGCCAAGGCCGACCTGACCAACCTTTATCTCCAGCCCCGCCCGGACTCCAACCAGGATTTCGACCTGTCGGTGGTGGCACGCTCGACCGAAGCCAATCTCGGCAACAACAACGACACTGCCGATTCCATTGCCCAGACCCTGAAGGTCATCGTCAAGGGCATCTCGGACGGCGTCACCTTCCCCGACGCTCTCCATGACGGCAATGTCCTGGTCGCCACCGGGGTCGAGGACAATCTGGTCAACCCGCATTTCGAGCAGTACAACATCGTCGATGTGGATGCGGCGGGAAGCGTGCACGGACCGGAGACGCTCTCCATCGTCATCAAGGAAATTCCCGCCAACGTCACCATGTCCATGACGTCGGGCAACGAGAAATACGCCAAGTATCTGGGCACCGATGCCAACGGCAATGAACAGTGGTCCATCGACCCCAATCATCTGGCCGATGTCCGCTTCGGGGTGCCCGCCAATTTCTCGGGGACCATCACCGGCACCGTCAAGCTGGACCTGATCACCACCGAGAATGACGGCGATTCCCTGATCGCCTCCCATGATCTCAGGATCGTGGTCACCCAGGACGCCGACGCGCCCAGCATCTCGGTGTCGTCCGCCATCGCCGAGGATGGCTGGGACGCCAATGGCATTCCCATGACAGTCACCGTCAATCCCGGCGAGACCGTGTCGGGTGGCATCGAGGAAATCAGCAATGTCACCCTGGTGTTCAATACCGCCGATCTGGCGGCTTTCCCGCCGCTGACGGTGCGGTGGAACAACACCGATTACGCCATCGCCGACCTGCCCACCGACGCCAGCGGCAACCATGTCCTGGACGTGACCAGCGGCTACAACACCGCCACCAATCAGGTCTCCGGCCTCTCCATCAAGGGATTGCCCGAGGACTGGTCCAAGGATGTGCCGTTCAAGGTCAGCGGCACTTCGTCGGAATACAATGCCGACGGCACCATCTTCGATTCCGAGACCCGGACGGTCAATGGGTCCGTCCAAATCTCGGCGGTGGTCGATACCCCGGCCACCTTCACCGTGACCGACACCGATGCCCTGACCGCGGGCAACCAGGCCAGCGGCCAGGTGGGCAGCCAGATCGATCTGGGCCTGTCCCTCACCCTGGGGGATCTGGATGGGTCCGAACCGTCGTCCATGTATTTCGTCATCGCGGGCGTGCCCAACGGCGTCATCCTGACCGATACCAACAACAGCGTGGTCAATGCGGGTAACGGCTATTGGATCGTGCCCTATACCGCCGGGTCGGCGGGCTGGCACCTCTATGCCTCCTCCCAGCTTCGCACCGGCGAGGCCGACCTGACCATCCGCGCCGTGTTGAAGGACAATGATCCCGATGGCGGCACCGTCACCGACACTTTCGACCAGACCCTGCACCTGAAGATCACCGATGCCGACGGCCATTACGGCAACGGCTACAACTGGTGGTCCGATCCCAATATTCCGGTGCTCAATCCGCCCAGCATCAACGCGACGCCGAAGCCAGGCACCGAGGATGTCAATTTCAGCCTGGACAATGTCAGCGCCTCGCCCGCCGCCACCAATGGCGGCACGGTGACCGCCATCGTGGTGGGAACCCAGCAGGCGGGGGTGTCCATCTCCAGTTCCGCCGGTTGGGACAATCCCTTCACCGGCGAACATGTGATCAAGCCCGCCGATATCGGCACCCTGACCGTCAATCCGCCCGACGACTTCGCGGGCGACGTCAAGGTCAACCTGAAGGCGGTGGCCACCGATGGCGACCTGACCGCCACCACCTCCACCCCCAATGGCGGACTGGTGGTCGCGACCCTGGACCCCGACACCGACGGGGCCAGCGTCTCCATCACCGCCGCCAACTCCACCGAGGATTTCGCGGGTATTCCCTTCACCCTGGACTTCCAGGAGCGGGACAATGATTTCTCGGAAATCATCGCCAATGGCGGCGTGATCACCATCACCCTGCCCAGTGGTTCGCAACTGTTGCTCAACGGCGTCGCCCAGACCGGCACCAATGGCACCTATAGCCTGAATGTCAGCGACTTTGGCGTCAGCGACTTCAATGCCAGCGGCCATATCGCCCTGAACGGCCTGTCGGTGGTGCCGCCCGCCCATTATCACGGCTCGCTGACCATTTCGGCCTCCATCACGGTGACCGAGGCCGGCGACACGTTGAGCCTGCATGGCGACGACGCCAGCGCCATCAATGTGCTGACTACCGGCTCCAAGACCATCACCCTCACCGCTGTGGCGGATGATCCGACCATCACCGCCGCCAATGTCTCGGGCAACGAGGACAGCTGGATCACCTTCAACGTGTCCATCGATGCCCCCGACGTGGTCGGCGGCGGCACCTATTCCTCGGAATACCTGTCGATCAAGCTGAGCGGCATGCCCGCCAACGCGGTGATCGACGGCGCCCTGAAGAACAGCGACGGCAGTTGGACCGTCAAGGACGCCAATGTCTCGCTGGTGCAGGTCAACGGCGCCTGGAAGGTCCAGCTTTCCAACGTCAAGATCCTGCCACCCCAGGACGATTCCGGCACCTATACCCTGACCGTCGACGCCTATACCCTGGAGCCCAGCAACAAGAGCATCGCCCATTCCTCGGGCAGCTTCACGGTGACGGTCGCGGGCGTGGCCGATACCCCCACCGTCGACCCGGTGGCGGTCAACAACGGGTCGGAAGATGTGGCCCTGCCCATCACCCTGAACGCCCAGTTGATCGACCTGTCGGAAACCCTGTCGGTGACCATCACCGGCGTGCCCACCGGCGCCAGCTTCGTCGATGCGGCGGGCAATGCCATCGGCACCGATCTCGGCGGCGGCTCGTGGAAGCTGGAAGACGGTGACCTGTTCACCCGCGCGGGGAATGCGGTGACCGCCAAGCCCCTGTTCTTCCTCGGCAAGCTGCACGAATCGGGAAGCTGGGCCATGACCGCCACCGCCACCAGCGTCGACGGCCTGACCACGGCGACCAGCTATACCCAGGCCTTCTCCATCACCCTGGCGGGCGTGGCGGATACGCCGACTCTGACCCTGACCGACCTGACCTCGGCGGCCGATGGCTATTTCGCCTCGGGCAACGAGGACAGCAAGATCGCCATCAACATCGCTGCGGCGACCCCGGATAGTGACAGCGAAACGGTGGAGGTGCTGATTTCCGGCGCTCCGGCCGGGTCGGTGCTCTATAACGGCGCCACCGCCATCAATGTGTCCGGCGATGGCTTCTGGCATGTTCCGTCCAACCTGCTGGACGCCAATCTGAAGATCCAGCCGCCCAGCAACTGGAATGGCGACATCACCTTGACGGTGAAGGCGCATACCACCGAAGGCGCCACCAACGGCTATAGCGCCGAACAGAGCTTGGTGGTGCATGTCAACGCCATCAACGATGCCCCCGACATGGTGCTCAGCGGCGCCAGCGGCCAGTCCGAGGTGGGCGCCATCACCAGTCCGATCTATGTGATCCCGGAAGGCACCAACAACTACATCAACATCAACGATAATGCCGATGGCGTCGCCAATCCCGACCTGACCCGCATGGATATCTCCATCACGACCGGAGCCCTGACCGGCGACGGTATCAGCATGGTCGGCCTGCAGCCCCGCCTGGACATCAATGGCGACCTGGCGGTGGACTTCAACGGCCACACCTTCGGCATCAATTTCAACCAGGGCACCCATACCCTGTCGCTGACCGGCACCGCCGATGCCAATACTTACGAGGCCCTGGCCGAACAGCTGATCCTGACCAACCCGTCAGGCGCCATGGCGCCCGGCGTCCGCACCCTGGAAATCAAGGTCTATGACGCCGCCGGTGCCACCGACACGGTTCAGACCACCGCCACCATCGGTGATGTGGCGCAGAATCAGGGCGTCACCCTGGCGGGCGACACTTTGGGCACCGTCCAGTGGAGCGCCACCGGCGCCACCACCCTGCTGGGCAGCGGCGGCAACGACATTCTGCTGGTGGCGGGCGGCGACGCGGTCTCGTCCATCAATGGCGGCGCCGGGATCGACCAGTTGTGGATGCAGACCACCGCCCATGGCCATGGCGACTGGCTGTATGCCATGGATGCCAATAACGACATCATCGCCACTTCGGCATCCCATCCCGATACCGGCGAGTTCATCGTGCACCTGAGCCAGGGCAGCGCCACCATCGACAACACCAATCACGAAGTGGTGTTCAACAACGCCGCCGGAACCATCACCTTCGGCGACACGGCACAGCAGATCGCCTTCGCTCAGATCGAAAAACTGACGAGCTGAGGCGGCAAACGAAAAGCCCCCCTTCCCTCGCGGGAAAGAGCCGTTGGGACTAGGTGTGTTTGAGGGAAGCCCCGTATCAGGCATAGCGCCGGATGCGGGGCTTTTCATTTGCCGAAGATTTTTTCCGTCATGGCCGGGCTTGACCCGGCCATCCACGCCGTTGGTTGCAGACACCCAGGGTTGGCCGCATCATACGAGCATGCAGGGCGGCTGGGTCTACATCATGACGAACCGACCAAATGGCACGCTGTACGTCGGTGTGACCAGCGATTTGGCGCGTCGAGCCTGGGAGCACCGGGAGGGGGTCGCCGACGGCTTCACCAAGCGGTACGGGCTGAAGCAGTTGGTCTATGCGGAACGATACGAGGATATCCGCACCGCCATTCAGCGGGAGAAAAACCTCAAACATTGGCCGAGGGCATGGAAGGTCAAGCTGATCCTGACCGATAATCCGAACTGGGACGATCTGTACGAGCGGCTGGCGTAGCCGTGGATGGCCGGGTCAAGCCCGGCCATGACGAAACACACTTAGTCCCAACGGCTCTCTCGCGGGAAGGGGGGCTTTTTCATTCAGGGCATCAGGGCTTGGACTTGGTCGGATTGGCACTGCGCCAGCCGTCGACCTTGTCCAGATGGGCCCGCACCTGCTCGCGGCTGAAGCGGATGGTGGTGAAGAATCCGCTGTTGCGGGTGAAGGTGATGCCGAGGCCATCCTCGGCCTCGGCCCCAGCACGCATCACATCCTCGGGAATCTGGGCGGTCATCTCCTCGCGGTGGTCGCATCCCATGCCCATGAAGCGCGAGCACTCGCCCACATCGCGGAAGGTCAGCCCCAGGGCCAAACGCTTGCCGGTGGCGGCATCCTTGGCCGAGACCCAAGAGCTGCGGCCGGTGCCGGTTCCGGTCCACCGCATGCGCGCATCCACCCAGTGGATCGCCTTGCCGGTGGCCTTATCCACCTCCGAGCGCAGTCGCTCGCCGTCGCCATCGGCGTGACAGGCGCCATCACGCTGCTCCGACGGTCCGGTAAACACCATCCGGCCGGTGGTCAGGCTGTCCCGCATCTGGACGCCGCCCAGATCACAGGTGCCGCAGCCCCCCAGCGCCAGGGCCAGCCCCAGCACGCCCGCCCAGCGAAGCCCGATCATTTCCTGCCTCCGTCATCACGGCCGCACGCATAGCGGAAGGTGTAGCGTTCGTCGCCAGTGGTGGCCGACGGCTGCACCGGGCGATAGCCCAGTCCCAGGCAACGCCAGTCCATGACGCTTTCGGCGGCGCGACGAGCCAGGGCCCGGTTGAGCCGGGGCATGTCCGGGCTGGGCGTTCCAGACCACAGCGCATCCTCGTAGACCACCATGTCGACATCGTCGTTATCGACCCGGATCCAGGAAACGGTGATGTCGTGCCCGTCGATGCGGACCTGCTTGAGGCTGGATTGACGGAAAGTGGTCTCGACGGCGGTGCAGCCCGAAAGCAGCGCCACGGCCACCACCAGAGCGACCTTAGGAGTGTATGTCATAATAGGCCCTCAGCCCGCTGCTCTGGTTCTGGAAATCGCCGGGGCCGGGAACGGCGCCTCCGGCCGGAATGGGAGCGGCCGTACCATCGGGATTGGTCCGCAATTCCTCCTTTTCCGGCTCGATGCTGCCGCCCAGGGCCTTGAACAGGCCCACCGCCGCCGACAGCCGCCCGTAACGGGTCTGGATCTTGATATCCTCGGCATTGTACTGGGTACGCTCGGTTTCCAGCACGGTCAGATAGTCGACGATACCGATGGAAAAAGCGCCCTGGCTGAGGGTGAAGGCCTTGCGGGCCGACCCGACCATCAGCCCCTGGGCCTCGTCGCGCTCCTTGGAGTAGCGGATATTGGCCAGGGAATCCTCGACATCGCGCAGGCTGGCAATGATGGACTGGCGATAAAGTTCCACCAACTCGTTCCAGCGGGCCTCGTAATAGGCGATTTCGCTGTTGGACTTGCCGTTGTCGAAGATGGTCTGGGCCAGCTTGCCCGCCAATGTCCAGATGATGCTGCCCGGGGAAATCAGATTGTGCAGGTCGGAACTGGCCCAGCCGCGTTCACCGGTCAGGGTGAAGGACGGGAACATCTTGGCCCGCGCCAGGTTGATATTGGCATTGGCCGCCACCAGATTGGCCTCGGCCCGGCGGATATCGGGACGGGTCAGCAGCAGTTCCGAGGGCAGGCCTTCCGAAACCTCGGGGATCATCACATCGTCCAGGCTGCGCCCCTCCAGCTTCAGTTCGGTGGCCGACTTGCCCACCAGATAGGCCAGACGGTTGAGCTGCTGCTCGCGGGTCAGTTCGATGACCGGCAGGATCGCCTCGGCGTTATGCAGCGCGGTGGCCTGCTGGTAGACCTCCAACTCGCTGCCCTCGCCGATGCGCTGGCGATGCTCGACCTTGGACAGGACCCGCTTCATGTTCTCGATATTGCGCTTTGCAACAACGGCGCGCTCGCAGGACTGCAGATACTGGAAATAGGTGCCGACCACATCGGCCACCAGGGTCACCACCACCGTCTCGCGCTCGAACACGCTGGACTGGGCGGTGGCCAGCGCCGCCGACATGGCGGAGCGGTTCTTGCCCCACAGGTCGATTTCGTAGCTGACCTCGATGCTGGCCTGATAGAGCTGCTGGACGACGGTGGCCGACTGGGCGAAGGAATTGGAGCTCTTCTTGCCCGTCTCCATCTTGCTCGAGCCCTGGACCGTGGGCAGCAAAGCGCCCGCCTCGATCCCCGCCTTGGCCTCGGCCTGGGCGATGCGCTGCTTGGCGGCGCGGACATCGTGGTTGCTGGCCAGCGCGTCTTCCACCAGGGCGTTCAACTCCGCCGAGCCGAATTGGGTCCACCAGCGAGATTTGGGCCTCGCCAGGACCTGGCGCTCGTTGGATGAGGCCCTGAAGTCCACGGGAACCGGCTGCTCCGGCCGCACATAGTCGGGGCCGACAGTGCATGCCGACAGCAGGGCCGCCATGGCAGCCGCCATGGCATGTCCAGACTTGATCCGTATCACGAAGCTCCCCCCTGGGTCATTCCCGACCGCCCATGCTGGATAAGCAGCCGCAATTCCTCAAATATCCGCCCTTGATGATGACGGATCATAGTTCAAAGAAACAACGGTGAAAGTGATAATTTGTGCGCTATTGGTCATGGTCAAGTGTAGTCCCGCATGACATTCCCCTCGCCCCCGCATTCGGGGCATGCGCCAAACGAGTGATCAACCGACTTCGCACCCGTGACACTTCGTCATTTTTCGGCTAGGTTTGACAAGAGCAAGGGCCTCGGGTTAATTCGCCATCCATGTCCGTTCCCGCCGAGATCACCGACTTCCTGGGCATCCTCGACGAAAGCCCCGTGGGGGTTTCCGTGTCGCGCCGCCGCGACGGCGTCGTCGTGTTCGTCAACCGTCGTTTCTGCGAAATCACCGGCATCCCGCGTGAACAGTGCATCGGCGCTCCGGCGCGCCGCCACTTCGCCGACGAGCACCAGCGCCACGATGTGGTCCGCCAGTTACGGGAAGCCGGCGAGATCGACGCCGCCGACGTGGAATTCCGCCGGGCCGACGGCTCGCCCTTCTGGTCGGTTCTGACCATCCGTCCCGCCATCCTGAACGGCGAGGACGTCAACCTTGCCTGGATCTATGACGTCAGCAAGCGCAAGCAGGCCGAGCGCACCTTGCGCGACAGCAAGGCCCTGTTCCGCACCATGCTGGATTCCTCGGTGGATGGCATTTCCCTGTTGGACGAGACCGGCACGGTGCTGGCGCTGAATGCCGCCGCTGCCGCCATTATCGGCGACGGCCATGAGAATCTGGTGGGACGCTCGATCTGGGACTGCCTGCCCGGCCCGGTGGCCGAGCGGTTGCGGCGTGGTGCCGCCCGCGTGCTGGAACGGGGCGAGACCGTGGAGGGCCATGACGCCGTCGCCGATCGCCTGTTCGATGTCCATATGCATCCGGTGGCGGATTCCGATGGCTGCATCCGGCGTATTGCCCTGTTCAGCCGCGACGTCACCCAGAGCCACCAGCGCCGCATGCAGTTGCGCAAGCTGGAAACCGCGCTGGAACAGGCTCCCGTGGCGGTGATGATCACCGATGCCAAGGGCAACATCGAATATGTCAACCGTGCCTTCGTGCTGGTGTCGGGCTATTCCGAGGACGAGGTGCTGGGGCGCAACCCGCGCCTGCTCAAATCGGGCGAGACCCCCAACACGGTCTATCGCGACATGTGGCACCGGCTGGGCCACGGCTCGACCTGGCAAGGCGAGTTGTGCAACCGCGCCAAGGATGGCACCTTGTTCTGGGAATACGCCACCTTGTCGCCCATCCGCGACGACGAAGGCGAGATCACCCATTTCCTGGCGGTGAAGGAAAACATCACCCAGCGCAAGGAAACCGAACTGCGGCTGGTCCATCAGGCCACCCACGACACCCTGACCGGGTTGCCCAACCGTCTGCTGCTGGAAGACCGGGTCCTGCACGCCATCGAGCTGGCGCGGCGCGAGCGTCGCCAGATCGGTCTGATGTTCCTGGATCTTGACCGCTTCAAGATCATCAATGACAGCCTGGGCCATGTGGCGGGCGACCAGTTGCTGAAGGTTGTGGCCGATCGCCTGCGCCAAACCCTGCGGCGCAGCGACACGGTGGCGAGGCTGGGCGGCGACGAATTCGTGGTGGTTCTGACCCATTTCCAGAGCACCAGCGAACTGGCGGAGGTGGCTGAAAAGATCGCCGCCGCCCTGGAAGAGCCGGTGGAGTTGTCGGGCCATGTGGTGCATGTGGGCGCCAGCATCGGCATCGCGCTGTATCCCGAGGATGGCGATGACTTCACCTCCCTGATGAAGGACGCCGATGCCGCCATGTATCGGGCCAAGCAGAAAGGCCGCAACACCTTCTGCTTCTACGATTCCGACATGAATGATCAGGCGCTGGACCGCCTGAAGCTGGAAGAGGCCCTGCGCCGCGCCCTGGTCCGCTCGGAATTCCAGCTTTACTACCAGCCGCAGATCGACCTGCAGACCGGACTGATGACCGGGGTCGAGGCCTTGATCCGCTGGAACTGCCCCGAACGCGGCTTGGTCTCGCCCACCGTGTTCATCCCGGTGGCCGAGGAAACCAACCTGATTTCCATGATCGGTTGGTGGGTGCTGGAGGAAGCTTGTCGCCAGCAGGCATCGTGGCGCGCCGCCGGGATTCCCCCCATCAAGGTGGCGGTCAATGTCTCGGGCCGCCAGTTCCTCAACACCGCCCTGGTGGAGTGCATCTCGGACCTGTTGCGCCAATACGAGGTGGAACCGTCGCTGCTGGAAATCGAACTGACCGAAAGCACGGTCATGGCCGAGCCGGAAAAGGCCATCGAACAGCTGACCCGCCTGCGCGAAATCGGCATCCAGGTGTCGGTGGATGATTTCGGCACCGGCTATTCCAGCCTCAGTTATCTCAAGCGTCTGCCGCTCTCCACCATCAAGGTGGACCGCTCCTTCGTGCGCGACGTCAACAGCCAGAGCGACAACGCCGCCATCGTTTCGGCCATCCTCGGCCTCGCCGACGCGCTGGACATGTCCATCGTCGCCGAGGGCGTCGAAACCGAGGGCGAGGAAACCCATCTGCGAGACGCTGGCTGCATCAAGGTGCAGGGCTTCCGCTATGCCCAGCCCATGCCGGCCGAGAAGCTGCGCGACTGGATGATCAGCTACCGGAGCTAAAACAAATCGCCCTGGGCCGGGGGCGGCGTCTCGGCGGTCAATTCCAGCGCCATCTCCGATGGAAGCAACCCCCGCGAGGCCGCCGCCGCTGGAGTCTTCGGATCAAGCCAGTCCCGCGCCGCATCCTCCCCGAGCAGTACCGGCATCCGGTCATTCAGCGGGAATATCTGTTCGGAAGCGGCGCAAGTGACGATGACGAAGCGCTCGCCGTCGAACAAACCCGCCAGGGCGAGGATATGGCCGTCGACCGGCGACAGCCGGGTCTTGATCCGGTGCTTGCCCTCGACCCGCCACTCCCACCACCAACTGGCGGGAACCAGGACGCGCCCACCCGCCAGCAGTGGCCGGAAGGTGGGACGGCTGGCCAGGGTCTCGGCCCGGGCGTTGATCAGGGGCCGTGTCTCCCACTCCACCGGCAGGCCCCAGCGGGCCAGGCGCGCGCCGCGCGGGCCGATCACCAGGGCCATGTCGGTGGGGCGGGTCTCGCCCGGCCGGGCCAGGATGGGCGGCTCCGACAGATGGAATCGCGTCCTCACCTCGCGGGCGGGGTGGTTCAGCTCGAAGCGGGAGCACATGGGGCGAAGCGTCCGATGATCAGGAACTCCACATTGCCCTCCGGCCCCTTGATGGGGCTTTCGGTGATGCCGTCCACAATCCAGCCCGGCAGCGAGGACAGCCAGGCCTGGATGCGCTCGCAGACCTCGGCATGCAGTTCGGGCTCGCGCACCACGCCGCCTTTGCCCACCCTGCCCTTGCCCACCTCAAATTGCGGCTTGATCAGCGCCACCAGCCGCCCGCCGGGACGGACCAGCGCCAGGGCGGCGGGCAGCACCGTCTCCAGCCCGATGAAGCTGGCGTCGCACACAACAAGGTCCAGCGGCTCGGGAAGCTGTTCGGAGGTCAGATGGCGGGCATTGGTCTTTTCCATCACCACCACCCGGGCGTCGATGCGCAGCTTCCACGCCAGTTGCCCATGGCCCACATCCACCGCGTAGACCTTGGCCGCGCCCCGGCTGAGCAGCACATCGGTAAAGCCACCGGTGGACGCCCCCACATCCACCGCCACCCAGCCCGACGGGTCGATGGCGAAATCGTCCAGCGCCTTGACCAGTTTCAGGCCGCCGCGCGATACCCAGGGATGGTCCTGGCCCTTCAAGTCCAGGGCGCAATCCGCCGCCAGGGCGGTGCCGGGCTTGTCGACGCGGCGATCGCCGGAATAGACCAACCCCGCCATGACCAAGGCCTGGGCGCGCGAGCGGCTTTCGGCCAGCCCCCTATCCACCAGCAATTGATCCACCCGAAGCTTGGCCACCATTCTCGAATTATCCGTTTGCGAAATCAGGGATGGAAATTGCGCCGACGTTCCCCGACAATAAACAAAATTTTAAAACCATGGGACGTCCGACACTTCAATGACCACATTGCTGTTCACGCACCCGGTCTGCCTTCAGCACGATACCGGCGATTATCATCCCGAATGCGCCGATCGGATCAAGGCCGTGCTGGCCGCCCTCGAGGCCGAGGAGTTCTCGACGCTGCCGCGCGAGGAAGCGCCGCATGCCACCATGGAACAGTTGATGCGGGCTCACCCGCTCAGCCATATCGACTATGTGCTGGATTCGGTCCCCAACAGCGACAGCCACCACCACCTCGACCCCGACACCATTCTGTCGCGCTATTCCGGCGAGGCCGCCTTGCGCGCCGCCGGGGGGGCCGTAGCGGCGGTGGACGCCGTGGCCAAGGGCCTGGCCCGCAACGCTTTTTGCGCCGTCCGCCCCCCCGGGCACCATGCCGAGCGCGACGCCGCCATGGGCTTCTGCTTTTTCAACAATGCCGCCGTCGCCGCCCTGCACGCCCGCGACGCCCACGGCTTCAAGCGGGTGGCGGTGGTGGATTTCGACGTCCATCACGGCAACGGCACCCAGCACATCCTGTGGGACGAGGCCGGCACCTTCTATGCCTCCACCCACCAGGAGCACGCCTTTCCCAATACCGGCTTCCCCGAGGAAACCGGCGGCGACGGCATCATGGTCAATGTGCCGCTGCCGCCCGGCACCGGCTCGGCGGACTACCGGGTCGCCTTCAGCGACATCCTCTTGCCCAAGCTACGGGCCTTCCAGCCCGACTTCCTGATCATCTCGGCGGGGTTCGACGCCCATGCCGCCGACCCTCTGGCCCATTTGCGCCTGACCACCGCCGATTTCGGCTGGATCACCCGCCAGTTATTGGATGTCGCCTCGGAATTCGCGGGAAATCGGGTGGTCTCGGTTCTGGAGGGCGGCTACGACCTCCGCGCCCTGGCGGTCAGCGTGCGCGAGCATGTGCGCGCCCTGATGGGACTTTAGGCGGAACCAGCCCTATGTACAGTGGATGGGTGCTTGCCATTGCGGCGACGCATCCGTAAACTTCCGCGCTTCGTCGGAGTCCGACATCACGACCAGGACCAAAATGGCAGACCTGCCGCCCGATATCGCCGCCTTGAGCTTCGAGGACGCCATGGCCGAACTGGACCGCATCGTGCGCCAGCTCGAGGATGGAAGGGGCAAGCTGGACGATGCCATCGCCGCCTATGAGCGCGGCGCGCAGTTGAAGCTTCACTGCGCCGCCAAACTTGAGGAGGCCCGGGCCAGGGTCGATCGAATCGTGTCGGGACCGGAGGGAAGCGTGGCGCTGGCCACCGCCGATGATATCGCGTGATCCACAACCGAGTGAAATCCTTGACCAATTCTCCGCTCTCTCCCCGCCTCGCCGACGCCCTGACCGTCATCAGCCGCTCCGTCAATGCCGAGCTTGATCGCCTGCTGCCGGTGCCCGAGAGCGCCGATGCCCGCGTCCATGAAGCCATGCGCTATGCCACCCTGGATGGCGGCAAGCGGCTGCGCCCCTTCCTGGTGATGCAGTCGGCCAGCCTGTTCAACGTGGCCGAGACCGCCGCCATCCGCGTCGCCTGCGCCATCGAGATGGTGCACTGCTATTCGCTGGTCCATGATGACCTGCCCTGCATGGATGATGACGATCTGCGTCGTGGCCGTCCCACCTGCCATAAGAAGTTCGACGAGGCCACCGCCCTGTTGGCGGGCGATGCCTTGCTGACCAAGGCCTTCGAGGTCCTGGCCAATCCCGCGACCCATTCCGACCCCGCCGTGCGCTGTGATCTGGTGGCCGACCTCGCCCATGCCTCCGGCGGCCAGGGCATGGTGGGCGGCCAGATGATCGACCTCCAGGCCCACACCCTGGACCTGGACGTGGCCGGCATCACCCGGTTGCAGCAGTTGAAGACCGGACGGCTGTTCTCGTTCTCCTGCGAGGCTGGCGCCGTGCTGGGCAAGGCCCATGGCGAGCTTCGCCTGGCTCTGCGCAACTATGCCCACGACCTTGGGCTGGCCTTCCAGATCGCCGACGACATTCTTGACGTGGAAGGCGATGCCGCTGAGGTCGGCAAGGCTGTCCAAAAGGATGCCGACGCCGGCAAGGCAACCTTTGTCTCCTTGTTGGGGCTGGACCGTGCCAAGGCCCAGGCCGCCATGCTGGCCGACCAGGCTTGCCGTCATCTCGACCCATTCGGCGATAAGGCCGATCTGATGCGCGACGTCGCCCGTTACGTCGTTCAGCGCCGTTCGTAAGGTACCAAATTCCAATGACTCGCCCACCGCCCAAGCCCAAGGCCCCCCTGCTGGACCGCATTTCCAATCCGGCAGATTTCCGCAGTTTCTCTGTCGAGGAACTGGAGCAACTGACCCACGAAGTGCGTCAGGCCATGATCCAATCGGTGTCTTTTACCGGTGGCCATCTCGGCGCCGGTCTCGGTGTCGCCGAACTGACGGTGGCGCTGCACTACGTCTTCGACACCCCGAGGGACAAGCTGATCTGGGACGTGGGCCATCAGGCCTATCCCCACAAGATCCTGACCGGCCGCAAGGACCGCATGATGACTATGCGCCAGGGCGGCGGCCTGTCCGGCTTTACCCGCCGTTCGGAAAGCCAGTACGACCCCTTCGGCGCCGGTCACTCCTCCACCTCCATCTCGGCGGCGCTGGGCATGGCGGCGGGCCGCGACCTCAAGGACGACAATTTCAACGTCATCGCCGTGATCGGCGACGGCGCCATGAGCGCCGGCCAGGCCTATGAGGCCATGAACAATGCCGGGGCGCTGGGGTCGCGCCTGGTGGTGATCCTCAACGACAACGACATGTCCATCGCGCCGCCGGTAGGCGCCATGAGCGCCTATCTGTCGCGGCTGCTGTCGTCGCCGTCCTATCACTCGCTGCGCCATTTCGCCAAGGATCTGGCCCATCTGCTGCCGCCGCCGCTGGAGCGCGCGGTGGGCCGGGCCGAGGAATACGCCCGTGGCATGGTCTCGGGCGGCGGCACCTTGTTCGAGGAGATGGGCTTCTATTACGTCGGTCCCATCGATGGCCATAATTTCGACCATCTGCTGCCGGTGTTGAAAAATGTCCGCGAATCCGAGGATACCAAGCCGGTCCTGATCCACGTCATCACCAAGAAGGGCAAGGGCTATCCCCCCGCCGAGGCTGCCGCCGACAAGTATCACGGCGTCGGTCGCTTCGATGTGCTGACCGGCCAGTTGGACAAGCCCAAGGCCAACGCCCCCAGCTACACATCGGTATTCTCCAAGGCCCTGCTGGCCGAGGCGGAAAAGGACGACCGCATCGTGGCGGTTACCGCCGCCATGCCCGCCGGAACCGGCCTGGACAAGTTCGGCGATCGCTTCCCCGCCCGCTGCTTCGACGTGGGCATCGCCGAGCAGCACGCGGTGACTTTCTCGGCCGGTCTGGCCTGCGAGGGCTTCAAACCGTTCTGCGCCATCTATTCCTCGTTCCTGCAGCGCGCCTATGATCAGGTCCAGCACGACGTGGTGCTGCAGAGGCTTCCCGTGCGCTTCGCCATCGACCGCGCCGGTCTGGTGGGCGCCGATGGCGCCACCCATGCCGGCGCCTATGACATGGCCTTCCTGGGCTGCCTGCCGGACATCGTCATCATGTGCCCGTCGGACGAAGCCGAACTGATGCATGCGGTGGCCACCGCCGTCAGCATCAACGACCGCCCTTCTGCCTTCCGCTATCCCCGTGGCGAGGGCGTCGGCGTTGAACTGCCCGAGCGCGGCACCATCATGCCCATCGGCAAGGGCCGCATCGTCCGCGAGGGTTCGCGCATCGCCATCCTGTCGCTCGGCACCCGTCTGGCCGAGTGCCTGAAGGCGGCCGAGGAACTGGCGGCGCGTGGTCTGGCGCCCACCGTGGCCGATGCCCGCTTCATGAAGCCGCTGGACGAGGAGCTGATCCTGCGCCTTGCCCGTGACCATGAGGTCCTGGTCACCGTCGAGGAGGGCTCGGTCGGCGGCTTCGGCAGCCATGTCCTGACCCTGCTGGCCGCCCGGGGCGCCCTGGACAACGGCCTCAAGGTGCGGCCGCTGATGCTGCCCGACTATTTCGTCGAGCACGACGCCCCCAATACCCAGTACGAGACGATCGGTCTCAACGCCTCGGGAATTCTCGCCAGTGCCCTTGAGGCCCTGGGCGAAGCGAAAGCCGCCATTCCCGCCTGACCCAACCGAAGACGGGCCGCATCCCAAGGATGCGGCCCGTATCGTTTGGAAATAAGCGCATAGGGAATAACACCAAGATCAGTGTTCTTCTGACTGAAAAGCAGAAAAACGCTGCTTTTCCCACTGTGCATCCATTGAAATATTGTGGATCAGTGTTATCATATATGAGCGTTCTAGGATTGGAGGTTGAGGCGTCATGGAGCTTGAAAAACTGGGCACCTCCGGAAACCTCTTCATTCTGACGGTTTGAGAGTTGTTCCGGGCGTGAATTGCGGTTGATCGGCGTTTCCGGGTCTGTTT
>NZ_LWQT01000038.1 GCF_001650715.1 Paramagnetospirillum marisnigri | reverse complement strand
TCGCCCCCGGCCGGGGCCACATTGCCCTGACCGGCCTCGCCGACCACGATCTTGAAGGTCTGCACCGCCTCGCGGCCCTGGTTGTCCTTGGCGATGACCTTGACGACCACCTCGCCCCGGAAGCCGGGCGGCGGCGTGCCCTCGAAGGTGCCGGTGCGCGGGTTGAACGCCATCCAGGGGGGAAGGGACGCCCCGTTCTCCCGCGTCGCAGTCAGGGTCACCACGGCGTCGCCCCGGGTATGGGCGAAGGCTTCCGCCGGAACCGTCACGGAAATGCGGTTGCCCTCGGCGATTACCGTATCGCGCATGGGAGCATTCACCACCAGCGCGTCGGGCGCCCCTGCCGCCCTGGCCGCCACCACCACCTGGAAAGCGTTGGCCGTGGGCACTGTCAGCACGGGCGCCGCCTCACGCGGCGGCGGAGCCGGAGGTGCTTCCGGCGGCGGCGGTGGCGGAGGAGGAGGTGGTGGTGGCGGAGGCAGCGGCGTGGGCGGCAGCGGCGTGGGAGGAGGAGGCGGTGGTGGTGGTGGTGGCGGTGGCGGCACGGGCGGCTGTTCGGCCGCCGCGACAGTGATGGTCAGGGTCTTGGTGACGCTCTGGCCTCCGGCATCGGTGGCGGTGATGGTCACCGTGCCGCCGCCGGGCGAGCTGGGGGTGCCGGAAATGACGCCGGTGGCGGCATTGAAGCTTAGACCGGCGGGCAGGCTGCTGGCGCTATAGGTCAGAGTGTCGCCGGTATCAGTATCGCTGAAGGTGCCGTTGGGCAGGGTGAAGCTGAAGTTCTTGCCCACCTGGCCCGTGGCAGACAGCGTTCCGCCGGACGTCGTCGGCGTGCGGTTGATGGTGATGTCGGTATTGGTGCCGTCATTGGTGACATGCAGATCGGCGGCGGTGAGTCCGGCCAAGCCGTTCAGGGTGACGGTCAGATCGGCCGAGCCGTTGCCGTCGGTGTCCACCGAAACCACGGCATTGGCGCCATTGTCGGCGACGCTGACCCGGTTGGCGGCGACCACCGTGCCCTTGACCCGCAGCTTGTCGTTGATGGTCGAGAAGTCGGTGACCACGTCGGCGGCGCTAAGGATGAAGGTATCGCGCCCACCACCGCCGGTCAGCACGTCGTCGCCCGCGCCGCCGGTGATCTCGTCATTGCCCGAACCGGTGGTCAGGGTGTCGTTGCCCGCGCCGCCATCCACATGGCTGGCCGCCGCGCCGGTATCGGTGAAGCGGTCGAGGCCATCGCTGAGGATATAGTCGATGAAGCCCCGACCATTGGTGATGGTGGCCGAGGTGTTGAGGGTGATGGTTTCGGCATTGGCGACCGGGTCGCCGAGCGAGGGATCATGGCTGTCGATGATGGTGTAATAGAC
The DNA here is from genome assembly GCF_001650715.1 of Paramagnetospirillum marisnigri. GTDB lineage: Bacteria > Pseudomonadota > Alphaproteobacteria > Rhodospirillales > Magnetospirillaceae > Phaeospirillum > Phaeospirillum marisnigri. Next base: position 138,431 of record NZ_LWQT01000038.1, on the reverse strand, counting down.
GCCATTGCCGTTATTGTTCGCCAGGGTGTGGGAGCCGACATAGGGCGTCCCGTAGGGCGACTCCACCAGGATGCCCTGGCAGACATTGCCCAGGTCGTTGTCGTGGACATTGACGCTGGCCGTCATCTCGTTGAGGCCGATGGCGGTGGTGGCGCCACCGAACACCGGGGTTCCGGTGGTGCGGAAGACGTTGTTGGCGACCTCGGACACGCCAGCCTGGCGCAGCAGGACACCGGTGGCGGAATAGACGCTGTCGTTGGAGCCCAGATTGGTGATGGTATTGCCGGTGATGGTCGCCAGGACGCCCGCCCGCCCGCCCGACGATCCGATCTGCATGCCGTTCTGGTTCGAGGCGCCCAGGGTGCCCACGGCGGTGATGGTGTTGTCGCGAATGGTGACGGTGAGTCCCGCGCCCCAGGCGATGATGCCGGTCTTCTGGAAAGTGCCGATGGTCGAGTTCTGGATGGTCACCGATACCGGATTGGCGGCGGTGCCTTCCACCACCATGCCGAAATTCTCGCTGTTGCCGCTGTAGTCGCCATTGGATTCCAGCGGCGCCGAGATGCCCTTGACGGTGACGGCGTCTATCAGGGCATTGGTGTCATGGGCGGCGACGCCGATCATGTCCTCGTTGCCGTTACCCCCGGTGCTGGGGGCCTGGAAGCGACCGTCGATGGTCAGGTTGCGCACGGTCACCGTGCCGGAATCCGGGGTGGTGGTCCGCAGATCGAGGATGGCATAGCGGAGCCTGCCGCTCATCCCCGACTGGGCCGAGGCGGTGATGTCGGCGGTATTGGGGGCTTCCAGAGTCACGGTGCCGGTCCCGGCGGCCTCGATGGTGACGGCGGTGGCGGCCCGGAACTGGCCGCGATAGGTGCCGCCCTGGATCTTGACCGTGTCGCCGTCCACCGCCTTGGCCAGGGCCTCGGCCAGATTGAAGCCGTCGGCGCCGTCGCCATCGGCGTCATAGCTGGTCTGGTCCACATAGATGGTGGAACTGGTCACCGTGGCATCGGCATTGACGGTGAACTCCCCGTCGTTGAGGGCCAAGCGCACCAGGGCACTGCCGTAGGGCGTACTGTTGGAATAGCCGATATTCCGCACCAGGGTCTGGACATGGGCGTTGTCGGCAGCGGCATTGAAGGTGACCAGCAGACGCCCGGTGGCGCTGGTATAGGTCCAACTCGCCACCTGGGTGCCGCCGATGGTCAGAGTGCCATCGGTGACGTCCTGCCCTCGCGTCACCGTGCGGTTGGAGGTCACGCCCGAGCCGAAGCTGAAGATATCGTTGAGATTGCCATCGGCGCCCCCCCCGGCGGTAACCCGCTGAACCGTAAGCGTACCGCCGTTCCAGGCGTTGTCGGGATCATTGGCAGTGGCGGAGGAAACCGCCAGACCGTTGGCCGCCGCCGCCAGGGTTAGGCTGTTGCCGGTTCCGGCGCCCACGCCGTTGAGGTCGAGGGTGGGGGCAGTGCCCAGCACCCCCCGATAGTCATCGAAGGCAACGGGGGTGGCGCCAATGGCCGAGGCATCGCCCGATACGGTTTCCAAACTCCAATCGCCACCCTTGGCCGCCGCGCCGGTCGCGTCGTCCGACGCCGCCACATCGGCGCCCGTGGCCGTCGCGAGGCCAGTGACAAAGGCCTGCCCGTCATTCCCCCTGGCCACGTCGCAGCCATAGACCAGCAGATCGCCGTCATTGGTCAGGGCCTGGCCCAGCACCACCAGTTCGGCCTGTACCGTGGACTCCGACAGGCTGGCTGCGGTGATGGCATCGCGGCCCAGGCGCAACATGCCCTCGGAGCCATGGCTCAGTACATGGATGGAGTCATAGCGGGAATGGGTCTCCGCCCATTTCGCCATCTGGGCGAGGCCGCTTTGGCCCGCGTCGATCAGCACCACCTCGACACCCGCGCGCACCCCGGCCACCAGAGTCTGGTAATCGGCGACGCCGGTATCGACGAAGGCCACTTCCTTCTTGCCGTTATCCTTGCTTGGGTCGCCTTCGCGCACCACCACCGGGGCGGAAGCCGCGTCGATCTGGGCCTTGGCGGCGGCGTCCATGGCGGCATGGGCGGCATCCACCACGGCGGCGCCGTCGAACATGATGCGCGGCTCCAGGGCGGTGATCATGGGCGCCCGCGACATCTTGTCCCTGGGCTTGCGGCCATGGATGGGCGTGATCCTGGTCATGATGAAAGCGCCCCCTCGAAATACGGCAAGCGCACGATGGCGCGCCAAAATCCAGACAGCCGCCAGCAACACCGGAGGCAACTCACGGTACAGACACATCGAATGTATAGATACCCACGGAAATTGGTAGTCTTGCACGTTACTTTAGACGCACTTAGACGCTCGCCATTATATTGTCGAGATGTGACGCGATATTGCTTAATACCATCGCCATAACACAGACCAGCCAGTCTGGCTAAATCTGGATGAGGCCGAGCTGGACGGCCTTGACCACGGCCGCCGTTCGGTTCCTGACGCACAGCTTGTTGAAGATGTTCTTCATGTGCCATTCGATGGAATTGGGCGACAGCTCCAGCAGCTTCGCGACCTGAAATCCGCCATAGCCCTGGGCGACGCGGAGCAGGATTTCCTGTTCGCGCTCGGTCAGGTGAATGGCGCTGGCATAGGACTCGTCGTTGAAGACGGAGGTGAAGCAGTTGGCCAGGACCTGAAGCTTCTGGATGGCGGCCGGGGTGATCGCCGCCACCCGGTCGGTGGCGAAGCCGATGGTGATCACCTGCCCCCAGGGGCCGTGAACGGGAACCACGACGCCATCTTCCATGCCGCAGGCGCGGCAATCCCTGAACAGGTCACGCTCCGCTTCCGGCAGGTCCCGTTCCAGTTCCGACCAGACGAAGGCCCGCGCCGAGGTCAGGGCATGGCGACGGATCGGGTTGCGCGGCAGGTATTGCTTCTCGACATAGATTTCCTGCCACTTGGCCGGATAGCTGGTGAAGGCCCATTGGCGGTCCGCCTGGGGATGGTTGCGGACCGGCGCGCAGATGCAATAGGGAAACCCCATATCGGCGGCGACGGAATTCATGCGCTTGAAGCCAGCCTCGCGCCCGCCATCGACATCGAACAGGGTCGAGACCACTTCCAGGGACTGAATCACACTCATGACAGAAACACCCATCGCTTTGCCGCGTATAACGGCCAACTCCCACCGATGACTCAACCAAAGGCGACAGGCTCGGGACCTCCGCATATTCAGACTGCCCCAGATTCAATAACAATCCGACACAAAATACCGCCTTGACAAAACTTTTTACGATTAGACACATCGCGATACATTACCATTGCGCTTAGACGTTGACGCACCTTCATGCAGATAGGGCGGCGCTCGGTCGGCCAGGAAGACAATGTCGGGGGCCAGGTTGGAAACCACCCGCGCCGCCCTCGATCCCGTTTTCCGCTTCATCGACAACCTCGCAAGGCAATTGGGAAAGAACATCCCGCAAAATCATCCGCTGAAATCCGGAATCATCGACAACCACCACGCGCTTCCCCATGCCCACCCCCTAGAATGATTTTGTCACTGAACTTGCCCGATCGCTCCAACTGACCGACTTTCGCTTCTTCTCGATACATTTTTACTGCCCATATGCGAGGCGAAGTGCTTGCCAAGCCGGTGACAGATTGTAATTATCTAATTAAGCTTAGAGATCAGGGTGGGTTGAAGCATGTTCGAGAATTTGCGGCTCGGCGCGAAATTGATGCTGGCCATGGGGGCCGCCATCGTGGTGGTGGCGCTTCTTCTGACCATATCCAACCTGCGCGCCATGGACGATGTCATCGGCCAGGCCGAGCGGGCCGAGTTGGAAGGTCACTTCAAGGCCGTGGCCGACCGTATCACCCTGCAAAGCCGCATGGCGGAGTCGCTGGCCAGCCTCACCGCGTCGATCCCGGCGGTTCAAGACAAGTTCGCCAGCGGCGACCGGGGCGCGCTGACCGCCATGCTGCAGCCGGGCTGGGGGGCCATGGCCCAGGGCTTTGGCGCCGAGCAGTTCCAGTTCCACGCACCACCCGCCACATCGTTCCTGCGGCTGCACAAGCCCGAGAAATTCGGCGACGACCTGTCGTCATTCCGGCGCACCGTGGTGCTGGCCAATGAAAGCCGCAAGCCGACCCGCGGCCTGGAAGGCGGCGTGGCGGGCCTGGGCATCCGTGGCGTGGTGCCGGTCTCAGACCGGGGCCGCCATGTGGGCACGGTGGAGTTCGGATTGACCTTCGGCCAGGGCTTCTTCGACGCCTTCAAGGCCGAGCGAAATGTGGACATCGCCATGTATCTGATGGAGGACGGCAAGCCCGTGACCTTCGCCTCCACCATGGGCAAGACTCCGCTGTTCGACACCGCCGCCCTGGCCAAGGCCTTCGCCGGCACCGCCCAGATCATGCATGTCAACGTTCCGGAAGGCCCCCGCGCCGTCTATGCCGCCGATATCGCCGATTTCTCGGGCAAGCGCATCGGCGTCATCGAACTGTCCATGGATCGCGGCCGCTATGTCGCCTCCATGGCCGACGCCCGCAACACCGCCTTGCTGGTGGCGATCCTGGCCCTGGCCCTGGGGCTTGGGCTTGCCATCGCCGCGGCCCGCCATCTCACCGCCCGCATTAGCCGCCTGTCCGAAAGTGTCGAACGCGTGGCCAGCGGCGACCTGGCTCAGCCGGTGGTCGGCGGCGGCGGCGACGAGATCGGCCAGCTGGCCCTGGCGGTGGAAAGCATGCGCGCCCGTCTGCACAATCTGGTGGCGCAGGTGCGTTCCCATGCCCTGGCGGCCATCGGCTCCATCCACGAGATCGATGGAGCGGTGGAAGGCCAGGCCGCCACCTCCAGCGAAATGTCGGCCTCGGTGGCCGAGATCACCTCGACCATGGAAGAGCTGTCGGCCTCGTCGACCCAGATTTCCGAGCACTCCAAGTCGGTGGTCGACATCGCCAACCAGACCTGGGAGCAAAGCAAGCGCGGCGCCGAGGCCATGGATCTGGTCCTGTCCAAGATGGCCGACATCCAGCACGACAATGGCAACAGCCTCAGCGAAATCCTGGAACTGGGCACGCGGTCCAAGGAAATCAGCAAGGTGATGTCCATCATCAACGCCATCGCCGACCAGACCAAGCTGATTGCCTTCAACGCCGCCCTGGAGGCCGCCAGCGCCGGGGAAGCCGGCCGCCGCTTCGGGGTCGTCGCCGCCGAAATCCGCCGCCTGGCCGACAGCGTCACCGATTCCACCGGCGAGATCGAAACCAAGGTCAGCCAGATCCAGGATTCCATCTCGCGCCTGATCATCACCTCGGAAAAGGGCGGCACCAGCATTTCCGACGGCATGGCCGCCACCAGCAACACCGCCTCCCTTCTGGGCGGCATGGTCGACGCCGCCCGCCAGACCACCAGCGCCGCCCAGCAGATTTCGCTGTCGACCCAGCAGCAGAAGACCGCCAGCAATCAGGTGGTGGTGGCGCTGCGCGAGATCGTCGCCGCCAGCAGCCATACCGCCCAGTCCCTGGCGCGGATCAGGGAGGTCAGTCACGAGATGACCGCGCTTTCCGGTGAACTGGGCGAGAAGGTGGACAGCTTCTCGCTCGAGACCGCCGCCTCCTGATGGCCACGACCGGCAAGATTTCGGTCCTCATCGTCGATGACAGCAGCGTGGCGCGCACCATGCTGCGCTCCATCTTCGAGGACGAAGCGGATTTCGAGGTGGTCGCCGAAGCCCGGAACGGGCTGGAGGCCATCGAGATGACGCGCCGTCTGCGGCCGAATCTGGTGACCATGGACCTGGAGATGCCCGAGATGGGGGGGCTGGAGGCCATCGAGGAGATCATGTGCACCAAGGCCGCACCCATCCTGGTGGTCAGCGGTGTCGCCGATGCGCAGAAGGCCTATGGCGCCGTGTCGCGCGGCGCCGTCGACGTGGTGGGCAAGCCCAACATGACCTCGGCCCGCGAGTTGGAGGAATTCATCGATAAGGCGCGGCTGGTGTCCAAGATTCCGGTCATCACCGTGCCGCGCACCCGGCCCGGATCGGCCACCGCCCGGCAGGATGCCCCCCCCGCCGTGTCACGCCCCGCCCCCGGCGCGCAGGCCATCGCCCCAGCCACGGACAACCAGCGCATCGTCGCCATCGCCTCCTCCACCGGAGGCCCCCAGGCCCTGGCTGCCCTGCTGGGCTGGATGGGACCGGGGGTAAGCTGCCCGGTGGTGGTGGCCCAGCATATTTCCGACGGCTTTGCCTCGGGCATGGCCGATTGGCTGAACTCCATCTCGGCCATGCCGGTCCGCCTGGCCGTCGACGGAGACAGGCTGTCGGCGGGAACCGTCTATCTGTCGCCGTCCGAATGGAACATGACCGTCACCCCGGCCCGCAGCATCGCCCTGGTGCCGAGGCAGGCCCGCCAGATCTACCAGCCCAGTTGCGACGCCCTGCTGACCAGCGTGGCCGAGGTGGCGGGACGCCACGCGGTCGGCGTGATCCTCACCGGCATGGGCAGCGACGGCGTCGGCGGCATGCAGGCGGTGCAGGCGGCTGGCGGCATCACCCTGGGCCAGGACGAGGGCAGTTCGGTGATCTTTGGCATGAACGCCATCGCCATCGAGCGAGGCTGGGTGCAAAGGGTGCTGTCCCTGCAGGATCTGGCCGGCGCGCTGTGTGACATCGCCGGAGTGGGTCCGGGAGCAACGGCATGACCCCGGCCGAGCTCGCCCCCTTCAAGGATCTGATCCGGACCCGCTGCGGCCTGCTGCTGGAAGGCGTCGGCGAGGAACCCCTGGTCATCGCCATCAGGAAGCGCATGACCGCCAGCGGGTCGGCCACATTGGCGGGCTATTTCACCAAGCTGGTTTCCGGCGAGGATGAGTTCCAGGAATTCGTCACCCTGCTCACCATCAACGAAACCTATTTCTATCGCGAGCCCGAGCAGCTGACCCTGCTGGTGGAGCGGCTGATGCCGCGCCTGCTGGCGGCCGATGGCGCCCGCCTGCCCATCCGCATCCTGTCGGCAGGGTGTTCGTCTGGCGAGGAACCCTATTCCATCGCCATCGCCCTGCTGGAGAAGTTCGGCGAGGCGGCGGCGCGCATGGTGCGCATCCTGGGCGGCGATATCGACCACCATGCGCTGGCCCGGGCGCGGGCCGGGCGCTATACCGCCTTTTCCTTCCGCAGCCTGTCGCCGGATTTGCGGCAGCGCTATTTCCATCCGTCGGGACGTGACGGCATGGTGGTGGACGACAGGGTCAAGGCCATGGTGAGCTTTCACCACCTCAACCTGCTGGCGGACTCGTTTCCTCCGGCCTTGAGCGAGTTGGACGTGGTGTTCTTCCGCAATGTCTCCATCTATTTCGACGCCGATACCCGCAAGGTGATCCAGCAGGCCTTCCATCGCGCCATGACCGAACGGGGCCATCTGGTGATCGGATCGGCCGAGACCCTGGCCAATGACCTGGGGGTGTTCCGGCTGGTGGTGGACGAAGGCGCCTTCTATTTCACGCGCGAAGCCCCCGCCGCCGCGCCGCCACGCCCAGCGCCCCCACCGCCTCCCCCACCGCCGCCCGCCCCCATGCCGGCGCCGGTGGCTCCCCGTCTCGCCATGGTTCCACCTCCGTCAACCACGACACCGCCGCCTTCGCCCGCAGGGATCAGCGTGGACGAGGCCCGGACCCTGATCCGCGACAAGCGCTTTGATCGCCTCGACTTGCTGCTGGGCGCCCGCAACCGGCTGCCGCCCGCCGATGCCACCCTGCTGGCCCTGGAAGGCTATGCCCGCATGCTGGCCCGCGACTTCGCCGCCGCCGCCGAGCTCGGCACCCGCGCCCTGGCCGCCGACGAATGGTCCATGGACGGGCTGGTCTTGCTGGGGCTGACCGCCAAATGGCAAGGCGCCGGGCCCGACGCCATCGCCTGGTTCAAGAAGGCGGTGTATATCCGCCACGACTGCTGGCCCGCCCACTACTATCTGGGGGAGCTGTACCGGAGCAGCGGCGCCGTCGAACCGGCTCGGCGCAGCTATCGGCTGGCGGCACAGCAACTGGCCGCCCAGCCCGATCCCGATGGCGGATTGGCCCTGCCCCTGGGCCTTCCAATCGCCGAGGTCCGGTTCCTGTGCGAACGCCAGACCGGCGGCGCCCGGGCGGTGGGACGCTAGGCCATGGCGCTGGATATCAAGCGGTTCACCGCCCGCTTTGTCGATGAGGCCCGCGACCATCTGCGCAAGGTGGAAGACGGACTGGCGATCCTGGATGCCGATCCCACGGATTCCGAGACCGTCAATGCCATCTTCCGCTCGGCCCATACGGTCAAGGGCTCGTCGCGGATGCTGAAGCTGGTCCAGATCACCGAAACCGCCCATAAGGTGGAGGACGTTCTGGGCGCCCTGCGCGAAGGCTCGCTGGCCTGGACCCCCGACCTGCGCCGCCTGCTGCAGCGCGGCATCGACGCCCTGGGAGCCCAGGTGGACATGGTGGCCGAGGGCGGCCAGCCGAGCGAACCCGACCCCGCCCTGTGCGCCGCCCTTGCCGCCGTCCTGGGAAACGCGCCGACAGAGCCCGCGTCTGCTCCCCAGCAGCCCGCCGCCCCCTCTGCCGCGCCAATCACCGAGGCCACGACGCCCGCCGCCGCGCCGCCGCCCGAAGTCCGGCTCAAATCCGCCGACACGGTGCGGGTGCAATTGACCAAGCTGGACGAGTTAATCCGCCTGATGGGCGAGGTGGTCTCCAGCCATGCCCGCCTGCGCCAGCGTCTGGTGGATATCCGCCAGATCGAACGCGACACCCAGGACCTGGGCGAGCAGGCGCAGATCACCGGCTTCGCCCGCGACCTGCGCGAGGATGTGTTCTCGCAGGAACTGCTCATGGACGAGTTGCACGCCAAGGCGCTGGTCATGCGCATGCTGCCCCTGGCCATCGTGCTGGAACCGGCGGCGCGGCTGATCCGCGATCTCGGCCGCTCGCTGGGCAAGGACGTGGAATGCGCCGTGGTCGGCACCGAGATCGAGCTGGACCGCCAGTTGATCGACCGCCTCAACGATCCCATCGTCCATCTGCTGCGCAATTCTGTCGATCACGGCATCGAGGATGCCGCCACCCGCAAGGCGGCGGGCAAGCCCGCCTTTGGCACCATCCGGCTGGGTGCCCGCCAGGATGGCGGCTGGGTGGTGGTGGAAGTGGCCGACGATGGCGGCGGCCTGCCGCTGCCCGCCATCCGCGACAAGGCGGTGCGCAAGGGCCTGGTGACGGCGGAACAGGCCGCCGCCATGCCCGATTCCGAGGCCATCGACCTGATTTTCTCGCCCGGCTTCAGCACCAGTTCCATCATCACCGAGGTCTCGGGACGCGGCGTCGGCATGGACGTGGTCAAGCGCACCATCGTCGATGACCTGCAGGGCGTGATCGGGGTGGAAACCGTGCCGGGCAAGGGCACCACCTTCTTCCTGCGCCTGCCTCTGTCCCTGGCGGTGATGCGGGTGCTGGTGGTGTCGGCTGGGGGCCAGAGCTTCGGCTTCACCGCGCAATACGTGGCGCAATTGCTGGAATTGCCGCCCACGCGGCTGCTCAGCGTGGCCGAGCGCGACGCGGTGGTGATCGACAACGAGTTCATTCCGGTTGTTTCGCTGGCGGGAGTGCTGGGCCTGCCCGAGGGGCGCCCGCTCAGGAACACCCTGCTGCTGGTGGTCGTCAGGGTCCGCAACGAGAAGCTGGCGCTCAGGGTGGACGAACTGCTCGACGAGCGCGACATGGTAATCAAGCCGCTGCCCGAACATCTGCGCCATCTGCCCCTGGTGGCGGGAATGGTGATGACCGGGCGCAACACCCTGGTCAGCGTCCTGCACGCCCCGGTGCTGCTGGATATGGCGCGGCGTGCCCGCACCCCGGCCGTCCAGGCGGGAACCGGCAACCAGCCCGCCGCCGTGCGGGTGCTGGTGGTGGACGATTCCCTCAATACCCGCGAGATCGAGAAGGACGTGCTGGAAGCCCACGGCTATGTGGTCACCCTGGCCGAGGACGGCCTGGACGGACTGCAGAAGGCGCGGGCGGGCGATTTCGACGCCGTCCTGACCGATGTGGAAATGCCCAACATGGACGGGTTCTCGCTGACCGCCGCCCTGCGCCAGGAGGAACGCTACCGCGAGCGCCCCATCATCATCGTGACCTCGCGCGAGAAGGAAGAGGACAAGCGGCGCGGCATCCAGGTCGGTGCCGACGCCTATATCGTCAAGGGCGACTTCGACCAGAGCAGTCTGGTGGATACATTGCGCAGTCTGTTAGGGTGAAACGGCCGGAAAAGGGCGGGCGAAGCATGCGTATTTTGGTGGTTGACGACGATGCCATGGCGGGCGAGATGACCGGCGCGGTCCTGGAAGATGCCGGGCACGACGTGGTGATGGTGGAGAACGGCATCGACGCCACCGAGGCCCTGTCCGAACGCGGCCCCTTCGATCTGGTGGTCTCGGACATGAACATGCCGCTGGTCAGCGGCATCGACCTGTTCCGCAATTTGCGCGACCAGGGCGAGGGCATTCCCTTCATCCTGCTGACCGGCGACGAGCCCGGCCCGCTGCTGGCCGAGGAACCCCGGCTGGACGGCTGCCTGACCAAGGACTTCACCCTGGAGACCTCGCTGATGGAGGCCATCGCCGCCGCCCTCGCCAAGCACGGGAAGACGTAGACCATGGAGGCACGCAAGCCCACCCTGCGCGAGAAGGTCCAGAAGCTGCGCCTGACCTTCCTGGGCAAGGTCCCCGACACCGTCGCCCTGGGCCGGGAATTGAGCGGCCGCCTGATGCTGGCCCCCCGGGAGCCCGGCATCCTGGACGATCTTTACCGCATCTTCCATTCCTTCAAGGGAACCGCGGCCTCGTTCGGCCTGGAGGAGATCAGCAGCCAGGGCGCCACGGGCGAGGAGGTCATCCTGGCCTTTCGAGCCCTGGACGACGATGCCCGGGTGATGGCGGTCTCGGCCAGCGTCGCCGAGATGGACACCCTGCTCGCCCGCATCCTGGCCCTGGCCACCGAGGCGCTATCCACCGAAAGCCAGCAGGCCACCCAGACCCCGGCCTTCGACCTGAGCGTGAACGGCGCCAACGAGGGGCCGCGCAAGCGCATCTATATGTGCGACGACGACGAACTGGCCGCCGAGACCCTGGGGATGCAACTGAGCTGCTTCGGTTACGCCGTGGTCAACTTTTCCTCGCCCGACGCCCTGCGCTCGGCGGTGATGTCCAATCCCCCCGACGCCGTGATCATGGACATCATGTTCCCTGGCGGCGGTCATACCGGCACCGAGGCCATCACCAGCCTGCGCCGCGAGATGCCCAAGCCGCCGCCGGTGATCTTCGTCTCGGCCCGGCGTGATTTCGACGCCCGCCTGCGGGCGGTGGTGGCCGGGGGGCATGCCTATTTCCCCAAACCGATCCGGGCCATCGAACTGGTGGAAACCCTGGACAACATCACCTCGCGGCGCGAGCCCGAGCCCTTCCGCATCCTGGTGGTGGACGACGAGCCCGAGGTGGCCGAGTACCACAGCCTGATCCTGGAAGAGGCGGGCATGACCACCAGCCTGCTGCACGAACCCAGCGGCATCCTGGAGGCGCTGGCCGAGTTCCGGCCCGATCTGGTGCTGATGGACATGTACATGCCCCAATGCACCGGGCGCGACCTGTCGCGGCTGATCCGCCAGATCCCCGACTTCATCAGCCTGCCCATCGTCTTCCTGTCAAGCGAGACCAACAAGGTGACCCAGGTCTCCGCCATGCGGGTCGGTGCCGAGGCCTTCCTCACCAAGCCGATCCAGCCCGAGGACCTGATCAGCGCCGTGGCCATCCGGGCCGAGCGGATGCGCACGCTCCGCTCGCTGATGGTGCGCGACGGCCTGACCGGGCTGTTCAACCATACCTTCCTGGCCCAGTACCTGGAGACCACGCTGGCGGCGGCACGGCGTGAGAATGGCAAGGTCTGCATGGTGATGATCGACGTGGACTTCTTCAAGACGGTCAACGACACCCACGGGCATCCCATCGGCGATCAGGTGCTGGTGGCGCTGGCGCGGCTGCTGCAGCAAAGGCTGCGCACCACCGACCTGATCGGGCGCTATGGCGGCGAGGAATTCGCCATCATCATGCCGAATGTCAGCCTGAAAGAGGCACTGGGCATCATCAACGGCCTGCGCGAGGATTTCTCCCGGCTGAAATTCCAAAGCGGCGACCAGACATTTTCCTGCACCTTCAGCGGCGGCATTTCCCGCTTCCCCGAGATATCCGGCGAGCGGCTGGTGGACGCGGCGGACAAGGCGCTTTACGAGGCCAAGCGCGGCGGGCGCAACCGGATCGAACTGGCCTCCCTGGAGCCGCTCCCATGAGCGATAGCGATCCTTCCCTCGAACAGATTCTCGAAGCCCGCCGGGGCGAGGCCCGGGCCATCGTCAATGTGGACGAGCCGCAATTGAAGCTGGTGGTGTTCACCCTGGACGGCGACTGGTTCGCCTTCCTGGGCGACAAGGTCCGCGAAGTGCTGCCCGACAGCCCGGTCTTCTATCTGCCCGGCTGCCCCGGATCGCTGGAAGGCGTCATCAATGTGCGCGGCGATATCGACTCCGTCGTCAATCTGCGCGCGGTGATGGGCTATGCTCCGGCGCTCACCCAGGACAATTCCCGTATCCTGCTTTGCCTGGGCGCGGACATGCGCAGCGGCGTGCGCGTCGACAGCGTCGAGGAGGTGATGGACATCCCGCAAAGTCGGTTGCTGGCACCGCCCCATACCATCGCCGAAAATCGCAGGCCCATGGTACTGGGCATCGTCGAATTCGGCGGCCATCTGGTGACCCTGCTGGACCTGGAACGCATTTTCACCGACTACCGGGCCGGTCTGGGATGACGGCGGAAGCTTCTCTGGCGGTGGTGACCTTCGTTGCCGCCGGAACCCGCTTCGCCATGCCGAGCCGTCAGGTTGCCGCCATGCACCCCCTGGACGGCATCGTTTCCACCACCCCTTCCATCGAGGACCTGCTGGGCCTGCCACGCGAAGCGGCGGCGGGGTGCTTGCTGGTGCTGCGCCTCAAACAGGGCGAGGTCGCGATCCAGGTCCCGGGCGAGGTCGGTCTGCGTGAGCTTGCCGCCGAGACCATTCATCCGCTTCCCCCCTTGGTGGCGGCATGTTCCCGGATCGCGGGACTGGCGGCATTGGCCGTTGATCCCGATGGCGTCATCCTGCTGGTCGAACCCGCCCGCCTGGGATAGCCCAAATGTTCCATGACACAACATTTGTGCATGGCAGCAATTTCGCATGGCCGGAATGTGAACTTCAGGAACCACTTTCGCCGTGAATACGGGCAAAAGAGACCCATGCGGGAACGTGCCTTATAGGAGATCGGCAATGCCGAAGTTTCTTGTTTCCATCACCCGGGAGCCGGCCAAGCCGGAAGTTCTTGAGGTCAGCGCCGATAACGCGGACGAAGCCCGCTGGATCGCGCTTTCCAGCTGCGGATACTGGAAGGATGTCGGGGGCTGCGATGCCACGGTGACGCCGCTTGCCTCCGCCAGCGACGACAAGGCGGCCGGTCTCAGGAGCGCGGCGTAGCCTCGCCTCGCTTCGCCTTGCGATACCGGAGCAGCAGCCAGCCGCCCCCCAGGCAGAAGGCCCCCCCCGCCAGGGTGGCCACGCCCCCAAACAAGATGAAGGCGGCGTAGAAGACCTCGATGCTCCTGTCGGTGTTGGCCATGCCTTGCCAGACGGATTGGGCGGTGAACAGGCCGCTGCCGAGCAGGACCGGCCCCCCGATCCCCAGCAGGACCAGTCCCGCCACCAGACCGCCATGGGATGGGGAGTGAACGCCGCGGGATGGGGAGTGAGCGCCGCGGCATTGCCGCTCCAGCATTTCCAGCCGATGGCGCAACACCATCCGGAACCGCCACGACCCGGAAAACACCGGCAGGGTCGGGTGCCGCCGTCCGACGGCGGCGATGGCGTGCTCGACCAGGGCCGGATCTCGCCGCAGCGCGCCGACAATCTCGGCCTCGGCCCGTTCCGGCTGTTGCTGCCTTGCCTCGGCCATCAGGCTGTCCAGCGCGGTCTCGGCCAACGGGCTTCGCAGCCGTCGCGCCACGATACGCAGCAGGAGAATCAGCAGGGCAATCCCCGGCAGCAGCCACAATACCGGCAGCAGTACCGAAGCCTGGAGAAGCGGCAGGAACTCGATCATCAGCGGACTTCCTCGGACATTTACCCATTCGGCGCAGAGCTGGCCATCAACATTAGCAAAGATACAATACAAGACTAAGGTTATATTTCCCGCTTGGCCTTTGGCGCCATCCAGCAGCAGACGCGTCGATCCGGGAAATTGCCTCCAATATCGAGGAAATGGCGGCCCGGCCCGACAAGGTTTCCGGTACCATTCGGGTGATCTGGAGCGCCCGCTAATCGGCTTCGACCGTGGACGGCCTGCCGGATGAAACCGCTGGATTCCTCAGCCGTCTCCACGGTTGAGACAGGCGGTTGTTGGCGGATTCCCTGATCAAGGGAACCGCCCGGTTGGCCGCTTGCCCGTTCTCCCCCGCGCACAAATGGTGTAGGCTTATGGGGTGAGTTTTAAACGGTGCAATTGGGGGGGAGCAACCGTGGTGGCCTTGCGACTGGGGGTATCGCGATGGCGTGCGGTCGCTTTGCTGGCCTTCGTCAACCTGTTGGTCCTGGCCCTGGCCTGGGTGGCCTTGGACGCCAGCTACCGCCAATACCAGGACCGGGCCGAGGTGAGCTCCCGGAACACCAACCGCCTGGTCTCGCAAAGCATCGCGGGCGATATCGACTATATCGATCTGGCGCTTCGCTCCGTTCTGGATGAAGTGGAACGCCTGCGCGGGACGGGGATCGCCAACACCCCCCATGAACTGGAACCCTTCCTCACCCGTCTGCAGTCCCGCCTGCCCATGGCCGACAGCGTGCGTTTTGCTGATCCGTCAGGCAATATTGTCGCGGGTTCGGGGGGCGTCCCGCCGGGAATCTCCGTCCTGGATCGCGACTATTTCCTGCAATTGCGCGACAAGCCGGGAACCGGCTTCGCCATTTCGCAGCCGATCCTGGGACGGGTGAGCAGCAAGTGGGTGCTGATTTTCGCCCGCAGGATGGATCTGCCCGGAGGCGGCTTCGGCGGCGTTGTCTTTGCCCCGGTCACCATCGATTGGTTCGAGCGCAAGTTCAACGACCTGGAAGTCGGCCCCAAGGGAACCGTGGTCATGCGCGGCGACGCCAGCCGGGAATTCGATCTGCTGGCCCGTTTTCCCCATGCCGGTTATGTCGGCCAGACCAAGGTCTCCGACACCTTCCGCTCCCGGATCACCGCCAACCCCAAGGGTGGCACCTATCAGGCGGTGGCGGGAGCCGACGGCATCAACCGTACCTTCTCGTATCAGCCCATCGCCAATTACCCGCTGATCACGCTGGTGGGGCTGGCAACCGAGGACTATCTCGGGGAATGGCGCCACGAGGCGGTGAAGATCCTGGCCCTGGCCGCCGCCTTCCTGGTGGTCACCAGCCTGGGGGCCGTCGGGTTGCTGCGGACCTGGCGGGCCTTGGAGTGGCGGACCGAGGAACTGGCCCGATCCAATGCCGATCTCGAACAGTTCGCCTATGTCGCCTCCCACGACCTGCAGACTCCGCTGCGCAATATCACCGGCTATGCCCAGTTGCTGGCCCGACGCTACAAGGGGCGGCTGGATAACGACGCCGACGAGTTCATCGACTTCATCGTCGGCGGCACCAAGCATTTGTCCACCATGATTCCGGACCTGCTGAATTATGCCCGCGTGTCCACGTCTCCGCCGGTACTGCTTCCCGTCGACCTTGAAGAGGTCGTCGCCGCCGTCCAGGCCAAACTCGCCCCCTCCATAGAGGCGGTGGCGGGCCAGATCACCATCTCGGGCCGCCTGCCCAAGGTCCTTGCCGAACGCCACCAGATGGAAAGCCTGTTCCAGAACCTGATCGAAAACGCCCTGACCTATCATCATCCCGACCGGCCGCCGCGCATCGAGATCGCCGCCGAACCCGGGGAGCGGTCCACTTGGCGCATCGCGGTGCGTGATGACGGCATCGGCATCGAAGCGGATTACTTCGAGAAGATCTTCGTCATCTTCCAGCGCCTGGAGCCCATCAAATTCCCAGGGGGAACCGGCATCGGGCTGGCCTTGTGCCGCCGTATCGTCCAGCGCCTTGGCGGCACCATCTGGGTCACCTCGCAACCGGGCCAGGGCACCACCTTCTTCTTTACCCTGCGCGACGCATCACAAGCCGCCTAGACGCATCAATCAAGCCAGTTGAATACACATTCTCGTTCCTATCCAATACGGATAAGATTCTGATTCTTCACTGCCATGGCAGGAGGCGGGGCTGGCAGAAATCAACGCGGAGCGATTGCGGCGCTCCATCGCCATATATTCGGCTGCGGTTATGACGGCCATTTGCCTGGTCATTACCGGCGCCAGTGTGGGGCCACTGGCAATCACCCTGCGCGATGCCGCCTATGGCTCCCTCGGCCACATGGTCGAATTGAAAGCCATGGCCGCCGAGGAGTTCCTGTCACGCGGGCGAGGCTTGGCGCAACAGATCACCAGCCGCACCGTCATCCGCGACAAGCTGGCGGAATACCACGACGGCAGGATAGACCTTGCCTCGGTCTCCGACTTCACCCGCGACAAGCTGCTGGATGCCCTCAACCTGTCGGCCGAGTTGATGGGCATCGTTCGCCTGGGGGCCAAGGGCGAACTGGTGGTCGCCATCGGCCAGAAATTCGACTGGTCCCACGCCGCCCTGCCGGGGCCGGACTCGAGCCGTCCCATCATCACGCCGCCCATGGTCATCGACAACCTGCCCTATGTGGTGGTGGCGGCCCCCATCATCAGCCGCGGTGGCCAGCGGCTGGGAACCGATCTGGCCCTGATCGACGCCCGTCGGCTGGTTGGTATCCTGCGAGACGAAAGCGGCCTGGGCACTACCGGCGACATGGCCATCGTCTTGACGCAAAGCCCGCCCCAATTGCTGATCCCGTTTGGCCGCGATCGCATCCAGGCGGGAGCGCGCCTCGCCCAGGACGATCCCGTCAGCCGCATCGCCGCCGCCGCGAACGGCCAGCAGACCCGCTTCGACGCCACCAGGGACCCCATCCTGGTCGCCACCCCCATCCCCGGGACCGAATGGGCCCTGGTGATGCGCATGGACAAAGGCGAGGCAACCGCCTCGGTCGATACGCTGGTCCTGGTGGTGACACTGTCGGCCATCGGCTTGGCCATGGCCGGAGTCATCGGTCTGTTGCTGGTTTTACGTCCCTTGACGGGGGGCATCATCGTCCAGACCCAGGACATGCGGCGCCAGATCGACGATCTGGAGCAAGCCAAGGCCGAATTGCAGGAAAAGAGCAAACAGCTGGCCCTGTCCAATGCCGATCTGCAGGAATTCGCCTATGTGGCGTCCCATGACCTGCAGGAACCGCTCCGCATGATCGCCAGCTATGCCCAATTGCTGGAGCGCCGTTACAAGGGAAAGCTGGATTCCGAGGCCGTTGAATTCATCGGCTTCATGGTGGACGGCGTCAACCGCATGCAGGCCATCATCCTGCATCTGCTGGAGTATTCCCGGGTCGGCGGCAAAGGCCATGCCGTGGTCGAATTCGACAGTTCGGAGGCGGTGTCACAAGCCTTGGCCAATCTGGCCATCGCTATCAAGGAGAGCGGCGCGGTTATAACGGCGGACTCGCTTCCCGTCATCCATGCCGATCGGCTGCAATTCACCCGCCTGATCCAGAATCTGGTCGGAAACGCCATCAAGTATCGCCATCCCGACCGCCCCCCCCGCATCACCCTCGCCGCCGAACGCCAGCAGTCGCAGTGGTGCTTTTCCGTGGCCGATAACGGCATCGGCATCGAGCAGCAGTATTACGACCGCATCTTCAAGCTGTTCCAGCGCCTGCACCCCCGCGGAAAATACGAGGGCACCGGCATTGGACTGGCCATTTGCCGCAAGATCGTCGACATCCATGGTGGAACCATGTGGGTGGAGTCGGTTCCCGGCGAAGGATCGACCTTCTATTTCACCCTGCGCGATGAGCCCGACGCCGCCGAGCAAGCGTCCTAATACAGCCCACCCGCCGATGGCGCCGGGCCGACCGCCGCCGGTGGCGGCATCGGCTGTCCGCCGGCCCCGGCCGGAACACCGCCCTGGGGCGACACGGCCGAGGCCGCGCCTTCCTCGGTGCCGAGATAGGGGGCGAAGCTGAAACCGCCATCCAGGGTTCCGCCGCCTTCCAACACCTCTTCCTCGTCGCCGGGCATGCGGTCGTCGCCCTTGAAGGCCTCGTAGATGGTCTTGGGATCGCCGGGCATGGCGGGCTTGCCGGTGGTGGCGTTGACCCGGACCAGCCGCACGCCCGGCGGCACCCGGAACGGGGTCGGCGGCTTGCCCTTCAACGCTTCCGTCATGAAATCGCGGAAAATGGGGGCGGCGATGGAGCCGCCGGTTTCCTTGGGCCCCAGGGAAGCGGGGTCATCGAAGCCCACGAACACCCCCACCGCCAGATCGGGCGAGAAGCCGACGAACCAGACATCGTTGGAATCGTTGGAGGTGCCGGTCTTGCCCGCCAGGGGCTTGCCCACCGCCCGGATGGAGGTGCCGGTACCGCGCTGGACCACGCCTTCCATGATATTGACCATCTGATAGGCCGAAACCGGGTCCACCAACTGCTCGCGGATATCGGGCAGCACCGGCATGTCCTGCCCCGAGAAGCGGCTGGCCGAGCAGCCATCGCAAAAGCGCAGGTCGTGGCTGAAGATGGTCTTGCCGTTGCGGTCCTGGATACGGTCGATCAGGGTCGGGCGCACCTTCTTGCCGCCGTTGACCAGCATGGCATAGGCAGCGGTCAGCCTGAGCGGCGTGGTCTCGCCCGCGCCCAGCGCCATGGACAGCTGGCGGGGCAGATTGTCATAGATGCCGAAGCGCTGGGAATAGTCGGCCACCTTTTCCATGCCGATGGCCTGGGCCAGGCGCACGGTCATCAGGTTGCGCGACTTCTCGATGCCGACGCGCAGCGTGGTCGGCCCCAGATAGTCGTCACTGTAGTTCTTGGGCCGCCACAGGGGCAGGCCCGGCCCCTGGGGCAGGGCGATGGGAGCATCGAGGACCAGCGAGGAGGGTGTATAGCCGCTTTCCAGCGCCGTCAGATAGATGAAGGGCTTGAACGACGACCCCGGCTGGCGCAGGGCCTGGCTGGCGCGGTTGAACTGGCTCTTGCCGTAGGACCAGCCCCCCACCATGGCCAGGACTCGGCCGGTATGGGGATCGATGGCCACCAGGGCGCCCTCGACCTTGGGGACCTGACGCAGGGTATAGGTGTGGGCGGGATAGGCCTTGCCGTCGTCGGCCTTCTCCACCGGCTCCACCAGGATCACGTCGCCCTGGCCGAAGACGTCGCCGGGGCGATGCGGCATGGGGCCATAGGCCTGCTTTTCCAGGGTGGGCCGCGCCCATTTCATCTCGGCGAAGGGCAGCTTGCCGGTGCGGTTGCCGACTAGGCCCAGGGTGACCTCGTGGTCGTTGAGGCCGATGACCACGGCGGTTTCCCAGGTTTCATTGGCGCCACCGGGCTTGGCCACCCCGGCCAGCAGTTGCGGCCAGTTGTTGGAGACCGGAATGCGGGTCAGCGGACCACGATAGCCATGGCGGCGGTCATAGGCGGCCAGTCCCTGGCGCAGCACCTTCGATCCCACCGCCTGAAGCGTGGCGTCCATGGAGGCGCGCACCACCAGACCGCCCTTGTACAGCGCCGATTCGCCGTATTTGGCGGCCAGTTCGCGGCGGATGTCCTCGGCGAAGTAGTCGGCGCCCTGGGTCGCCTGCATCTCCTTGCGCGACCGCACTTCCAGGGCGGCCACCACATTGGCCTGATACTCGGCCTGGGTGATCTTGCCGTCCTCGAACATGCGGCCCAACACCCAGTCACGGCGCTCCTTGGCGGCCTGATAGTGACGATGGGGGTTGTAATTGTTGGGGGCCTTGGGCAAGGCGGCGAGATAGGCGGCCTCGGCCGGGTTCAACTCGTCCAGGCCCTTGTCGAAATAGTTCAGCGCGGCGGCCGCCACGCCATAGGAGCCGACGCCGAGATAGATCTCGTTCAGATACAACTCCAGGATATGGTCCTTGGAGAAGGTGCGCTCGATGCGCAGCGCCAGGATGGCTTCCTTGACCTTGCGCTCGATGGAGACCTCGTTGGTCAGCAGGAAATTCTTGGCCACCTGCTGGGTAATGGTCGAGGCGCCCACCGGGCGGCGGTCGGCACCCTTGCCCCGGTTGCGCAGATTGACCACGATGGCGCGCGCGATGCCCACCGGGTCGATGCCGGCATGGCTATAGAAATTCTTGTCCTCGGCCGAGAGGAAGGCGTCCTTCACCGTCTGGGGAATGGCCTCCAGCGGGACGAAGATGCGCTTTTCCACCGCGTACTCCGCCACCAGCCGACCATCGCCGCCATAGACGCGGGTGGTGATCGGTGGCTCGTAATGAGCCAGCTGGTGATAATCGGGCAGGCCCCGGCCGAAATGCCAGAACACGAACAGAGCCCCACCCGCCGCCACGATGGCCAACAGGATCAGCAGGGAAATCATGCCAAGAAAGAAGCGATACATCGCGAGACGGGGTCCGATCGACTCCGGCAGGCCATCGGCCGGTCTGGCCCCGGTGGTAGCTTGTCCGCCCCGCCGCCGTCAAGTGGAGAGCGGTTAAACTACTCCACCCGCGCTCCCGGAGGGCAGGCGATGCGGCTGCTCTTGGTAATGGCGACGGTATGATTGGGCGGCAATGTGCGCAAAATCCGCTGGCGCGCCCGCTCCTTGTCCTGCTCGTCGGGGGGAGGCCCGGCGGTGGTGACGACGATGGTGCCGTAATCCGCCTTCAGGTTGTAGTCCTGCCAGCGATAGACCACCATCCAGCAGGCCGGTTCCGGCCGGGGACAGGTCAGGCACAGATTGTCGGGCTTGGGACCGGCCTCGGCGGCTCCCGCCTGGGTCAGCAGGACGGTGGCGGCGGCCAGGACGACGAGGCGCAGACCCATTCTAAGGCCGCTTCGCCTTCAGCGACGGCGGGAAATAGCGTTCCACCGCCTTGGCCATGGCCTTGGCCAGCCGCGCCCGGTACTGGGGCTGGCGCAGCTGCTTTTCCTCGAAATCGTTGGACAGATAGCCCATCTCCACCAGCACCGCCGGGACGTCCGGGGCCTTCAGCACCGCGAAACCGGCGAAACGGTGGGTATTGCCCAGCAGGTCCATTTCCTGGCCGACCTCGTCCACCAGTTCGGTGGCGAATCCGGCCGAGCGGTTCATGGTCTCGCGCTGGGCGAGGTCGATCAGGATGCCCGCCACATCAGGGGATTCATGGCTGAGATCGACACCGGCGATCAGGTCGGCCTTGTTTTCCTTTTCCGCCAGGGCCTGCGCCTCGGCGTCCGAGGCGTTCTGGGACAGGGTATAGACCGACAGGCCCCTGATCTGGGGATTTTGCACCGCGTCGGCGTGCAGCGAGATGAACAGGTCGGCGCCCTGTTGCCGGGCCAGGGTGACGCGTTCGCGCAATCGGATGAAGACGTCGCGGTCGCGGGTCAGGTGGACACGATAGCGCCCGCCCTTCTCCAGCGCCGTCTTCAACTCGCGCGCCATGGCCAGGGTGATGTGCTTTTCATAGATGCCCGAGACACCGATGGCACCGGGATCGACACCTCCATGGCCGGGATCGATCACGATCACCGGCACGCCATCCTTGGCCTTGGCCGCACCGCTTCCGGCGGTGGGGGGAGCCGGATTGGGAGCGGTCATCACCGCCTGGGTGACCGGAGCCGGTTGCGGCGCCGCCACAACCGGTTGAACCGGCGGCGGGGCGGAAACGGGCCGTTCGGGCGGCGGCGGCATGGGGGCCGAGATCATGGGGGCGCCGCGTTGCGGCCGTTCCAGCGGCCGCGCCAACGGCATCGGCGCCGCGGCTGGCGGAGCGGCGGCGACGGGCTCGGCCACGGGCTGGGGCTGAGGCTGGGGCTGGGGCTGGGGCTGGGCCGCCACCGGCATCGGCACGGCGGGCGGGGGGGCCGGGAGGGGCGCCACGGCCGCAGCCGAGGCATTGGGACTGGTCAGCACGATCTTGGAGGCGGGGCGATCGCTCGCCACCTGAACCGGCATGGCGGTTTCTGCCACGGCGGGGGGCTCCTCGACCATCGGCGGTGGCGCCTTGAGCACGGGCGGGGCCTTGGCGGGCGTCGTCTTGGCAACGGCCTGACGCGGGGCGGGGGGGCGCAGCACCGGCGCGGCCCCATCGGCGGCGGCCTGGAAGGCCTCGTGGGTGGTCTCGGCCAAATCCACCACCAGGCGCCAGCCCATCGTGTCACGCGGCGGGATCAGGAAGGATGACTTGACCAGGGCGGGCTTGCGCAGATCGAGAACGATGCGCCCGTTCTCGGCCCGCATGCCGTTGACAGAGCCCCAGGGCTTGGCGATGCCGGGTGTTCCGACCCAATCGACGCCGGGGGCCTCGATCACCACCCGATAGGGATCGAGGCGGGTGGAGACCTTGAAGTCGATGGACTCCGACAGATCGACCACGAACCGGGTAACGCCCTCGCCATGCAGTCCCAGACGGGCTCCGGAGGCCGAGGCCGCCCAGGCGTCGCCCATGGCGGCGGCCAAGGCCGCAACCATCGAAATCGCCAGGACCAGGGCTTTGGGGAGCTTCAGACTCATGGGTTCCCAACTCTGCGGCCGCCAACGGCCCGTCCCTGACAGCTATAACGCAGAGAAAGACTCAAGCTCAACCCAAAAGTCATTGATTCAGCAGACTCTTCACAGTGCGAAGGGGACGGATATTCCTCATCTGAAGGCCCCGTCAACAAGATCGTTGTCGAAACCCCCGGCTGCGGCTATTTTGGCAGACCATGAGCTTGCAATACCCGAGCGTCCAATCCCGGACGGTGGTAAAGCGCCCGCTTCGCACCTTGTGCGACCCTACGGCGACTGCCACGTCTCGGCCTGCGAAGCCAGATTTGAATTCGAAGCCGGGCGTGACGCCCGCGATCAGGTTTATCGCCACCATGATGCCCATCCAAGAGAACAGGATTGTGGACTCGCTTTCAGGCGGACCTTGCGGTCGCGCGTTCCCGCGCGCCGGCTTCGCTGGATCAGACTGCCGCTCGCATGCGCCCAGCGCGTCGCGGACGGCACCACGGAGATATGGATTTAATGGTCAAGCGTATGTTGATCGATGCCACCCACCCGGAAGAGACCCGGGTCGTGGTGGTCAATGGGACCCGCCTGGAAGAACTGGATGTTGAGACATCCACCAAGCGGCAGCTGAAGGGTAACATCTATCTGGCCAAGGTGGTGCGGGTCGAGCCCTCGCTCCAGGCCGCGTTCGTCGAATATGGCGGTAACCGCCATGGTTTCCTGGCCTTCAGCGAAATCCACCCCGACTACTTCCAGATTCCGGTGGCGGACCGCCAGGCCCTGCTGGCCGCCCAGCGCGCCGAGGTGATGCGCGAGGCCAGTGGCGAGCGCGACGACGCCGAACCGGTGGGCGAAGGCCATCTTGCCGCCGAGGCGGTGGCCGAGACCGCCGATGCCGGCGCGGTGGAGGAGGCCCCCACCGAGTCCGGCGAGGCCGAGGGCGCCGAATCCGGCCCGCGTGAGCGCAAGCGCCATGTGGAAACCGTGGGCGGCGACGACGATGCCGAGGCCGAGCGCCGCCGGGCGCGGCTGCTGCGCCACTACAAGATTCAGGAAGTGATCAAGCGCCGCCAGATCATGCTGGTGCAGGTGGTCAAGGAAGAGCGCGGCAACAAGGGCGCGGCTCTCACCACCTATCTGTCGCTGGCCGGTCGCTATTGCGTGCTGATGCCCAACACCGCCCGGGGCGGCGGGGTGTCGCGCAAGATCGTCAATTCCACCGACCGCCGCCGCCTGAAGGCCATCGCCAACGAGATGGATATTCCCGACGGCATGGCGGTGATCATCCGCACCGCCGGGTCGGAACGGTCCAAGACCGAGATCCGTCGCGACTACGAATACCTGCTGCGCATGTGGGACTCGGTGCGGGAACTGACGCTGAAGTCCAGCGCGCCAGACCTGGTCTACGAGGAAGCCAGCCTGATCAAGCGCTCGATCCGCGACCTTTACGCCCGCGACATCGACGAAGTGCTGGTGGATGGCGACGAGGGCTATCGCCTGGCCAAGGACTACATGCGCATGCTGACTCCGTCGCATGCCAAGAAGGTCCAGCCCTACAAGGACCCGGTGATGCCCATGTTCCACCGCTATCAGGTGGAAGCCCAGCTGGACGCCATGCACAGCCCGACGGTGCAGTTGAAGTCCGGCGGCTACATCGTCATCAGCCAGACCGAGGCGTTGGTGGCCATCGACGTCAATTCGGGTCGCGCCACCAAGGAGCGCCATATCGAGGAGACGGCGCTGAAGACCAATCTGGAGGCCGCCGACGAGGTCGCCCGCCAATTGCGCCTGCGCGATCTGGCCGGATTGATCGTCATCGACTTCATCGACATGGAGGAGAACCGCAACAACAACGCGGTTGAACGGCGCCTCAAGGACGCCCTGAAGAACGACCGTGCCCGCATCCAGGTGGGCAAGATCAGTGCCTTCGGCCTGCTGGAACTGTCGCGCCAGCGGCTGCGCCCGTCCCTGCAGGAAACCACCTTCAGCCCCTGCCCCCATTGCGCCGGCACCGGCCTGGTGCGCTCGGTGGAATCCGCCGCCGTGCATGTGCTGCGCGCCATCGAGGAGGAAGGCATCCGCCGCCGCTCCTCCGAGGTCACTGTCTATGTGTCCTCCGCCATCGCGCTCTACATCCTCAACCAGAAGCGCGGCGCCCTGGCCGCCATCGAGGAGCGCTACGAGTTCAGCGTCTTCCTGAGCGGCGACGACACCCTGATTCCGCCGAACTTCCGCATGGACCGGGTCAAGGCGGAGTTCCGCCCTGACGAGCCCGCGCGGGCCGCCATCGGTGTCGATGACCCCGCCATGCGGAGCATTCCCGCTGACGACGAGGACAAGGACGAGGTCGAGGAAGAGGACGACGAGGCCGAGGACAAGGAGGAGAGCCCCCGTTCGGCCGAGGCTGGCCGTGGCGAGAGCGATACCGATGCCAATGGTCGCAAGCGCCGCCGCCGCCGCCGCAAGAAGCGCCGTCCCGAAGACGGCGCCATCGGCGAGGACGAATCCTCCGAGCGCAAGGCCGAGGACGCCGACGGCGAGAGCGAGGGCGAGGGCGACGAGTCCGATGACGCGGACGACTCCGAGGACGGCGACGAAAACCGGGCCGAGGGCGCCGAGGGTGCCGATGGCGAGCAGCCGCGCAAGCGCCGCCGGGGCCGCCGGGGTGGCCGCCGCCGCCGCCGCCGCGACGGCCAGGATGGCGTCGAGGGTGCCGAGGGCAGCGAGGACGCCGAGGGCGCCGAAGCCGCCGAGGAAAGCGAGGACGTGACCCCGACGGCCACCGCCCAGGATGATACCAGCCCGACATCCGAGGCTGTCGCCGAGACGGATGCCGCCGCCGAGGCGGGCGCCGAACCGGTTGCCGAGGAAAAGCCCAAGCGCAAGCGCGCCCCGCGCAAGAAGGCCGAGCCCTCTGCCGAAGCGGTTGAAACCGCTCCCGAGGCCGCCACGCCCGAAGCCGCCACTGGGGAAAAGCCCAAGCGCAAGCGCGCCCCGCGCAAGAAGGCCGAGCCCGTGGCCGAGACTGCCGCTGTCGCGGCTGAACCGGTCGAGGACCCCGAACCGGCGGCCGTTGCCGCCCCCGAACCGATCACCGAGCCGCCGGTGGCAACGCCCGAGCCCGAACCGGCTCCGGAGCCCGCTCCCGAGCCCGTGGCAGCGGAACCGGCTCCGGCCGCTCCCGAGCCCGCCCCCCAGCCGCCGGTGCCCGCGGGTCCGCCGCGCCGCGGCTGGTGGAACCGCCTGATGTCCTGATCCTTCGTCCCCTCCCGTCCCCGGACGGGAGGGGCGAACCTCGACCGGGGGGATGCCGCCATGACGCTCGACGAGATACGGCAAGGGGGCAAGCCCGCCCTGGCCCGCGCCTTGGCCGAGTTGGAACGCGCCCCCGACGCCCCCGCGACCATCGCCTTGCTGGACGCGGCCCATGCCGCCCCCATCGCCCATGTGGTCGGCATGACCGGTCCACCCGGCGTGGGCAAATCCACCTTGATGAATGCCCTGATCGCCGCCTGGCGGGCCGATGGCCGCCGGGTCGGCTGCATCGCCGTCGATCCGTCATCGCGGCGGTCCGGTGGCGCCCTGCTGGGCGATCGGACCCGCTTGACCACCGACCCGGAGGATCAGGGCATCTTCGTCCGCTCCATGGCGGCCCGCGACCGCCTGGGCGGATTGTCCGCGCTGACCGTGTCCGCCATGGTCCTGATGCGGGCCTTGTTCGACATGGTGCTGATCGAAACCGTGGGCGTCGGCCAGTCGGAAACCGATGTGGTGGGCGTCGCCGATACGGTTCTGTTCTGCGTCCAGCCGGGATCAGGCGATTCCTTGCAGTTCATGAAGGCGGGGATCGCCGAAATCCCCCACCTGGTGGTGGTGACCAAGGCGGATATGGGCGCCGCCGCCCAGCGCGCCCGCGCCGACGTGCTGGGGGCGCTGAGCCTGGGCGGCGAGGATGGGGAGGCGGGCTGGACAGTCCCGGTATTGATGGTATCCTCCAATAAGCGAGAGGGCATAGACGCCCTGATCGTCGGTATTGATTCCCACCTGGCCTTCCTCGCCGGGGAGGGTCGGTTGTTGCGCCATCGCCACACCCAGGCCGAGGCCTGGCTGGAGGAGGCGGTGCGCGAACGTTTCGGCCGAGAAGGCATCCGCCGGGCTCCCGATCTCAGGCTGCCGGCGGGAGTATCGCCGTTCGGACGGCTAGCGGAAGTCAGTACCCATCTAAGGATTGATTAAAAGTGCCAGTTTCCATCGCAGATATTGACAACACGCGGGAAATTGGCCGACCATCTGTCGGCTTTTGTTAGGGGGAAACGTGCCCTCGTCCGCGGTTGCATTGCCAGGGACCGTCGTATTGGATCACGAGCTGTTGGAGCTTGTGTCGTCGCTGGTCTGTATCCTGCGCAATGGCGATGTGACCTTCCTCAATCAGGCCGGGGCGAAAGTGCTGGGACTGAACAGCCCCGACGACGCCATCGGCACCGCCTTCGTCGACTATGTGGAGGCCGATTACCGCTTCCTGGTGGAAGCCGGCTGGGACCTGCTGGCTGAAGAGGATTTCCTTCCGCTGAAGCTGCACCGGACCGATGAATTCTTGTTCGAGGCGGAAATCCGCGTGCGCCGCGTGCCCTCGCCCAACGAGATGTTCCTGGTGGAAGCCCGCGATATCTCCAAATTCGTCAAATCGGCCGAGGCCCTGCGCGAGCGCGAGGAACGGCTGCAAGGCATCCTGGCTTCGGTGGCCGAGGGCATCATCACTGTCAACGAGCAGGGCCAGATCGAATCCGCCAACCCGGCGGTGGACCGCATGTTCGGCTATGGCCCGGGCAAGCTGATCCGCCAGAATCTCGGCGTGCTGATGGGCGATGCCCTGCGCGACCATCATGCGGATATGTTCAAGGCCTATCTGGGTGGTGGCGGCAAATTTATGGGCCGCTCGGTGGAAAGCCTGGGGCGCCGCGCCGATGGCAGCCTGTTTCCGCTGGAAATTTCCGTCAGCGAATTACGCCACGGCAAGAACCGCCTGTTCACCGGCATCCTGCGCGATATCTCCGAGCGCAAGGAGAACGAGGAGCGCATCAAGCGCCTTGCCCACCACGACAGCCTGACAGGCCTGCCCAACCGCAACCTGCTCAATGACCGCATCAGCCACGCCCTGGCCCGCGTCCGCCGCCATGGTGGCCGCATGGCGGTCCTTTATGTCGATCTGGACAAGTTCAAGCCGATCAACGACACATTGGGGCACGAGGCGGGAGACGCCGTGCTGCGCGAAGTGGCGCAGCGCCTGTCGACATGCATCCGCAGTTCCGACACGGTGTCGCGGGTGGGCGGTGACGAATTCGTGGTGGTGGTCGAGGAAATCGCACGGCCCGGCGAGGCCGCCATGGTGGCGCGCAAGATCATCGCCTCGCTGACCCGGCCGGTACTGTACCTGGAGCATGCCTGTCAGATCGGCGCCAGTATCGGCATCGCCATCTTCCCCGATGACGGTATCTCCATGGAGGAAGTCTGCAAGGCCGCCGACGTGGCCATGTACCGGGTCAAGCATTCCGGCCGCAATGCCTTCTGCTTCTACTCGGACTCGACCCCCCAGGACGAGATCGACTACGACGGCCTGACGCCGTAGTCATACGTCCCGCCCCCTTAGCGGCTCATCTCCGTAAGGATCTGTTCGCGGGCCAGAACCAGCAACACCGCCATCTGGTGGCGGACCTCGCCTTCGCTCACCGCCACGCCCCCGGCGGCAAGGTCGTCGAGCACCTTGTGCCCGGCATCATGGTCGGGGGCGCTGAACTCGGCATCCACCACGCTCAGGGCGTAGGCCTTGGCGGCATCATCGGCCAGGCCAAGCTTCTCGGCGGCCCACAGCCCCAACAACTTGTCGCGCCGGATGGTCGCCTTGAATTCCATTTCCTGGTCCAGATGGAACTTGGCCTCGAAGGCTTTCTCGCGATCGTCAAAAGCAGTCATGGGACGGGACTTTCTCCAGCTTCCGGGCCTTCGCGGCCTTCTGACGCCCGTGTTATAAACGCCCGGAGGATTCCGGAAAATGGAAATTTCGCATGTGCACGCTGGTCCTGCTGCGCCGACCCGGTGAAACCTGGCCCCTGGTCATCGCCGCCAATCGCGACGAAATGGCAGGGCGCCCATCCCGCCCGCCCGGCCGGTGGTGGGAGGACCGCCCCGAAGTGGTGGCGGGGCTCGACGAACTGGCGGGCGGGTCCTGGCTGGGCCTGAACCACACCGGCGTGGTTGCCGCCATTCTCAACCGCATGGGAACCCTGGGACCGGAGGCCGGCAAGCGCTCGCGCGGCGAGTTGGTGCTGGAAGCCCTGGACCATGCCGACGCCATGGATGCCGCCGAGGCCCTGTCCGGCTTGCGCGCCCAGTCCTACCGCCCGTTCAACATGGTGGTCGCCGACAACCGCGACGCCTTCTGGCTGCGCGCCGATGGACGGACGGTCACCCGCCATGCCATCGCCCCCGGCCTGCACATGCTGAGCGCGCTGGAACTGGACGACCACGCCAGCCCCCGCATCCACGCCTATTGGGACCGCTTCATGGCCCTTCCCCCCCCCAAACCTGATTGCAGCGATCCCCTGGGCGGCGACTGGGGCGGCTGGCCGGGGCTGATGGCCGATACCGGCGCCCCCATCGCCACCCAGGCCGGCGGCGAGGCCGAGGAGCCGCCCGCCATGTGCTTCTTGCGGCCCAATGGCTTTGGCACCGTCTCCAGTTCGCTGATCGCCCTGCCCGCCCCGGCCGCCCCTCCGCTGCCGCCGGTCTGGCGCTTCGCCGCCGGACGGCCCGACCGCACCGCCTATGAACCGGTTCTCCTGGCCGAATCGTGACGAATCCGAGACGCGCGTTGTCTCACTCCGGCATCCCTGCTATATCAAACCCGGATCGTCGACGCGCGAGCTGATCGCCGCAGCGTCCCAGGTCCCCGTGCGCCGCGTGCGCCCAATAATCCGGAAGTTTCCCATGGCCAGACGCAGACAGATTTACGAAGGCAAGGCCAAGGTGCTGTTCGAGGGCCCCGAGCCCGGCACCCTGGTCCAGTACTTCAAGGACGACGCCACCGCCTTCAATAACAAGAAGAAGGGCACCATCACCGGCAAGGGGGTGCTGAACAACCGCATCTCCGAATATCTGATGCTGCGCCTGGGCGAGATCGGCGTTCCCACCCATTTCGTGCGTCGCCTCAATATGCGCGAGCAGCTGGTGCGCGAAGTCGAGATCGTGCCGCTGGAAGTGGTGATCCGCAATGTCGCCGCCGGTTCGCTGTCCCAGCGTTTCGGCCTGTCCGAAGGCACGCCGCTGCCGCGCTGCATCGTCGAATACTATTTCAAGTCCGATGCCCTGGGCGATCCCATGGTCTCTGAAGAGCACATCACCGCCTTCGGCTGGGCCACCACCCAGGACCTGGACGAAATGATGTCGCTGGCGCTGCGCATCAACGATTTCCTGACCGGCCTGTTCCTGGGCGTCGGCATCCGTCTGGTGGACTTCAAGATCGAGTTCGGCCGCCTGTACAACGGCGACGACATGCAGATCGTGCTGGCCGACGAGATCAGCCCCGATTCCTGTCGCCTGTGGGACATGAAGACCGGCGACAAGATGGATAAGGACCGCTTCCGCCGCGATCTCGGCGGTGTCGAAGAGGCCTATCAGGAAGTGGCCCGTCGTCTCGGCATCCTGCCCGAGGGCGGCCCCCGCGATCTCAAGGGTCCGGCCACCATGCAGTAAGAAGGGGGCGCCCATGGTGGCGCCTCCGCTTTTCCCCTTTCAGCGAGCGGATACAATCCCGTGAAAGCCAAAGTCCACATCACCCTCAAGAACGGTGTCCTCGATCCCCAGGGCAAGGCGGTGCAGCACGCGCTGGGCTCGCTGGGCTATGCGGGCATCAACGACGTGCGCCAGGGCAAATATATCGAGCTGGAGCTGGCCGAGACCGACCCGGCCAAGGCCAAGGCGGCGGTCGAGCAGATGTGCCGGGGCCTGCTGGCCAATACGGTGATCGAGAACTACACCATTGATCTGGCGGACTGAGGAATTTCGGGCATGCGGCTCGGCATCCTGCTGCTGACCGGACTCCTGGCCGTGACGGTCCGTCCGGCCCTGGCCGAGGATGTCGCCCTTCCGCCTCCGGCCGCGGAGGGTGATCTTCTCGACGACGTGGTCGATGGCGTCGGCAGCATCCTGAAGGTGCTGGTGGGCCCGCCCATTTCCAGCCCGTCGCCCTATCTCAATCTGCCGGGGTCATATCCTCCCCCCGAACCGGCAGCCAAACCCGAGCCGGAAAAGCCCGCCGTGGCGGCCCCGGTCGTGGTCCCGGCGACCGTCCCGCCCCCAGCGGCGGCGGAGGAACCCCAGCCCCCCGCTCCGGCGGTGGCGCAGCCTGCTCCGGTCCAGACGGCTCCGTCGTCGCCGGTCATTCCGGCCGCTGTCGTGCCGCCCCCCGCCAAGCCAAAGCCTCCCGCGGCCAAGCCGGTTGAAACCGCGTCGCCGCCGCGCCCGGCGATGGTGACTGCGGCCCCGCCGCCGGTCATCGCCCCGCCGCCGGTCATCGCCCCGGCGGTGACCGCCCCGTCCGATCCCGGCTGCGTCACCCGCGTCGCCGCCACCGCCACGGTCGAGCAGGCCGCCAGACTGCGGCGCTGCAAATAGCGCGTCGAGCCCGCCGCGCCTTATACCGGCCGACATATGAATGACCTGTCATCCCGACGCCCAGGGGCGGAGATCCCTCCGCCCCTGGGCGTCGGGATGACAGGACGAGTCGGATCACTATTCCTGGTGATGCCGGTAGGGACCGTGATGGGCGTTGGGGTCCTCGATCTCGGCCACGCGGAGCACATTGGTGGTGCCCGAGAAGCCGAAGGGCACGCCCGCGGTGATCACCACCCGGTCGCCGATGGTGGCGAAGCCCTCGCTCTGGGCGAAATGCACCGCCTTCTGCACCATCTCGGTGAAGCTGCGCACATCCTTGGCCATGATGGAATGGGCGCCCCAGACCAGGGCCATCTGGCGCGCCACCTCCACATCGGCGGTGACCGACAGGATGGGCTGCTCGGGCCGCTCGCGGGCGGCGCGGAGCGTAGTGGAGCCCGACGAGGTGAAGGTGACGATGGCGGCGGCGCCCAGGGTATGGGCCACCTGCCGCGCGGCGGCGCTGATGGCGTCGCGGGTGGTATGCTCGGGCTCCAGGCGCGAGGCCTCGGTGATCACCCGGTAATGCTCGTCCTGTTCCACCTGATTGATGATGCGGTCCATCATGGCCACTGCTTCCTGGGGATACTCGCCCGAGGCGGTTTCCGCCGACAGCATCACCGCGTCGGCGCCGTCATAGACGGCGGTGGCCACATCCGAGGCCTCGGCACGGGTAGGGGTCGGCGAATGAACCATGGAATCCAGCATCTGGGTCGCCACCACCACCGGCTTGCCCGCCAGACGGCAGGCCCGGACGATGCGCTTTTGCAGGATCGGCACCATCTCGGTGGGACATTCGACACCCAGGTCGCCGCGCGCCACCATGATGGCGTCCGACAGTTCGACGATCTCGGTCAGGTGGTCGATGGCCGAGGGCTTTTCCAGCTTGGACAGGATGCGCACCCGTGAGCCCACATGGGAGGCGACCAGGCGGCGGGCCTCGGCCACGTCGGACGGGCGCTGCACGAAGCTGAGGGCAATCCAGTCGGCCCCCATCTCCACGGCGAATTCCAGGTCGCGAAGGTCCTTCTCGGTCAGCGGCGAAATGGGCAGCATCACGCCGGGGACGTTGACGCCCTTGTGGTTGGACACCTCGCCACCCACCAGCACCCGAGTTTCGGCGAAGTCGGCACCGTGCTTTTCCACCCGCAGCCGTACCCGGCCATCGTCGATCAGCAGCTCGGAACCGGTGATCAGGGCGGCGAAGACCTCGGGATGCAGCAGCGGCGCCCGCCGCGCGCTGCCCAGGGTCTCGTCCATGTCGAGGCGGAAGACGTCGCCGGTCTCGACCCGGACCTTGTCGCCCACGAAATCTCCCACCCGCAGCTTGGGGCCTTGCAGATCGGCCAGCACGGCGATGGGACGGTGGACCTTCTTTTCCAACTCGCGGATGGCGTCCAGGCGGGCCTTGTGGTCCTCATGGGTGCCGTGGCTGAAATTCAGCCGGAACACATCGGCCCCGGCGATGAACAGTGTCTCGATCGCCTCGGCGGTCGAGGTGGCCGGGCCAAGCGTGGCGATGATCTTGGCGTTCCTGGTTCTCTTCATCGCAAGCAAGTCCTTAGAATGTGGTGCGGGCGCACCATAGCAGACCGGCACCGCTGGTCATACCTTGGGGATGTTACGAATTCTTGCGACCGCCCTGCTCGGCGTAGCGCTTCAGCACCCAGCCCAGATGATCGCGCATGGCGTCCTGGGCGCGGGCGGCATCGCGGGCGCGGATGCCGTCGAAAATGGCCTGGTGCTGCGCCAGGATGCGACGGTCATCCTCGGGCGTCGGGAACAGCTCGTAGCGGTGATAATCCACCATCTCGCTCAGGATGCCCCGGATCATGGCGACGAAGTGGAGATAGATGCCGCTGCGCGAGGCCTTGGCGACGGCCAGATGGAAGCGGACGTCGTTCTCGCTCTTGTGCTTGCCCGCCACGATATCCGCCTCGGTGGCGGCCATGATGGCCTCCAGTTCGGCTAGATCGGCGTCGTCACGCTTGAGCGCGGCACGCCCCACCGCCCAGACCTCGAGGATGGAGCGGATTTCCGCCAGATCCACCAGATTTTCGCAATTGACCCGCACCAGTTCCAGCATACCGGGATCCATGGCCGCCTTGGAGGCGATCACCCTGGTGCCGCCGCCCTGGACCGCGTCCAGCAATCCCTGGGTCTTCAGCCCCTGCAGCGCCGCGCGAACCGAGACCCGGCTGACTCCCATGTCCTCGGCCAATTGGCGTTCGCCGGGCAAACGATGCCCCGGCCCCCACTCCCCCGAGGCGATTCGGGCGAGAATGCGATCAGCAACACGCTCGGATACGAGCCCGGTTGCCTTGCCGCTGTTCTTGGATGGTCTGATCATGTCCAGGCGCCGTCGATATTCGCCATTTCGTAATGGTGCGCCCGACCGGCCATCCCGTCAAGCGGGCCTTGGAGGCACCGAGAAGAGGCTTTGGCTTTCCAGCAATTCGGTACTACAATGCCGACATGGAGTGCTGCCGTCTAGAAGCAGCCCCGGAATCACACTGTGGAGGTGTTCAATGAGCTGGAAACGTGCAGCCGGGATTGGCCTGGCGGTTGTCATGGGTCTGTCTGGCGCCAGTGGCGCCAATGCCGCCGACGATATCAAGATCGGCATGTTCCTGTCCGTGACGGGTCAGATGTCGCCCATGGGCGACCCCCAGAAGCGGACCTTCGATTACATGATCGACAAGATCAACGCCCAGGGCGGTGTCCTGGGGCGCAAGCTCCAGGCCATCATCTATGACGATGGCTCGGAGCCGGAAAAGGCCACCACCTTCGTCAAGCGCCTGATCGAGAACGACAAGGTCGACCTGATCATCGGCGGATCGGGCACGCCCACCAGCATGGCGGTGCTGCAACTGATGGAACGCGCCGAGATGCCCTATATGTCGCTGGGCGGCGGCACCGCCATCGGCGACCCGGTGCGCAAGTGGACCTTCAAGCTGCCGCAGTCCGATCGGTTGGCCGCCGAGAAGGTGCTGACGGACCTGAAGAAGCGCGGCCTGACCAAGATCGCCCTGCTGTCCGAGAATGTGGGCTTCGGCAAGTCCGGCCATGACCAGACCTTGAAGCTGGCCCCCAATTTCGGCATCGAGATCCTGGTGGACGAGGTCTATTCCCCCAAGGACCCCGACGTCACGCCGCAGCTGACCAAGATTCGCGGCACCGCTGGCGTCCAGGCGCTGTTCATCTTCGGCACAGGCACCGGCCCCGCCGTGGTCACCAAGAACATCAAGCAGATGGGGCTGAACCTGCCGACCTACCAGTCGCACGGCGTGGCCTCGAAGGAATTCCTGCGCTTGGTCGGCACCGCCGCCGACGGCACCCGCCTGCCCGCCGGTGCCCAGGCGGTGGCGGAACAACTGCCCGCCAGTGATCGCCAGAAGAAGATCGTGATGGAATTCAAGAAGGAATACGAGGAGCGCAACAAGCCCCTCGAAGTGGGCCCCCTGCCGGGCCACGGTCTCGACGGCCTGATGATCGCCGTCGACGCCATCAAGCGCGCCGGCACCACCGACAAGGCCAAGGTCCGCGACGCCATCGAGCAGACCAAGGACTTCGTCGCCACCGGCGGCATCTTCACCTATTCGCCCACCGACCATATGGGTCTGGGTCTCGAATCCTTCAAAATGGTCGAGATCAAGAACGGCGATTGGGTCATCGTCGAATAGAACCGAAAACCGAGGCCGTTTCTGCGAGGGACGGCCTCATTTTTCCTTTCCGATGGTGATGGCATGAACGCAGCCGACGATATTCTCGGACCCAGCATTGCTGCGGGCCGTGGCGACAGCCTTGCCCTGATCTGCGGCGAGCGCAGCCTTTCCTATACCGAGTTGGACCGGCTGGCCTGCCGCTTCGGCAATGCCATGCTGAACGCCGGAGCCCAGCGCGGCCAGCCCATCTTGTTGCTGCTGGACGACGGGCCGGAGCTGGTGGCCGCCTATCTCGGCGCCATGAAGGCCGGTCTGGCCGCCGTGGCGCTCAACACCCGCATGGCGGTCAAGGACCTGGCCCATGCCATGGGCGACAGCGGCGCGCCGCTGCTGCTGGTGGAAGACGATCTGGCCGAACTGGCGGCAGAGGCTGCCAGCCAGACCCATACCAGCCCCCGCCGGATCGCCAGTGGCGGTTTCGACGACTTCCTGGCCGGAGCGTCCGAACGCTTGGTCTCCGCCGATATGGATGCCGAGGATACCGCGCTGTGGATGTACACCTCGGGCACCACCGGCCAGCCCAAAGGCGCCGTGCATGTCCATGGTTCCATCGCCCTGGGTGAGCGCCATGTCCGCGAGAATCTGGGGGTCGAGCCCGGTGATCGCATGTTCTCGACCTCGAAGCTGTTCTTCGCCTATCCCCTGGGCCATTGCCTGATCGGCGGCTTGCGCTGTGGCGCCACCCTGGTGCTGCACCGGGGCTGGCCCGATGCCGCCGCCGCCGCCGAGGTCATCGCCCGGACCCGGCCCAAGGTGGTGCTGTCGGTTCCGTCGCTCTATCGCTTGATGCTCAAGGACGGGGTGGCCACCTCTGATGCCTTCCGGGGGGTCAAGACCTGGGTGTCGGCGGGCGAGAATCTTCCCGCCGAGCTGTGTCGCCGCTGGATGGAGGAAACCGGCGGCCTGATGCTGGAAGGCATCGGCGCCACCGAGGCGCTGTTCCTGTTCATCGCCAGCACGCCCCAGGCCATGAAGCCCGGCGCCTGCGGCCGCCCCCTGCCCTGGGCCGAGGCCCAACTGCGCTCCGCCGATGGGGAGCCCATCACCACCCCCGACACCGCCGGAGACCTGTGGGTGCGCATGGACTCGCTGTTCCGGCGCTACCACAATCGCCCCGACGTGACCCAGCGGGTGCTGCGTGACGGCTGGTGGAAGACCGGCGACGTCTTCGCCTTCGATACCGAGGGCTGGTGGACGCCCCAGGGCCGCTCCGACGACATGATCAAGGTCTCGGGACAGTGGGTCAGCCCATCAGAGGTCGAAGAGGCCGCCTTAGGCGTGCCCGGCGTCGCCGACGCCGTCGCCGTGGGCATTCCCAACGAGGACGGGCTGGTGCGCCTCGTGCTCTATGCCGTGGCCGAGCCCGGCGAGCATCCCCCCATCCTGGAGACCCGTATCGTCGAGACCTTGAGGGGCAAGCTGGCCATCTTCAAATGTCCCCGCACCGTGCGCTTCCTTGATACCATCCCCCGCACCGCCACCGGCAAGGTGCAGCGGTTCAAGCTGCGGGAAGGAGGGATATAGCCATGAAGGCCTGGGTGCTGGATGCGTTCGGCCCGCCCGATTCCCTGGTCTGGCGCGACATCGAGACTCCTAGGCCCGCCCCCGGCGAGGTGCTGATCCGCGTCCGCGCCGCCGGGGTCAATCCGGTGGACTGGAAGATCGCAGAAGGCGGCCTCGCCCGCCTGTTCCCCTGCAAGTTCCCCCTGATCCCCGGCTGGGATGCGGCGGGAACCGTCGCCGCCCTGGGCGAGGGGGTGGAGGGCTTCGCCATCGGCGAGAAAGTCTGGTCGTTCTGCCGCAAACCGGACATCCAGTGGGGCACCTACGCCGAATACGTCGCCATGGATGCCGCCGCCGTAGCCCCCATGCCCGCCAGTGCCGATTTCGCCCAGGCCAGCGCCATTCCGCTGGCGGGACTGACCGCCTGGCAGTCGCTGTTCGACGTGGCCCATATCCGCCCCGGCCAGACCGTGCTGATCCATGCCGGAGCCGGGGGCGTCGGCAGTCTGGCGGTCCCCCTGGCCCACTGGGCGGGGGCGCGGGTGATCGCCACGGCGCGGGCCGCCAATCATGACTATGTGCGAGGATTGGGCGCCGACCTCGTCATCGACTACACCGCCGAGGATTTCGCCCGGGCGGTGCGGCGGGCGGCACCCGATGGCGTCGACGTCGCCTTCGGCACCGTCGGCGGCGAGGTGCTGGCCCGGTCCTACGAAACGGTGAAGCCCGGCGGCATCCTGGTCTCCATCACCGACAAGACCGACAAGGACTTGGCCGAACGCCTGGGCATCCGGGTCAAATACGTCTTCGTCAAGCCGGACGGGGCGCAACTGCGCCGCCTGGCCGGACTGATGGACCAGGGCATCCTGCCCGCCCCCGAGATGGTGGAGATGCCCATGGCCCAGGCCGCCGAGGCCTTGGCCCACAGCCGCACCGGCCATGTGCGCGGCAAGATCGCCCTGATGGTGGCGTGAGCCGTCTCAAGCCTTGCGGAACAGCCAGTAAACGCAGGGAAGGCCGAATGTCAGGCCCCACTCACAGGCCGATTCCTCCAATCCCTGTTCCGTCATGACGGCGCGAACCAGATCAGGCGCCCGGCAATAGCGCAGATTGCCGCTGATGGTGGCCATGGTTCCGCAGGGAGCCGGATAGTCGGTGAAGGCGAACCATCCCCCCGGGCGGAGCGCCTTGGCGACCTCCGCCGCCACCGGCACCAGATCCCTGAAATAGTACAGCGAGCCATGGGAGACCACCAAGTCCACCGTCAGGTTGGGCAGGACTTCGACCATGTCGCCACAGATGACCTGATCGTAGTGGCCGCTGGCCTCGGCCATGGCCGACATATGCGCGGACAGGTCACTGCCGATCAGGCGCCCGGAGCGTTGCCGCAGCCAGGGTCCCGCCATCCCCGATCCGCAAGGAACATCCACCGCCACCGCCACCGGCTGGCCCGGCAGGCTCCGATCGAGAAACGCGGTGAAGAAATCCACCGATGCGGTGTGCAAAATGTTCTGGTCATACACTTCCGCGGTATTACCATACTCCTTGGCCACATCGGTCTTGGCGAGAGGGGCGGGAAGATCGGCGGTCAGAAAGGAGCCGAACACCGCAAGCGCCTCGCGATGGCGCCCTTGGCTGGCGGTGATCACCGCCAGAATCGAACCGATGGCGTAGAGTTCCGCCGGGCATTCGAACAAGGCAGGCAAAATGACGGCGGCATTGTCCAGATTGCCGAACCCGGTGGATTGGAGCCATTGCTCGAACATTCCAGCCTGGGTGTCCCCCACGGCCCGAGAGATCAACTTCAGGGCGGCGATTTGCGCGAGGACCAGACCTGGATCGTCCCTGATCACCGCCAAGGCCGCCACAAAAGCGCCGACTTGGTCCCCGGCGTTGTGGCGCCGGTAAACCTCGTCCATCGGGTCGTCCATGCCCCTTATTCCCCCTTGAGGCAGTCCTTGTAGAGCATGTCCTCCCCCAGGATATGCTCCAGCAGCCAGGACTTGAGGAAGCCGGTCATTTCCTCCGTCAAATGCGCGGGCTGATCACCGCTGAGATAGCGGTTGCGAAAATCCAGCACCGAGGCCTTGAGACGGATATGGTCGGCCTGCTGCTTTTCCAGGCGCGGATAATTGCGCGACTTCAACGCCATTTCCTCGGCGG
This sequence comes from Paramagnetospirillum marisnigri, assembly GCF_001650715.1. Taxonomy (GTDB): domain Bacteria; phylum Pseudomonadota; class Alphaproteobacteria; order Rhodospirillales; family Magnetospirillaceae; genus Phaeospirillum; species Phaeospirillum marisnigri. Next base: position 99,591 of record NZ_LWQT01000038.1, on the reverse strand, counting down.
CGAAATGGGTGTCGGCATAGGCCACCAATTCGTCGAACAGCCACCCCAACTCATCGATGTCCTCGCCGCCATGCCAAGCGTCATAGAGGCGGTTCAGCAGCGACAGCAGTTTCTTATGGTCGGCATCCATTCGCTCCGACCCGACGCTGAAGGACGAATCCCACTCGATCAAGGACATTTGGTCACACGCTCGAAAGAAGCCTTGGATTTACAGTCGTGTTCGTCTGAGTTTTGTCGAATCTGTCTCTCTTCTCCGTCACCCTCGGCCACCGGATCAAGTCCGGGTGTGACCAGAGGGACCATGGATGGCCGGGTCGAGCCCGGCCATGACGCGGTGAGAGTGCTTCCACATAAACCAGATGAACTCTAATCGAGATTTCAGACCCGCACCAGATGGACATCGGTGATGGGTTTCTTGCCATGGCTTTCCTTCAGGCTGCGCCGCACCGCCAGACGCGCCGCCTCGCGGACGATGCCGTCGTCGCGCCTCGCCTTGGTGGGCAGGTCCTCGACGGCCTCGCGCACCGCCTCCACCACCGCGTCATGCTCCTCGGCCTCGTGGGCGGCGTCCAGCAGGCCCAGCGCCGTCAACTGCGGATCGCCCAGCAGCTTGCCGTCCTTGCCGATCACCACCGTCACCACCGCCGAGCCGTTATAGACCATGCGCCGCCGGTTGCGCAGGACCTCGGAATCCAGCCGCACCAGACGCGGACCGTCGACGCACAGCTTGCCGGTGGGGACATGGTCCACCACCTCCACCGGGCCGGGGGCCAGCCGCAGCATGGCGCCGTTGGAAATCTCCACCGCTTCGGGCACGCCACAGGCCCGCGCCAACCGGGCATGCTCCTGTAGATGTCGGGCCTCGCCATGCACCGGCACCGCCAGGCTGGGCCGCAGCAACCGGTAAAGCTCCTCCATCTCCTCGCGGGCGGGATGGCCCGAGACATGGACGAATTCATCCTTCTCGGTCACGACCTCGATGCCGAGGCGGACGAGGTCGTTTTGCAGCCGGAAGATTTCCTTCTCGTTGCCGGGAATGATCCTCGACGAGAAGATCACCACGTCGCCCTTGCCCAGCCTGACATGGGGATGGTCGCCCGACGCGATGCGGGCCAGCGCCGCCCGGGGCTCGCCCTGGCTGCCGGTGCAGATATAGAGCACCTTGTCCTGGGGCAGGTAGCCGGCATCATGCTCGGTCAGGAAGGGCGGCAGATCGGTGAAATAGCCGTTCTCCCGCGCCGCCTTGTCGATGCGCCACAGCGAACGCCCCACCAGGGCGACGCTGCGCTCGTTGGCCTCGGCGGCGATGGCGATGCTTTCCAGCCGCGCCACATTGGTGGCGAAGCACGACACCGCGATACGCCCGTCGAAGCGGCCCAGCAGGGCGATCAGATTGCCGCGGACCTCGGATTCCGAGCCGGAATGGCCCTTGGTGAAGACATTGGTGGAATCGCCGATCACCGCCAGCACCCCGGCCTTTCCCGCCCGGCGCAGCGCCTCCTTGTCGGCCACCGGCCCCAGCAGCGGGTCGGGATCGAACTTCCAGTCGCCGGTATGGACCACCGTCCCCGCCGGGGTGCGGATGGCCAGGGTATTCGGTTCGGGAATGGAATGGGTCATGGAGATCATTTCGATCTCGAACGGACCCACCCGGAATGTGGAGCCGGGAACAACTACATTGAGAGGCACCTGGGACTGTAGCCCGGCTTCGTGCAGCTTGCCCTTGAGGATCGAGGCGGAAAAACCGGTGGCCCAGACCGGGCAACGCAGACGCTTCCACAGATGCCCCACCGCGCCCAGGTGATCCTCGTGGCCATGGGTCAGCACCAGCCCCACCAGCTTGTCGGCCCGCTCCTCGATCCAGGCGGGGTCGGCCATGACCACGTCGACCATGGGCATGGACTCGTCACCGAACGAGACGCCGCAATCCACCATCAGCCACTTGCCGCCATAGCCGTACAGCGCCAGGTTCATGCCGATCTCGCCAACCCCGCCCAGGGGCAGGAAATACAGCTCGGCTCCCGTCTCCGCTGTCGGGCTCATGCCAGGGCCTGGGGACGGTTACGGCGGTGGATGGCCAGCAGGCCGCGCAAAGTCAGGTCGGCGTCCAGGGCGTTGATCACCTTGGTGGCGTCGGCGAAGAGCGGCGCCAGCCCCCCGGTGGCCACCACCAGCATATCCGAGCCGAATTCCTCCTTGATGCGTCCCACCAATCCCTCGATCAGGCCGACATAGCCCCAGAAAATGCCCGACTGCATGGCGGGAACGGTGGCACGGCCGATCACCTGCTTCGGCCGCCCGATGGCGACGCGGGGCAGCTTGGCCGCCGCCGCGTGCAGCGCCTCCAGCGACAGGTTGATGCCGGGCGAAATGGCGCCGCCGCAGTAATTGCCGTCGCCATCCACCACGTCGAAGGTGGTGGCGGTGCCAAAATCGATGACGATCAGCGGCCCCTTGTAGCACAGATGGGCGGCCACGGCGTTGACCAGGCGGTCGGCGCCCACTTCCTCGGGCCGGTCGAGCAGGATGGACAGGCCGAGATCGACGCCCTCGTCGCCCACCACCAGCGGCTCGCAGCGGAAGTAACGGCGGCACAGGGTTTTCAGTCCGAACACCATGGCCGGAACCACGCTGGCGATGATGGCCGAGGTGATATCGAGGCGATTCAACCCCTCGATGCTCAGCAGCTGGGTCAGCCACACCCCCAGCTCGTCGGCGGTGCGCTCGGAATCGGTGGAGGCCCGCCATTCACCCTTCAAGGTGTCGCCGTCATAGACCGCGAAGACGATATTGGTGTTGCCCGAATCGATGGCCAGCAGCATGGATTCCTCCTACCCCGGAAAGAACACGTCGCCGGCCATGATCCGACGGGTGCCATCATTGCCCTGGTCCAGGATCAGGGCGCCATCCTCGTCCAGACCGGTGAAGAGACCGGTCAAGGTTTCCTTGTCCAACCGCACCACCGCCGGCTCGCCCAATCCCCGGGCGCGCGCCAGCCAACCGGGATGGATGGCGGCGAAGCCCTCGGCCCGCCAGGCGGACAGCCAGGGACCGAACCGCTCGCAAAATGCCGCCAGCACGCCATCGGCATCACCGTTCCAGCCCAGATCGGCCAGGGAGACCGCCGCGAACAAGGCCTCGCCCGGCGGCGGCGCCTCGACCACGTCCACGCCCAGCCCCAGCACAAGCCAGTCGTTGCCCTCGGTCTCCAGCAGCATACCCGCGACTTTCCGGTATGGCGCGGCAGGTCCGGCGCTGCCGCCGGGGGTGGCCAGGACGTCGTTGGGCCATTTGCAGCGAAAATCGGCCCCGGGCAGCAGCTCGGCAAGGGCCTCGGCCAGGGCCAGGGCGGCGACGAATCCGATCTGGGCCGATGCCGCCAAGTCCCGGCTGCGCCGGATCAAGACCGACATATGGAGATTGCCGGGCGGACTCTGCCAGACCCGACCGCGACGGCCGCGCCCGGCGGTCTGGCACTTGGCCGTCACCACAAGAAGATCGGCGGCGGCGCCGTCAAGCGCCAGCCGCCTTGCTTCGTCATTGGTGCTGCCGACGCTGTCCAGCCGCATCAGGCTGAACGGCGCGGGCAGGATGCCGCTGGTCATCCGGCGGCGGGGAACAGGACCGCGGCCGCCGCCTTGGCACCGGTCACCAGCGGCGCCGGAACGAAGGTGAAGGCCAGCACCACCAGGGTGGACACCGCCATGACCAGGGCGATGGATCGGCCGACCGGACGGTCGAGCGGCTCGGAGCACTCATCGAAATAGATGATCTTGATGATGCGCAGATAGTAGAAGGCGCTCACCACCGACGACAGCACACCCAGCACCGACAAGGTGTAGAGATGCGCCTCGATGGCCGCCATGAAGACGTAGAACTTGCCCCAGAACCCGGCCAGCGGCGGCACGCCCGCCATGGAGAACATCAGCACCGCCATGATGAAGGCCATGGCCGGGTTGGTCTTGGACAGACCGCCCAGATCGTTGATGTCTTCCACCAGACGGCCCTTCTGGCGCATGGACAGGATCACCGCGAAGGCGCCCAGATTCATGAACAGATAGATGGCCAGATAGATCAGCACACCCTGGATGCCCAACTCGCCCCCGGCGGCCACACCCACCAGGATGAAGCCCACATGGCCGATGGAGGAATAGGCCATCAGACGCTTGATATTGGTCTGGACCACGGCACCGAAGGCGCCGACGAACATGGAACCGATGGCGATGAAGGTCACAACTTGGCGCCACTGGTCGGCCAGATCGCCGAACGGCCCGGTCAGGACACGCACGAACAGGCAGACCGCCGCGATCTTGGGGGCCACCGCGAAGAACGAGGTCACCGGCGTGGGCGCGCCTTCATAGACGTCGGGCGCCCACATATGGAAAGGCACCGCCGACAGCTTGAAGGACAGGCCCGCCACCACGAAGACCAGACCGGCGATGATGCCCAGGCCCGGCTTGACCGCGTGGCCATGGCCACCGGCGAAGACGTTGTGCAGCCCGTCGAAGTTGGTGGTCCCCGCGAAGCCGTAGAGCAGCGAGACGCCATACAGCAGCAGGCCCGAGGCCAGGGCGCCGAGCACGAAATACTTGAGGCCCGCCTCGGTGGACTTGAGCGAGTCGCGCTGATAGGCGGCGAGGATGTAGAGCGACAGGCTCTGCAGTTCCAGGCCGAGATACAGCGACATGAAGTCGTTGGCCGAAACCATCATCATCATGCCCAGGGTCGCCAGCAGCACCAGCACCGGATACTCGAAGCGGGACACCCGCTCCTTCTCCAAGTATTGCAGCGACATGGCCACCGAGAAGGCCGAGGCCAGCAAGATCAGCGCCTTGGCGAAGCCCGAGAAGCGATCGGCCACGAACAGACCGTTGAAGGCCAGATGGCGTTCGCCGCCCAGCGACGACACCAGCATCATGGTGGCGCCCAGGACCAGGATCACCAGCACGGAAATCGGCCTGGTGTTGTCCTCCTTGCGGAAGACGCCCAGCATCAGCAGCGCCAGGGCGGCCACCGCCATGAAGATTTCCGGCAGGACCGGGACGAGGTCGAGAGTCTTGATCACGTCAGTGCCTCCCTCAACGCGCCGCGACCGACAGGCCCTCGTGGGCGGCCCGCGCGAGCTCGTAATTGTCGATCAGCTTAGCCACGGAGGCATGCATGGGGTCGATGAAGGTGTTGGGTTGCACGCCCATCCAGATCACCACCAGGATAAGCGGCACGAATACCGCGATCTCGCGCATGTCGAGGTCGAGGATCGTCTTCAGGTCGTCCCGGGTCAGGCGGCCGAACACCACCCGACGGTAGAGCACCAGCATATAGGCGGCACCCAGCACCAGACCAGTGGCGGCGAAGAAGGCCACCCAGCTGCTGACCTGGAAGGCGCCCAGCAGCACCAGGAACTCGCCGACGAAGCCCGAAGTGCCGGGCAGGCCGACCGAGGCCATGGTGAACAGCATGAACACGGCGGCGTATTTCGGCATGCGGGTGGCGAGACCGCCGTAGCGGTTGATCTCGCGGGTGTGCATGCGGTCATAGACCACGCCGACGCACAGGAACAGCGCGCCCGAGACCACGCCGTGGGACAGCATCTGGTAGATGGCGCCCTCGACGCCCTGCACCGTCATGGAGAAGATGCCGATGGTCACGTAGCCCATATGGGCCACCGAGCTATAGGCGATCAGCTTCTTCATGTCCTCTTGCACCAGCGCCACCAGCGAGGTGTAGATCACCGCCACGATGGACAGGGTGTAGATCAGCGGCGTGAAGTAGACCGAGGCGTCCGGCAGCATGGGCACCGAGAAGCGGATGAAGCCGTAGGCGCCCATCTTCAGCAGCACGCCCGCCAGGATCACCGAACCGGCGGTGGGCGCTTCCACGTGGGCGTCGGGCAGCCAGGTGTGCACCGGCCACATGGGCACCTTCACCGCGAAGGAGGCGAAGAAGGCCAGCCACAGCCACTGCTGCATGGCGAAGGGGAAGGAATGGGCCATCAGCGACGGGATGTCGGTGGTGTGGGCCTCGAAATACATCACCAGCATGGCCAGCAGCATCAGCACCGACCCGGCCAGGGTGTAGAGGAAGAACTTGAAGGCGGCATAGACGCGCCGCGCTCCGCCCCAGACGCCGATGATGATGAACATCGGGATCAGGACGGCTTCGAAGAAGATGTAGAACAGCACCAGATCGAGGGCGCAGAACATGCCCACCATCATGGTTTCCAGGATCAGGAAGGCGACCATGTATTCCTTGACCCGCACCGTCACGCCGCCGAAGGATGACAGGATGCACAAGGGCGTCAGGAAGGTGGACAGGATCACGAACCACATGGAAATGCCATCGACGCCCATGGAATAGGCGATGGTGGTTCCGGGGAACCACAGGGCGGTTTCCTTGAACTGGAAGTCCGGCGAGGCGCCGTTGAACTTCACCGCGATGAACAGCGAGATGATGAAGGTCGCGATGGAGGTCAGCAACGCCACCGCACGGGCGTTTCTCGCCACCACCTCGGTCTCGCCGCGGATGGTAAGGATGAACAACGCGCCAAGCAAAGGCAGGAACGTCGTCAGCGAGAGAAGGGGCCAGTCGTTCATTTGACGTCTTCCTCGTCGTCAGCGCGCGTTGAAAACATACCAGGTGACGAACACCGCCACGCCGATCAGCATCGCGTAGGCATAGTGGTAGAGGTAGCCGCTTTGCATGCGACCCACCTTCCTCGCCACCGCCAACGTTCCGGCGGCCACCCCGTCGGGGCCGACGCCGTCGATCAGGGCGCCGTCGCCCCCCTGCCACAAGCCCTTGCCCAGCTTGAAGGCGGGCTTGACGAAGATCTTGTCGTAGAGCTCGTCGAAGTACCACTTGTTCAGCAGGAACAGGTAGATGGGCTGGAAAGCCTTGGCCAGCGCGCCCGGGATGCCGGGAGCGAAGGAGTAGAGCAGATAGGCCAGGGCGATGCCCGACACCGCCACCACCGTCGGTAGCAGCGCCGCCCAGGACGGCACATGATGCGCGTTTTCCAGGGAGGGATGGGCGGCGGTGACCAGAATGGACTTGCCCCAGAACTCGGCGTTGTGGTGGCCGACGAACAGGTCATAGCCCAGCCAACCGGCGAACACGGCGCCCAACGCCAGGAACAGCAGCGGGATCAGCATCACCGCCGGGCTCTCATGCACATGGGCCATCACATGCTCGTCGGCGCGGGGACGGCCGTGGAAGGTGAGCAGCAGCAGGCGCCACGAGTAGAAGGCGGTCAGGAAGGCGGCGGTGCAACCCAGCCAATAGGCGCCCTGACCGGCGATGCTGTGCGATGCCCAGGCGGCTTCCAGGATCGTGTCCTTGGAATAGTAGCCCGCGAAGACCGGGATACCGGCCAGGGCCAGAGAGCCGATCCACATCAGCACCCAGGTCACCTTGACGTGCTTCCAGATGCCGCCCATGCGGCGGATGTCTTGCTCGTCGCTCATGGCGTGGATCACCGAACCGGCGCCCAGGAACAGCAAGGCCTTGAAGAAGGCGTGGGTCATCAGGTGGAAAATGGCGGCCTGATAGGCCGACACGCCGATGGCGAAGAACATGTAGCCCAGCTGCGAGCAGGTGGAATACGCGATCACCCGCTTGATGTCGTTCTGGACGCAGCCCACCGTCGCCGCGAAGATGGCGGTGGCGGCGCCGACCACGGTGACCACGGTCAGGGCGGTGTCGGAGAATTCGAACAGCGGGCTCATGCGGGCCACCATGAACACACCGGCGGTCACCATGGTGGCGGCGTGGATCAGGGCGGAAACCGGCGTCGGACCTTCCATGGCGTCGGGCAGCCAGGTGTGCAGGCCCAGCTGGGCCGACTTGCCCATGGCACCCACGAACAGCAGCAGGCAGCAGATGGTGATGGCGTGCCACTCGACCCCGAAGAAGGTCACGGTGGCGGCGGCCTTGTCCGGCGCGGCGGCGAAGATGGCGTCGAAGCCGACGGTGCCGAACATGAAGTAGACGCCGAAGATGCCGAGCGCGAAGCCGAAGTCGCCGACGCGGTTGACCACGAAGGCCTTGATGGCGGCGGCCGAGGCCGAGGGCTTCTCGTACCAGAAGCCGATCAGCAGGTAGGAGGCGACACCGACGCCTTCCCAGCCGAAGAACATCTGCACCAGATTGTCCGAGGTCACCAGCATCAGCATGGCGAAGGTGAACAGCGACAGATAGCTCTGGAAGCGGGCGATGGAGGTGTCATGGCTCATATAGCCGACGGAGTAGACATGCACCGCCGCCGAGACCCAGGTCACCACGATCAGCATGACGGCGGTCAGGGTGTCGACCTTCAGGGTCCAGGCCACGTTGAAGGTGCCCGACGTGATCCAGTCGGCGATGACCACGGTCTGGGGCTGGTGGCCCAGCGCCACGGTCTGGAAGATCAGGCCCGCCAGCACGGCCGAGATCAGCAGCAGGCCGCAGGTCAGGATCTGCGCGCCCCGGTCGCCGATGAAGCGGCCCAGCAGGCCAGCGACGGCGGCACCCAGCAGCGGAAGGAATACGGTTGCAGTGATCATCCCGCTTACCCCTTGAGCTGGCTGATTTCTTCCACCGCGATTGAACCGCGGTTACGGAAGAAGACGACGACGATGGCGAGGCCGATGGCGGCTTCCGCCGCGGCCACGGTCAGGATGAACATGGCGAAAACCTGGCCCACCAGATCGTTCAGGTAGGAGGAGAACGCCACGAAGTTGATATTGACCGCCAGCAGCATCAGCTCGATCGACATCATGATGATGATGACGTTCTTGCGATTGAGGAAGATGCCCATCACACCCAGCGTGAACAGGACGGCGGCCACCGACAGATAGTGGGCGAGACCGATCTCGAACATCAGATGCCCCTCCCAGTCTGCACCTTGCGCAGCTCGACCGAACTGGTCGAGCGGTTCACCTGGTCGGCGACGACCTGCTTGCGCACGCCGGTGCGCTTGCGGTGGGTCAGCAAGATGGTGCCGATCATGGCGACCAGCAGCACCAGACCCGATGCCTGGAACAGGTAGACGTAATTGGTATAGATGATCTTGCCCAGCGCCACGGTGTTGCTGGCCTGGTCCAGGGTCGGCGTCGGCGCCTTGATCAGGGCGTCGATATCGGGCGCGAAGGCCCAGCCACCGAACATGGCCAGCAGTTCCACCAGCAGCACCACGCCGATCAGGGCGCCGGTGGGCAGGTATTGCAGGAAGCCTTCCCGAAGTTCGACCATGTTGATGTCGAGCATCATCACGACGAACAGGAACAGCACCGCCACAGCGCCCACATAGACGATCACCAGCACCATGGCGAGGAACTCGGCTCCCAACAGCAGGAACAGGCCCGCCGCGTTGAAGAAGGCGAGAATCAGCCAGAGCACCGAATGCACCGGATTGCGCGACGAGATGACCATCACGCCCGAGGCGATGGCGATACTCGCGAACATGTAGAAGATCAGAGCCGTGAACATGCCTTTTCCCCTGTCACCGGTACGGCGCGTCGGCGGCGAGCCGGTAGGCCAGTTCGACCTCCCAGCGGTCGCCGTTGGCGAGAAGCTTCGCCTTGTTGTACATGAGCTCGGCCCGGGTCTCGGTGGCGTACTCGAAGTTGGGGCCCTCGACGATGGCATCCACCGGGCAGGCTTCCTGGCAGAAGCCGCAATAGATGCACTTGGTCATGTCGAGATCGTAGCGGCGCGCCCGACGCGACCCATCGGCGCGGGGCTCGGGCTCGATGGTGATGGCCTGGGCCGGGCAGATGGCCTCGCACAGCTTGCAGGCGATGCAGCGTTCCTCGCCATTGGCGTAACGGCGCAAAGCGTGCTCGCCGCGGAAGCGCGGGCTCAGCGGGCCTTTCTCATAGGGATAGTTGATGGTGACCTTGGGCTTGAAGAAATAGCGCAACGTCACCGCCAAGCCCTGGAAAAGCTCGACCATCAGGAATGCGCGGGCGGTGCGGTCAAGGAACGACATCGTTTCTCTCTCCTTAGCCCTTGTTCGGCAGCAGGTCGAAGGCGGTCAGCACGCCCGCGGTCAGCACCAGCCAGAACAGCGAGAACGGCAGGAACACCTTCCAACCCAGCCGCATCAGCTGGTCGTAGCGGTAGCGCGGGAAGGTGGCGCGAACCCACAGGAAGATGAACATCACGAAGCAGATCTTGAGGATCAGCCACAGCGCGCCCGGAATGGGCAGCCAGGCCAGGCCGGGCAGCGGCAGCCAGCCCCCCAGGAACAGGATGGAGGTCATGGCCCCCATCAGCAGCATGTTGGCGTATTCACCCAGGAAGAACAGGGCGAAGGCCATGGACGAGTATTCGACGTTGTAGCCCGCCACCAGCTCGGCTTCCGCCTCGGGAAGGTCGAAGGGGGCGCGGTTGGTCTCGGCCAGGCCGGAGATCAGGAACAGGAAGAACATGGGCAGGTGCGGCACGATGTACCACACGCTGTTGGCCTGGGCCTCGACGATGGTCGAGAGGTTCAGCGAGCCCGCGGTCAGCAACACCGAGATCATGATGAAGCCGATGGAGACCTCGTAGGACACCATCTGCGCCGCCGAACGCAAACCGCCCAGGAAGGCGTATTTGGAGTTGGACGCCCAGCCCGACATGATGATGCCATAGACGCCCAGGGACGAGATGGCGAAGACGTAGAGCACGCCGACATTGATGTCGGCCAGCACCCAGCCCTTGTCGAAGGGGATCACCGCCCAGGCCACCAGGGCCAGCAGGAAGGTGATCATCGGCGCGCCGATGAACACCGCCGGACTGGCGGAGGTGGGGAGGATCAGCTCCTTCACGAACAGCTTCAGGCCGTCGGCCATGGGCTGCAGCAGGCCGAAGGGGCCAACCACGTTGGGTCCCTTGCGCAGCTGGATGGCGCCGATCACCTTGCGCTCGGCATAGGTGAGGTAGGCCACCGCGATCAGCAGCGGCAGGACGATGGCGACGATCTGAACGACGATGACGATCAGACGCCAGAGGAAGGGGGGCAGCAGCCCGGCCAGAAGATCAACCATGGGTCCCCGTCTTCTTGTGCTTGTGGTTGCAACCACCGCCGAAGGCTGCCGTGCATTCCGCCATGGTCTTGGAGGCGCGGCTGATCGGGTCGGTCATGTAGAAATTGTCGATATTGCTCACCAGGGCGCCGTCGCCCAGCGCGCCCTCGGCGCCGAAAGCGGCACCCCAGGCGGCGGGGGTGACCTCGCCGATGGCGGCGAAGGCGGGCGCGGCCTGGGCCAGACGCTGGCGGATCGCCTTCAGGCTGTCATAGGGCAGCGACTTGCCCAACGCCTCGGCCAGGGCCTTGACGATGCGCCAGTCTTCCTTGGCCTCGCCGGGCGGGAACACCGCCAGGCGGGTCTGCTGGGCGCGGCCCTCGAGATTGACGTAGGTGGCGCTCTTTTCCGTATAGGCGGCGGCGGGCAGGATCACATCGGCCCGGTGCGCCCCGGCATCGCCATGGGTGCCCACATAGACGACGAAAGCGTCACCCAGGCCCTTCATGTCGATGTCGTCGGCGCCCAGCAGGACCAGGGCCTTGACCTCGCCCTTGGCGGCGCCGTCGACGATGGCGGCGGTATCCTTGCCCCCGGCGCCCGGCACGAAGCCGAGATCGAGACCGCCGACGCGGGCGGCCGCCGTGTGCAGCACGTTGAAGCCGTTCCAGCCATCCTTCACCAGACCGGCGGCATCGGCCAGCTTGCGGGCGAGGCCCAGGATCACGGCGCCGTCGGCGCGGGTCAGCGCGCCTTGGCCAATGATCAGGGCGGGCTTGGCGGCACTCTTCAGCACCTCGAAGAAGGGATGCTTGCCCTCGGCGATGTCCTTCAAGATCGAGGCCTGGTCGCCCAGATGCTCATACTGGTAGGTCAGGTCGCCCTTGTGGCCGATGCGGGCGATCTTGAAACCGCCCTTCTGCCAGCGCTTGCGGATGCGCGAATTGAGGACCGGGTTCTCCTTGCGGGGATTGGACCCGATGATCAACAGGGCGTCGGCCTGCTCGATGCCGGCCGCCGTGCTGTTGAACAGGTAGGAGGCGCGCACGCTCGCGTCCAGCTTGGCGCCGTCGGAGCGGCAATCCAGATTGGCCGAGCCCAGGGCGGCCAGCAGGTCCTTGGTGGCCAGCAGGGATTCGGCGTCGGCCTGATCACCGGCGATGGCGGCGATCTGCGAGCCGTTCAGACCCTTCAGCTTGGCGGCCACGGCGGCCAGGGCCTCTGGCCAGGTCACCGCCACCAGCTTGCCGTCCTTGCGGACATAGGGACGATCGAGGCGCTGGCGCTTGAGGCCGTCCACGGCGAAGCGCGAACGGTCCGACAGCCATTCCTCGTTGACGTCCTCATTGACGCGGGGCAGGACGCGGATGACCTCGTTGCCCCTTGTGTCGACCCGGATGGAGGCGCCGAGCGCGTCCATGACGTCGATGCTCTCGGTCTTCTTCAGTTCCCACGAGCGGTAGGTATAGGAAGCGGGCTTGTTGGTCAGGGCGCCCACCGGGCACAGATCGATCAGATTGCCCGACAGTTCCGAGGACACCGCCGCGCCGACATAGCGGGTGATTTCCAGATGCTCGCCCCGGCCCAGGCCGCCCAGCACCGGAGTACCGGCGATTTCCGAGATGAAGCGGACGCAACGGGTGCACTGGATGCACCGGGTCATCATGGTTTGGACCAGCGGGCCGTAATCCTTGTCCGGCACGGCGCGCTTGCCTTCCTGGCAGCGGTTTTTGTCGGAGCCATAGGCCATGGCCTGGTCCTGCAGGTCGCACTCGCCGCCCTGGTCGCAGATGGGGCAGTCCAGCGGATGGTTCAGCAGCAGGAATTCCATCACGCCCTGGCGCGCCTTGCGCACCACCGGGGTATTGGTCTTCACCACCATGCCTTCGCCCACCGGCATGGCGCAGGACGCCACCGGCTTGGGCATCTTTTCCACTTCCACCAGGCACATGCGGCAGTTGCCCGCGATGGCCAGGCGTTCGTGGTAGCAGAAGCGGGGGATCTCGATACCGAGCAGATCGGCGGCCTGGATGATGGTGGCTCCGGCCTCGACCTCGATTTCCCTGCCGTCAATGGTCAGCTTGGGCATTGCCGTCTTCTCTCTTCTCAGGCCGCGCGGGTCTTGGCTTGGCGCTCAAGGATGCGGCGCTCAAGTTCGGGACGGAAGGTGCGGATCAGACCCTGGACCGGCCAGGCGGCCGCGTCGCCCAGGGCGCAAATGGTGTGGCCTTCGATCTGCTTGGAAATCTCTTCCAGCAGGTCGATTTCCGACAGTTCGGCATTGCCGGTGATCATCCGCTGCATCATGCGGGCCATCCAGCCGGTGCCTTCGCGGCAGGGCGTGCACTGGCCGCAGCTTTCATGCCAGTAGAACTTGGACAGCCGGGCGATGCCGCGCACCAGATCGGTGGACTTGTCCATCACGATCACGGCCGCCGTGCCCAGACCCGAGCGCATGGCGCGCAGCGCGTCGAAGTCCATGGTGACTTCCTCGCACTGCTGCTTGTTCAGCATGGGCACCGAGGAACCGCCGGGGATGATGGCCAGCAGGTTGTCCCAACCGCCGCGCACGCCACCGGCATGCTTCTCGATCAGCTCCTTCAGCGGAATGCCCATCTCCTCTTCCACGTTACACGGGGTGTTGACGTGGCCGGAGATGCAGAAAACCTTGGTGCCGGTGTTGTTGGGCTTGCCCAGACCGGCGAACCAGGAGGCGCCGCGCCGCAGGATGGTGGGGGCGACGGCGATGGATTCCACGTTGTTGACGGTGGTGGGGCAGCCATAGAGGCCGACACCCGCCGGGAATGGCGGCTTCAGGCGGGGCTGGCCCTTCTTGCCTTCCAGGCTTTCGATCAGCGCCGATTCCTCGCCGCAGATATAGGCCCCGGCGCCGCGATGGACATAGACCTCGCAGTCCCAGCCCGAACCGCAGGCATTGGGGCCGATCAGACCGGCGGCGCGGGCCTCGTCGATGGCGTGGTTGAGATGCTCGGCCTCGCGCACGAACTCGCCACGGATATAGATATAGGCCGCATGCGCCCCGATGGCGAAGGAGGCGATCAGCGCGCCCTCGATCAGCTTGTGGGGGTCGAACCGCATCATCTCGCGGTCCTTGCAGGTGCCGGGCTCACCCTCGTCGGCGTTGATGACGAGGTAGTGCGGCCGGGGGCCTTCGGTCTTGGGCATGAATGACCACTTGACGCCGGTGGGGAAACCGGCGCCGCCACGGCCGCGCAGACCGGAATTCTTCATCTCGTCGATGATCCAGTCGCGGCCCTTGTCGAGGATCGCCTTGGTGTTGTCCCAGTCGCCGCGCGAGCGCGCGCCCTTCAGGGTCCAGTCGTGGATGCCGTAGAGATTGGTGAAGATCCTATCGGAGTCGCGCAGCATCAGGCCTTCCCCCCCTCGAACTTCAACTCGGTCAGGCTGGTAGGGCCACCGGCCGGGCACGAGAACTGACGGCCGTTCTGCGGGCCGGGCTTCGGCGTCTCGCCCCGCTTGAAGGCCTCCAGCACCGCCTTGGTGGTCTCGGCGGTCAGGTCCTCGTAGTAGTCGTCGTTGATCTGCATCATGGGCGCGTTGACGCAGGCGCCCAGGCATTCCACCTCGGACAGCGTGAACAGCCCGTCCTTGGTCATGTCGCCGAAACCGACGCCCAGCGCTTCCTTGGCCGCCGCGACCACGTCGTCGGAGCCGCGCAGCATGCAAGGCAGGTTGGTGCAGACCTGGACGTGGAACTTACCCACCGGCTTGCGGTTGTACATGGTGTAGAAGGTGGCCACCTCCTCCACCCGGATCGGGGCCATGTCCAGCATGGTCGCGATCACTTCCATGGCGGCGCGGCTGACCCAGCCTTCCTGGCGCTGGGCCAAGTCGAGCAGCGGCATCACCGCGCTCTGCTGGCGCCCGGCGGGGTATTTGGCGACGAAGGCCTTGGCCTTTTCCAGGTATTCCGGAGTGAAGGCGAAGCTTTCGGGTTCGTAGGTCATGTCACTCATCGGTCGATCTCGCCGAAAACGATGTCGATGGAGCCGATATTGGCCACCACATCCGCCAGCATGTGTCCCTTGGACATCATTTCCAGCGCCTGCAGATGGACGTATCCCGGCGGACGGATCTTGCAGCGATAGGGCTTGCCGGTGCCGTCCGAGACCAGATAGACCGCGAACTCGCCCTTGGGGGCCTCGATGGCGGTATAGGTCTCGCCGGCCGGGACGTGGAAGCCCTCGGTGAACAGCTTGAAGTGGTGGATCAGCGATTCCATGGACCGCTTCATCTCGGCGCGCGGCGGCGGCGAAATCTTGGCGCTTTCCACCTTGACCGGGCCGCCGGGCATCTTGGCGATGCACTGCTTCATGATCTTGACGGATTCGCGCATTTCCAGCACGCGGACCAGATAGCGGTCGTAGCCGTCGCCGTTCTTGCCCACCGGAATGTCGAAATCCATCTGGTCGTAGACCTCGTAGGGCTGCGACTTGCGCAGGTCCCAGGCGATGCCCGAGGCGCGCAGATTGGGACCGGTGAAGCCCCAGTCCAGCGCCTGTTCGGCTGTCACGGTGCCGATATCGACCACGCGCTGCTTGAAGATGCGGTTCTCGGTGGCCAGGGTCTCGATGTCGTCGAGCACGGCCGGGAAGGTCTCGCACCAGGCGGCGATGTCCTCGATCAGCCCGTCGGGCAGATCGGCCGAGACGCCGCCGATGCGGTAGTAATTGGCGTGCAGCCGCGCGCCGCAGACCCGCTCGTAGAACTCCATCAGCTTCTCGCGCTCCTCGAAGCCGTAGAGCAGCGGCGTCATGCCGCCCACGTCGAAGATGAAGGCGGTGACGTTAAGCAGATGGTTCAGGATGCGGCCGATCTCGTCATAGAGCGTCCGGATGAACTTGGCGCGCAGCGGAATGTCGATGCCCAGCAGATTCTCCGTGGCCAGCACGAAGGCATGCTCCTGGTTCATGGTGCCCACATAGTCCAGGCGATCGAAATACGGCGTCGCCTGCATGTAGGTCTTGTGTTCGATCAGCTTCTCGGTGCCGCGATGCAGCAGACCCACATGGGGATCGGCGCGGTCGACCACCTCGCCCGACATCTCCAGGATCAGGCGCAACACGCCGTGAGCGGCCGGATGCTGCGGACCGAAATTGATGGTGTAGTTCTGGATCTGGGATTCGGCCATCTCAGCTCGCCTTCTCATCGCCGGGCAGCAGGCCCGGACCTTCCCAGGGGGACAGGAAATCGAAGCTGCGGAAATCCTGGGTCAGCTTCACCGGCTCGTAGACCACTTTCTTGGCCTCGTCGTCGTAGCGCATTTCCACATAGCCGGTCAGCGGGAAGTCCTTGCGCAGGGCATGGCCCTCGAAGCCGTAATCCGACAGGATGCGGCGCAGGTCGGGGTGGCCCGAGAAGGTCACGCCGTACATGTCCCACACCTCGCGCTCGAACCAGCCCGCCGAGCTGAAAACGCCGGTGACGGAGGGGACCGGGGTCTCCTCGTCGGTGGCGACCTTCACCCGGACGCGCTGATTGTGCTTCATGGACAGGAAGTTGTAGACCACGTCGAAGCGCTGTTCGCGCCCCGGCCAGTCGACACCGCAGACATCCATCAGCTGCTTGAACAGGCAGCCGGTATCATCGCGGAGGAAGGTGGCCACCTTCACGATGGAGGCGGCGCGAGCCTCGATCACCAACTCGCCGCAGCGGTTGACCTCGGTGCCCAGCACGTCCTGGGGCAGGGCTTGGGCGATGTACTCACCCAGATCCTTCAGCGCTTGCGTCATCTTTGGGCCGTCCCTCGTTCAGGCGCTATCGGAGAATGGAGCCGGTGCGGCGGATCTTCTTCTGCAACTGCAGGATGCCGTACATCAGCGCCTCGGCGGATGGGGGGCAGCCCGGAACATAGATGTCCACCGGCACGATGCGGTCGCAGCCCCGAACCACCGAATAGGAATAGTGATAATAGCCGCCGCCATTGGCGCACGACCCCATGGAGATCACCCAGCGGGGCTCGGCCATCTGGTCATAGACGCGCCGCAGAGCCGGGGCCATCTTGTTGGTCAGGGTGCCCGCCACGATCATCAGGTCGGACTGGCGCGGGCTGGGGCGGAACACGACGCCGAAGCGGTCCATGTCATAGCGCGAACAGCCCGCATGCATCATTTCCACGGCGCAGCAGGCCAGACCGAAGGTCATGGGCCACAGGCTGCCGGTCCGCGCCCAGTTGACCACCGCGTCGACCGAGGCCAGCACGAAGCCCTTGTCGGAAATCTCGGTGGTGACGGCCTTCAGCAACGCGTCCTGCGCCGCGCCGGGAGGCAGCGGCGCCGCGTGGTCGGGCGTCATGATACCGCTGGAGGACGGGTTCACTCCCATTCCAAGGCTCCCTTTCGCCATTCATAGATGAAGCCGATGGTCAGCACGGCCAGGAACACCATCATGGACCAGAAGCCAAACAGGCCGATCTTGCCGAGCGTCACCGCCCAGGGGAACAGGAAGGCCACTTCCAGGTCGAAGATGATGAAGAGGATGGCGACCAGATAGAACCGCACCTCGAATTTGGAACGGGCGTCGCCGAAGGCGTCGAAGCCGCATTCATAGGCCGAGGCCTTTTCGGTGTCGGGCTTCTGGCGGGCCACGATCCACGACGCCCCGATGCAGATCGCCGCGATCACGATGGCGATGCCGAGGAAAATCAGGATCGGCAGATATTCGAGCAGCCAAGCTTCCATCGTTCCTGCCCTAGCTCAAGAGGTCTTCCAACCGGAGGCCATCATCGACATCCGTCTCGCCGCATAATCCGCATCGGCCGGGCTCCGCGCAAGGCAATTAGAATCATGCCAAGGCGGATCGGGGGGATCAGGCGACGAATCGCGAAGGTCGAATGAGGAGCCCCCTCCTGCAACAGACAAACACAAACGGACCCGCTCCGGTCCACCTCGCCCCTCGCGAAGGAACCGGACTGGAGGCGGGATGGCGGGAGTGACGGGGCTCGAACCCGCGACCTCCGGCGTGACAGGCCGGCGCTCTAACCAACTGAGCTACACCCCCTCCGCGGCCACCCGCGTGGGTAGGAGGGGTGTAATCCACCCCCCAGGGCCTGTCAAGCGAACAAGCCCGGCCATCCCAGCTTTTTCCGCTTGCCTGTGCTGCGGAAAATGTGGGAAGCAGCCCTGGTGGTCCGATCCAGACGGAGGGTTATCGGCAAGAGCCGTCTGTCTGGATCGGACCACAATATCAATGGGTTGTGCGCGGATATATTCGGATGCACGTTGCATCGTCTTAATATATCCGCGCACTGGGACGGACCCGACGTCGCACTCTGGGGGAAACCGGGTTTCATGATCAAATCAGGCCAGCCGGATGCCGCCTCCGGTCAGCGGTCCTATCGCCTGACGGTCCTCGGTCTCGGCGGATTGGCGGCGCTGCTGCTGGCCTATCCGCTGGCCCGCATGGCCTTCACCTTCGAGATCGACAATACCGAGGGTTGGAACGCCTATCACCAGCTCCGCGCCCTGGCCGGGCAATCGCTCTACGACGGTGGCTCGCCCTACTTCTTCAACAACTACCCGCCGCTGTCCTTTTATCTGGTGGGCTGGCTGTCGGCGCTGCTGGGCGACGTGGTCATGGTTGGCCGCTGGGTATCGCTGCTCGCCTTCGCCGCCATCTGCCTGTCGGTGGCCTCGGTGGTGCGCTCGGGCGGCGGCTCGCGCCTCGACGCCCTGTTCGGCGCCGTCACCTGCGTCGGCCTGTTCAGCACCCTGGGCGTCGATTATGTGGGCAAGGACAATCCGCAATTCCTCGGCCTCGCCCTGATGAGCCTCGGCCTCGCCGTCCATCTGGCGGGGCCACCCGGTGCCCGGCGCGCCGTGGTCACCGCCGGGCTGTTCGCCCTGGGGGTGATGACCAAGCACAGCGTCGTCTGCATTCCGCTGCTGGTCAGCCTGGACGTCCTGATCCGGGGCAATGCCCGCAGCCGCGCCGCCTATCTGGCCTCGGGCGCGGTGCTGGCGGGGTTGGCCTTCGCCGTGGTCTGGGGCCTGGCGGGTCCGGCCTTCTTCACCCAGTTACTGGCCCGCCGCACCTGGGAGGAGGCCCGCGCCTTCCTGTTCACCATCGAGGTGCTGGGTCAGGTCCAGGCCGCCATGGCGGTGGTCGGGCTGGCGCTGCTCCACGCCCGCAAGCAGCGGCCCGCCCGCCTTGTGCTGGCGCAGCTGGGCATCGCCTGGGTCCTGGCCATCTTTTTCTCGGGTGGGGCCGGAACCGATATCAACGTCTTCTTCGACGTGCTGGTGGCCCTGTCCATGGGGGCCGGGCTGGCGCCGCATCTGGTCGGCATCCCCCGGGCACGCGCCGCCCTGGCCCTGGCCATCCATGCCGGGATCATCTTCTATTCTCCCTTCTGCCTGGGCCGCCTGGGTGTCGAACTGCTGGGCGACATGGACGAACGGGAAAAAATGTTCGCGGAGGATGTGGCCTATGTGGCGGCCATCCCCGGCACCGCGCTGTGTCATTCCCATCTGGTCTGCCTGAGGGCGGGCAAGCCCGCCTTCTACGACCCGGTCAACATGATGCAGGCCATGACCTTCGGCCGGCTGCCCACCGATACCCTGACCGGCATGCTGGAGCGCCAGGAGATCGCGGTGGTGCAGATCACCGATCCGCCGCCCCATCCCGAGGACGACATCCCGGGAACCCGCGGCATCCCCGCCCGTTACGTGGACTTCCAGCCCGAGGCCTTCGAGGCGCTGCGCCAGCACTACGTCCTGGACCGGGTGGGAGCGTCGGGTCGGTTCTACCGGCCGCGCCGATAATGGGCATCGGCGGGTAGGTAATGACCGTGATTGCCAGAAAGTAAACATGGAGTTAATGTGGCTATTCCTTCGATGGGAGAACCCATGATGGTCGGTTTTTCTGCGCTTTTCCCCTCCACCAGTTCCGCACTGCCCGTGCGGCCGACGGCTGCGACCAAAACCGTCACCTTCGATTCCAGGCCAGGGCTGGCGCGGACCTCGACCACCACCGGCGATACGCCGCGTGGCAAGGAGGTTGGCGCCAAGACCGGGGCCGAAGCGGTTTCCAAGGGGATCACCGCCTCCACCAACCAGTTCACCGAACTCTCCAAACTGCAAGAGCAGCTTTCCGCCGCCACCCAGCCGGGAACGGAGTTGACCACCGATCAGGTCAAGGCCATCAACCAGCAGATCAAGGATGCGGTGGCGAGCATCAACAAGCAGACCGACAGCGCCAAGGTCGGCGACACCAACCTGCTGGCCTCCAACCCCGGCGGCGTCACCGTTTCCACTTCCGACGGCACCAAGGTGAACATCACTAGCCGGGGACAGGACTCCCAGTCCCTGGGACTGACCGACAAGGACGGCAAGGCCATCGAGGTGACCGACCTGGAATCGCTGCGCAAGGCGGTCGGCACCATCGCCCAGGCGGTGGGGCAGACCCAGCTCACCACCTACCAGCTCCAGGCCGCCAGCGGGTTGACCTCGCCCGCCAAGGCCAATCCCGGTATCGAGGCGTATGACAAGATTAACGAGGCCCGCTCATCGGCCCCAAAGCCGGGAAGCGCCCTGGCATCGGTGCAGTTGGCGCTGGACAACGCCCGTGCCGCCAACGCGGCCGGCTACGGCCGCACCGCCAAGGGCCACTCGGCCGCCACCCCAAGCATTCTCAGCCTGTTCGCCTGATACCGGAATTAGGTCTTGCCGCTAGGCTTGGTGGGCGGTGACGGGATCGAACCGCCGACCCTCTCGGTGTAAACGAGTGGCGCTGACCTCCAACACCGCATAAATCATAGACCACGGCCCGCACAAGATAACGGTTTCGCGAGTCATTTCTGCGGGTTTCGGGGAATAAAAGCCAACGGCGTTTGCTCAAACGATTATCCCGCATAATCGCCACAGCCTCCGCCGCGCAAGAGAACAAGCCGCCCGGATCACCGCCGCCACAACTCCACCTCTGCTTCGCGTCGGGCGATCAGGCCGGGCAGCTTGACTCCGCCACCGAAGACCAAAAAAGCAGCTCGCCGGGCACCAGATCCAACTCGCCACGGCTAATGGCAGCGCGGATGGTGGACGAGGACAGGTAGACCGGGACCGCACTTTTAGGTATAATTCTTCCCGCAATTTTTGCCCCTGCGGAGGCGGTTCGGTGAACATAGATCTCGTCGCTGACTACATGATCATGAAGGGCAACAAGCCCAACGGCGAGGCCCTGACCCAACTCGGACTGCAAAAGCTCGTTTATCTGTGCCAGGGCTGGCATTTGGCCTTGGCCGATGGTGAGTTATTCCGGGAAGATATCTACGCTTATGAGTTTGGCCCCGTTGTGAGGGAGCTTCGCCATCGGTTCCGATTCCTGGGCGCCAATCCACTGCCAATGATGCCTATAACCGATGCCGAGCGCGTGCTGTCGGCCGGAGCCAAACGGGTGATCGACGACGTTTGGTCTCATTATGGTAAGATGCCAACATCGGCGCTGGTTGACCTAACCCACGCACCCGGATCTCCGTGGAGCCAAGTTTGGAATTCGGCTGATGCCGAAGAGAGGGAAAACCTCCATATCCCACAAGCGCTGATCCGAGATTGGTTTAAGGTGAAGTTGGCAGAAAAGCTGAGGCCGCGCAGGACGCGCAAGCGTGATGTCGCCTTTGCATTCGAATCCTTCTTCGCTGCATCGTAATGGCGACCTGGGTTCTTCACCAGCATGATGCTGTGGCCAGCTGGGTGAATGCTCAATCAAGGGCGGGGCATGCGGGGCTGCGGCACTCATTCGACACCGCATGTAAATATGCCGAGGATGACACGCATTGGGCAGCGAAAGTTGGCATCTATGCCTACGTCGACTATGTCCCCGGAAAACACCCTACGACATTCCCGCTAATTCTGAAGCTCAGGGTTGAAGCGCTCTGTGTCATTGTGGTCGGCGTCGTCATGCCCCGCGAGAATCTAGCATTCAAATTCGAATAGGGTGCGGGGATTAGGCGCGGCACATCCTCTCCGTCATCCACTGCCTAACAACCCCAACCGTGATCGCTGGAAGCACCAGCCGGACCGCAAGGCCAGCAGGGCAATCCGCAGGATGGTCATCATTCTCCCGGCCTCCGGCCCGTTGAGATCCCTGAAGGCGGCGCAGGATGATCTCCGGACGTCATTGCCCAGGCCCGGCACTCGCTGGCGAACTGGGCGGCGGCGTCGGCATCTCGGGCGAAGCGCCAAAGAAAGTCCTCAGCCTCAGCAGAAAGTCGGGGCGCGGTGGCTCCATCCTGACAAAGGCAGGCGGCGCCGGTGGCGGTGGGCACGGAGCGACCACCACCTTTCCCACGTCCGGGGTCGCGCAGGCCGCCGCCAGCAGCGGCAGAGCGGCGAGCATCATCATAGGCCTGGTCGAGGGCCGCTTGTCCTTTCGCATGGGAAATCTCCATCTCGTCGTTGACGCGCCGCCAAGCGCGCTCGGCCGCAACGGCCCGTTCGGTTTCAGCCTGCAGGATCGTGGCCGCCTCGACCTTCTGGGCGGCAATGGCAGCCTCCCAGGTCAAGGCCTCCACATGCTGGCCATAGAAGTATCCACCGAGGGCGGCGCCGATGATGGCCAGCAAGCCGCCAAGAATGATCCTGGGGTTAGGCAGCATCGGCATGATCCGACTCCTTGGGTTGAGGCCCCTTGATCAGGGTGCCGAGCAGGCCGACCAGCACGGCCCCGATCTGCAAGCGGCGCGACCATGGGTCGTCGAGCAGCGGCGACAAGGCGGCCATTGCACCGCCGATGGTGACGGAGACCCAGGTGGTCCAGTCCCGCAAGGCTGGGCCAATCTTGGTGTGGACGCGGCGGGCCATGGTCATGCCTCCATGACGGCCAGCGCATAGGCGTCGGCCAGCTTGATGTGATAGTTGTTGGCGGCGAATCCCGGGCCGTTGTAGCGTCGGGCGAATCCCGTCCAGTCCAGATGACGCAGGGCGGCCAGCATTTGAGGATCGGCCGTGACGAAATCGGCGAAGGCCTTAAGCTGGGCGGGCTCTCCACTGGCCATGGCAAGGGCGAAATCAACCGCCCGGGCGAAGCCGCATTGCTCGTGATAGCGCCCGAGAATCTGGAACATCCCCCATGATGCCGACTTGATGGAGGCATCGACGTCCAGCGCCATGGCCTCGGCGAGGCGGTCATACTGATGGGCGCCGGAGCGGCCATAGAGCGACCGGTCCCACTTGGCCGATGAGATGTTGGGGTGCAGGGCGGCGAACTGGCCACCCGTCAGGCGATGGAATATGTGAGCCTCGAACAGGATCTTGGGACGCCCATCGGGCAAAAACCCGCCGCCGCTGGACTCGACGGAACAGACGGCGCGCACCGCCGCCGGGCTGACCCCCAGGGCGGAAGCGGTGGCAAGAATATCGGACGGGCCAAGTCTGGTGGCCGGGCCATGGAAATCGATCATGATGCGGATGCCTTTCGCTTGGGAGGCGCCCGGCGGCGGGGCGCCGTGGCGGTGGAACGGATGGATTCGGCGATGCCGGTCAGGGCGGCCAATCCGCGCGTCATCTCCTCCTGAGCATGCTGCGACAGGGTCAGGACGTGCCCCAGCTCGTCACGGGTGACCGTGTCGTCCAGGCGCTGATGGATGCGGGTGACCGAGTCCCTGATGTCTTGACGGTGATCCCGCCTCTCCTCCCGATCAGCCCTCATTTCGGCGGTCAAACTGTCCATTTTGGCAGAGAGATGCGATATCTCGGGGCAGCCACCCGGAGGCGGGCAGGCGTCTGGAGGGTGGTCACCACCAGCACCCCCGCCCAACCGATCCCGCAGGATCAGGCCGACCATCACCACCACGGCCAGGCTGCACAGTCCCAGCGCCGTCATCCCTATGGCCTGCGCCGCTGGATGAAGCCCGGGGAGGATATCAAAGCCCTTGGTGGCCACCGCCTGGGCGGCGCCGACGGCCTGGTCGTAGTTGGGGCCGTCTGCGGCCAAAGCCTCGAATGCCAAGGGCGTGTCCTTTCAGGTATGAAAAAAGCCGCCCAAGGCGGCCGGTGGTCAGGCGACGGTGACGATTGGATCAGGTCTGCAGTTGTCCCCGCAAGCCGGTGATGGCGGCGGTCAGGCTCGCCAGCCGGTCCAGGTCGGCCTCGGCGGGCGGGTTACCGCTGGCCAGGGCCAAGGCCACCTCGGCGGCCGGGCGGACCCGCCTGGCGTCCAGGGCGGCGATCTCGGCCAGGATGGGGGCGTTATGGGCGAGGCGGTCGCGTTCGGCCTGACCGGCTGCCCAAGCGGCCTCGCGGGCCTCCATCTCAGCGATCTCGGCGGCGGTCAACTCGACAGGCCCGTCAGGGGTGGCGCGGTACATAGTCATTTTTCACCTCAGGATTTCGCAAAACCATAAAGACGGACGGTCCCACTCGCGACACTCCCAGCCGAAAAGAATATCTGGAATCCCGTGATGGCGGCCGTTTGCTTAAGCGTTGCTTCAAATTGCGCTCTGACTACTCGGCTGTATGTCGTCCCGACATAGGTAATCTCTCCAGACACATGCTTGTGCACCGAAGTATTGGACGGAACGAAGAACATTGCCCGCCCATTGATTCCGCCAATTGACGTGTTCTTTGGATTTCCGCCCGTACTGGATGTAAGTCGCAGTGTCGGATGCTCCGTCTGCTATGCGCGTGCTACCGATACCCCAATTGGCTGCCGACCAATTGTAGTTGGTGGTTACGAATGCCCCACCGCTGTACATGCGCATGCGAAGTATGGCGCCGTCCGTTGCTGGCAGGATATTTTCGAACACAACGAGGTAGGCGTCATAGGTGCTTGATAGACCGGACGGGATGTCAACAGACGCGGAACTTGACGCCGTTGCAGAGTCTATAAAGGTGAGCGACCCGCCGCCCGCCGGAAAGGCTATGGTCCCGGCGCCGTCGTTGTAGCTGCCCCCCGCCGCCGCCACCATGGCGCCGACCACGTCCTGGGTCGCTTCGGTGAAGTCGGTGATGCCGGAACTGGCATGTGTATGACTGGCGGGGGCGGCGCCCAGCGTCAACAGTTGCGCCGCCGCGTCGGCATCATCGAGCAGGGCCTTGCCAGCGGCGGTGAGGTTGGCAGACAGCCAGTCGAGATCGGCGTCGTGGGCCTGGACGTCGGAACCGACCCCCAACCCAGCAAACGCGATGGCGCCGGTTGTAATGTTGATGGTGAGGATTGATATCCATCCAGCGGCCACCGTATAACGCTTGAGGACGTCCGGCGCAGCGGATGAATCCCACCACAACATGCCCTCGAACGGATTGGAGGGCGCCGTGGTTCCGCGATTATAGGACACCGCAGCGCCGAACAGCGCGTCCAGACGCGCCTCCAGGGTCGCCATGGACAACGGCGATACCCCGTTGATGGCAAATTCATCGACTTGGCTCATGCTGCCTTGGCTCCATAGGCTTGAGCGATTCCCGAGATGGTTCGCGCAACCGGGCTTCCGCTGTTGGTGAATGCGATATTGAAACCGTCCTCGGCCAAGCCGGTGATGGTGTAGGCGTCCCCCTCCTGTCCGTCGGAAACCGACAGCCCAATGGATGGGGTGACGAAAAAGGCCGGGCCGAAGGTTACGTGCGCGCCGCCGGTGCCGACGGAGGCCGTAAATCCGACCGTCCGATCCGGCATGTCGATCTCGACATAGACGCGGGTCAGCAGCGGCGTGATCGATGGCGCCGTGCCGGTCAGGCGAATCCGGAACCGGAACGCCCTGCCGGTGTAGTCCCCAACCAGGAACGGCTGCCAGTCACCCCATGTTGGCGACGCTCCAGGATCGTCGGCAGTGACGCTGATCTCCAGCGAGGCCGAATACTGGCCATCGGTCACGCCGTAGAGGTTGGCGGGAGAATACAAATCCTCGAACGCATACAGGTCACTGGTGACGTTCAGGCCCGCGACGGTCAGCGCCGCCGTGACACGGGAGGTGAAGACGCCGCCCAGGTCAATGGTGTCGTCCAGGACATAGGTCCCCTCGGTCGCCAACCCGCCATACATCAGCAGATCGGGAACGTCATAGAGATCAGCGGCGCCGTAGAGATCGCCCGCCGGGGCCAGCATCAGGCCGTCATAGGCAGCGCTGTAGGATACCCCGTCACCAACCCCGGTGAAGCTCGGGCTTTCCTGATTGACGGACTGGATAAAGTTCAGACCCTGAATGGTGGTGACGTTTGTGATCGCCGCCGCTGCCATCTCGCTTTCGTTGCCAGCGTGATCCACGAATTTCAGCAGATAGGTCCCCGCCATGGCCGGGGCGGTAACCGACGTGGCGGCACGGGGGATTCGCTCGATCACATCCACCGATGCGGCCCAGGTAGCGCCACTCAGCTCGGGTGAATAGCGAAGCCGGGCGTGTGAGATGTCGATGGCGGTTCCTGCCGTCCAGTCAAGGTGGGCGGTGCCGTCGATGATGTTGACCCGGAATCCGGTCGGGTTGTCTGGAAGCTCGGACTGACCAACCACCGTTTCGGTGACCACGTCAGACCACGCCCCGGCCACGCCATAGACGCTGATTGCCTGGGCCTGGATTTCGTACAAAAATCCGTCTGCCACTCCTGAAATGGCCACGGTCCCTTGGCTGGCGGACTGCTCGACGATCTGCCAGACCGACGACCCGACGGGGCGGGACCGAACCACGTAGGAGGCCGTGCGAGGCGTTCCGGCGCCGGGCTGCAGACTGACCAGGATTCTGGATGCGAAAGACCCGTCCGACCCGACCTGAAGGGCCGAGGTGCCGGACTGAACGCCGACGATGGAAGGAGCCGGAGGCTTGAGGCGAGTGGGATCAGCTCCGACGGTAATGTTTGGGGTGAACGCCGGTATGGCGCCGGTGTCGGCGGCATAGATCGCCGCGGCCTTTTCCACGCATTCGAT
Organism: Paramagnetospirillum marisnigri; assembly: GCF_001650715.1. GTDB lineage: Bacteria > Pseudomonadota > Alphaproteobacteria > Rhodospirillales > Magnetospirillaceae > Phaeospirillum > Phaeospirillum marisnigri. The sequence continues at coordinate 72,715 of NZ_LWQT01000038.1, read as the reverse complement.
GATAGCGGTGAGGTCGGGCCCGGGCCGGATGGCCCGAACAATCAGCTCTTCCGTCTCCCGATCAGCTTCCCCGAACATCGCGAGGTCGCCGACCTGCGGCCCACTTGCCGTCGGGATGGGGATCAAGAACTCGATCTCAGGGCCCTCTCCCTCGATAGTGACCAGGGAGGTAGACAGGCCAGAGCCATCCTCAAGGCGGAACCGGCATGCGTAGGCGACTCCGGTTTCCATGGTCACCGCTTCATCCAGGATCACGCCGGTCGTGTTGGAGCCGTCCACCACCAGCGACTTGACCCGACCCCAGGCGCTGCCCCACATCGGGACATCGTGCCCGACCCGGATCAGGTCGCCACGGCGGCAAACAAGGTGTTCGAAGTCGGCATAGAAGCTGTGGATTTCAGGGCGGAGGCGGGCTTGGGCGATGTGAAACCGCCCGTGCTTCCAGATGAGGTCACGGTTGGTGACGCCGGGGAATTCGATCCCCTCGAACTTGGTCGCGTTACTCTCGTCATAGCCGTCGTCGTAGACGATGCGCTCGTCTTGCTGAAACCCGTTGTCCTCATCGACGAAGCGGCAACGCCAGGCGTGGGGAACATCCATCAAGACGCGCTCGAACTTGTACCCCCAAGAATTGCGCGGCGTGAAATGTTGGGTCACCGGCTTGTCAGCATCGTCGAAAATGACGCTCCACAGCCCGTCCGTGATCGAAGGCGACGCGCGCGCCGCCGAACAGATGTCGGCGCAGGTGTCCCATACCGAGGCAGAGAAGTCCCGCACCATGTTGAATTTGTACCCGTTGGCGTCGCAGAATTCCCAGAAAGCTATAAAGGACTCGTCGTCAAGCTGGGCCTCGGTCCTCCGCCTTTCGTTGGCCGGACCGGTCAGCACAAGCCGCATCAGCGATGCCGGATTTTGCGTTTCAGCCTCGACCCAAGCCGTCCCGTTCCAGTCGGGGGCGTAGCTGGTCACCGTGGCGTTCAGCTCGGAAATGACGCCCTGCAATTGCTCGCTGGCCCGAATGCGGATCGCCGTCATCGCCAGCGGATAGGGGAAATTTGTCGGCGGCGCGCTGCGGAAAGTGCGAAGGACCGTCCATGCGGTATCGTCGACGATCTGGCTGTCGTCGGTGTCGGCGGTAGTGCGGCGGATTCTCACCTCGTACTGGCCGCGCGCCACCGTCCAGCGGTCGCCCTTGCGAAGCGTACCTACAACCTGATCGGTGATGGTCAAGGTAGGGCGGGCGGTCCAAGATTCGGCGCCGACGGCGCGATATTCTATCTCGACCGTGACGGTTCGGGGGTTGCGGCTGGCGCCGGAGAAGGTGGTCAGGCCGCGCGGGAACGAGATATCGACGCTGAGTTCGTCGGCTCCGGTGTGGCTGGTGCGCTGAATCCACCCGACAGACTGGGTCAGGGTGACGCCGATAGAATCCTGAAACACCGCCGCCGGGTAAAGGGTAATGGCCGGGTCATCGTCGCGGCCCTCGATCGTCTCGATCTCTACATCCTCGAAATCGGCGATCGGAGTCTCGCCGATTTTGATGTCCTCGATCTTGAGGGGCCCATAGCCCCAGACGAACAGCATCCGCAGGTATTCGTCGTTTCCCAGGATCTCGGTATAGGGCTTCGCGCCATAGGGCGGCGTCCCCTTGTGGCGACCAAGCACCGCGGAAATAGGCCCGAACGGGTTGGCGCGGTTGGACGCCCCGGTGACCGAGTAGGTTGGAGAATCACTGTAGGACGACGCCGCTCCAGCGCCGGAGAGGGACGGCATGGAGGGCGGCCGGGCCGGGAACATGGCGTTGACGGCAAACATGCCGACGGCGCCGATTCCAGCCGTGAAAACCGTCGTCCAGGTGCCTACAGCGGCCATCTGGGCGGCGGTCATGACAGTAGTCATCCCGAATCCGTTGACCACTCCGGCCGCCAGAATGGGCGCGAAATACACCGCCGCCGCGATCACGGCGATAGACAGCACCGTGGCGATTGGGTTCTTCCCGCCCCCACCACCACCTCCGCCCCCGTTATGCAGCGCTACGGTCACCACCACGTTGGCGCCGATCTTGGGCTTGACGCTGCGCCACATGGTGGGCGGGATGATCTCGCCATTAACCTGGACAACGGCGCCCCCGCGCATGGTTTCGGGGACGTTGCCGCGCCGGTGGGCCTCATCGACGATCTGGGCCAGGGTATGGCCGGGCTCAATACCGCCCAGGAATCGGGGGGCGGCCCGCAGGAAATGCGGCCGTGCGATGACTTGAAGCTCAGTCATGGCGGAAATATCCGACGACGGTGTTACGGCGGCGCAGGCTGGCGATCGGCTCGACGGTGCTGTCGATACCGGCCATGATGTGCAGCATGGCGTTGCGGCCCACCCACAGGCCAACATGGCAGTGCAGGGGGCCGGAGCGCATCAGGATCACGTCACAATCACGAGGGTCGTCCACCTGGCGCCACTTGGCCGCCTCAGCCTCCATGGCCGCCGCGATCTCGCGCAGAGTGTCGCGACTGCCATCCCGGTAGATGCCGGCCTTGGACGGCAGATCGATTCCCAGGCGGTCGAAATAGACCAGCCGCACCAATCCCCAGCAATCCAATCCGGCACGGCTCCGCCCATCGGCCAAGAAGGGCAGGCCGATATAATCGTCGGTCCAGGGCATGGCGACCTCAGAACAGGGCAGGGAAATAACCGGGGGTGAAAGACAGGCCTGGGAACGGCTCACGCACCAGGGTCTCAAGCATCAGCGTCCCCTGGATCGTCGAAGCATCCACCGAGACGTTGACCAGCAGGAAGTCAGGCCATGTCGCCTCGACATCATCGGGGCTTTCGGACAGGACGATTTCGGTGGTGATGGTGGGCGGGCCGACGATGCTGCGGATGGTGGCAGTCAACTGGCGGCGCACGTTGTCGATCTGGAGGACCATGTTCCCCGGCCCCTCGTCCTCATCGCTCGGGAGGGTCAGGGTGAAGGGGTAAAAGACATACTCGGTGCCGCGCGAGATGGTGCCGTAAACGATATCCGTCGGGCTGGAATCGTCCAGGCGCTGGGTCGGATCGGATGACACATAGATGGGCGCATCCAGGCCAGGATGGGTGATCGTGACCAGAAACACCGGGCAGACGCCGGTTTCCTGGGCGAACGCGCCGCGCAGAAAGGCCGTGGTCAGAGTGGTGCGAGGCATGGCTAGGGCAACATCTCGAGGTCGAGAGTGACGGAGAACACCCCGTCGCCGCCCTGGGGCTCGGGTCGGGTGACGAAGCGGTATTCGGCGGATGTCAGCGGATCACGAGGCTTGCGCCAAGAAAACCGCAGGGTGCCGCCCATCAGGTCGGCCTCGTAGAAATCCAGCAGCGTATCGACCTGGGCGCTGGTCAGAGTCATGTTGCCGCGCACCGGACGCGGACCGTTAGATGACCGCCGCCGCAGCTTGGCCACGCCAATATCCGGCTGAGACGCGATGGCAACGTCCGGCGGAGCCTCGCTGTAGCCGCTGATCTGCAGCGCCTGGGGCAGGGTGGCGGGCCAAGCAGGAATGGTCATCGCTGCACCAACTGCTCGCGGGCGCCGAAGGTCTGGCGCATGGCCTTATTGCTCTGGCCGCCGCGCTGGCCGAGCTTTTTCGACACCGCCTGATCGATCATCACGTCAATCTCCATGCCGCCGCCAGCCGTGCGGCGCTGGGCTGAGACATCGTCCCCCGCGTTGTTGATGATGTTGACCTTCACGTCGCCGCCGACCGGGCCGCCGTCGATTAAGGAGAATGCGCCATCGGCATACCCGGGCAGGCCGGAATAGGCGGAGGCGATCTGTTTTGACAGCATGGCAGGATAGACCTGCTCGCCGCCCCGGAAGTTGATCAGCTCAGGACCGCGCTCTCCCACCCAGGCCATGCCGGGCGGAGCGCTGGAGGTTCCGGAGGCGAAACCGAGTCCGCTGGTGATCGATCCGAGAAGGCTGGAAAAAAACGGTTGAGCGGCGGCGGCCAGAGGCTGCGTGATCTGCGACCGGATCATCAGGCGGAGGATATCCTGGGCAAGTCCCTGCAATACTTCTGAGAACGACTTTGCCGATACGATGGCGTCCTCAAAGGCGCTGGAGAACGTCATCCCAAGATCGGCGCCAAGCTTCTTGGTGCTTTCGATCTTGTCCTTGAGACCGTCCATCTGGACACGCTGCTCGCCCAGCTTCTTGGCGGTTTCCTCGGCGGCAGCGATCTCATCGGCCGACATCTGGACGCCAGCCGCCCGGTACTGATTGATCAATTCCAGCATGGCGGCGACCCGCTCATACTCGGCCTCAGACACCTGGAGGGCGGCAAGAAGTTTGGCGTTGTCGGCGATCTCCTGCTCCATGCCAGCGGCGATCCGATCCCGCGCCTCTGTCTGCTGCATGGCCATGTCCCAGGCTTCCGCTTCGGACTGGTTCAAGCGGTCTTGGGCTTCCTTGGCCGCGGCTACCGCCTGGGTGGCGTCATAAAGACTTCCGGCTGCAGCGATGATCTGTTCCTTCTGCCGGGCGGTGGCATCCGCCCCGGCGGTCTGGAGGGCTGCATAAATCGCCTGCTCCCGACCCGTCCGCGAAAGCTGCGCCTCCTGGAACTGGAGCGCCGCGATCTGCTTTTTGATAGCTTCGGCCTTCTTCACCTCCTCATCGGATGGACCGGCGGGAGTCGGCCGTGGCTCGGGGCGCGGAATGGCGGCAATGTCTCGCCGGTCCTTTTCCGCATTCAGGCCCGCCAGCTTCTCCTTTCGCCCCTTGATGTAACCGTCCAACAGCGGATCAGATCCATCCGACGGCCGCAGAAATTTCGGAATGCGGTCGCGAATGCTTTCGAGCGTGGCGATCCATTCCTCCAGACGCGCCTTATTGGCGGACAAGGCCTCATCCGAGGTTCGGTTGAGACGGCCAAAGGCAGCGGCCAGGACATCGACACCCTTGGCCGCCATGGCGATTGTATCGGTCAAACCGGTGATGGCAGCCGACATGATATCGTTGCCGCCGACCTCTCCGAAGGCCCGCATCAAGGCTTCGAACTGATCCTTGAGGTTCGAGGTTTGTCCCCCTAGGGTCGCCATCTGCTCGGCCATGGCTCCGGCGAATTCCACCTCACCCAGGCCGCGAAGGTAGCTTTCGATTTCGGCGGCATTCTTCCGGACCGTCGTCGTCACGCCCCGAAAGGTGAATTTGACCTTGTCACCCTCGGAACTGGCCCTGATCCCAAATTCCTTGAGGCGCTCGAACTCGCCAGTTGCGGCGTCGGCGACCGCCTCGATCATCTGGTTGAGCGGCTTACTCATGGCGGATGCGGTATTGCCATAAGCCCGCAGCGCATCCATTGACGGATCAAGCCCCATGGCTTTCAGCTTGATGAAGGCGTCGGTGACCTCGGTCAACTGGTACGGCGTCTCGGACGCGAACTTCTCCAACGATCCGAGGGCGGCTTTGGCGGCATCGCTGGACCCGGTTACCGTCTTCAGGCTGGCGCCGAGCTTCTGGAATTCGGCGTTGACCGCATAAAGCGCCCCAACCGTAACCCCGCCAGACAGGCCAGCGAACACAGTTCCAACCGTGCGCCCTAGCGAAGCGAATTTCGCGTCAATGGCGGCGAGGTCGCGCTCCCACTTCCGACCGCTGGCCGCCAAGGCGGCGTCGGCGCGGGTGAGGTTCGACATGAACTTCGCGCTGTTCGCCTCAAGATCGACGGCGACTTTTGCAATGGTGCTCATCGTTCGGCCCTTCGCTTGATGGGGAACGCGGTCTTCAGCGTGGCCTTCAGCCGCGCTTCAACGCCTTGCCCCTGCGCCTTCTGTCCCATGACTTCCTTCAGCGTCGGCATTTTCTTGCACCGCTGAAACGCGGCGGAATGCCAAGCATGCCAAGCCATCTGGTCTTGCCTGCCCCGCCGATCATCGGCCTCGGCCTTGGCCAGGACGCCCAGGACATAGGGCGTCATCCGCCAGAATTCCGACGGTGCTACCCGCGCCCGGTGAGCCGCCGCCAGAGCCGACTCAATCGGGTCTGTGGCGGCATCGGAGGGTTTGCCGGTTCGGGCTCCTTCGGAGCGCCCTGGGGGCCGAAATAGGCGGCAACCAGGGCGGCCTGAACGGCATCGACGGACGGATTGACCGGCGGCGAGGCGGCAAAGACGCGTTGGTCATCCCAATCGGGGTGATGGCGCGACAGGCCGATGGCCACCATGTCGGCCAGGGCGGCAAGATCGCCGGATAGCGCCATGGCCTGGCCTTCGGCCCCGAGTTCGGACCGGATGCGAGCCAGAGCCGCCCAATCGAAGCACAGCGTCAACCGCTGGCCGTCCACGGTGATGGGCGCGTCTCCGGTATACGGGTTCGCCACCATCATTCGTCCGACCAGGTCACGGCGCCGGTGATCTCGATGGTCGCCGAGCCCGACACCTTATCGTCAACCGCACCCGCCACGCTGAATTCCAGCGCGAACCCAGCGAAGGTCGCATTGGTCGCCGGGGCCGTGGCGCTGGCGTCGGAGAACACCAGGGCGAAATTGGTCTCGGCCCGGCTGGCCCGGGCGGCGCGGAACGCCACCTGTCCGGCATTGCCGGGAACGAAGTTCAGGCTGAAGCTGATCTGGCCCTCGTCGGGCAAGCCCATCAACTTTTCCTGTCGGATGGAATCCAGACTGGAGGCGTTGATCACCGCCGCCGAACCGCCGGGGCCAGAGAAGTCGGTGATTTCTCCAATCGGCTTGTAGCCGGTGACGGTGAAGGACGCCGCCACCGCGTCGGTGGTCATGTCGGCATCGACGGTGCCCTCGGCATTGCCGGTCACCGTCATGTCGGTGGCGGTCAGCGCCGAAATGAAGAACGGACCGGGATTGTCGGTATCGCTGGTGGTGACAATATCGCCGACAGCGAAGGTGGCGGTCCAGTCGCCAGCGGCCCGGATGATCTTGTGGGTGGTGGCGTTGAAGGTCACCGACACGCTGCCGGTGGAGGACTGGATGCCGAGCTTGGTGCCCTGGGTTTCGATGGCCATCGTGGCTTTCTCCATGGAAAAAGCCGCCATACGGCGGCTTGTGGTGGAAGGTGAACCTGCGGGGGAATCTTGCAGGTTCTGTTATTCGTCGTGGGTAACCATGAAATCCATGCTGACCCGGTACAGGGCCGGGTTTACGTCGCCCTCATAGAGGTCTTGATCCGACACCAGGGCGATTCCGCCGACACGGACGCCACCGATGGCGCCGCGATATCCATCAATGGCCTGCCTGATGGTGGTGGCCAGCGCCTTTGCCCCGGCATAGGTGGTTGCGTAGGCGTCAATCTGGATGCGCGGTTGCGCCATGCCGGTGGGGCCGGTGATGGTGCGCCAACGGGTGCCGCTGATGCGCTGAAAGGTGACAAAGGGCGCCGTCACCCGCTGCGGCGCGGTCATAGCGTAAATTCGGGCGCTCGACCCAGAGCCCACCAGGGCGGTAACGGCGGATGATGCCTTCAGCAGCGCGAGGATGGCGGTTTCGCTCATTTCTTCTGCGCCCTTCCCAGCTTCTCAGCCTCGCGAGCAATGCCGGATGCAAGTTGCTCCTTCATCTTGCTCACCGCCTTGGCAAAGGCACCATCCACGGCGGGGCGGAACCAAGGGCGGGCGGCAAGTTGCGTGCGAGCATTGGCGCCTTTTGATCGGCCTGGCCCGGCCGTGTAATGCATTCCTGTGCCGAACTCCATGAAATAGCCCCAAAATGCATCGCCAGTATCCACACGGTACATTGCCGAGCCCTTTGGGATATTGAGTTTTAGCCGGATGACCCGAATATTGTCGCGGAGCGACCCGTACTGTGCCGACATCTTCGACGGTTCGTCGCCGACGGGTGCAGCCGCCTTGACGGCTGAGCGCATCACCATAGCCCCTGATCTGGTTGCGGCCCGAAGCACCTTGCGCTCGACATTGACAGGTAGCTGACGGAGCGCCTTGCGTGCCTCGGCCAAGCCGGTAACCCGCGACAGGGTGGTGGTCGCCATCACTGCACCGCCTTGACCTTGAGTTCCAGGCCTTCGCGTCGGCCGATCTCATCGACAGCGAGGATATCCCAGGCCTTGCCGTCATAGATGACCCGGTGAACCGTCGTCACGTCAGAGCGCCAACGGATGCGAAACCGTGCCTGGGCCTCGGCATGCACGGCGGCGGCGCTGTAGGCCTCCTTTCCGGCGCCGGGCAGGAATTGCGCCCAGACGGTGGCAAGATCGGCCCATGTCTCGGTAACGCCCCCCAAGGCGTCGGAGGATGTCGTCAGCGCCTGGATGGTGACACGGCGGTCAAGACGCCCGGCATCCATCAGCCGAAGCTCCAGAGGCGGTAGGGCGACAGCAGAAGGCCGAATGTCGGCAGGTCATTGACGACGTTGCCGATATTGACGGTTTCACGGTCGCGGTAGAGGGTTCCGATTAGCAGCAGCATGGCGGCACGGATCGGGGCCGGGACATCACCGGCGGCGTCGCCGTAGCCGCAGGTCCAATCCACGGTGACAGCCACCGGCTGGCAACGGGTGGCGGGCCAGGACGCCCCCCAGGCCGGAGTGACCCGGCCGGGCTCGGATTCGGCATCGACCACATAGGCCGCCTGGTCAAGGGTGATGGTGGCGCCCGACCCGTCCACATAGGTGATTCCGTCAACCGCCTGAAGCCGTCCCTTGGGCAGGCGGAAATCATCGGGGAAGCGGTCGTCCCAGGACAATTGCCACGACTGCGTGATCAGGGCGCGGCCGGTCAAATCCTCCACGTGCCGCCGGGCCGCCGCGATCAGGCTGGAGATCAAGGTATCGTCGTCGGACCCGTCAACGCGCAGATGGGCCTTGGCCTCGCCAAGCGTGATAGGCTCGACGGTCGGCGCGGTGACCAGGACGGGGATGGGCATGATCTACCTGCGGGCCTTGCCGGTCTTGATGATCGCCGTCTTCGGCTGGGGCAGGGTGGCGACTTCCGGCTCCGACACCGGCTCCTCGCCGCCGATCTGCTCGGCATAGCCGCCCTCGATTAAGGCGTAGGCGCGGCCGCGCTCGAAATCGACGATCTGTCCGGGCTGGAATGACCCATCCGGGCCGGCCATGGTGGTCTTGAGCCTGATCTTCATGTCACTCTCCCATTCAGTTTGCGGCGACCATGCCGACCGCTTCCAGACGGGCCTCGACCTCGGCCAGACGGGTCTGGAGATTCGCGACGACCTTCAACAGGGTGTTGCCCTCGTCGGCGGTGGCAAAGCCGAATCCGGTGTTCTGCACCAGATTCTGGATCGCGTAATCCGGGGTTCCCGGGGCGGTGTGGGTGATGGTGGTCAACTGCGCCGTCAGCGCGGCGCCCTGGGTACCGTTGACGGAGATGATGGCGCCGGTCTCGATGTCGATGCTGCCGCCGCTGGTGATCACCAGACGGTCGCCGCCATCGGTCTTGTAGACCTTCGGCTGAAAGGTGGGGTCGGTCATGGTCAAATCCCTCTGGAAAAGGTGGGCCGGGGGTAATGCCCCGGCCCTGTTTCATCAGGCCTCGGCGGGCTCGATCAGGGTGTCGCTGTCGATGACCGTGCTGCCCTGGGTCACCGGCATCACGCGGGGACCGTACTGGATGGCGATGACGCCATCCTTGACCGCGTTGGCAGTGGCGGAGGTAAAGACCGCGCGGACATAGCGTTCGCGGGGCCGGTAGACGTCCAGCACCAGCAGCTTGTTATCGGCGTCCGACGCCCCCGCGGTGAAGGTGGCCGAGCCCGAAAGGGTCGCCATGCCCGATGTCGAGTTGGCGGTGTTCTGCTGGGCGGTCAAGGTGACCACGGACGTGTCGGAGACATCGCCCAGGGCGGCTATAAAAACCACGCCTTCGTAGCCGCTCATGTCCAGTATGTCGGAAGCGGTGGCGGCCTGTCCGGCGGTAACCGCGTTGGTGACGCGAGTGATCTTCACGTCCTTGAGCAAAGAGGGGTTCATGTCGTTTCTCCTCAGCCCAGCTTGACGCGGGCGAAAGCCTCGGCCAGCACCGGGGCACCGTCCGATTCCAGGCGGCCGATAAAGCCGTCCTGATTGGTTTCGGCATACAGCTCGGTGAGCCGCTGCACGGTCATGTCGAGTGCGTCGGCAATCCAGTAATGGCTGAAATCGCCGAACAGGCCGACATACTGGCCGGTGGTGAAGGTGTTGGGCGCGTATTCGCTGATCATCAGCGGACGGCCCATCAGTGTGTCGGGCTCGCCGTCGCGCACCGACTGTCGCCAGAGATACTGACCGTCTCCGTCCTTGATTTTGGTGATCTGCTTGACCGCGTCGCGGTGAAACAACCAGTCGGCCTTGGTCCAATAGGCCGATTTGACCGCGAACTTGGCCTCGATCAAGCCATCGAAGGTGATGGCGGTCGAGGTGTTGCCGGTGGCGACATCACGGGCGGTGCCGATGCCGTCATTGCTGGCGGTGAAAACGCCCAGCGGCTGGCCAGAGCCGGAACCGGTCAGGAACGCCTTTTCCTGGGTGATGGCGAACTTGTAGGCCAGGCGCTGCATGACGATCTGCTCGATGGGCAGGGCGCCGACCCTGATCAGCTTCTTGCTGATCTTGATCCGCTTGGCCAAGGGCGTCGGCTTCAGTTCGCGCTTGCCGAACCTCATCGCGGTGTCCTCGGAGCCGGTGCCCAACTCCTGGGTCCATTCGGCATCGTCGATGTCGGTGTCCAGCGAGGGGGCGCCCATGCTGGTGGACGAGGTCAGACGGAACTTGTTGGCACGGGCGCGGATGAACACCGCGTTGTCCACCGCCTGGATCAGGCTGGTGACGAACTGTTCGGGGGCGATCAGATAGCCGCCCTCGACATTGCTCCCGGCCTGCAGCGCCCGGAATTCCTCGGCGCCTTCGCCGGTCAAGCCGCTCATGCCACCGCGCAGATAGGAGCGAAACCCCGCCATCTGAAGGTCGGCCTGGGTGCGTTCCTCGCCGCCGGTCTTGCCCTTGGAGCGCTGCTCCTCGACCTCACGACCGGCATTGGCGCGGTCCACCTCGACCTGGCGTTCCTCGGCCTCGATCTGCTGGCGCAGACCTTCCTGCTTGTCGAACATGGCGGAGTGGATCGCCAGTTCCTCGTTGGTCAGGTCGCGCTTCTCGGCGCCGGCCTTGTCCATCAGGGCGCGCATATCGGCGCCGATCTTGCCCCGCTGCTCGCGGAGGCTTTTCAGCTTCTCGGACATATGGTCTCTCCATGAAAAAAGCCCGGCGGAATGCCGGGCTTCGCGTCACCGCCTCCGGGCGGGATCGGTCAGGCCACGCTCGCCATTCGGGAGCGGGCGATGGTCATGTTGCTGGGGCCGGCGGGCGGAGTGGTCTGGGAGGCCTGCCACGACCGCAATTCGCGGACAGCGATATCGGTCTGCGGATAGGCCGGAAACACCACCGGAGAAACGTCGAACAGCCGCAGCTTCTTGAGGGTGCGGATGGTTCGGCCCTCGTCGTCCTTGGCCCAGTCCTGGCCGCCGGGGCGCACCGAGAAGCCGAAGCTCATCTGAGTGACGTCGCCGCGCTCCATGCTGACCATCAGATCGCGGGCGAACTGGGTGTCCGGCGGGTCGATTTCCACCGCCAGACCGCGCGCATCCTCGGACAGGCGCAGGGTCTTGGCAACGGTGCGGCCCAGGATGAAGTTGGAGTCGTGATTAAACAGGGCGCGGACATCGTCGGTCTTGACCGCGTCGGCGAAGGCGCCGGGGGCGATCTGCTCGCGAAAGCCTCCCAGATCCTCCGACAGCTGGTTGAACACGGCGGCATGGCCGCGCATGGTCTTCTTGCCGTCAGCACGGGTCTCGAAGGTCAGGCCCTCGACCACGAAGGCGCGGCGCTCAATGTCCATTTTCGGTGGCCTCCTGGCCGGTCAGTTGCTCCAGCGCCCGAGTCGCCTGGGCGGCTGGCTTGAGCAGGATGTCCATGATCTTCTCGGCCGGGGCCATGTTGAGTGGCTGCAGCCGGCTATCGCCGCCAGGGATGGCGGGCAGATTCATCAGGCGGCGGACCTCGTTGGGAGTCATCAGGCCCCACTGGATCATCAGGGCGTAGCCCTCCATCCGGGCCTTGAAGTCGCCGCGCAGCAGGCCGTCAGCGTTGAATTCGAAGAAATAGCGCTTGCGCGACTGATCGGTCAGAAGCGCCCGGTCAAGGGCCTGCTCCCAAACCTCGAACCAGGGCCTGACGAAGTAGGTCAGGAAGCCGATGGATTGCTGCTCGATCCCGGTGCCCCAGGAGGTGGACTTCTCGGTTTCGCCGATCAGATGGGGAGGGATTCCGAAAATCTTGCTGGCGATGTCTGCCACCAGAGTCCGGTAAAGCGCCACCACCTCGCCGTCATGGTTGGTCTGCCCCAGGTCGACCGGCTCCATGCCACCGTAGAAAAACGCCAGACGATGCGCGTTCTCCAGGCCCAGATGCTGCTTTTCCCAGGCCTCGCGCAGAGACTTGATGCTTTCCGGCGTCATGCCAGCCGGTGCCTTGATGCCTTTTTTCGGCATGGCGTTGTTGGCGAAAAACCGGGCCAGGAATTCAGCGGCGGCGATGGCCAGGCCGATCATTTGGCGATTTTGGACGACCGGCGAAATCCCGATCAGGCCATCACGGTCGAACGGGCGCCGCTTGATGTGAAGCACCTCTCCGGGCAGCAGGATTTCCGAGGGGCCTTCGGGCGGGTTGTACTGGTAGGCATGGCCGCCGGTTCGGCGACGATAGACGCCAACCCGCGACGGGTGCAGCGGTTCCAGCGCCACTGGATAGGCCCCGGCCCAGCGGATGCGCGAATAGGCGTTGCCGTGCTGGCAGAGGTGGAACACGCCCTCCTGGCGCCATTCCGCCGAGGTCTGCCAGGAATTTGGCCTGTCATGAACCAGGGCATGAAGAGGGTGGTCTGTCGCGCGCTGTCGGGCATCATCACCAACTCGCTCGAACAGATCCAGCGGAATGGTGCCGACCATGTCGGCCATGAGGCCGACCGAGGCGTACACCGCCGGGCAGTTGAGGGCAGACTCAGGCGTGACGCTGACCCCCGCCGCCGTCGATGACAGGGCGCCGAACAGATCGGCCAATACCGGATCGCGCGGGTGACGCGGATCGACGACGCCTGACCGGCGTTCGAACAGGCGGCCGAAGAATCCCATGCTTTATTCCTCAGAATCCGCCTATGGCGGCGACCAGTGAGTCAATGTTCACGGCCCGAGCTTGCGGGTTAATGGCCATCAGAGACACAGCGCTGAACATCGCCATCAGCGGGTCAATCTTCGCCGTGCCGCTGGCCTGCTTAGTGATGAGGATGGCATTGCCTTTCGGCTCAACCCTGGCATTGCCGACGCACCACGCCATCAAGGGGCGGCCACCATGGATGATGTCTCCGCCTGCAACCTTTCGCTCGGTGGTCTTGATAGCCGCGCCCAGGCGCCAGCCCTGCGAGATTCCCACAATCCGCTCGATGTCCATTTCTCGGGCCGTCAGCTCATCGACGATATCGCCAATTCCAGCGGCATCGACCCCGACGCCCTTTTCGGCCAGAAGCCCGGCATCCTCGATCCGGAACACCAGATCAGCCACCGCCTGCACGTCGTCACCCGGCTGGTTGACGATGGTCAGATCGCCGTCGCGCTCAAAGTCCCGCAGCTTCGACGCCTCGGACTTCCGGCGCTCCAGCACGATCTGGTGCGCCCAGGCGTGGTGCCAGGACAGCCAGCGCCGCGTCTCCCGGCACCGGCCCATGACGCAGAGCCCAAGCAGATCATCCAGGCCGCCGCCGTCAATGCCGACCACTACCACCTCGGAGCGCTCAAGCAACGCATCCAGGGTCAAGGTCTCGTCGGCCCGGTCAGGCCAAAAATCGGCCCCGGCCCAGCGGTCGGAGCGGAGGTTCAGCCCGATCTCTACGTTGAGGTGCTTGGCCAAGAAGCCGTTGAGTGATTCCGGCCCTGCCCGTTCAGCCTCGGCGATTTTGTCGAGCAAGAACTGGTGATCGACCGACGCCCCGAGGTTGGGGTTTGTGATGCCGAAATTCTCCGGCTTTCGGTAATCTCCGCTCTCCAAAAGCCGCTTCGGAAACTCGTATAGGACACCCATCGACCTGGGGGCGATCAGCTTGCCGTCGCGAATGTCGCGGAACCGGTCCAGCGATTGCTTGAACACGCCAGCAGGCGGCTCGTCGCTCTGGGTTGATAGCCCAATGACAAAGCCTTCTGGGCGGCTGGCAAGCCCACCGGTGGCCTCCCGAAGCATGTTCTCAGCATTACCGCGCTTTCCGAAAAGCCAGACCTCATCCACCAGGATGCAGGATGCCTTTTTCCCGGAAACCACGTCAGAGTCGGCGGCAACGATCTTGAGAGTAGCCCCGGTGGTGCGGTGTTCGATAGTTCGCTGGTGCGGAATGGCTCGAAGCAAAACCTCAAGGTCAGGATCGGCGCGGACCATGTCCATGGCGGGCTTGGCCGAATTGTTCGCCACCTCAATAGTGGGTGCCAGGATGATCAATTCTGCCGACATCCGCCAATTTCGCAGAAGGGCGGTTATCATGATCCCGGCGGCGATGGTGGATTTGCTGTTCTTCTTGGAGATCAGGAGAAAAAAGTCATTGATGAGGCGGCGCGCGTTCGCGGCGTCATAGGCCCCGAACACCGCCGCGACCAAGTCGAACACCCACGGCCTGCACGCCTCTCCCATCGTTGGGCTTCCGGGCGCGTCCACGATCCGCAGCCGCTTGAACACGTCCAGGGCAGCGGCAGCCTCGTCGGGGAACAGCGGAGGGCACGGCACCAGCGAACGGCCGGAAAGGATGCGATCCTCCCAGTCCGGGCAGGCCGTTGTCCAATCCATCGGGTCACCCGTTGTTGATCAACAGCTTTGGAGCGGCTGGAGGAGCGAACGGATTTCCGGCGCTCGCAGCAGTTTTCGCAGCAGCGTCGGCCTGAGCCTTCTTGCCCGGAGCCGATGCCGCCGGTCCTGCCTTCGTTTCAGCATCAAGAACGATCTGGGCAGCCCGAACCCGAAGCGCCATGTCAACGTCAGTGCTGTTGAACACCGACTCCAAGAACTCCTTCGCGCTGACGGACGCCTTCGATCCCGGCTTGGCCTTGGCCAGAACCTTCTCGGCCTTGGACATCGGCTTCGGCGCGCTGGCAGACTTCTTCGGGCGGCCGGCTCCGGGACGGGCACCACCACGCGGCATCTTTGATTACCTCAAACTGGCCGAGTCGTGAATTCAAACGGAAAGAAAAAACCTCTGGATGGGAAGGGCGGCGGTACGCGGCCGTCAGACCCCCAGAGATTTACCCCCCCCTACCCCCTTCGCGAACCCCTGATCCCTCGCGGTGCGTCGGTCGTGGCACGGCTTGGCCATGAGGCGGATGTGGGATGGGTCGAAGAACAGGTCGGGCCGCTCCCTGGCGCCCTCTATGTGGTCGAACACTGCTACAGGCGTTGACGGGCTGGCCTCCCGCTCGTACAGGACGGTCAGGCATCCGCAACCACACTCGCACCGGCCTCCGCGCTCGACGTAGAGGGTGGTGCGAAGCTGCTTCCATCGGCTGGTCTTGTAGAGCTTCCGAATCGGGTCATTGGCCCTGGCTCGGTCCAAGTCGGCCCGACGCACCGCGTCAGCCTGCTCACGGGTCATTGGCTGGATGACGGAGCCCGTCCGACTGTCCAGCGTTCCGAGGCGCGTCCTGAGCATCGACAGCCTCGGCATCGTTCCTCCGAAACGGAAAGCGCCCGGAAGCTGGTGGGCTCCGGGCGCTAGATCGTCAACGTGCATTTATGACATCGCACAACATATTGAGGATGTCAACGCTCATCGCATCATGCGGTGTTCTTTCTCCCCCTCAGCAGCACCTGGGACAGGGCATCGAGGCCGCGGCGCAAGGCGGACAGGGCGGCGGACCGCTCACCCAGGACCAGGCCATCTGGAGCGATGTTGTCGATCAACACACTGTCGATGACGGCAAGCACGAGGCGAGACTGTCGGCAGGACAACAGGGCGGCATCGGCATCAGCCATGCGCTGGCCAACGCGGATCACTGCGTCGTCGGTAGCAGCGTCGGAGGCCTCCTCTCCCTTGTCCCGTCGCTCCAGCGCCATGCCCTGAGGGTGGCGGCGGGGAAGGCCGACCATCCGGTACCACCGGACCCACAGGGTGCGATACTCCTCGGCCGCCGCCTCCATGTCGGCGGTGATCCACTCCTCCGGCCCGGAACCGAAGTCACCAACCCGCCGTTCCCTGCTTCCGTCGTTGTGAGTTTTCCAGGTCAGCCGCCCAAGAGCCGTCCCGGCCCCAGGGTCGCGGCAGATGGCGGAGACGGCTTCGGAGCCGTGGTGGATCAGCGCTTCGACGTCGATCCCCAGAGCCGTGGCCCGCTGGGCCAGCGCGGCAAGGGGGATGATGTGATCGGTCTGGACGCGACGCGCTCTCCCGTTGGGCTCCCGGTCGATAACTGGCTTGCGGTTCCGGCCTCGTTTTCTGCTCATGCTTTCCCCCTTTTAGGCCGGGCGCCGTACTGGCGCGTAGCCTCGTTGATGATGGTTTGCTTGGTCCAATCGTCGTTGATGGTGTCAAGCCACAGCACCACTGGCCCATGGTTGCGCCATGCATCTCTGGCCATCTCCATCAGCTCGGCTATATCGGTCGGCCCGGACTGGACGAAACGGGCGAGGCTGCTGCGGATGCTCATCGGGCCATCTCAAGGGCCGCGCGAGCAGCGTTCGCCATCTCAACGGCGATAGCCACCCAGCAGGACCGATGAAGATGCTTCGGGCCGGACCGCCGACCGCCGTACTGGATCAGCGGAGACCCGGCGGAGGCGGGTTGTTTGCAGTGGGCGCAGATCATCGCCGCGCCTCCTGGGGATGCAGCGGCATGGCATTGGGGCCATTCCCGCCGATCAGGCTGGCGATGCTCTCTCCCCGAGCCCGCGCTTCCCGCACACGGGCCAAAGCTTCCCGCTCGGACGGCGACAGCCTGGCTTCCCAGGCGGCGTGGCGCTTCGCCTCATCTCCGGCAGTGTCCCGCTTGGCATGGGCGGCAATGTGAGCCTGAGCAATCTGGCGGGCATTGGACCTGGGCCGCGTCAGATCGGATACCACGGCGTCGACTTCGCCCTTGCTCGGCAGATATCGGGGGTGGCGGCGGGGGACTTCGTCGACGAGCCTTGTCAGCAGATCGGGCGGGCACTGGGCAACCGACGTGGTGATCATGCGGATGTAGCCGTCCGGGTCATCGGGCTTCTGTCCGCCATAGCTGGCCACGATCAGGCGGGCATGCTTGGCGGCGATTTCAGGATCGCAGCGTCCGAGGGCGGCGGTCATCTCGGCCACGATGGCCCGGCATTCCTCGGCCGGGATCAGAGGGTCGTTGTCGGCGATTGTCGGGGCACTTCCATTGAGGCTTTCCGCCAGAATTGCGCGGTGCTTCGCCGCGACGGGCATGGACAGACGGGCGGGAGCAATGGCGTTCATTCAGGAGCCCTCCTGGCGGCAAGCTCGGCGTCAAGGCGGTCGAATGCCGCTGATGCCGATTTGGGGTGGGGACGGTGGCTTCCAACCGGGACGGCATCACGGCAAGAAAGCTTATTGCTTCGCTCCACGCGTCGATCAGCGATGGCGCGGTCGAAATACCTCAGCGAGGCAGGAACCCATGACGGGTCGTTTTTGGACAAGCGCTCCCGGTCGAGAACGGCGTTCACGGCCGGATAGATGTCCAGGTCAGGGTCGAAGCCGTCAGCAAGCCACGTCGCAGCGCGGTCGAGCTTGCTGAGCCAGTGGGCGGCATCCAGCTTCGTGAGATCGATCCCCATCAGCGAGAGGACCGTTTTGCCGACAAGGCGGGATTGGTCGAGAACAGCGTTCACGTCCGCGCGCGCAGCAGCAGCAGTATCTTCATTAACTTCATTAACTTCATTAACTTCATTCTTCTTCGTTCGGACGTCGTTCGGGGAGCGTTCGGGGCTCGTTCGGACGTGCGTTCGGGGAGCGTTTGTGGAAGGTTGATAATCTGCGTATTTACAAACGGTTATGACTGTGATGCCCGTTCGGACCTCCGTTCGGATAAATCCGTTTTTCTCAAAATGTCTTAGCCGGGCATGTGCGGTCGCCTTGCTGCACTCCCATGCTTGGGCCAGGAACGATGTGGCGAAACAGCATTGGCCCCGGTCTAGGCTGATTAGCTTTCCGGCCACCCGCGCGGTGGTTGGCTCCCAAGCGGCGTTGGTGATCAGCCAAATGGCGGCGTATTCATCGTCTTTTCCGCGAAACTGCGGGTTACCGATCAGGTCGCGGTGCAGCAGGATGAATCCGCTCATGCCACCACCTGATAGTCTTCGTCCCGCTCCAGCCGCTTCCGGCAGGGCGCTATCCAGAACATGGCGGTGTCATTCACCCGAACGTCGGTGCGCCAGACGATCCAGCAATAGCTGGTGGCGCTGCTGGAGGATTTATCCAGCCGCCCCTTGACCATCGGCACGCGCTCAGCGAACTGCATGACAGCCCACGGGCGATGGACACTGAACAGGCTGGCGTGGCGCTCGACGCCCTCCAGGAATGCGGTTCTCACCAGCATCGCAACACCCTGCCGGGCGATGCCCAGGCCGCGGTGAACGAACTCGGCGGCCAGCCGAAAAGGCGGGTTGGTGATGATCCAGTCCGGTTCGACCGGCGGCGGGGATGGAAACAGGAAATCCATCACCTGGCCAAAGCCATAAGGGTGAACATCGCTTGCGGTGACGGACCCGAAATACTCAGCCAGCGGCCGGGCCATGTGGCCATTCCCGCAGGCTGGTTCCCAGGCGGATAGACCGCCGATTAGGCCGGAGGCAACGACCCGCTCGCATAGGGCTCTGGTGGCCCATGGCGGCGTCGGGAAATAGTCCAGGCTGTCGGCCGGCTCCCGGCGGCGCTGCATGACGGCGGTGGAGGTGTTCTGGCTCATTCCACGTCCCTCCGCGCTACACCACCGGCGGAAGCTGGGTAGCCAGCATCTCCTTTCGTTGTGGCACTCCCGCCGGTGGCGATCTCTGTGTCAGAGCAGACATATCCGTATGTGCGGCTCATCCCACCCTCCTATCCTTGGCCGTCCGCTCGATCCACGCCTTGTCGGAAATGCCCTTGATCTTGGCGATGGTGGCGATGTGCTGGCGGCTGGTTACGTGCTCCAGCACCTTGACCAGGGGAAGGCGGTGGATATCGTCGATGGCAAGGCGGCCGACCGAGGCGAAGGCATTGCGGTCGCCGGGGGTGATGATGGCGGTGCGGGCTGGGTATTTGGTGCCGCAGCTCGGGCATAATTCTCCGGCTTCAGCGGATCCGATGACGCGCCAGCAGGTCGGGCACCTGATAGTTCCTGGGACCTGGCGCTCCAGTCCCTTCACGCCGCCATCCAGGGTCCACGGCCGGTCAGCATCGATCATTCCGTGGGCGGCGACGTTGCGCACCAGATCGATGATCAGGGCCCGGCCTTTGTCGGTATGGGGCGTCAGCGGGCGCCCAGCCTGCTGCATGAAAAGCTGGGTGGACTTGGTTGGGCGGGCGAGGATGGCACAGCCGACCTCTGGAAGGTCTGTTCCCTCGCTGATCAGGTCGCAGCTCGTCACCACCTGGACGCTGCCGTCTGCCAGACCGTCGAGGGCGGCGGCGCGCTGGGCGGCTGGAGTGTTGCCGTCGATGCTGACCGCCCGCCATCCGGCGGCGCGGAACGCCTCGGCAGTGGCCTCCGCATGGGCAACTCCCGCGCAGAACACCACGCAGGATTCGCCCTGGGCGAAACGGCCATATGCCCGAAGCGGAGCGCGGATGAAATCAGGATTGTCGAGGAGGGCCTGAAGCTCCTCCTGAGCAAAGTCGCCGCCACGGGTCTTGACGGTGGAAAGATCAATGCGAGTGGGCGGAGCCAGCACGGCGAAGTCAGCCAGATAACCAGCCTGGATCAACTCGCGCATGCTGGGGCCGCGAACAGCCTCGTGAAAAACGTCCCCCAGGCCCTGGCCATCAGAGCGGAACGGCGTGGCGGTGGAGCCGAACAGCAGCGCCTTGGCCATGGCTTCAGCCAGCCGCAGCCACTTGCCCGCAACCGCGTGATGAGCCTCGTCCAACCACGCCATATCAAGGGAGAGAAGCCAGCGGGCGGTATCTGAGCAGCCGGAAGACAGGCGGGCGAGCACTGTGTCAATGCTGGCGACATGCACCTTGTGGCTGGTGATGGTGTGGCCGGGCATGATGGCGCCGTGCGGGATGTCTTCGCGGGATAGCGCCAAGGACGCCTGTTTCAGCAGCTCGACGCGATGAACGAAAGCACCGACGTTCCACCCGGCACGGCCCGTGACCTGGCCAATGACGTGGGCGGCAATCCTGGTCTTCCCTCCACGGGTCGGAACCACATTGATCGGCGAGCGCTTGCGCATCAGGCAGGCCAGCGCCTCGTTGACGGATTTTTTCTGATAGGGGCGCATGGGGGCGAGGCTCATGGCAGCGGCCTCCGAGCGATGATCTTGCCCAGCACGTTGACGACGCGGCGCCCGCCATCCGGATCGGAGACGAGGCCGGTGCGGTCGCCATGGGGCCGAGAATGGTCGTAATAAGGGGCGGCATGGGCGACGATCATCTTCGGCTCAACGCCAAGGCGCTCGGGCCAGATGGCCATGACTTCCATCCCGTTGCCGACGTGATGGTCGGCCATGTCGAACCACACCGCCTCGCTGTCGATGATCACCATGCCGATGCCGTCGCGAACCACCGGGGGCGGCAACAGAAGTTGACGGGGGTCTGGATCACGGCGCGACTTGCGACGGAAGTGGGCGGACACCGGGACCGCGTATTCCGGGCCGGGGCGAACAGCGGTGGGACGCGCATCCAGCGCCTTGCCGTAGAAATGCCGGAACAGCACGTCATAGGCCTCCTCCTGATAACGGATCAGGGTGTCTCGGACCTCGGGCTTGACGCGCTGGGCCGACACGCCGAACAGCCAGCCGTTCATTTTGTCGAGGGGGAGAGTGATCAGTTCGCGGGTCTTCCCGTCGGCGGCAACTGTGGGTGTAACGACAACGGTTGCCGAGAGAACGGGGTCGCGTTTGATGCGCTGAAGCTGTCCGGACCAGTCCAGCCCGAGGGCATCGCTGATAGGACGGACGGCGACGTGCGGCTTGCTGCCGTGCCAGAGGCACAGGATATCGGCGCCGCAGAAATTGACGGTGGCGGGAGTCGGATTCGTGGTGTGGGAATGGGTCATGGTCGTAGCCTTGTGCTCGCGTTGAAACGCGCCACTCGGGCTGCTTTCCATGGCCGCCCTGGTGGCGGGAGCGTTGGAAATCCGGCACAAGTCGGACCCCCCTACTTTCCCTTTCGGGTGTTGTATCCGGGGGCGCCCCGCCATAGGGGATTCATGCTCTGGGCAAATTCCAGGCATGAAAATAGCCACGTAACTGTCGGGGTGGCTGCCGCTTGTGCTGGAGTTTCCGTCCCCTCTGCTTTCCACGGCATTGGGGAACTCCACCACCAACATGGCACCAACCCGGATTTCGGTCAACGGGGTCATCATGTGGCCTCCCTCCGCCTGGCGCGCTCGGTATGCACCAAGCCGCAGCCATGTTCCCAAAGGGCAAGCGCATCGCCGTGGTTGTCATCAATCGGCGTCCACCCACGGGCCTTGCAGGCGGCGATCATCTTGTCCTTGGTGGCGCGGCCATGCCCGGTGAATGTCAGCTTGACGCTGCTGGGCTGAGCGGTGCGCACCCATGGGATACGGCGGCGATGGCAGATCAGCTCCGTCACGGCGGCAAGGCCCATGAGCTTGATAGTGGTGGCGTGGTTGGCTTGTTCCGGGAGGATCGGGGCCTCATAGATGACACCGGCCGGATTGAGGTCGGCCAGGTGACGGGCCAGCCAATCGCCGTAGAGGGACAGGAAACGCCCGACACTGCACCCCGGCTCTCCCGAGCGGAATGTTCCGCCGAGGGGCTCGGGCGGCAGCGAAGCCGCCCGCTCCAGTTCAGTCGGAGGCGGCGCGGCCGGAATAGGCGCATAAGCCCATCCGGTCACGGTCGCAAGATCGAGTGCCAACAGCCCCCCCGACATGATCGCCCCCTACTGCGCGGCGGCGAGGGTAATGACGTTGGTTTCGGCCATGGCCTCCACCGCGACGTCTTCATGGTCCTGGTCGTCACCGTAGCCGTTCAGGGAGGTGTCATCGGAGGCGTGACCCTGAGCCCATGCCTTCGCCAGAGGAGACCCATCGGGATAGGGGTTTTCGTCCAGGCCATCGCCGGCAGCCAGCTTCCCGGCTTCGATGGCCTCATGATAGGCATGCCCGCTATTGTCGAAGGACTCGTCATCGGCGGCGGCGGCGGCGGCCCAATCGGCGTCCGGGGCCGTGGGCTCGGGCTCCTGGTCCGAGACGGCATCCCCATCCGAGGTGCTGGCGGTGATCTCGCTGGGGCCATCGACGCCCTCGTCATCGTGCTCGGAATCGCCCTCGTCCTGGGCAGCTTTCTCGAAAGCGTCGGCCTGGTCGGTTTCGACGGCGGCGGTGGCGTTGATCCAATCCAGCTGCTCACCAACGGTCAGGGCGTTGAACACCAGCTTGAGACCGGCCCGGATGCGCTCTCCATCGGTGTCGTCCATTTCGGCGGCGAGGCGGTCGCGCTTGTAGATCCGATAGCCGAGGTCGAGATCAGTGCGGGCGGTGTCGGTCCCCTTCTTGAGGCCGCGCCAGATGGCGGTGCGCTGCTTCTTCAGCGGCTCGACGTGCTCGGCCAGCAGGGCGGCGATCTTGTCCTCGACGCCGTAAAGCTGTTCATAGGCGGAGTTGATGGCGTCCAGCTTCTCGGCCGGCGAGAGTCCCGGTTCATTGCTGCTGGCCTTTTTGCGTCCTCGTGCCATGGTGGCGGCCTCCTGAATGGTGACTTGATTGACGGGGGTCTTCATTTTCTTCGCCGCGAGGCGATCATGCTTCCGCTTAAGCTCTGCGATCCGGTCGGCCTGGGAGGTGATCCTGGCCATGATCAGAAATCGTAGATGGAGGAGACCCCGCTGGACCGTAGCGGGGCAGGGCTTGAGATAACGCGGCGCAGGTGACGCAAGGCTTTGGCGGAGTCCTCAAAGCGATAGCCGCGCTCAACCATCAGGCGGCTGAAATCATCCGGGCTGAGGCGAGAAACCGACACTGTCGGGGCGCCGTCATTCTCCCGAGCCAGGAGAAGCGCATCCCCCCTCCGGTTGTCGAACAGCAGCATGGCGGTGGAATAGGCCCCGACCGTCACCACCCGGTAATGCTCTCCGCCCTTGATGGTGATCCGTCCGGCGGCGTGAAGGGCGCGAAGGTCATTGCTGGCCGTCTCCAGCGAGCATCCGCAGGCCGCGCCCAACTCTTTCAGGCTGGGGCAGACCCGTCCCTCGCGAGCGGCGGCGGTCAAGACGGACGCCATGACATCGCGGCGGGAATCAGCGGCTCTTTGCTGGGCATTGCGGAAAGTTGTCATTGCGCGATTCTCCAGAATATGGCCTTGCCCGCGAGCATGGTCAGGCTGATCAAAACCAGGGCGAAGGCCCCGGCCATCACCATCAGGCGGATATCATCGTCATCTGGGTCGGGCGGAAAGCCGGGATGGTCGTTGCTCCAGTCGGTCATGCGTCCCTCCATTCGGAACGATTGAGCATCATGGCGGTGCCAATGGCGGCCGTGACCTCCGCCAAAGCGGCGTCAACGCGGGGGCCGGGTACGCCGGCGGACATGGCCTCGGCGATCATCTCAGCAGCGTGGCGCCGGGTTCGGGCTGGGCTCTCGTCGAATTGGGCGGCGCGGTCGGGGGTCATTCCGAGGCCTCAACGTCTTTGGCCAGCCGGTCGAGGGTTGACCGCGCGATGCCGATGCTCCGCAGAATGTCGGCGCGCTCGGCGGCGGTGAGCATTGATCGTCCCTGGCTGTCAGGGTGGCGGGCGGCGCGAACCTCGCTGGAGATGTCTCCCAGATTGCTCAGGGCCTGGGCTAGCCGGTCGAACAGATCTATGGGCGTGTGGTTCGGGGCGCTGCCCAGCGCCTCAACCGCCCGGCTCAGCTCGGCGTCATAAGCCTCGCGAATGGGGGCGGGCTGCCCGGCGATGACGCAGGCGGCGTCCATGGCGATGGCCTGGTGCAGGGGGATGCGGTGCGCGTCGTCGTCGGGGTCGGACCATGACCGCGCCAGCCGAGCGCTCTTGCCCGTCGCGGCCTCGACGCCAGCGTCCAGCAACATGCCATGGGCGCGCTGAATGGCATCCTCAATGGACAGCGGGCGGCGGAGTTTGGTCATGTGCATTTTCCCCTGCAATCGGTACACGAAACTTGACGCGCTACCTGTCATGGTTGGGCGCATGGAAAAGCGAGATCACATTCGGATGGGTGAGGAGGTGGAGGGGCTGGGCTCGACGCCCTGCCCCTCCTGCTCTACCGTGGGAGTTGCAACACCGACCACGACAGGATTGATGCCATGAGCACTGATGACTTCCAGGCCGAGTGCCCGAAGTGCGGGCACAAGAACGGAATATCGTTCCGGAATCTCAGCCCCCATGACGAGATGGACTTGGTTTGCCGGGGCTGCGGCAACGAATTCCGAGCGGATACCGATGGAATCTGGGAACGCGTCTATGAACTCAGAAACTATGACGGCCCTATCGCCAGCCCCTTCCGCCGAAAGCAGGATATCTAAGGCCGCGAACAGTTCCTTGAAGCTGTTGATTCGAATCCAGGCGCAGCAGTCCGAAGACCGGAAGCCCTCGTTTACCGAAAACGGCATGTCCGGGCGTCTGATCATCACGCCGCCCTCCCGTCGTCAGCCGGGGGAGTCCAGTCGGTCGAGGGCCGGGCGGCGAGGCGGGCCAAAACGTCCAGGGTCACCCCCTCAATCCCCCGGCGCTTGGCGGCGGCGATCACGTCAAGCCAGCGGCTCGCAGGGATGCTGTTGCGGTTGCGCCAAGCCCTGACATTAAGCCCAGTCTCTCCGATGTCGGCGGCGAGGGCGGTTGCTGTGCCCCAGAGGGCGATGATGTCGGCGAAGGTTTTCATGGGCGGAACGATACGAAACATATCACGCGAGGTCAATATGATTTGTATCAATAAACCCGATACGATATGTCACATGGACACACCCGGAAACAGACTTCGCCACCTACGGGTTAAGGCCGGATACGATAGCGCCTCTGATTTTGCGCGGGCGCATGGCATCGAGGCCGTTACCTACAGAAAGCATGAGTCAGGTGACAATGGCGTCAGGCCAGACGTTGCCGCTCGATATGGGAAAATTCTTGGAGCCCCCGCGTCGTGGATACTTTATGGCGATGGGAATGAGCCTGACCCTATCTCTCGCGGCCTGTCCGATCCCACGCCCACCCATCCCTCTCCGCCGCCCCCTTCCGGCCTTTCCGAGGCCGCCGCCGTGTTTTCCCCCATTCCGCTCCCCCATCCGAGCGAAATGCGGGGGTCGCTCCCGGTCTACGGGGTCGCCGCCTGCCACAACGGCCACAGCGGCTTCGAAATGAACACCGGAGAGGTAGTGGACCGCGTGACCTGCCCTCCGGCCCTCGCTGCGGTCAAGGGCGCCTACGGCCTCTATGCCGTTGATGACTCCATGGAGCCTCGCTACTTCCACGGAGAGCTGCTGTACGTCAATCCGGCGAAACCGGCCCAGGCGGGCAGCTTCGTCGTGATCCAGTTTCGGCCCGAGCACGAGGGCGGCGCCATCCGCGCCATCGTCAAACGCCTAGTCAAGCGCACACCGACCAAGCTAACGGTCGAGCAGTACAACCCGCCTGGGACATTCGACGTTGACGCCGACGAAGTGATGTCGGTTCACCGCATCATGAATGGTGACGAGCTGTTCTGATGGCGATCCGGCGAACAGCCGGTGACCTAGCGGCATCGGAATGTGGGGGTAGAGATTGACAAATAAGTCAACTATAGCCACTCTTCTTGAGCAAGGTCGGATCATCCGGATACCGGTCGTCCTGGAGCCAGGGGAGATTCCTCATAGGCTGCTCTATGGAACGCCGGATTTCATGAAATGGTTTCGCTCCGTAGTTCCGTCCTTGCCGCGTGATCGCGACGTGGATCTGACGCCAAAGCGTGCGCTGGACAACCTGTTCTGCGATTTCGTAACCGGAGTTTCGTTGGAGACGCCAAAAAGCATCCGCGAGATCACCCCGCACAAGGCTGGGATTTGGGAATTCAAGACATTGGATCTCAGGGTCTTCGGATTTTTCGAGAAGATAGACCTATTCATCGCCACGCACGGGGCGACCTATGACGAGACCCATATCCCGCACCCTAAAACAGGGGAAACGCTTTTCACGCATTCTGAGTTTGGGGCGAAAAGCGCCAGCGTGGCGAAGGATCTTGGAACTACAATAATCTGTTCGGGGAAGTACGATGACGTCATCAGATGAATCCAAGGAAGATCGAGATTTCAGGAGGTCTCGCTTTATTGGTCGAGTGCGACGTGAGTTGAAATTGGCGCTGCAGGACGCGGCGAAGAAGGGCGTGACCCAGAAGCAGATTGCGGAAGCTTTGGGGGTCAATCCGTCAGTCATCACGCGTCGCCTGAATGGGTCTGCCAATCTGACGCTGGCCACTATTGGCGATCTTGCCTGGGCTCTTGATAAGTATCCGCGTCTCAGGCTGTTCAGTGCGGCGGAGCTTGAGAGCAATCCAGGGTCAAATTCTGCTGAGATGTATAAGACAAGAGTTTCTGGTGGTTACCTTGGCGCGTCTAAGTCGGAATTGCTCGTTGAGTCCGGAAAGAAGACTAAAATAACTGTAATAGAGGCGTGATCATGTCGCGTTTTGTGCACACAATTTTTTGTGATGACATCCGCCTTGAGGAAGGGAACAAGTTTAGCCTTATGGGGGTGCTTGGGTCTGATTTGCAGCTTCCATCGATTCCGATCATTGTTCCTAAGTTCTGTGCCGTCGTTTATATTTGCACGCCAGCTTCCAAGCCATTCAATAGCGTCAAAGTTAGAGCTATTTATGGCAAGGAAACAGTAGCTGAAATGGAACTCCCAAATCTTCCTGATGTGCAGTTCCTAGAGCCACCAGGAAAAGATAGTCTGATCATGGCTGCCGTTCACATGGTTATGTGCCCTTTTGTCGTTAACTCTTCTGATCATATCCGGATTCGTGTCAGTCTTGATGGTGGGCGCGAGATGAAGGGTGGGGGTTTGAAAATCCACGCTTCCAACGCCAGATAATTTTCTTTTGCTTCCCATCCTCAAATGGCTCGGCACCGGGGCCGGGATCGCGGGCGCCCTGCTCGTTGCCCTCAACATCCCCGCATCGGGCTGGGGCTTCGCCCTATTCCTGGTTTCCAGCTCGTCCTGGGTGGTCGCCGCTATCATCATGCGTGACCGGCCGTTGCTGGCGTTGAACGCCGCCTTCACGGCGATCAATGTGTTGGGGATAGTCAGGTGGCTTGGGTAGCCATATCAGCCCCCATAATTGCCAGCGATATAGACGAACCCTTTCGACCTCATGCATGACCTGAAAATACCGTCTTGGATTGCTGCAATTTCAAATCCGCTGCGACGTAAATCACCCATTGGAGCCGCCTTCTCTGCCTCAAACTGGCACTCGTAAAAGGCCTGATCCACCGCCATATTTGCCCTCGGACTAGGCTTCCATTCCCCCAGCTTCTGCTCAAGG
The DNA here is from genome assembly GCF_001650715.1 of Paramagnetospirillum marisnigri. Lineage (GTDB taxonomy): Bacteria > Pseudomonadota > Alphaproteobacteria > Rhodospirillales > Magnetospirillaceae > Phaeospirillum > Phaeospirillum marisnigri. The sequence goes on along the minus strand of NZ_LWQT01000038.1, from coordinate 45,050 downwards.
GTCTTGCACCCAGCCAGCGCCGCCACCAGGGCGATAGCTACAGGCAATCGCTTTAGAGTCATTGCGCTCTCCCCTTATGACTTGGCGTTGAAGTTGTGGTCGCATGATCCGCACATTGGGGCCGTTATCGGACAGTTTGCCCCACAGGCCGGACATGGTTTGCTGTTCGCTGCCGTCCGTAGCTCCGACTCCGCGCCTGCCGTCTTGATCTTGCCCGCGATCACTCCCAGGCCGGTCACCACCATTCCCAACATCGCAATTACGAAGTCCAAGCGTTGCACTGCTTGTTGCGGCGCGGATATCGGATCACTTCCAAAGCCGCTGATCAGCGCGATCAACGTGACGATTTCCCCAACCACGATCAAAGCGACATTCATGATGGCCCCCAACATCTCCTTTTGATGGTAGATTGTCTCACGCCGAACTGCGATATGCGCGATACAAAAAATATTGACACGAAGCGATACGTTTCATATTGTCTCCCCATCAGCCACCGCTGATCCCGTCTCAGACGGGCGTTTCCTCCCCGCGACTCGGGGCCGGCGTCCAACCCGGCCCCACCTTTCGGGGGAGAGAGAAGGGGAGAAGACGATGATCGAGAAATACCAACCGCGCTATTTGGCGTATTGCGCCGAACACGGCATGACGCCTGAAGAAATGATGGCGCACGACCTCATCCGCTTTCCCGGCGGGAAAATGGCCGGATTTCTGATCTGGTCCCGCAAGGCGGCCAAGAGCGCGCGGGGGGAGGGCTGAGCCATGTCCATGGTCAGCGACGAGTGGAAGGACGGCATCGAGGCGGCCCGGTGCGGCCATAGCTCCGAAGCCTGCCCACACCCCTTCGGAACCCGCGCCGCGAACGATTGGTCGCGCGGCTGGCGGATGGATGCCAAGCCCTGCGTCACCACCTATCCCGGTCCTGACGCCCAGCAGGAAGCCCAGCCATGATCTTGTCCCCCGCCATGAACAGATGGGTCGAGGAACGTGTTGCCGAGGCCCGCGCCATCCTCGCCTCCCCCCGCAGCACCGACAGCCAGCGCAGTGTCGCGCGGTTCGTCCTCGTGACCTGGAGCGCGCCATGAACAATTCGCACGTTCACCCCGTGATGTCCGCCTTCCTGGGGCCGTTCCTCCGCACCGTCCACGACAACGCCCTGACCGACGCCGTCGATCATGGGCTGGTCGGGAGCGAGGCCGACGAATTCGCCGACCGCGTGACCTCGGTCACCGCCGAGACCATCGAGCATCTTGAACGCCAGCGGGATCAGATGCTTGACGCGGGGGACCGGTGATGGCCCGCCCGCCGCTGCGCTGGATCATTCCCGCCGTGATGGCTGCCGCCGGTCTGACCTATGTCGGCGCCTGCGCCATCGAGGCATGGGCCATCTTCTCGCCGACCCTCAAGGCGCTCTCGCGGTTCCTGCTCGGGGCATCCCTGATCTTCTCGACGGCGGTGGTGTGGTGATGGCTACCCCCCGCATCGACATCCCCGAGGAGGGGTACTACTTCACCCGTCACGTCAGGGGTGGGCCGCGCATCCCGGCGCGCATATGGCGCAGCATCGCCACCGATCCGGTGACCGGCGAGACGCTGGACCGCTCTCCGTTGCTGCAGGCCGAGATCGGCGGCAGCCCGTGCGATCCCAACGTCATCTGGCCCCGCGTCTGCGGCCAGGAAATCACCAAGGCCGAATTCGACTATCTGACCGCCGAGGCGGAATGGTGTGCCGAACACGCGCCCAACGACCCCGCCGCCAACCCCCGCCGGGCGATCAGCCCGCTCACGACCCCGACGCTTTTCTGAGGAGCCGACAATGAACCATATGACCGCCGATATCGGCCATAATCAGCCCCCGTCCGACATCGATATCCTTCGCGGACGCCTGGCCGAGGAAAACGCCGACGTTTTGGATCGACGCGACGCCCTGATCGCCGCCTGCGACCGCATCCCCCCCATCACCACCGACGAGATCGCCGGAAAGGTGGGCGACCACATCAAGCAAATGACCGCCTGCATCAAGGCCGCCGATGGTCGCCGGGTTGCCGCCAAGGAACCGTTCCTCGAGTCCGGGCGCGCCGTTGATGGATTTTTCAAGTCCATCACCGATCCGCTGGATCTGGCCAAGAAGGCCGTTGAGCGGAACCTGACCACCTTCCTCCGGGAGAAGGAGGCGGCCGAGCGTCGGCGGCGTGATGAGGAGGCCCGGATCGCCCGAGAGGCGGCCGAGCGCAAGGCTGCTGAAGCCCGCGCGGCTGCCGAGGCCCTGCGCTCGGAAACCGACCTGACCGACGCCCTGGCGTCAGAGGCCGCCGCCCAGCAGCAGGCCGCAGACGCGGCCAGGGCTGAGAAAGAGGCTTCGGCCAAGGCCGCCGACCTGTCCAGAACCCGTGGCGATTACGGCGCGGTCTCGTCGCTCCGCACGACCTGGGAATTTGATGGCCTGAACCGGGCCGAAATCGACCTGGAGGCCTTGCGCCCCTATCTGCCCCTCGATGGGCTGGAGAAGGCCGTTCGTGCCGCCATCAAGTCCGGTGTCCGCGAGCTGCGTGGCGTCAACATCTTCCAGGCCACCTCGGCCACCGTTCGCTAGGAGCCATCGACATGAGCAGCAACGCCGTTTCCCGCCCGTTCGACAAGGGTAATCTCGTCGCCACCATGCAGCCCGGCGGCGGTGGGGCACTGACCTTCGCTCCGGCCGACTTTTCCGGCCTGATGGAGGTAGCCAATCTGATGGCGGCGTCCGGCGTCGCCATCCCGAAGCACCTCCGCCAGTCGCCTGGAATGTGCCTGTCCGTCGCCATGGTGGCCTACCAGAACGGCTTCAACCCGTTCCTCCTGGCCTCCGACACCTATGTGGTCAACGACGTCCTGGCCTACGGCGCCAAGGCCATCTCGGCCATGGTCAACAACTCCAATAAGATGGAGGGGCGGTTGCACTATGACCTGTCCGGGTCTTGGCCAAATCGGGTCTGCACGGTGACCGGAAAGATCAAGGGCGACCCCAACCCCAAGGTGCTGCCGATCCAGGCGGCCACGATCACCACGCGGAACTCCCCGCTGTGGAAGCAGCAGCCCGATCAGCAGTTGATCTATTTCAGCACCCGCGCTTGGTCCCGCGTCTACATGCCCGAGGTGTTGCTCGGGATGTTGGCCGACGACGAGGCGTCGGAGCCGATGCATCAAGGCCCTGACCGGGCTCGCGACATCACTCCGCCGCGCCCGACCCGTGCCCACTTTGCCCAGGATGCCCAGGTGGTCGATGCCGAGCCCCAGCCCGAGGCGGTCGATCCGTACCAGTTCATCGATACCGATGGCGAGGTCCGCGAGTTCGACAGCCCGCATGACTTCGCCCAGGCGGCCATCTCGGCTTTCGGCATTGTCCAGTCCCGCGAAGGAGCTGATGACTTGTGGGACGGCGTGAGCCCCTATTTCGACCGCATGACGGCCGAGGGGGCTAATGATGCCGCCGAAGCCATCCGGACGGCCGGGGAGGATGCTTTTGCCCGGCTGGCCCCTCCGGTGGTGGATGAACCCGCCCCTGTCGCCCTGACTATCCCGGTCAAGGGCAATGGCCTTCCAGATCATGCCGCCTTCCTCGGAGCGCTTGCCGAGCGGCTGAAGCAGGCCAAGACCGTGGAAGCTTTCAATTGCTGGCAGGAGGCCAATTTCGCCGCTATGGCCGAGTCCGAGGGCGCGGTACCGAAAGCCTATGCGCGGCTGATGGAGATCATTGACGCCAAGAGCGCCGAGTTGCTGAGTGCCGGGGCCTGATCATGCGCGCCATCACTCTCCACCAGCCCTGGGCCTCGCTGATCGCCATCGGCGCGAAGAAGTTCGAGACGAGAAGCTTCCCTCCGCCGTCCAAGCTGATCGGCCAGCGGATCGCCATCCACGCGGCGGTGCGGAAATGCTGTCTTGACGACCTCGAACTTGACGTGGAATCCGCCGAGATGATCTCCGACGCACTGGGGAAATCTGCCTGGAACCACACTCTCCCCCACGGCGCCGTGGTCTGCACGGCGGTGCTGGCCGGTGCTTACAAGGTCGCCAGCCTGGTCGAGGACGAAGCGGGCGGAACCATCGCGCTGTTCGACCTCAATGCCACGCTCAAGGGCTCGCCGTTCTCGTCGAGCCTCGATGTCGATCCATTCGGAGATTATTCGGTCGGCCGCTGGTGCTGGCTGCTCAAGGACGTGCAGCGCCTGCCCGAGCCGGTGCCCGCCAAAGGCAAGCAAGGCTGGTGGGAATGGTCGCAGAACGGCCCTTTGTGACCTCGGTTCGAATGATTAAAAGTTGTGCAATTTGCCCCGATCTGACGGGGCGTCTGTGAGGGAAATATGGGCGTCATCTCTTCCGCCGAACTGCACCGAGTAAGGTCCGGGCACGAATGGGCTCTGATTGCCCTGGATGACCACACCGGCCTCGTGGCGATCCAAAGCAGCTATGGGGCGTTCAATCATATTTGGCCGCCGCAGCATCGAAGCCAGCCCTTAGGTGAATTCATCGCCACCCTGGATTTTGATTACTTCATGACCAAAACCCGTGGCACGGCGGCTAGGGAGTTCGACTTCGACGGCACCGTCGCCAACATCCGGGGCTGGATCAAGAGAGCACGCAGGGAGCGCGGCATCAGCAAGGATGTCGCACGAGATGCCATAAGCGCCCTAGATGCCATCGACCACACGACAAGTTCGGACTACTTCGCCACGCAGATTTGTGATGACGCGGACCTCATGCAGGCGCTGGGAAGCGAATGGTACGAGGCATTCCGAACGCGCTACACGCCAGAATGCGAATGGTTCTGGAAGACCATCTGGGCCGATTTCCGCTGGCAACTCCTGTGCCGCGACGGGCTTGAAAGCCCGTTCATCGGCCTGTGAATGACCTCGGCCAGTCAGCGCCGAAACGTAACCATGAGAGGAGCCGTCTATGAGCGAATGGCCTGAAGTGATCCACCTGGAGCGCGCCGACGGCGAGGTGCTGTGGATGGAAGGGCTCCACGACAGCGAGGAGGCCGAAACAGCGATCTATCGTCGTGATGACGGCTGGCAGCCCACCCACCGTCACTACAAAGGCAACCTGTACCGGCTCATCAGCAAGGCAACCCACTCCGAAACGGGCGAGGTCATGGCCGTCTACGACAACGCCGAGGGCCGGGTATGGGTGCGGCCTTTGGCGATGTTCGAGCAGCGGCTGGGTGACGGGTCGGCGCGGTTCGATCCGCTGCCTATCGCCCCGACTGACGGCACCGATCCGGCTCAGTGACACCTCGATTTGAGAGACCATGCCATGACCTTCATGTTTCCCGATGCCACCCCTTCTAAATCTCGCCAGGGCGAGATCATCGTGGTCGGATTCGCAGGCGGCGGAGGATCGTGCGAGGGCATCCGCGAAGCCCTGGGCTATTCTCCCCAGGAGGCGCTGAACCACGACCCCGAGGCCGTGGCGATGCACATGGTCAACCACCCCGACACCAACCACTGGTGCCAGAACATATGGCAGGCCAATCCCCATGACGTCGCCGCAGGCCGCCCCATAGGCGCGGCTTGGTTTTCGCCCGACTGCAAGCATTTCAGCAAGGCCAAGGGCGGAAAGCCGCGCGAGAAGAACATCCGCGACCTTGCCTGGGTGGTGGTGGGATACGCCAAGCTGCCCCGTCACATCCGGCCACGGGTGATCTTCCTCGAGAACGTCGAGGAATTCAGAACATGGGGGCCGCTGCTGGATGACGGGACGCCATGCCTGGACCGCCGCGGCGAGACCTTCGCCAAGTGGGTGGGGGAGGTGAAGCGACTGGGCTATCGCGTCGAGTGGCGCGAGCTGCGCGCCTGTGACTTCGGGGCGCCGACCATCCGCAAGCGGCTGTTCCTGATCGCCCGATGCGACGGCGAGCGCATCATCTGGCCGGAACCGACCCATGGGCCTGGGCGGCCGTTACCCTATCGCACCGCCGCCGAGATCATCGACTGGTCGCTGCCGTGCCCGTCCATCTTTGACCGGGCGCGGCCACTGGCTGATGCTACTTGCCGGAGGGTGGCCACCGGCACCATGCGCTACGTCGTCAACGCGGCCAAGCCGTTCATCGTGCGTATCGGCCATACCGGACACGGTGATTCCGGCAAGGTTCGGGACATGAATGATCCGCTGTCCACCGTCTGCACCAAGGCCGAGCATCTCCTGGTGTCCCCGGTGCTGACCGGATGCGGTGGCCGTGCCGCCCAGTCTCCGCCGCGCCCGGCCGACAAGCCCATGGGAACTATCACCGCCAAGGCCGATCAGATCCTGGTGGCCGCCAGTCTCGTCCAAACCGGCTACGGAGAGCGGGACGGCCAAGCGCCACGGGCTCTGGATATCGAGAAGCCGCTGGGGACGGTCGTGGCCGGTGGTGGCAAGCATGCCCTCGTCGCGGCCTTCCTCGCCAAACACTATGGCGGCGTGGTCGGACATGGCGTTGAGAAGCCCATCGGCACGGTCACCACCGCCGACCATCATTCCGTCGTCGCGGCCCACTTGACCCACTTTTACAGCTCAGCAACCGATGGAGGGAATGGCAATTTGTCCGACCCGATCAAGACCGTGACCGCCACCGGCCAGCATGCCGGTCTGGTCTCGGCCTTCCTGACCAAATATTACGGTGCCGCCGAACACGGCCAGGAGTGTGGCGAGCCTCTGCACACTGTCACGGCGCTGCCGCGCTTCGGTCTGGTCACCGTCATGGTGGAGGGGGAACCCTTCATCCTGTCCGACATCGGCATGCGCATGCTGACCCCGCGCGAGCTGTTCAGCGCCCAGGGCTTCCCGGAAAGTTACATCATCGACTTGGAGCACAACGGCAAGCCGCTCTCCAAGCGCGCCCAGGTCCGCATGGCCGGAAACAGCGTCTGCCCACCCATGGCCGCCGCCCTGGTCGGCGCCAACGTGCCGGAGATGGCTGTGCAGCGGGAGGCGGCCGAATGACCATCACCATGTGCTTCCGGGATGCGTGCCCTCTCGCCCCCACTTGTCGGCGGACAAAGTTTGTAACGACACCAACCATCCATAGCCGCTGGAGCGTCTTCGGCCCCGCGATAGCGGGGAAATGCGACGATTATGTTGAGGCGAAGTCAGCATTTCCATCCGAGGACAAACTGGACGATGGAGATGGGGAATAACAATGGATGATCTGACAGACTTCCCCCGCAGGAAGGCAATGACTGTCTCGGATTTTGCCGAGACCTACGGGTTTTCAACCAGCTCCGTTTACGACATGATCGCCAGCAAGGAGCTTGGATGCGTGCGGCGGCCGGGATGCTCGATTCGCATCCTCCCCCGCCATGCCGAGGAATGGGAGGCCCGCTACGAATGCCCCGCAAACCAAATTCCGACGCCAATCCCCACCTTGTCAGGGTCTCAGGGCGGCGCGCATGGTATATCCGCTGGACCGAGCCAGGGAGCCGCCGAAGCCAAATTCTCAGCACGGGCACAGAAGACGAGGCGGAAGCTCGGCTTGTGCTTGCCGATTTCAAGATAGCGCGGAACGCCCCCCCACCATCCCCCACCGTTGCGTGGTACCTGACCGAGCGCGCCAAGGACTTCATGGTGGACGGCCCGAATGGCCGCCGGGTGGAACCGCGCATCACCTCGTTTCACAAACCGCTCATAGCCTTCTTCGGAGACTATCGCCCTGATCAGATCTCGGACGGCCTGCTGCGCCAGTATGTCGAGACCCGTCCCCACAGCAGCGCCCGCCGGGAGATGGAGGAGCTTCGCGCCGCCATCCCGGAAAAGCTGCGCATCTGTGACTTTCCCCTTCCCGCCCCTCGCCCGCCGCGCGAATGGTTCCTGACCCGCGATCAGGCCAAGCGACTGATGGAGAGGGCGCACGCCTATCACATCCGCCTGTTTCTGCTCATTGCCATGACAACAGGACAGCGGACAGGGTCCATCCTGGGACTGACCTGGGATCGGGTGCTGTGGGAATCCGGCGTGCTGGATTTCCGCGACCCGACCCGAGGCGAGAACAAAAAGCGCCGTGGCGTCTGCCCGGTCGATAGCAGGGTGATCGACGCATTGCGCGAGGCCCACGGAATCGCGGTGACGCCGTTCGTGGTCGAGCATGGATCAAGCGGAATCGCATCCATCTCCACCGGGTTCAGACGGGCCGCGAAGGCAGCGGATATCCCCGAAGCCTCCCCCCACATCCTGAAGCATAGCGTCATCAGCTGGCTGGCCATGGACGGATGGACGGTCGACGCCATCGCCGATTTCACCAGCACCGACGAAAAGACGGTCAAGCGAATCTATCGCAAGGTCAATCCTGGCTATCTCCGAGAGCTTGCAACCAGCCTGGGCGACGGGCTCATGGGTGACGGAAAATCGGTGGGGTTCAGCGCCCCAAAGCGGGATAAAAGCAAACAGCGTGCGCTTTTATCAAAAACCGCAAAATCAGCTAACGCATTGAAAATGCTTGGTGGGCGGTGACGGGATCGAACCGCCGACCCTCTCGGTGTAAACGAGATGCTCTGCCAGCTGAGCTAACCGCCCTTGGAGCCGGTTCTTAAGGCTAATCGCGCCTTTGGGCAAGGGGGCTATTCACTCCCCTTCCTCGCCCGCAGCTTGTCCCAGTAGTCGAGCCGCTTCCTGACCTCGCGCTCGAAGCCGCGTTCCACCGGATCATAGAAGCGACGCCGGGGCATCTCGTCGGGAAAGTAGTTCTGGCCCGAGAAGCCATCGGGAGCGTCGTGGTCGTACTGGTAGCCCTTGCCATAGCCGATTTCCTTCATCAGCTTGGTGGGTGCGTTAAGGATATGCTTGGGCGGCATCAGCGAGCCGGTCTCGCGGGCCGATTTCATGGCCGCCTTGAACGCCGTGTAGGCGGCGTTGGACTTGGGCGCGGTGCCGAGATAGATCACCAGCTGCGCCAGGGCCAGTTCGCCCTCGGGGCTCCCCAGGCGCTCATAGACATCCCAGGCCGACAGGGCCTGCACCACCGCGTTGGGATCGGCCAGGCCGATATCCTCCACCGCGAAGCGGGTCAGGCGCCGGGCGATGAACAGCGGATCCTCGCCGCCGGTCAGCATGCGGGCCATCCAGTACAGGGCCGCGTCGGTATCGGAGCCGCGCAAGCTCTTGTGCAGCGCGCTGATCAGGTTGTAATGGCCCTCGCGGTCCTTGTCGTAGGAGGGCGCGCGGCGCTGCACCGCCTCGGCCAGTTCCGCCGGTCCCAGCACCGGGCTGGGCGGCAGCAGGGCCAGATCCTCGGCCAGATTGAGCAGATAACGGCCGTCGCCATCGGCCATGGCCTTGACCGCCGCCCGCGCCGCCTCGTCCAGGGGCAGCGGACGGCCCAGCGCCGCCTCGGCCTTGGTCAGCAAAGCCTCCAGCGCCGCCTCGTCCAGGCGGTGCAGCACCAGAACCTGGGTCCGCGACAGCAGCGCCGAATTCAGTTCGAAGGAGGGATTCTCGGTGGTGGCGCCCACCAGCACCACGGTGCCGTTCTCCACGAAAGGCAGGAAGCCGTCCTGCTGTGCCCGGTTGAAGCGGTGGATCTCATCCACGAACAGCAGGGTACCCCGGCCGGCCTCCTTGCGCTTGGTGGCGGCGTCGAACACCTTGCGCAGATCGGCAACACCCGAGAACACGGCGGAGAGCGGTTCGAAATGCAGGTCGGTGCGCTCGGCCAGCAGCCGGGCGATGGTGGTCTTGCCGCAGCCCGGCGGCCCCCACAGGATGATGGAGGCCAGCTTGCCCGCCGCCAGCATGCGCCCCAGCGGCGCGGTAGGAGCCAGCAGATGGCCCTGGCCCACCACCTCGTCCAGGCCGTGGGGCCGCAGCCGCTCGGCCAGCGGCCGATCCTCCTCCTTCTCGAAGAGGGTGGTCACCCCTCGATCACCTGGGTCATGGTCTCGCCATTGCGGTTGATGGTGATGGCCCAGCGCGGCCGCTCGCCCGACACCGCCGCCTTGACGTCGGCGACGCTGGCCACCGGCTTTTCATTGATGCGCAGGATCAGGTCGCCCGGCTGAACCCCCAGGCGGTGGGCCACCGAGCCGCGCCGCACCCCCAGGACCATGACGCCGGACAGGCCGGAATTGATGCCGATCTCCTCGGCCAGGGCGGGATTGATGTTGACCACCGTGGCACCGCCGAAGGGATTGCGGCCGCTCAGCTCGGTCTGGTCGCGCGGCGGAGTTTCCGGCGGCGCGATCAGGCGGACGGAAATCTGCTTCTCGGCGCCGCTGCGCAACACGGTCAGCTGGGTGTCGCCGCCCACCTGAAGGGTGGCGAGACGGAAGCGCAGCCCCTCGGGATCGTCCACCTCGCGGCCCTGCACCGCGACGATGACGTCGCCGATCTGCAGCCCCGCCTTGGCGGCGGGGGAATCGCGATAGACGTTGTTGACCAGAACCCCCAGCGGCCGGGGCAGCTTCAGCGCCTGGGCTAGGTCCGAAGTCACCGCCTGACCGCCCGCCCCCAGCCAGGGCCGCACCACCTTGCCGCCCTTGGAGATGCCGGCCACCACATTCTTGACCAGGGCGGTGGGAATGGCGAAGCCGATACCGTTGGAACCGCCGTCCTTGGAATAGATGGCGGTATTGATGCCGATCAGGCGGCCGTCGATATCCACCAGGGCGCCGCCGGAATTGCCGGGATTGATGGCGGCATCGGTCTGGATGAAGGAGCGGAAGTCGGATACCCCCACATTGGTCCGCGCCAGGGCCGAGACGATGCCCTGGGTCACGGTCTGGCCGACGCCGAAGGGATTGCCGATGGCCAGCACCAGGTCGCCCACCTCGATCTTGTCGGAATCGCCCAGGATCAGGGTGGGAAAGGTCTCGCCCTTGGACTCGATCTTGACCACGGCCAGATCGGTGCGTTCGTCGGAACCGACGATGCGGGCCTCGAATTCGCGGCGGTCGGACAGCACCACCGTGACCTCGTCGGCATCCTTGATGACGTGGTGGTTGGTCACCACCGTGCCGTCGGCCCCCACCAGCACGCCCGAGCCCAGGGAATTCTGCACCCGCTCCCTGGTCATGCCCATGCCGGGCACGTCGCCGAAGAAGCGGCGGAAGAAGGGATCGGCGAACATGGGGGAGGCGGCGGCCCGGACCACCCGCTTGGTGTAGATGTTGACCACGGCGGGCGCCACCTGCCGGGCGACCGGGGCGAAGGTCAGCCGCATCTGCTCGCGCGAGGCGGGGACGGTCTGGGCATCGGCGCCCGTCGCGGCGACTAGCAGGGCGGCGAGGAAAACGGCGGCAGGCTTCATGGCGATCTCGACCGGAAATGGCGGGAAGGCCTTTATATAGCATTGCCCGCGCGGCCCCGCCATGCGGGGGCGGGATTTTGCCGGGCAAGAAATGCCGAGCGACCGGGGACGCGCTTGGCGCCCCCGGCCACTGGTTCGGCTCGATCCGATCAGAAGGGGAAGATGATGTCGAAGATCTGCTGGCCGTAACGCGGCTGGGTGACGTCGCTGACCATGCCACGGCCGCCGTAGAACACGCGGGCCTCGGCGATCTTGGACGAGGACACGCTGTTGGACGAGCTGATGTCTTCCGGCCGAATGATGCCCTGTATGGACAGTTCGCGCATTTCGTAATGGACCCGGAATTCCTGGCGGCCGGAAATCACCAGATTGCCGTTGGGCAGAACCTGGGTGATGACGGCGGCCATGGTCAGGGTGATGGCCTCGGTCCGCGCCGTCTTGCCGGTGTTGGAGACACTCGACGTCGAGCTGATATCGGCCAGGCTGGCCAGGCTCAGGGAGTCGGGCAGGATCTTGTTCAGGCTGTTCTCGAAGCCCAGCATGGTGACCGGGCTGCCGGTGGTGCTGCTGCCCGCCACTTCCTTGCCCGCCCGGGTATTGGTCAGGGTACTGGTCAGGGTGGCGCTGTCGTTGATAGAGACCGAGACGGTCAGGATATCGCCCACATCCTTGGCGCGCTGGTCCTTGAAGAAGGCGCGCGCGCCCGGCCGCCACAGGGAATTGGCGCTGGTGGGCGGGGCCACCGGCTGGGGCATGGGCATGCTGACCGGCTGGTAGCCCGCCTTCTGGGTCGGGTTGGAGATGGCGGAAATCTGCGGCCCGGAGCCCACTTCGGACATGCGGGTCAGCATGTTGCAGGCGGCCAGCTCGGACACGGCGGCGACGATGGCGATGGCCTTGAGCGTCTTGGGGAAAGTGTCGCGACGGAACATGATCAGTACTCCCATCTGCTCGTCAGTTGGCCAGGGCGCGCATGCCGCCGGGGATCACGGAGACCTGTCCGGGTCCCTCGACCTTGGCGTCGACGGTCTGCTTGCTTTGGATATTGGTGACGCGGATCACGTCGCCGGTGCTGCCGTCCTCGACGGCGCGGCCCTGGGCGGTCAGCGTCATGAACTTGGACCGCACCATCATGGTCACGGGGCTGTTTTTGGCCACCACCACCGGCTTCTGGACCTCGACGGTGCGGATGGGGGCGCCGGCGCGCAACTGGTAGCGGGGCTCCTGGCCGATCAACTGGCGGGTGGCGGTGACCACGTCACGGCGGATCACCTCGTCACGCACATCGATCCACTGGATGTCGCCCTCGGTGATGGTGTCGCCACGGCCCATGGCGCGGGCCAGGACCGGGATGCGGGTCGAGGCGAAGACATTGCCCAGGACCTTGACGCGGGTGGCGTTGGGCGACCCGGCGGGAACCTCGACCACCGCCTGGAACCGGTTCATGCGCTGGTCATAGACCACGTCGCGCACGCCGACGGTGGCGGTGACATTGGAAGGAACCGAGAAATGCAGGGCGGTGCGGTTGGTGATTTCCACGGTGGCGTTGATGGGGGCGCCTTCCAGCCGCAGCGCTTCCTTCAGCTCGGTCTCGATGGCGCGGACATCCACATTCTGACCGGCCCGCTCCACCACCGAACGCTCGAAGGCGTTGGCGGGGCGCCAGTCGATGCCGTAGGACTGGGCCACGGCGGCCAGCCAGCGGTTTTCCAGCACCACCCGCTTGCCCGCCTGCGGCGCATTGGCCAGGGGGGTGGCGGCCTTTTCGTCGCCCAGATTGTCCCACAGGTCGCCCAGGCGGATGACATCGCCCTCGATCATGGCCGAGGGCTTCAACTGGGGCGGCAACGAGGCGGCCCAGGCGGCGGAGCCGAGGCTCAACGCGGTGGCAAGGGCAAGGCCGGTCAGGGCGAGGCGGCGGATCATGGCGGTCTCCTTACTTCATCTGATTGATGGTGGAGAGCATCTCGTCGGAGGCCTGGATGACCTTCGAATTCATTTCATAGGCGCGCTGGGCGCCGATCAGATTGGTGACCTCGGCGACCACGTTGACGTTGGAGGTCTCGAGGAAGCCCTGCAGCAGCGAGCCGAAGCCGGGCTTGCCCGGGGGCTGGGTCTGGGGCTGGCCCGAGGCCGGGGTTTCCATGAACAGGTTGTTGCCGCGCGCTTCCAGACCGGCGTCGTTGGCGAAGGTGGCCAGGGTCAGCTGGCCCTTGACCTGGCTTTGCACCTGGCCGTCCTGCTTGACGATCACCTGGCCGGTGGCGTCGACGGTGACGCCCACCGCATCGGGGGGAATGGTGATCTGCGGCTGCACCAGATAGCCTTCATGGGTAACGATATTGCCTTCCGGGGACAGCTGGAACGAACCGTCGCGGGTATAGGCGGTTTCGCCCGAGGGCAGCAGGATGCGGAAATAGCCCTTGCCCTGGATGGCGAGGTCGAGGGTGTTGTCGGTGCTCTGCACGCTGCCCTGCTCGGTGATGCGATAGACCGCCGTGGTCTTGACGCCCAGGCCCAACTGCACGCCGGTCGGCACGATGGTGCCGGTATCCGACGACTGTGAGCCGACGCGGCGCAGGTTCTGGTAGAGCAGATCGGCGAATTCGGGCCGACGCCGGGTGAAGGCGGTGGTGTTCATGTTGGCGATGTTGTTCGAAATGACTTCGACATTGGTCTGCTGGGCCAGCATGCCGGTGGCGGCGATGTTCAACGAGCGCATGGCGGTTTTCCTTCCCCTCGAATTCAGATCAAGACGGCTTGGCGTTCGACAGCGTCTGCATGGCCTTCATCTGACGGTCATGCTCCGCGTCGATCATCTTCTGGACGCCTTGGTATTCACGCAAAATCTGGGTCATGCGGGTCATCTCGACGACCGGCTGGACATTGGACTCCTCCATCATCCCCTGGATGACGGCGGGCCGGGCGACCACTTCCGGCTCGTCGGAGGTCTCGAACAGCGAGTCACCGGCCGAACGCAGGTTCTGGTCGTTGGCGAACTTGACCACCTTCAGCTTGGCGACCCGGCCGTTCTCGGTGGACACGGTGCCGTCCTCGGAAACCTCGATGCGGGTCTCGTTTGGGGCGAAGATGATGGGCTGGTCGCGGTCGTCCATGACGGCGAAACCCTGGGAATTCACCAGCATGCCACTCTGGTCGAGGCGGAAATGACCGTTGCGGCCATAGCGCATCCCGGCCTCGGTCTCGATCTGGAAGTAGCCGTCGCCGTGGATGGCGAAGTCCAGCGGATTGTCGGTCTTGGTCAGCGGGCCTTCGCGGGTATCGCGCAGCACGCCCACATCCTGGACGAAGGAGAGCTTGCCGCCGACGGCGCGCTCGGAGGAACGGGTCGGGACCAGGAATTCACGGAACAGCATCTGCTCGCCCTTGAACCCCATGGTGTTGGTGTTGGCCATGTTGTTGGCGATCACGTCCAGCTGGCGCTGCAGCGCGGCCTGGCGGGAGAGGGCGATGTATGAGGTGTTCTGCATGGGTCCAACTCGCTGGCAAATCGGTTCGCCACCACTCTTGCAGCAAGCGTGCCAACTTCGAGAAACGGCGGATTTCCTCGATTCATCCCCGTCCCTGTCCCGGCCGCCCCCCGTTATGCCGGGCACTTATTGCCGGGCCACCCCCCGGTTGGTATGGTTGTGCCGATCCCGGCTGGACAGGTGGCCATTTTGCGGAAAAACCCTGTTCTTTCGCGCAATCGCAACCTTCTGTTAACCGCCAAGATATAGTTTCTATGGTGCGCACGACCGGCTTTGCCGGACCGGCGACCCGATCATTCGGAAGAGGGCCATGGCCGAAGACCTGGAAGAAGATTTCGAAGAAGGCGAAGGCTCGGAAGACTCATCCGAGTCGCCTAAAAAAGGCTTGCCGATCAAGAAGATCCTGATCATCGTCCTGCCCATCCTATTGCTGGGCGGCGCTGGTGCCGGGCTCTATTTCTCGGGCATCCTGGACGGGCTGCTGGGCAAGAAGAAGGCCGAGGAGGCGCACGCCACCGATGCCCCGGCGCCCCCACCCCCGCCCAAGGCGGTGCAGGCGGCGGCGTTCATGGACCTGCCGGAAATGCTGGTCAACCTGCAAAGCACCGGCCGCAAGCAGGCCTTCCTCAAGCTCAGGGTCGCCCTTGAGCTGGAGGCCATCACCGACCAGCCCCGGGTCGAGCAGATGCTTCCGCGCATCGTCGACAATTTCCAGGTCTATCTGCGCGAGCTGCGCATCGAGGATCTGCAAGGTGCGTCGGGCATGCATCTGCTGCGCGAGGAATTGCTGACCCGTGTCAATGCCGCGGTCAAGCCGGTCAAGGTCAGCGACGTGTTGTTCAAGGAAATGCTGGTCCAATAACGGACAAGCAGGATTGCTGGAATGGCGATGGAAGACGAAGGCGGCCAACCCAGAGGCGCCGAAGACGAAGAAGCCCTCATGAAGGAATGGGCTGCCATGGCCGGTGACGGCGATGGTGGCGGGGGCGGAGGCGGCGGAGGCGGCGAGGAAGACGGTGGTGCCATGGCCGCCGAATGGGAAGCCATGCTCGGCGCCGGAGATTCCGGCGGTGAGACCCAGGCCGCCGTTGCCCGTGATTCCACCAGAGTCCTGAACCAGGACGAAATCGACTCGCTGCTGGGCTTCGACGATGATGCCGGCGGTGCGGGTGACAAGTCCGGCATCCAGGCCATCCTCAATTCCGCGCTGGTGTCCTACGAACGCCTTCCCATGCTGGAAGTGGTGTTCGACCGGCTGGTGCGCATGATGTCCACCTCCATGCGCAATTTCACCTCCGACAACGTGGAAGTGTCGCTGGACAACATCCTCTCCTTGCGTTTCGGCGACTACCTGAACTCCATTCCGCTGCCCGCCATGCTGGCGGTGTTCAAGGCCGAGGAATGGGACAATTTCGGCCTGCTGACCGTCGATTCCTCGCTGATCTACTCCATCGTGGACGTGCTGCTGGGCGGCCGTCGCGGCACGGCGGCCATGCGCATCGAGGGCCGTCCCTACACCACCATCGAACGCAATCTGGTCGAGCGCATGGTCCATGTGGTGCTGTCCGACCTGTCGGCCGCCTTCGACCCGCTGTCGCCCGTCACCTTCCGCTTCGACCGGCTGGAGACCAATCCCCGCTTCGCCACCATCTCGCGCCCGTCCAACGCCGCCATCGTCGCCAAGCTGCGCATCGACATGGAAGACCGCGGCGGCCGCCTTGAACTGCTGCTGCCCTACGCCACCCTGGAACCCGTCCGCGAGCTGCTGCTCCAGATGTTCATGGGTGAAAAGTTCGGCCGCGACTCCATCTGGGAAACCCACTTGGCGGAAGAGCTGTGGATGACCGAGGTGGAGCTGGAAGCGGTGCTGGACGAGCAGGTGATGAATCTGCGCGAAGTCCTGGCCTGGAAGCCCGGCTCCAAGCTGACGCTGAACGCCACCGCCGATTCGCCCATCGACATGCGCTGCGGCGATATCGCCCTGTTCCGGGGCCGCATGGGCCGCAAGGGCCAACACATCGCCATCCAGGTCGACGACACCAGCCGACGCGACAAGACGAAGGGATAGAACCGTGGATTGGAAGGTCGCCCTCGACATCCTGGTTTCCATACTGCTGGTCGCGACCATCGGTTACGCGGTCATGCTCAATTCGCGCCTGTCGTCCTTGCGCAAGAACCGTGACGACCTGGCCAAGACCATCATCAATTTCAACGAGGCCACGGTGCGGGCCGAGTCCTCCATCCCCAAGCTGCGCAAGGCCGCCGAGGAGGCGGGTCAGGCGCTGCAGGAACGGGTGGAGAAGGCCCAAAGCTTGCGCGACGACCTCGCCTTCATGATCGAACGTGCCGACACCATGGCCAACCGGCTGGAAAACTCGGTGCGCTCGGCCAGAACCGAGCCCAGGGCGGGCGCCCCATCCTCCCCGACCTCTTCGGCAGCGGCATCGGCACCGCCGCCGCCCCTGCCGCGCGGTTCCGGCGGGCGCGCCGCCCAGCAGGCCGCCCTGGCCGCCGCCGCCGCGTCAGCCGAAGCCGAAAGCGACGAACGCTCGGAAGCCGAGCGCGAGTTGCTGCGTGCCCTGCAGTCCATGAGATAGGGGCGAGAAATGGCCAGCAAATCCGCCAAGTCCGGCAAATCCGCCAAGGCATCCGCTCCCAGGCCCGCGCCCCAGTCCCAGGCCGCCGCCGCCCTGGCCGCCGCCCAGAAGAAGGCGTCGGGCGGCAAGCCTCCCATCGTGCGCGTGCTCCCGGTGCTGATCTTCGTCGGCGTGCTGATGCTGTCCATCCGCGTCACCGATATCTTCAAGGGCATGGTTGGACCAGGATCGGTGTCGGTGGCCGAGTTGCAGGCCCAGCAGCCGTCCAAGCCCAACACGCCGCCACCCGCCGCCAGCCCGGCCCAGCCCGCCGCCGCCAAGTCCGACCAGCCCGCTCCCGCCGCCACGCCCGCCAATGCCCCGGCCGCCACCAGCGCCGCCCCCGGCGACGGCGGCGGCATGACGCAAACCGAACTGGACGTGCTGCAGAAGCTGCAGGAGCGCCGCGGCACCCTGGACATGCGGGAAAAGGATATCGAGCGGCGAGAGGCTCTGCTGAAGGCGGCCGAGGACCAGATCGACCGCAAGGTCGCCGAGATGAAGACCCTGCAGCACACCATCGAGGGCTTGCTGCGCCAGTATAATGATCAGGAAGACAATAAGATGCGCTCCCTGGTCAAAATCTACGAAAACATGAAGCCGAAAGAGGCCGCCAAAATCTTCGAGCAGCTGGACATGAGCATCCTGCTTGAAGTATTGGAACGGATGAAGGAACAGAAGGTGGCTCCCATCTTGGCTGAAATGGACCCGTCCAAGGCCAAGGGCGTTACTTCCGAGTTGGCGCAAAGACGCCAAATCCCCATGCCAAAAATGGCACCGGGGGGCTAAATGCCGGGGATTGCAGAAAAAATGACTTGCGCAAGTGCCTTCCCCTATCTTAACTAGGAAAATCGTGGGTTGCCGGCATCTACGTCATTGGTGCCAGGTGTCTCGAAGGAGCGGATGAATGGCTGTCGATAAGAATATGAACGTCCTCATCGTGGATGATTACAAGACGATGTTGCGAATCATCCGGAACCTGCTCAAGCAGCTTGGTTTCAACAATGTCGATGAAGCCACCGATGGCGCCATGGCGCTGCAGATGCTCCGCGTGGGGACTTATGGCTTGGTGATTTCCGACTGGAACATGGAACCCATGACCGGCCTGCAGTTGCTCCGTGAAGTCCGCGCCGATCCCAAGCTGAAGCCGGTCCCCTTCATCATGGTCACCGCGGAATCCAAGTCCGAGAACGTGATCGCCGCCAAGGAAGCCGGTGTCTCCAACTACATCGTCAAGCCGTTCAACGCGGAGACGCTGAAGACCAAGATGACCAGCGTGCTGGGCGACTTCTAGCATCGAAGGAGTCCGGACCATGCCCGCGAAAGGCGTTGACCGCGATCTGGAACTGCGATTAGACGCCATTCGCCAGGAGCATGGCGAGACCATTGCCGTCGATAAGATCGGCGAGGTGGTCCGAGCCATGCTCGAAACCATGGCCGGCGATATCAGCGCGGGCGATCTCCGCCTCTACCAGGAGCTGGAGTCGCTCGCGACTTATATCCATGCGGCCAAGGAAGAAATCGCGGCGTTGCGTCCTGGCGAAATCAGGGACGAGTTCATCGCCTCGGCGACCGACGAGTTGGACGCCATCGTCGGCGCCACCGAAGCCGCCACCAACGAGATCATGGACGCCGCCGAGAGCCTTGGCAGCCTGACCCCCCTGATCGACCAGCAGGTGGCCGACCGTCTGGACGAAATCACCACCCGGATTTTCGAGGCCTGCACCTTCCAGGACATCACCGGCCAGCGCATCACCAAGGTGGTCAGGGCGCTGAAGGAAATCGAGACCCGGGTGGAAAGCCTGGTTCGGATGTTCGGCGGCGACATCGATGGCGGCAAGGCCAAGTCGGGCGGGGAACAGCCCTTGACCGACGAGGATCTCCTCAACGGCCCGCAGCTCCCCGGCAACGGCACCAATCAGGCCGATATCGACGCGCTGCTGGCCAGTTTCGACTAACCGGACAGGCCATTCCATGGAGGCGGCAAGCCAAGCCAGCGACGGAAGGCGAGTGGCGGCACCGGCCGTCGCGCGCATCCTGCTGGCCTTATTTCTGCTGCTGGGAAGCCTGGGCGTCGCCTGGGCGCAATCAACGCCGCGGGCCGCCGAGCATGACGGTTTCGGCCGCATGGTGTTCGACTGGGATGGCCCGGTCAAATTCTCCGCCGATCTGGTCAATAACCAACTGGTCGTCCGCTTCGACAAGCCCATCGCCGGCGACCCCAAGGTGGTGCTGAAACCGCTGGCCCGCTATCTCAAGGGCGTGACGCTGAGTCCCGACCGCAAGATGGCCACCTTCCCCCTGGCGGTGCCCGTCCAGATCAAGAGCTTCCAGACCAGCAGCTCGGTGGTGGTGGACTTGGTGGAAACCAAGACTCCCACCAGTTCCACCGCGCCATCCCCCGCCCCCGCCACCGAAACGCCCAAGGACCCGGCCTCGACCGCCGCGGGAGCCAAACCCGCCGCCGCGCCTCCCACTCCCGCCGGTCCCGCCACCGACCTGATGGTGCGGGGCGGCGAGCATACCGGCTTCAACCGGCTGGTGTTCGACTGGCCCAAGCCGGTGACCTATTCGGTGGACGAGGCGGGCGGTCAGGTGTCCATCACCTTCGACCGCCCGGCCAATGTCAACGTTACCTCACTCAAGGCCGCCCTGCCCCCCGATGTCGGCTTCCTGGAATCCAAGGCGGTGGGCAAGGGCACCTCCGTCGTTCTCAGTCTGCCGCCGGGCATGCGGGTCCGCCACTTCACCTCCGGCCCCCGGGTCGCCATGGATCTGGTGCGCCCGGCCGGCGCGCCGCCGCCGCCCCGCACCAACGGCGCCGCCGCGCCGCCGCTGGCCCCCGCCCCCGGCACCGAGGAACAGCCGCCTTCGCTGAAGCCCCTGGCCCAGGCGCCGCCGCCCGCCGCCGCCAATGGCAAGGCCAATGGCAAGACCAATGGCGAGGCCAAGCCTGCAGAATCCCTGGAAGCGGTGGAAGCAGCCCCTCCGCCCAAGGACGGCAAGTCCGTCAGCCTGGGTTTCGCTTTCGACAAGCCCAGCGGAGCCGCCGTGTTCCGCCGCGCGGGCTGGCTATGGGCGGTCTTCGACCTCAAGGTCGAGGTGGATACCAAACTGTTGAAGCGCACCGGCGGCGACGTGGTGCTGCATGTGGAGCAGATCCAGGGCTTCAAGGGCACCGCCGTGCGCATGATCACCCGGCCGGGCTTCAACCCGTCGGTACGCAAGGAAGGGCAGTTGTGGGTCCTGGACATTCTGGAACAGCCCCTGGCTCCCAAGGTCGGCATCGAGATCAAGCCGCAGCTCGATTTCCAGGATCGCGGCCGCGTGCTGCTGGCCATGGCCGATGGGTCTGCCCCCCTGGTGCTGAAGGACCCCGAGGTGGGCGATTCCATCCATGTGGTGGCGACCCCGGCCATCGGCGTCGGCGTGCGCGGCACCCGGGAATATCCGGCACTGGAAATCCTGCCCACCGCCCAGGGCATCGCCGCCGTGCTGCGCACCGACAACGCCCGCCTGGACGTAAACAAGGCCAATGTGGAAGCCACCATGCCCGGCGGCCTTTTTCTGTCGGGAGCTGCCCCCGCCGCCGGGGAGGAGGGCGGCGCGGTGGGCGATGGCAAGATTGCCGCCGATACCATGGCGACCGCGCCGCTGGACATTTCTAAGTGGCTGCGGGGCGGCAACGACAAATTCGTCGAAGAGCATCGCAAGCTGCAAAGCCGCCTGACCTTCATCCGCCCCGACGACAAGAACGCCCAGCGCCTGGAAATCGCGCGCCACTATTTGGCCAACGGGTTCGGCGCCGAGGCCCTAGGCGTGTTGAAGATCATGGCCCAGGTCGATCCCCAGGTGGTGGACACCCCCGCCTATCGGGCGGTGCGGGGCGCCGCCAACTTCCTGATGTATCGCGATGCCGACGCCATCGCCGACTTGTCCATGCCCGCCCTGAAGGACGATCCCCGGGTGCAGCTGTTCCTGGCGGCCGCCTCGGCCCGGTCGCTGCCCGATCCCAACAAGCATGCCCTGGTGCTGCGTCTCGCCCCCGAGGACATCAAGGGCTGGCCGCGCTCCTTGCGCATGGGCATCGGCGAGGTCGCGGCCAAGACCGTGGCGGCGGCAGGCGATTCCAAGGGGGCCGCCAAGATCGTCGATGCCATGATGGGCCAGGGATTGTCGCGCCGCGATGTGGGCAAGCTGTCTTATCTGGCCGGTCTGGCCGCCATGGCGGGCAAGCAGTGGGAACAGGCGATCAATCGCTTCCGTGACGCAGAAGCCAGCGAAAGCCGCCCCGACCGGGCCTATGCCGGTCGCGACCGCGTCGAGTTGATGCTGCGACTGAACAAGATGACCCCGGCCGAGGCGATCTCCGAATTCGAGAAGCTCCGCTTTGCCTGGCGGGGCGAGGATTTCGAGTATCGGCTGATGAAGCGCCTGGGCCAGTTGCAGATCGCCGCCGGGCGCTATGGCGAGGGGCTGCGGAGCATGCACAGCCTGTCCACCAATTACCCCGACAATCCCGATATTCCCAACGTCACCGATGAGATGCACGAGGCTTTCAACAAGCTGTTCCTGGGCGGCGGCGCCGACAAGCTGCAGCCGGTTGTCGCCATCGGCCTATACGACGAGTTCCAGGAACTGACGCCGTCGGGCACCAAGGGCGACGAGATGATCCGCAAACTCGCCGACCGGCTGGCCTCGGTGGATCTGCTCGACCGCGCGGGCGAGTTGCTGCGCCATCAGGTGGAATTCCGCCTGTCCGGACTGGACAAGGCCCGGGTGGGGGCGCGGCTGGCCTTCCTCAACATCTCCGACCGCAAACCGGGACTGGCCCTGGAAGCGCTGGAAGCCAGCGAGGTTCCCGACATTCCCGTCGATCTCGCCGCCCAGCGCCGCTACCTGCGGGTCCAGGCCCTGGACGATCTGGGCCGCTCGGCCGAGGCTTTGGCCCTGATCATCAACGACCAGAGCGATCAGGCCCGCAAGCTGCGGGGCGACATCTACTGGCGGCTGAAGCGGTGGTCCGATGCCGCCGCCACCCTGGAAAGCACCCTGGAAAAGCCCATCGGCAACCGGCCTCTGGACCCGGTTATGGGGCGGCGCATGCTGGACACCGCCATCGCCATGACCCTGGCCCGCGACGAGCGCGGCCTGACCCGGCTGCGGCGCAGCTATGGCCCGCTGATGGCCAATAGCGAATGGAAGGAAGCCTTCGACCTGCTGACCAGCGAGGCCGAGCGCGGCATCATCGACTATCGCCGGGTGGGCGAGAAGATCAAGCAGGTGCAGGACTTCCAGACCTTCATGAGCGAGTGGCAGAAGCGGGTGAAGACCCAGGGCCTGTCCTCCATCAACTGACCCCTGCCCAACCGCCATCAGCGCCGCTATAGTGCCTTGCATCCAATCAACGGGAGGGGCTCTCATGGCGGCGTGGTGGAAACTGGCGATGGCGGCGGCGGTCACGATGGGCCTGGGCGGCTGCCTGGGCGGCCTTCCTCCCACCGACAGCATCCAGTTGGCCCCCGTGCCCGGCGTTGCCCTGCCCCACAAGGCCCGGGTCATGGTCTTCGCCAGCGAAAGCGACCTGTCCCGCAACCTGACCATTGCCCTCACCCGCTTCCAGAACGAGGAAACCAAGGTCCGCGAGGGCCTGGCCCTGGCCAAGGCCACCCGCGCCATGCTGGCCAAGGGATTCGAGACGGTGGAGATCAACGATCCCGCCATACGGCCCCATATCGTGGTCAAGCTGGTGGGCAAGGCCAGTTGGTCGCGTCTCGACGCCAGGCTGAAGCTGGGCTGCGGTATCGACGCCTGGACCGCCGACGGCATTCCGCTCGGCAACTTCACCAATCGGGTGGATGTGGGCGAGACCGACTATCGCACCGAGCTGGAGCCCGGCTTCGCCCAATGCCTGAAGAAACCCATGGAGGACCTGTTGACCTCCTCCACCCTGGCCCGGGTGGCGGGCGCCGGTTTCCGCGACCCGCCCGGTGCCGCCGTGGTGGGCTGGATGCGCACCCTGGGGCCGATCACTCCGGTCAAATAGGGCGCAGCAATTCCAGGAATCGCGCCGCCGCCTTCATGTCCGCGGCCAGGGCGGCGCGGCGGTCGGCCGCCTCGTAATCCTCGCCCCATTGTTCGATCTGGTAGGTTTCGTCCAACTGCGACAGATCAAAGGCCTGGCTGGCGTCAATGCGCCCCTCGGTCAGCGCCAGCCCCAGGATCAGCGACCCCATGGCGGCGGTCGCGGATTGCAGCGCCGTCAGGCGCCAGACATCCATGGCGGCGATGAACCGTTCCAGGGCGGCCAGGGCCTGCGCGGACTGCGCCACCGCCACCACCGTGGTGGTGGTGGATAGCGGCGCGTCCAGGGCCAGCGCGGCCCAGTCCAGCAGCGGCTGCCAGGCCTTGGCCTGGCGCTCGGCCAGATCGGCGGGATGATCGACGCGATAGCACAGCAGGTCGGTCCCGGCGTATTTCAGCAGTTCGGACTGGATGTGGCCACGCTCCGGCCCCACCCGGTCCAGGGCGGTGCTGGCCAATTGGGTCAGCGGCATGGAGGACGGCAGCACCATCTCCTCCTGGGCCATCCATTCAGCGGCCACGGCCTCGGCCAGGGCCGCGGTGGGCAGCGCCAAAAGCCGCCCGCCCGGCGTCTTCACCGCCTTGCCGTCCAGATGGATGGCGAAGCCGTCCTCGGCTGCCACGGATTCGGCTCGCTGGTAGAAGCGCTTGATGGTCTTCACGGAAGGACTCTCTTTCTTGGCAGGGAAGGGTCAGCGGCGCGGCTTGGCCTCGCTGCGGCAGCCGGGGCCATCGCCGGACAGGCGGACCGCGCCACCTTCGGCCGCCACCTTGGGCGCTCCCAAAAAGCCGCGCAGTCGGGTCCAGGCACCGCCCTTGGCCACGAATCCCATATCCAGGGATTCCGACCGCAGATCCAGCCCCCCGCCCCCCACCATGGCGATACGATTGGATTCCAGGCGCAAGCCGCGATCCAGGCTGATCTGCCCCGCCTTGGCGATGGCTTTCAGAGCGACACAGCGCAAACGGGTCCGATCCGCCGCCGGAGCCGTGGGGTCGAGCGCCGCCAGAATATCGGGCAGCGGCCCCCGCGCCGGGGCAATGCTGACATCCGTGGCGGTCAGGCTCAGCCCCCCGTCCAGGCTGGAGGCCAAGGCACGGCGGCTGGCTCCCGAGGCCTTGAGATCAAGACTGATCTCCCCCCGACCGTTCTCCAGCCCCCCCTCCCCGCCCAGGCGGGAAAGATCAAGGCCGGTCCCGCTCAGACGCAGCGCCATGAACGGCAGGCGCCCGGACAGATCGATCCGGCCGTCCCCTTTCAGAGTGCCCTCCCCCAGCTTGGCAGCGAGGGAGTCCACCACCAGCTTGCTCGCCGACAGGCTGACCTCGCCCGCGGCATCGCCCAACACCGCCGAGCCCAGATGCAGCCGGGTCGCGGTCAGGGACAGGGTCATATCCACGGATTTCAACCAATCCAGCGGCAATGCCTCGACGGACAGGATGCGGTCATCCTGAACCGGAATGGCGGGGCGCTGTGGCGCCGATGGCAAGGTCTCGCCATTGTGCCCCTGGGGAAAACTGAGATCGCCAGGGAAGAACGCATTGGCGGCCAGCCGACCGACCAGACGCGGGCGCACCCCCTTCACCAGGGCCAACTCTCCGGCGAAGTCGCTCCTGCCCAGACTGCTCTTGATGCCGGTCAGACGCCAGCCATCGTCGATGTCATTGAGGCGGGCCGCCAACTTCAGCGGGCCGCCATTGGGAATATCCACCGCCATCAACCGACTGAGCCCGGCAAGACTGTCGGCCTCGGCCGATACCGCCAGATCGAGACCGACCAGGGCCAGGGGATGACGCACCGCGCCCTTCAACGTCACCAGCAGATTGTCGCGCTTGCCCAACACCGCCTCGATCTCGGCCAGACCGGCATCGGTCAGGCGGGCCGAAACCTTGTAGGGTCCGATGGGCCCCAAGGGGTGCTCGTTGCCGACCACTCCCAGGCGCTTGGCCAGATCGGCCAGTTCGTCGCCCTGGGCACGAAGTTCGAGATCAATGCCCTTGCCCGCCCAGGGGTCGGCCACCTGCCCCCGCGCCACCACCACCACGCCGCTGACCGTGCCTTTGAGCTGAAGCGGATAGGGCTTGCCGGACATCAGTCCGGCGGCGGCGCCAATGACCCCCGTTACCTGGAAATCAGCGCCATCATGGCGGCCATCCAGTTGCAGGCTGAGCGCCCCCCCCGCCCCGCCTTCCGCCTGGATGCGACCATGGCCGAGCCTGAGGCTGGACTCCGACACGCTTTGGGGATCACGCCACAGCACAACCCCGTCTTCCACCACCAGGTCGGTGATGGCAAAGGCGGTGGCGGGCGCCTTGTCGGCGCCATCGGAGAGGTCCAGCGCGGCCTGGGGCCGGGGCAGCGGTCCCAGCTTCATCACCGGACGCAACAAGGCAAGGCGTTCTACCTGGATGCGGCGCAGCAAGAGCGGCAGCAGCGCCACCCGGGCTTCGACCCGGTCCACATAGAGCAGGGCCGGACCATTGGGCTTGGTCGCCAGGGTCAGGCCCGTGAAGCTGACCTGGGGCGCCAGTCCCAACTTGATTTTGGTCGGCCCCGAGAAGCTGAGTTCCAGGCCCGTGGCCGCCCGAACCCGATCGGCGAGATAGGCCTGGTAGCGCGTACTGTCCAGGGATTTGGACGCGGCGATCAACGCCACCACCACCACCAATCCGGCGACGGTGAGGATCTTCAGCAGGGTTGAAATTTTCATCCTGGCCCTCCGGTGAGGGCATCGAGGACTTCGGTGATATTGTCGAAGCTGTCCAGCACGACCTGCGCCCCGGCCTTGTTCAATTCGTCGAGGGAATGGTACCCCCACGAAACCCCCACGGCCCCAGTGCGGGCGGCAGCGGCCATGGCCATGTCATAGGCCGTATCGCCGATCATGACAATGTCGCCGGCATCGACGCCGCAATCGGCCGCTGCCCGGATCAGCATGGCGGGATTGGGCTTGCTGGGATTGTCGTCGGCGGTCTGGATGGTGATGAAGCGACCATGCAGTTCATGACCATCCAACAGCGACTCCACGCCGCGCCTGGATTTGCCGGTGGCCAGCCCGAGCAGCCAGCCTTCGGCCTCCAGCGCGTCCAGGGCCTCTCGCACACCGGGAAACAGTGGCTCCATGGAATCCGGCAACAGGCGCATTGCCCGAAAGGCCTGCTTATAGGCATCGGCCATGGCGCGGTGGGTGGCGGGCGAAGCCCAGGGCAGCAGGACGCTGCATGCCTCCACCAGCGACAATCCAATAATGCGCCGGACCTGATCGGGGCGCGGAATGCCCAGATTCAGGCTGCTCCACGCCTCGGTCATGGCGGAGACGATATTGTGCTGACTGTCCACAAGGGTGCCGTCCACGTCAAAGACGGCAAGGCGCATCCGCTTCATGGGGCTCCGATTGGCTGTCTTTGGTCAGGATACAGCATAGGCGCCTATCAACCAACCGGGTCGATACCCGGCGGATGTCACTCTTCCTCGAAGGCCTCGAACGGACGCCCGGCATCACCCTCGGAAAAGCCGAAGAAATCGAAGCTGGCCTTGATATGCCCCGGCAATGGCGCAATCACTTCCAACAGCTTTCCGGTACGGGGATGGGGCAGCCGCACGGCGCGGGCATGCAAGTGCAGCTTGCGCGAAACACCGGTCCCTTCGATCAGGGCCGTCTTGCCACCATATTTGCCATCGCCCAGGATCGGGGTGCCCAGCAGGACGCAATGGGCGCGCAACTGGTGGGTCCGGCCTGTGCGCGGCTCCATCTCCAGCCACGAGGCCCGTTTCAGGGCGTTATCCACCACCCGGAAATAGGTGACGGCATGCTTGCCGTCCTCCTCGTCCACCGCGACCTTCTCGGCCCCCTTGCCACCCAGCTTGGACAGTGGCGCATCGATGCGGCCTTGGCGGTGCGACGGCAGCCCCACCACCAGCGACCAATAGCATTTGCGCGCCGCCCGGCTCTTGAAGGCGGCGGCCAGCTTGGCGGTGGCCGCGGCAGTCCGGCCCAGCAGCAGCACGCCCGATGTGTCCTTGTCGAGGCGATGCACCAGCTTCGGCCGTTCCGCCGAACCGAAGCGCAACACGTCCAGCATGGCGTCCAAGTGGTGGTCGTCCATGCCTGTTCCGCCCTGGACCGCGAGGCCCGGCGGCTTGTTCAGGGCGATGACGTCGTCGTCCTTGTACAGGACGGCATCATGCAGCATGCGGGCGGTCTTCTCATCCACCACCACCGGTTTGGGCGCGGCATCGGGAGGCGGCGATGTGGGCAGCGGCGGCACCCGGATGATTTGGCCAGACTCCAGCCGCTGATTGGATTTGGCGCGCTTGCCGTCCACCCGGACATTACCTGCTCGCAGCCATTTTTCCAGCAGGCCATGGCCGATGGCGGGAAAGTGCCGCCGGAACCATCGGTCCAGGCGGAGTTCGGCCTCCTCGGCCAATACGGTAAGATTCTGAACGTCGCTCATGCCCGGCAAGCTACAGACCCGCGGCCCGCCGGTACACCCCTTTCTTCACGCGAACAGCGACAGCACCGAACCAACCCCCAAGGCGTCGAGCTTACGCTCCACCGGGGTGTTGTACTTGATCAGGCTTTGGGCATTGATTTCCTTGACCACCACCGCGCCGGTGGGATCAATATCCAGGAAATAGGGCTTCTTGTCCTTGATCAGTTCGGCGACCTGCTTCAGCAGCTCGGTACTGTCGCCGATATCGGTGTATGGCGGCGTCTTCAGGAATTCCGGCGTGATATTCTCTGCCGTGCTTTCCTTGGCGACGATCTTCCCCTGTTCCATCCTGTAGGTCGCGACCGAGCCATCGCCATTATAGGTATCAGGCACCATGCTGACCTGGTTCATATCCATTTCGAGATAATAGGGAGTCTTGGCGGCGGCGTAATTGGCGGCGGCCAGTTCCCATTCCTCGGACTGGGTTCCTGCCTGGATGGTGGCTGTAATGCTGCCGATGGCATCCATCAGGCGACCGCGCTGGCTGTCGGGCAGGTCCAGCAGCCCCGGGTCGAACATCTGATCGGTAACCTGCAGCTTGCCCTCGGCATCAAGGGAAATCTTGAAGGGCTGGCCGTTGCTCAGATACAGCACGCCCTGCTGTTCCCAGTTGTTGGGCGTCGTGGTCTGGGGTGAAATCACATAATTGGCAACCAGGGACAGGTCAGTGCCAGCACCGGCCAGATTGTCCAACCATTCCTGATTGGTTTCGTTGGCCTTGATCTTCTGGGCCATTTCGTCGACGGCAACCATGGTCTCGAGCAGGGCGCGGACCTGGCCGGAATTGTATTTGCTGAGATCGGCCTCGGTCTGCAGTTGCGCCTGCATCTGCCCCTGCTCGTCGATGAAGACGACGGTGGGCTGGCCCTTGTTCATGGCATAGCCGACGATCTTTTCCCAATCCGAGGTGGGCTCGAGCTTGCCTTCCTGGATATAGCCGATCCGTTCAGCGGCGTTGTAGTACATGGAGTTCCGCGCACTATCCACCTTCTGCTTATTCAGAATGGTCTCAATGCTGGTCTGGCCGTTGCCGCCCCCCAATGCGTTGAAAAGTGCCGTGGCGGAACTGCGTTGCCTCGTCCCGGAAATACTGTCGAACAAGCTGCTCGATGACGAGGAGGACGAGCTGCGCATCAGGCTGGAGGCGCCCATGGCGGCCGAGACGCTGGGATTAATGATGTTGACCATGACGCGAACCTCTTTCTAATGGTTCCCTGACGCAACCGATTCTGTTGCTTCGTCCTTGCGAGGCGCCGAACACACGACGCACATTCTTACACGATGATAGCACCATGCCCCATGCGCTGCATAGACCACGGATGGTGCAGCATAGTCCACCATCGGTTAAGGCCGGGTAAAGTCGGGCCGAGGTCGTCAATCCAGGGGTGAATTCATGCTCGACTTAGGGCATAATGGCAAAATTGATGTCCGCTTCACGGACCGCCATGACCATCGAACCGATCCCGTCTGGATACACCGATCCCGTCGCCTATTCCCGGCGCGTCGGTGGAACTTCGCCTCCGGAAACCGGAGCAATTGCCCGGGCGGTGGGCAAACCCACGCCATATATCGATGAAAGCGGCTTGGTCTTGGCCAAGGCGCTGGGCAAGAGCCTGGAGGCCGGACGGAAGCTGGTGCAACAGACCTATGGCAGCACCGGGGAGCAAGCCAATCAGTCGTCACGCGGCTCCACGCTGGACATCACCGCCTGAACCGGGCGTGACAACGAAAAAGGGCCGCCCTTGGGGCGGCCCTTCTCGTCTGAAATCCAAACCGGCTTATTCGTCGGAGTCAGCGGTCTTCTCGGCGGTGGGGCCGGAATCCAGACCCTTCGCGGCGACGTCGCGATCGACCAGCTCGATGAAAGCCATGGGGGCGCAGTCGCCGTAACGGAAACCGGCCTTCAGCACGCGGCAATAGCCGCCATTGCGGGCCTGGTAGCGCGGGCCGATGACGGCGAACAGCTTGGCCACCACCTTGTCGTCGCGCAGGAAAGCGAAAGCCTGGCGACGGGCGTGCAGGTCGCCGCGCTTGCCCAGGGTGATCAACTTCTCGGCGATGGGACGCAGGTCCTTGGCCTTGGGCAGGGTGGTCTTGATCTGCTCATGCTTCAGCAGCGCATTGGCCAGGCTGACGAACAGGGCCTTACGGGCGGACTTGTCGCGGTTCAGCTTGCGGCCGGACATACCATGACGCATTTCGATACTCTCCTCGTCGCTTGGCCCGCGCGGCGCGGGACCGATGGCGCTGCCGCATCCGCCACCCTGAATGAGGGAGAACGGCGCGGATGGACCGGAATGGTCCGAAACAACTTTCCCAAACCGTCACCCCCGGATCTTATCCGGGGGTGGGTCTTGGCTTGAAACGGCTCAGTAGGGCTCTTCGAGCTTCTTGGCCAGTTCCTCGATGTTCTCCGGCGGCCAGTTGGGGATTTCCATGCCGAGATGGAGCCCCATCTGCGCCAACACTTCCTTGATCTCGTTCAGCGACTTGCGGCCGAAATTGGGAGTGCGGAGCATCTCGGCCTCGGTCTTCTGGACCAGATCGCCGATATAGATGATGTTGTCGTTCTTCAGGCAGTTGGCCGAACGGACCGACAGTTCCAGCTCGTCCACCTTGCGCAGCAGGTTCTTGTTGAAGGGCAGTTCATCCTTCTTCTCTTCCTCGACCACGCTGGTCGGTTCCTCGAAGTTGATGAACAGCTGCAACTGGTCCTGCAGGATGCGCGCCGCCAAGGCCAGGGCATCGTCGGGGGTGACGGCGCCATTGGTCTCGATGGACATGGACAGCTTGTCGTAGTCGGTGACCTGGCCGACGCGGGTGTTCTCGACCTTGTACGCGACCTTGCGGACCGGCGAGAAGATGGCGTCGATGGGGATCAGGCCGATGGGCGAATCCTCGGGGCGGTTCTGCGACGCGGGCACATAGCCCTTGCCGGTTTCCACCGTGAACTCGATGTTCAGCTTGGCGCCCTCGTCCAGGGTGCACAGCACCAGGTCGGGGTCCATGATCTCGATGTCGTGACCGACCTCGATCAGGCCGGCGGTGACTTCGCCGGGACCGATGGCGCGAAGCTGCATGCGCTTCGGGCCCTCGCCATGCATGCGCAGGCCCAGGGTCTTGATGTTCAGGATGATGTCGGTGACATCTTCCCGCACGCCCGGGATGGAGGAGAATTCATGCAGCACACCCTCGATCTGGATGGCGGTGACCGCCGCCCCCTGAAGCGAGGACAGCAGAACCCGACGGAGGGAATTGCCGAGGGTCATGCCGAAGCCGCGCTCCAGCGGTTCGGCGACAGCGGTGGCAATGCGCTGCGGATCGGCCCCGGGCTCGACATTGAGCTTGCTGGGCTTAATCAGTTCCTGCCAGTTCTTCTGAATCACGGGTGTGACCTCATGCTAGGAACGAATGACATTGGAGAAACGGCCGTGCCGCCGAACCTCCCCTTGATCGAGGAGGCCGGCGGCCGACCCGTATCCCACGAAAAGGGATCAGACCCGACGACGCTTGCGCGGCCGACACCCGTTGTGCGGGATCGGCGTGACGTCGCGGATGGACGTGATCTGGAACCCGACGGCCTGCAGCGCGCGCAGCGCCGACTCACGACCGGCGCCGGGCCCCTTCACCTCGACCTCCAGGGTCCGCATGCCGTGCTCGGACGCCTTGCGCCCGGCATCCTCGGCCGCCACCTGGGCGGCATAGGGGGTCGACTTGCGCGAGCCCTTGAAGCCCTGCATGCCCGCCGACGACCAGGAGATGGTATTGCCCTGGGCATCGGTGATGGTGATCATGGTGTTGTTGAACGTGGCATTCACATGCGCCACGCCCGAGGTGATGTTCTTGCGCTCGCGGCGACGAGGACGCGCGGCAGCAGCAGGCTTAGCCATCTGAGGTGTTCCTTACTTGGTAACTTTCTTCTTGCCGGCAATCGGCTTCGCCGGACCCTTGCGGGTACGGGCATTGGTGTGGGTCCGCTGGCCGCGCACCGGCAGGCCGCGACGATGGCGCAGACCGCGATAGCAGCCCAGATCCATCAGACGCTTGATGTTCATGGCGACGGAGCGGCGCAGATCACCCTCGACCTGATAGTCACGGTCGATCATTTCGCGAATCTTCAACACTTCGTCGTCGGTCAACTGATTGACGCGACGCTCGGCGGGAATGCCCAGCTTGCCGGTGATTTCGGCAGCCTTCGCCCGGCCGATGCCGTGGATATAGGTCAGCGCGATCATCACGCGCTTGTTCGTCGGAATATTGACGCCAGCGATACGAGCCAAAGCTGGTTACTCCTTCACCAAAAAAGTCCGCGCCCGGAAGCGCCCGGAGCCGTTAGCAAAAAACACCACTCCAGGCCTCTCCCTTGACCGGGGAAACCGAAGGTGCGGGATTATAGGGTGATTCGGTCGAGAGTCAACCGTTTCACCCTACCTTTCTTACAACACCGTGTCAGCGGACCGAATCGAGGATTTTCTCGAGTTCGCGGGTGACGTCGGCGATGTCCATGGTCCCGTCCACCACCTTGAAGGCGCCCTTGGCCTCGTAGTAAGGCAGCAGGGGAGCGGTCTGGGCGTGATAGGCCTCGAGCCGCTTGTTGACGGTTTCGGCGTTGTCGTCGGGACGACGGACGAATTCGGTGCCGCCGCAGGCGTCGCACTTACCGGCGAGCTTGGGCTGCTGGAACTTTTCGTGATAGCCGGCGCCACACTTGCCGCAGGTATAGCGGCCGGTGATGCGCTCGACGATATAGGCGTCCGGAACCCGGATCTCGATGGCGAAATCCAGCTTCTTGCCCTTGCGGGTCATCATGGCGTCCAGCGCCTCGGCCTGGGCCACGGTGCGGGGGAAGCCGTCGAAGATGGCGCCCTTGGCCACATCGGGCTGGTCCAGGCGCTCGTCGATGATGGCGATGACGATCTCGTCGGAGACCAGCTGTCCGGCATCCATCACGGCCTTGGCCTTCTTGCCCACCTCGGAGCCGGAAGCCACGGCGGCGCGCAACATGTCACCGGTAGACAACTGGACCAGACCATACTTGTCCTGAAGACGCTTGGCCTGGGTTCCCTTGCCGCCGCCAGGCGGCCCCAACAGAACGAGATTCATCGGACTTCCCCTTTTATTGCCTTGTCTTTAACGCCGTCCCCTGAGCCGGGACTTCTTGATGAGCCCCTCGTATTGATGCGCCAGGAGATGCGACTGGATCTGCGACACCGTATCCATGGTGACGGTCACCACGATCAGCAGGCTGGTACCGCCGAAATAGAACGGCACCGACCACTTGGAAATCAGGATTTCCGGCAGCACCGACAGAACCGACAGATAGGCGGCACCGACCACGGTCAGGCGGGTCAGGACATAGTCCAGATAATCCGCGGTATTCTTGCCGGGACGGATGCCGGGAATGAAGCCGCCATACTTCTTCAGGTTCTCGGCGGTATCCACCGGATTGAACACCACAGCCGTATAGAAGAAGGCGAAGAACACGATCAGTGCCAGATACAGTGCGATGTAGAGCGGCTGGCCACGGCCCATGATGGCGGCAAAGCC
The DNA here is from genome assembly GCF_001650715.1 of Paramagnetospirillum marisnigri. GTDB lineage: Bacteria > Pseudomonadota > Alphaproteobacteria > Rhodospirillales > Magnetospirillaceae > Phaeospirillum > Phaeospirillum marisnigri. The sequence continues at coordinate 11,545 of NZ_LWQT01000038.1, read as the reverse complement.
CGCCAGCCATTCCGGCCCACCGGCCGAGGCGAACTGGGCGATGGTCACCGGCATCAGCAGGATCGAGCTGGCGAAGATCGGCGGGATCACACCCGAGGTGTTGACCTTCAGGGGCAGATGCGACGATTCGCCGCCGAACATCTTGTTGCCGACCTGGCGCTTGGGGTACTGGACGATGATACGGCGCTGGGCGCGTTCCAGATACACGATGCAGCCGATCACCACCACCGACATGATGATGATGCCGAGGATGATGAAATAGGGCAGCGCGCCGGTACGACCCAGTTCCAGCGTATTCTTGATGGCCGAGGGCAGTTCGGCGACGATACCCGCCATGATGATCAAGGATGTGCCCTGGCCAATGCCGCGCGCCGTGATCTGCTCGCCCAACCACATCAGGAACAGGGTACCACCGGTCAGGGTCACCACGGCGGTGAAGCGGAACAGCATGTGGTTTTCCATCATCACGGCGCCGCCGCGTGAACTGGTCATGCTTTCCAGCCCCACGGCGATGCCGTAGGCCTGCAGGATGGCGATACACACCGTCAGATAGCGGGTGTACTGATTGATCTTCTTGCGCCCGGACTCGCCTTCCTTCTTCACCGCTTCCAGCGAGGGAATGACCGAGGTCATCAGCTGGAGGATAATGGAGGCCGAGATATAGGGCATGATGTTGAGCGCGAAGATGGTCATGCGACCCAGCGCGCCGCCAGCCAGCATGTCGAACATGCCGAGCATGCCGCCACCGCTTTGCTTGAACAGGTCGCCCAGCACCTGGGGATCGACGCCAGGCAGCGGAATCCAGGTGCCCAGGCGATAGATCACCAGCGCCCCAAGGGTGAACCAAAGTCGCTTCTTGAGTTCAGTCGCCTTGGCGAGGACGCCAAAGTTCATGTTCGAGGCGAGCTGCTCGGCAGCGGAGGCCATGCCTTACTCCGGGTTTCAGTGGCGGCTTGCGGAGGACTACCACCCCATGGGGCGAAGCGCAACCACGCCACAGGTCCTGACCTGATCAAATGACCCGGATCAAGTGTCCGGGTCATTTTCTCTTCATGCTTCGACGCCTGCGGTCCCCCGAAGGGAGCCGGAAGGGTCTCAGCCCTCGGCGGCCGGGGCGGCCTTGGGCTGGATCACCGTCACCGAGCCACCGGCCTTCTCGACCGCGGCCACGGCGGCGGCGGACGCACCCGCCACCTCGATGGTGATCTTGGCCGACAGCTCGCCACGGGCCAGCAGACGCACGCCGTCATAGATCTTGCCGATCAGGCCAGCGGCCTGCAGCAGTTCGGCGTTGATCGGCTTGGAGGCGTCGATGCGCTTCTCGTCGATGGCCTTCTGGAGACGACCGAGATTGATCTCGGAGAACTCCTTGGGGAAGGGCACGTGGAAGCCGCGCTTGGGCAGACGGCGGTAGATGGGCATCTGGCCGCCTTCGAAGCCGTTGATGGCCACGCCGGTGCGCGAGCTCTGGCCCTTGACGCCGGAACCGGAGGTCTTGCCCTTGCCGGAGCCGATGCCGCGGCCGACGCGCTTGGCCTTGTAGCGGGCGCCGTCGTTGTCGCGAAGTTCGTTGAGCTTCATGTCTTTTCGTCCTCAAAATCCGGACGGCCGGAAGCACGGGGCTCCCGGCCGGGCGGAAATCCTAGCCTTCCACCTTCACCAGATGGGCGACCTTGGCGATCATGCCACGCACGGCCGGAGTATCCTCCAGGGTACGGGAACGATGCAGCTTGTTCAGCCCCAGCCCCACCAGGGTGGCGCGCTGGTCGGCCGGACGGCCGATGGGGCTGCCGATCTGGGTCACCGTGACGGTGGACTTTTCGGCGGTGGTCTTCTTGGCGGCCATTGCTGGAACCCTCCTCAAGCGCCGGCGGCAGCCGCGGCGGCGGCTCCGTCACGACGGCCGATGATCTCGCCGACCTTCTTGCCCCGCTTGGCGGCAACCGAGCGCGGAGACGCCAGGTTGACCAGAGCGGCGAAGGTCGCCTTGATCATGTTGTGCGGGTTGGAGGTGCCGAGGCACTTGGCCACGACGTCCTGCACGCCCATGGTTTCGAAGACGGCGCGCATGGGGCCGCCCGCGATGATGCCGGTACCGGCGGGAGCCGCCCGCAGAACCACGCGACCGGCGCCGAAGCGGCCGAAAGCGTCGTGATGCAGGGTGCGACCCTCGCGAAGGGCGATCTTCACCATGTTGCGCTTGGCCTGTTCGGTGGCCTTGCGGATGGCTTCCGGAACTTCACGGGCCTTGCCCGATCCGTAGCCGACGCGGCCCTTGGCGTCACCGACCACGACCAGGGCGGCGAAGGCGAACCGACGGCCACCCTTCACCACCTTGGCGACGCGGTTGATGTGGACCAGCTTGTCGACGAACTCGGATTCCTCGCGCTCGCGGGGAGTCTGCTCGGCGTTGCGACCACGGCCGCGATCACTGCGCTCTCCGCGCTCGCCGCCGCGGCCCCGTTCGGGCCGGTCACTAGTGGAAGGAGTACGTGCCATTGCTCATCATCCTCAGAAAGACAGGCCGCCTTCGCGGGCCGCGTCGGCCAGGGCCTTGACCCGGCCGTGATAGATGTAACCGCCACGGTCGAACACCACCTCGGTGATGCCGGCCGCTTTGGCCCGCTCGGCGATCAGCTTGCCGACGGCGGCCGCAGCCGCCTTGTCGGCGCCGGTCTTCAAAGTGCCCTTCAGCTCCTTGTCGAGCGTCGAGGCGGCGGCCAGGGTGACGCCATTGCTGTCGTCGATAACCTGGACGTAGATGTTCTTGCCCGAGCGGAAGACCGACAGGCGCACGCGACCGTGAGCCTTGGCCTTGATGCTCTGGCGGGCGCGCCGCTTGCGGCGCTCGAATAGTGCTTTCGGCGTCATCATGGCGGTGCCCCTTACTTCTTCTTACCTTCCTTGCGGAGGATGGTCTCGGTTTCATATTTGATACCCTTGCCCTTGTAGGGCTCGGGACCACGGAAGGCGCGGATCTCGGCGGCGATCTGCCCCACCTGGCGCTTGTCGCGGCCGAAGATGGAAATGGCGGTGGGCTTTTCGCACTTCATGGTGATGTCGTCCGGGATCGGATATTCGATATCGTGCGAATAGCCGAGCTGGAGCTTCAGCACCTTGCCTTCGACGGCGGCACGATAGCCGACGCCGTTGATCTCGAGATTGACGGTGAAGCCGTCGGAGACACCCTTGACCATGTTGTTCAGCAGGGCACGGGTGGTGCCCCACATCATGCGGGCGTCCTTGGTTTCGCTCTTGGGCTTCACCCACAGCAGGTTGCCGTCGAGGGTGACCTCGACATTGTCCCGGGCGGTGAGCGTCGATTCGCCCAGCTTGCCCTTGACGGTGATATCGGACCCGGAAATCTGAACGGAGACCCCCGAAGGCACCGAGACCGGATATTTGCCGACTCGCGACATGTGAGAGTCCTCCCTTAGAACACTTCGCAGAGGACTTCGCCGCCGACGTTCTGGGCGCGAGCCTCAGTGTCGGACATCACGCCCCGCGGGGTGGAGAGGATGGTGATCCCCAACCCGTTGGCGACGCGGCGAAGGTCGGCGATCTTGGAGTAGACGCGACGGCCCGGAGTGGACACGCGCGAAATCTCCCGGATCACCGGCTGGCCCTCATGATACTTGAGCTCGATGGAGAGCTCGGCGACGCCCGGACGCACATCGACGCGTTCGTAGCCGCGAATATAGCCTTCGCGCTTGAGCACTTCGAGGACGTTGGCGCGCAGCGACGAAGCAGGCGACTTGACGGTCGACTTGTTCGCACGCTGGCCGTTGCGGATGCGGGTGAGCATATCGCCGACGGGATCGGTCATGGACATTGACTGAGCCCTCCTTACCAGCTGGACTTGGTCATGCCGGGAATCTGACCCTGCGAGGCGAGCTCGCGGAGCTTGTTCCGGCACAGTTTGAACTTGCGGTAGTTACCGCGCGAACGGCCCGTGACTTCGCAACGCAGACGGATGCGGGTCTTGGACGAATTGCGCGGAACCTGCGCCAGCTTCAAGGACGCCTCGAAGCGTTCCTCGGGGCTCGCCTCGCGATCGGTGGCGATCGCCTTCAGCTTGGCGCGGCGGCTGGCGAATTCCTTCGACATGCGCTCGCGCTTCTTGTTGCGCTCGACGGAGCTGATCTTAGCCATTGCCTACTAACTCCACTCAAGCCACGAACGGCATGTCGAAACCCTTGAGAAGCGCCTTGGCTTCCGCATTGGTCTCGGCAGTCGTGACGAAGATGATGTCCATGCCCCGCTGGGTCTCGACCTTGTCGTAGTCGATTTCCGGGAAAATCAGCTGCTCCTTCAGGCCCAGGGCATAGTTGCCGCGGCCATCGAAGCTCTTGCCCGGAACACCGCGGAAGTCGCGGACGCGGGGGAGGGCGATGTTGATCAGACGGTCGAGGAACTCGTACATCCGGTCGGCCCGCAGGGTGACCTTGCAGCCCACGACCTGGCCTTCGCGCAGCTTGAACTGGGCGATGGAGGTCTTGGCCTTGGTCACCACCGGCTTCTGGCCGGCGATCAGGGTCAACTCGGCCAGGGCCGACTCGATCTTCTTGGCATCCTGGGCGGCTTCACCGACGCCCATGTTGATGACGATCTTTTCCAGCTTCGGAACCTGCATGGGGTTCTTGTAGTTGAACTCCTGCTGCAGGGCCGGCTTCACGACCGTCTCGTAGTGCTTACGCAAGCGTGCCATCGTGCTTATCCTTTCCCGTTACCGGTCGATGACTTCGCCGGAGCGGCGCGCGATGCGCACCTTGCGGCCGTCTTCGAGGATCTTGTGACCGATGCGGGTCGGCTTACCGTCCTTGGGGTCTTCGTGGGCGACGTTGGAGACGTGGATCGACGCCTCCTTCTCCACGATGCCGCCTTGGCTGGTGGCGGAGGCGCGGGTGTGACGCTTGACCAGGTTCACGCCCTGGACGATCACACGCTGCTCCTTCGGGCTGGCGGAGATGACTTCGCCCTTCTTGCCCTTGTCCTTACCGGCGAGCACGACGACCCGATCACCCTTCTTCACGTTCATGGTGGCCATTTAGAGGACCTCCGGCGCCAAAGAGATGATCTTCATGAACTTCTTACCGCGAAGTTCACGGGTAACCGGCCCGAAGATACGGGTGCCGATGGGTTCGCCCTGCTTGTTGATCAGCACGGCGGCATTGGTGTCGAAGCGGATCGCCGAACCGTCGGGACGACGGATTTCCTTGGCGGTGCGAACGATGACGGCGCGATGCACGTCACCCTTCTTCACGCGGCCGCGCGGGATCGCTTCCTTGATGGAGACGACGATAACGTCGCCAACCGTGGCGATGGTACGGTGCGAACCGCCCAGCACCTTGATGCACTGCACCCGGCGGGCTCCCGAATTATCGGCGACGTCCAGGTTGGTTTGCATCTGGATCATGATGTGCCTTCCTTATTCCAGAGTGGCCGTCGTCAAGCCTGGGGCTCGACGATGACTTCCCAGGTCTTGGTCTTCGAGAGCGGGCGGCATTCGCGGATGCGGATGGTGTCGCCGGTCTTGAACACGTTGTTCTCGTCGTGGGCGTGGTACTTCTTGGACCGACGGATGAACTTCTTGTAGATCGGGTGCATCACGCGCCGCTCGACGCGGACCACCACGGTCTTGTCCATCTTGTCGCTCGTGACCACACCCTGAAGAATGCGCTTCGGCATGTCTCTCGCCTCTCCTTAGGACGCGCTCTTGGCGCGTTCGCCAAGCAGGGTCTTGATGGTCGCGATCTCGCGGCGCACGGCACGCACGCGGGCGGTGTTCTCCAACTGGCCGGAGGCCCGCTGGAAGCGAAGGTTGAACTGCTCCTTCTTGAGCTCCACGACCCGCTCCTTGAGCTGGTCCGGAGTCTTCTGGCGCAGATCGGCAGCCTTGGTCGCCATGGCTCAGATCTCCCCGATGCGGGTGATGAACTTGGTCTTGATCGGCAGCTTGGCGGCGGCCAGAGCAAAACCGTGGCGCGCGATCTCTTCCGGGACGCCGTCCACTTCGAACAGGATGCGGCCGGGAGCCACGCGGGCCACCCAGAATTCCGGCGTGCCCTTGCCCGAGCCCATGCGGACTTCGGCGGGCTTGCTGGAGACCGGCAGGTCCGGGAAAATCCGGATCCAGACGCGGCCCTGACGCTTCATGTGACGGGTCAGGGCACGACGGGCGGCCTCGATCTGGCGGGCGGTAATCCGCTCGGGCTCCAGGGCCTTCAGGCCGTAGGCGCCGAAATTCAAGGCCGAACCACCCTTGGTCACACCCTTGATCCGGCCCTTGTGGGCCTTGCGGTATTTAGTACGCTTGGGCGAAAGCATCTCTCAAACCCTTCTATCAGCGGCCCGCAGGGGTGGTCTCACCCGCCGCGCGCTTGTCCTGGGCCATGGGGTCATGGGCGAGAATCTCGCCCTTGAACACCCAAACCTTGACGCCGCAAGTGCCATAGGTGGTCTTGGCGGTGCCCACACCGTAATCCACGTCGGCGCGCAGCGTGTGCAGCGGCACGCGGCCTTCGCGGTACCACTCCATGCGGGCGATTTCGGCGCCGCCGAGACGGCCGGAGCAGTTGATCCGGATGCCCTGGGCGCCCAGACGCATGGCCGACTGCACCGCGCGCTTCATGGCGCGGCGGAACGCGACGCGGCGCTCCAGCTGCTGGGCGATGGACTCGGCCACCAACTGAGCATCCAGTTCCGGCTTGCGGATCTCGACGATGTTCAGGTGAACCTCGCCGCCGGTCATCTTGGACAGCTCCTTGCGGAGCACCTCGATGTCGGCGCCCTTCTTACCGATCACCACGCCCGGACGGGCGGTGTGAATGGTGATGCGGGCCTTCTTGGCCGGACGCTCGATGACCACGCGCGACACACCGGCCTGGGCCAGCTTCTCGCGCAGGTACTTGCGCAGCTTCAGATCCTCGTGGAGCAGCTTGGCGTAGTTCTCGTCGGCGAACCACCGGGAGTCCCAGGTGCGGTTGATGCCGACGCGAAGGCCGATCGGATTGACTTTCTGACCCATCTGCTTACTCCTCCGCCGCTTCGGCGCGTTCGCGCACGATGACGGTCAGATTGCTGAACGGCTTCTCGATGCGGGTGGACCGGCCACGGGCACGAGACGCGAAGCGCTTCATGACCATGGCCTTGCCCACATGGGCCTCGGCCACATACAGGCGATCGACGTCGAGCTGGTGGTTGTTCTCGGCGTTGGCGATAGCGGACTGCAGCACCTTCCTCACCTCGACGGCGATGCGCCGCTTGGAGAAGAACAGGGCGTTCAGCGCCACTTCGGCCTTGAGGCCGCGAATGCTCTCGGCCACCAGGTTCAGCTTGCGAGGGCTGGTGCGGATGGTGGAGGCGAAAGCCTTCGCCTCGGTATCCGCCAGAACCCGCTCTGCGGTTTTCTTGCCCATGGCTACTTCCTCTTCGCCTTCTTGTCGACCGCGTGGCCGTAGAACGTGCGGGTCGGCGAGAATTCACCGAACTTGTGCCCGACCATGTTCTCGGTCACCAGGACCGGGATGAACTTCTGGCCGTTGTAGACGCCGAAGGTGAGTCCGACGAACTGCGGCAGAATGGTCGAACGACGCGACCAGATCTTGATGACCTCGTTGCGGCCGCTGGCGCGGGCCTTGTCGGCCTTTCCCAGCAGATAGCCGTCGAGGAAGGGGCCTTTCCATACGGAACGAGCCATGATCTCGCTCCTCCTACTGGCTCTGACGGCGGCGCATGATCAGCCGGTCCGTCTTCTTGTTGCTACGAGTCTTCTTGCCCTTGGTCGGCTTGCCCCACGGAGTGACCGGGTGGCGGCCGCCCGAGGTGCGGCCTTCGCCGCCGCCGTGCGGATGGTCGATGGGGTTCATGGCGACGCCGCGAACGGACGGGCGACGGCCCAGCCACACGGAGCGACCCGCCTTGCCCAGCGACACGTTCTGCTGGTCGGGGTTGGACACGGCACCGATGGTGGCCATGCACTCGCCGCGCACCATGCGCAGTTCGCCGGAGGACAGGCGGAGCTGGGCATAGCCCTGATCCTTGCCCACCAGCTGGACGTAGGTGCCGGCCGACCGGGCCAGCTGGGCGCCCTTGCCCACCTTCAGCTCCACATTGTGCACCACGGTGCCAACGGGGATGTTCTTCAGGGGCATGGCGTTGCCCGGCTTGATGTCGACCTTCTCGCCGGCCACCACCTGATCGCCGACCGACAGACGCTGCGGCGCGATGATGTAGCGCTTCTCGCCGTCGGCATAGGTGATCAGCGCGATGAAGGCGGTGCGGTTGGGATCGTATTCCAGCCGCTCGACCGTGGCCACCACGTCAAACTTGTTGCGCTTGAAGTCGATGATGCGATAGCGGCGCTTATGCCCGCCACCACGCCAGCGCATGGTGATACGACCGGTGTTGTTGCGGCCGCCCTTGGAGCGCAGACCTTCGGTCAGCGCCTTCTCGGGCTTGCCCTTCCACAGCTCCGAACGGTCCACCTGGACCAGCTGGCGCTGGCCCGGGGTGGTGGGATTGTAAGTCTTCAGTGCCATGGCGTCAGACTCCCGTGGTCACGTCGATGGAGTGGCCCTCGGCCAGGGTAACGACCGCCTTCTTGACGTCGGAGCGGACGCCGATGCGGCCACGGAAGCGCTTGACCTTGCCCTTGGCGATCAGGGTATTCACGGCGGTGACCTTCACCCCGAAAATCCCTTCCACCGCGGCCTTGATCTCCGGCTTGGTCGCGTCCAGCGGAACCTTGAAGGTCACCTGGCGGTACTCGGAGCCCATGGTCGCCTTTTCGGTGATCACGGGGGCGCGGACGACGTCGTACATCCGCTCCTTGCTGATGACGAGCTTGCTCATTTCAGGCGAGCCTCCAGGGCGGCGACCGCGTCCTTGGTGATGACCAAGGTATCGCGACGCAGGATGTCGTAGACGTTGGCGCCCACCTGCGGCAGCACATCCACATGCGGGATGTTGCGCGACGCCAGGGCGAAATTCGCCTCGATGGTGCCGTCGATGAACAGGACCGAGGACAGGCCCAGCTTGCTCAACTTGGCGACCAGGTCCTTGGTCTTCGGGCTGGCGGCGGAAGCCTGATCGAGGACGATCAGCTTGCCGTCGGCGGCCTTGGACGACAGGGCGGTCTTCAGCGCCAGCTTGCGGACCTTCTTGGGCAGGTCGTGGGCATGGGAGCGCACCACCGGGCCGAAGATGGTGGCGCCGCCACGGAACTGCGCGCTGCGCAGCGAACCCTGACGGGCGCGACCGCCACCCTTCTGGTTGAAGGGCTTCTTGGTGGTGCCGGAGATCTCGCTGATCCCCTTGGTCTTGTGGGTGCCGGACTGGCGCTTGGCCAGCTGCCAGTTCACCGCGCGGAACAAGATGTCCGTGCGCACCGGCAGACCGAACACGGCATCGGCCAGTTCGATCTCGCCGACGGTCTGGTTGTCCAGGCTGATTACGTTCGTCTTCATCGCCTTTTATCCTTTACTCGCCAGCGGCCGCAGCCTTGATGCCGGCCGGGAACGGCACGCCATCGGGCAGCTTGCGCTTCACCGCGTCGCGGACGAGAACCCAGGAGCCCTCGTGACCGGGAACCGAACCCTTGACCAGGATCAGGCCGCGATCTTCATCCGTGGAGACCACGGTGAGGTTCTGGGTGGTCACCTGCTCGTCACCGAGATGACCGGCCATCTTCTTGCCCTTGAACACCCGACCGGGGTCCTGGCGCTGGCCGGTGGAGCCGTGGGAACGGTGCGACACCGAAACGCCGTGCGTGGCTTCGAGGCCACGGAAGTTCCAGCGCTTCATTCCACCGGCGAAACCCTTGCCGATGGTGGTGCCGGTCACGTCCACGTACTGGCCGGGAACGAAATGAGCGGCGGAGAGTTCGGCGCCGACCTCGAGAACGTTCTCGGGGGACACACGGAACTCGACAAGCTTCTTCTTGGGCTCGACCTTGGCCTTGGCGAAGTTGGCGCGAGCAGGCTTGCTCACATTCTTCACCTTGGCGGTACCGGCACCAAGCTGGACGGCCACATAACCGTCTTTTTCCACAGAGCGGGTCGAGACCACCTGACAGGTGTCGACCTTCAGCACGGTGACGGGCACATGGGTGCCGTCCGCGGTGAAGATCCTCGTCATGCCGACCTTCTGGGCGATGAGACCAGAGCGCATCGTTAGGGTTCCTTAGAGCTTAATCTCGACGTCGACACCGGCGGCCAGGTCGAGCTTCATCAGCGCGTCCACGGTCTGCGGGGTCGGATCGACGATGTCCAGCAGACGCTTATGCGTGCGAATTTCGAACTGCTCGCGCGACTTCTTGTCGATATGCGGGCTACGGTTGACGGTGAACTTCTCGATCCGCGAGGGAAGCGGGATCGGTCCGCGCACCTGCGCACCAGTCCTCTTGGCGGTGTTGACGATCTCGCGGGTGGACTGGTCCAGCACGCGATGGTCGAACGCCTTGAGGCGGATGCGGATGTTCTGGCTTTCCATGTTCAAGTCATCCGTCAAATCGGATCGGCGCCCCCGTCGGGGCGCCGATCGGTGAAAACAGTCAATTCAAAGAGCCTCCCGCAGTCAGCCGCCCCGCCGTGACGGAACCGCTCTTACGGAAATGAGGCCGAAGCCGAAGGCCGGTCTTATACAGGGGAGTCTGGGCCTTGGCAAGACCTTGAATCGATTCGCGACACAAGAGTCGCACCCCCGCATTTTCGGGCTGCAAATACCCATCCAATTGGCGACATTGCCCCCGCAATATTTGCACCCTAAAGTAGATCACGCCGCCTCAACTGGAGCAATCCCCATGCCGCGTCCCCTGAATCTCGCCGTGATATCCGCCCTCATTCTTTGCTCGGTGGTCGTTTCTCCAGTCCAGGCAGAGGACCGCACGAGCAAAGCCCGTGAGGTGTTCCAGCTGACTGGCGCCGCGCGCATGGCGACCCAGATGTTCGATACCATATGGCCCCAGTTGCTGGGCTGTCTGGCGGGTCGCAACCCCCATATTCCACGTGAGGTCATTGCCTCGGTCAGTTCGGCCACCAAGGTCGAATTCGACGCCAATCTTCCCACCTACCTGACTCAGATGGAGATCGTTTATGCCTCCATGCTGACCGACGAGGAATTGGACGCCATGATCGCCTTTTACGGCAGCGATATCGGGCGCCGGGTCATGGACAAGATGCCCGCGCTGATGGCCCAATCCACCGCCCTGGGTCAGGTCTGGGCCATCCAGGTCACGCCCAAGATCGTCAACCGGGTCCTGGAAGCCCTGCGGGCCAAGGGCTACGAGCCCAAGATCTGAACCTGCCCTAAACAAACAGCCCCCGAAGGTTTCCCTCCGGGGGCTGCTTTCCTTTTCCCGTCATGCCCGGACTTGATCCGGGCATCCATGGACCCTCGGGTCGTGAAGTTTACCACCGGGCTGGCCGAAGGCCAGACCCGGTGGCCCGAGGGTGACGAGGAATTGGGTACTACTCGACGATCTTGGCAACCACGCCGGCGCCGACGGTCCGGCCACCCTCACGGATGGCGAAACGCAGGCCTTCGT
>NZ_LWQT01000037.1 GCF_001650715.1 Paramagnetospirillum marisnigri | reverse complement strand
TCTTATGAATCACGCAAACTTGCTCTTGGGAACCCCAAAAAACCGCCCGTAGCTAAAATATGCCAAAGTAGTGCTAGACCGGCGTGACGCTGCGCCGCGAGGGAAACAGTATGGTGACGGTGGTGCCCACCCCCTTGGCGCTGGTCACCTCCATGCGGCCGCCATGGAGTTCCACCAGCCCTCGGGTCAGCGGCAGGCGCAGGCCAGTGCCTTCGTGCCGACGATTGAGGCCGGACTCCACTTGGCCAAATTGGGTCATGGCGATGGCAAGCTCGTCGGGGCTCATGCCGATGCCGGTATCGGCGACGCTGATCCGGATGCTGCCATCCGGGGCGAGGTCGGCCGCCAGGGTGACGTGGCCGCCAGCGGGGGTGAATTTCACCGCATTAGACAGCAGGTTCAGTACGATCTGCTTGAAGCGGCGGGGGTCGGCCTGCAGGTCGGGAATCACCTCGGGCACCTGGATCGACAATCCCACTCGCTCGGTATTGGCGCGGTGCTGGATCAGCCGGGCGACCGCCGCCAGCGCCTTGGGGAGCTGGATGGATTCCTCCTGCAGCACCAGCTTTCCCGCCTCGATGGCGGAGACGTCCAGAATGTCGGTGATCAGTTCCAGCAGGTGGCGGCCGGAACTGTGGATGTCGACGATGTATTCCTTGTTCTTATCGCTGCCGACCGGGCCGAAAATTTCCTGCATCAGGGTTTCAGAGAAGCCGATGATGGCGTTGAGCGGCGTTCGCAGTTCATGGCTCATATTGGCCATCAGCTCGGACTTGGCCCGATTGGCGATCTCGGCCTGTTCCTTGGCTTCCAGGACCTGCTGCTCGGCGCGGCGGCGTTCGGTGATATCCTCGTGCATGGCGACGAAATGGGTGATGATGCCGTTGTCGTCCTTGACCGGGGAAATCAGGACGCTGGCCCAGAAGGCGGTGCCGTTCTTGCACCGATCCTTCAACTCGCCGCGCCATTCCTGGCCCCGCATCAGGGTCGCCCACATTTCGGCATAGACCTCGGGCGGCGTGTCGCCGGATTGGAGCAGTCTTGGATTGGCGCCGACGACCTCGTGGCGGGCATATCCGGTCAGTTCGGTGAATCTGGGATTGACGTATTCGATGGCGCCGTCAAGCCCGGTGATCATCACCATGTTGTGGCTTTGCTCCAGCGCCAGCGACAGCTTGCGGATATCGGCGGTGCGCTCGGCCACCCGGGCTTCCAGCACGGATTGGGCGCGGCGAAGCTCGTCCTTGGTCCGGCTTTGCTGCTCCACCAGCGCCTCCAACTCCTCGCGATGCGTGCGGATGGAGGCGCTCATCTCGTTGAAGGATCGGGCCAGCACGCCGATCTCATCGTCACGGTCTACGTGCAGGGTCTGGGACAACTCACCCATGGTCATGGCCCTGACCGAAGTGGTCAGCCGATTGAGCGGGTCGAGGACCCGCCGGGCCAACAGTCCCATGGCCAGGGCCATCACCGCCAGTGAGGCGACGATGACCCAGATGGAGCGGCGATTGCCCGCCTCCACCGCGTCCATGTAATGGTGTTCTGGAACGACCGTGGCGATGGTCCAGGCAATGCCCCGGGGATCGTGGAACGGGGTAACCTCGACGAAGTGCCGACCTTGGGCGCTGTCGAGCCGCAGGGAGTGTCCGCTTCTCTTGTCCTCGGTCAGGACCAGACTGGCGGCCTCCGCGGTCAGTCGGTTGCTGCTGGCTGTCGCCTTGAGGCGATGTCCCGGTTGTCCTTCCTGGCTCCGGGTGAAGGGCGGTTCGCCGGTCGAACTGGCGACCAGGGAACCGTCGGCCTCCATGATGAAGGTTTGTCCGGGAGCACGGCTGTGCAGGTCAGACAGGAAGCGTGACAGTTGGGCCACGAAGAGATCCGCTCCGACGACTCCCAGTAGCCGGCCAGAGGTATCGCGGACGGCGCGGCTGGGCGGCAGCGCCATGTCGTCGCCGGTGAAGAGGATATAGATGGGGCCCCAGACACCATCGCCGCTCGCCATGGCCGAACGATACCAAGGGCGGGTGCGGGCGTCGTAATTGGGAAGCGACTGGATCAAGCCCTGGCGGGAGCCGTCCGGATCGGCGCGATACTTGTTGAACCGCCCCGCGACGAAGCCATCGGTGGTGATGGTATAGAGCACCTCGCGGCGGCCGTCATGGCCACCGACGGCCAGGCCGCCGCTGGTATTGCCGAAATAGAGACTGCTCAGCGAGGGATGGATCAACGACTGGCGCAGGAAATGGCGGCTGATGGCGCCGGGGTCGTCGGTGGGAAGGATGCCTTCGGCCAGATTGGCGGCGTTCTCACGCAGGATGTTCTGCGGGGCTTCGAGGAAGACGCGCAGATGGTCCACCACCCGGTTGGCCAGTTCCCGGCGGAATTCGCTCGCCAGCACGGCGATGGCATCGCGCGAATTGGCAAAGGATATGTAGCCAACGGTTGCGGCGGAAATCAGCAGAATCCCGACCGCCGACAGCACGAACACAGTCTGGAGGGAATTTCTGAGCCTCATGCCGCAGTCATAATCTGTACCCAAGTCACGGCTATGACATTGGCATGATCCAGAAGACCTCTCAACCTTTAACCCTTATGCATATATCTGCCTCATTAGTGATAGGAGCGCGTGATGTTGGGCACTTCGGCACGGAAGCGGGTGGTGACGGCCTCGCTGATCTGGCGGCTGGCATGGATGGCGTCGCGTTCCTGCGAGAAGGCCTTGACCATGGCGTCGGCCACCTTGGGCAGCACCGCCAGCCAGCGGCCGTCGGGGGAATCCACCGATTGGCCCAGGCCGTAGCAGATCTCGATCATGGTGGTGGCGAGATGGGCGACGTGGTCGAAGCCGGTTCCGGCCACCCGCAGACGCAATTCCGAGACGCAGTTGAGCAACTGGCCCAGCAGGGCGGCGGCGTCGGCCGCTGGGGGATTGCGGCCGAAGGCGGCGCGGACCTTGTTCACCAGCCAGGCCAGTTGCGCGGTCTGGCGCTCGATGCGGTGCTCGTTGACCACGTCCCACGAGGCGCGGACCTTGCGGCGCAATTCGTCGCGGCTGGTGCTGGCCATCACCGTTTCCCGCAACGGGTTGGGCACCGGCACCCGGGGCGCCGATTCGGTGCCCGGCCGGGCACCGTCACCCCGGCGTTCCGGCCCCACATAGGTGCTGGTCACCACGAAGGGGCGGCGCGAGCGGATCAATGTGTCGATCTGCAGGGTCAGGGCGGCGGGCTGGAACGGCTTGACCAGAATGGCGTCGGTGCCGCTGTCGATGAGATGGACCACCGCCTCGGGGTCGGGCGTGCTGGTCAGGATGATGGACAGCGCGAAGCTGTTGTCGCCATCGGCGCGGTTGCGCATCTGTCGCACCGTGTCGCAGGCGTCGTGCAGGCTGCGGTCGGCATCGACGATCAGCAGGTCGATCATGTCGGACCGCAGGTAATGATCGGCCTCGCCGCCATATTCGGCGGAAACCATGTGGCGGCAGCCATGGTTGCCCAGGGTGCCGGTGACGATCTTGCGGGTGACGGGGTCGGGGTTGCGCAGCAGAACGCGCACGCTCTGGAAGTCGTGGGTCATGGCTTACCATCCTGGCAAGAGTGGACGGACCTTCTGGCCGCCGGGCCCCAGGATCGCGCGCCGACCCTTGAACTTGAGGACAGTGTGCGCCGGACTCGTAAAGAATCGGTTAGAGCCAGCTTGACAAAGTTGGGGTGGCGATGCCTTCTTCCGGGTTCGAGAAAAGGCCTTTCATAAGGGTTCCCCATGCACGCCTACAGAACGCACACCTGCGGCCAGTTGAAGGCCTCCGACGCCGGTATCCAGGCCCGTTTGTCCGGCTGGGTCCATCGCAAGCGCGACCACGGCAACCTGCTGTTCGTCGATCTGCGCGACCATTACGGCGTCACCCAGTGCGTGCTGGACATTTCCAGCCCGGTCTTCGCCACCCTGGAAAAGGCGCGGCCCGAAAGCGTGATCACGGTGACCGGCAAGGTGGTCAGCCGTTCGGCCGACACCATCAATCCCCGCCTGCCCACCGGCGAGATCGAGCTTTACGTGGCCGAGGTGGAAATCCAGTCCATCGCCGATCCGCTGCCGATCCAGGTCTATGGCGAGCAGGAATATCCTGAGGATATGCGCCTCAAATACCGCTTCCTCGATCTGCGCCGCGAAAACGTCCACGCCAATATGATGCTGCGCTCGCGGGTCATCTCCTATCTGCGCCGTGCCATGCAGGACCAGGGCTTCACCGAGTTCCAGACCCCGATCCTGACCGCGTCCTCGCCCGAGGGCGCCCGCGACTATCTGGTGCCGTCGCGCCTGCATCCCGGCAAGTTCTACGCCCTGCCCCAGGCGCCGCAGCAGTTCAAGCAGCTGCTGATGGTGGCGGGCTTCGACAAGTATTTCCAGGTGGCGCCCTGCTTCCGCGACGAAGCCGGCCGCGCCGACCGCTCGCCCGGCGAGTTCTACCAGCTCGATTTCGAGATGAGCTACTGCACCCAGGACGATGTGTTCAACGCCATCGAGCCGGTGCTGGAAGGCGTGTTCAAGGAATTCGGCCAGGGCCGCGCCGTCACCCCGGCGCCGTTCCCCCGCATCGCCTATGCCGACGCCATGCTGAAATACGGCTCGGACAAGCCCGACCTGCGCAATCCCATCATCATCGCCGATGTCACCGAGCCCTTCCGCGGCTCCGGCTTCGGCCTGTTCGCCAAGTTGGTGGACAAGGGCGGCGTGGTCCGCGCCATTCCGGCGCCGGGTGCCGCTGGCCAGCCGCGTTCCTGGTTCGACAAGATGAACGAATGGGCGCGGGAAAACGGCGCCGGTGGCCTGGGCTATATCCAGTTCGCCGCCGATGGTCCCAAGGGTCCCATCGCCAAGAACCTGGAGCCCGAGCGCGTCGCCGCCATCAAGGCGGCCGCCAATCTGAACGACGGCGACGCGGTGTTCTTCGCCTGCGACAAGGAAGAGGTGGCCGCCAAGTTCGCGGGCGCCGTGCGCACCAAGATCGCCAATGAGCTGGATCTGCTGGAAAAGGACGTGTTCAAGTTCTGCTGGACCGTGGATTTCCCCATGTACGAGCGCAACGAGGAAACCGGCCAGATCGAGTTCTCGCACAACCCGTTCTCCATGCCCCAGGGCGGCATGGACGCGTTGTTGACTAAGGACCCGCTGACCATCAACGCCTATCAGTACGACATCGTCTGTAACGGCGTCGAACTGTCGTCGGGCGCCATCCGCAACCATCGCCCCGACATCATGTACAAGGCCTTCGAGATCGCGGGCTATTCCGCCGAGCATGTGGAAGAGCATTTCGGCGGCATGCTGAACGCCTTCAAGTTTGGAGCACCTCCCCATGGCGGCTCGGCTCCCGGCATCGACCGCATCGTCATGCTGCTGGCCGACGAGCCCAATATCCGCGAAGTCATCCTGTTCCCCATGAACCAGCAGGCCCAGGACCTGCTGATGCAGGCCCCGGCCGAGATCACCCCGGAACGGCTGCGCGAACTGCACATCAAGCTCGACCTGCCCAAGCCCAAGAAAGAGGTCAAGGCGGAGTAGGGGCTTTCGCCCGGACATGCCAACGGCCGGACACATGTCCGGCCGTTTTCGTTATTGGGGTGGCGATTACTGTCACGCGCTCAGGTCAAGGGGCGCGCTGCTGATCCAGGCCAGCTTGCCCAAGGCTTCCTCGGCGATCTTGACCTGATCGGGATGGGGGTTGTAGCGCTTCTCGAAGTCCACCCGCTGCTCCCACTGGGTCAGCATGTCCTTGGGCTGGTCGGGATTGGCCTTCTCGCCGATCAGGGCGCCGATGGTCTCGTCATAGCGGGGATCAAGTTCGCTGGGAAATCCCACCAGCTTGAACTCATCCCAGGTCAGGGTGCCATCCAGATACAATTCGTGAGTCAGGTCGGCGAAGTCGCGCGGCGAGATGTTGCGCAGATCAAAGCGCGGCGTATCGGACTCGGCGGCGCCGGGGGCGGGCAGGGCGAGCAGCGGCTCGGTCTCGTCGGTGAGCGCCGCCTGCTTGACCTCGTCGGCGCTGCCCAGCCGAGGCTCCTGGCGCGAGCGTTCGGTGACGGAGCGTTCCCAGGGATCGGTGAACAGACGAGACAGGGCGGAACTGATCATGGTCATTGTCTTAAGCCTTGCGGGACCTCGGCGCCGGTCTGGCGGCCAGCGCGCCGGGCAGATGGGGCTGGAGTTCGGGAAGGCCCGCCAGCGAGCACAATTGCTCCGCCGAAAGGGTGCCCTCGGCGAACAGCTCGCTGACCAGGGCGGCCACGGCGGCGTTGTCGGGGTAGCTGGGCGGCGGCATCGCACCCGCCCGCGCCGATCCGTGGGGGGCGGCGGGGGAATAGGGGGCGCCGCTCAGCAGCGTGGTCATCCAGTCGGGAGCGAAGTCGAAGGTCATTCTTTCACTCCAATGCTCGGTGGCGGTTCCAACTGGGATTGGTGAAGCAACCGCCATGCCATGGTTCCAACGGCGGAATTCCGCCATGCTGCGGCATTGCAGCCCGGCAAGATCATCCCCGGCTGGGCAAGAACTGCCGATTGGGCGGCAAAATTCACCGATCTGGTGGTGGGCGCGGGGGCGTGTATAATGGTTCGAGTTTTCCCATCGGAGGAACGGATGAAGCGGTATCGTGGAATGGTCCTGGCGGGCGCCGTCGCCAGCTTGGCCTCGGCCGCCACCGTCGCGGCCGCCATGCCCGCGGAACTGGCTTCCCACCAGGCCACCTACCGCATGGGGTTGTCGTCGTCGCGGTCGGGCAGCGGCATGGCCAATGCCAGCGGTGACTGGACCTATCGCTTCATGGATGCCTGCGACGGTTGGGTCACCGAGTTCCGGCTGGTGATCACCTATGCCTATTCCGAGGGCGGCCAGGTGGAAACCAGCACCGATTTCCTGGGTTGGGAGTCCAAGGATGGTCTGGTCTATCGCTTCCGTGTCCGCCAGTCCCGCGACGGCCAGGTGACCGAGGAAGTGGAGGGCGTCGCCAAGCTGGATGGTGTCGGCAAGGGCGGCATCGCCCGCTACACCCTCCCGGCCGTCCATACCTTGCGGCTGCCCAAGGGCACGCTGTTCCCCACCGCCCATACCATCCGCCTGATCGACACCGCCGCCAAGGGCGGGCGCAGTCTGGTGCGGCCACTGTTCGACGGCCAGGGCGATGAAGGCCCCTTCGACACCAGCGCCCAGATCGGTCGTCCGGTCAGCGTCCAGCCCGCGTCACTCTCCAGCCCGCTGCTCAACTCGCCGGTCTGGCCCATGCGCATGGCGTTCTTCCCCAAGGGTAGCACCGATCCGCTGCCCGAGTTCGAAATGTCGCTGACCTATCATCCCAATGGGGTGGCCCAGGACATCGAACAGATTTTCAAGACTTTCAGCCTGCGCGGCAGGCTGGAATCCATCGAGATGCTTCCCGTGGCCAAGTGCTGAATCGCGAAGCCTCCAGCCGAAAAGGGTCCCCGCCTTGAGCGATGTCAGTATGTCCGATGCCGAAGCCGAAATCCAACGGCTGCGGGCGGTGGTCGACCAGTTTCGCTTGAAGGCTCGCGAGCAGCCCGATTCCCTGTTTCCCGCCCATGCCGACGCCCTGCTGCGGTTGGGTAGCCTGCTGGCGGAGACGGGAGAGGTGGATGCGGCCCTGGCGGCGGCCGACGAGGCGGTGCAGATTTATCGCCTGCTGGCCGAGGTGGATCCGGACAGTTTCAGGATGGGGTTGGCCTCGGCGCTCAACAACTGGTCCAGCCGTCTGTCCGAGGGTGGCAAGCCGGCCGAGGCGGATGCGGCTGTGGCCGAGGCGGTGGCCGAGGCCCGCATGGCGATGGCGGCCCGGCCCGACCATGCCCGTTTCATACTGGTTTCATGCCTGATCAATCTGGCGGGTTCGGCCCTCAGGGTGGGCGATGCCGAGCGCTGTCTCAACCATCTGTCCGAAGCCACCGAGGTGTTCAAGTCGGCGGGCGAGGCGGGAGTGACATTCCTAGGGCCAATGATCGAGGCGCTGCATCGCGCCGCCCTGGCCTTTGGCGAGATCGGCCTGTGGGGCGAGGCGGTGGATACGCGGCGCCTGATGCTGGCCCTGTTCCCCGGTGGTCCGCCGCCATCCATGGTGCACTTGCTGGCCTTGACCCTGCAGCAGGCCTCACTGGCCATGGCGGGGGCGGAACGGCTGGAGGTGGCCCAGCAATGTGCCGACGAAGCGGTGGAGCTGGCCCATCTGCTGTTCGACAAGGATCCCGTCGAGTATCGGCTGATCCTGGCCCAGGCCCTGGGCAATCAGGGCGGGCGCCGCTTCCAGCGAGGCGAAACCCAGTCGGCCCTGGATGTGGTGCTGGAATCGGTCAACCTGTTCCATCAGGTGGTCAATACCGATCCCGGCGGCGCGGTGCCATCGCTGATCCTGACCCTCGGGACCTTGTCCGCCATCCTGCACGGCCTGGGGCTGGCGGACCAGGCCGCCATCGTCGATGAGCAGAAGGCCCAGTTGCAGCAGACCCTGGAACGGATGCTGGCCCAAAAGGGCTGACTTAGAGCGTCGTGCCCTATATGTGAAACGCTCTATTCCCGGGGGACGAGGCAGGGAGGAATGTCGCCGCGCCGCAGGTAAGCCGTCATTTCGGCGGCGGGCATGGGATGGGCGAACAGGAAGCCCTGGACCTGATCGCATTCATACCGCGACAGCGCCGCGAACTGTCCCTGGGTCTCGATACCCGGAGCCACCACGGTCAGGTGGAGTCCGCGCGCCACCGCGATGATCGCGGTGATGATCTCGGCATCTTCCACCTCGGTGGCGGAATTGCGCACGAAGCCCTGGTCGATCTTCAGTGAATTGGTGGGCAGGCGGCGCAGGAAGGCGAAGGAGGAATAGCCCGATCCGAAATCGTCGATGGCGATATTGACCCCCAACGCATTGATCCGGGCGAACAGGGCGCTGGAGTCGTGCCCCTTGTCGGTGACGCAACTCTCCGGAACCTCCAGTTGGAGCACTCCTGGGGGGAGTCCGGCCGCTTCCAGCGCGGAGGCGACCTTCTCCTCGATGTCGGGAGTGTGCAACTGGCGCGCCGACAGGTTGACGTTGACATGGATGTCGGTCAGGCCCTGGTCGATCCAGGCCCGGGCCTGTTTGCAGGCGGCTTCCAGGGCCGCCTGGCCGATGGGCGCGATCAGCCCGGTTTCCTCGGCCAGCGGCAGGAACTGGTTGGGCATCACCACGCCGATTTCCGGATGCTGCCAGCGGATCAGCGCTTCCACCGCCGCGACCTTTCCGGTTCGGGTGCTGAAAATCGGCTGATAGTGCAGCACGAATTCCTCGCGCTCCAGGGCATGGCGCAGGGCGTTTTCCAGGGCCAGACGCTCGAAGGCCAGGGCATTGATGGTTTCGGAATGGAAGCGGCAGGCATTGCGGCCCTGATGCTTGGCCCGATACATGGCCGCGTCGGCCAGCTTCACCAGCGATTGGGCGTCGCCCGCGTCGGTGGGATAGAGCGCCACGCCGATGGATGAACTGATATTGGCCTGGCGCCCCTGCAGGTCGAAGGGGGCGGCCAGGGCGGTCAGGATCTTATGGGCGACCACGGCGCCATCATGGGCTTCGACAATGTCTTCCAGGATGACGGTGAACTCGTCGCCCGCCAGCCGGGCCACGGTATCGCCCTGGCGCACGCAAGCGGTCAGGCGCTCGGCCACCTGCTGCAGCAAGATGTCGCCGGCCAGATGCCCCAAGGTGTCGTTGACCTGCTTGAAATAGTCCAGGTCGATGAACAGCAGGGCGACGATGGATTGGGAGCGGTTGGCGCGGGTCAGGGCTCGGGACAGGCGTTCCTGGAACAAGGTGCGGTTGGGCAGCCGGGTCAGGGGATCATGGTTGGCCTGATAGTTCAGCCGTTCCTCGTCCTGCTTTCGCGACGTGATGTCGGAGAACACCGCCACGAAATTGGTGATCTCGTTGCGGTCATTGCGGACCACGCCGATGTTCAGCCACTCGGCAAACATTTCGCCGGACTTCCGGCGGTTCCAGATTTCCCCTTGCCACTTGCCCGTATCGGCCAGGGTTTGGGCCATGCGGTCGTAGAAATCGCTGGCATGGCGGCCCGAGGACAGGATGCGGGGGGTGTGGCCCAGCACGTCTTCCGGCAAATATCCGGTCAGTTCGGTGAAGGCGGGGTTGACGTGAATGATGCGGCGCCTGGCATCGGTGACGAACAGGCCCTCGCCGGTGTTCTCGAACACGGTGGCGGAGAGGCGCATATGGTCTTCCAGGCGCTTGCGCTCGGTCACGTCCTCGATCACCGCCACGGTATAGCGGACTTCGGGGCCAACAGCGTCGCGTACCGCCGTGACCGTCAGGCGCGCCCAGACCACATGGCCGTCCTTGGCCACATAGCGCTTGGTCAGGTCATAGCCGTCACGCTTGCCGTCGCGCATTTCGGCGCGCAGGCGGGCATGGACCTCCAGATCATCGGGATGGGTGATCTGCTGGTAGGTCATGGACTGCAGTTCGGTGTCGCTGTAGCCCACCATCTCGCAGAAGGCGGGATTGCAGTGCACATAGCCGCCATCGGGGCGGGACAGCACCATGCCGGTTCCGGCATTGTCGAACAGGGCGCGGAAGCGGGCCTCGCTGGACCGCAACTCGGCATCGGCGGCGGAACGACCCATGGCATAGCGGACCGCGCGGCGGACCAGTTCACCGTCGCCTTGGCCCTTGACCAGATAGTCCTGGGCCCCCTGGCGCAGGGCTTCGAGGGCCAGGGCCTCGTCGGCGGTGCCGGTCAGCACCACCACCGGCACGGACGAGGCGGACCGCAGCGTGGCCAGGGTTTCCATGCCGAAGGAATCGGGAAGCGAAAGATCCAGCAGGACGGCGTCGATGGGCTCGCCGCGCAGAATTTCGAGCCCCTCGGCCAGACGGCCCGCCTTGCGGACCTTGAAGGGCCGGGCCGGGTCTTCGTGGAGATAAAGCTCCACCAGGCGCGCATCCCCAGGATTGTCCTCGATGACGAGGACGGAAAGGGCCGTTGGGGCGGGATGCGGTTGGTTCATCAGGCCATCAGTCAGCGGGGCGGCAGCGTCACCACCGAGCACCAGTATTCCTCGATGGAGCGCACCACCGAGATGAAGCGATCCAGGTCCACCGGCTTGGTGATGTAGCAGTTGGCATGCAAGTCGTAGCTGCGCAGGATGTCCTGCTCGGCCTGCGACGTGGTCAACACCACCACCGGAATACGGCGCAAATCGTCGTCTGACTTCAGTTCGGCCAGCACCTGTCGCCCGTCCTTGCGGGGCAGGTTGAGATCAAGCAGAACCAGATTGGGCCTGGGAGATCCCTCATACTGTCCCTCGCGTCGCAGATAAGCCATGGCCTCGACGCCATCGACCACCACCTTGAGGCGGCTGGTCATGCGGCCTTCCTTCAGGGCTTCCTGGGCGAGGCGTGCATCGCCGGGATTATCCTCGACGAGGAGGATATCGAATACTTCAGGTGAATTGCGCAAGCTCAAACTCCCCCCCCCTCTCCGAGACATCGGGTGGATATCCGACTATACTGACGGCAAGGCCGATTGAAAACCGGCTTGCGCAGGAAATCGACATTTCCCAACCCCAGGTAGGCAGGATTGAATATTCGCCTATGCACGCCCACCTACCCTTCATGCCTGTCAGAAGAGTTTGAGGAGGTGTCATGTCCAGATTTCTGCTGTTGGCCGCCCTAGGCCTTCCCCTGTTCTCCGGTGCGGCCCTGGCCGCCGAGGTGGTGGTTCCCATGACCGCCATCGATTCCTCGGGAACCGGTGCCGCGCTGGGGACCCTGGTGGTCCGGGATGGCAAGGGTGGTGCGGTGGTCACGCCCAAGCTGTCGGGTCTGGGCACCGGGCCGCACGGGTTTCACGTCCATGAAAACCCCAGTTGCGGTCCCAAGGAACAGGACGGAAAGCCGGTGGCCGGACTGGCGGCGGGAGGGCATTTCGACCCCGACAAGACCAGCCGTCACGAAGGCCCCTATGGTCATGGCCATAAGGGCGACATGCCCGCCTTGGCGGTGAACGGCGACGGCAAGGCCACCGATGCGGTGACGGTGCCCAATCTCAAGGTGGCCGACCTGAAAGGGCGCTCCATCGTCATTCATGCCGGAGCCGACAACTATGCCGACCAGCCCAAGGCCTTGGGTGGTGGAGGGGCCAGGGTCGCCTGCGGCGTGGTGCCGGAACCCAAGGCCAAGGCGACGAAAAAGATGTAGGCCAGGGCGTTTAACATATAGGGCTCGACGCTCTAGATGATTTCCTCGCCTTCGTGGCAATAGGCGCGAAGGGCGGGAATGTCGGCGATGGCCACGGCGTGGCCATCGACCGCCACGCCTTGCTTGCGCAGATGGCCGAAGGCGCGGGACAGGGTTTCGGGACGCACGCCGACCCGGGCGGCGATGATGCTCTTGGAGTGAGGCAGGCGCACGATGGTCGAGCCTTCGCGCTTGGCCGTCAGCCCCAGCAGGTAAAGCGCCAGGCGTTGCGCCGCAGATTTCAGCTTCAGGTCCTTGACCTCACGCACCAGCATGCGGAAATGCTTGGCCATGGAGGCCAGCATCAGGAATGACAGATCGGGGCGTTCGCGAACGTCGCGGCGGAACCGCTCGCCGGGCAGGGACAGGATGCGCGAGGTCTGCAAGGCCACCGCGCTCATCAGGAACGGTTTTTCAGTCAGCACGGCGGCGGCGATGAACATCTCGCCCGCGCTCAGGATTTCCACCAGGGTTTCACCGCCATCTGTCACCGTGCCGGTCAGCCCGACCTGGCCGTCCAGCACCACCCGCAAGGCGGTGGGGACGTCGCCCTGGTGAAAGATGACCTCGTTGCGCTGGTATTTGTGCACCGAGGCCTCGACGGTGATTTCGGCCAGGGCCTCGGCGGGCAAGTCACAAAACAGCGGCAGCCGCCCCATGGCGGCCAAATCCTCGGCCTTCAGTCCGTGACCTGCCAGGCGGCTGCTTGACTGTACGCGTTTCTGCGTAATCTGAACCATGGATAAGCAATCCCACCACTTTCCATCCGACATGAATAGTGTGCCGTGGTGGCGCCAAATTATTTGACAGTGGTCAAGTTGATGCCGATTTTTGGCTGGCCATGGCTTGCCTCAGCTTCATATTTTATTTCTTATTGTTTCGATGTGGCGGGGTGAGTCTTATGCTTTAGCATAAGTCACCATAGCCAGGCGGCCCCCCGAACACCCGATGAATCACCATGGAGCGGGGGAAGCAGCCGGGTGGAGACACTGTCCGAGAAGACCCAGCGCGACCATCGGGCCGGGACCGAGCGATACAGGCGCTCCATGCGTGACAGCCCGCCACCCAGGATGATGGCGTGGGGGTCGAACAGATTGATGACCGAGGCCAGGGCGCGGGCGAGCCGGTCCTCGTAACGGGCCAGGCTGGCCTCGGCCGCCGGATCACCCGCCTCGGCGGCGGCGGCCAATTGATCGGCGGCCTGTCCGGTGCCGTGGTCGCGGGCCAGTCCGGGGCCGGACAGGAAGGTTTCAATGCAGCCATGACGGCCGCAATAGCAGGCCGGGCCCGGGCGTTCGGCGTCGGTGGGCCAGGGCAGGGGGTTGTGGCCCCATTCCCCGGCAATGGCGTTGGGGCCGGAAATCAGGCGGCCATGGGCAACGAGGCCGCCGCCCACGCCGGTTCCCAGGATGACACCGAACACCGTGGCGGCGCCCGCTCCGGCTCCGTCACTGGCCTCGGACAGGGCAAAGCAATCGGCATCGTTGGCCAGCCGCACCGGGCGGCCCAGGGCATCCGCCAGATCGCGGTCCAGGGGTTGGCCGATCAGCCAGGTGGAATTGGCGTTCTTCACCAGCCCCGTGGCGGGGCTGATGGTGCCGGGAATGCCGATTCCCACCGAACCGGTTCGGCCAAGCTCGTTCTCAACCGCCTCGACCAGGGACTTGATCACGGCAATGGTGGCGGAATAGCTGCCTTGGGCCGAGGGCACGCGGCGCCGCGACAGCACCGCTCCATCCGTGCCCAGGGCGATGGCTTCGGTCTTGGTGCCGCCGAGATCCACACCGATCCGCATGGTGGGCGCGATCATTGTGCCGCCGGGAATTCCAGATGGAAGGTGCTGCCCTCGCCAGGGAGCGAACTGACCCAGATGCGGCCGTGATGGCGGTCCATCACTTTCTTGCAGATGGCCAGCCCGATGCCGGTGCCTTCGTATTTGTCGGGCGTGTGCAGGCGCTTGAAGACCCCGAAAATCGTGTCGAAGTAGTCGGGGGCGATGCCGATGCCGTTATCGGCCACCGTCACCAGATGGGTCATGGGACCGGACCCGGCGGCGATGGTGACCACGGGGGGCGATGCCGGCCGAGAGTATTTGAGGGCATTGCCGATCAGATTCTGGAACAGGCGCACCAGATCCTGGGCGTCTCCCTTCACCATGGGCAGGTGGCCGTCCACCTTGACCACACCGTTGGATTCGGTGATGGTCGTTCCCAGATTGGCCATGGCGAGGCGCACCACCTCGGTCAGGGGGACCGGGCCCAGTGGCTTGGCATCGCGGCCGATGCGCGAGAATTCCAGCAGGTCGACGATCAGCCGGTCCATGCGCACAGCGCCTTCGTGGGCGAAACTGATGAATTCGCGGGCGTCCTCGCCCAGCTTGTCGCCATAACGGCGCTTCAGCAGCGAGACATAGCTGGAAACCTGCCGCAGGGGTTGGCGCAAGTCGTGGGAGGCCACATAGGCGAACTGTTCCAACTCGGCATTGGATTGGGCCAGATCACGGCGGACGGCATCCTCTTCCATCACCGCGCCGACCCAGCGGGCCAGCAGGCGGATGAACTCCTTGTCGCCATCGTCGAATGCCCGGGGATGGGGGGTGGTGGAACTGAAGCTGAGGGTGCCGTAAACCCGCCCCCTGACCCGGATGGGGACGCCGATATAGCTTTCCAGCCCGTGATTGGCATAGGCCGGGTGAGTGGCGAAGGGGGAACGCGCCATATGGGAAATGGCGATGACATCCTCGGAATCCATCACCAGGGCGCAATAGGTGGTGGGCAGGTCGAAGACCGTGCCATCGGCGATGGCGCCAACCTCCATGGCGGCGGAATGGTGCTCGACGGTGAAGCGGCTGCCCTCGACCCGGCTGACCATGCCGAGGAACAGCCCCAGATGGCGTCGTCCCAGTCCCAAGGCCTCGGGCAGGCGCTGGGATGCCTCTGACGGCGGCAGGGCCGCGATCTCCCCCAGAACGCGCAGGTTCTCGTACTGGCGGCGCAACATCTCGCTTCGCTCTGCCAGGGCCAGCTCGATGCGCTTGCGTTCCGTGATGTCCTCATGCACCAGCACCAGTTCCGACACCGCCTGGCCACTGGCCCGGATGGGGTAGACATAGCCATGTACCCAACGCTCGTCCTGGTCTTCACCATCCGGCACGGCATGGGTGGCGGGGATTTCATGCCCGGCGCTGGATAAGCCGATGGCCAGCAGATCCTCGGCGCCGATGCGCCGCAATACGGGATGGCGGCCATCAGGTCCCAGCTTATCGGATCCGGGTCCCCACAATCGCAGCCACGACCGGTTGGACATGAGCGGAACCGCCTTGGCGTCTAGAATCTGGATGGCCAGGGGGCTCTGCTCGAAGATGGCGCGCAGCCGCATCTCGGACTCCCTGAGGGCGATCTCCATGCGCTTGCGTTCGGTGATGTCGATGGCGGTGGTCAGGCAGCGCCAGCCGCCCCCCCAGCCATCGCCCAGCCGGACGCTTTCCAGGATGACCGGGACGGGCGGATGCTGGTCCGGGGTCAGAAGCAGCTCGGTTGTGGCGCGTCCGCTGCTGCGCACCCGCAGGAAATGGTTATCCAACTCGCCGCGCTGGCCCTTGTCGACGAACAGCAGGAACGGCTTGCCCGCCACCCGGTTCTTGGTGCGGCCCAACAGGCCCATGGCGGCGATATTGGCATCCAGGACGGCATGATTCTCGTCGATGATGAAGATGCCCGCGGGAGAATATTCGAACAGATCGCGATAACGCAGGCTGACCCGTTCGACGCTCTCCTGTGCCTGACGCAGTTCCTCGTTCTGTGCCCTCAGCTCTTCCTGGTGGACCTGAAGGCTATGCAAGGTTTCGGTAAACGCTGGTGATATGCCCACCATGGCGCTGGACGCCCTGGCGCGCAGAAATTCCACCTCGCGGCGCAGTTCCGAAAGCTCAGCCTCCAGCTCGGTCTTTGTCTTCTTGCTATGACCTTGGTTAGTCATCGATATGCCACGAGTACGATTTTTTTGCCTTTTCCATGGCCTGCAAAACAATTAGCCAGGAAGTGTTGCTGAATATATGATGCGCTTCAAGCGAAGTGTTGCGACCCGGGCGGCCTGCGCGGGTCATCTGTGGGGAGGTGACATGGCTCGCAAGCCAGTGGCCCAGTCGGCGGAAGCCAAGGCCAAGCGGACAAAAGCGGCGCCGACGGCATCCGGGGCTCCGGCCAAGACCGCCAGGACACGGCGCAGTACCCTCTATGTGGTGGGAATCGGCGCCTCGGCCGGCGGTCTCGAAGCGCTTCGCCCCTTCGTGGCAAATTTGCCGCTGGACGCCAACATGGCTTATGTCATCGTCCAGCACCTGTCGCCCGCCTATCGCTCCATGATGGTGCAACTGCTGGCGCGCGAGACCAAGCTGCCGGTGGAGGAGATCAAGGACGGCACCGTCCTGGCCGCCAACACCATCTATATCACCCCCCCCAACAAGGATGTCCGGGTCAAGAACCTGACCCTGGGCCTGCGCGAGCCATCGGCGCCTTTGGGGCCGAAGCCGTCGGTGGACGTGTTCTTCGCCTCGCTGGCCGAGGATCGCGGCCAATACGCCATCGGCGTCATCCTGTCGGGGACCGGCAGCGACGGGGCGCACGGCATGCGCGCCATCAAGGCCAGCGGCGGCCTGACCGTGGCCCAGGAGCCCGAGACCGCCAAGTATGACGGCATGCCCAAGGCGGCCATCGATTCCGGCTGTGTCGACCAGACCCTGCCGCCTGACGCCATCGGCGCCGAACTGGCCTCCATCTCGCGCTTTCCCCGGCCGGTGGTGCACCAGACGTCGGAGGAGCCCAAGACTCAGGACACCATCAACGAAATCTTTCTGCTGGTCAGGAAGCGGACCGATGTGGACTTCACCCAGTATAAGCCCAATACGGTGCGTCGCCGCCTGGAGCGGCGCATGGCGGCCAATCGCATCGAGACCCTGGGCGCCTATCTGGATTTCGTCCAGCGCCAGCCGGCCGAGCTGGACCTGCTATGCAAGGACATCCTGATCTCGGTGACTTCGTTCTTCCGGGATTCCAAGGCCTTCGACGACATCAAGCTGGTGCTGGCCGATCTGCTGGCCACCAAGCGGCCAGGGGACCCCATCCGCATCTGGGTTCCGGCCTGCGCCACCGGCGAGGAAGCCTATTCCTACGCCATGATGTTGACCGATCTTCTGGGAGATGCCGCCAAGTCCTACAAGATCCAGGTCTTCGCCACCGATATCGACCTCGATGCCATGCGCCACGCCCGCAAGGGCACCTATTCCGCCACCACGGTGGAAGGCCTCGACAAGGCCTATGTCTCGAAATACTTCGATGCTATGGGCCAGAACTACCAGATCAAGAAGCCCATCCGCGAGATGGTGGTGTTCGCCCGCCAGGACCTGATCAAGGACCCGCCCTTCGTCAAGGTCGACATCATCAGCTGCCGCAATGTGCTGATCTATTTCAACGGCGACCTGCAGGACCGCATCTTCCAGGTGTTCCACTACGCGCTGAATCCCGAAGGTCACCTGTTCCTGGGCAAGTCGGAATCGGTGGGGCGCTGCTCGGACCTGTTCCGCTCCATCAAGGCCACCTCGAAGATTTTCCAGAAGCGGATGGTGGGGCCCAGGTCCAGCAATCCGGTGTTCGGCGCCTTCCGTCTGAAATCGGCCGAGCCGTCAGAGACCATGCTGCCGCTGGGCGGCGCCTCCATCGAAACCATGGTGCGCGACGGCTTCGTCGCGGCCTGCATGCCGCCCCTGGTGGCGGTCAACGAGAACCTGGACATCCTTTATTATCACGGCGACGTGGACGTCTTCGTCCGCTTTCCCCAGGGGCGGCCGAACCAGAATTTGGGCAAGCTGATCGCCGACGATTTCCGCATCGACCTGCGCGCCCTGGTGCACCGCGCCCGCGAAACCGGCGGTGTCGCCATGGGCAGCAAGCGTCAATTGCGGACCCGCGACGGGGACATCCTCGCCCGGCTGGTTGTCCGGCCCATCACGACGGAAACCACGCGCGAAGCGCTGTTCCTGGTCAGTTGCGAGAAGGTTGAAACTCCCGTCGATGGCGGCGCCGTCGAGGCGGCCCCCAATCCGGGCAGCGAAATCAGGCTGATCGAGCTGGAACAGGAGCTGACCGCCACCCGCGAGCACCTGCAGACCGTGGTGGAGGAGTTGGAAACCTCCAATGAGGAGCTTCAGGCCCTCAACGAGGAAATGCAGGCCGCCAACGAGGAACTTCAGTCGTCCAACGAGGAACTGGAAACCTCCAACGAGGAATTGCAATCCACCAACGAGGAACTGACCACCGTCAACGAGGAGCTGCAGGTGCGCACCTCGGAACTGGCGGCGGCCAATGCCGATCTTCAGAACATTCAGGACAATGTCGGCTTTCCCATGCTGGTGGTGGACAAGGGACAGCGCATCACACGCTTCACCCCCCAGGCGGCGCGGCTGTTCGGCCTGCTGCCCTCGGACAGCGGGCAGTTGATCACGGCGGTTCCCAGCCAGTTCCACATCCCGGATCTGCGCAACCTGCTGATCTCGGTCATCTCCCATGGTCAGTCCCATGAACAGCTCATGGAGGCCGATGGCCGCATCTATCGCATGGGGGCTTTTCCCTATCGCGACCTGCGCGACCAGACGGCGGGCGCCATTCTCACCTTTATCGACGAAACCGAGTTGCGGACCGCCCAAAAGGATTTGGAAGCCAGCGTCGCGGAATTGCGCGGTGCCCAGGTCGAGTTGCGCGAGGCCAAGGAATTGGCCGAGTCGGCCAACCGGGCCAAGTCGGAGTTCCTGGCCAATATGAGCCACGAACTGCGCACGCCGCTCAACGCGGTGCTGGGGTTTGCCCAGATCATGGTCGACGAGATGTGGGGCGACTTGGGCAATGACCGCTACAAGGAATATGTGGGCATCATCGTCGACAGCGGCCAGCATCTGCTGTCGCTGATCAGCCAGGTGCTGGATATGTCGGTGATCGAGGCAGGACGGGCCACCTTGCGCGAGACCCAGGTCAATCTCCACGATGTCATCACCAGTTCGGTGCGGCTGTTGTCGTCCCAGGCGGAAAGCAGCGATATCGCTCTGACGGCCAAGGTGCCGGACGATCTGCCCAGACTGATGGGGGATCTCACCGCGGTTCAGCGGGTGCTGCTCAACCTGCTGGGCAACGCGCTGAAGTTCACCAAGCCGGGAGGCTCGGTGGCGCTGAGCGCCAGCCACGATATGAGCGGCATCACCATTTGTGTCCGCGACACCGGTGTGGGGATCAAGGCTGCCGATCTGGCCCGGGTGCTGATGCCGTTCGAGCAGGGCGGTCAGAAGACCCTGGTCAAGGAGCGCGAAGGGGTCGGCCTGGGCCTGCCCATTTCCAAGTCACTGATGGAACTGCACGGCGGCACCCTGTCCATCGACAGCGCCGAGGGCAAGGGCACCACCGCCTGCGTCCATTTCCCATTGTCCCGGGTGGTGTCGCCGGGGGCGTGACTCCCCCCGGCCCGCCGTCCTATTTCCCCAGCAGCCCGATCAGGGTCCTGACCGTGTTCTCGGCGCCATCGGCGATCTGGCCGATGCTGGACTCCAGCATGTAGCAGGGCGAGGTCACCAGCTTGCGGGCCTGGTCCACCACGACGCCGCCATGCCCGGCCACCGTGTGCTTGGCGCCCATGGCCTCGATGGCCTCGGCGGTGCCGGGATCATTGCCGATGGTGACGGTGACGCCGTCGCCCAGAATTTTCGCCAGCAGGGCCGGGGCGATGCACAGGGCGCCGATGGGCTTGCCCGCCTTGGCCATGGCCTTGACCGCCGCCTCGACACCGGGATCGACGGAACAGCCGGGGCCGTCCACCGCGAAGCTGCACAGATTCTTGGCGGCGCCGAAGCCGCCGGGGAAGATCAGGGCGTCGAAATCCTCGGGGCTGAAGGCGGTAACCGGCTTGATGGCGCCCCGGGCGATACGGGCGGCTTCCACCAGCACATTGCGGGTCTCGCCGGTGGCCTCGCCGGTCAGATGGTTGACCACATGCAACTGGTCGCGGTCGGGGGCGAAGCACTGATAGCTGCCGCCCTGGCGGTCGATGGCCAGCAGGGTCAGCACCGCTTCGTGAATTTCGGCGCCGTCATAGACACCGCATCCCGACAGGACCACGGCGAATTTCGGTTTGGCGGACATGGAGGCTGTTCCTTTCCGGCGAGGCAAGGGAGGCGGGCAGAATAACCGATTCCCCGAGGCCTCGGCCATGGTCTATCGTTCGGGGCCGCCGAGTGATTCCGTGAAGGATGCCCCATGACCGCCTATGCCCGTCTTGAAGCCACGTTCCGCAAGCTGGCCGCCATCGGCGACGCCTTGTCCATGCTGCAATGGGATGCCTCGGCCATGATGCCGGACGGTGGTGCCGAGTCCCGGGCCGAGCAGGTGGCGACCCTGCGCGGCATCAGCCACGAGATCATCACCGCGCCGGAGATTCCCGACCTGCTGGACCAGGCCGAGGGCGAGGGGCTGGACGCGTGGGAACGGGCCAATCTGCGCGAGATGCGGCGCGACTGGATTCATTCCGCCGCCCTGCCCGCCGATCTGGTGGATGCCCTGGCCCGGGCCGAATCCGCCTGCGAGATGATCTGGCGCGAGGCGCGGCCCGCCGCCGATTTCAAGCGGGTGCTGCCCGCCCTGTCCGATCTGCTGGGGCTGGTGCGCCAGATGGGCGCCATCAAGTCGGAAAAGCTGGGGGTGGGCATCTACGACGCCCTGCTGGACCAGTACGAACCCGGCGGCCGCTCCGCCGAGATCGATCCGGTGTTCGACCATCTGGAAGGCTTCCTGCCCGGCTTCATCGCCCAGGTGCTTGACGTCCAGGCCCGCCGTCCGGCGCCGTTGCCGCTGCCCGCGCCGTTTCCCGCCGCTGCCCAGAAGGAGCTGGGGCTGAAGCTGATGGCGGTGCTGGGCTTCGACTTCAACCACGGCCGACTCGACGTGTCGCACCACCCGTTCTGCGGCGGCACGCCCGACGATGTGCGCCTGACCACCCGCTATAACGAATCCGACTTCGCCCCGGCCCTGATGGGGGTGCTGCACGAAACCGGCCATGCCCTCTACGAGCAGGGCACCCCCAAGGGGCGCTGGCGCTCGCAGCCGGTGGGCCGCTCGCGCGGCATGGTGCTGCATGAATCGCAAAGCCTGCTGATGGAGATGCAGGCCTGCCGCTCGCGCCCCTTCGTCGACTTCGCCGCGCCATTGATCAAGCAGGCCTTTGGCGGCCAGGGTCCGGAATGGGAGGCCGACAACCTGTATCGGCGCGGTATCCGGGTGGAACGCGGCTTCATCCGGGTCGAGGCCGACGAATGCACCTATCCCGCCCATGTCATCATCCGCTATCGCCTGGAGAAAGCCCTGATCGAGGGGCGGATGGAGTTGGCGGACCTGCCCGAGGCCTGGAACCAGGGGTATCGGCGGCTGCTGGGCATCACGCCGCCCGACGACCGCCTGGGCTGCCTGCAGGACATCCACTGGTATGGCGGCTCGTGGGGCTATTTCCCCACCTATACCCTGGGAGCCATGACGGCGGCGCAGTTGTTCCAGGCGGCCCAGGCCGCCGACCCGGACATCCTGCCCGGCCTTGGGCGTGGCGACTTCAAGCCGCTGTTGGGCTGGCTCAGGACCCATGTCCACGGCCAGGGCTCGTTGCTGACCGGCCGCGACCTGGTGACGCGGGCCACCGGCCGCCCGCTGGACCCGGCGGTGTTCGAGGCCCATTTGCGCCGACGCTACCTGGAAGAGTAGACTGGTCGCATGATCGGATGGCTGCAGACCCTGTTCCTGGACAAGCGGGCACGCGAGGCCTTGCGGGGCCGTACCGCGCCCCAGGCGCCGACGCGCGTCCATGCGGTGACGGTGCCGCCGCCCGAGCGCGATATTCGCACCGCCCTGGCCGAGGCCGAGGACCGCATGCGCCGCCTGCCGCCGGAAAAGGCGCAACTGATCCGCTCCGCCCTGCTGGTGCGGCGCGCCAGCCAGTCCGCCCTGGCGCAACTGAGCGAGGATGAGGTGGACAAGCTGCGTCAGGTGGCGGAAAAGGCCATGCTGGGCGGGGGGCGCTGATATGCTGGGCTTTCTGAAGGGCCTGTTCGGCGGCAAGAAGCCCAAGCCCAAAGTGGGGGCGAAGCCCGTCTCCAAGCCGGGCGCCAAGCCCATCGTCAAGGCCGCCGCCGCGGTATCCGAGGACCGGGCCGCCCTGCTGAAGCGGGCGCGCGAGGTCCACAAGGCCAAGCGCAAGATTCTTGATCATCTGTCCGACGAGGATCGGGCCAAGCTGGTGGGCATGGCCATCCTCACCTTCCTGAACCAGGGCCGCGAGCCCGACAACAAGAAATAGGGCCGTATCGACCGTGACCCAGCCTTCCATTGATATCGAAGCCCTGGCCCGGGGCGTCCTGGCCGGTGAACGCCGGGCCCTGGCCCGCGCCATCACCTTGATCGAATCCTCGCGCCCGGATCACCGCGAGACCGCCGAGGCCCTGATGCATCGGCTGCTGCCCCATACCGGGCGCTCGGTGCGCATCGGCATCACCGGCGTTCCCGGCGCGGGCAAGAGCACCTTCATCGAAAGCTTCGGCCTGCATGTGCTGGCCCAGGGCAAGCGCCCGGCGGTGCTGGCGGTGGACCCGTCCAGTCCGCGGTCGGGCGGCTCCATCCTGGGCGACAAGACCCGCATGGAGGACTTGTCGCGCGACGCCCGCGCCTTCATCCGCCCCAGTCCCTCTGGCTGCACCCTGGGCGGGGTGGCGCGGCGCACCCGCGAGGCCATGCTGGTCTGCGAGGCCGCCGGCTTCGACGTCATCGTGGTCGAGACCGTGGGCGTCGGCCAAAGCGAGACGGCGGTGGCCGACATGGTCGACATGTTCCTGCTGGTTCTGGTCCCTGGCGGCGGTGACGAGTTGCAGGGCATCAAGAAGGGCATCGTCGAACTGGCCGATGCCATCGTGGTCAACAAGGCCGATGGCGATCTGGCGGCGGCGGCGGGCCGGGCGGCGCGCGACTACCAGAACGCGCTGCATCTGCTGGCTCCGGCCTCGCCCCATTGGACGGTGCCGGTTCTGACCTGCTCGGCCATGGAGCGCAAGGGCATCGACGATGTCTGGCGCATGGTGGAAACCTATCGCGACACCATGGATACCGCCGGGGCCCTGGGCGAGCGCCGGGCGCGCCAGGCCCATGCCTGGATGTGGAACGAGGTGTCCGAAACCTTGCTGCAGGCCTTGCGTGACGACCCCAGGATTGAAAAACTGTTGCCGGATATGGAACGGGCCGTGGTGGATGGGCGGCTGGCACCCGGCTCCGCCGCCCGACAGTTGGTGGAATTTTTCCGACGCCCCTTGGCGACGCATTGATAATCAGGCTATCCTTTGCTGCTCTGCACCCGTATCTGGAATCGAAATGTCCGCTGCGCCCAATGACACCATGATCCTGAAGCGGGAACTTGTCGGCCTGTTCGGCCATATGCAGAAGATCCGCAAGGAATTGGCGGCACTCAACCCGCCGGGAGCCCCCGATCACTTCGGCGGCATGTCGGAACAGCTGGACGCCATCGTCGGCGCCACCGAGGGCGCCACCAACACCATCATGGAAAGCATGGAAAGCATCGGCAACCTGATGGCCGAGGCCCGTGCCGCCAACGCCGACAATGCCGCCCTGTCCGCCCTGTTCGACAAGGTCGACGACAAGGTCGGCATGGTGTTCGAGGCCTGCTCGTTCCAGGACATTACCGGCCAGCGCATCTCCAAGGTGGTCAATACCCTGAAATTCGTCGAGGAGCGGGTCAACGCCATCATCCTGACCTGGGGCCGGGACGAGTTGACCAAGGTGGTGGTGGAGATCAAGGAAGAAGACCCCGACAAGAAGCTGCTGCACGGCCCGCAACTGCCCGGCCAGGGGGTCACCCAGGCCGATGTGGACAAGATGTTGGGGCAGGATGCCATCGACAAATTGTTTGGGTGATGATTCCTGCTTGACGGGCGCGTTCCGGCCCCTTAAAAACGCGGCTTCCTCCGGTGCCCGTCCGGTCCTTGGACCGTCGAATGAACCGGTGAACGAATCGAGATGAGGATTTTGACATGGCACGTCGCTGCGCCATCACCGGCAAGGGCGTTCTGACCGGCAACAACGTCAGTCACGCTAACAACAAGACCCGTCGCCGTTTCCTGCCCAACCTGCAGGAAGCCTCCCTGGTGTCCGACGCGCTGGGTTTCCCGGTTCGCATGCGTCTGTCCACCAATGGACTGAAGACCATCGAGCACAATGGCGGCATCGACGCCTATCTGCTTTCGGTGGCCGACAGCAAGCTGTCTGCCGAGGCGCGCCGCCTGAAGAAGAGCATTCAGCGCGCCCTGGCCAGCAAGGCCGACAAGGCCGCCTGATTTCGGCGACGCCTGATCCGTCATGCGAAGGGCCTGTGGTTTGACCGCAGGCCCTTTTGCTTGCCTGAACGGAGGGGCGGGCGAGGGCGCCCGCGCCCGCGCTCCTCAGATCAGCTTCTCGGCCGCCAATGCCGCCTGAACCGCCGGACGCTCGCGCACCCGGGCGGAATGGGCGGCAAGGTTGGGCCAATTGGCCTGGTCCAGGCCGATGCGCGGCTGCCAGTTGAACACCGTGAACAGATAGCCGTCGGCGACGGTGAAGCGCTCGCCCATCAGATAAGGCCCCCGGCCCAGCGCCTTGTCGGTGTAGTCCAGTCGGCGGGTCAGCACGGTCTTCAGGGCGGCCTTGCCGTCCTCGGGCATGGCGGGATTGAACTGGGCACCGGTATTCTTGTGCAGTTCGGTGGCGATGAAGACCATCCATTCCACCAGTTTCAGGTATTCGGCACTGCCGGGCTCGGGCGCCAGATGCTTGCCTGGAGCCATGGCGGCAATGGCCAGGGCGATGGCGACGCCCTCGGTGAGCACCCGCCCGTCGTCCAGGACCAGGGCCGGGACATAGCCCTTGGGGTTGATGGCCAGGAAGTCGGCGCCGGTCTCGGTCTTCTTGGCATGGAGATCCACCGCCTCCATGTCGAAGTCCAGTCCGGCCTCACGCAGCGCGATATGGGTCGAAAGCGAGCAGGCGCCCTGCTTGTAGTAAAGCTTCATGGCAGGCTTCCTCCTTCAGGAGTCCTTGGGAACCTCGTTCAGCGCACCGCAGGAGCAGCGATACAGCATGTTCACCAACATGGTGCGGATGGGGACCTGATGCATCATCTCGCGGCCGCAATCGCCGCAAAAGGCGTTGTCGCCCTCCAGTCCCACCATGGCGACGCCGGTATCCATGATGTCGCGGCCTTTGATGAAGGCCTCCGCCACCACCTTGAGAACGATATCAGCCAATTTGTGTGTCCTTTCCCGTCAAAATGCCGCAACAGACCCGTCGGAACGGGGGTCGGCGGCTCCCTCGATCATGCCGTCGCCCCGTCGGCACAGGGCACCGGCATGGCCCAGCAGTGAATCCCATTCTCCCACCACCTGGATTTGGTGCCCCGCCTGGCGCAGGCGCTCGACCAGCCCGGGGGCCAGGCGGGCCTCCACCTGCACGCCCGAGGCCTTGACGCCGTCCAGGGCGCGGCCCAGCGCCCAGCGCGGGGCGGAGACGGCCTGTTGCAGGCCCTGGCCGAACAGGGCGGCACGGGTGAAAATCTCGGCCTGGACCAGCGGCTGACAGTCGCCTCCCATGGTGCCGAACACCATGGTGCGGCCATCGCGCAGCCGGGCCAGTCCGGGCGACAGGGTGTGGAAGGGCCGCCGGCGCGGTTCCAGCACATTGCGATGGCCGGGTTCCAGGCTGAACGAGCTTCCCCGGCACTGCCAGGTGATGCCGGTCTCGGGCAGGGTGATGCCGGAGCCAAAGGCGTGGAACAGGCTTTGAATATAGCTGACGGCGCGGCCCTGGCCATCCACGACCCCCAGCCATACCGTGTCGCCCTCGGGGGAGTCCGAGCGCAAGGCCGAGGCGCGGGCTGGGTCGATTCCGGCGGCCATGTGGTCCAGCACTCCTTCGGTCAGATAGGTGGTGGCATGCACCGACATGCGGGCGGGGTCGGTGACATGGGCGTCGCGCACCGCATGGGCCAGACGGGCCGCCTCGATCAGGCCGTGGACATGCTCGAAGCTCTCGGCCTGGGTGACGTTCAGGCGCTGGAACAGCCCCAGCAGGATCAGCGAGGCCAGGCCCTGGGTGGGCGGCGCGGTGTTGAACAGGCTGCCGCAGGGCAGGGCCAGGGACAGCGGCCGCCGCCGCATGCCGCGATGCCGCGCCAGGTCCTCGGACCGCAGCGGGCTGCCCGCCTCGGCCAGTTGGGCGGCGACGGAGCGCCCCAGGCCGCCCCGGTAGAAATCGTCCAGCCCGTGGGCGGCCAGCCGGTCCAGGGTCGCCGCCAGGGCGGGCAGGCGCAGAATGCTGCCTGGCAGCGGGGGCTTGCGTTTGACCAGGAACTGGTCGGCATAGCCGGGCTGGCCTTTCAACTCGCCCAGGGTCCGGACGGCGGCGGCGGCCTGATGCGTGGTGACGGCGAAGCCGTCGCGGGCGATGAAGGCGGCGTCTTCCAACAGGCGGGCCAGGGGCAGCTTGCCGCCCCATTGGGCCGAGACGTCCAGCGCCAATTGCCAACTGGAGATGGCGCCCGCCACCGTATTGGCGGCCAGCGGGCCACGGGTGGGAATGGTGGCCAGCCCCCGGCGGCGGTAAAGCTCGGCATCCACCTTGGCGCCCGAGGCGCCCGAGCCATCGATGGACAGCGGCGGCTTGCCCGGTTCGGCGATCAGCCAGAAGGCATCGCCGCCCAATCCGGTCATATGGGGATAGACCACCCCCAGCATGGCGGCGGTGGCGATGGCGGCCTCGATGGCGGTGCCGCCCTCCTTCAGCACCGCCAGCCCGGCTTGGGAGGCTAGGTGATGGGGCGAGGTGACCATGCCACGGCGGGCCAGGGGGGAGTTCAGCATGAAGCCTGCTGTCAACGGGGGGCGGAAGTGGGGCGATTGTTGCGAAAACCGGGCCTTCCGTCCAGAGTGGTGACGGCTGTTCCCCATAGCCCCGGGTGAATTCATGGATCTGGACCCCAGCTTTACCACGACCCTGGCCCTGGGCTGGGACGAAATTCACGCCGATGCCCGTGAACTGGCCCGGCGACTGAAGGACAGGGGGCCATTCCTCGGCATCGTCGCCGTGGCGCGGGGCGGGCTGGTTCCCGCCGCCATCCTGGCCCGCGAACTGCACCTGCG
This sequence comes from Paramagnetospirillum marisnigri, assembly GCF_001650715.1. Lineage (GTDB taxonomy): Bacteria > Pseudomonadota > Alphaproteobacteria > Rhodospirillales > Magnetospirillaceae > Phaeospirillum > Phaeospirillum marisnigri. Next base: position 112,283 of record NZ_LWQT01000037.1, on the reverse strand, counting down.
CCATGTGGATACCATCTGCATCGCCAGCTATGGCGATGGCAACCGCCACCAGATGTCGGTTCTGAAGCGGATCGAGGGCAGCGGCGCCGGGATGCTGGTGGTGGACGATCTGGTGGATACCGGCGATACCGCCCGCATGGTCCGCGCCATGTTGCCCGCCGCCCACTACGCCACCCTTTACGCCAAACCGGCCGGGCGGCCCTTGGTCGATACTTTCGTCAAGGATATGCCACAAGACCTATGGCTGGTATTCCCCTGGGATGCCCCGGAAATGGTGTAGAAAAGCCGATACTTACGGTTAATCCCTGGAATTGTTGGCATTATCGTTCTTCCATCGCCGAAGGGCGCTATGATAGATTTGAGATGGATCAATTGAGATAACCGGAAAAGGGCCGCCACCCATGACCATGATCACCGTTCGCCCCTATAGTCAGGCTCTCGACCGCCTTCGCGCGGTGGGGCTGCGCCCGACCCGGCAGCGGCTGGCGCTGGCCCGCCTGCTGTTCGACGGCGGTGATCGGCATATCTCGGCCGAGCAGCTTCATACCGAGGCGCTGTCCAGCAATATCCGGGTGTCGCTGGCCACGGTCTACAACACGCTGCACCAGTTCACCGATGCCGGTCTGCTGCGCGAGATCGTGGTGGATGCCGGACGGTCCTATTTCGACACCAACACCACCGACCATCACCACTTCTTCTACGAGAAGAGCGGCAAGCTGTGCGATATCCCCGCCGAGCTGATCGCCGTGTCCAAGATTCCCGATGCCCCCGCCGGTCTGCATATCAGCCGGGTCGAGGTCATCGTCCGGGTGGACGGCTGAGCCGCCCATCTCTGCTCCTCCGAGCGAACCGGAACAGGGCGCCCCTCGGGGCGCCCTGTTTCGTTGAATCGGTCATTCCGGGGTGACGAAGAAAATACAATTCGTATCCGCTCAACCGGACTGGGACCTGTCGGTGTATGACCTGTCATCCCGACGACCATCGGGAGGAGGGATCCCTGTCTGGAATGCTGCTTCCAACCAGGAAAAGCCGTTCCAGGACGAGGTCCCTCGCTGCCGCTCGGGAGGACATGACGAGTTGGATCACGCGTCGACCAGCGTCACAGGTCCAGCACCATCTCGACCACGTCGGGGTCTTCCGAGCGCTGGCGCTTGAAGCCGCCCTTCATGGCCAGGCGGATCATGGCGGTGTTCTCGGCCATGATCTGGGCATAGATCGCCCGGGTGCCCTTGGTCTTCTGGTAGGTGACGATCTTGTCCATCAGCATGGTGCCCAGCCCCGTGCCCTTCATGTCGGACCGCACCAGCACCGCCAGTTCGGCCCGCTGATTGTCGGGATCGGTGACGGTGCGGACCACGCCCAGGGTCTCGGGCTGGCCGTCCTTGCCCGGGCGGGAGGCCACGAAGGCCATTTCCCGCTCATAGTCGATCTGGGTCAGCCGCGCCATCTGGTGATGGTGGATCTGGCGCACCTGGCCGAAGAAGCGCAGCCGCAAGTCCTGGGGCGTCATGCGGTTCATCAGCTCGGCATGGGCGGGCATGTCCTCGGGCCGGATGGGACGCAGCACCACCGCCGAGCCGTCATGCAGCCGGGCGGGTTCCTCCAGCTCGGCGGGGTAGGGCAGGATGGAGAAATGGCGCAGGTCGCTGTCGTCCTTGGGCGCCACCCGCATGCGCACATCCAGGGCCAGCACGCCGGTCTCGTCGGCGAATAGCGGATTGATGTCGCAGGCGACGATTTCCGGATTGTCCACCAGCATGGAAGACAGCCGCACCAGCACCTCGGCGATGGCGTCGCGATTGGCGGCGGGGCGCGGGCCGACGGCGTCGAGCAGGCGAGAGACCCGGGTGCGGGCGATCATGCCCCGCGCCAGCGGCAGGTTGAGCGGCGGCAGGCCGACGGTGTGGTCGCGCACCACCTCCACCGCCCTTCCGCCCTCGCCGAAGACCAGCATGGGGCCGAACAGCGGGTCGCAGGCGATGCCCACCACCAGTTGGCGGGCATGGGGGCGGAACACCATCTTCTGGACGGTGAAGCCCTGCACCTGGGTCTGGGGGCGCTGGGCGCCGACCCGGCGCAGGATGCCCTCGGCCGATTGTCGCACCGCCTCGGCGCTTTCCAGATTGAGCGCGACGCCGCCGATATCCCATTTGCGCGCCAGATCGGCGGCGGCCAGGGTCAGGGCGATGGGATAGCCCAGGGTCTCGGCCGCCTTGACCGCGTCGTCCACGCTGCGTGCCAGCAGCGAGGGCTGCACGGGGATGCCATAGGCGGCCAGCATGGCCTTGGAATCGGGCTCGCTCAGCAAGCCGCCCGGTGTCGCCAGCCCGCGCGAGACGATCAGGCGCGCCGTGCCTTTGGCGGCGGCGAAGCCGCTTAAGTGGGCGGGCGGCGTCTCCATCAGCATGTCCTGGTTACGCTGATAGTTGACCTGATGGCGGAAGGCGCGCACCGCCCGGCCCGGCGTGTCATAGGTGGGCAGTCCGGCATCGGCGAACTGCTTGCGGGCCGGGGCCACCGCCTCTTCCCCCACCCACGAAGTCAGGACGGCGCCGCCGTGACGGCGCTGGGTGTCGATCACCGACTGGGCGGCCTCCACCGGATCGGACATGGCATTGGGGGCATGCACCACCAGGATGGCGTCCACCTCCTCGGCCTCGATCAAGACCCGCAGGGTCTCGGCATAGCGCTTGCCATCGGCGTCGACCCCGAGATCGACGGGATCGTCGGCGACCCAGCCACGCGGCATCAGCGCCGACAGCTTGCGCAGGGTCTCCTCGGACAACTGGGCGATCTGGCCGCCGCCGGGATCGCCCATCTCGGCCTTGGCCATCATGGCGGTGCCGCCGCCATTGGACAGGATGGCCAGCCGGTTGCCCTTCATGGGCCGCGCCCGGGCCAGGGTCTCCACCGCGCCGAACAGCTCGTTGATGTCGTTGACCCGGAGCGCGCCCGCGCGGCGGATGGCGGCGTTGAAGGAATCCTCGGGCCGGGCCAGCGCCTCGGCCAGGAACGGCCCCACCGGGCGGTCGTCGGCGACGCTCCCGGCGCGGACCAGCAGCACCGGCTTGTTGCGGGCGCAGGCGCGGGCGGCGGCCATGAAATTGCGCCGCGCCCCGATATCCTCGATATACAGCAGCACGGCGCGGGTCTGGTCGTCATTGGCCAGATAATCCATCACGTCGGCGAAATCGATATCGGCGCCTTCGCCCAGGCTGACGAAATGGGAAAAGCCGATGCCGCGTGGCCGCGCCCAGTCCAGCACGGCGCTGCACAGGGCGCCCGACTGCGATACCAGCGCCACCTTGCCGGGCAGGGCGGAGACATGGGAGAAGCTGGCATCCAGCCCGATGCGCGGCACCAGCACGCCCAGGCTGCCGCGTCCCAATAGGCGGATGCCGTGAGGGGCGGCGGCGGCCAGCATGGCCTCCTTGTCGCCATCGGCGGCGATGACCACCGCCGCGCGGGTGCCCTTGCGCCCCAGGGCGTCGAGCAGGGCCGGGGCGGCGGCGCCGGGGGTGCACAGCACCGCCAGATCGGGGGCGAGGGGCAGGGCGTCCACATGGGCATAGGCCAGCACCCCGGCCACGGCGCGGTGCTTGGGGTGCACCGGCATGATGGGCCCCTTGAATCCGCCCGCCAGCAGGTTGCGCATCACCACTGTTCCGGCCGAGCGCGGCCGATCCGAGGCGCCGATCACCGCCACCGAGGTGGGCTCGAACAGATAGCTGAGATTGCGAATGCTCATGGTGGTTCCGGTCTGGCGCTTGCAACGCGAAAAAGCAAGGGCGAAGTGTGCCCGCCCGGGGCTTTAATCCGGCCCCGTCCTGGTCTATGTTCGGCTGAGATGATCTCCCGATTGGAAAGTGGTGACTTCATGCGGTGCAAGGCTCTGGTCGTGCTGGCGTCCCTTCTGGTTCCGCTTCTCCCGGCCTGGGCGGCGGACGAGGCCGCCCCGGTGCTGGCCCAGCCGGTTCCCGCCGCTTCCAGCCCGGCGACTCCCAGCCAGCCAGCCGAGGAAACGCCCGGCTTCCTGGCGGTGCGCCCCCTGACCGAGACGGTTGCTCCGGCGCCGGTTGCCGTTCCCGCACCCGCACCGGTTTCCGCTCCCGTGGCGCCGCCGGTGGTGGTGGTTCCGCCTCCTCCTCCGCCGCCTGCCGTCGAACCCGCGCCCGCGCCGCCGCCCGTCGCCACCAGCATCGGCTTTGGCTGGGAAGTGATTGTGGTGGTCGCGGGCCTGATCGCCGCCGCCATGCTGGCCCTGGGCGCCGCCATTGCCGGTTGGACCGGCACCATGATGGCGCGCTCGCTGCAGGCCAGCGACGAGACACGCCGCCGCCAGGCCGCCAAGACCCTGCTGGTGGTGGAACTGGAGGCGCGGCGTCAGGCTTTCGAGGCGGTGCCGGTGCCGCCCAATGCCGATGCCGGTGTATCCTTCGTCTCGGCGGTCTGTGCCCTGGCCGACATGGACAGCGGCTGGCAGGCGGCCCAGACCTCGCTGCATCTGCTGGGCGAGAAGCAGGCCGGGCATCTGGCGGTGCATTACAGCGCCGTGCGCTATGTGGCCAATTTCGTCAAGGGCCAGTCCTTCGCCGCCGCGCTGCGCATGCTCCAGGCCAATCGCATCGGCGGCCATCCCTGCCCCGATCCGGCCGCCATGCGCGAGGCCCATGTGGAATTGGCCGCCGCCTTCCGGGGTATCGAGAAAATCATCCAAGGTCTCAAGGGGTAGGGGCGGGCTGCCCGTTACCTTGTGTTACCATATGGCTCGTCGTCCTGTTACACGGACGGCCTAGAACGGCATCATTCGATCCCCAATCGAGGTGCCGATATGAAGTCCTTTCCCCGTTATACCATCGCCATCCTGATCGCCCTGGGCCTGGCCGGGGCGGTGGGTGCCGCCCGCGCCAATCCCATGATGGGCGGCCATATGGGCGGCGGCGACCAGTTCGCGCGCATGTGCTCCGACATGGATGCCCGCATGGCGGCCAAGAACGCCTATATGGAGATCAAGCTGGACTTGACGGATCGCCAGAAGGGCGAGCTGAAGGCCCTGACCGAGACCATCAAGGCGGCCAATGAGCCGGTCCGCAAGGTCTGTGCCGAACTGACCGCCCAGCCCCAGGCCGCCACTCCGCCTGCCCGCATGGCCCAGATGCAGAAGATGATGGAGGCCAAGACCGCGTCCATGGCCAAGGTGGTTCCCGCCATGACCAAGTTCTACGAGACTCTGACCCCGGACCAGAAGAAGCTCGCAGATACCATGATGAGTGGCCGCCACGGCCCCATGCATCACTGACACCAACCATTTCCCCCCGGCGGCAAGTGGCCGGGGGGAGATCGCTGACGCGAGACAAGATCATGACACTGAGGGAATGGGCCACGCCGCTCACCATGGGCAGCTTCGCCCTGATCGCCGTCACCGGCATCTTGATGTTCTTCCACCTGGACTCAGGCCTCAACAAGCTGGCCCATGAATGGCTGGGCTGGGGGCTGGTGGCCGCCGTCGGCCTGCACGCCGCCGCCAATCTCGGGATGTTCAAGCGCTATTTCCATCAGAGGGCGGCCTTGGCGGTGATGGGCGCCTGTCTGCTGCTGCTGGCGGCGTCCTTCGTGTCGCCGCCGGGCGATAAGGCCAAGCCGTCCCATATCCTGGCGGTACAGGCGTTGCTGGACGCGCCGGTGACGGTGGCGGCCCAGGTCGCCGGGACCGATGCCGAGGACGCCGTGGCGCGGCTGCGCGCGGCAGGCTTCAATGCCCGGGCAGAGCTCTCTTTGCGCCAGATGGCCGGGGCAGGGCGCGATGAGCAGATGAAAGCCCTTGGGGTGTTGTTCAAGAAATGAAAAAAGCCCCCCGAGGCATCGCCTCGGGGGGCTTTGTCCGTCGAGGACTCTAGAACATGGAGGCCAGGACACGGTCCGGCGGATTATGGCCATCGGCAAAGGTCTTGATGTTGATCAGCACCTTCTCGCCCATATCGACGCGGCCTTCCACGGTGGCCGAGCCCAGATGGGGCAGCAGCACCACGTTATTGAGCGCCAGCAGCTTGGGATTGACCGCCGGTTCGTGCTCGAACACGTCCAGACCGGCACCGGCCAGGTCGCCCCGGATCAGCATGCGGGTCAGCGCGTTCTCGTCCAGGATCTCGCCACGGGCGGTGTTGACCACATAGGCGTGCTTGGGCAGCAGTTCCAGGCGCCGGGCCGACAGCAGGTGGAAGGTGGCCGGGGTGTGCGGGCAATGAACGGTGACCACATCCATGCGGGCCAGCATCTGGTCCAGGCTTTCCCAGTAGGTCGCCTCCAACTCGTTCTCGATGTCGGGATGGACCTTCTTGCGATTGTGGTAGTGGATGGCCATGCCAAAGGCCTTGGCGCGCCGTGCCACCGCCTGGCCGATCCGGCCCATGCCGATGATCCCCAGGCGCTTGCCCCAGATGCGGTGGCCCATCATGAAAGTGGGGCTCCACCCCTTCCAATCGCCCGAGCGGATCAGGCGCTCACCCTCGGCCAGACGGCGCGGAACCGCCAGGATCAGGGCCATGGCCATGTCGGCGGTGTCCTCGGTCAGGACGCCGGGGGTGTTGGTGATGGTGATGCCCCGCTGACGGGCGGTGGCGAGGTCGATATGGTCGACGCCGGTGCCGAAATTGGCGATCAACTTCAGATTGGGACCAGCCTGGGACAGGATGGCGGCATCGATGCGATCGGTCACGGTGGGGACCAGAACGTCGGCGGTCTTCACCGCCTCGATCAATTCGGTCTTGGTCATGGGATGGTCGTCGACGTTCAGTCTGGCGTCGAACAGCTCCATCATCCGGGTTTCGATGACGTCGGGCAGCTTGCGGCTGACAACGACGACCGGCTTCTTATGCGGCATTTGTGTACTCCTCCCGGGGACTGCCCCAACGACCTAGCAACTTGGGCCTGCCTTGTCCAGAGGGCAGTTGGAACTTCTTGAAAGTGTCGCTCTCCACCCAGCTTGACCGCAAGGTCGGGGCAACGCCTATAATGAGGGTGGAGGCACGATGAATTCGAGTCTGTTCGGGGGGATCCTTGCGGTATTTCTGATGCTGGTCCAGGCCGCGCCCGGTGTGGCGGGCGAGGCCAGTGGCCTGCCTTTGCCCCGCTTCGTGTCACTGCGGTCCGATGAGGTCAATGTGCGGACCGGCCCGGGCCAGCGCTATCCCATCGACTGGATCTATGCCCGCAAGGATCTGCCGGTGGAGGTCATCGCCGAATTCGAGGCCTGGCGCAAGATCCGCGACTGGCAGGGAACCGAGGGTTGGGTGCATCAAAGCATGCTGTCGGGACGGCGCATGATGGTGGTGATCGGCAGCCAGCGGCAGTTGCGCGGCTCCGATGGCGAGTCCGCCGACACGGTGGCGCTGGTGGAGGCCGGTGTGCTGGGGCGGCTGTTGCAATGCCCGCGCTCGCGCGACTATTGCCGGGTCGAGGTTGGCCAGATGCAGGGATGGCTGAAGCGCGAGGAAATCTGGGGAGTCTACAAGGGTGAGTGGCTGGAATAGCCTGAGAAAAATTGCATAAAATTTTTCGCAAATTCTCTGATATTTATCCTATAAATTTGATAAATATTGAGAACTCTATCCTTTAGAGTAATTAATTCCCTTTCTTCTTAATCTGAAGTATAATCCCACTTCAGGGTGAGTAGACGGCACAGTGCCATCCTGCCCAACCTGGAACGGCGCTTCTCCCCTGTCGGAAGGATCGCCCTGTGTGGTGAGGCGTCCATGACGCTGGGATCCGAAACATGCACCATCCGCCTGGTTTCCGAAATCGGGCGTCAACTGGTCGAGGCCGACGACGAAGCGGCCCTGCGGGATTTCACTCGCAAGACCCTCTCATGCCCCCGTCTGCGCCAATGCCCCAACAGCGATTACTGCACCATCTTCAGCGCCTCGCTGCTGAGCGATCTGGACAAGCATTCTCACGATTACGATGAAGGGTAGGGGCGGGTTCAGCGCCCCCTCCCATTACCGTCAAGAAAACCAGTCAGTTGGACATCAGCACCGGCACGGTCATATGGGCCAGGACGTATTTGGTGCCGCTGCCGCGCTTGAGCGACAGGCCGTACTGGCCATGCGCCCCCATCACCACCAGATCGGCGCCAAGGTCGCAGAGCCGCGACAGCAGCATGTCCATCTTGCCGATATGCTCGCCCGCCAGATGCTCACCCACGGCATTGATGCCATCGGCGGCCAGATGGTCGATCACGTCCACATGGGGCACCTCGCCCATGGCGGCGGCGGCGCGGTCGTGGGCCTTGTGCATGGAGAGCACGGTCACCTGCTTGGCTCCGGCCATCAGCGGCTTGGCGTCGTTCAGCGCACGCACCGCTTCCTTGCCCGCGTTCCAGGCCACGGCGATACGCTCGCCCACGGTTTCGAAGCTGCCGGTATGGGGAACCACCAGGACCGGGCGGCCGCAATGCAGGATGGTATGTTCCACCAGTTCCTTGGGCACCAGCTTGCCCTTGGGGTCGATCTGGCCCATCACCACCAGATCGGCATAGCGGGCACAGAACATGGTCTCGCTCAGCACATGGTCGGGCTCGCCATGGGCCAGTTGCCACCAGCGGCCGGTGACTCCGGCGGCAGCGGTCTTGCTCTCGAACAGGGCCTTGGCCGCGTCGCGGGCGGCGACCAGCACGTCGCTGGCCTTGTGGGCGACGGCGCTGGGCTTGTGGCTTTCGACACGCGCGAACAGGCCGGTCAGGCGGGAGCCGAATTTCTTGGCCAGGCCGACGGCGATATCAAGGCGGGCGACGCAGCGTTCGCTGTCGTCCAGGTGAACCAGAATGTCCTTCATGTGGAAAACCCCCAAGCTCAGTGCTACTGGGCCGCCAGCGCCCGCGAGATCACCAGGCGCTGAATGTCGCTGGTGCCCTCGTAGATCTGGCAGACCCTGACGTCGCGGTAGATGCGTTCAACCGGAAAATCGGCGAGATAACCGTAACCGCCATGAATCTGGATGGCGTCGGAACAGACCCGCTCCGCCATCTCGCTGGCGAACAGCTTGGCCATGGAAGCCTCTTTCAGGCAAGCCCTTCCGGCATCGCGCAACCCTGCTGCGTGCAGGACGAATTGCTCGGCCGCCTCGATCCTTGTCGCCATGTCGGCCAGCCGGAAGGCCACCGCCTGATGCTCGAAGATGGGCTTGCCGAACTGCTTCCGCTCCTGGGCATAGGCCAGAGCATGGTCGAAGGCCGAGCGCGCCATTCCGACGCTTTGCGCCGCGATTCCCAACCGTCCGCCTTCCAGATTGGCCAGGGCGATCTTCAGGCCCTCGCCTTCCTCGCCCAGACGGGCGGAGGCGGGAACCCGGATATCGTCCAGGGTGACGAAGCAGGTGTCCGACAGGTGTTGCCCCAGCTTGTCCTCCACCCGCGCCACGGTGAAGCCGGGCGTGTCGGTGGGAATGATGAAAGCGGAAATGCCGCGCTTGCCCGCCTGCGGGTCAGTGACGGCGAAAACGATGGCCACCTGGCCGTTCCTGGCCGAGGTGATGAACTGTTTGGCGCCGGTGATGACGTAGTGGTCGCCATCGCGCCGCGCGCGGGAGCGGATGGCGGCGGCGTCGGAGCCCGCCTCTGGCTCGGTCAGGCAGAAGCAGCCGATCTTCTCGCCCCGGGCCATGGGCCGCAGGAACTCCTCCTTCTGGGCCTGGGTGCCAAAGCGCAGGATGGGGGCGCAGCCCACCGAATTGTGCACGCTCATGATGGTGGAGACCGGGCCGCAGCCCGCTGCGATCTCCATCACCGCCATGACATAGGAGACGTAATCGGTTCCGGCGCCGTCCCATTCCGGCGGCACCACCATGCCAAGGAAGCCGAGGCTGCCCATCTCGGCCAGCGCGCCGCGCGGGAAATGGTGGTCGCGATCCCACAGGGCGGCGTTGGGCAGCAGCTTTTCCTGAGCGAAGTTCCGCGCCATGTGGCGGATCATCTGCTGTTCCTCGGTGGGGATCATGATTTTTGTCCCTCAAGCGCCGGGCGGCGACCTCCGGTCGCCTTGGCTATCGCGGCACAGGCCGCGCCGGGCCTTGCCCGCAACTCCTCGCTTCGCTCGTCGGTCATGCACGTACCTCCCTCGCCTAGGCCAACTCAACCGCCAGCGCGGTGGCCTCGCCGCCGCCGATGCACAGCGAGGCGACGCCGCGCTTCAGGCCGTATTGCTTCAGCGCCGCCAGCAAGGTGACGATGATGCGCGCCCCCGAGGCGCCGATGGGATGGCCGAGCGCGCAGGCGCCGCCATGGATATTGACGCGGTCGTGGTCCAGCTTGAGGTCGTGCATGGCGGCCATGGTCACCACCGCGAAGGCCTCGTTGATCTCCCACAGGTCGATATCGCCCGCCTTGCAGCCGATCTTGGCCAGCAGGGCATTGATGGCGCCCACCGGGGCGGTGGTGAACAGGGCGGGGGCCTGGGCGAAATTGGCGTGGCCCAGGATGGTGGCCAGGGGCGCGATGCCGCGCTTCTCGGCCTCGGAGCGGCGCATCAGCACCAGGGCGGCGCCGCCATCGGAGATGGAGGACGAATTGGCCGCCGTCACGGTGCCATCGTCGCGGAAGGCGGGCCGCAGCGTCGGAATCTTGTCGGGCTGGGCCTTGCGCGGCTGTTCGTCGATGGCGATCACGCTGTCGCCCTTGCGGGTCTTGAGGATGACCGGGGCGATCTCGGCGGTGAATGAGCCATCGGTGGAGGCCTTCTGGGCACGGGCCAGCGAGGCGAGGGCGAAACCGTCCTGGGCCTCGCGGCTGAACTTATAGCTGTCGGCGCATTCCTCGGCGAAGGTGCCCATCAAGCGGCCCTTGGCATAGGCGTCCTCCAACCCGTCGAAGAACATGTGGTCGAGGACCTTGCCATGGCCCAGGCGATAGCCGCCCCGGGCCTTGTCCAGCAGATAGGGCGCATTGGACATGCTTTCCATGCCGCCCGCCACCATCACCTGGGCGGTGCCCGCCACCAGCAGGTCATGGGCCAGCATGGCCGCCTTCATCCCCGAACCGCAGACCTTGGAAATGGTGGTGCAGCCCGCCGATTGGGGAATGCCCGCCCCCAGCGAGGCCTGGCGCGCCGGAGCCTGGCCCAGCCCGGCGGGCAGGACGCAGCCCATGAAGACCTCGTCCACCTGATCGGGCGCGATGCCGGAACGCTCCACCGCCGCCTTGATGGCGGCAGCACCCAATTGCGGCGCCGACAGGCCCGCCAGTTCGCCCTGGAAGCCGCCCATGGGAGTACGGGCGGCGCCGGTGATGACGATGGGATCAGGGGTGGTCATGGGGATGGTCCTTTGAGCGTGAAGATCGTATCTGGTAAAATGGCGCCATCGGAAACGGAGTGTCCGCCATGGGACAGGTGCCCAAGCTTGAAGAGGTCATCGCCATCCTGAGGGCGCACGAGGATTTCTACCGCGCCAAGGGGGTGACCCGCATGGCTGTGTTCGGTTCGGTCGCCAGGGGCGATGCGGGGCCCGACAGCGATGTGGACTTGGTGATCGATTATGACCGGGAGTCTCGTTTCAGCCTGCTGACCCTGTGTGGCGTTCAGAACGACACGGCCGACTGGTTGGGGCGCAAGGTGGATGTGCTGACCTGGGACGCTCTGAAGCCCAGGATCAGCAAGCGCGTGGCGGAAGAGGCGGCGGATGTCTTCTGACTGGCGAGAGCGCGCCTCCCAACGTGTGGACGACATTCTTGGGGCCATTTCCGAAATCGAGGGATTTATCGCGGACCTGGGAGAACAGGCTTTTCTTGGGGACCGCATGCGCGTGCTGGCGGTGACCCACCTGATCATGATCATCGGCGAGGCGGCCAAGCATCTGGCTCCGGGCATCGAGGAACGATACCCGGAGATTCCGTGGCGGGACGTGCGTTCCATGCGCGACCGCATCGCGCATGAATACGGCACGATCAATCCTCGGCTGGTCTGGCGGATCGCCTGCAACGATCTGGCTCCTCTTCGGCTTGCCATGGTCCAGGAACGCGACTTCCTCACTTCATGTTGAAGATGATGGTCTTCTTGTGGGTGAAGTGCTCCAGCATGGATTCCAGCGAGGCCTCCTTGCCCAGGCCCGAGGTCTTGACCCCGCCATAGGACAGGGTGGGCTGGACCACCAGGTTCTGGTTGACCTGGACGAAGCCTGCCTCCAGCCGCCTGGTGGCGTCCATGGCGACCTTGATGTCGCGGGTCCAGATGGAGGCGGCCAGGCCGTATTCGCTGTCATTGGCCTGCTCGATGACGGTGTCGTAGTCGCTCCACTTGATCACGGCGCAGACCGGGCCGAAGATTTCCTCCTGGCAGATGCGATCCGAGTTCTTAACTCCGGTAAAGATCACCGGCTGGACGAAGCGGCCCTTGGCCAGCTTCGGGTCGGTCGGCATGGCGGAGCAGGTGTGCTTGGTGGCGCCCTTGGTCTCCTCGCCCAGCGCGATGTAGGAGCGCACCCGCTCCAACTGGCCGTCGGAGACAATGGTGCCGATATCGGTCTTCTCGTCCAGGGGATCGCCCATCACCATGGCGTCCACCTTGGCCTTCACCCGGGCGATGAACTCGTCGTGGATGCTCTCGTGGACGAACAGGCGCGAGGAGGCGGTGCAGCTCTGGCCCTGGCGGGTGAAGCGCATGCCGGCCAGGGCGCCCGCCACCGCCTGATCCATGTCGGCATCGGCGCAGACGATCATGGGGCTCTTGCCGCCCAGTTCCAGGGTGACGGGGATCAGCTTCTCGGCGGCGGCCTTGTAGACGATGCGGCCGGTCTCCACCGAGCCGGTGAAGCTGACCTTCCTGACGTCGGGATGCTCCACCAGCGGCGCGCCACATTCGGGGCCGAAGCCCGACAGCATGTTGAACAACCCATGGGGCAGGACGGTGTTCATGATCTCGGCGACGCGCAGCACGGTCAGCGGCGCTTCTTCCGCCGACTTGACCACCACGGAATTGCCCGCCACCAGGGCGGCGGCGGCCTTCATGGCCATCAGCAGCAGCGGCACGTTCCACGGGATGATGCAGGCCACCACGCCGACCGGCTCGCGCACGGTGACGGTCAGCATGTCGGGGTTGAAGGGGATGGTCTCACCCTTCAACTCGCTGCCCAGCCCGCCGAAATAGGTGAACATATCGGCCAGCACCCCGGCCTCGACCCGGCTTTCGGTGCGCAGGGCCTTGCCGGTTTCCAGCGCCACCAGACGGCCCAGCTCCTCCACATGACTGGCCAGAACCCGGCCGCATTCGGCCACCAGCTTGCCGCGCGCCCGGGCCGCCAGCTTGGCCCATTCCTTCTGCGCTGCCTTGGCCGAGGCCACGGCGGCGTCCACATCCTCCTTGGTGCCGAAGGCGGCGGTGCCGATGACCTCGCCGGTGGCGGGATTATCCACGTCGAAGGTCTTGCCCGACTTGGAGGCAACGAAGGCGCCACCGATCAGGTGCTTGCCCGAAAGCTGCTTGGCCAGCGCGAAGGGATCGAGATTCGGGGTCAGGGTCATGCTCAGGCTCTCTTGTCTTGGATGACGATGCCGTCGTTGGGCAGGCTGCCGGGGGCGTGCAGGACGATCTCGGTCTTCAGCTTGCACAGCGACTGGAAGGAGTCCTTCAGCGCCGCTTCCAGTCCGGATGCGGCGCTTTCGATATTGAGGGTCAGGCGGTCGGCTCCGGCCTCGCCTTCCACCACCAGTCGGGCGCGGATCACCTCGGGGTGGCGCTTGATCACCTCGGCGATCTGGCGGGGATGGACGAACATGCCCTTGATCTTGGTGGTCTGGTCGGCGCGGCCCATCCAGCCCTTCAGGCGCATATTGGTGCGGCCGCAGGGACTGACGCCCGGCAGCACCGCCGACAAATCGCCGGTGGCGAAGCGGAGCAGGGGATAGTCCTGGTTGAAGCTGGTCACCACCACCTCGCCGACCTCGCCCTCGGGGGCCGGGTCACCGGTTCCGGGGCGCACGATCTCGACGATGATGGCCTCGTCCACCACCAAGCCTTCCCGCGCCGCGGTCTCATAGGCGATCAGGCCCAGATCGGCGCTGGCATAGCACTGGGTGACGTCGACCCCCAGATCCTTCAGCCCCTGGCGCAGCGGCGGCAGCAGCGCCTCGCCCGAGACGCAGGCCTTGGTCAGCGACGAGTGGTCCAGGCCCAGTTCCTCGGCCCGTTCCAGGATGATCTTGAGGAAGGACGGCGTGCCGCCATAGCCCTGGGGCTTCAGGTCGGCGATGGCCTTGGCCTGGTTGTCGGTATTGCCCACCCCGGCCGGGAAGACCGGGCAGCCCAGCGCGTGGGCGCCGGTCTCGAACATCACGCCGCCGGGGGTGAAATGGTAGGAAAAGCAATTATGCATCAGATCGCCCCGGCGGAACCCGGCGGCGAACAGGGCGCGGGCGATGCGCCACCAGTCATTATCCCAGCCCTCGGGGTCGTAGATGGGGCCGGGCGAGGCGAAGACCCGGCGCAACTCGGATTTCGGCGTCGCGATCAGCGAGGCGAAGGGCGGGTCGGCCTGCTGGGCGTCGATCAACTCGGACTTCCGGGTCACGGGCAGCTTGGCCAGGGCGGCGCGGTCGGTGATCGCGGCCGGGTCGAGTCCGGCCAGCAGGCGGCCATAGGCGGGGGCATCGGCCTGGGCCAGCCTGATCTGCTCGGGCAGGGCCGCGAACAGCGCCGCCTCGCGCTCGTCGGCCGAGCGGGTTTCCAGGGAATCGTAGAAGTCGGTCATTTTGCTTCCGTCGTTTCAAACCCTCTCCCGCTTGCGGGAGAGGGAGGAGGCGCGCCCGCGCCGGAGGGTGAGGGCCAACTGGATTGGATGGGAGGGGCCCAGGCCCCCACCCCGACCCTCCCCCGCAAGCGGGAGAGGGGGCTAGCTGCCTACAGCCACCGCTTGCGGCGCTTGTAGGATTTCAGGTTCTTGAACGATTTGCGTTCCTTGTCGCCGCCCAGATAGAATTCCTTGACGTCCTCGTTGTTGACCAGGTCGTCCTTGGCTCCGTCCAGCACGATCTTGCCCGATTCCATGATATAGCCGAACTCGGCGATCTTCAGCGCCATGCGGGCGTTCTGTTCCACCAGCAAGATGGTGACGCCGGTCTCGGCGCACAGCTTCTCGATGATGCCGAACACCTCCTTGACCAGCAAAGGCGACAGGCCCATGGAGGGCTCGTCCAGCAGGATCATCTTGGGCCTTGCCATCATGGCGCGGCCGATGGCCAGCATCTGCTGTTCGCCGCCCGACAGATAGCCGGCCAGTCCGGTGCGTTCCTTCAGGCGGGGGAAATAGTTGAACACCATGTCGATGTCGTTGCGGATGGCGGCGCCGCCATCCTTGCGGGTGAAGGCGCCGAGCCGCAGATTCTCGGTCACCGTCATGTCCTCGATGATGCGCCGTCCTTCCATCACCTGGAAGATGCCGCGCCGGACGATCTCTTCCGGCGCGCGGTTGGCGATCTCCTCGCCCATGAAGGTGATGTTGCCGCGCGTCACCTCGCCGTCCTCGGTGCCCAGCAGGCCGGAAATGGCCTTCAGCGTGGTCGACTTGCCCGCGCCGTTGGGACCCAGCAGGGTGACGATGCGGCCCTTGGGCACGTCGAGGCTGACGCCGCGCAGGACCAGGATGACGTCGTCATAGACCACTTCGATATTGTTGACCGAGAGAAGGATTTCCTCGGGGGCCAGCTTCGGTGCGGGTTCAGCCATAATTCAGAGCCTCTTGGAACCTCTGGAGTTTAGAGCCACGTCATGCCCGGACTTGTTCCGGGCATGACGTGGAGGTCTTAACGTTATGACTTACCAGCCCAGCCATTCCTTGCGGCGGGGGATTTCGGCGGTATAGATCTGCTTCATGCCGATACTGCCGCCCTTGGTGGAGGCCTGGTAGACCTTCACCGTGGTGGTGCCGCGATGGTCCTCGTTGGTCCAGGTCGACGGCAGGCAGACGCCTTCCAGCCCGGCGGGGACCTTGTCCTTCATGCCTTCCATGGCCTTCTTGATGTTGGGGCCGCTGATGCCGCCCGACTTGGCGGCGGCTTCCATGGCTTCCTTCATGTAGAACACCGAGCAGACGGCGCGGATATAGTGCACCGGCCGGGCCTCGGCGCCCGAGGCATCGGAGACCTTGGAAATCTCCTTCACCAGCTTCATGCCGGGGACGTCGTCGGCCCAGGTGGCGGCGCCCACCACCCAGACCAGCTTGTCGGCGGCATCACCGGCGGTCTTCAGCGAGCCCTCGTCGGTGCCCCAGATATTGGCCAGGAACTGGGTGTTGACGCCCACGGTCTCGCACGACTTCAGCAGCGAAATGGTCGAGCCCGAGGTATTGGCCAGATAGGCGTATTGGGCGCCGGATTCCTTGAGCGACAGGCACTGGGCCTTGAAGTCGCCGGGCTTCAGCGAATACTGGATCTCGTTCAGCACGTCGAAGCCCAGTTCCTTGGCATAAGCGCCGCAGGACTGCTTGGGAGCGTTGGGATAGGGGTGGTTGTCGCCCATATGGACGTATTTCGGCTTGCCCGTTCCGCCCTTCTTCTTCCAGTCGTCGGCGGCCCATTGCACCAGGCCGCGGCAGGCGTCGGAATAGCTGGGGCCGTAGAAGAAGTTGTAGGGCGCGCCCTTGACCGAGGTCTTGCCCTGCGGGTCGGTCAGGTGGCCGGAATAGGAGGCCGAGAAATAGGGAATCTCGTCCTTGGCCACGTTGGTGACCAGCGCTTCGGTGTCGCCGGTGCCCCAACCCTGGATGGCCACCGCCTTTTCCGAGCCGGTCAGCTTCTTGTAGGCGGCCATGGCGCGCGGCACTTCATAGGCATAGTCCACGGTCTCGAAGATGATCTTCTTGCCCGCCACGCCGCCATTGGCGTTGATGTAGTTCATGGCGTCGGCGATGCCCTGGCCGTAGGGCTTGCCCACCGACGAGGTGGCGCCGGTGATGTCGGCGATATGGCCGACCAGGATGCCGTCGGCGGCCACCGCCGCTCCGGCGGTGACGGCCATGGCGGCCAGGGTGGCTCCGGTAGTCAGAATCCGCTTCATCTGGTTGTTCCTCCCAATTTGGTTCAGGCGTCTTGGTTTGTTGTTCTTATGGTTCAGTACGAGAAGGGATATAGCTTCCAATAGGACTTGATCAGGCGCCAGCGATGGACCAGTCCATCGGGCTCGAACATCAGGAACAGCACGATGGCCAGGCCGATGGCGGCCTCCTTGATATAGGCGAGCGCACTGGTCAGGGCGGGAATGTCGCCCGCCACATGTTTGATGGTGCTGACGGTGGCCTCGGTGGCTTCGGGCAGCAGCACCATGAAGGCGGTGCCCATCAGGGTGCCCATCACCGAGCCCATGCCGCCGATGATGATCATCCCCAGGAACTGGATCGACAGCAAGATGGTGAAGCCCTCGGCCGAGACATAGCCGAGATAGTGGCCGTAGAGCGCGCCGCCCACCCCGGCATAGAAGGACGAGATGCCGAAGGACAGGATGCGGTACTTGGTGAGGTTGATGCCCATCACCTCGGCCGACAGATAGTGGTCGCGCACGGCGACGAAGGCGCGGCCGTCGCGGGTGCGCAGCAGGTTGGCGCCCAGCAGATACATCACCACCAGGAAGAACAGCACCACGTAGAAGAAGCCCTTGTCGCCGCTGACCTCGTAGCCGAACACGTTGATCGGCCCGGCCATGGCGCCGGAGGACCCGCCGGTGAACCAGTTGGCGCGCGAGAAGAAGTCTTCCAGGATGAACTGGGAGGCGAAGGTGGCGATGGCGAGATACAGCCCCTTCAGCCGCCCGGCGGGAATGCCGAACAGCAGGCCCAGGGCGGTGGTCATGACCCCCGCCAGTGGGATGGCCAGCAGCACCGGCACGCCGAAACTGTTGTTGAGCCAGGCCGAGGCGAAGGCGCCGAAGCCGAAGAAGGCGGCATGGCCGAGGCTGATCTGGCCGGTGGAGCCCACCAGGATGTTGAGGCCCAGGGCGGCGATGCCGTAGTAGCCGATCTGGATCAGGATGGCCAATAGGTAGTTCGACGCCACCAGCGGCGCCGCCAGGGCCAGCACCACGCCGAAGATGCACCAGTTGCGCGACGCGGGCGTCAGGAAAAGCGTGGTGTCGGCGGCGTAGCTGGTCTTGAACTGGCCGCAGGGAATGAGGCTGCTGCTGATCATGGTCTCACACCCTCTCGATGGTCTTGGTGCCGAACAGGCCGTAGGGCTTGATCATCAGGATGATCACCAGCACGTAGAACGGCGCCACGGTGTAGAGGTTGCCCACATGCAGCCATTGGCCGTCCACGTATTCGGCCATGTTCTCCAACAGGCCGATGATCAGCCCGCCGATGATGGCGCCGACGATGGAATCCAGCCCGCCGACGATCACCGCCGGGAACACCTTGATGCCGAAGAAGGAGAGCGCCGAGGACACGCCGTTGACCATGCCCACCACCACGCCGGCCAGGGCGGAGACCATGGCCGAGATGGCCCAGGCCATGGCGAAGACATTCTTGACCGAGATGCCCAGGCTTTGCGCCACCTGCTGGTTGAAGGCGGTGGCCCGCATGGCCAGGCCCATGCGCGAGTATTTGAAGAACCAGGCGAACAGACCCATGATCACCACCGAGACCACCAGGCTCATCAGATAGGCGGGCTGGACCTGCAGGCCCAGCACATTGACTGACTTGACCGGGAAGATTTCCGGGAAGGGCTGCGGCCAGACGCCGAAGATGGACTTCATCACCGCCTGGAAGAAGATGGACAGGCCGATGGTGACCATGATCACGCTGATCACCGGCTCGCCGATCATGGGGCGCAGCACGACCATCTGCAGGGTGACGCCGAAGGCCAGCATGAACAGGAAGGTCATGGGAAAGGCGATCCAGAACGGCAGCGCCATGCTGGTGACCAGCCACCAGCAGGTCCAGGCGCCGATCAGCAGGAATTCGCCCTGGGCGAAGTTCACCACCTGGGTCGACTTGTAGATCAGCACGAAGCACATGGCGACGACGCCATACAGCGTGCCGACGATGACGCCGTTGACCATCAGTTGGAACAGCAGGTTCGATTCCATGGGGCGTCTCCTATTCGGCGGCCATCTGGGCTTTGGGCGGGGCCAGCAGGGTGACCACCTTGAGGTCGGTCTTGATCCGGGACGTGGTGCCGTCCTGGAAGGTGATGACCGCGTCCACCGGCACCATGGGCCGGTCGGCATAGACCGCGTCGATGATGTCGCCGTATTTGTCGTTGATGACGCCTCTGCGCACCTTGCGGGTGCGGGTCAGCTCGCCGTCGTCGGCGTCCAGCTCCTTGTAGAGCAGCAGGAATTTGCGGATGCGCTGCGGCTCGGGCAGGGTCTGGTTGACCTTTTCCACCTCGGCGGTCAGCAATTCGTAGACCTGTGGCTGCGCCGACAGATTGGTGTAGTTGGTGAAGCTGATGCCCTTGGCCTCGGCCCATTTCGACACGATGGAGAAACGGATGCAGATGATGGCCGACAGATAGGGCTTGTCCGAGCCCAGGATCACCGCCTCGGCGATGAAGGGCGAGAATTTCAGCTTGTTCTCGATGAACTGCGGCGAGAAGCGCACGCCCATCGAGGTGGTGGCCAGGTCCTTGATGCGGTCGATCACCACCAGATGGCCGTTTTCCTTCTTGATATAGCCCGCGTCGCCGGTCCGCAGCCAGTTGCCGTCGACGATGTCTGCGGTGCTGGTCTCGGGGCTCTTGTAATAGCCGGTGAACATGCCGTCGGTGGTGGCGACGATCTCGCCCACCCCGTTGGCGTCGGGATTGTCGATGCGCAGTTTGGCGTCGTCGAAGGGCACGCCCACCGAGTCGAAGTCGATATCGCCCTCGCGGTGCACGGTATAGGCCCCCGCCAGCTCGGTCTGGCCGTAGATCTGGCGCAGCGGCACCCCCATGGCCAGGAAGAAGCGGAAGGTCTCCGGCCCCAGCGCGGCGCCGCCGGTGGCGGCCGAGCGCAGGAAGGAAAAGCCGATGCGGTCCCTCAGCGCCGAGAACAGGATCAGGTCGGCCAGCTTGGACCGCTTGCCCTCGTCCAGCGCCTTCATGCCCAGCTTCATGCCCCAGTCGAACATCCACTGCTTGAAGCGGGTGGAATCCATCATGCGGGCACGCACATCGGCGGCGATGCCTTCCCACATGCGCGGCGCCAGCAAGATGAAGTTGGGGCCGATCTCGCGCATATCGGCCATCATGGTCTCGGGCTCTTCCACGAAATTCACGATGTTGCGCGCCACCAGCGGCTGGGCCACGGCATAAATCTGCTCCATGATCCAGGGCAGCGGCAGCACCGAGACGTAATTGTCGCCCGCCTGCTTGGGGTCGGCGCGCAGATAGGCGGCCGCATGGCGCAGGAAGGGACCGGCCTGCAGCATGGCCAGCTTGGGGTTCGAGGTGGTGCCCGAGGTGGTGCACAGAATGGCGACGTCGTCGCCCTTGCCCGCCGCCACCTCGGCCTCGAACAGGCCGGGCTTGGCCTGCAGCAGGTCCTCGGCCTTGACCCGCAGCTCGTCGGCCGAGATCAGCCGCGCGTCCTTGTATTTGCGCATGCCGCGCGGGTCGAAATAGACGATGTGCTTCAGGCAGGGGACCTCGGCCGAGATTTCCAGCAGCTTGTCCACCTGCTCCTCGTCCTCTGCCAGCACCGTGGTGGCGCCGGTATAGGTCAGCAGATAGGCGACCTCGGCATTCATGGAATCGTGGTAGATGCCCATGGACAGGGCGCCGACCGCATGGGCGGCCAACTCGCCCCACACGCTTTCGGGGCGGTTCTTGCCCAGGATGGCGATGACCTCGCCACGCTCGACCCCCAGGGCCTTGAGCCCCAGCGCGATCATCTTCACCCGGTCCAGGTAGTCGGCCCAGGTGAAGGCGTTCCAGATGCCGAACTCCTTTTCCCGCATGGCGGTGTCATTGGGCCAGCGTGTGGCGTTGTGCAGCAGCGCCTTGGGGAAGGTGTCGTGGATGGCGGTGTCAAGAAACTCGCTCGTCACGCTGCGTTCTCCCCGGCCGCTTCGTCGTCGTCGATGCCCAGATAGGCCACCTTGACCCGCTCATTGGCCATGACCTCGTCGGGCAGGCCTTCGGCGATCTTGCGGCCGAATTCCAGCACCATCACCCGGTGGCTGATATCCATCACCACCCCCATGTCGTGCTCGATCATCACCACCGTCATGCCCCATTCCTCGTTCAGATCGACGATGTAGCGGGCCATGTCCTCCTTCTCTTCCAGGTTCATGCCCGCCATGGGCTCGTCCAGCAGGATGATGGAGGGCTCCACCGCCATGGCGCGGGCCAGTTCCACCCGCTTGCGCAGGCCATAGGGCAGGGTGCCCGCCACCGCCTTGCGGATATGGGCGATTTCCAGGAAGTCGATGATGTCCTCGACCTTGCGGCGATGGGCCAGTTCCTCGCGCCGCGCCCCGGTCAGCCAGTACAGCGCGCCGCTGACGGCGTTGTTCCTCAGCAGGTGGTGGCGGCCGACCATGATGTTGTCCAGCACGCTCATATGGCCGAACAACGCCAGGTTCTGGAAGGTGCGGCCGAGGCCCAGGGTGGCGCGGGTATTGGGAGTCAGCCCGGTGACGTCGCGGCCCTTGAGGAATACCCGGCCCGAACTGGGCTTGTAGCGTCCCGAGACGCAGTTGAGCATGGAGGTCTTACCGGCGCCGTTGGGACCGATGATGGAGAACAGTTCCCCCTTCCTGACCTCGAAGCTGACCTCGGTCAGCGCCCGCACGCCGCCAAAGCCCAGCGACACGTCCCGCACTTCCAGCACGGGACGCGATTGGGGCGCGGCAATTCCTTCCACGGACATCGGCCTAGACTCCCGGACGGGATCGGCGTCATGGCCGATCCTTTATGTTTCCACCCTGTGAAAGGCCCCTCTTTGGCGGGGGCTCCATTTCAATAAACGAGCATACGTTTTTTTAATTGCCGCGCAAGCGGGTTTAGGTGCTTCCCCGCAGCATGTGGATAATGCCGGAAAAGTCGAGGCCGCCCTGGCCGGTTCCCGCCATCATGGCATAGAGCTGGGCCGCTTCGGCGCCGAGAGGGATCGAGGCCCCGGCAACCGAGGCCGCCTCCACCGCCAGCTTCAGGTCCTTCAGCATCATGGCGGCGGCGAAACCGGCCTTGTAGTCGCGATTGGCGGGCGAGGTCGGCACCGGGCCGGGCACCGGGCAATAGCTGGTCATGGACCAGCACTGCCCCGACGACTTGGAGGCGATGTCGAACAGCTTCTGGGCGTCCAGGCCCAGCTTCTCGGCCAGGGCGAAGGCCTCGCAGGTGCCGATCATGGAAATGCCCAGCAGCATGTTGTTGCAGATCTTGGCCGCCTGGCCATTGCCGGGGCCACCGGCATGGACGATGGTCTTGCCCATGGCCTCCAGGAACGGCTTGGCCGCTTCGAAAGCCGCGTCGGGACCGCCGACCATGAAGGTGAGCGTCGCCGCCTCGGCGCCGCCGACACCGCCCGACACCGGGGCGTCGACGAAGGCGTGGCCCGCCTTGGCGGCTTCCTCCGACACCAGACGGGCGGTGGCGACGTCGATGGTGGAGGAATCGATGAACACGGTTCCTTTACGGGCGGCGGCGAACAGGCCGCCTTCGCCCAGCATCACCGACTTCACATGGGCACCGGCGGGCAGCATGGTCACCACCACGTCCACATCGCGCGCCGCGTCGGCGGCGACCGTGACGGCGGCGGCCCCGGCATCGGCGGCGGATGTGCGCGCCGCCTCCGACAGGTCGAAAGCCTTTACCGCGTGGCCCGCTTTCAGCAGGTTGCGCATCATCGGCGCGCCCATATTGCCCAGACCGATGAATCCGACGCTCGCCATGTGGTTGTCCCTTTCCTTTTTGTCCCTCAAGCGCCGGGCGCTCACTCCGTTCGCTTGGCTTCCGCGCCACGTGGCGCGCGCCCTCAACGGGCTAGTCGCTTCGCTCCATCCTTGGAGCGCGGGCGTCCTCGCCCGCCTCCCCTAGCTCGTCAACGCTCGCCCCACGATCACCCGCATGATCTCGTTGGAGCCTTCCAGAATCTGGTGCACCCGCAGATCGCGCAGATAGCGCTCGATGGGGTATTCCTTGATATAGCCATAGCCGCCATGCAGTTGCAGCGCCGCGTCCACCACCGAGAACCCCACATCGGTGGCGACGCGCTTGGCCATGGCGCAGTGCACCGTGGCCTCGGACGACGCCCGGTCGAGGGAATCGGCGGCGCGGTGGATCATCAGCCGGGCAGCCTCCAGTTCGGTGGCCATGTCGGCCAGCTTGAACTGTGTCGCCTGGAAGGTGGCGATGGCCTGGCCGAATTGCTGGCGCTGCTTGGTGTAGTCCACCGCCAGTTCCAGGCATCGCCGGGCGCCGCCCAGCGAACAGGCGCCGATATTGATACGGCCGCCGTCCAGGCCCTTCATGGCGATCTTGAAGCCGTCGCCCTCGGCGCCGATGCGGTTGGCCACCGGGATGCGACAGTCCTCGAAAATGACCGAGGCGGTGGGCTGGCTTTTCCAGCCCAGCTTCTTTTCCTGCTTGCCGAAGTCGAGGCCGGGAGTTCCCGCCTCCACCACCAGGCAGGAAATGCCCTTGGGGCCGGGGCCGCCGGTGCGGGCCATCACCACATAGACATCCGAGCGGCCGCCGCCCGAGATGAAGGCCTTGGTGCCGTTCAGCACATAATGATCGCCGTCGCGCTCGGCCCGGGTGCGCAAGCTGGCGGCGTCGGAGCCGGCATTGGGCTCGGTCAGGCAGTAGCTGGCGAAACGCCGCATGGCGGTCAGGTCGGGCAGCCAGCGCTGGCGCTGGTCCTCGGTGCCGAAGCTGTCGATCATCCACGACGCCATGTTGTGGATGGAGATATAGGCGGCGGTGGAGGGGCAGGCGGCGGCCAGTTCCTCGAAGATCAGGGCGGCGTCCAGGCGCGACAGCTGCGAGCCGCCCACGTCTTCCCGCACATAGATCCCGGCGAAGCCCAGTTCGGCGGCCTTGCGCAAGGTGTCCTCGGGGAAGATGGACTCCTCGTCCCAAAGGGCGGCATGGGGCGCCATCTCGCCCTCGGCGAAATCGCGCGCCGCCTGGCGAAAGGCGTCCTGGTCGGAGGTCAGTCCGAAATCCATGGTGGCGTCCGTCCCTGTCCGGGCTCTGGCGGCCCGGTGTATGGTCAAAGCGTAGCGGTCTTGGCGACCGATGGCTATGGAATTAGCATATCGGATGCGGGCGGTCCATATCCTGTATACGGAAATGGTGAAATTTGTGTGCGGAGCATGCTTCCGGGTTAGACATGTATGACCGAGCTTGTATAGTGGTGGGCGTAACCGGGTGGTGCGGGATGGCAAGATGAGCGAGCAGAAGCGACCGGCGACCAGGGCTGACGAGATTCGTCAGGCCATCGAGAAGGACATCTTCCAGGGTGTGCTGCGCCCCGGAACGCGGCTGGACGAGGAAAGCCTGGCCGCCCGCTTCGGCTTGTCGCGAACCCCGGTGCGGGAAGCCATCCTGCAACTGGTCTATTCCGGTCTGGTGGTGAAGAAGCCCCGGCAGGGTGCGGTGGTGGCGCCGCTGGACCTGCACCGCATGGTGCAGATGTTCGAAGTCATGAGTGAAATCGAGGGGTTATGCGCCCGCTACGCCGCGCGGCGCATGTCGCCGGACGAGAAGGCCCGGCTGGCGGAGTTGCATGGCCGCGCCGCCAGTTTGTGCGAGTCCCGCGAGTTGGACGAATACTACGCCGTCAACCGCGCCTTCCACGACGCCATCTACGATGGCAGCCATAACGAGGTGCTGCAGGACATGGCGCGCTCGCTGTTCGCCCGCCTCGCCCCCTATCGCCGCTACCAGCTCAACCATCCCCATCGGGTGGAGGGCAGCTTCGCCGAGCATGGCGAGGTGGTGGCCGCCATCAGTGCCGCCGATCCCGACCGGGCCCAGGCCGCCATGCGCAAGCACGTCACCATTCAGGCCGATATTTTTGCTGAATTCGTGTCCATCATGTCGTGATCTTGTATCCAAGATGTGATGAATTTGGATACAATTTCCTGGCGCCCTGGTTCCAGGTGTGCTATCGCCGAAGACAGGATCAACCAAAGCAGTCGTCATGGCCGGGCTTGACCCGGCCATCCGCGTGATGCCGAGGCTCCGCCGCCCGAGGGGCGGAGCCATGGGGATGCCCGGAACAGGTCCGGGCATGACGACGAAATGGATGGGGAGTGCGCCGCCGCATGTTGGACAATCTGTTCGAGCTGTTCCGCTCGCGCTTTCCCGCCGACCGTTCCCGACCGTTCATCCAGGTGCCCGACGGCCAGACGCTCAGCTATGGCGATGTGGAGGCCCTATCGGCCCGCTTCGCCAATCTGCTGGTTTCGGTGGGGGTGGCGCCGGGTGACCGGGTGGCGGTGCAGGTGGACAAGTCGCCGGAAGCCGTCGCGTTGTATCTGGCCTGCATGCGTTGCGGCGGCGTGCTGCTGCCCCTCAATACCGCCTATCAGTCCGACGAGTTGGAATACTTCCTGTCCGATGCCGCTCCGGCGGCGGTGGTGTGCCAGCCGCACCGGCTGGCGGAACTGGAAGGCCTCGTCGCCAAGGCGGGGATCCGGGCCACGGTGCTGACCCTGGGGGCGACCGGCGATGGCAGCCTGTGCCAGCGCGCCAAGGGATTGCCGTCCGACATCGCCACCACCGGCCGGGGCGGCGACGACATCGCCGCCATCCTGTATTCCTCGGGCACCACCGGGCGGCCCAAGGGCGCCATGATGAGCCATCGCAACCTGGCCTCCAACGCGCTCACCCTGCACAAGCTGTGGGGCTTCCGGCCCGACGACGTGCTGCTGCACTGCCTGCCCATCTTCCACACCCACGGCCTGTTCGTGGCCATCAACTGCGTGCTGCTCAACGGCACGTCCATGATCTTCTGTCCCAAATTCGACGCCGAACAGGCCATCCGCCTGTTGTCCAAGGTGACGGTGTTCATGGGGGTGCCCACCTTCTACACCCGCTTCATCGCCAGCCCCTCGCTGACCCCCGCGGCCTGCCAGACCATGCGGCTGTTCATCTCGGGCTCGGCGCCACTGCTGGAAGAGACCTTCAACGAGTTCAAGGCGCGGACCGGATTCACCATTCTGGAACGCTACGGCATGACCGAGGGCGGCATGTTCACCTCCAATCCGCTGGACGGCGAGCGCCGGGCGGGGACGGTGGGCTTTCCCCTGCCGGATGTGGAGCTTCGCATCACCGACGAGGATGGGCGCGTGCTGCCCCAGGGCGAGATCGGCATCATCGAGGTCAAGGGGCCGAACATCTTCACGGGCTATTGGAACATGCCGGAGAAGACCAAGGCCGAGTTCACCGCCGACGGCTTTTTCAAGTCGGGCGATGTGGGCGTGGTGGACGAGCGGGGCTATGTCTCCATCGTCGGGCGCGCCAAGGACCTGATCATCTCGGGCGGCTACAACGTCTATCCCAAGGAGGTGGAGGACGCCATCGACCGCATGGCGGGCGTGGTCGAATCCGCCGTGGTCGGCATGCCCCATCCCGATTTCGGCGAGGCGGGCCTGGCGGTGGTGGTCACGCCCGCCGACACGGCCCTCACGCCCGATGGCATCATCGCCGATCTGCGCGGCCGTCTCGCCAACTACAAGGTGCCCAAGCAGGTGGTGCTGGTGCGCGACTTGCCCCGCAACGCCATGGGCAAGGTGCAAAAGACCGTGCTGCGCGACAGTTACGCCCAGATGTGGAAGGACAGCCTGTGACCATGACGTCTGAGATACATTTCGAGCGCCAGGGCCGCCTCGGCCGCATCACCCTGGACCGCCCCAAGGCGCTGAATGCCCTGACCCTGGATCAGGTCCACGTCCTGCATCCCCAGTTGGACGCCTGGGCCGCCGATCCCGAGGTCACCTGCGTGGTGATCGAGGGCACGGGCGAGAAGGCGTTTTGCGCCGGTGGCGACATCAAGCAGTTGTACGAGGCGTGCAAGGCGGGCGATCTGGAGTTCGTCGCCGCCTTCTATCGCGATGAATACCGCCTCAACCGCCGCATCAAGACCATGCCGAAACCCTATATCGCCCTGATCGGCGGCATCGTCATGGGCGGCGGCGTCGGCGTCTCGGTGCACGGCAAATACCGCATCGCCACCGAGAAGACCCTGTTCGCCATGCCGGAAACCGGCATCGGCTTCTTTCCCGATGTGGGCGGCAGCTATTTCCTGCCCCATCTTCCCGGTGCCATCGGCCAGTATCTCGGCCTGACCGGAACCAGGCTGAAGGCGGCCGATACTCTGCACGTGGGGGTGGCCACCCATTACGTGGACAGCGCCCGGATCCCCGCCTTGGTGGAAGCCCTGTCCGAGGCCCGCGATGAGGCCGGGGTCGCCGCCACCCTGGTCGGTTTCGCCTCCGACCCCGGCCCGGCGCCGCTGGATGACAAGCGCGCCCTGATCGACCGCTGCTTCGGCCATGACAGCCTGGATCAGGTCTTCGCCGCGCTGGAGGCGGAAACCAATCCCTTCGCCGCCGAGACCCTGGCCACGCTGCGCGCCAAGTCACCCCATCTGGTGGCGGTCAGCTTCGAGATGATCAAGCGCGGCCTGAGCCTGAGCTTCGACGAATGCATGAAGATGGAGTTCCGCCTCGCCCTGGCCCTGGCTCCGGCCCATGACTTCGTCGAGGGGGTGCGTGCCCTGCTGATCGACCGCGACAACCAGCCCCAATGGCGCGAGCGGGGAGCCGAGGCCGAGATACTGGCGGCGTTCGATGCGGTTCCCGCCTGCGGGGATCTGAGCTTTTAGTGTGCCCCCACCCCAACCCTCCCCCGGCCGGGCCGGGGGAGGGAGGGACCCGCGCAGCGGGAGGGAGGGGGCCTCATGACCAGGAGGCTTTCATGAACATCAACGGATTGGCCGCCATCGTCACCGGCGGCGGCTCGGGATTGGGGCAGGCCACCGCTCGGGCCCTGGCGGCCCAGGGCGCCAAGGTGGCGGTGTTCGATATCGATGCCGCCAAGGCCGAGGCCACCGCCAAGGAGATCGGCGGGGTCTTCGCAGGCTGCGACGTCACCGACGAGGCCTCGACCCTGGCCGCCTTTGCCAAGGCACGGGACGCCAACGGCCCCGCCCGCATCGCGGTCAGTTGCGCCGGGGTGGTGACGCCGGGCAAGGTGGTGGGGCGCAAGGGGCCGATGCCGCTGGAAACCTTCGCCCGCGTCATTCAGGTCAATCTGGTGGGAACCTTCAACGTCATGCGGCTTGCCGCCGCCGACATGGCCGGGCTGGAACCGCTGGAGGGCTTTGAGCGCGGCGTGGTGGTCAACACCGCTTCCATCGCCGCCTGGGACGGCCAGATCGGCCAGTGTGCCTATGCCTCCTCCAAGGGCGGCGTCGCCGCCCTGTCGCTGCCCGCCGCCCGTGAACTGGCGCCGCTGGGCATCCGGGTGATGGCGGTGGCGCCGGGCTATATGGAAACCCCCATGCTGGCGGGCATGCCCGACGAGGTCATGGAGGGGCTGGTGGCCTCCACCTTGTTCCCCCATCGCCTGGGGCGGCCCGAGGAATTCGCCAAGATGGTGCTGGCCATCATCGACAATCCCATGCTGAACGGCAGCGCCATCCGCCTCGACGGGGCGGTGCGCATGCCGCCGCAATAGGGACGGGAGCTAGGGACGGGGGCCGCAGCGGCGGTGGCGCAGGCGGTGGATTTCCTCTTCCTCGGCGCAGCAAGCGCACAGCCGGGCGCGGGGATTGGCCCGCAGCCGTTGCGGCTCAATGGGATCGGTGCAGGAACGGCAGACCCCCGAGGATGGCGGCCCGTCCAGGCGGAGCAGCACCGTTTGCAGGGCAGCCTCGGTAAAAACCTGCGAGCGTTCAGCGGCGTGATCGAGATCGTCCAACCCCATCCTCCATGTCCAGGTGACCGTGGCTGACAGTGGCAGTCCCTGCCGAAATGGAACAATGAAGAGTTGGTTGCAGTTGATTTCCATCAAATAGCCACAGTCCATGGCTACCGTAACTGAACCTTCGCTTGAAACCCTGCGGCCAAGCGGGTAGGCAAGGCCCAGATTTTGAACCCTGAGATGATTACCCCCATGTTTTCCACCAAGGACGAATTTCGCCACTGCCCCCATTGCGGTCAATTGACCCGCCATTCCATCGTGCGGGAAAGGGTGCTGGCGCCGGTTCTGTGGTGCCTCGGCTGCTTTCATACCCGCATCGGCGACGATCCGCCGGTCCAGGGGCATGCCATGGCCGCTCCCCTTTCATCGGCCGATGCAGGGCAGGCCTACCGCCTGGCGGGTTGAGGTCGGCGCATATCCTGATACAGTGATCGGGCCGCCACCGCCCACGTTTCAGGATGATCACCGATGAGCGATGTCGAAGCCATCAAGGCCGAGGTCAAGAAGCTGAACGCCCAGGCCACCCAGGCCAAGATGGACCTGCACGACCTGTCCGAGGAACTGCCGATCGGCTGGGAGCGGATACCCGAAGTGGCGAGGAACTGCCACGATCTCTATGCCAAGCTGACCGATGCCCGCGCCCGGCTGAAATCCGCCGGAGGCTGAACAGCGGGCGAGGATGCCCGCGCTCCGGGATCGCGTCGCGTTTTGGAGCGCGGACGCCTCGTCCGCCCTACAGGTCGATCCCCTCGATGTCGCGTTCCGCGATGGTCCAGGGCACGAACACCCGCGCCACCCGGGCGAAGCGCTCGGGGGCGTCGGTGGCAAGGTAGCGGACGGCTCCCGGTTCCCGCCCGGGGGTCCGCAGCCGGCGCAGCGACAGCAGGTCTTCCAGGACCATGGCGGTGGTCGATGCGGAATCCACCACCGCCACCTCGGGCAAAAGGCGGCGGAACAACGGCGCCAGGGCGGGAAAGTGGGTGCAGCCCAGCAGCAGGCAGTCGGCGGCCTCGGCACCGGAAAACAGCGAATCGAGATAATGGTGGGCGATCTGTTCGGCGATGTCGCCCTCCACCAGCCCTTCCTCCACCATGGCCACGAATAGCGGGCAGGGCAGTTGCGTCACCTGGGCATT
Source organism: Paramagnetospirillum marisnigri (assembly GCF_001650715.1). Classification (GTDB taxonomy): domain Bacteria; phylum Pseudomonadota; class Alphaproteobacteria; order Rhodospirillales; family Magnetospirillaceae; genus Phaeospirillum; species Phaeospirillum marisnigri. The sequence goes on along the minus strand of NZ_LWQT01000037.1, from coordinate 82,257 downwards.
GGGGCGTGAATGCAGGATGGCGCGGGGATAGGTGCCCGCCTGAACCGTGCTTTCCGTGGCCGCCACCACGATGCGGCCGCGGGCGGAAGCCGCTGCGGCGGCGGTGGCGCCGGGCTCGACCACGCCGATCACCGGCAGGCCGGGGAATTCAGCGCGCAGGGCCTCCAGCGCATGGGCCGACGAGGTGTTATCGGCCACCAGCAGCGCCTTGATGCCATAGGAGACCAGTCGGCGCGACGCCTCCAGGGCATAGGCCGCCACGGTCTGGGCGCTTTTGGTGCCATAGGGCAGGCGGGCGGTATCGCCCAGATAAATCAGCGATTCCTGGGGCAGGCGCTCGCGCACCGCCTTCAGCACGGTCAGCCCACCCACGCCGGAGTCGAAAATCCCGATGGGCAGTGCTGCTATGTCATTCATCTGTCAATTCCCCGAACGTCGTAACTCTTATATCCACGTCCCCGGCTCCCAGGGCAACCCATAAACCGCTGGAACGCCCGGCGCCTTCGTCGTAGGGTCTTGGCTTGGCTGGAAGATCGGAACGCGCATCATGACGCAGGGGCTGGACCGCGAAGTCCTGCTGCAGCTTCAGTTCGCCCCCCTGTTCACGGGGGTGATGGAAAAGGACGTCAAGGACCTGCTGGGCGGCGCCGAGGTCCTGAGCCTGGGGCACGAGCACGAGCTTTATCGCGAGGGCCAGGTGGTGGACCGCTTCTTCGTGGTGCTCGACGGCCATGTGGAGCTTTCGGTGGACGTGGAAGGCAAGAAGAGCGTGGTCGAGGTCGCCCGGCGCCCCACCGTTCTGGGCGATGCCGCCATGTTCGGGTCGGGACGCTATATCATGTCCGCCCGGGTGCTGACCGGTGCCCGCCTGCTGTCCATTCCGGCCCAGGCCTTTTGCCAGCGCCTGGAAGGCCGCATGGACATCATGCTGCACATGCTGACCACCATGTCGTTGCGCCTGCGCATGCTGGTGCGTCAGATCGCCGAATTGAAGCTGAAGACCACGGCCCAGCGCCTGGGCAGCTTCATGCTGACCATGGTGGAGGCCGACGAGGGGCGGGCGGAGCTGCGCTTTCCCTATGACAAGCGGCTGGTGGCCGACCAGTTGGGGATGAAGCCGGAAAGCCTGTCCCGCGCCCTGGCCAAACTGGCCCGGGTGGGTGTGGAATCGCGGCCGGACAATCTGGTGGTGATCGCCGATGTGGAGCGGCTGCGCGACTTCTGCGCCGAGGACGAGGTGGGATGACGCCATGAGCACCCTGACCACCGCCGATTTCGAACGGATCGCCAAGGCCCCCCTGTTGGCCGGGTTGGCCCTCAAGGACCTCTCCCTGCTGCTGGACGGCGCCCATGTGAGTTCCTATCCCGAGGTGGAACTGCTGTTCAGCCAGGGGGATAAGGCCGATCGCTTCTTCGTGGTGATGGAAGGCCGCGTCAACCTGTTCGCCCTGACCGAAACCGGCGACCAGTCCATCATCGAGGTGTTCGACCCCATCTGCACCTTTGCCGAGGCCGCCATTTTCTCGTCGGGCATCTTTCCGCTGAACTGCGAGGTGGCGGCAGGCTCGCGGTTGGCCCATATCCCCGCCGCCCCTTTCATGAAGCGCCTCGCCGACAATCCGGCCCTGGGCCTGGCCCTGCTGGGCGGCTTGGCCCGCTGGCAGACCCTACTGATCCGCGAGATCACCGAGTTGAAGAGCAAGTCGCCCAGCCAGAGGCTCGCCACCTTCCTGCTGGCCCTGGCCGCCAAGGCCCAGGCGGGCGGCAATTCCGAACGCGTGCGGCTGCCCATCACCAAGTCGGTCCTGGCCAGCCGCATCGGCATCGCCCCCGAAAGCCTGTCGCGTGCCCTCAACCGCCTCAAGACCGTCGGCGTCGAGACCCATGGCCGCGAGGTGGAAATCACCGATATCGATGCCCTGCGGAGACTTGTCCGCGAAGGTGCGAACGATTAAAACCTGTGCACCCGCCCCATCTGCTTAACGAACGTCAAGGTCGCTGCCTTGGCGAGACGTCAGGCTATGTCAAGAATTCGAAGGGCGCGTCATGGCAGCTACCACAATGGATTCCGGTGAAGCAGGCAAAGGCGGTCCACCCGAGTGGATGGCCCTGGCCCTGGACGCGGCGCCCATGGATGTGCGGGGATTTCTGGCGCAGGGGGAAGACCCCTTCGCCGCCATCATGGAAGCGGCCGCCGTCGTCGAATTCGGCGGCTTCCTGGTGATCGATGCGCCGTTCAATCCATCGCCGCTACGCCGCGTCCTGGCGGGACGCGGTTTCTCGTCCTACGGCCGCAAGTTGTCCGAAGGGCATTGGCGGGTGTTCTTCCACCTGGATGGCGGTGCCGACTGGGAAAGCGGCGCCGAGGTCCAGGTTCTGCCCGAGGGCGCCATGACCTGGCGCGAGGACGACGGCATCCATATCGACGTGCGCAAGCTCAGTCCGCCCAATCCCATGCTGGCCATCCTGCGGCTGATCGAGGGCCTGGACGGCGACGAGACCGTGGTGGTCCATCACGAGCGCGAGCCCCATTTCCTGATTCCGGAACTGGCGGAGCGTGGCTGGAGGATCGCCCGCGTCGCCAATGAGGTGGTCAATGTCCGCCTCTGGCTGGAGCGCGCCGTCTGATGTTCCCCGGAAGCCTGATGATGGGGGCGAAGGACCGCCTGCTGCCGCCCTCGGTGCCCTACCGCTTCTTCGTGGCCGCGGTGGCCTTCCATCTCGCCGCCTGGGTGCTGCTGGCCGTGGCCGGTCCCGATGCCGCCCTGGGCTTCGTCGGCGGCCAGGGTACCGCCCTGGCGGCGTTGCACCTGATCACGCTGGGAACCCTGGCCATGACCGCCATGGGAGCCGCCATCCAGCTGCTGCCCGTCGCCACCCGCCGCCCGCTGGGGCCGGTCTGGGCCTGCAAGCTGATGTTCGCCGTTTATGCGCCGGGAGTGGCGCTGTTCTGTACCGGCATCGCCCTGGCGGTGCCGGGGCTGCAGCATGGCGGCGCCGGTCTGGCGGCGCTGGGGCTGCTGATCTTCGGCGGCCTGGTGGCGGCCAATCTGCGCAAGGTCGACGATCTCCCGGGCGTTACCCGCCATGCCTGGCTGGCCCTGGCCGGGCTGCTTGGCATAGTCGTGCTGGGCTTTGCCCTGGTGGTGGATTTCACCAAGGGATTTCTGGGCGATCACGGCGCCATCGCCGCCGCCCATGGCGTGCTGGCCGCCTATGGCTTCATGGGCATGCTGGCGCTGGGCTTTTCCTATGTGCTGATCCCCATGTTCGTGCTGGGCTCGGCCGTGCCCGATGTGCTGGGCAAGCGTACCGCGCTGTTGTCCGCCGTGGCGCTGGGCCTCGGCGCCCTTGGTGCCGCCCTCGGGCTGGGCGTGCTGGCTGCCTTGGGGGCGTTGGTGGGACTGGCGGCGGCCGTTCTCTATCTCAAGGGCATGCGCGACAGCCTGAAGACCCGCATGAAGAAGCGGCTGGAGCCCTTCTTCCGCCTGGTGTGGATCGCCTGGGGCCTGCTGCCGTTCAGCCTGCTGCTGGCCCTGCCCCCGGCCCTGGGCGCGCCGCTTGATCCCTGGGGCGTGTTGTGGGGCTTCGTGCTGGTGTTCGGCTGGCTGCTGTCCTTCGTCACCGCCATCTTGCAGCGGATCATGCCCTTCCTGGCCTCCATGCATTCCTCGGCCCTGGGGGGCAAGCCCGCCCTGTTGTCCCATCTGTCGCCCAAATTGCCGGTGGACATTCACCTGGGCTGCCACGCGGTGGCGCTGGTCCTGATCGGCGTCGCCTTGGCGGGCGGTTGGGCCTGGCCCATGCGCCTTGGTGTCCTGGCCGGTCTGGCCGGGGCGGTTTCGTTCGGCGTCTACACGGTGGAAGTGTTGCGCCGCTATGGTTCCCACATGGCGGCCGCGGCCGCCGCCCATCAACAAGGATAGTCTTCATGAATACCCAGACCGGCGCCCTGCTGCATCAGGCCCATATGACCACCATCGAGGCGTTGCAGTCGTTGGACGAGCTTCTTGGCTCCAACAAGAAGGCGCCCGCCATGGACGACCTGCTGGGGCGCAAGCTGAAGCAACTGTCGGGCATTCTGCGGTCCGAGGTGGAAAGCCACTTCGCCTTCGAGGAGAACCACCTGTTCAAGGTGTTCATCAATCAGGGTGAGACCGGCATCGTCACCATGCTGACCCACGAGCATCAGTCCATCCTGCCGCTGGCCTTGCAGGTGGCCGATCTGGCGTTGGCGGCGTCGAGCGCCGGATTCACCGATGCCAGCTGGGGCGAGTTCAAGGATGCCGGGGCCGAACTGGTGGAACGCGAAATCTTCCACATCCAGAAGGAAGAGATGGGGCTGTTGGCCGCCATTTCCGCCATGGTCGACCCCGAGATCGACGAGGAACTGGCCGATATCTATCGCCGCGAAGTGGGCTGAGGCGGGTGACGGGGCGCGAAGCGCCCCTTATTCGCCGTCGTCGATGGCCGAGGCGGGCATGACGGTGACGCCCGAGCCGTCCTCTTCCTCGATCAGGACCACATCGCCCTCGATGCGGTCATCGCCCTCGGCGAGATGATTGAAATAGTGCCAGATGAACGAGACCGCGATGGTCTGGTCGATCTCGTCCTCCTCGTCCATCTCGTCCTCGTCCATGGCCGAAATGTCGCGCAGGATTTCCAGCGAGTCGTCGAACATTTCGGTGAGGTCGGGGCTGTCTTCCAGCACGTTCTTGATGATGTAGTCGTGCTCGGCGTCTTCCAGTTCGTACTTCCACTGGGCGGTGCCCGACTTGTAGTAGACGGTGATCATCGAGCCTCTCCTCAGGCAGAGCTGGAGTCGGCCCGGACCATCGGCGATTTACGCAAAAAAGGCAAGGGGGCGATTGCCGTCTTGGCGTGGAGGCGATCCTCGGCTAGACCTGTCGGCCAAGGAATTGACGGAGAAGAGGCATGGCCGACAAACAAGCTTGGATTCTGACCATCACCTGCCCCGACACGGTGGGGATCGTGGCGGCGGTTTCGGGCTTCCTGTCCCAGCACGACTGCTTCATCACCGAGGCCGCCCAGTTCGGTGATCCGCTGTCGTCGCGCTTCTTCATGCGCATCGTGTTCGGCCCCGGCGCCATGACGCCGCCCAAGGCCGAGGTCGAGAAGCTGTTCACCTCCATCGCCGACCGCTTCCAGATGATCTGGAAGCTGCATGATGCCAACCGCAAGGCCCGCGTGGTGATCCTGGTCTCCAAGTTTGGCCATTGTCTCAACGACTTGCTGCACCGCTACCACACAGGCCAGTTGCCCGTTGAGATTCCGGCGGTGATCTCCAATCACCAGGACATGCGTTCCATCGTCGAATGGCACGGCATTCCCTATCATTACCTGGCGGTGGACAAGCACGACAAAGCCGCCCAGGAGGCCCGGGTGCTCGAGGTGATCGACCGCGCCGACGCCGATCTGGTGGTGCTGGCCCGCTACATGCAAATTCTGTCCACCGACATGTGCATCCGGCTGCAGGGCCGCGCCATCAACATCCATCACTCGTTCCTGCCCAGCTTCAAGGGCGCCAAGCCCTATCACCAGGCCCATTCCCGCGGCGTCAAGATCATCGGCGCCACCGCCCATTACGTCACCGCCGACCTGGACGAAGGCCCCATCATCGAACAGGGGGTCGAGCGAGTGGACCATACCCATACCCCCGACGATCTGGTGGCCATCGGCCGCGACATCGAGAATGTGGTGCTGGCCCGCGCCGTGCGCTGGCACACCGAGCAGCGGGTGCTGCTCAATGGCTCCAAGACGGTGGTGTTCCGGTAGGTTATTTGTCGAAACTTACGGTGGCGAAGGCGCGCTTGATGCGGTCCTCGCCCCAGAAGGACGGCGGGGTGGGGGCCTCGCCCGCCACCGGAATCGAGGTCCCGGCGCCGGGCTCGTTCAGGTCCACGGCTCCCTTTGGGCTGGTGACCACGATGCGGCCGTCCAGCAGCAGCACATTCAGCGGATCCCCCAGCGAGCCGCCCCAGAATTTGGTGCCGCGCACTCCGACCGAAGCCATGGGCGTCTTGACCAGCAGCGGATGGTCGGGCAGCTTGCCGACCCGGCCGGATTCCACCAAGAAAGCGCCCGTCAGCACCGCCAGTTCGGCCTTGCCCCGGTTGGCGGCGGGCGCCCAGGCGAAACTCTCCACCACCAGTTCGGCGCCTTCGCCCAGGGTCAGGTCCATGCCATCGGCGAAGCGCAGTTCCAGGCGGGCACCGGGACCGGTGCGCAGCCGGTCGCCGCTGTTGACGGGATCGCCCACCGCCAGCGAGCGGCTGCCCCGGGCTTCCACGGCCTGGACCATGCCCTGCAGCCGGGTGATCAGGGCGGCGGCCTCGGCCCGGGCGGCATGGTGAGACATCAGCAGGAACAACAGGGCAAGGAGTGCTGCATGGCGGGGCTTCATTCTTCCCTCTCGTCCTGGTCGATGGGTCTGGTCATTATCGCCGCGCGATTCATCCATCGGTCAAGGAGTTATGCACATGCGTCCCTGGAGCCTGCTGGCGGGAGTCAACGGTGCCCTGGCCATCGGCCTGGCGGCCTATGGCGCCCATGGTGTCGACCCTCAGGCGGTGCCGCTGATGGAGAAGGCCTCGGCTTTCCAACTGATCCATGCCGTGGCCCTGCTTGCGCTGGAGGCGCGCGGCCTGAACGGCGATCGCTGGTCCATGGTGGCGGGCGTGCTGTTCGTGGCGGGAATGCTGCTGTTCTCGGGCTCGCTTTACGTCAAGGCGCTGAGCGGTCCGCTGCCGCTGCCCATGGTGACGCCGGCGGGAGGGGTGGCGTTCCTGCTGGGGTGGGGGGCGGTCGCGGTTTCGGCATGCGTCAGGCGGGCATCTCCATCGTTTGACTCAAGGCAATGAATTGGGGATGATGCGTCGATTGGATATGCAGTCGGTCTGATTTGTCTCCGGCGGCGCCGGGGAAGCGAATTGAGGAGCGGAATGGCGAAGTCGGTACTGATCGTTGAAGATAACGACTTGAACATGAAGTTGTTCAATGACCTGCTTCAGGCCAACGGCTACACCACCCTGCAGACCAAGGATGGGCGGGAAGTCATGGACATCGCCCGCAAGAGCCGTCCTGATCTTATCCTGATGGATATCCAGCTGCCCGAGATTTCCGGCCTGGAAATCACCAAGATGCTGAAGGAAGACGCCGAACTGAAGGCGATCCCGGTCATCGCCGTCACGGCCTTCGCCATGAAGGGCGACGAGGAGAAGATTCGCGAGGGCGGCTGCGAGGGCTATATCGCCAAGCCGATCTCGGTGTCGAACTTCCTGCAGACCGTTTCCCGCTTCCTTAGCTGATCCAGCCGCCATGCGCGCGGCCTTGCTCGTCGCACTGGCCGTGATCGCCGTTACGGTGATGGCGCTTGCGGCCGACCATTATCTATACCGTCCCACCATCGTTTTTGTTGACGACCGTCCCGGTGCCAGCCAGGCACCCCGGCGGGTACTGTCGCGCATTCAGGCCGACCTGGAGCGGGTGGCCGTGGGGGAGACGCCCTGGCCGCTGCCGCCGGGGGTCGGGCGTGATCCGCTGGAACGGCTGGTGGAGGCCGAGGACGCCCTGTTGCGCGGCCGCTGGCGCGCTTTCCACGATCATGCCGAGGCGGTGCGGGCCGAGGCGTTGCGAAGGCTGGCCCGCCAGGACGAAATGATCCGGGGGCAGCCCCATCAGGCCGATCTCGACCGGGTGATGCTGCCTCTCGCCTATGCCGAGGCCCTGACCCCGCCGAAGGGGGCCGAGCCGCTTGGCGTGCTGGTTCGCACCCTGCGGCTGGTGGATGCGGTGCTGGTGCTGGAGGCGGCGGAGACCTCCCATCACCAGATGCGTTACGATATGACGGCGCGGCGGAATCTCTGGGTCCTGACCGAGCGGGACGGCATCCTCGACGGAGTCCGGCTGCGGCTGCCCTGTCCCCTGGTCAAGGGCCGCGCCGCCGCCTTCGCCACCCTGGCCAAGGAGATGGGCGAACTGGCCGGGCCGCTGCTGTCCTGTCCGGTGCCCGATTCCCTGGCGGGGGACTTCGCCCTCTTGGAGCGTCTGGCCCGCCATCCCGCCGATTTCGCCCGCCACGCGGTGCCGCCGCCGCCCGCGCCGCCATCGCTCTACGGCGAGGCGCCACCCTCGCCGCCCTGGGACAAGGCCGCCGCCATCCGCTTCATGGATGTCAGCCCCGATGGCGCCGAACCGGCCTTGCGGCTGGCCACCCTCGACAGCGCCTCGGCGCGCCTCGACCTTGCCCTGTTCCTGCATGCGTTCCGCGACCGCTCCGCCGCCCGCGACGAGGAAATCCGCTCGCTGATGGCCGGGATCGACGGTCTGAGCCTGGGGCGGGTGCGAGAGAGCATGGGGCGCTTCTTCACGCCGCCGGTTCCCTATGACGGCACCGACGCCTCGCTGGTGCCCAGTCTGCGGCTGGCGGCCATGACCAAGGTGGCGGAAAGCCGTTCGGGAGAGCGGTATGTCTATTCCTACGCCATTCCCTGCGCCGTGCTGCTGGCCCGGCCCGCCCTGGCGGCGGCCATGGACTTCACCGCCGCACCCGGTCCCGACGACGATTCCATGACCGTGGACTTCACGCCCGCCATATCCGGATGCCTGGCCGGGCGGGGACGGGTGCCCGGCTTCCCCGAGGCCGATCTGGCCGCCTTCGTCGAGGCCAGTGCCGCCGCCGATGGCGCCCAGAACGGCAATCATCCCAAGACGCCGCGCTATCCGGTGATGCAGATGGATTTGCCCCGGATGGCGGCGGTGGTGTTCGATCCGCGCCAGACTTTGGACTGGCCCGAGCCGGTGATGGAGTTCCCCTACCAGACCTGGGGCTATGGCTCGCTGGACAATCACGCAGCGGCGGAGACATTGCGATCGGCCTATCTGCGGGCGCGGGAGTCGCTGGCGGGCTGGTTCCGCGCCAAGGGCCTGTCCGAGGCCGAGTCCGTCTCGGGGGCGTCACGCGCCCTGTTCGTCCTGGCCCATGGCTCGTCCTGTGGCGATGCGCCGCCGCCCGCCTCGCTGCGCCGATTGCTGCTGGAGCGGGCCTCGGTGGCGCGCATGGCCGAACTGCCTCCGCCCGAGCCCGAGAGGCTGAAACCCTTCGGTGATTGCGCCCGCTTTGCTCCGTTCGACCCGCTGGTGCATCTGGCGGTGGGGCATCCCGCCCTGCCACTGCTGTGGGAACTGGCGGGCGGCAAGATGGTGCCCGATCCCGAGGGCTTCGCCAGCCTGCGCGACGTCGACCGCCGCAACCATTTCGGCAAGACGCCGCTGATGGAGGCGGCACGCTTCGATCTGGCCAATGCGGCCGCCTTCCTGTTGGACAAGGGCGCCAGGGTCAATGCCGATACCTGGCAGACGAGCAGGCTCCAGCCCTTGGCCCATGATTCCCGCACCGCCTTGATCTACGCCGCCAGCAATGGCTCGGCCGCCACCATCCGCCTGCTGCTGGCGGCGGGCGCCGATCGCCGCCAGACCGATTCCAAGGGCTTGCGCGCCGTGCATTACCTGCTGGGGCTGGGGCCGCTGCCCGCCAATATGCGGTTGAGTCCCGCCGAGCGCGAGGAACTGGTTCGCGCCCTGTACTGAAAGCGGGGCTGACTCCCAGGCCGGGCTCGGTTATGGTCCGCCGCCGAACCGGGATCAAGGATCATCCGAGCAATGTCGAAGAACACGGTTATCGCGGGCGCGGCGGCGCTGCTGGTGGCGGCTGGCCTGGGGGCGTGGTGGCTTGGCAGCCATCTTCCCGCCACCGGCGCCGAGGACTTCTCGCCGCTGCCGGGCGACGGGCTGGTCACCTTCGCCCGCATCCAGACCGAGATGAACCGGGCCGCCGCCGGGCGTCCCGCCCTGGCGACGCCGCCCGAGGCCGATCCGCTGGAAAAGGTTGCCCGCGCCCTGCGTGAGTTCCTCACCGGCAACACGGTCAGGGCCGCCAGCCTGCTGGACGAAGTCGATACCGAAATCGAGGCGCGGGTTCCCAGCGAGGAACAGGTGGCCGCCGATCCTCTGCTGGCCGACAAGGAGGAATGGCTGATCAGCTATTTCGACCTGCTGCCTGAACCGCCCTCGGGTAAGGGGATCAAGGCCGACACCTATGTCTTCAACCGGCTGGCGGTGACCTTGCGCCGGGTCGATGCGATCTTGCTGGCCGAAATCCTGCCCACCCTCAAGGGCTATGACCTGGTGGCGCGCCGGGCCGAGCCCGAGCCGTCGGTATTCGATGGCATGGTGCTGCGCCTGCCCTGCCGTCTGGCCGCCAGCCACCGCCCGGCCCTGGCCGAGGCGACCCGGCTGCTGGGGAGGCTGGCGGTGTCGCCCACCGATTGCCCGACCTCCAGGGGGCGCGAGGCCGATATGGAATTGCTGGAGCGTATCGCCCGCGACCCGGCCACGGCCCTGGTCAGCGCCGCCGATGGCAGTGGCGCGGTTCCCCGCGACCTGCGCACCAGTCTGATGACCGCCGCTGCCAAGGGCAGCATGGCCGATATCTCCAAGGCCCTGGCGGCCGGAGGGGATCCACAGCGGGCCGATGCCCGTGGCCGCACCGCGTTGCACTACCTGCTGGGCAATGCCGCCGTCACCGGCGCCGACCGGGCACAAGCGATAAAGCTGCTGTTCTAGAGCGGCGTGCCCTATATGTGAAACGCCCTGACGGAGGGGATTTGGTTCAGAATCGAGGCAAGGGGCGCGGAGCGTAGCCAATGCTACGGTCAAGCTCCTTGCCGACGATGATGGAGCAAATCCGCCTGTCCCTTCGGGTTTCCATGGGGCGGGCATCCGCTACGTTCCGCTTCTTGCCCGATGCGCCGCATCGCGCGGCGAAGCGCGCCTCGCGGCCTGTCTCGCCCCATGAGAAACAGGGCTGTTTCAGATATAGGGCTCCACGCTCTAAAGGGATAGCCCCCCTTGAAGGGGGGGCAGTCCCATCCCTTATCTTCCCTATGGGTGTGAAGACCTGATTGGGGAGGATTGAGAATGATCGTCAAGACCATCATGAAGGCCAAGGCGCGTGGCGGTGGCATCGTCAGCATTTCGCCGGATGCATCTGTGGGTGATGCCGCCCGGTTGCTGGCCGAGTACAAGATCGGCGCGGTGCTGGCCATGGATGGCGACAAGGTGGCTGGCATCTTGTCCGAACGCGACATCGTGCGTGGTTTGGCCCAGGCGGTGGATGTCTGCTCAACCGCCAGGGTGCGCGACCTGATGACCGCCGAGGTCTTTGTCTGTCACGAGGATGATACCGTCGAGCGGTTGATGGAAATCATGACCAGCAAGCGCATCCGCCACCTGCCGGTCATGGGCACCGATGGCAGGGTCAGCGGCATCGTCACCATCGGCGACGTGGTGAAGTCGCGCCTGGACGAGACCAAGATGGAGGCGGATTCGCTCCGCGACTACGTCATGGCGGGGCGCTGATCATTCCACCACGATGTCGTGGACGTATTCATAGACCGCCCCGGCTTCATCCCACCAGGTCAGCTTGATCTTGCCGCTGGCCGGGGCGGCGGCGAAAAAACTGGTGATCGGGTTGGCCGAAACGCCCTGATACCAGTCGGCGCTGATCACCGGCTCGTCGTTCCAGGTGCAGGTGAATTTGTTGACGATGCGCCGGGGTATCGGCTTGCCATCACCGTCCTTGCGCTGGCCACTTTCCATGTCGTGGCTGAGCTGGGCCTTGATCTCGATGATCTCGCCCTTCTTCGCCTTGGCGGGGATGCGGACCTTGACGCGGTCGGAATTCGCCATGATCAGCCTCCGCATCCGCCAATGGTGACCTTGATCTCCTGGCGATCCATCCAGACCGCCCCGTCGCTGGTGACCGCATAGGCACGCAGGAACTGGGTCTTGGCCAGACGCATGCGGAAATTGACCTCGGCGCGGCCAGAGCGCGGCGTCAGGTACCACGAGGCCACCACCGGATAGGGATTGCCCTCGGCCAGCACATGGATGGCCTTGACGTGGTCGGCGGGAGTCATGGGGCTGTCCACCACCACGCCGATGGGCTCGAAGGCGCCGCTTTCGGCGGTGTCCTTGATCTTCAGATGAACGCGGCCTTCCTTGGCGGCGAATTTGCCCATCAGCTTGCGGGCGGCTTCCTCGGTCTCGGCGGCGTCGGCCCGGGCGGGCGACACGGGCGTCATGCTTAAGGCCACGGCACTCGCCGCGCCCGCCGCCAGCACGCCACGGCGGCTCATGGGTCTTTGACTGTTCACCTCAGGCACTCCCCGGTACGGATTCTCTTTTATATTATCGGGCGATGCTAGCGGAGCGGCGGCGGCCGATGCAACATGTATATGATGATATCTTGATATTAGCGATTGTTCATGGGACTGTAGCGGCAAAACACAATCTGGTACCCTTTGCCAAGCAATGACACTCCCAGGGAGGAATAGGAATGTCGAACACCGTTCTGGACGTGAAGGGGCTGAATTGCCCGCTGCCCATCCTGCGGGCCAAGAAGGCCATCAAGGAACTGGCCGATGGCGCCATGCTCGAGGTCATCGCCACCGACCCCGGGTCGGTCAAGGATTTCGACGCCTTCTGCCGCCAGACCGGCAATACCCTGGTCAGCCAGAAGGAAGAGGCCGGCGTCTATACCTTTGAAATCAAGAAGGGGGCCTGACGGCTCCGGGCGAGATCAAAAAGGGGCCTGACGGCCCCGGCGCCTATCTCAAAATCCGCATCAAGGCGCGCAGGCGGCCCACCGATTCCGCATCGGTGTGGCCGTCCACTTTCCAGGGGCGGAAATGGCGCTGGAATGCGGTCAGCGCCGCCTTGGGATCGTGGATGTCGTAGCCCACATGGGCCAGCCCGGCCAACAGCACATGATCGGGGGGCAGTTCGGTGGGCTCGCCGCAGGGCCACAGGCCGATGCCATGGACCTCCGCCAAGTCCTTCCAGGGGAACAGCTCGCCGGGGTCCTCCTTGCGGGTGGGCGCGATATCGGAATGGCCCACCACGTTGCGGGCCGCAATCGGCCAGCGGGTCAGGATAGCTTGGGCCAAGTCCACCAGCGCCGCGATCTGGGCCTCCGGGAAGGCGCGATAGCCGAATTCGTGGCCGGGATTGACCAGTTCGATGCCGATGGACCGGGAATTGATGTCGGTCTCGCCCCGCCACCACGACTTGCCCGCGTGCCAGGCCCGCTGGTCCTCGGGCACCAGGGCGAAGACGCGTCCATCCTCCTCGATCAGGTAATGGGCGCTGACCTCGGTCTTGGGGTCGCACAGCCGGGCCAGGGCGGACGGGCCGTCGGGCATGCCGGTATAGTGCAGCACCAGCATGTCGACGGTGCTTCCCTGGCGGGGGCCGAAATTGGGCGAGGGGTGGGGGATGGGAGTCATGACGTCGCCTCCTCGGCCTTGGGCTTGGGCCATAGCTGGATCACCGCCACGCCGCCCACCGTCAGGGCGCAGCCCAGCAGCTTGTGCCAGGTCAGCGGCTCGCCCAGCAGCAGAACGCCGCCGAACAGCCCCACTCCCGGCCCCAGCAGGGTGAAGGGCACCACCCGGTTCAGCGAGTGCTTGGCCACCAGCCGATACCACAATGTATAGGCGATCAGGGTCGAGCCGATAGTGGTATAGGCCAGTCCGGCCCATCCGGCGGTGTCGGTGGCCTGGATACGGGCGAGATGATCGCTTTCGGTCAGGGCGGAGATGGCCAGCAGCATGGGAAAGGAGAACAGCGCCACCCAGCCATTGATGGCCAGTGGGTCCACCGGCCCGACCCCCTTGATCATGACGTTGGACACCGCCCAGGCCAGGGTGCTGGCGCTCATCAGCATGATGGGCAGCAGGCTGGTGACATGGGGCTCGCCCGCCAGCACCACCACCCCCGCGAAGGCCACCGCCATGCCCACGAATCTGGCCCAGCCCAGTACCTCGCGATAGGCGATCCAGGCGACCACGGCGCTGAATGGGGTGGACAGTTGCACGGCGATACCGGCGCTGGCGGAATCCATGCCGTCGATGGCGGCGAACAGCAGGCCGAAATGACCGATGCCCAGCACCACCGCCAGCCGCAGGATACCCGGCAATTGCCCGGCGGCGGGACGGAACAGCGGCGCCAGCACCAGCGCCACCAGGGCAAAGCGCATGCCGGTCAGCAGGAAGGGGGGCAGCGACAGGGTCGCCATCTTGACCGCCACCACATTGCCGCCCCACAGCAGCGAGACGGCCAGGGCGGCGATCCAGTCGGCGGGAGTGAAGCGGGGCATTATTTCCCCGCCGCCTCTTCCCGCTTGGCCTCCAATTCCAGCCAGCGCTCCTCGGCGGACTCCAACTCGGCGCGGGCGGCATCGACCCGGGCGGCGAATTTCTGGAACTTGGCGGGATCGCGGGAATAGAGCGCCGGATCGGCCAGATCGGCTTCCAGCCGGGCGATTTCGGCGCTCAAAGCCTCCATCTTGCCGGGAAGCTGGTCCAGCTCGCGGGCCTCGTTATAGGACAGGCGGTTGCGGGGGCTTTGCGGCTTGGGCTGGGCCTGGGGCTTGGGGGCGGGGCGGGGCGCCGCCTTATCGTCCTTGGTCGGGCGCTGGTTGAGATAGTCGGAATAGCCGCCCGCATATTCCATCACCTCGCCGTCGCCTTCCACCGCGATGACGCTGGTCACCAGCCGGTCGAGGAAGTCGCGGTCGTGGCTGACCACCAGCAGGGTGCCGTCATAGTCGGCCAGCACCTCTTCCAGCAGGTCCAGGGTGTCCATGTCCAGGTCGTTGGTGGGCTCGTCCAGGATCAGCAGGTTGGACGGCTTGGCCAGCAGCTTGGCCAGCAGCAGCCGGTTGCGCTCGCCGCCCGACAAGGCCTTGACCGGGGTGCGGGCCTGGGCTTCCGAGAACAGGAAGTCCTTCATATAGCCGACCACGTGCTGCGGCCGTCCCCGCACCCAGACATTGTCGCCGCGCCCGTCGGTCAGGGTGTCCCAGACGCTGAGCTCGGGGTCCAGCGCGGCGCGGCGCTGGTCGAAATAGGCGGCCTCCAGATTGGTGCCGAGGCGGACCAGACCGGAATCCGGTTCCAATTCACCTGTCAGCATCTTGAGAATGGTGGTCTTGCCCGCGCCGTTGGGGCCGATCAGCCCGACCCGGTCACCGCGCAGGATGCGGGTGGAAAAGCCCTCGCAGATCAGCTTGTCGCCGAAGCGCTTGCCGACATCCTTGGCCTCGATCACCAGCCGACCCGAAATTTCCCCGGATTCGGCGGCCAGGGCGGCCTGGCGGGCGCTGTTGAGCAGGGCGGTCTTGGTCTCGGCCCTCTCCTTGCGCAGCACGTCCAGCGCCCGGCGCCGTCCCATGTTGCGCTTGCGCCGCGCGGTGACGCCCCGCGACAGCCAGTGCAGTTCCTGGCGCAGATGGGTGTTCATGCGGGCCAGTTCGGCTTCCTCTGCGGCATAGACCTCTTCCTGCCACTGGGGGAAGCGGGAGAAGCCCCATTCGGCGCGGCGCACCAGGCCGCGCTCCAGCCACAGGGTCTGCTTCGAGACATTGTCGAGGAAGCGGCGGTCGTGGCTGATCACCACCAGGGCGCCGCCATAGGATTTCAGCCACTCCTCCAGCCACAGGATGGTGGGCAGGTCGAGATGGTTGGTGGGCTCGTCCAGCAGCAGAGCGTCGGGCTGGCCCACCAGGGCGCGGGCCAGGGCGGCGCGGCGGCCCTCGCCGCCCGACAGCGCCACCGGGTCGCGGCTGCCGTCGATGCCCACCGCGTCCAGTACCGCGTCGACGCGGAACATCTGGTCGCGCTCGTCGGGCAAAAGTCCCTGGGCGACATAGTCGGCCACGGTTGGGGCGATGATGATGGGGTCCTGGGGCAGCACCGCGATGCGGGCGCCGGGCTGGACGAAGCGTTCGCCGGAATCGGGGGCGATTTCGCCCGCCAGCACCTTGAGCAAGGTCGACTTGCCCGAGCCGTTGCGGCCGACCAGACAGGTCTTGTCGCCCTTGGCGACCCAGGTGGTGACGCCTTCGAACAGCGGCTTGCCGCCGAAGGTCAGGCGAACGTCGCGCAGAGCGAGGAGGGGAGGAGGAGCCATGGCCCTTGGCTACACCTCCCCGGCGCGGGAGTCAAACCTGCCTAGCGTTCGGAAAGCGCCAGCTTTGCCCCCAGGGCAACGAAGGCGCCCGCGAAGCCGCGCCGCATCCAGGTCAGGATGGCCGGGCGCGACACGATGCGATGGCGGATGGCGGCGGCGAACAGGCCGTAACCAACGAAAACCACGAAGGTCATGGCCATGAATACCGCGCTGAGTTCCAGCATGCGGGCTACCGGAGCGGCTTCGCCGACATTGATGAACTGGGGCAGGAAGGCCATGAAGAAGATGGACAGCTTGGGGTTGAGGATGTTGATCAGCACGGCAGTGACGGTGACCTGGAGGTCGGATCGCTGGCCCATCTCCTCCTCGCCCGTCATGTCGAGTGAGCCGTTGGCGCGCAGGGCGTCCCAGGCCATGTAGAGCAGATAGGCGACGCCCAGATATTTGAAGACCTCGAAGGCGACGGCGCTGGCGTGCAGCAGTGCCGCCAGTCCCAGGATGGCGGCGGCCATGTGCGGCACGATGCCCAGGGTACAGCCGAACGCCGCCACCACGCTGGCCCGCCTGCCGCGCGACAGACCCGCCGCCAGGGTGAAGACCACGCCAGTCCCCGGCGAGGCGACGATGATCAGCGAGGTCAGGAGAAATTCCAGGGTCATATGGAGGCCCTTTCCTGGGGGCGAATGGTCGCGCCAGCGTGGCGGCAATCGGATGTCGGAGCAAGAGGCTTGCAATTGGAAACAGATTCGATTACATATATCCCATGTCCAGAAGCTGCAAATTCGCCGTCGCGGTCCATATCGCCTCCCTGCTGGCCACCAGCCCGGGGCAGGCCCTGACCTCGGATTGGATCGCGGGCAGCGTCAACACCAATCCAGTGGTGGTGCGCCGCCTGCTGTCGGCCCTGGCCAAGGCCGGTCTGGTGGCGTCCAGCCGGGGCAGCAACGGCGGTTCCACCCTGGCCCGCTCGCCCGAGCGGATCAGCCTGCTGGATATTCACCGCGCGGTGGAGGCCGATGACGGCCCCGCCTTGCACCACCAACCGCCCAATCCGGCCTGTCCGGTGGGGCGCAACATCCAGTCGGTGCTGGTCCGCGTCATGGACCGGGCCGAGGCCGCCAAGGAGGCGGTGCTGGCCACCACCACCCTGGCCGAGGTCACGGGTGCCCTGGCTGCCGCAGAGAAGTGACTATTTTTTTGTGGATTTATGTAATCGAACCGGTAACAGTTACAAGGAGAGTGCCATGACATCCATCGCCATCGTCTATCATTCCGGCTACGGCCACACCAAGGCCCTGGCCGAGGCGGTCGCCACCGGTGCGGGCTCCGTCGCCGGAGCCCAGGTTCATCTGATTGGAGCCGAGGAGGCGGAGGCCAAGGCGGATATTCTCAACGCCGCCGACGCCATCGTGTTCGGCTCGCCGACCTATATGGGCTCGGCCAGCGCCAAGTTCAAAGAGTTCATGGAGTGGTCCAGCAAGATCTGGTACGGCCGCGGCTGGGCCAACAAGGTGGCGGCGGGTTTCACCGTTTCGGCCAGCCAGAGCGGCGACAAGTTGTCCACCTTGAACCAGCTGGCGGTGTTCGCCGCCCAGCACGGCATGATCTGGGTGGGTATCGACCTGCTGCCGGGCAATAATTCCAGCAAGGGCAGCGTCGAGGACCTGAACCGGCTGGGCAGCTTCCTCGGCGTCATGGCCCAGGCCAATTCCGACCAGGGCCCCGAGGGCGTCACCGCCGCAGACCGCAAGACCGCCGAGCATCTGGGCCGCCGGGTGGCCGAGACGGCGGCGCGCTGGACCCGGTAGGCCTGACACGGTTCCGGCGGTTCACGGGTGCTTCCCGTGGACCGCCGGGTGCATCGGCGATAGAGTGCCTTGGGCAACCAGGGAGAGGACGCCAGATGCCCTATGTCAGCCGCGATGCCTCCGGCAAGGTGGTCGGACTGTCGGAAGCGCCGGTGGAGGAGGCGACCGAAAGCCTGCCCGCCAGCCATCCCGACGTGCTGGACTTCCTGTTCCGCGACACGGCGGGCGATCGGGCGTCCACGCGCTTCCTCGCCTCCGACCTGGGCTTCATCCGCGTGGTCGAGGATCTGGTGGCGGTACTGATCGAGAAACGGATCATCGCTTTCACCGACCTGCCCGCCGCCGCCCAGGACAAGCTGCTGGACCGCCGCTCGCTACGCTCCTACCTCTCGGATGTCTCGGGGGTGTTCGAGAGCGGCGAGGGTAAGATCATCTGACGAAACTATTCCGGTTAACCACGCTTTAAGGCTGTGTCTGCTAAACGGGAAAGTGCCCTTCCGTCCGCTGGGGTCTTGATCCGTGGTCTCGCCGGTTTCCTATCTCACCGCCACCCAGATATCCAACCTGACCACCACGGCGGTCTCGGGGATGTCGGCCACGGATTTCCGCGCGCTCACCACCACCCAGATCGGCGCCTTCACCACTACCGCCATCGGCGCCATGAGCAGCACCCAGCTGTCGCGGTTGTCCACCAGCCAGATGGCGGGGCTGACCACCACCCAGATCACGGCGCTTAGTCCGGGTCAGATGGGCTTCAGCTCGTCCCAACTGGCGGTGCTGACCGCCGCCCAGGTCCAGGCCATCGAGGTGGCCGAGCTGGCGGTTCTGAGCACCCAGCAGATGAAGGGGCTGACCAGCACCGAACTGGCGGCGTTGACCACCACCCAATTGGCGAGTTTGAGCCCGGCCCAGCTCGGGGCCTTGACCACCACCCAGATCCGGGGCGTGACCACCACCACCCTGGATGCCCTGACCACCACCCAGCTCGGTGGCTTGGCGATCACCCAGATGGCGGGCCTGTCCACCACCTTGGCCTCGACCCTGACAACCACCACCCTGGCGGGTCTGACCAGTACCCAGGCCGGGGGTCTGACCGCCAGTTGCCTGGCGGTGATGACCACCACCCAACTGGCGGCGCTGAGCTCGACCCAGCTGTCGGGACTGTCGGCGGCGGGCATGGCGGGCCTGACCTCGGGTCAGATGGCGGCGCTGACCACCACCCAACTGGGCGGCCTGAGCGCGACCCAGCTCGGCGGCCTGAGCACCACCGCCATCGGCGGCTTGACCAGCACCCAGGTGGATGCCCTGAGCGCGGGGCAGTTGGCGGGCCTGACCTCGTCGCAGCTGACCGCCTTGAATACCACCCAACTGGCGGCCCTGACCGAAACCGACCTGGGCGGACTGACCACCAGCCAGGCCATGGGCCTGGGCACCGAGGAAGTGGCGGCGCTGACCACCACCCAACTGGCGGGCCTGACCAGTTCCCAACTGGCCAATCTGCGGGCTACCGCCGTGGCCGCCATGACCTCCACCGTGCTCGGCGCGCTGACTACCACCCAACTGGCGGGGCTGAGTTCGACCCAGTTGGGGGCGCTGACCACCACCGCCCTGGCCGGGATCACCACCACCGAACTGTCGGCGCTGACCACCACCCAGGTGAAGGGGCTGAGCGTGGTCGGGCTGGCGGCCTTGACCACCACCCAGTTGGCGGGTCTGACCAGCACCGGGCTTGGCGCCATCACCACCACCCAGGCCAAGGCGCTCACCAGCACCCAGCTGGCGGCGCTGACCACCACCCAGGCCGCCGGATTGACCACGACCGCGCTGTCGGTCATGAGCGCCACCCAATTGGCGACGGTGAGCGAGACCCAGATCGCCGCCCTGACCACCACCCAGGTCACCGGCCTGAATGCCGGTCAGTTGGCGGCCATGACCACCACCCAGCTGGCGGGCTTGACCAGTACCCAGATGGGGGTGCTGGGCGCGACCCAGATCAAGGCCTTCACCACCACCGAACTGGCGGCGCTGACCACCACCCAGTTGGACGGATTGACCGCAACCCAGCTGGCGACCCTGACCAGCGCCCAATTGCTGGGCTTCACCTCGACCCAGATGGGAGAGTTCAGCACCACCCAGGTCGGCGGCTTCACCACCACCCAGATCGCCGCCTTCAGCACCACCGCCTTCGACGGCCTGACCCCGACCCAGTTGGGAGCCATGAGCACCGCCCAGATCAGGGCGCTGACCACCACTCAACTGGACGACTTGACCGCCACCCAGATATTGGGCCTGACCAGCACCCAGATCGGGGCCATGACCACCACCCAGTCCCGCATGTGGACCAGTACCGGCTTGGCGGGTATAAGCACCACCCAACTGGGCGGATTGACCAGCACCCAGATCGGGGTGCTGACCACCACCACCCTCGTCGCCCTGACCACCACCACCGTCGCGGCGCTGACCACCACCCAACTGGGCGGTCTGACCTCGTCCGGCGTGGCCGTGCTCACCACCACCCAACTGGGTTCCTTGTCCTCGACCCAATTGGGCGGACTGTCCACCCTGGGGGCGGCGGGGTTGAGTTCCACCGACCTGGCGGCGCTGACCACCACCCAACTGGCGGGACTGACCGCCACCCAGATGGCGGTATTGTCCACCACCGGCATCGCCGGTCTGGCCGCCACCCAGATGGCAAGCCTCAGCACCACGCAACTGGGCGGGCTGACGGCGGCCCAGGGTGGGGCGCTGACCGGGACCCAGTGGCTGGCGCTGAGTTCCACCCAGTTGGGGGCCGTGGCTCCGGCGGCCATCGGTGGCATCACCTCGACCGGCTTCGCCGCCATCGACGTGGCCCAGGTTCCCGGCATGACCAGCACCCAACTGGGGCGCTTGTCCACCACCGCCCTGCTGGGGCTCAATGTGGGCCAGTTGGCGGCCATCACCACCACCCAGTTGGCGGGCATGACCTCGACCCAGTTAGGGGTGCTGAACACCACGGGCATCGGCGCCGTGACCACCACCCAGCTGTCGGCGCTGACCACCACCCAGATCAAGGGACTGCCCGCCACCGGCATCGCCGCCCTGACCACCACCCAGTTGGGCGCTTTGAGCAGTACCCAGCTGGGCGGGCTGACCACGGCGCAAGGCGCCGGGCTGACCACCACCGAGATGGCGGCGCTGACCACCACCCAACTGGGCGGATTGACCAGCACCCAGGTTGGCGCCCTGACCAGCACCCAGTTGGGCGGCCTGACCACCACCGGGCTGCAGGGCCTGACCACCACCCAGATCAAGGGCCTGACCGCCGCCGGAATGACCGCCATCACCACCACCGTGCTGGCGGGGCTGGCCTCGACCCAGGTGGATGCCATGACCACTACCCAGGTCCGGGCGCTGTCCACCACCAATGTGGCCGCCTTGGTCACCAGCCAGTTGAACGGGTTGAACGCCACCTTGCTGGGATCGCTGACCACCACTCAGGTCAAGGCCCTGACGGTGACGCAGCTGCCCGAATTCACCACGACCCAGGCCGGGGGACTGACCACCACCCAGCTCGGCGCCCTGACCACCACCCAGATGGGCGGCCTGACCGCCACGGTGCTGTCGGGGCTGACCACCACCCAGGTCAAGGGGCTCAGTTCCTCGGGCATGGCGGCCTTGACCACGACTCAGCTGGGGGCCCTGACCACCACCCAGATGGGAGCCTTGACGGCCACCCAGCTCGGCAGCCTGGACACCACCGTCCTCAACGCCCTGACCACCACCCAGGCCTCGGCGCTGGCGGCGGCGTCGCTGGCCCAACTGACCTCGACCCAGATGGCGGGGCTGTCCACCACCATGCTCGGCGCGCTGACCACCACCCAGATGGGCGGGCTGGGTTCGGCAGGCCTGCTGGGCCTGACCACCACTCAACTGGCCAGCCTCAGCTCGACCCAGGTGGGCAAGCTGTCGGCGGTGGGCTTGCCGGGGGTGAGCACCACCTTGCTGGCGGCCCTGGACACCACGCAATTGGGCGGCATCACCGCGACGCAGCTGCTGGCGCTGACCACCACCCAGGTCAAGGGCTTCACCAGCACCCAGATCGGCGGGCTGGCCACCACCCAGATCGGCAGCCTGACCTCGCTGCAGGTGGGCGCCCTGACCACCACCCAGCTGACCGGTCTGACCAGCACCGGGCTTGGCGCCCTGGGTACCAATCAGGTCAAGGGGCTGACCTCGACCCAGTTCGCCGCCCTGACCACCACCCAGTTGTCCGGGGTGACCAGCACCCAGGTGGGGGCGCTGTCCACCAGCCAGGCCCAGACCCTGACCTCCACCGTGCTCGGCGCCCTTGACACCACGCAGTTGGGCGGCCTGACCAGCACCCAGATGGGGGTGCTGACCAGCACTGGCCTGGGCGGACTGTCCACCACCCAACTGGCGGCGCTGACCGCCACCCAGACCGCCGGTCTCAGCACCACCGGCTTCGCCGGGTTGAGCGTGACCCAGATCGCGGGAATGTCCACCACCCAGGCGGCGGCGCTGACCGCGACCCAGTTGCGCGGCATCACCTCGACCGCCATCGGCGGCCTGACCACCACCCAGTTGGGGGTGATGAGCTCGACCCAGGTGTCGGCCCTGACGGCGGCCCAGGCCCCCGGCCTGACCATCACCCAACTGGGGGCGTTGACCACCACCCAGGGCGGCGGCCTGACCGCCACGGCGGTGGCCAGCCTGACCACCACCCAGATCGGCGGCCTGACCACCACCTTGATCGCGGCGCTCAGTTCGGCCCAGGCCGAGGCCTTCACCCAGGCCCAGGTGGAGGCCATGACCGATCTTCAGGTCGACGCCATGTTGACCGCTTTGGACTGATGACAGGGGCATAGAATTTCGATGGCAAGCGAGTTGTTTTCGACGGCGATCGACCGCGCCGTGGGGCGGAATCTCAGCGTTCTCGACCTGATCCAGGCCGCCGAGGCCATCCGGCTCAGCGATGGCGCCTCTTTCGTCGCGACCTTGTACGAGGCCTGGGTCCGCCATAACCCCGACAATCCGCTGCTTTATGCCGTCTTGTTCAATTTCGGCGTGGTGCAGATGGATGCGGGCGAGTTGGGGCCGGCCCGCGACAGCCTGGAACGCGCCATCGCGCTCAACCCCGATTTCTACCCCGCCTATGTCAATCTGGGCCGGGTGCATGAACGTTTGGGCTCGGCGGCGGCGGCGGTGACCCAGTGGTCGGCCATGGTCGACCGGCTGGCCGGGGTGACCGGCTCGGCCATCAGCCACAAGACCACCGCGCTCAACCAGATGGGCCGGGTGCTGGAGGCGGGCAATCAGGACGAGGCCGCCGAATCCATGCTGCGCCAGAGCCTGGACCTGGAGCCGGTGCAGCGCGAGGTGATCCAGCATTTCCTGGCGCTCCGCCAGCGCCAGTGTGAATGGCCGGTGGTGCAGCCCTGGGATCGGGTCAGCCGTTCCGTGCTGATGGAGGGCATGTCGCCCTTGTCCATGGCCGCCTATGCCGACGATCCGCTGCTGCATCTGGCGGCGGCATGGAACTACAACCGGCTTGATGTCGGCCTGCCCGTCGCCGAGCCGCCCATGCTGGACCAGGCCCGTGCCGCGCGGGGCGAGCGGTTGCGTATCGGCTATCTGTCGTCGGACCTGCGCGAGCATGCGGTGGGGCATCTGACGGTGGAGCTGTTCGAGGAACACGACAAGGCCAAGGTGGAGCTGTTCGCCTATTATTGCGGCATTCCCTCCGACGACCCGTTGAACCGGCGGATCAAGGCGCGCTTCGACCATTGGATCGATATTTCCGCCATGGGTGATGCCGAGGCGGCGGCCCGCATGGCGGCGGACGGCATCCAGATCCTGGTGGACTTGAACGGCTATACCAGGGACGGCCGCACCAAGCTGATCGCGCTGCGCCCGGCGCCGGTGATCGTCAACTGGCTGGGCTTTCCCGGCACCATGGGCAGCCCCTATCACCACTACATCATCGCCGACGACTGGATCATTCCCGAGGAGTCGGAAGGCTATTATTCGGAAAAGGTGCTGCGGCTGCCCTGCTACCAGCCCAATGACCGCAAGCGGGTGATCGCCCCCAACCGGCCCGCCCGCGCCGATGCCGGTCTGCCCGAGGACGCGGTGGTCTATTGCTGCTTCAACGGGTTGCACAAGCTGACCCGCTTCACGGTGGAGCGCTGGCTGGACATCCTGGCGCAGGTGCCGGGCAGCGTGCTGTGGCTGCTGAGCGGCGCCGAGGGCGCCCAGGCCCATCTGCGCGAGCAGGCCGCCGCCCGGGGCCTTGATCCCGCCCGGCTGGTCTTCGCTGACAAGCTGGCCAATCCCTACCATCTCGCCCGCTATCCCCTGGCCGACCTGTTCCTGGATACCTTCCCCTATGGCGCCCATACCACCGCCTCGGATGCGCTGTGGATGGGGGTGCCGGTGCTGACCCTGTCGGGGCGCTCCTTCGCCGCCCGGGTCTGCGGCAGCCTGGTGCGCTCGGCCGGGCTGGACGACCTGGTGTGCGAGACGCCCGGCGACTACGTATCCCGCGCCGTGGCTCTCGGCCGCGACCCCGCCGCCCTGGCCGCCTTGCGCCAGCGCCTGGAGATGAACCGGGGCAACTGTGTCCTGTTCGATACCACGTTGCTGGCGCGCAAGCTGGAGGAACTGTTCCAGGCCATGTGGCGGGACCATCAGGCGGGCAGGCTGCCCCAGCCCGATCTCGCCAATCTGGATGCCTATCTCGAGGTCGGCATCTTCGCCGACTACGACCAGATGGACGGCACCGGCATCACCGATTATCCCGGCTGGTGGACGGAACGGCTGGCGGCGCGTCATCGCTTCCGCCCGCTGCCGCCCGACCGGCGGCTGTGGCGGGACGGTTAGGCTTTCCGTGCCCGCAGCACCACGGTCAGGGTGGTGGCGATGAAGACCAGGACGGCGGCGGCATTGGCCAGTCCGCCCCATTGCCGCACCGCGTGACTCTCGGCGAGGTCGCCCACCAGGCGCAGCAGCAGCGAGGCATGCAGCAGGCCCAGGGGGAGATAGAACACCGGCCGGAATGGGACGCCCACCCGCAGCACGGCGGGCAGGATCACGGGGGCGTGACCGAACACCATGGAAAAGACGAAGCCGACGAACAGGGCGTGCAGGGCGGCGTCGGCCCAGGCGCCGCCTTCTCCCAGCCGGAGGCCCAGCATCAGCAGGCCCGCGACCATGACCCAGCCATAGCCCGACAGCAGGCAGACCGCCACATAGCGGGGCAGGCCGCTCTGGCGGATGGTGCGTCGGGCCACGTCGTTGCGCATGCTCCACAATCCCAGTCCGATCAGGCCGAGGCCGAACGGTGTCCAGGCCAGTTCCCAGCCCAGGCCGGCCGACACCGCCCCCGCCATCAGCAGGCCCAGCACCGGCAGCAGGGTGGGGGTGCGCCAGCGCCAGGGCGGCAGGAAGCGCGACAGTTCCAGCCGTTCCCCCGCGATGGTCAGGACCAGGAAGGCGGCCCAGGGGACCACCGCCGAAGCGGGTTCGCCCCGGGCCAGCCAAGCCAGATTGCCCCCCAGCCAGGCGACACCGCCCAGGCCGAGGACCAGGGTGAAGACCTCGCGCTGGCGGATCAGCACCGCGATGCTCATGGCGACGAAGACCAGGCTGCCCAGGCAGAGCAGCAGGCCGCCGATCTGTCCTTGCCCCAGGATCAGGCCGATGCCGCCGAGCGCGGCGGCGAGGGGCGAGACATAGCCCCAGGGACGCCCCAGCGCCACGGCGCGTTCCAGACCGATCACCGTCCCGAAGAATCCCGAAATCATCAAGGCGCCATGCACCGCCATGGCATCGGTGCCGGGGCCGGGCCAACCCAGGCGTCCCAGTCCGGCCGCCATGCCCACCATCAGCGATACGGCTCCCCCCATCAGCAGGGGCAGGCGGCGGGCCAGCAGGCTCATCCCGGCCAGCCCATGATCTTCTTGGCGGAAGCCGACATGCGCGAAGGCTCCCAGAACGGCGAGTCCAGAACCTCGACACTGACGGCGGCGGCTCCGGCCGCCTTGATCCGGCGTTCGGCCTCGTCGCGGATATAGGCGCTTTGCGGGCAGGCGGGGGTGGTCATGATCAGGTCGACATAAACGCCCTCGGGCGCGGCGTCGACGCGTTCCACCAGACCGAGATCGACGATGTTGACGCCGACATCGGGATCGATGACACCGCGCAGGGCCTCTTGGATTTGAGCTTCGGAGATCATGGGCATTCCCTCGCGTTAACCGTGTCCAGGCGAGTGTCTGCTTGAGTTTGGTGGAATTAATTATCCCTTTCGTCACCCCCGGGCTCGACCCGGGGGTCCATGGATGGCCGGGTCAAGCCCGGCCATGACGGGTGGATGAAGTGTTTCAGCCTGGACCTGGCAGACACTAGGCCCGGCCCGCGCCAATGGGCATGATGGAGGTCAAGCCGGGGCGATGGGCAGGGTAAAGTGGAAACTGGACCCGCGGCCAGGGTCGGACTCCACCCAGATGTTGCCGCCCATCTGCTCGATGATCTTCTTGCAGATGGCCAGGCCGATGCCGGTGCCATCGAACTTGTCGCGGGTGTGCAGGCGTTGGAAGATGCCGAAGATCTTGTCGAAATAGGCGGAATCGATGCCGATGCCGTTATCCGCCACCGTCACCACCCAATTGGTGCCATCGCGCCGGGCGGAGACGGAGACTTCCGGATCGCGGTCGGGATCGCGGTATTTCAGCGCATTGCCGATCAGATTCTGGAACAGGCGGACCAGTTCACCCGTATTGCCCGCGACCACCGGCAACTCGTCATCGCGAACGACCCGGGCCCCGGTTTCGGTGATGCGGGCCGCCAGATTGGCGCAGGCATCGTCCACGGCCCGTCCTAAGGCGACCTGCTCCAACGGTTGGGCCGAATGCCCCACCCGCGAGAAGTCCAGCAGGTCGATCACCAGTTGGTTCATGCGCGCCGCGCCGTCGCGGGCGAAGGCAATGAAATCCTTGGCATCCTGCTCCAGTTGTTCGCCATAGCGCCGCTCCAGCAGCGAGACATAGCTGGACACCTGACGCAATGGTTCCCGCAAGTCATGGCTGGCGATATAGGCGAACTGCTCCAGATCGGCGTTGGAGCGGGCCAGTTCCGCCGCCTGGCGGGCCAGGCGTTGCTCGGCCTTGATCCGCTCGGCGATGTCGTGGAACACCACCACGGCACCGACAACGCTGTCTTCGTCAGTGACGGCCGAGGCCACCAGATCCACCGGCACCGGGCGTCCCGTGCTGTGCCAGAACGTCTCCTGATGGACTTCCCTGGTTTGCCCGTCCGTCAGGGTCTGGGTGACCGGGCAGTCGGCACCGGCATAAGGGCTGCCGTCGGGATGGGAGTGATGGCAGAGCAGGTGAAAGTTCCGGCCGACTGGGTCGGCTGCCATCAGACCCAGCATGCGCCGTGCCGCGGGGTTGATGAAGGTAACGGCACCGCTGGCATCGACACCGCAAATGCCATCACCGGCCGCGTCCAAGATCAGCTTGGCGTCGCGATGCGCCCGCTCGGTTTCGCGCTGGGCGATTTCGCCCCCCTTCATGGCGCGCAGCAGGATCGAGGCTGCGACCACCGACAGCAGCGTCATCACCACGGCGATGGATACCAGGGTGAAGGTCTCGCGCCGCCAGGGAATCAACAGGTCGTCCACCTCGGCGGCCACGGTGACGTAAAGAGGATATTCCTTGAGCCGGATGAACGACACCAATTTGGGGGGCGTACCCACGGCGGTGCCATCCGAGTAATACGTCCCACGGCTCGATTGGGAGATATTCTGGTCCCAGGACGGGGTTCCGGCGATGGATTGGCCGATGATGTTGTTGCCGGCCGGGACCCGGAACAGGAAGGTGCCATCGGCCCGCATGATGGAAATGGCGCCATCGGGCTTGGGCCGCTCGGCCTCGAAGGTCTTGGCGATACGATCCAGTTCCATGGCGACGAACACGATGCCCACATCGCCACCTGCCACATCCACCGGTATGGAAACCGGGATGCCCCATTTGCCGGTTACCCGGCTGACCAGGGGGTTGCCGATGAAGAAACCCCGGGTGGCGGGGGTCAACTGCGCCTTGTAGTAGTCGCGGTCCGAGACATCGGCCAGAGGCTTGGGACTGCGCTTGGGGATATAGAACAGGCCGCCATTCCGGCCGACCATGCGGATGTCCAGCATGCCTTCCGAGGCGCCGCGGAGGCTGTCCACCAGCGCGGTAAAGGTGGGGGCGGTGCCCGGGTCCTCGGTTGGGTGGCCCGCCATCCAGTGCCGGGACACGATCAGCGAGGTTTCCGCCTGCTTGAACAGCCGCAGCGTCTGTTCCTCCACCGCGCTGGTCAACTGCTCCAGCAAGACGGTGCTCGATGCCAGCAGCCGATGGTATTGCGACCATGACCAGTAGCCGATGAAGCCCCACAGGACCAGCAGCAGGGTCCCCAGCAGCCCGACGACCAGACGGCGGTTGCTGGGACGGGTCATGGGCTCAGCGACTTTCCTGGAACCGCACGGGTTCGCCCACCGGGGCGCCCAGCAGTTGGCCCTCGCGCATGACGGTGCGGCCGCGCACGATGGTCGCCACCGGCCAGCCGGTGACCGTCTTGCCGTCGAACGGCGTCCAGCCGCAGCGGCTTTCGATCCAGTCATTGGTGATGGTGCGTTCGGCGCGCATATCCACCACGGTGAAGTCGGCGTCATAGCCCAGCGCGATGCGGCCCTTGCCGGCGATGTTGTAAATGCGCGCCGGTCCGGCGCTGGTCAGGTCCACCAGCCGCTCCAGGCTGAGGCGGCCGTGGTTGACGTGGTCAAGCATCAGGGGCACCAGGGTCTGGACCCCGGTCATGCCCGACGGACTTTGCGGGTAGGGCTGGCCTTTTTCCTCGAGGGTATGGGGGGCATGGTCCGAGCCCAGCACATCCACCACGCCGCTGGCGATGGCGGCCCACAGGGCCTCGCGGTGGCGGGCCTCGCGGATGGGCGGGTTCATCTGGGCCAGGGTGCCCAGGCGTTCGTAACAGTCGGGTGCCGCCAGGGTCAGGTGCTGCGGCGTGGTCTCCACCGTGGCCAGATCCTTGTGCCCCGCCAGGAATTCCATCTCCTCCGCCGTGGTGACATGCAGCACATGCACCCGGCGTCGTGCCGCCTCGGCCAGCCTCACCAGCCGCTGGGTGGCCAGCAGGGCGGTCTCGGCATCGCGCCATTGGTGATGGGCACGGGGATGGGCCGCTTCCACCGCCAGATGCTTGCGTTCGGCCAGGCGGCCTTCATCCTCGCAATGGACGGCGACGCGGCGCCAGCCCTGGGCCAGCACGGCGGCCAGGGTTTCGTCGTCGGCCACCAGCAGCGAGCCGGTGGAAGAGCCCATGAACACCTTGATCCCGGCGCAGCCCGGCATCCGTTCCCACTCGGCCAGATGGGCGACATTGTCGGCGGCTGCGCCGATGAAGAAGGCATGGTCGACCCAGGCGCGGCCCTTGGCCCGGGCCAGTTTGTCATTGATGGCGTCGGCGGTGGTGGTCGACGGCTTGGTGTTGGGCATCTCGAAGATGGCCACCACGCCGCCCTTGGCGGCTCCGGCGGTGCCCGAGGCCAGGTCTTCCTTGTGCTCCAGTCCGGGTTCGCGGAAATGGACCTGGGTGTCGATGACGCCGGGCAAAACGGTCAGGCCGCGCAGGTCCTGTTCCTCGGCCGCCGAGGCCCGCTCCAATCCGCCGATGGCCCTGATCCGGCCATCGGCCACGGCGATGTCGGTCCGCTCGGTGCCATTGGGCGTGACGACAATGCCATTGCGCAGAATCAGGTCATAGGTCTGGGACATGGGAAACTCCCGAAAGCCGTGTCTATTATAACTAATTATCTAGTTCGGAAAAGACATCCCCTTGAGGGAGAATTCCCTGGACATGCCGACGATACCACAAAGCGTAGAATAGCAGGGTCCAGCAGGCGAATCCCGTATCCTTGCCGCAGGCGCCAAACAGGCTTTGCACCGTTCCGGGTGAGCAAATTTCCTGAATTGCAGGCTGATTGGCGACAAGTTTCCCCAAATGGGGTGCATTGGAGATCCATTCGGCGACCGGAACGGTAAAGCCGCGTTTCTTGTCGAAAGGCTTCGCGGCGGGCAGGGCGGTTTCCAGCCACTTGCGCAGCAGCCACTTGCCCAGCCCCTTCCTGACCTTCAGGTGGTCGGGAAGACGGAAGGCGAAGCCCGCCACCACCGGGTCGAGGAAGGGCACCCGTCCCTCGATGCCGTTGGCCATCAGGCAGCGGTCGGCCTTGGTCAGCAGGTCGTTGGGCAGCCAGTCGGCGCAGTCCACCGCCTGAGCGCGCTGAAGCCTGGAGCGGCCGCTGCGCGCCTGCTCCCGCTCCACCGCCGCCAGCCGGTCGCGCCAGCCCTGGGTGACGCCGGGGCGCAGCACGTCGATTCCGTCGAAGGTTCCCTTGCGCCGCATGGGCTTGGCGAAGGGCCAAGGACGCATGACGTGACGATAGCGGCCATAGCCCGCGAACAACTCGTCGCCACCCTCGCCCGACAGGATGACCTTGACCTGCCTGGAAGCCTCGGCCGCCAGCTTGAAAGTGGGCAGGCAGGCATAATCAGCCGCCGGATCGTCCATGGCCGCCGCCACCCGGGGCAGCAGCGACCAGAAATCCGCCTCGGTGAATTCCACTTCCACATGGTCGGCGCCGGTGACGCGGGCCAGGGCGCGGGCGTGCTCGCGCTCGTCATGGGCGCGGGTGCCGGGGAACCCGGCGGTAAAGGCCAGCACGCCCTTGGGATTGAGCCGGGCCATCAGTGCCAGCACCACCGACGAATCGATACCGCCCGACAGGAACATGCCGTAAGGCACGTCGGAGCGCTGGTGCAGGTCCACCGATTCGGTCAGCACCTCGTCCAACTCGTCCAGAAGGCGGTCGAGATCGCCCGATTGCGGCGCTCCGGCGGGCAGCGCGGGCAGGATGCGGCTGTCTTGAACACATCCCCCCTCGGCCACCACGGTTTCGCCGGGGGCGAGGCGGCGGATGCCCTTGAAGATGGAGTCGGTGCCGCAGGTGAACTGCATTTGCAACAGTTCCGCCCGGGCCCTGGGGTCGATCTCGGGCTTGGCCAGCCCGGCGGCGATCAGGGCCTGGGGCTCGGAGGCGAAGGCGAGGCCGGGATGGCTTTCCGCCAGATAGAGCGGCTTGATGCCGAAGGGATCGCGCGCCAGCACCAGACGTTGGCGGGCGGGATCGTGGATGGCGATGGCGTACATGCCGCGCAGGCTGCGGGCGAAGCCGGTGCCCTGGTGGGCATACAGGTGCAGCGGCGGCTCGCAGTCGGAGCCGGTGGCGAAGGCCTGGCCCGGCATGTCCGACTTCAGTTCCAGATAGTTGTAAACCTCTCCATTGGCGACGATGGCCCGGCCCTGGGCGTCGAGGATAGGTTGTTTGCCGCCCTCCAGATCGATGATGGACAACCGGTTCTGCACCATGCCCACATCGCCTTGCACCCAGCGTCCCCGCCCATCGGGGCCGCGATGGGCCAGGGCTTCGGCCAGCCGGTCCAAGCTGGCCTCATCGGGCACCCCGCCCGCCGTCATGATCCCGGCGATGCCGCACATCAGCGCTCACCCATCATGGTCATCCCGAGCCGGGGCGAGGGATCTCGTCCTGGGTCGATGGTGCCGATCCTGAGCCAGGGGAGCAGGCGGAGATCCTTCCTCCCGATGGTCGTCAGGATGACAGGCGGGGGGGTCATCGCTTCACCGTGTCGAAGAACTCCAGATAGCGCGCCACCACGGCGGCCTGGGTGAATCTCTCCTCATAGGCCTGGCGCCCGGCGGCGGCCAGGGCGCGGGCGGTGTCGGGCTCGGCCATCAGTCGGCGGATGGCGGCGGCCAGGGCGTCGGCATCATCCACCGGCACCAGCAGCCCGTCGACGCCGTCCCTGATCAACTGGCGCGGTCCCTGCGAGGCGCAGGCCACCACCGGCTTGGCGGCGGCCCAGGCCTCGATCACTACATTGCCTAGGGGTTCGTGCCGCGACGGGCAGACGAAGATGTCGGCCGCCGCGTAAAGGGCGGCGACGTCGTCGCGCCAGCCCAGGAAGCGCATCCGGGGGCGAACCGACAGATGGGCGGCCAGCTCGCTCAACTCGGTGCGCAGCGGCCCTTCGCCCGCGATCCACAGATAGGCGTCGTGGAGCTTTTCCAGGGCATGCAGCAGGACGTCGAACCCCTTGTTGGGGTGCAGGCGGCCCATGGCGACGATCAGCGGCGCGCCCTCGGGCGTGTCCTGAGAGGCGCGGGCCAATGGCTGGGCCAGTCCCGGCTCGGCCACGAAATTGGGGACGTAATGGGCGCGCTCGGCGGGCCAGCCCTGGCCGACGATCCAGTCGCGGATGTCTTGGGTATTGCCGATCAGGTGGTCGCAGCCCCGGTAATATTTCAGGTCGTAATAGCCGCCCAGGCGGCCGACGCGGACATAGTCGCCCTTGGGCACGAATTTGCTGGCCCGGTTCATCCAGCTCAACACCACCTCGGGCCTGAAGCGCTTGATCTCCTGGGCCAGCTTCCAGCGGGTGACCAGATCGAGGGCGCCACCGAAGGGAAGCTCGGTCAGGTCAACGCCCTTGGACCGCAGCAGCTCGGCGCGCTTGGGATTATCGCGGATCAGCACCCGCTGCTCGACCCCGGCCTTGGCCAGGGCGGGGGCCAGCCGCTCGAAGAAGGCCTCGGCGCCGCCATGGGGGGCGCCCGCCATGGCCTGGAGCAGCCGGGTCATTTCAGCCAGCCTTCCAGCACGGCGGCGGCATTGTCCCAGGTGCGGCCCCGGTAGAGCGCGCGGGCCTCCTCGCCCATGGTCCGGCGCACCTGGGCATCGTTGAGCAGCAGGGCTGCCAGATTGGCGAAGGCGTCGTCGTCGGGGGCGACATAGGCGCTGGCGCCGTCCTTGACCCGCTCGGCCGCCGCCCCCAGCGGGCGCACCACCGCCGGACAACCGCTGGCCTGGGATTCCATCAAGGTGAAGCAGCCCATATCGTCGGCATGGCCGGGGAACAGATGGACGCTGGCTTCCTGATAGGCCACCGCCATCAGGAAATCGCCCTGCGGCCGGGTGATGACCACGCCGTGCTCACGGGCGGCCAGAGCCTTTTTGGCCAGCGGCCGCAGCGCTTCGTCCACGGCGCCGCCATCGGCGGCACTGGCCAGGGTGGTGGAATGGATGTGCAGTTCCGCCGTGGGCGCCAGCGGGCGGATGCGGCTGATCCACAGATCCAGCAGCCAGTCCAGCCCATGGGCGGGGTGGGTGGTGACCAGGGCGCGGGGCGGGTCCTGCGGCCGGGGCTCGCCGCCCAGGAAATCCTGGCGCACGGCGGCGGGCATCAGGCCGACCCGCAGTCCCCGGCCCTGGAAATCGCGGGCCTGGGCCTCGGCGGTCAGCAGGATCAGGGGTTTATGGCTGGACAGCAGCTCCCGCGTGGAGGGGCGTTCCAACAGGCGGCCCGGCCCGGTGTGCCACAGCACCCTGCGGTCGGCCTGACGGACGAATTCCAGCAGAGCGGGCTTGCGGAAGGCGATCAGCACATCGGTGCGCAGCGGCTTCTTGCCGTCCAGGGTTTCCCACTGGGCGCCCTCCACATACATGCCCCAGCGGCAGCGGTTGAAGGCGTGCACGGTGTGGCCACGACGCGCCAGGGCGCCGGGCAGCGAGGCGAAGGCTTTCTCCGCCCCGCCCAGGGGGCGGCTGGAGGCGCTGTAGCCGTCGAAGGGAATGGAATCGTCCACAAGGGTGATATTCATGATCCGATGTTTATAAGACGGCATTGATGCCTTGTCATCCCAGGTGCTTTGCCGCACTTTTGAGCAGGCTGGGTTCAGGAGATGTTGGAAATGGCAGACAAGGTGTATGTGCGTCTCGACCATCGCGCGGTCATCGAAGTGGGCGGCGAGGACCGCCGCGCCTTCCTTCAGGGGCTGGTTTCCAACGATATGATGAAGGTGGCACCCGATCGTGCCGTCTATAGCGCCCTGCTGACCCCCCAGGGCAAGTTCCTGTTCGACCTGTTCGTGGTGGAACTGGGCGATGTCTTCCTGTTGGAGGTCGAGGCCGCCCGCGCCGAGGAGCTGCGCAAGAAGCTGTCCATGTACAAGCTGCGGGCCAAGGTCACCCTTGCCATCGCCGCCAATACCGGCGTTTTCGCCGTGATGGGTGACGGTGCCGCCGCCGAAATCGGGGTCGGACTCGAGCCCGGCAATGCCGAGGAATTCGCGGGCGGCGTCGTCTTCGTCGATCCTCGCTCGGCCGAGATTGGTCTGCGCGCCCTGCTGTCCCTGGATGGCGGTCCCCGGGTGCTGGAAGCCAACGGCTTCGTCCCGGCAGCGTTCGAGGCCTGGGACGTGGCCCGCATCGGCCTGGGACTGCCCGACGGCTCGCGCGACATCGAGGTGGACAAGGGTATCCTGCTGGAGAACGGCTTTGACGAGTTGAACGGCGTCGATTTCCAGAAAGGCTGCTATATGGGCCAGGAGTTGACGGCGCGGACCAAGTATCGCGGCCTGATCAAGAAGCGGCTGATGCCGGTGGAAATCAACGGCCCGGTTCCGGCGCCGGGCGCGGTCATCCGCCTGGGCGATGCCGAGGCGGGCGAGATGCGCTCGAGCTGTGGCAAACAGGGCCTGGCCCTGATCCGCCTTGAACAGTTCAAGGCCTCGGGCGGCATGGGGCTGACCTGCGAGGGCGCCACCATGGACGCCATGAAGCCGAAATGGGCGGTGTTTCCCGAGGTGGAATAGACCGGCTACTGGGTCGGCTGGGCGGCGGCATCCTGCTGCCCGGCCAGATCCAACAGGGCGGCCGCCTGGGTGATCAGGGCATGGTGCATCTTGCCCCAGGCGTCGATGGCCTTCATGTCATCGATGGACAGCTCGAAGGCGCGGCCGTATTCCACCAGAACCTTGACCTCCTCTGAGCGAAACACCGCGTCGCAATAGGCGATGGAAGACAGCTTCAACATCGCGGCGATCTGGCTGCGGCGGCTGGCGAAGGCATCCAACTGGGCCCCGGCCTCGAAATCCGCCCGTGAGACCGAGGTGATGCCCAACTCGGCCTTCAGGGCATCCATGATGCTCTTTTCCTCGGGATGAACCAACTTGTCGGCCATGACCATGCGAAAGGCCATGACCAGCAGGCTCTTCCTCTGCTCTTCGTTTAGGTATTGCATGTACATGGCGCCGCATCCGTTTGGCGGTATGGATTTCTACTCACCATACCCGCTTCGTCGCCCGAGGAAAAGTGATGCTCAGCCAAAAGCTGCCACGGCGGTCCCGGCCATGGTGACGGCAAAGACCACAAGGACCACCGCCGCCAGACGGCAGATCCTGGTGGGGGTGGCCCGTGATCCGGCAGAGCGTGCCAGGGTCGCCCCCAAGGTAATCCAGCCCGCCGCCACGACCACGGCCAGCCCGGAGAAGCCGACCAACCAGGGGATCAGGTCCAGGGGAGATGCGGGGGGGAAGATGGCGATGGCGAAGATCAGGCCCTTGGGATTGAGCAAGGTGGTGGTGAAGATCCTGAGGGGGGTGATGACGGCTTCGTCTCCAAAGTCCGGTCCACCGCCTTCACGCCACAGGCGCCCGGCGCAGCAGACCAGCCAGGCGGCGGCGGCCAACTTCAGTCCGGCCCCCAGCAGGGCATGGGCGGCCAGCAGCGGCGCCACCACCAGCGCCAGGGTGGAAATGGACAGCAGATAGGCACTCAGTTCGGCCGGGATCAGCGCCAGCGACCGCCGCGGCCCGGCGGTGGCGCCCGAGGCGGCCAGCAGGGTGTTGGTGGGGCCGGGCGTGGCCAGCAAGGCCAGCACCGCCAGAGTAAAGGCGAGAGGATCGGTCATGGCTCATTTCACCGTAGCAGCTTTGCCAAGGCCCCCGTCAAGGCCTCTGCCGTCATGCCCGCCGCCAGTCCGGCGAGGAACAGCAGCGCCCATAATCCGAAACGGGCCCGAGGGCGTTCGACAATCAGCGACGGGGTCGCATCGCGGTGGGCGGGGGGAGGCGGCGCGTAGGGTTCGGCGATCGGCTCCTTGTGGCCAGTTCCGGTTTCTCCCTCGCCATCCTCCTCGCCGGACTCGTGGGTCCAACTGACGGCGCGGCCGGGCATGCGCAGCAGGGCGGCATGGGTGGTGGATCGCCATTCCCGCAGGCGGTTCAGGGCAAAATCCATGCCCAGGGACAGATGGAGCTGGGTCTCGGGGCGTCTTTGCCGTCCCAGTCGGGTCAGCAGTTCCTCACAGGCATCCACATAGGAGCGCCCGGCCAAGCCATCGGGATCCAGCACGGTCACCGGCAATCCCATCTGTGCCGCTTCCGCCACCTTTGGGTCGGTCTGGATTTCCGCGTCATAGACCTGATCGCCGAATTCGGCGCGGATCACCCGGGCGACATCGGCGCCGGCCGGTTCCGAGGCCGCCATGGTCATGATGATGCCGGCGACACCGAGATGGGGATTGACGGTCTCGCGGATGCGCTTGATCTCGTACCAGGTATTGACCAGCCCTTCATGGGCGAAGGGGTCTGGGCGTACCGGCATCAGCACCGCCGAGGCCGAGGCCAGGGCGGTGGCGGTGGCGGGGCCCAGGGCAGGGGGGCAATCCACCAGAACGATATCGACGCCGGTTGCCGCCAGGCGGGTCTCCAGCAGGCCGCGCCGCCGCCCGGCATGGCCCAGCACCCGGGCATTGTCGCGCAACGATATGGTCGCGGGCAGCAGCCACAAACCGGGATAGACGGTATCCAGGGCGACGTCCTCGACCCTGGCCGCGCCGGTGATGACCTCGAAGGCGCCCGAGGTGGGCAGGGGAGATACGCCGAAGCTGCCGGTGGCATTGCCCTGGGTGTCCAGGTCCACCAGCAGCACGGTATAACCGAAGGCGGTCAGGCACACCGCCAGATTGCAAGCCGTGGTGGTCTTGGCGACGCCGCCCTTCTGATTGAACACCGCCACCATGACCGGGGGGCGAGCATCAGGGGCGGCGGCCTTGGCCATTAGAACAGTTCGTCGTCGATATCGGCGGATTCGGCGGGATTGCGCGGGCCGGGATCACGGCCGTGCAGGGCTTCGTTGAAGCGCTTGCGCCAGTCGGCCAGGGAGACACAGCCGCCCAATTCGGCGATCCAGCGGGCGGAGGTATCCCGCACATCCGGGCGCGGGGGCAACTCCCCGCCGGCTTCCACCAGTTCGGCCTCGAGACGGCGCAGGGTCTCCAGCACCGAAGCCACCTGCTCCAGTCCCTGGCGCGAGCGGTCGGCGGCTTGCAGCTTGTGGACCACGGCGAAGGTTTCGGCCTGGATCTGGGCGGGGTCCAGAATCACCGAGGCATCCCCCATGCGGCTCAGGACCTGGGCGGCGCCATTGGTGGAATTCTCGAACTCCTCGCCGGTGGCGATGGCTTCGGAAGCCAGGAAGGCGAAAGCGTGTTGCTGCAATTCGGAAAAGGCCTGCCAGCGGGCCAGCAGGTCCAGCAGATCGGCCTTGGAAACAGTACCATCACTCATGAAACCATACCCCGTCACACCCCATGGCTCAGTGTCGCGTATAAGCGCGTCTGCATCAATGCCTGCCATCACTGCGACAGAGTTTTAGAATTTCATCGGCGATACGCGACAGCGGCAGTTCGCGGTCCACCGCGCCCAGTTCGAAGGCGGCCTTTGGCATGCCGTAGACCACGCAGGACGATTCGTCCTCGCCCAATGTGTCGGCTCCGGCCTTGTGCATGGCCAGCAGCCCCTCGGCACCGTCGCGGCCCATGCCGGTCAGGATGACGCCCACGGAGGCCGAGCCGCAGACCTCGGCCACCGAATGGAACAGCACGTCGACGCTGGGCTTGTGGCCAGAGGTCAGGGGGCCGTCGAAGGTGTGGGTCATCAACTGGGCGCCCGAGCGCTTCACCGTCAGGTGGCGGTCGCCCGGCGCGATATAGACGTGACCCGCCAAAATCCGTTCATTGTCGGCTGCTTCCTTGACCCGGACGGCGGCAAGGCCGTCGAGGCGCTCGGCGAAGCTGGCGGAAAAGCGCGGCGGGATATGCTGGGTGATGACGATGGGCGGGGCATCCGGGGGCAGGGCCAGGATGATGTCGCGCAGGGCCTCGACGCCGCCGGTGCTCGATCCGATCGCGACCAGCCGGTCCGAGGACTTGTAGATCTGGGTCACCGCCAGCTTGGCCTGCGGCTTGATTCCCCCCTTGCCCACCAGGGCCTTGACCCGCGACACCGAGGCGGCCTTGACCTTGTCGATCAGTTCCTGGGCGTGGGCGGCGAAGCCCCCGGCGGCCGCGTCGCCGGGCTTGCAGAACACGTCGACGGCGCCCAGTTCCATGGCGCGCATGGTGACCTCGGCGCCGCGTTCGGTCAGGGACGACACCATCACCACCGGCATGGGCCGCAGTGTCATGACCTTTTCCAGGAAGGCGATGCCATCCATGCCCGGCATTTCCACGTCCAGGGTCATGACGTCGGGATTCAGCGCCTTGATCTTCTCGCGGGCCACCAGGGGATCGGGGGCGGTGCCCACCACCTCGATGCCGGGGTCGGAGGATAGGATGGACGACAGGATTTGCCGCATCAGGGCGGAGTCGTCGACGACCAGGACACGGATTCTCGCCATGGCGCGCCTCAGGTAAACAATTCGACGTCGCCTTCGACCGGGACGTCCTTGAGTTTGCTGCGGTAGGACAGTTCGCGGGTAAGCACGGCCCGTTCCACGTCCTTCTTCAGGAACAGACGGATGACCTTGCCGATGCGCGGAAAGAAATGGATGCGTCGCGGATGTGGTCCACCCAGATCCTCGGCGGCGATGCGCAAGCCTTCCTCGGAGAGGTAGCGCCGCACGAATTCGGCGTTGCGGTCGCCGATGGGGCCGGTGCCGCCGCCGCTCATGCCCGCGATGACATTGCCGCCGCCGAACACCTTGATTTCCAGCGATTCACGCCGTGCGCCCCGGCGCAAAAGGTCGTTGATCAGTTCTTCCATGGCGTGATTGCCATAGCGCATGGACTTGTCGACCGGCGCGCCGTCCGAATTGGATTCGGGCAGCATGAAATGATTCATGCCGCCGATCTTCATGCGCGGCTCCCAGATGCAGGCGGACACGCAGGACCCCAGCACGGTGACGATCATTTCCTGCCCCGCGGTGGAGACGTAATGCTCGCCCGGCAGAACCTTGACGGCCATGATCTTGAAAGTGGGATCGAACCAACGCCGCCGCTCGGCTTCATCTGCCTGCGAACCCCAGACCTGGTCCACGCTCATCGGATGCGCCTGTACACGGTCTTGTCCGAAGCCTCGAAGCGATCATTCATGCCGATCAGGGATTCGGCATGTCCAAGGTATAGCATTCCGCCGACATGCAACATATCCGCGTACCGGTTGAACAAGGCTCTTTGTGTCGGCTTGTCGAAATATATGGCGACATTGCGACAAAATATGGCGTCGAACTTGCCCTTCATGGGCCATTTTTCGTGCAGGTTCAGCCGCTTGAACCGGATCAGTCGCCTGAGTTCATCGGCCATCTGGACATGGTCCGAGTCATTGTGCAGGCGACGCACGAATCGCTTGCGATAGTTCTCGGGAATATGGGCGGCATCCTCGGCGGAATAGATGCCATCGGCGCCCCGCTTCAGCATGTTGGTATCGATATCGGTGGCCAGGATCAGGGCATCCCAGGCTTCTGACGGCTTCAGGACTTCGGCCATGACCATGGCGATGGAATAGGGCTCTTGGCCCGACGAGCATCCGGCCGACCAGATGCGGATACGCGGCTTCTTCGGCGACTGGCTCAGCCGGGGTTCCAGCACCTGATGCCGCAAATGGTCGAAATGGTGGGGTTCGCGGAAGAAATTGGTGATGTTGGTGGTGATGGCATTGACCAGATGCTCCACCTCAGCCCCGGCCGCCGGGCTGTCCAGCAGGGCGCAATAGGCGGCGAAGTCGCGCATCCCCAGCGACCTCAGCCGTTTGACCAGCCGACCGCAGACCATCTGGCGCTTATGCTCGGAGAGCACAATGCCGGTTTCCCGGGACAGGAAGGATACCAGGAAGCGGAATTCCCGGTCTTCAAGATTGAATTCCCGCTGGTGTGAGTGATCGTGTCGCGCGTTCATAGCCCCCAAATCCGGCAAGGAGGAAGCCTCCTACCGGTATAGAGTCTTACCTGATAGGAAAATTCACGCAACCGCGAAACCCGCATGCCTCCCCCGCCGGGGCGGAGAAGAGGCATGCGGGCTTGGCAACCTAGAATTCCGCCCAGTCCTCGTCACCGCCGACGGCCTTGGCCGCGGCTGGGGCGGGGGCTTCCGCAGCCTCGGCCTTCTGGTGCAGCTTGGCCAGATGGCTCTGCGCCGGAGCCTTCTTGGCGGCGGGGCGTGCCGCCGCGACCTTGGCCGGAGAGGCCTTGGCCTTGGCCGGTGAGGCCTTGGCGGTGGGTCGGGATGGGGTGGCGGCCTGCTGCTTGGCCTCGTCGCCGGTATGGAAGAAGGCCATGACCTCGCTCAGATGGCGGGCCTGATCTTCCAGCGAATGGGCGGCGGCGGTGCTTTCTTCCACCAGGGCGGCATTCTGTTGGGTCATCTCGTCCATCTGGGTGATGGCCTGGTTGACCTGATCGATGCCCGAGGCCTGCTCCGCCGAGGCGGCGGCGATCTCGGCGACGATGTCGGCCACCCGCTTGACGCTGCCCAGGATGTCTTCCAGGGTCTTGCCCGCGCCCTTGACCAGTTCGGCGCCGGAACGGACCTGGCTGGAGCTTTCGGCGATCAGGCCCTTGATCTCCTTGGAGGCCTGGGCCGAACGCTGGGCCAGATTGCGCACTTCCTGGGCCACCACGGCGAAGCCCTTGCCGGCGTCACCGGCCCGGGCGGCTTCCACCGCCGCGTTCAGCGCCAGCAGATTGGTCTGGAAGGCAATTTCGTCGATCATGCCGACGATGTCCTCGATTTTCTGCGAACTGCCCTCGATGCGGCCCATGGCGCTGATGGCGTCGTTGACCACCTGGCCGCCGCCAGCGGCGACCTCGCGGGCTCCGGCCGCCAACTGGTTGGCCTGCTGGGCGTTGGCCGAGTTCTGGCGCACCGTGGCGGCCAGTTCTTCCATGGAGGCGGCGGTCTCTTCCAGGGCGCTGGCCTGCTGTTCCGAGCGCTCCGACAGATCCTGGCTGCCCGCCGCCACTTCCGAGGCGGCGCCAGTGATCTGGTTGGCGGCTTCATTGATATTGCTGACCACCTCGAACAGCTTGTCGGCGGTCAGGTTGACATCGCCCTTCAACTGGCCGAACACCCCGGCGTAGTCGCCGGTAATGCGCCGGGTCAGATCACCCTGGGCGACGGCGCCCAGGACATCGGCCACGTCCTTGAGGGCGATGCCGGTCAGATTGACCAGATTGTTGACGCCCTCGCAAAGATTGAGCAGGAAGCCCGACTTGCCTTCCAGATCGATGCGACGGTCCAGGTCGCCGGTGCTGGCGGCCTTGGCCACCTCGGCCACCTCGGCGACGATGGCGGCCTCGCGCTTGCGCTGGTCCTCCTCGGCCTGACGCTGGGCTTCCTCGGCGGCACGCTGTTCCGCTTCCATGCGCAGCTTGTCGATGGCGTTCTGCTTGAACACCTGGACGGCCTTGGCCATCAGGCCGATCTCGTCCTTGAAGCCCAGGGCGGGAATCTCGACCGAGTTGTCGCCGCCCGCCAGACGGGTCATGGCGCCGGTCATGTCGTTGACCGGGGTGGTGATGCCGCGCGCGATCAGCCAAGCAGCCACCACGCCGAGCGCCAGGGCGATGAGGGAGACGCTGATCAACAGCCGACTGGCGGCGGTGGCGGCAGCGTCATCCTCGACCTGGGCGCGGGTGTTGACGTCCTTCAACTCCGTGGACAAGGCATCGGCGGCGCTGGCGAACTGGGCGGCAATGCCGGGCAGGGTGGTATTGACCTGGACGGTTGCGGTGTCGACCGCCTTGGCCAGGGTCTGGAAAGCGGATTCATAGGCGATGACGGCGGCCAGGGTGTCCTTGAGGATGGCCTGGGCCTGAGGCTGCTTGGCCTTGTTCAGGGCGGCCTCGGTTTCGGTCCGCAGGGTGGCCAGCCGTTTGAGGGCTGCGTCCGTGGCCTGCGGGGTTGGGGTATAGATATAGTACAGCGCCGCCAGACGGGCGGTGGCGGCTTCCACCTGGATCTCGCTGATCTGGAAGGCACTCTGGAAATCGTTGGCCGCGGTGAAGATGTCCTGGGCCTTCTCCAGCTTGTCCAGCACGCTGGCGCCGGTGGCGCGCAGCCCGGCCTCGGTTTCGTCGCGGCTCTTGCGCAAGGCCCGCAACTTGTCGAATTCGCCCAAATAACTCTCGGTCAACTGGGCCAATTTGCCGGTGGCGTCGCGGCGGGCTTCCGAATGGAAGGTCTGCTGCAGCGCCTTCAGATCGGTGACGATCTTGCCGCCGGTGGTCATGGTCTGGGTAAAGGCCTTCTCATCGCCGGTAAAGCCGTAGATGCGAACCGTGCGGCGAATATCGGCGACATTGGCCTGGATCCGCAGGACGCTTTCCAATTGGCTGTTGCGGCGCTCAATATTGTTGCCATTTTCGTGGGCATTATCGAGGGCGCGCCAGCCGGTGAAGGCCACCGCCACCAGCAGGACCAGGATCATGATGAAGCCGGCGAATATGCGACTTCCCACCTTGTAATTGGCCATCCAATGAATCATTCAAACCCCCTTGGTCCGCAGCGCGGGCGGACGCGTGTCGTTCAGTCCCGTTCGGGCGCTATCAGGCGGCGGCGTCGGTATTGATCTCGGAAAGATCCATTTCGTCGAAGGCAAAGACGTGGTCGAGGTCGAGCAGGGCGACCATCCGCCCCTCGACGGTGACCAGTCCGGTCAGGAAACCGGCGGCGGCATGTTCAAGCTGCGGCACCGGCTGAATGTCGTCGCCGGGCACCGCCAGGATGTCCGCCACCGCGTCCACCAGCAGGCCGGCCACCCGATTGCCCACCGCCACCACCATGATGACATGGCGGGCGGAAGCGTCGGTGACGCCACGGCCGAAGCGGGCGCGCAAATCCAGGATGGGCACGATGGCGCCGCGCAGATTGATCACGCCCCGCATATAGGCGGGGGCGTTGGGCAGCGCCGTGCTGGCGGTCCAGCCCTTGATCTCGCGGATGGCCATGATGTCGACGCCGTATTCCTCGTCGCCGATGGTGAAGGAGATGAACTGACGGATGGTGTTGTCGGACACGCTGCTCTCCTTGTTGACCCTACTCTGCCGCCTGGGGGCTGGCGGCGGCCACCAACTGGGCGCCGCTCATCAGTCTTTCCCCCATGATGCGCAGTGCGCCCACGTCCAGGATCAGGGCGACGCGGCCATCGCCCAGGATGGTGGCGGCCGAGATGCCTTCCACCGGGCGATAGTTGGAATCCAGGCTCTTGATCACCACCTGCTGCTGGCCCAGCAATTCGTCCACCAACAGGCCGATGCGGTCGCCGCCTTCGGTTTCCACCACCACCACTAGGCCCCGGGTGGTGTCGGTGATGGCATTCTTGATGCCAAACAGCTCGTAGAGGCGGATCAGGCGGATATAGTCGCCGCGCAAGGTCAGGACATCGCCCACATTGACCAGGGTACGGGCCTGCTGGGCGGTGGGGCGGAGCGATTCGACGATATTGGTCAGCGGCAGCACGTAACGCTCGTTGCCGACCGCCACCAGCATGCCGTCCATCACCGCCAGGGTCAGGGGCAGCGACAGGATGAAGCGTGATCCCTGTCCGGGCGTGGATTGCACCACCACGCGGCCGCCCACGTCCTGGATGTTCTTGCGCACCACATCCATGCCGACGCCGCGCCCGGACACGTCGGAGACCACGGCGGCGGTGGAGAAGCCCGGCGCGAAGATCAACTGGTCGATCTGCTCATCGGTCATCTGGGCGCCCCGGTCCACCAGCCCTTTCTCGATGGCCTTTTCCAGGACCCGCTTGCGGTCGATGCCCTTGCCGTCGTCGGAAACCTGGATGACCACCCGGCCCGAACGATGCTCGGCGGCCAGATGGATGGTGCCCTCGGCGGGCTTGCCCTGGGCGATGCGCTCTTCCGGAGTCTCGATGCCGTGGTCCAGGGAATTGCGGATCAAATGGGTGAGCGGGTCGGACAACTGCTCGATGACGGTCTTGTCCACCTCAGTGCCTTCACCGCTCATGACTAGGCGGGCCTGCTTGCCCAGCTTGGTGGACAGGTCGCGGACCAGCCTGGGGGCGCGGGAGAACAGCGCCTTGACCGGCTGGGCCCGGATGGCCATCACGCTTTCCTGTAATTCACGGGTGTGGTGGGACAGTTCCTGCAGCCCCTGGACCAGTTCGG
Organism: Paramagnetospirillum marisnigri; assembly: GCF_001650715.1. Taxonomy (GTDB): domain Bacteria; phylum Pseudomonadota; class Alphaproteobacteria; order Rhodospirillales; family Magnetospirillaceae; genus Phaeospirillum; species Phaeospirillum marisnigri. The sequence goes on along the minus strand of NZ_LWQT01000037.1, from coordinate 38,004 downwards.
GATGGGATTCGATGGAGAAGCCGCTGGCCTGCTGCCCCAGCATGGCCTGGGTGATCACCAGTTCGCCGACCATGTTGACCAGCCGGTCGACCCGGTCCAGGTCGACGCGGATGGAGGAGGTGTGGATGCCACCGGCACCCGCTTCCTGGCCCTTGGCCGATGTGGCCGGAGCGGCGGGGTGTCCAACCGTGCCCTGATGTGTCGGAGCCGCCGCGGCGGGCGGGGCATCGGGCGTGGGGGGGATCGGGGCGAACAGGCCCCAGCCGTCGCCTTCCTCGGCTTCCACCGGCTGGCCGGTCTGTTCGATCACCACATCGGCGGAATCGCCGGCGACGAATTCGAAGACCTCCTCGATGGCGGCGCGGCCCTTGTCGGTGACCAGGGTGAAGGTCCAGGCCAGATAGGCGGTTTGAGCGTCCATATCGGCCAGCAACGGCAGGCGCGAACGGTCCACCGCCACCTTCATCTCGCCCAGGCCCGAAAGCTCGCGGATCATCAGCAAGGGGTCGTTGCCGGTGCGCAGCAGTCCCGGCGCCGGGGTCAGGCGGATGGTCCAGGTGGCGAACCCGGACGGAACGGCAGCGGGGGCGGCGACCGGAGCCGGTCGTGCCGCCGGAGCGGGGGTGTCGGCATCACCGGTCAGGATGGCGGCCAGTTGGGTCTTGACCTCGGCGCCGTGATCGGGGGGCAGGGTCTCGCCTTCCTGGGCGGCGCGGACGAAATCGCCCAGCACGTCATTGCCGCGCACCAGGATTTCCGCCACATGGGGGGTCAGCTGGACGCGGCCCGAGCGCAGGGCGTCCATGGACGTCTCGAACACATGGGCGAAATGAACCAGATCCTCGAAGGCGAAGGCGCCGCCGCCGCCCTTGATGGAGTGGACGCAGCGGAAGACCGCATTCAGATCCTCGACGCTGCCTTCGCCGTCCTGAAGACGCGACAGCGTCTCCTCGGCCGAGGCAAGCAGTTCGGCGCATTCCTCGAAATAGGTCGCCTTGAAGCGGGACAGGTCGTAGGACTGGTCTTCGGCCATGCGATGGTCCCCTTGTTCGCCAACGGGTTACGGGCAGACCTTGGCGACGATCTGCAGCAGCTTGTCCGGGCTGAACGGCTTGACGATCCAGCCGGTGGCACCGGCGGAACGGCCCTCGTCCTTCTTGGACTGGTCGCTTTCCGTGGTCAGGATCAGCACCGGCGTGCCCGCGTGCTGGGGCTGGGCCCGGATCTTGCGGACCAGGGTGATGCCATCCATCTCCGGCATGTTCACGTCGGTGATGATGACATCGACCTTGGCGCCTTGCAGGGCCTTCAATGCGCTGACGCCGTTATCGGCCTCGACCACCGTGTATCCGGCTCCGCGCAGGGTGAAGGAGACCATGTCACGCATGGTCTTGGAGTCGTCGACGGCCAGAACGCACTTTCCCATTCTCTACGATCCCTTATGTCAAATCAGTTTCTGAAGGTCGGGCGCCAGGCCAAGCCTTTCGAATGCATCGCTGAAGGCGGAACTGGGGTTTTCCACTTCCAGGCGCCGTGCCGCGGCCTTGAATCCGTCCGCAGCTACAAGGATCACCTGGACGCAGGCGGTGGACAGACGTTCCACCGCTCCGGCCTTGACCACGACATCGGCGGAACTGTCCCGGGCCAAGGCATCAAGCAGGATGTCGCGCAACTCGCCCGACATGGGTAGGTCGATGGCAACGGGAAGCTCGATCTCAAGCCGACCGCTCCCTTCTTTCAATTCCATGCTGGGCTCGCGAAGTTCTGTGTGGACCAAGGGGGCATAATACGGCAAATTCCAAACCTAGGTAAGGCCCTTAGGATAGATCAATTCCAGATGGCGAGAAAAGTAGCCCAGGCCGGTCCGTGGAACATGACAGTCTATACCTTCGAAATGGAGGATGCGGACAATCCACTCGGCCGTTTAACGGAGCAGGGGCTGGCCGAATTGCCATTCGGGGCGGTTGAGCTGTCGAGCGAAGGCATGGTGGTCGGGTACAACGACACCGAGCCATCGGGGGCCGCCGGTCTCCGCCAGTCGGTGAACGGTCGCCACTTCTTCAAGGATGTCGCCCCCTGGGCGGGATCGTCCATGGTGGCCGATGAATTCCGCAAGGGTGTCGAGAGCGGCGATCTGAACGTGGTGTTCGATTGCGCCGTTCCCGGCCAGACCTACAAGGTGCGGGTGCATCTGAAGGTCAGCCCCATCCTGGGCACCTTCTGGGTCTTCATCAAGCGGCTGCGGCGCCAGGCCGCCTGAGCGCGCGCCGTCCGGATCAGCGGGTGAAGCGGGGGCGGGGCGGCGTGATGCGCTCGACCACCTCTCCCCACAGGTCATAATCCTCGGCGGCTTCCACCGCGACCCTGACCAGATCCCCAGGGGCGAGATCGGTCTCGCCATTCATATAGACCTCGCCATCCACTTCGGGACTGTCGGCCTTGCTGCGGCCGATGGCGCCTTCGTCGTCCACCTCGTCGATGATCACCTCGACCACGGTGCCCACCCGCGCCTGCGCCTTGGCGTCGGCGATCTGGCGGGCGGCCTCCATGAATCGCTGGTGGCGTTCCTCCTTGACGTCCTCGTCCACGTGGTCGGCGAAGGCGTTGGCTCCCGCTCCCTTGACGTTCTCGTACTTGAAGCAGCCGACCCGGTCGAGTTGGGCCTCGTCCAGCCAGTCCAGCAGCGCCTCGAAATCATCCTCGGTCTCGCCGGGGAAGCCGACGATGAAGGTGGAGCGGATGGCGAGATCGGGACAGGTCTCCCGCCACGAGCGGATGCGGCCCAGCACCTTTTCCTGGTTGGCGGGGCGGCGCATGGCCTTCAGCACATTGGGGGCGGCATGCTGGAAAGGGATGTCGAGATAGGGGAGAATCCTGCCCTCGGCCATCAGCGGGATGACCTCGTCCACATGGGGATAGGGGTAGACGTAGTGCAGCCGCACCCAGATGCCCAGATCGCCCAGGGCCGAGGCCAGGTCGGTGAGATGGGCGCGCACCGGGCGGCCGCGCCACTGGCTTTCGGCGTGGCGCAGGTCGAGGCCATAGGCGCTGGTGTCCTGGCTGATCACCAGCAGTTCGCGCACGCCCGCCTCGGCCAGGCGTTCCGCCTCGCCCAGGATGTCGGTGACCGGGCGCGAGGCCAGCGGCCCCCGGATATCGGGAATGATGCAGAACGAGCAGCTGTTGTGGCAGCCCTCGGAAATCTTCAGATAGGCATAGTGCGAGGGCGTCAGGTGCAGGCCTTCCGGCGGCACCAGCGACTGCATGGGGTCGTGGAGCGGCGGCACGGCGGCGTGCACCGCCTCGACCACCGCCTGGTATTGGTGGGGGCCGCTGACCGCCAGCACCGAGGGGTGCATGGCGCGGATGGTCTTCTCGTCGCCGCCCATGCAGCCGGTGACGATGACCTTGCCGTTCTCGGCGATGGCCTCGCCGATGGCCTCCAGCGACTCGGCGCGGGCGGAATCCAGGAAGCCGCAGGTATTGACGATCACCACGTCGGCGCCGTCATAGGAGCCCGAGATGTCATAGCCCTCGGCCCGCAGGCGGGTCAGGATGCGTTCGGAATCCACCAGCGCCTTGGCGCAGCCGAGGCTGACGATTCCGACCTTGGGGGCAACCTGGGGGCGGGGGCTGGGCATGACGGGTCCTAAGCATGAGGGAACGGGGCATAGGGGAACAAGCGCGTGACTTAGCGGACTCGGGCGCCGGAATTCAAGCTTTTCAGGCATCAGAATGTCCGCATTCCCTGCGAGGTCATTCGTTTCTTAACAATGATCCGGAACGAATGCACAATGGCGTAGGAAAAGGACGTTCCATGCACGATCTTGCCGCCGCCCTGTCCACCGCCGCCAGCCTGGTCTCCAGCCTTGATCCCAGGGTGCTGGCCGTTGTTTCCCTGTCGGTGCAGGTTTCCGGCGGCGCGGTGGTGCTGGCGGCGCTGATCGGCCTGCCGCTGGGCGCCGCGCTGGCGCTGTTCACCTTTCCCGGCCGGGGCGCGGTGGTGGTGGTCCTGAACGCCTGCATGGGCCTGCCGCCGGTGGTGGTGGGGCTGGCCATCTATCTGCTGCTGTCGCGGGCCGGGCCATTGGGCGAACTGGGGCTGTTGTTCACGCCCACTGCCATGATGATGGCCCAGACCGTGCTGGTGCTGCCCATCATCGCCGCCCTGTCGCGTCAGGTGGTGGCCGATCTGTGGGAGGAATACGGCGAACAGCTTCGCTCGCTGGGGGCGCCCCGGGGGTCGGTGGTGCTGACCTTGCTATGGGATGGGCGCTTCAGCCTGCTGACCGCCGTGCTGGCGGGCTTTGGCCGCGCCTCGGCCGAAGTGGGGGCGGTGATGATCGTTGGCGGCAACATCAACGGAGTGACCCGGACCATGACCACAGCCATCGCCCTGGAAACCAGCAAGGGCGATCTGCCCCTGGCCCTGGCATTGGGGTTGATCCTGATCGGGCTGGTGACGGTGGTGAACGCGGCGGTATTCATGGTGGGGCAGGCTGCCAAGCGGGGAATGGGCTGATGGTCGGACGCGATGGCTCCATCCTGCCGCTGGAATTGTCCCGGGTCGGCTTCTCGGCCGGGGGACGTCCCCTTATACGCGATATCAGCCTGCGCCTCGAGGCGGGGTCGCGCACCTTGGTGCTCGGCCCCAATGGCGCGGGCAAGAGCCTGCTGTTGCGGTTGTGTCATGGCCTGCTCACGCCCACCGGCGGCAGTATCCGCTGGGGCGACGGCGCCATGGCGGCGGAAGGGCTGCGCCGCCGTCAGGCCATGGTGTTCCAGCGGCCGGTGCTGTTGCGGCGCTCGGCCCTGGCCAATATCCGCTACGTCCTTGGCCTGATGGGAATGCCCCGCCACCGCAGGCAGGCGGCGGCCATGGCGGCGCTGGCGCGGTTCGATCTGGCCGATCTTGCCTTGCGTCCCGCCCGGGTGCTGTCGGGCGGCGAGCAGCAGCGCCTCGCCCTGGCGCGGGCCTGGGTGATGGAGCCCGAAATCCTGTTTCTGGACGAGCCCACCTCGGCGCTGGACCCGGCCGCGACCCAGGCGGTGGAAACGGCGATCCAGGATTTCCATGGATCGGGGGCCAAGATCGTCATGACCACCCACGACCTCGGCCAGGCCCGGCGGCTGGCCGACGAGGTGGTGTTCCTGGCAGGCGGCGCATTGGAAGAGCGCACGCCCGCCTCGATTTTCTTCAAAGGGCCCGCCAGCGCGCGGGCCCGGGCATTCCTAGCGGGAGAACTGGTATGCTGAGACGGATATTCATGGCGGCCGTGCTGCTGTGTTCGCTGGCGGGGCAGGGGATGGCGCAGGAGCGTTTCATCACCCTGGCTTCCACCACCTCCACCGAGCAGTCTGGGCTGTTCGGCCATCTGCTGCCCATGTTCCGGGCCGAGACCGGCATCTGGGTGCGGGTGGTGGCGGTGGGCACCGGCCAGGCGCTGAAACTGGGCGAGCGCGGCGACGCCGATGTCCTGCTGGTGCATGACCGGTTGGGCGAGGACAAATTCGTGGCCGAGGGGTTCGGCATCGACCGCCGCGACGTCATGTACAACGACTACGTGCTGATCGGTCCCAAGGACGACCCGGCCAAGGTCAAGGGCGTCAAGGACGTGGCCGAGGCCTTCAAGCGTATCGGTGCCGCCAAGGCGGCTTTCGCCTCGCGCGGCGACGATTCCGGCACCCATCGCAGCGAGCTGCGCATCTGGAAGGCGGCCGGTGTCGACGTCAAGGCGGCGGGAAGCGGCTGGTACAGGGAGCTGGGCTCGGGCATGGGGCCGACCCTGAATACCGCCGCCGGGATGAACGCCTATGTCCTGGCCGATCGCGGCACCTGGGCCAGCTTCAAGAACCGCCAGTCCCTGGCCATCGTCCTGGAAGGTGACAAGGCCCTGTTCAATCCCTATGGCTCGATCCTGGTGGACCCGGCCCGTCATTCCGGCATCAAATCCGCCGATGCCAAGGCCTGGCATCAATGGCTGACCGGACCCAAGGGGCAGGCCGCCATTGCCGGTTTCAAGATCGGGGATGAGCAGTTGTTCTTCCCCAGCGCAAAATAGGCCGGTGGCGCGGGCATTCCCCTGGCTGACGGGAATGCCCGGCTCGGCGGCCCGGCCTACTGGATGCGGGTCAACAGCACCTGGATGTTGGGGTGGTGGTCGAAGGCATCCATGGTCCAGCCCACATCCTTGATGCGATACCACTTGCCGCTGCGGGTTTTGAACGACTGTCCGACTTTCGGGAACATGTCGGACTCGAAGTAGCGGTTGACTTCGCTTTTGTCGAAGCTCTCTGAGATGACGAAACGCATGATACACCAGCCAGGTCAAATTGTTGCTCTCATGATGTTATTGTGAGCGCTGGCGATAATTTATTCAGTGAATGCCTTAACATAGCAATTTTATGTAAATTTTTACTTCAATTCTCGCCGTTGTCATCGCTGTCTTGCTCTGTCGGTGCCCGCGTCGGCGGAGGCTGTAAAAAAATACATCCATGAAATCATATGGATAGCCCGTGTTGGGGGACGGGTCAGGTCTTCACCCGTTGAAGGGGCTAGGTCCAGGTGTCACCTTGGAGAAGAGGAGGCCAAGTGCCCGTGGCTTTCCTTCCTTGGGGCAACCGGTCTAGGCGCCCTGACGAGGGGGGTTGGAGGAGAATGCATGGAGCGACCCGCGTTCTTCCATCGCACCTATGACGAAGCCATGGACCTGATGGTCGAGGCGCGTAACTACATGCGGTTCATCGAGCGCCGCGAGCGGATTGAGGCCGGGGCGACGGTTGGATTGCGCATGAGCTGCGAGGCCATGCGGGTGACGTCGCGGCTGACCCAGGTGATGGCGTGGCTGCTGACACAGCGGGCGGTGCATGTGGGCGAGCTCAGCCCCGAGGAGGCCCTGGCCGAGTCCTCTCGCCTGTCGGGGGCGGGGGTCTGTCTGGACGAGAGTTTTACCCATGACGCCAGCCTGCCCAGCGGCCTTCGCAGCTTGATGGACCGCAGCTATCGCCTTTACGTGCGGGTGGCGCGGCTGGAGGAGATGATGGTGCGGCGCGTGCTGCACTGAGCTACCAGGGGATTTCCCACAGCTGGAACTTGTCGCGGAAGCCTTTGAGCGCATGCATGCCCGCATTGCCCCAGGGAATGGGCTTCGACCCGGCCAGGTCCTTGACCACCTGGGTGCAAAGCGTCTGGTCCGACTGGGTGGCGGCGCAGACGCGGGCGGCCAGCTGCACCGTCGAACCGAACAGGTCGTCCTCTTCCTGGATGGGTTCGCCGGAATTCAGCCCGATGCGCAGATGCAGCGGCAGATTGGGGTTCTTCTCGTTGTGGGTCGCCACCTGGCGCTGGATCTGGATGGTCGCATCCACCGCGTTGGAGGCCGAGGGGAAGGACGCCATGATGCCGTCGCCGGTATGCTTGACCTCGTGCCCGGCGAACTGGGTCAGGGCGGTGCGTACGATGGCGTTGTGCTTGCGCACGATCTCCTGGGCGGCGACGTCGCCGCGGGCCTGGGTCAGGTCGGTGGAGCCGACCATGTCGGTGAACATCACTGTCATGATGGACGGCTTCTTTTCCGAAGATGGCTTGTTCCAGTCCTTGAGCGAGGTCTGCAGCTTGATCTGAGGCGTCAGTTCGTCGCCGGAAGCCCAGGAATCCATGGCTTCCTTGCCCGCCATCACCATCTTGCCGTAACGGGGCTCGCGGGCGTAGTCCATGACCTTCTCATAGAACTGGCCGGACTGGCTGGCCGGGGTTCCCAGCTTCTCGATGATGGATTTCAGCAGATGGCGCTGGCCTTCGGAATCCAGCTTCTTGGAGCTGGCCAGGGCCTGGATGGCACCGGCCATGAACAGGTTGAGACCGAACAGGGTGTACTTGTCCTGCTGGGCACCGCTTTGGCGCACCACCTCGATCGCCTTGTCGACAAAACGGCCGGAAACCGCCTGGCAGGCTTCCAGTGCCGGGGTCTTGGGGGCGGCCTCGGCCAGGGCGGCGGATACCGTGCTGTCTTCCGACAGCGGCGGCGGCTCGTCCTCCTCGGGGCCGGGAAGAATCTCGGGCAGGTTCTCGTCCTCGGAGGCGGGAAAGGGGGGCTCCTCGGGTTCGTCATCGGCCCATTTGTCGGGAATCTGCTCCAAGGCGGCGTCGGCGGCCAGCTTGTTCAGGGACTTTTTCAGCTTGGGATCGGTCGTGGCGGCGGACGCAGGCTTATTCCGGTTCCAGTTGACGGATGGGGTGCTCAGCCGGAAATGGGCCCGGTGCGGCATCATGCGCAGGCCCAGCGGCACGCCGGTCATCAGCATCACCAGGACGAACACGGCGAACAGCAACTGGCCGTATTCGTCGGGAGTGACCTTGAATCCATAATCATAGAGGAAGGTGACAATGATGGGGACCAGGCGCAGGGCGCCCAGCGCCAGTCCCGCCGCCACCAGCAGGACAATCAGCATGCGGAAGACGACGGTGAAGGCCCCGGCGGTTTCGTGATGAGGGGTGCCGCCTCTGCGCGCCGCCGCCACCGCCGCCGCGCCGCCGCCCTTCTTGCCGCCGCCCTTGTGGCCGCTATCGGCGGAAGCACCGCGGCCGCCGCCACCGCCGCCACCTCCACCACCCCTCGCCAACCCGCCCTTCTTAGGCGCGACGACATTGCCGCTGACATAGACATCGGCTTCGTCGAAGGCATTGGTGTCGGTGTTATAGGTCTCGCGCACCACCTTGGTGCGGATGCCCATGGTGTTTTCGATTTCCTTGGCTTCGCGCACGGCCTCGTCCCGTTCCAGGCGCGGGAAGCGCGCATGGAGCATCCAGCCTCGGCCTTCGAGGACATAGACTTCAAAATGGACGATGATCATGGTTGCGCCCAGTAATCCCTAAACTTGCTCTAATCCCTTCGGCAAGTGATGTCCACCGCAAACGCCAATGGCCGACAATTGGTCGGCTTCGATGTCACGGATGCTGGCTGGGATATGGGAGAACGGGCGGCGGCCCGCAAGCCGCCGCCGGTCCGGTCTTGATATCAGGTATTGGTCGACTTGATGCCAAAGCCTTCGAAGCGCTTCTTGAACTTGGCGAGCTGGCCGCCGCTGTCGACCAGACGGTGCACGCCGGTCCAGGCCGGGTGCGACTTGGGGTCGATGTCCAGGCGCAGGGTGTCGCCGGCCTTGCCCATGGTCGAGCGGGTCGTGAACTCGGTGCCGTCCGTCATCACCACGTTGATTTCGTGGTAGTCGGGGTGAATGTTTTCCTTCATGGCCTGGTGCTCCGCAAATCGAAGGCGCCTCTATAACGAAAACGCGTCATCGGCGCAAGCCATCCTTCACCCGGACGTCGAATTCGCGTTAAGCTTCCCGCCCCCCTCCTTGGAGAGCATGGAATGAGTCTGGACGAGAACGCTTTCGCCACAATGGCCGATCGGTTTCTGGAACGCGTGGCGGACGCGGTCGAGGATACCCACGACGATGCCGACGCCGATATCCAGTCGGGCATCCTGACCATCACCTTGCCCGGCATTGGGCAATACGTGATCAACAAGCACGCCCCCAACCGGGAAATCTGGCTGTCCTCGCCGAAAAGCGGCGCCTTTCATTTCGCGCAGCGCGATGGCGACTGGGTCTCGACCCGCGATGCCTCGGTGTCGCTGGTGGCGCTGCTGACCCGGGAGTTGGGGATCGCGCTGTAATCCGTCGATGTCATCCCGACGCCCATCGGGCGGAGGGATCTCGTCCTGATCCGGCATGTCAGTCGTGGCACCGGCAGTCCAGGCGGAGATCCCTCGCCGTCGCTCGGGATGACAGGGCAGGGTTTCCAGCCTAGACCGGCTTGACCAGGATGTGACGCTTCTTGCCTGCCGTCAGCTTGATGACGCCGTCCTTGAGGTCGGCCTCGCCGATGGCGCGGGTCTCGCTGTCCAGTCCGGCGTCGTTGACCTTGCCGCCGCCACCCTTGATCAGCCGCTTGGCGTCGCCGTTCGAGGCGGCCAGCCCGGCCTTGACGAACAGGGCGAAGGCGGGAATGCCCGCCGCCAGCTCGGCGGCCGTGATTTCGACGGTGGGAAGATTGGCATCGGCGGCGCCTTCCTCGAAGGTGCGGCGCGCCGTCTCGGCGGCTTCACGGGCGGCGGCCTCGCCATGGCACAGCCGGGTGATCTCGCCCGCCAGCACCTTCTTGGCCTCGTTGATCTCGGCGCCCTGCAGGGTTTCCAGCTTGGCGATCTCGTCCAGGGGCAGTTCGGTGTAGAGCTTGAGGAAGCGGCCCACATCGGCGTCCTCGGTGTTGCGCCAGTACTGCCAGAACTCCCAGGGGCTGAGCATGTCGGCGTTCAGCCAGACGGCGCCATTGACAGTCTTGCCCATCTTGGCGCCCGAGGCGGTGGTCAGCAGCGGGCTGGTCAGGCCGAACAGCTCGGCCTGATCGGCGCGGCGGCCCAGCTCGACGCCGTTGATGATATTGCCCCACTGGTCCGAGCCGCCCATTTGCAGGATGCAGCGGTTGCGGCGGAACAGCTCGACGAAGTCATAGCCCTGCAACAGCATGTAGTTGAATTCCAGGAAGGTGAGCGGCTGCTCGCGTTCCAGCCGCAGCTTGACCGAATCAAAGGTCAGCATGCGGTTGATGGTAAAGTGGTGGCCGTAGTCGCGCAGGAAGTCGATATAGTTCAGCTTGTCCAGCCAGTCGGCGTTGTTGACCATCACCGCGTCGGTGGCGCCCGCGCCGAACGACAGGTATTTGCCGAACACGGTCTTGATGCCATCCATGTTGCGCTGGATGTCGGCGTCCGACAGCATCTTGCGCGATTCGTCCTTGCCGGTGGGGTCGCCGATGCGGGTGGTGCCGCCGCCCATCAGGACGATGGGCTTGTGGCCGGTCTTCTGCCACCAGCGCAGCAGCATGATCTGCATCAGCCCGCCCACATGCAGCGAGGTGGCGGTGCAGTCGAAGCCGATATAGGCGGCCTGGCAGCCCTCGGTCAGACGCTTGTCCAGGGCTTCCAGGTCGGTGCACTGGTGCATGTAGCCGCGCTCGGTGACGGTGCGCAGGAAATCGGACTTGAGACTGGTCATGGGAGGCCCGTATGGCTTGCTGCTGCGAGGCCGCTCGTTTATCACACCTTGAGGATCGCTACAATCGGAGGGGTGCCGTGCTGGCTCTGGGCCTGATGAGCGGAACATCGCTGGACGGCGTCGACGCCGCCCTGGTGGAAACCGATGGCGAGCGGGTGCTCGGCCTCGGTCCCAGCCTGACCGTTCCCTATGAGCCCGGGTTCCGCCAGCGCCTGCGGGCGGTGCTGGGCGGTGTCGGTCCGGTGGCGGAGGTCGAGCGCGACCTGACCCTGATCCATGCCGAGGTGGTCCGATGCCTGTTGGTCCAGGCCGGGCTGGCGCCGTCGGCGGTGGGGCTGATCGGCTTTCACGGCCATACCATCTTGCATCGGCCCGAGGAACGCCGGACCTGGCAGATCGGCGATGGCGCTCTGCTGGCCGCCACCACCGGCATCGACGTGGTCTGCGATTTCCGCGCCAATGACGTGGCCGAAGGTGGCCAGGGGGCGCCGCTGGTGCCGGTCTACCACCGAGCCCTGGCCGCCGGTCTGGACGCGCCGCTGGCGGTGCTCAATCTGGGCGGCGTCGGCAATGTCACCTGGATCGGGCGGGATGGGGGGCTGCTGGCCTTCGATACCGGTCCCGGCAACGCCCTGCTCGACGACTGGGCCCTGGCCCATACCGGCCAGCCGGTGGACCTGGATGGCCGCCTGGCGGATTCGGGGCGGGTGGATCAAGCGGCGGTGGCCGCCTTCCTGGCCCATCCCTATTTCGACCGGGTGCCGCCCAAATCCCTCGACCGCGACGATTTCCAGGCCCATGCCGCCGCCCTGGTGACGGGACTTTCCGCCGCCGATGGCGCCGCCACCCTGGCCGCCTTCACCGTGGCCTCGGTCGCGGCGGCATCACGCTGGTTTCCGGAGCCCGTGGCCCGCTGGCTGGTCTGCGGCGGCGGTCGCCGTAATCCTGCCATCATGCGGGCGTTGACTGAGTCCCTGGCGGTTGCGGTCGAGCCGGTGGACATCGTCGGCTGGGATGGCGATGCCCTGGAAGCCCAGGCCTTCGCCTTCCTGGCGGCGCGGGTCAAGGCCGGGTTGCCCCTGACTTTTCCGCAAACCACCGGCGCGCCCCGGCCGCTGGGTGGCGGGCGGGTGTTTCGAGCATGAGGAGTGTACGAGTGATGCGTTACGCAACCCTGTTGGCCGGGCTGGCCCTGGCGCTGGTCCTGGCGGCTCCGGCCCGGGCCGATCAGGCCACGGCCATGGCCGATATTCGCAGCCGCCCTGGAGTGCTGGACGCCTCCATCGACGACAAGGGCAATCTGTGGGTGGTGGTGAAGAACGCCAACATCTCCTGGCCGCAATACGCCGCCTTCATGTGCGACGTGGTGCGGCCCCACAAGGCGCGGGTGTTCATCTCGCGCATCGTCGATGTCACCTCGGTGGGGCGGGGCAAGAAGTCGTCGGAATGGAAGCAACTGGCCCAGGCGGCCTGCGGCGGCTGATCCGTCAAGCCCCTCGACGCGGCGGGGGCTTGACGGAGCCGCGAGGGTCAGGGCAGGGCGACGGCCAGTTCCGGCTCGCGCACCACCGGGGCGGTGGTGTCGGTGATGGCCTGTCCCAGATAGGAATCCACCATCTCGCTCAGGGTTTCCAGATGGGTGCCGAAAAAGTGGTTGGCCCCCTCGATGGTCTGGTACTTGACCCGGATATTGCGCTGGCTGGCCAGCTTGGTGGCCAGCTTGGCGACGGTGGGCTCCGGGACAAGGTCATCGGCGGCGCCGTGGACGATCAGGCCCGAGGACGGGCAGGGCGCCAGGAACGAGAAATCGAACACGTTGGCCGGAGGCGCCACCGAGATGAAGCCGTCGATTTCCGGACGGCGCATCAGGAGCTGCATGCCGATCCAGGCGCCGAACGAAAAGCCGCCGACCCAGCAGGCCGCCGCGTTGGGATTGAAGGACTGCATCCAATCCAGCGCCGAGGCGGCGTCCGACAGTTCGCCCTGGCCATTGTCGAACTTGCCCTGGCTGCGGCCGACACCACGGAAATTGAAGCGGAGCGTCGAGAAACCACGGCGCACGAAGGCGTGATACAAGGCGTAGACCACCTTGTTGTTCATGGTGCCGCCATGCTGGGGATGGGGATGCAGCAGCAATGCCAGCGGCGCGTTGGCCGACTTGCCGTGATGATAGCGCCCTTCAAGGCGTCCGTCGGGTCCGTTGAAAATCACTTCAGGCATGGCTCAGCGTAACACTCCAAGGCCCGGTTCCGCTCCTATACCTGAGTCGCGGGATCGGGGAAAAACCACATATTTTCGAGGAATTCCACCGGCTAAACTTGACCGGCTTTGTCGGGCATCCTATATTCACTTTCGATATCCCGGCGCCACCCGATGGGCTCCCCCCTGACGACCGCGCCGGCGTCCTGGCGGTACATTAACATATTGAGAGCTATGCTTTTCAAGAGTCTTCAAGAGGACATCGCGTCCATTCGGCAACGCGACCCCGCCGCCCACTCCTGGTTGGAGGTGGTGCTGTGCTATCCCGGCCTGCATGCCATCGTCTTGCACAGGCTGTCGCGATGGTGCTGGCATCGGGGCTTTCGGGTGCTGGGACGCTTCATCTCGCATGTGGCCAAGATCTTTACCGGCATCGAGATTCATCCCGCCGCCACCATCGGCCCGCGCTTCTTCATTGACCACGGCACCGGCGTGGTCATCGGCGAGACCGCGGTGATCGGCGCCGATGTGACGCTTTACCACGGCGTTACCCTGGGCGGCACCTCGCTGCACAAGGGCAAGCGCCATCCCACCCTCGAGGACGGCGTGATCGTCGGTTCGGGCGCCCAGGTGCTGGGCCCCATCACCGTTGGCAAGGGCGCGCGCATCGGCGCCAATGCCGTGGTGCTGACCGATGTGCCACCGGGGGTGACCATGGTGGGCATTCCGGCGCGCATGGTGATGCGCCGTCAGGAAGGCGAGTTCTGCGCCTATGGCCTGTCCCAGGACGATCTGCCCGATCCGGTGGCGCGCGCCATTGATTCTGTCCGTGGGCAGGTCAGCGCCCTGCTGGAACGGGTGCAGGAACTGGAAACCGAGCTGCACGGCCATCCCACCGAGGCCTGCGGCCGCATTCCCCGCATGATTCCCGGCGAGGCGGCCCGGGGCGAGATGCCGGAGGCGGATCATGCCGCCGGGTCGGCCAAGGGGCGCAATGCCCTGGAAAATCAAGACAAAGATACCGAAGACGCAAAGCAGTCATAGGGGCGGGCGGCCGTGCCGCACCGACCCGGAACAGGGAGATGCCATCGTGAAACTCAGCACCAAGGGACGCTACGCCGTCATGGCCATGGTCGACCTGGCCAGCCACTCCCAGGGAAGCCCCGTCGCGCTGGCCGATATCGCCGAGCGCCAGGAGATTTCGCTGTCCTATCTCGAGCAGTTGTTCGGCAAGCTGCGCAAGGGCGGGCTGGTGAAAAGCGTGCGCGGTCCGGGGGGCGGCTATCTGTTGTCGCGAATCCCACAACAGACGCGCATTTCCGACATCATCCTGGCGGTGGATGAACCAATCCAGACCACCCGCTGCTCGCCGGGCTCGCCGGCCGGCTGTCACAACAACAAGGGCCGATGCCTGACCCATGACCTGTGGGAGGAGTTGGGCAACCAGATTTACCTCTATCTCAGCTCGGTCTCGCTGGCCGATGTGTGCGAGCGCCGCCTGTTGGGCAGCTCAGGCATGTTCCACGGCGGTACCGCGCCCTCGACGGGCGTGGCGGCGCAATAGGGCGGAAACGGAAAGGACAAGCGGTGAGCCGGGCCGTCTACCTGGATTACAACGCCGGAGCCCCGGTTCGTCCGGAGGTGGCGGCGGCCATGGCGGAAGTCCTGCGGATGGCGGGCAATCCGTCCTCGGTCCATGCCTGGGGGCGGGCGGCCCGGCAAAAGCTGGAACAGGCCCGCGCCCAGGTGGCGGCCCTGGTGGATGCCGACCCCGCCGGGGTGGTCTTCACCTCGGGAGGCACCGAAGCCAACGCCTTGGCCCTGGCCGGTTGTGGCCGTGTGCATCGGCTGGTTTCGGCGGTGGAACATCCCTCGATCCTTGACGCCGGGGCAGCGGCGACGCTGCCGGTGGACCGCCTGGGGCGCGTCGATCTGGTGGCCCTGGACACCATGCTGGCGGGTCAGGCGGGGGCTACCCTGGTTTCAGTCATGCTGGCCAATAACGAGACCGGCGTGATCCAGCCGATTTCCGAGGTTTCACGGGTCTGTCGCGCCCATGGCGCCCTGCTTCATTGCGATGCGGCGCAGGCGGGCGGACGGATTCCCGTCTCAATTCGGCATTTAAATGCTGATTTTCTGACGCTGTCCGCTCATAAATTGGGAGGCCCCGCTGGCGTGGGCGCCCTGGTCCTGGCCGATGCCGATTTCGTGTTGGCACCAATCTTGCTGGGAGGTGGGCAGGAACGACGTCGACGGGCCGGGACCGAGAACTTGATCGGAATTGTCGGATTCGGAACGGTGGCTCAATCGGCCGGAGGTGATTTGTCGGACACAAACACCATATCTGCACTTCGGGGGCTGCGCGACCGGCTGGAAGGCCGGGCGCTGGCCCGGGTGCCCCGGGCGGTGCTCATCGCGGCCGAGGCGGAGCGTCTGCCCAACACCGTTTGCCTGGCGCTGCCCGGCGTGGCGGCGCAAACCCAGGTGATGGCGCTGGATCTGGCCGGAGTGATGGTCAGCGCCGGGGCCGCCTGCTCGTCGGGCAAGGTGGCGGAAAGCCGGGTGCTGGCGGCCATGGGGCTGGAGCCCGATCTGCGGGGTTCGGCCATCCGGGTCAGCCTGGGCTGGGATACCCGGCCCGAGGATATCGAGAGTTTCCTGGATGCCTGGGTCGATCTGGCCCGGCGCAAGGGATTTGGGATTTCGGAGGCGGCCTGACGGCTGCTTGTGCGACAAGAAGATGAAGAAGGGATAACCAGATGACCGCGATCGGCGCCAAACCCTGTCCGACCCTGGCCCGCAGGCCCGGAACCCCCGTCTACCTGGATTACCAGGCGACCACGCCTTGTGATCCCCGGGTGGTGGAGGCCATGCTGCCCTGGTTCACCGAGAAGTTCGGCAATCCCCATTCCCGCAACCATGCTTATGGCTGGGAAGCCGAGGAAGCGGTGGAAAAGGCCCGTGAACAGGTGGCCGCCATCATCGGCGCCGATGCCAAGGAAGTGATCTTCACCTCGGGCGCCACCGAATCCAACAATCTGGCGCTGAAGGGCGTGGCCCATTTCTACAAGGACAAGCGCAACCACATCGTTACCGTGGTCACCGAGCACAAATGCGTGCTCGACACCTGCCGCCATCTTGAGCAGGAAGGTTTCACCGTCACCTATCTGCCGGTGAAAAGCGACGGTCTGGTGGATCTGGCCGAGTTGGAGGCCGCCATCACCGACCAGACGGTGATCGTCTCGGTCATGGCGGTGAACAACGAGATCGGCGTCATTCAGCCCATCGCCGAGATCGGGGCGCTGTGCCGCAAGAAGGGTGCCTTCTTTCATACCGACTGTGCCCAGGCGGTGGGCAAGATTCCGCTCGACGTCAATGCCATGAACATCGACCTCATGAGCATCTCGGGTCACAAGATTTATGGCCCGAAGGGTGTCGGCGCCCTGTATGTCCGCCGCCGTCCCCGGGTGCGGCTGGTGCCGCTGATCACCGGCGGCGGCCAGGAGCGCGGCATGCGCTCGGGCACGCTGTCGACCCCGCTCTGTGTCGGCATCGGCGAGGCCTGCGCCCTGGCCCAGGCCGAGATGGCGAGCGAGGCCGAGCGCCTGAAATCCTTGCGCGACCGCCTGCTGGGCGGGTTGAAGCAGCGGCTGCCCGAAATTTACGTCAATGGCGACCTGGACCACCGGGTGCCCGGCAATCTCAACATCTCCTTCGCCTTCGTCGAGGGCGAGGGGCTGATGATGGGCGTCAAGGAACTGGCGGTATCCTCGGGTTCGGCCTGTACCTCGGCCTCGCTGGAGCCCTCCTATGTGCTGCGCGCCCTCGGTCTCGACGCCGAGATGGCGCACACATCCTTGCGCTTCGGCCTGGGGCGCTTCACAACCGAGGAAGACATCACCTTCGCCATCGACCACATCGTCGAGGCGGTGGAGCATCTGCGCTCCATGAGCCCCTTGTGGGACATGCATCTTGAAGGGGTCGACATCAAGTCGATCCAATGGGCCGAGCACTAATGTTGCACTGCCCACCAATGGGCGTGCTATACTCTTTAGAATTATTCCGGGTTAGACGCCCGGACTGACGTTGGAGGCAGGTTATGGCGTACAGCGACAAGGTCATCGACCACTACGAGCACCCGCGCAATGTGGGCGCCCTGGACAAGGACGACGGCGCGGTCGGCACCGGTCTGGTGGGCGCGCCCGCCTGTGGCGACGTGATGAAGCTGCAGATCAAGGTCAGCGCCGAGGGCATCATCGAGGATGCCAAGTTCAAGACTTTCGGCTGTGGCTCGGCCATTGCGTCCAGCTCGCTGGTGACCGAATGGGTCAAGGGCAAGACCCTGGACGAGGCGGCCGCCATCAAGAACACCGACATCGCCCAGGAACTGGCGCTGCCGCCGGTCAAGATCCATTGTTCGGTTCTCGCCGAGGATGCTATCAAGGCCGCCATCGCCGACTACAAGAAGAAGTCGGGCAAGGACGAAGCGGCGGAGTAATCCGCCGCTACCTTTCGGATCAAGACCAACAAGAGGGGAAAGCCATGGCTCCCGCACCCATGACCATCACCGAAGCCGCCGCCGAGCGGGTCAAGGCCATGCTTGCCAAGCGGGGCAAGCCGTCCGTCGGTATCCGTATCGGCGTCCGTTCCAAGGGCTGCTCCGGCATGTCCTACACCCTGGAATACGCCGACGAGAAGACCCAGTTCGACGAAGTCGTCGAGGATAAGGGCATCACCGTCCTGATCGACCCCAAGGCGACCATGTTCATCCTGGGAACCGAAATGGACTATGTCGACGAGAAGATGCAGTCCGGCTTCGTGTTCCGCAATCCCAACGAAAAGGGCCGCTGCGGCTGCGGCGAGTCGTTCCACGTCTAGTTGTTTGGCTTCGTCACCCCCGCGCAGGCGGGGGTCCATGCTGGGGGCGCGCCTGATGCCGGAGACCCGGAAATGTGCGAACAGTCGCATGGATTCCCGCTTTCGCGGGAATGACGACCGTTTTCAGAGATAGTGCTATGAACGCCTCCGCCATATCCGCTTCCGCCGCCGCCGTGGTGCCGTGCTGGTCCTGCAAGGGACCGGTGGCGGCCCGCGCCCTGTTCTGTTCCGTCTGCGGCGCCGTCCAGGGGCCGGGCACCATCGACCATTATACCCGCCTCGGCATGGCGCCCAGCTTCGACATCGACCTGGAGGAATTGCAGAAGCAGTATTTCGGCTTCCAGCGCCGCCTGCATCCCGACCGTTTCGCCTCCAAGTCGCCCAAGGAACGGGCCCTGTCGCAAAGCCAGGCCACCGCGCTGAACGAGGCCCACGAGACCCTGAAGGACCCGCTGAAGCGCGCCGCCTATCTGCTGGCGCTGCGGGGCCATCCGGTGGACCTCACCGCCTGTGGCACCATCAACGACCGTGAATTGCTGATGGAGCAGATGGAAAAGCGCGAAGCCCTGGCCGAGGCCGAGACCCCGGAACAGGTGGCCAAGCTGGCCATGGAGAACGAGTCCGAGGTCATCGCCTGCCAGTGCCATATCTCGGCCGCCTTCAACGCCGATAATCTGGACGAGGCCGCCCATCTGTCCATCCGGCTGAAATACCTGGTCAAGCTGGCCGAGGAGGCCCGCTCCAAGAAATCCCGCGTGACGAGGAAAATCTAGCATGCTGTTGCAGTTGCATGAACCCGGCGAAAGCCCGGCGCCGCACGAGTCCGAGCGCGGCCATGCCGTGGGTATCGATCTCGGAACCACCAATTCCGTGGTGGCGGTGGCCCGGGATGGCGAGACCGAGGTTCTGCGCGATGCCGATGGCAAGGGGCTGATCCCCTCGGTGGTCTATTACGGCGACGACGGCGAGGTCGTGGTCGGCCAGGACGCAAGGCGCATGCTGCTGGAATATCCCGACCGGGTGGTCAGCTCGGTCAAGCGCCTGATGGGACGCGGCACCGAGGACCTCAAGACCCTGGCCGGAACCCTGCCGTTCAAGCTGGACGTGGCCGCCGATGGCGGCATGGTGCGCCTGTCCGTGGCGGGCCGCACCCTGACGCCGGTGGAGGTCTCCGCCGACATCCTGCGCGCCGTCAAGGCCCGGGCCGAGGCCGCCCAGGGCAAGACCGTGGATCGCGCCGTGGTCACGGTTCCCGCCTATTTCGACGATGGGGCGCGGACCGCCACCAAGGACGCCGCCCGGCTGGCCGGGCTCGACGTGCTGCGGCTGGTCAACGAACCCACCGCGGCCGCCCTGGCCTATGGCTTGGACAACGCCGCCGAGGGCATCTACGTGGTCTATGACTTAGGGGGAGGCACCTTCGATGTCTCCATCCTGCGCATGGAAAAGGGCGTGTTCCAGGTCAAGGCCACCGGCGGCGATGCCGCCCTGGGCGGCGACGACATCGACCACGCCATCGCCGAGCGCTTCCTGGCCGAGCGGGTCAAGGAACACGGCGAGGAAACCATCACCGAGGGCGAGGCCAAGCAGGCCCTGGCCGCCGCCCGGGTCGCCAAGGAATGCCTGTCGGGGCGTAAGGATGGCGAATGGGTCATCGAGGTCGACGCCAAGCCGTCGCGCCATGCCCTGACCCGCGACGAGCTGGAAGCCCTGTCCACGCCGCTGGTGGACCGCACCATTTCCATCTGCCGCGCCGTGATCGAGGATTCCGGCATCGACACCGATGACATCAAGGGCGTGGTGCTGGTGGGTGGGTCCACCCGCATGCCGCTGGTGCGGCGCAAGGTGAAGGAAATCTTCGGCCGCGATCCCCTCTCCGACATCAATCCCGACGAGGTGGTGGCGGTGGGCGCCGCGCTGCAGGCCGAGGCCCTGACCGTGGGCTCCGACACCTTGCTGCTGGACGTGACGCCGCTCTCGCTCGGCATCGAGACCATGGGCGGCATCGTCGAGAAGGTGATCCCGCGCAACACCCCCATTCCGGTGGCCATGGCCCAGGAATTCACCACCTATCAGGATGGCCAGACCGCCATGGCCATCCATGTGCTGCAAGGCGAGCGCGAGATGGTGGACCAATGCCGCTCGCTGGCCCGCTTCGTGCTGCGCGGCATTCCCAACATGGCGGCCGGAGCGGCCCGCATCCGCGTCACTTTCACAGTGGATGCCGACGGGCTGCTGACCGTGTCGGCCTCGGAAGCCACCACCGGAGTCGAGCAGCAGGTGGCGGTGAAGCCGTCCTATGGCCTGACCGAGGACGAAATGGCCACAATGCTGCGCGATTCCCTGGTCCACGCCAAGGACGACATGGCCAATCGCCTGTTCGCGGAAACGGCGGTGGAAGCCCGCCGTTCGGTGCTGGCGGTGCAGGCGGCGCTGAATGTGGACTCAGACCTCTTGTCTGAAACCGAGCGACAGGATATCGATAGCGCCATCGAACGGGTCGATCAGGCGATCGCCTCCAACGACCGCGACGCCGTCACCGCCGCCACCGAAGGCCTGGAGGCCGCCACCAAGACCTTCGCCGAACGGCGGATGGATCGGGGCATCCGGGCGGCGCTGGCGGGGATGGCGGTGGACAAGCTGGACGACGCCCTCGGCGAATGAATTAGAGAAGGCCACCCTCCATGCCCAAGATGACGTTCATCGCCCCCGATGGTTCCACCAAGGAAGTGGATGCCGCCGAGGGGCTGTCGGTCCTCGAGATCGCCCACCGCAACAAGATCGAACTGGAAGGCGCCTGCGAGGGCTCGCTGGCCTGTTCCACCTGCCATGTGGTGGTGGCCAAGGACTGGTACGACAAGCTGTCCCCCGCCACCGAGGACGAGGAGGACATGCTGGACTTGGCTTTCGGCCTGACCGCCACCTCGCGGCTGGGCTGCCAGATCATCATGAGCAAGGATCTGGACGGTCTGGTGGTGACGCTGCCCGCCGCCACCCGCAACATGATGGTCGACAAGAAGTAGCGACGGGGGCTGGCGATGAAGTGGACCGATACCCTCGACATCGCCATCGCCCTGGAAGAGGCGCATCCCGGCGTCGACAATGTCAATCTGCGCTATACCGACCTGCACCGCTGGGTCCTGGAGCTTGACGGGTTCGACGACGATCCCGCCAAGTCCAACGAAAAGATCCTGGAAGCCATCCAGATGGCCTGGATCGACGAACGGGACTGACGGAGACTCCGTCTTCCGTCATCACCGGGCTTGACCCGGTGGTCCACGTGGTTCCGCTCCCATAGTCGGGGAACCGGCGATGACCATATTTACCCTTCTTTCCATCTGGGACGTGGCGGCCCTGGCGGCTTTTGTCGCCCTGTGGACCGGCTATACCATCCAGGCCGACCGGCTGACCGGGCAGGGGCATTCCCTGCTGGCCGCCACGGCACGGGCGCGGCGCACCTGGATGCGCAGCCTGTGCGACCGCGAGGTCCGCGTCGCCGATACCGCCCTGATGGGCAATCTGATGCGCAGCGTGTCGTTCTTCGCCTCGGCGTCCGTGCTGATCATGGGCGGGTTGGTGGCGCTGCTGGGGGCGGGGGACAAGGCCTATGCGGTGATTCAGGACCTGCCGCTGACCGAGTCCTCGGGACGGGGCGCCTTCGAGGCCAAGGTGATGCTGCTGACCGGCGTGTTCGTCTATGCCTTCTTCCAGATCACTTGGTCGCTGCGCCAGTTCAATTACTGCTGCATCCTGCTGGGTGCCGCCCCCATGCCCGAGGCCGAGGCGGCGGTCAAGGACCGCTTCGCCGAGAACGCCGCCCAGCTCAACGCCCTGGCCGCCAACAGCTTCAACCGGGGCCTGCGCGCCTATTACTTCGCCCTGGCCATGATGACCTGGTTCATCCATCCCGGGGTGTTCGTGGCCGCCAGCGTGGCGGTGGTGGCGGTGCTGTACCGGCGGGAATTCCGCTCCAAGACCCTGAGGGCGCTCAACGCAGCGCTGCCGCCATGACCAATGCCCTGGGAATCCATAAGCCCGCCGGGGCGACGCGGGTGGTGGTGGCCATGTCGGGCGGGGTGGATTCCTCGGCCACGGCGGCGCTGCTCAAGGAACAGGGCTTCGACGTGGTGGGAGTCACCCTGCAGCTTTACGACCACGGCGCCGCCGTCTGCCGCCCCAAGACCTGCTGCGGCTCCAAGGATATCCATGACGCCCGCGCCGTGGCTGACGCGCTTGGTATTCCCCACTATGTGCTGGATTACGAAGCCAGCTTCCGCCGCGACGTGATCCTCCGGTTCGTCGACTCCTACGCGGCGGGCGAGACCCCGATTCCCTGCGTGCTATGCAACCAGACCGTCAAGTTCCGCGATCTGCTGGCCACCGCCCGCGACCTGGGCGCCGATGCCCTGGCCACCGGCCATTACGTCCGGCGAGCGGAGGGACCGGATGGGCCGCAATTGCTGAAGGGTGCCGACCCCGCCCGCGACCAGAGCTATTTCCTGTTCGCCACCACCGCCGAGCAGTTGGCCTTCCTGCGCTTTCCCTTAGGCGGAATGATGAGCAAGGACGAGACTCGCGCCATCGCGGCGCGGCACGCCCTGCCGGTGGCGGCCAAGCGCGACAGCCAGGACATCTGCTTCGTGCCCGATGGCGACTACGCCGCCCTGGTCACCGGCCTACGTCCCGATGCGGCGCGGCCGGGCGATATCGTCGATGGGGCGGGGCGGGTGCTGGGGCGCCATCGGGGGATCATCCATTACACCATCGGCCAGAGGAAGGGCCTGGGCCTGGGCGGCGGCCCGCCGCTTTATGTCTTGGCCCTTGATCCCGCCGCCAACCGGGTGGTGGTCGGCCCCAGGGCGGCGCTGGACTGTCCGGTGGTGCGGGTGCGCGACGTCAATTGGCTGGGCGGCCCCGAGATGGAATTGCGGGTCGAGGCCCGCGTCCGCTCCACCCGGCCGCCGGTTCCCGGCCTGCTGCGCCGCCTCGAGGGCGGCAAGGCGGAGCTGATGCTGGACCATCCGGAACAGGGCGTCGCCCCCGGCCAGGCCTGCGTTTTCTACCAGGGCGACAGGGTGCTGGGCGGCGGTTGGATTTTGCCGCAGCGAAGCTCTTGACAGCCCCCACTGGGCCATTTATACCGGCCGCTCTCGACGCGATGGCGGGGTAGCTCAGCTGGTTAGAGCACGGGAATCATAATCCTGGGGTCGGGGGTTCAAGTCCCTCTCCCGCTACCATCGAAAAGCATTGAAAAACCTCGGCTTTCTAACGAAAGCCGGGGTTTTTTCATGCCTAAAATCGTTCTGGGACCCTCCAGAATGAAAGAGTGAAAACAGCAAGGAATCATAATGGCTTACCTCAAAATTCCAATTCGCTCCGAATTGTCCCGAAATGTCATTTCCAGAACGATTTCCAGAAAAGCGGGATGAAAAAATATCGTTGACTTAATCGAATCGTAGTGTAGGATATTTCCAACAGTAAATTGCGATACGTGTGCATTGACTCACGTATCGATAGCTGTTTATGCTCCGTGTAGTCCCGAACTGCACAGGAGCTACCTCTTATGACCCGTACATTGCCCCAGACTAGTGAGCTTTTCCCCGACTTGGTGGATAAGGCCGCAATTGCCCGCTCGCTCGGTGTCCACACGAAGACCGTTGAGCGGCTGGATATCCCTTACACCACGGTCGGCCGAAAGCGTCTCTACAGATTGGGCGACGTCCGCGCATGGCTGGACGCCCGCGTGGTGCAGCGCGGCTCCGCGCAGTGACCTCCCTCGACCGAGCAGACGCCCTGGAAGGCCTCGCCCGCGCCGCCGTGCTGTGGGGGCTGGCATGAGCGCCGACCTCCGCGCCATGGAAGCCGCTCTGGTCGACTCCTACCCGGAGGGTGTCAACCGCCGTCGCATTGCCCAGGCAAAGACGCTGTTACACCGACGTGACTTGGTGGAAGCCGTCCTGGCCGGGCAACTGTCGCTGGCGGATGCCACCACGCGCTTGAGGGTCCGGCCACGCATCCCAGAAGCCGTCAGGGCCTTGCGGGAGCGGATTCCCGACTATGCCCGCCAGCAGTGGGATGGATGGATCAAGGGCGACCGGCTGGCCGGGGAGAACCTGATTGCAGCACTGCCCCAGCCCATGCGCGGCTGGTTGATCCGTCGGCTTTATGAGGAGCGGCTGGCGCCTGCCCTGTTCGGCCCGATGCTGGCTGAGGCCTGGGAACAATCGCCGGATTCCGTCCAGGCCTCCACAAGGGGGCCGCAGCAAATCGCCAACATGTTCGGGTATGCCGGGATTGAGCACCCGGTGAAATGATTGCGCCCGCTGGTGGACAAGGCCAGCGGGCGCGAAGATTTAGGAGTACTTATGCCATGGGTAATGTAGCCTTACCGGCTGCAAAAATCAACGACCACGAAAAGCCGAAGATTGTATGGACCGAAGCAACGACCCGCTATAGCCGGGCGAATGCATTAACGCCAGAAGACCAAAGCGCCCCCTTAGCGCCATTGGCTACTAAGATTCATCGGCTGACTGCTGACGGTGGCGTCGAGACGGTTGCATTCGGCGATGCCTATTTTTACTCGTACGTCCGATTCGAAGCGTCGAATATCGATGAGGTAGCCCAGCGCCTGCAGCGGCTGCAGCGGGAGCGCAAAACCTTCGTGGTTAGGGGACGGTTGCTACCTTCCGCTAACCGCCGTCACACATACCGGCTGTTGCATCCCAAGCCAGACCGCCCGGCCACGTTCGAGAAGGCCGCCCGTGCCTGGATCATGGTTGATGTTGACGAGGCCGTAGACTGCCCCGAAGGGCTCGACCATATCGCCGACCCCGGCGCGGCTGCGGCCCATGTGGTCACCATGCTGCCCGACGAGTTCAAGGGCGCCTCATATATCTGGCAAGCTTCGTCCTCTTATGGTCTGGAGCGGTACGGGGGCGGCCCGGCTGTCCTGAAATTTCACCTGTTTTTCCTCCTGGACCGTGAGGTGTCCGAGGCCGATCTGCGCCGATGGGGGAACACCTGGAATGACAAAGTCGGCTTCAAGCTGGTGGACGTGTCCGTGTTCGGCGCCATCCAGCCGAATTACACCGCCGCGCCGATCTTCCAGGGGCTGGCCGATCCTATCGCCGGGCGCCGTATGGGTGTCTACCGGGGCGGGTTCGAGCGGGTGGCGCTGGTGCTGCCGCCCGAGGTGGTGACCAAACCGAGCCGCCGAAAGGCCGAGGGGGGCGAGGCGCTGCCGGAGGATGCCCGCGCCGATGACACCGGCACCAGCAAGGCGCGGGGCTACCTCGCCCACTTGGACCGGATCGGTGTACCGAATTACCGCTATCCGATCTTTTCGGCGATGATGTCCTACTTCTCCCACAACGGAGTCGATGCCCCGGTCGGGCCGTTGAAACGAGATATCCGGGCGCGGATCGATGCGGCGCCTTCGGCTGGCCGATCCGTCCAAGAGCTGACCCGATACAAGAGCGACGAATATCTAGACCCGGATATCCGGTCGGCTCGTGCCAAGCTGGCCAAGCCGAAGGCCAACTTGCCAGCCTATTACCCCGCGCCGACCGAAGACCGGGATTCGGCCCTGGCACGGCAACGGCGGGTGATTGCCGAGTGGTTCACCGATGCGGCCCGGCTGGAAACAGCCAACCGGCGCTTAGAGGTGTTGAAAGCTGGCTTTGCGGAGGGTGATGGTTTCAACACCCCGACCGCAGCCCAAAAGGCCGCCCATACGCGAAAAGTGACACCGGGCATTGTCAAAGATGCCGGTTATGCGGGTGATCGGCTGCCTGATGGTCGCCGCCTGCTGATCACAGGGGCGCAAGGGTCCGGCAAGAGCCGAGCCGCCGCCGAAGAAATCGCCGCATGGCCGATCCGGGAGTCGGTGATCTGGTGGACAGTCCCGACGATCACCAAGGCCGACGAACAAGCCGCCGAATATACCGCGATCCGCCGCGACGATTCACCCCCTGTGATGGTGGTGCGCGGGCGAGGTCAAGAAGACCCGGCAACGGATGAGTTGATGTGCCTGCGAGACGCTGCGGCTCGGCTGGTGACGGCTGCCGGGCAAAGTCCTGGTGAGGTTCTGTGCCCAGTGTGCCCACATCGTGGGAGCTGTGGCTACAAGCGCCAGAGCGCCGAAATCAATCTGTATGGCAAGCGCGGGCTGTACCTGATGAGCATGGAATACCTATTCCAAATTGGCCCGGCGCCGTCGCCCGATTTGATCATTGCCGACGAATCGGTGATCGGTGCGGCTGCCGAGGAACTGGCCATATCCTGCCATGCCGTCGAGGACGTGGCCGAGCGGCTTGGTCTGGGAGTACTGGAGCGGATCGGCAAGGAGTTGATGTGCGATCCTGCCGGGGCGCTGGCTCGCATTGCCGGTTGCTGCAGCGTTGAGGAGATCAAGGCCGCAGTGCGGGCATTGCAAGCCGAGGCCAAGCGCGAAAGTGAGCTGATCGCGATCACCGGCCACATGAGCGACACCGAAATCCTAGATGCGGTTGACCACTACATGAGCCGGGAGCTTTCCCGAGTGCGCGGCTTACTGGAAGCTGTGTTGCTGGAGCTTCCCCATTCCCCCACCCGGTCGAGCTTCAACGCGATTTGGTACAATCCCAGACACCGAAAGCGGGAAACAGAATATCCCGCCTATATCGTCCACCGACTCCGCGAGCTTAAACCGGCCCGGGGGAAACCTGTGCTGTTGCTCGATGGGACCGGCGAACTGGGGCTCAACCGCGCGGTGTGGGGTGACCGGGTGGAACTCGCCCACATCCCCGTTGAGCGTCGCGCCGAGGTGGTTGGCACCATCGGCAAGGAGTACAGCAAGCAATCCCTGACTGGCACAGACCGGCGCGGTAAGCCGATGGGCGACAAGGTGGCGGATGCTGCCAAGTTGCGATCCGAGATAGCGGGCATTGCGGGCAAGATCGACGGGCGTGTTTTTTGCGGGTCGACTTTGAAAGTTGAAAAGGTTTTGGCCGAGGTGTTGCCGGTTGGCGTCATGACTGGCCATTTCGGGGCAGTACGCGGGATCAATGCGTGGGAGGCCTGCGAAAGCGCCTTGGTGATCGGACGCGAACAGCCCGCCCCCCAGGCCGTCGAGAGGCAAGCCCGCGCATTCCTGGCGGAAGACCCCGAGCCGCTGCTGTCGGTGTGCGATTACGTCCGACAGACCCGAGGCCGCCGGATGCGAGACGGCACGGTGTTGCCGGTCGAGGTGCTGGTGCATCCCGATCCGCGAGTCCAAGCCATCCTAGAGCAAATCCGGGAGGCCGAGCTTTGCCAGACAATCGACCGAGTGCGCCCGATCTACAATGACCGGCGGATTTTTGCTCTCAACAATCTGACGCTGGATTTGACTTATGACCGCGTGGTGTCTCATGCCCAGCTTGTGGCCGGTGGTGACCGGTGGCAACGGGCTTGGAGACTTAACGGAGTCATGCCTACAAGCACGGCCGATCTATCCGCAGCCTATCCAGTCATATGGCCGGATGCTAAAAGCGCGGAGAATTATATTATCCGGGACCGGATTAATTACCCTCATTCTCCAAAAGAGAGTCTTATTTGGGAGATGAGGGTAATTAAACTGGCTAAAGCCCTTGGCGAAACTGCAACGCCATATCGATACCGCAAAAAAGGTAAGCGCGGCCCGGCGCCGACTGTATGGGTTTCATCGCGTCACCCTGACCCACGCGCCGCAGTCGAGTCGATCCTGGGCGAGCTGTCACTATTCGAGCCGGTCGAGGCCGAGTCTATCAACAATGCAACCTATGAGCCGATCACCATCAAACTGTGCGGTGGTTCCGTCGAGCTGTCCGGGTCGCCGGTCGAGTTGCTGGCTATGGTGGCCGGTGCCGATCCGGTCGCGAGAGATGCCGCGATCATGGCGTTGATCTGATCGGGTCGAGGTGCTGGTGTCGGTGTATAGGTTATGTGACTCACAATAATTGTGACGCAGAAAGGGGCTGGTTGCGCGGTAAAGTAGGCGAAACTAAAAACTAAATAACTTTTCATGCATATTAAAATTTGATTGATAGTGATATTTATGATATTTAATTAACTTATGGCGGAATTAATGGGGTTGAAAACATAATTATTCAGATAAAAACCTTTGCAAGTATGTAATATATTCAGCTGCGGATAGTTTGTGTCCGCACTTCTCTGCGTCAACTATTTTAGTTGCCAATATGCTATTTCCATACGCACGAGAATCTTTTTTTGGCTGAAAGTATGAATTGACATCATGCTTTCTTAAATTACATCTTGATATTAGGTATTGCTCGTACCAGTTTGAATAGTGTCCAATATCGATTAGAATCTCTGCTTCTGTTAGAATGTACAATTCATCTGATGAGTGACTTATCATTTTATCTATCAATTGTGCTGGGACGCCAAGCTCAGTGAGGCGATCTCTTGTATAGCTTATGGCTTTTTTTTGCTCAGCCATAGCTTCTCCTGGGGACATTTTTGAAACAATGTCTTTGCGAAGGTAGGGGCGATGGATTCCGATTGATCCTAATGAAGCCATGCGAGTTGGCGCCGATAAGTACATAAAAAAACACGCACTTAAGCAGCGCCCGGTTGCTTTCCCAACAAATACAGTTGAGTATGTTCCTTGTATAAAATCTGCAATTTTAAGTGCTTCACTAATATCTCCGCCGGTTGATGACAATATAATTCGCCGATTTGTTTCGAGATATCTCTTTGTGTCACTTAAAATAAAATTCTTTAGCCTGACAGTGTCTCCAGAATTTATTGATGACGAGATTAATAGGCTCTCTCCATCAATGCGGCCTTCACCGAAGGCGTTTGCGCTTGTATATGAGAATTCAGCGGCAATCGCATGATTTGCACATCCGGCAAATAGTGATATTACGAATATTATTGCATTCTTTATGTTTTTAATCATGTTTGGCCTCAATTTTAATTAAAATTTACTTATAATCGCGTGCAGCATCTAGCTTAGTGCGCGTCGATATCATTTGGCAATGATCGAAAACTAAGCATGGATATAAATTCTAAGCAATCCGTAGACCGGGGGGCGGCTAAATCAGATAGCCAGCTAGGCGTTTGCACCGACGCCGGGGTGAAACATGTGTAAATTGCGCCCCAACCTTTATCGCCCGGGCCGAGTATGATAGTATTCCTGCAAATTGATCACCATTTTCCGGGTTACTGTCATGCGTACACGCGTCAAAACGTCAACGATCCTCCGCGATACTGGCCGTAATAAAGTACCGCCACACGTAAAGTGCCCGGCGCACCTTGTCGGCCAAGCCCGTGAAACCTGGGACTACCTCGCGCCACGGCTCCACGATATCGGCATCTTTGAGGATGTTGACATTTATACGCTCGAGTCCTATTGCGTCGCATACAGCATGTATCGCGACGCCCTGGCCCATGTGCAAGCCAATGGCACCGCTGCCGCCACCACTCAAAAAGCTGGTGGGGCCAAATCGTCGCCCCAGGCCTTGATGTTGAAAGACATGATCACCACCATGCGCGGACTGTCCAATGAGCTGCAATTGCATTCGCTGTCCCGCGCCCGTGCTGGGACCACGATTCAGCATGTAGACAATGAGTGGTCCGGCTTCTCCGTGTAGGGAAACCGTAGGAAAATTAAGCGTTTGTCCTGCGCGATATTGATCGGCTAGTGTCTTATCCAGGCAATAACCGACAGGGGATTACAGTTATGATCACGACCACCGAGCGTTATACATTGGCCGACCATTTCGACGCCGCCGCCCTGGCCATCGTAGACGGCGCCGCCCACGGGATCGACGACACCCGCCATGCCCTGGCCGTGCTGAGTTCCGTTTTGTGGACGAGCGACCTTTCACCCGCCCAGGAAGCTGCACTTGGTCAAGTTATGGCATATCTAGAACAGCTCAATTAATGTTGGAAATATCCAACACTAAAACGGGAGTCGATTCGAGTCGACTCCCTTTATTTTTGGGTGCAGTCCATGGTAAAAGTGATGTGCCTTTTACACATGGTGCCCAAAATGTTGAAGACATACCCCATTTCCAAAGTCTACGCTGCCGCGAAGACCTACCGACAGCAGGCCCGATCCTGGCGCGGTGGTCCGCTACACATCCCGACCCGCCGGGCGACGCTCGTCGATGCTGTTGGACTGGCGACCATGGCTTTCATGCGGAAGGCCGGGTGGCCGGTCGAGGTCGCGCAACGAGCAGCCGCGAAGGCCGCAGAAGCCGCCAATACCGACAATCCCGATCTAGTGGCGGTCTACGGACATGGTGATTCTTGGTCTGTAACCCGCGCCACCCGCGACTCCATCGGCCGCCTGACCGATGGGGGCTACCTTACATTTGTCCTTTCCGTCGCCTGGGTCCGCGAGTCGATTCTCCAAAGGCTGGAGCCATGACCCCCGACCACATCGCCCGGACAGCGCCCCCGTCCTGGCACGCTCGAATGGAAGCCCTTCACGTCGAGGCCCGCCGAAACACACTAATTGTCCGTTGGGCCAGCACCCTCCCTCGGCACATGGCGCGGTACGCCCGCGCGTGCAGGATCGCGGACGCCCTGACCGGCTATTACCGCGACCGCTGGCGGTCCGACGCCCTGTCCTCGGCCATGCCAGCCGATTACGCAGGGACCGACCTTGCATGGTGCTGGGCTGTGTTCCGCTGTGGTGGTCGCATCCTGACCACCTACAAGTCGATTGACAGAATCCTACAAGATTGGACAAACACAAATCCAATGTAGTGATGCGCATGCTGTAGTAATGTCCGATCATCTAATGATGTGAGGACATACCATGATCCCTCCTACTGAGTATCCGGCTGTAGTTTCCGCCAACTCGGTTCTTTCCGACGCTGAAAAGCGGGCGTCGGAGTCCGAAACTGCACTTGCCGCCGCCCGGCAAAAGGTCGCTGAAACTGAAGCCGCTGCCGCCAAGGCATCCCTGACCGGGGTCGCACCCTCGGCCAAGGGGTTGGACGAGGCCCTGGCCAGCCTGACCAAGGCCGAGTCGACCCATCGGGTCGCCCTGGCCGCTCTGAGCATGGCGCGAGGCCATTACGAAACCGCCCTGGCCGAAGCCGCCGCCGACGTGCTGGCATCGGCCCGGACCTCCGCGAGCGAAGTGTACCGCAAATGGGTCAAGGCCGCCCGCGACCTCGCGACAGCGACGACAGCCGCCAACGCGATCCGCGCGGAGCTGTCATCCTCGCCGTACTCTTCCCCAGCTGTGGATAACGCTCCGCCCATCACCGGCCGGTTCGGCCCCGATGGGCTGGCCGAGATGCTGTCTCAGGTTGAGGCCTTCGTCTCCCCCAGGGAGACGGTCGCCCCCTCGAAGCCCGGCCATACCGTTCTCCGATTCATCCATGCCCCCCGGTTCCGTGGGGCTTTCGGCGGGTCCGCCCGGCCGGGGTTTAACCTCGCGGCTGGCGACGTCGCGGGCGTCGAGGACGCCTTGGCCGCCGCTCTTATCAAGGCTGGTGTGGCCGAGGAGGTCCAACGATGACCCGCCCATCCCATATGCGTGACTGGGTCGTGGTCCGCATCCTCACCCCAATTTCCATGCCCACCGGGGCCGCTCTGGCGGGCTCCTACGGCCCTGGAGACGTCGCGGGGTTCCCCCCGGCCATCGCGTCGAAATTGCTCAAATCCGGCGCTGCCGTCCTTGTGGAGGAGCCCAAAAATGACTGAAGTCAAAAAGAGGATGAAACTGGCCGCAGACCTTTCGGCTGACAGTAATACTCGTCGGATCAATGTGATTTGCTCCACAGAGCATCTTGACCGCGATGGAGACATTATTGTCCAGCATGGCTGGCACCTCGCAACATATCTTAAGAATCCTGTCGTCCTGTGGGCTCATGACCATAAACAACCCATTGCGGTCACCCGCTCGATTGGAGTGCGGGACGGCAAGCTCCAGGCTGAGATCGAGTTCCCCCCGTCGGGTGCTGTCCGACAGGCCGACGAAATTTTCGCGCTGATCAAGTTGGGCGGAGTTAACAGCATATCTGTAGGATTCCGCGTCATCGCGTCCGAGCCGATTCCCGGCGGACGTGGGATGCGGATCACCCGTGCCGAGCTGCTCGAAATCTCCGTTGTGAGCGTCCCCGCGCAGCCGGAGGCGGTCATTTTTGAGAGGTCTAGCAGCGACCACGCCCGTGCCGTCATCGCAGACATGCGCCGCTCCTGCGCTCCCCTCCCAGGCATCGACAGCCGTCGAGACGACATCGCCCGCCTGCGCGGGTCCGACAGTCGTCGCGAGGACATCGCCCGCCTGCGCGGCGATTCCAAGCGGAAACACATCTCCTACACCGGGAGCTGACAATGGGTATCTTCAATCTTTTCAGGAAGCCGACGCCGCCCGCCACGAATGAGAAGGCTGTCCGAATCCCTTGGGGATCGGTGTCAACCGAGGCGGGGGTTTGGGTTGACGACGCCGTTGTCATGCAATCCGTAGCGGGAGCCGCGATTGGAATCATCGCAGAGGCAATCGCGAGCTGTGACATCGTTGTTCGCCGGGTCGCCGCCGACGGAACCAAGCGGACTATATACGACCATCCCCTGACAAAAGTCCTGTCACGCCGACCGAATGGGTTCCAGGACCCATTCGCGTTCCGGTTGCACATGATGCACCGGCTGTTGCGGGCTGGTGATGTTTTCTATGTGGTCGTGTGGGACGGTATCTACAACGCAAAAGAGCTGATCCCGATCCCGACCCCGACAATGCTGGTCACGGGGGATGGAGATGTCGTTTGGTCGGTGGCGTCTGCCATGGGTGATCAGGTTGTCGGCCCCCGCCTGCGGGGGGCTGGGTACACTGACGTTATCAGTGATCACGACGTGCTGCGGATTGGGGCTGTCCCTTCGATCGCTCTCCACGGGCTCCGGTCATCCTCTCCCACGGATCAAGCGCGGGGAGCGATCGGACTCGCGACTGCGCTTGAGCGCCACTGCGCGTCGCTTTTTTCGAGAGGCGCCCGCCCCTCGGGTGCGCTTTCAATCCCTGGGAAAATGTCGGATTCCACCCTCGCCCGCATCCGCGCCCAGGCCGAGTCTTTTCTGTCCGGGGTCGCGAACCACGGGCGGCTCGCGATCTTCGAGGAGGGTATGACATTCCAGCCCTTCGCCCTGGATTCCGTTAGCGCCCAGACCATGGAGCAACGCCGTCTCGCTGTCGAAGAGGTCGCCCGATTCTATCGGATTCCTTTGTCCAAGCTGGCCGCCAACGGCGCGGCGCCGCGAGCGAACGTTGAGGCCGAGCAGCAGGCTTTCATTAATGACGCGCTGCTGCCCTGGATGGAGCGAATTGAGTCCGCCATGACCGCTTCGCTTCTCCAGGCTGACCCGAGCGGTGCCCACATCATCGAGTTCGACGTTGCGAATCTGCTTCGCGGCGACGTCCAATCGCGTGCCGAGGCGGCTGCTACGTATCGATCCTCCTCCATCGTGACAATTAACGAGGCCCGCCGGATTTTCGAGGGGCTGCCACCCCTCGCAGACTCCGACGCCGACGCCGTCCTGGCGCCGCTGGCGTCGAACGTCTCCCCCGCCCCGCCGGGTGCTAAGGAGCTGACAGACGACCTCTCCGAGATCAAGGAGCATTTCGAACTCCAAAAGATCTTAAACGGCAAAATGATAGACGCCATCAACGCCCAAGGGAGATGGGTCCAGGGGGAAAAAGACACCCGCCGTCAGGCGGAGATTCGGGCGTTTCTGGCCTCGCAGGACGAGGAGCAGGGTCATGCTGATTGATACCGCTGATCCGGCGACCCGCGCTGAGTGTTTGGAGGTCGAGCTACTGGTCATCGACACCCTGTCCGAGCGGTTGCGGACTCTGGCCAGAATCAAGGCAGAGCGCGAGCCAGCCCCCCTGCAAGAGGATGGAAAACCATGATCCCCCCATCCTGGCATTTCAAAGGGCCGCGCGGAGAAACGCTTGTGCTTCCCGAGCGGGCGGGGCGCTTGCTCCACACCCTAGCGACCCACCCGGAGGGGGTGGTCCCTCGGGGCGCACACCATGCGCAACTCCGTATCCTCCGAGCCCACGGTGTCCGGCTGTACCCGTGCGATAAGCGATTTTTCTTGTCAGACCCATGGGTGCTGGAGCGAATCGGATGAGTACCCCGTCTCCAGTGTCCGTGGTCTGTCTCCCCCGCATGTTCCGCGACGAGCGGATCACCGGAACCATTCCCCCCGGCTGGTCAATTGACGAGATCGTGGGCCAGATGGTCGCCGACCACGCCATTCACCCGCTGATCATCCCAGGCCTGCGGGTCTATATCCGGGACGACAAGCGGGAGCGCGACTCCTTGGTCCCATACGACCGCTGGCGGTTCGTCCGCCCGAAGGCTGGCGCCGCCGTGATCATCAAGGCCGTGCCCCTGGGTGGCGGTGGTGGTGGCGGTGGCGGGAAGTCACCCGTCAAGATGATCGCCATGCTGGCGGTGATGGCGGTGGCGGCTGTGGCCACGGCTGGCATCGGGTCCGCGATCATGGGCGTGGCTGGCGCTGCCCCCGGCGGCGCCTTCGCCGTGGGCGGGATCGAGTTGGCGACGTCCGCGACATTTGGCGTCACGACGCTGACATCGGTTGGCACCGTGGTGGCCGGTCTGGCCGGAGGGCTGGTGCCGATGATCGCCCCGGCTGCAATCAACATGAGGATTCCGAGATCATGAGCTTCTACGCTATCAGCGTGACCCCGTCCGCTGCCGTGGTCACAACCGACACCCGTGTCGAGCTGCCAGACGGCGCCGTCGCGGAGATCGGCAAGCTTCGGGCCGTCCCGCACCTGAATCTGGTGACCACGCTGGTTGGCACAGCCGAGGCCATGGAGGTCTGGCACACCTGCCTTTCCGTCGCCGATATCTCCGATATGCCCCACTGGGTTAGGACCACGGCGCGGCAGGTGCGCGCCGTCACCGGCCACGACTTCCAGGCCGTGGTGGTCGGCTTCGATGCGGCGCCATACGGCTGGTTCATCGGCCCTCAATCGGACTGGGAGCCGGTGCCGCTGGAACGCGGCGGGTTGTCCGTCCACCCGCCCCTAGCGTCCTGGCCGCCTGCAGTGCTGGATGCTGGCGACGCTGCCGCCGCAGGAACACCCGAGGCCCTGGGCACCCTCCATGATGCAATCGCCCATGCTGTTGTCGCCGAAGGTCTTCCTATCGGGGGCACCTTGTGCCGCGCCGAGGTGTCGGGCGAGGGCATCACGATCCGAAGGGTGGGTCGGCTGTAGTCCAGCGCTTGACCACGATCCAATTTTGACCAAGTCTTTCGTATGGGTGCGTTTTCCCATCATTAGCGCCCCATGCCGGTCGGGAGCAGTACGCAGCTCGCTCCTGACCGGCCACCAATTCTGGGACGGGGCGCTGGCGCCTAATTCAAATATAATCTCAACAATACTTTGGTGCCGGAATGGATAAAGATGAGTTTGAATCCTCTATTCGCGATCTAGGATTAAGTAAAAGATCATTTATTGAGTTGGTATTAAGCTATGGAGATTCTAGGATTACGCCCGAAGCGGTTGGCCGATGGCAGAATGGCTCGAGAGGCGTCCCAATTGGTATTGGCGCGTTTCTTCGCCTTCTATTAATGTTGCCTGTTGGCCTTAGACAAAAAATTTTGAAGGCCGCCTGGAAGAAGCGCAAGCCATCGTCACTCCCGCCACCTTGATGCCGCCATGATCCCGCGCCATCCTGGGCACCATGGAGGCCGATCATGCTACGTCCGATCATCACCGCCCTGTTCATCCTGGCCTGCGGCCACGCCCTGGCCGGTGATCTGCCAGCCGTGGGGACCCGCACCATCGGCAGTCAGACCTATTTCGTTGACCGGAACGGCATGACGGTCTGCAAGCTTCGGGAGGTGTCGCCGGGCAACTGGCACGTTCTCGATACCAGGGGGATGACTGTGGGAACGGTGACCGGATCGCCGGGTGTTCCTCCGGTGGTTCTGGGGCCGGTGCGCCGATAGGGCCGGGGTAGCCGGTCTGGCCTATTGGGCCGATTGGGCCGATTGGGCCGATTGGGCCGCCGCGCTGTGCTGGCGCCCCCTGGGGGTGGTGGCATAGCACGGTGGTAACGCGTTACTATTTTGCCTCCCATTGGTAACGCGTTGCCAGACGTAGCCTAGTTGCGTTTGACAACAGGATATTTTCCAGAAATACTGATAACAGGATTTTTTCTGGAGGGTTTCCCCATGGCGAATGGGTCCGTGTATCAGTTGATCCGCGACGGCAAGCCGGTCCTGCGTAAGGACGGCAAAGCTATATGGTGCGTCGAGTATAAGGCCACCGACGGCAAGCGCGTGACCAAGTCAACATTTCGCACCAAGCGCGAGGCTGAGTCCTATCTGGCCGAGGCGACGGTCGAAAAGCGGAAAGGGGTCCACGTCGCCGACCGGGATTCGATCACAATCGAAAAGGCTTGTGAAAACTGGCTGAAAGATGCCGCTGCCAATGGGCTGGAGCGATCAACCCAAGATCAATACGAGCGGCATGTGCGGCTCTATATCAAGCCACGTCTGGGCGACAAAAAGCTGTCGCAACTGACCATGGCCGATGTGTCCACTTTCCGGGACGACGTCGCCGCCGGTTCGCCGAAAATGTCGGCGAAGGTCTTTACCTCGTTGCGATCCATCATCGCCCTGGCACAGGAAAAGGGATTCGTCGCGACGAACGTATGCGCCGCGATCCGCCGGAGCCGGAGGAGCCAGGGAAAACGCCACGCCGCGCCCGCCTCCAAGGTGGTGATCCCTACACAAGTGGAGGTCGGCAAACTCCTGAAAGCTGCTGCCGAACATTACCCCGGCAAGTATCACGCCATGCTTGCCACGGCTATTTTTACCGGGCTTCGTTTGTCAGAGCTTCGTGGGCTGATCTGGGACAATGTGGACCTAGACGGCGCCGCCCTTAAGGTGCTGCAACGCGCCGATGAGTTCGGCGAGATCGGTTCGCCAAAGTCCAAGACGTCAACCCGCACCATCCCCTTGGGTCCTTCCCTGGTCACCATCCTGCGCGCCTGGAAGCTGGCCCAGCCGCTTGCCGAAAGGGGGAGGGGGCTGGTCTTCCCGAACGGGGTGGGCAACGTCGAATTCGCGTCGAACATCCATGATCGATTCATCCAGCCGGTACAGGTCAAGGCCGAGTTGGCCGCGACGGATGAGGAGGCGCCCTTTAGCTGGCACGATTTCCGGCACCTTTATGCGTCTGTCCAAATCGCCCTGGGTAAGACGGTGGTCGAGGTCCAGAAGCTGCTAGGCCACTCGACCCCATCAACCACGCTCAATGTATACGCCCACATGTTCGAGGCGCGGGAGGAAAAGCGAAACGCGGGGGCCGACGCCGAAGCCGCCCTTCTGGGGACATCCCAGAACAAATCGGAGCGAAAAGCGGATTCCAGAAAAATCACAGAAAAATCCTCTGTAACCCGCATAAAGCCTAGATAAACAACAGGCATCATAATCCTGGGGTCGGGGGTTCAAGTCCCTCTCCCGCTACCATCGAGACTAAGGAAATCCAAGGGGTTAGCTCTTACAAGGGCTAGCCCCTTTGGCTTTCTAGGGCGTTTTGGGTAACAAATTGGGTAACAAAAGCCATGGCTTGTTACCCAGGCCCCGAAAATGGTGTGAAAGTACCCCCGTTGCCCGTCCTTCTGGCTGTTACCCAATTTGTTACCCAGAACCGAAAATCGGCATCAATGGAAGCGGGCCAATCAGAGCTGATAAGCTTTGATCGCCAGCCACTTCGCGTCATCCTTCACCTCTGCCACGAGGCGTTCCACGCATTTCTCTGAGTAGGTGGGCACCTCCGGAAACTGGCGTCGGCTCGGGTTTCGTGATTCCCTATCCGTATGACGGAACAGGGGGCGGATATGA
>NZ_LWQT01000036.1 GCF_001650715.1 Paramagnetospirillum marisnigri | reverse complement strand
AAACAGACCCGGAAACGCCGATCAACCGCAATTCACGCCCGGAACAACTCTCAAACCGTCAGAATGAAGAGGTTTCCGGAGGTGCCCACATCAGCTTCCCGAGGCTTTGCGGTGGTACCAGAAGGCTGCCGAAAAGAACTACCCTCCAGCACAAACCAACATCGCGGTTCTTTACTCGAGAGGGCAAGGCATAAAGCAGGATTATGCCGAAGCCATGCGCTGGTACCTCAAAGCGGCTGATCAGGAGTATTACCCAGCGTACATGCAGATCGGCGATCTTTATGACTCCGGACGCGGTGTCTCTCAGGACTATGCCGAGGCATTGAAATGGTACCGCAAGGCCGCCGACCTGGATACCGTCGAGGGGGAATTTAAGGTCGGCATGTATTACTTACAAGGAAAAGGAATCGAGCGGAACGAGGCTGAGGCCAAGACTTGGTTGACCAAAGCTGCCGGTCATGTCCCGTCGAGTGGTGTAGCAGCTTTTGCCTGGGGATGATGGCGTAGGGTGCGTAGCGCCCGGAGGCGTCA
>NZ_LWQT01000035.1 GCF_001650715.1 Paramagnetospirillum marisnigri | reverse complement strand
GGATCGTCCTTGGATAGCCAACTTGGCGGCAGACCTGCTCTAGCGTCTGGACCACATTCTCGGCCCGGTAGCTGAAACGCGGGTCGAGAACCGGGGCGTACCGCGAGAAGGTGTCCACCACTGTCAGCACCCTGATTTTCCGGCCGGTGGCCAGTTGGTCATGCACAAAATCCATGGCCCAGGTCTCGTTGGGCCGGGTCGCCTCCTTTCGATCCTCCCGCAGCTTGGCCTTAACCCGCCGCTTTGGGGCTTTGTTGCGCAGTTGCAGGCCCATCTCCCGGTAAATCCGGTAGGTCCGGTTCTGCCCCAATGACCAGCCCTCGCGGCGCAACAACACATGCACCCGGCGATAGCCGTAGCGCACCCGCGTTTCCGCGATCTCCTTGATGCGTTGCCGAAGACCAGCCTGTTCTTGTCGACGCGATTTGTAGTGATAGGTCGAGGTGTCCACCAGAAGCACCCGGCAGGCCCGCCGGATCGACACGCCCCATTCCCTGCAAACGCCATCAACCAGCTTGCGCTTGAGAACAGGCTTCACATTTTTCGGCGGATGACGTCCTGCAG
>NZ_LWQT01000034.1 GCF_001650715.1 Paramagnetospirillum marisnigri | reverse complement strand
GGCCCGGCCTGAGGAAAGCTCAGAGCCAAAGCGAGCGTGGATGTAGGAAATATCGTCACGGGTGAATGTAGGGAAGAGCTGAACGAGGGTCATGGTCACTCCAATAAGCAGTTATGGCGAAACCATGATGGCACTGTCGGCACTCGTCAAGTGCATACGCAATGCTTTGTCAAGTAGTTGTGCAACATGTAATTTGCTAGAAGCCTTTAACGAACAGCCACTCACTCGCCTTATCTGCATCTCTGCTATGGAGTTCCTTTGCGTAGTGAGCAAGGAGATCACGCATAACATCGACGGGCTTCTTGCCCTGCCAGCCAAGGCATTCACGAATGTAGGCGAGATGCCCTAGCTGGGTTGGATTCAGCCGTACAAGGACGGGCGTGGTACTCTTCACGGGAACTCCTGATATCAGAAATGGCAAAAAGGGTGCTTCCCGTCCGATATCTGGACAGGGAAACGAACAGTCCTACAGGGGCACGCGTCCTCACTGAGTTGGGCACCTCCGGAAACTGGCGTCGGCTCGGGTTTCGTGATTCCCTATCCGTATGACGGAACAGGGGGCGGATATGA
>NZ_LWQT01000033.1 GCF_001650715.1 Paramagnetospirillum marisnigri | reverse complement strand
CCACTTGGCCCTGGCATTGGGCGTCGAGGCGGTAAAGGCCGGGCGAAGCGTCTACTTCGCCACCCTGGCCGAGATCGTCGCGTCGCTTGCCAAGGCCGAACGGGAAGGCACCCTCCGAGAGCGCATCCGCTTCCTATGCCGGCCGGCCCTGCTGATCGTCGACGAAATCGGCTATCTCCCCGTCATCGCGGGCGGAGGCAACCTCTTCTTCCAGCTCGTCAACGCGCGCTACGAACGGGGAGCCATGATCCTCACTTCAAACCGCGGCTTCGTCGAATGGGGCGAGGTGTTCGGCGATCCTGTCGTCGCAACCGCCTTGCTCGACCGTCTGCTCCACCACGCCGTCGTCGTCCAGATTGAAGGCTCAAGCTATCGCCTGCGCCAGCACGCCGCCTTCATGCCGGAAAACAGCACGGCCAGGACCTCGACATCCCTCCAAACCAACCTGCCACGTCGTCGCGGACGACCACCGAAAGACCGAAGCGCCGATCCACAATCCGGCTGATCACCGATCCCTCCACCTGGGGAATTTCCGTCCGCCCGAAATGGGGAAAATTAGGTCGCCGTTGACA
>NZ_LWQT01000032.1 GCF_001650715.1 Paramagnetospirillum marisnigri | reverse complement strand
CGCCGGTGGTGGAGACCTGCGCCCTGAAGAAGGAGGGCATCGACGCCCTGCTGGACGCGGTGGCGGCCATGGCCTCGGCAACCCCCGCTACACCTTTGCGGCTGCACTATGACAGCCATCTTGAGGCGGCCATCGAGCGCGTCCAGCAGCATCTGTCCAAGCTCCACCCCCAGGAGCTGAGCCCGGTGCGCTCGCGCTGGCTGGCCATCAAGATGCTGGAGGGCGATGACGAGGTTCTGCGCCACGAAAGCAACCATGTCGAACTGGTCGAGGAGATCAAGGGCGAGCAATCGGCCCTGGCCCACGAGCATGATGAAGACACCGCCAGCCTGTTGGCCTCGGCGCGCTTCGCCTTTTCCAACGGCCTGCTGCGCGAAGTCCGCCAGCAGGAGAGCGATCCCACCGCAGGGTTCAAGCTGACCCGTATCCTCGACGATTTCTTCCTGAACCGTACCCTGGGCTTGCCCCTGCTTCTGGGCATCTTGTGGGTGATGTTCGAGGCCACATTCAGCCTGGGAGCCATTCCCACCGACTGGATCAAGGCCGGGGTGCAACTGGCCACCGATCTGGTGGACAAGACCCT
>NZ_LWQT01000031.1 GCF_001650715.1 Paramagnetospirillum marisnigri | reverse complement strand
CGCCGGTGGTGGAGACCTGCGCCCTGAAGAAGGAGGGCATCGACGCCCTGCTGGACGCGGTGGCGGCCATGGCCTC
The DNA here is from genome assembly GCF_001650715.1 of Paramagnetospirillum marisnigri. Classification (GTDB taxonomy): domain Bacteria; phylum Pseudomonadota; class Alphaproteobacteria; order Rhodospirillales; family Magnetospirillaceae; genus Phaeospirillum; species Phaeospirillum marisnigri. The sequence continues at coordinate 510 of NZ_LWQT01000031.1, read as the reverse complement.
GACAACTCCCGCCGCCGCCCCGTTACGGCTGCACTATGACAGCCATCTGGAGGCGGCCATCGAGCGCGTCCAGCAGCATCTGTCCAAGCTGCACCCCCAGGAGCTGAGCCCGGTGCGCTCGCGCTGGCTGGCCATCAAGATGCTGGAAGGCGATGACGAGGTTCTGCGCCACGAAAGCAACCACGTCGAACTGGTCGAGGAGATCAAGGGCGAGCAGACCGCCCTGGCCCACGAGCATGATGAAGACACCGCCAGCCTGTTGGCCTCGGCCCGCTTCGCCTTTTCCAACGGCCTGCTGCGCGAAGTCCGTCAGCAGGAGGGCGATCCCACCGCCGGGTTCAAGCTGACCCGTATCCTCGACGATTTCTTCCTGAACCGCACTCTGGGCCTGCCCCTGCTGTTGGGCATCCTGTGGGTGATGTTCGAGGCGACCTTCAGCCTGGGAGCCATTCCCACCGACTGGATCAAGGCCGGGGTGCAACTGGCCACCGATCTGGTGGACAAGACCCT
>NZ_LWQT01000030.1 GCF_001650715.1 Paramagnetospirillum marisnigri | reverse complement strand
CTCCGTCGCCCCTGGCCAGGCAACATCAACCATGCTTCACTAACATTCGATCTGGAGCCGCCATTGGGGGCCGGTCAGGGGAGGCGAGCATGCGTTGTCCTTTTTGCGGACATGACGACACCCAGGTGAAGGATTCCCGCCCCACCGATGACAATGCCTCCATTCGCCGCCGCTATGCGTCGGTGTATCGAAACTTCCGCGAAGCCAAGGATTTTGGCGATTTCCTGGGGAAGATGGGACGGCAAGGCGATGACTAAAGCCGCATGACGATAAGTCTACAAGGTATTGGCCAATATCCCCGTTACTTTCCCCTGGAAGCCCCTTCGCTGCAGAGGCAGCTACCCCAAGAATTCCGTCACCTTGTTCAGGAGCTTTTCAATTGAGATGGGCTTGGCGAGGTAAGCGTCACAACCGCTTTCAAGGACTCGCTCCTCGTCACCCTTCATAGCAAACGCGGTTACCGCGATGATCGGGATCGCTTGAAGTTCAGCGTCTTCCTTCAGTACGCGGGCGATATCTAGGCCGGAAACTCCCGGCAACTGGATATCCAAAAGGATAAGATTTGGGCGGCTCTGCTCGACAATCTCTTTGGCTTCGCGACCATCCAT
>NZ_LWQT01000029.1 GCF_001650715.1 Paramagnetospirillum marisnigri | reverse complement strand
ATCGTCAGAGTACCGGCGGCCATGATATCAACCCAAATGCTCACCCCCTGAGTGGGCCGAAACAAGGGGGAAGGTCAGGGTCATTCCCAAACCTCATACTCCAAGAGATTTGGCCAAATACCTTTGTGGGCTTGTGAGTAGGACAAAGCCATCATCGGATAGCCTGAAGGAGTTCCGTGATGCGGCGAAACGGGGTTCCGATGAATCCAAACCGTAAGAGGGCAACTTGTGAATGATCCTGGGTTTATTCGTCATATCGTCTATCGCTGTGACGGTGGCATTCTACGTCAAAGGGCCGCTTCCTTGGGCTTGTGGGAAAACGAAGCGGTGTGCCACGTACAAGCGGCCCATTTGCCCCGTTGCCAACGGGAAGTGGAAGGTTCGGAAGTCCAATGACTGCCCGTACTTCACGCAACAGCTGGTTATGGTTCCGGCAGATAAGCCTTGATCATGAGAGCCCGCTCCCCAGTTGGGCATCCATCCTCAATTTTGATGCCGTGAAAAGAGATGCCGCACCACTTGTGAGTGTTGCCGTCGGTCATGTCCCGTCGAGTGGTGTAGCAGCTTTTGCCTGGGGATGATGGCGTAGGGTGCGTAGCGCCCGGAGGCGTCA
>NZ_LWQT01000028.1 GCF_001650715.1 Paramagnetospirillum marisnigri | reverse complement strand
GATAGCCTGTTTATGATTTAGTCGGGGGCTGCTGCCCGGCTCCTAACTTGGCGGATTTTCCAGTCGGCCGCAGACATCGCAGAAATGGCATTTTTCGTTCATCCACTGCCGAATGCCAGTCAACAAGCAACGATGCGTACCGCATTCCAGCAAGTAGCCGTAACAGGCCATCATGTTGGGAAATTCCATCTCATACAGGATCGGAATTACGGCCTCCCTGATTGGCATGGGTGCTTCGGCTAAGGTGTCGCACATTTTGGACTCCTTCCCCGCCCAACACGGGTCGCCATCATACTAATGATGTATAAATCATACCTCCGAATAGGTTCGGGTTAAATAATAATTAACGCTGCAACGATCTTTTGCGGTGCAGCGGCGATGGGAGGCACGATATCGACTCTCGGGACGAAAAATATCGAAGGCCGTTGCACCCTTCTCATTTTCGACGAAAAAATACCAAACTCAGCCAATTGTTTGAGGGCGTAATAGTGCCGTCGGTTGGCCTCCTCAAGATTTCTCGACTTCCCACAGAATATCTGGAAAGAGGCACACCCCTCCGGTGCGTTTCGCCAAGTACATCGCCTTATCCGCCTTATCGATCAAATCTATCGACTCTGTTGAGTCATCTGGATAAAGAGCAATGCCGAGGCTGGCCCCCAGACTGGGTTCAACGCCATCTATGGTTTCCGGTGATGAGACAGCAACCATGATCTTGCCGACTAACCTGCGAATCTCCTTCTCACCTGAAATTTCCTCCAGAATGGCTACGAACTCATCACCGCCAATCCTGGCTACCGTATCGGTCTTTCTCAGGCAGTTGCTCAGCCTCTTGGCAACGCCGATAAGGACCATATCTCCGACTGCATGTCCGTATGTATCATTGACCGGCTTGAACTTATTGAGGTCGATGAACACCAAGGCAATCCGTGTCTGATGCCGATCCGCTCGCGTGATAGCGGCTTCCAGACGGTCTCCAAACAAAAACCTGTTGGGAAGGCCAGTCAGAGAATCATGGTGTGCAAGGTGCCGAATATGCTCTTCGGCACGTTTGCGTGCCGTGATGTCTCGCACCACGCTGGCATAAGCGACCCCTTCGCCTTGCTGCATTTCGCTGACCGAAGCTTCCATGGGGAAGGCGACGCCATCCTTCCGCATCCCCATCAATTCCTCTCCCATCGACAATATGTCATGCCAGCCCTGCCCAGCCTCCTGGCCCAACTTCTTGGCAACGGGATCAGGAACCAATTGTCGGATGCTCTTGCCGATAACTTCGTCGGCCTTGAAATCAAAGATGCGTTCGGCGGCGGGATTGAAGGTCTGAACGATGCCGTTTTTATCGACGGTGACGATACCGTCAGCCACGGTATTGATGATCCCTTCAAGCCACTGCTCTCGTGCCCGCAAGGCACGGGCCGACTTCAGATGATCCGAGATATTGCGGGCCTCAATGATGAATATCTCTTCACCGGGCATCCCCAGGCGGTTGACCCACATTTCCACATCAATTTCCAAGCCATCCCGGTGCAGAAGCTTCAGGGGAATCACCTGCTCTTCAGCAAGCAATTCGAGGCCCAGACCGACAAGATCGGCATAATCAGGGTGAAAGAGCCCGCCAATTTCAGATTCCAAAAGCACCGATTTTTCGTACCCAAGCCAGCGTAGCCCTGCGGGATTGATGAAAACGATCTGATGGCTTTGGACGAGAATTATGAGGTTCTGCATCTGCTCAAGAAGATCAAGCCTGACCTCCCAGCCGTCCTTCGCCGTGCCGCTGATCAGTTCCAATTCACGGAGAAATTTTGAAGCCATCAAACTTCCTATGAGTCCAATTCGCTGGTCGTGGCCGCAGGTGGGATATCGGCTTTGACAAGCCCAATGAGATCAATGCTCTCCAGTCAGTCACCAGTTCACTCTACCATGACGATTTTCTGTGCGACATAGCCGCCAGCCATGCCCCCGGCTCAATCTGATCTGCCCGGTGTTGGCGATCAGATCGAACGTCACGGGAAGCCCCTGAAGTCCGTTTTCCGGACATTCCGTCGCCGCCGGTGAACCGAGAATTCAAGATTTTTGAAACCGTGACATTCGGGCCGCACATTTCCATACGCTGCGGGAAACAATGCCAGGACAAGAGTGTTCACTTTACGCTCTAAAAAGACCGGCCAATTGATTCCTATTCCGTACGAAACCGAAAATCAGCCAGATTTAAATATCTTGTGGATTTTACCCTGAATACAACCCTGATGATATATTTCTATAAGAATGTTTTTGAACAATCTTGGTTAATTATGGAATTGACTAACAGCACATTGCGGCCGTAGTACGCAAAACAACACGGCGAAACCTCCATATTCACGGAGAATTTTGTCATTGAATTTATGCGTCACTGGAGAACGCTGTGATGAATATTAAACGTGGACGCTTCGATCAGATCGAAACTGTCGATTCGAAGCCAGCAACCAGCATCCTGGATCACTTTAAGGCCGCTCTCCCCGAGCGGTTCGTAAAGTTTGACAATGCATGTCGCGGGGATGCCCTGAACCACGATCTGTACGGGGTTGATCCCGAACAGGATGTGGCCGTGGTTCAGGTCCGGCACAGCTTCCGCCGTTACCGCAATGGCTTTCTCAACCAGCACAAAACCTACGTTCTCTGCGGGTTCAACGAATTGACCAAACAGCCTTTCCGGCACCCGGTTGGTGCCGCTGCTGTTCGAGCGTCAATCCGTCGCGATCCGACCGATCCAGCAGCACCAGTTCGTGCTGCACAGCGGTGGATGTGGGAGGTGACGGAACGCCAGTTGGTGAACGGCATTCGGCAGGGCGATGTGCTGCTGGTTCCAGAACGCGGTCAGCCCAAGATCGCCAAGGAAATTGGAACGGAACACATCGTCGGCCAAAGCCATCAAATCCGGGCTGCCAGGGTCGTGGTCACCATGAATGGAAGGGTCTGGGCCTACTCCCCAAGCGTTTGGCACGCCAAGAACCAGCACGACCCAATCTTTGCCGACCATGAGGGTTGGCACTCGGTTCGGGTCGCCCGAGAGGAAGCGGCCTGGAACTTCAGCGTCCGATTAGGTGATTGAGGGCTGGGAGGTCGCAGAAATGGACAAGCTCATCAAACTCCTCGCCACCGCACTCGATCCCGCAGCAACCGATCCCGAAAAGCTGACAGCCATGGGAAAGGTCGCCGCGATTCTCAACGCCGAAGGAATCCACGCGAGCCAACTCGTCATCACCACGGACGAAGACTCCGTGGATTGGGAGGCGGTGGTAAATCGCCAAATGGCCGAAAACACTCGACTACGGCGGGAAATATCCAAGCTCAAGGCACTCCAGAAGCGGGGGGCCACGGGTCCGGCCTCGGGAAAATCCAAGCCATTCCCCCGCGATATTCGGGCGGCTTGGGTGGACGTGGACCAGCACGGATTCGTCAAGGGATCGTGGAACAGATGAACATTGGAGGTTGCTGCCATGACATACAGATATCACACAGGCTTGGCTGAAGTTGGCTTGTTGGCTGAGGGAATTACCGGAGAATTGACCCCCGGCACCTCCCCAGGTGCCATGAAGTCAAAATCGTGCAAGTTGACTGGAATACCGCAGGTGTGTGGTGCCCCATGGATGTCCGTCGATCTTCGACTGGATGGCAATACCTTGACCATATCGGACGATGGTTCGTTTGATCGAATGGGTGCCATCCCCGAAGGGCCGCTATCCATCGAACTAACCGCCATGTTCGACGAATTCTCGGGGGATTTTGACGGCTACGATATCGAATTGACCGGGATAGGAAGCGATGTCTTCGCCCTCGCAATTGGCATCGGCTTACGCATCACCCTTCGTGAACACAGGAAAGTTATAGATGGCCAGCACCGCTACACGGCTGTCGGCAATCTGATCACCCTCTCCCGTGACATAACAATGTCCGAGGTCGTCGAGGCCCTCATCAACCCTCCACCTGTAACCGAAATGGTGCGGCGGCAATAGCCAACACGGTGACGGGTACGTGGTTGGGTCTTGGTCGTGACCCCATGCCGACAGGCAGACGACCAATGGGTGATGTAGCTCACCGTAGAGCGGTGACGAAAGTCGCAGGCGATGGGTCGTTCCCATCCATCACCACCGATGGCGGCGTTGAACAGACGAGGCGTGAAGCCCGTCGAAATCCGAATCAATCATGAAGCGGAACACGCCTTCGAAAGAAGGAAATGATGAAATCGAGAAGCAAAAGTACAACTAACTATCAGAATGCACCGGAAGCAGCGGCAATCGATGATCCGGCGTACACCCCGACAGCACTATTCTACGACATTGTGCTTTCGTCGGACAATGCGACGCTCTTCATGCCGAATGACAGCGTGGAATTCTCAGACGATGCCACTGAGCTTTACCTGCGGGAGTATTACGCTATCTTCGGCAGCGTACCGCAGATTTGGCACACTGTTTTTGCCAAGCTGATCCCGCTTAAGATCGCAAGCTGGGGCTACCTGAAGGCAGGAAAGCACCTGATCCCCATTCCGTTCGTGCCTAACCCTGAGACGGTTGAGCGGAGCGACAATGGGGCTTCCACCACCATGACCCCGAGCCAGTACGGTATCTTTGTTTCAGCCGTGGTTTTCAGCCAGTTGGCCGTTGCCCTCCAGCATGACCCGAACTTTCTGGCCCTCAGCTTCATCAATGGTCTGGATATCAACAAGGCCATTGACTGGTATCGCGGGTGCATGAACGCCCTCTGGGCATTTGCCAAGGATGATCCGACCTGGACCTGCGTTGCCGACCAGTTGGATTGACCGCCATGAAAAAATTCGAGCGTGAACTTCGCAAAGCCTATGGCGATGAGTGGGAGGTGAGCAGAACAGGGGGCGACCACTACCGTCTTGTCCACCGCGAGACCGGAATGATCTGTATTACGGCATCCACCCCTTCCAGTTGGCGGAACCAAAGGAAACTTCGATCCACGACACAGCGATTGCTCCGTAAGAAACCACATTGACCTCCGCTCATTGAGGACGAACGGACTGATGGTGCAGGCACCGGAATCTGTGGTTCCTGCACCATTTCCGATGGCTGGGACACAGGACTGCACTCGCAGGATAAATAAACATGAAAGCGAGGTGCATCATGCATGAGAAGTCAAATAACGTAATCCTGTTCCCGGAAATTATAGATATGAACCCGGACCATTACGCCAGGACGTGCCCTGGATGCGGAGGCATCCATTATCTCATAACACTCACGAACAAGATCATCTGCGATAACTGCTTTGCTGCTGCCGAGTTTCCCGATGATGAGGTCTGAAGCTGAGAAAACTTTGGTTGCCGCGATCCAACGTCGGTTGGCGGAACTGTCATCCCGATACCCATCATCGATCATGCTGGCAGTCGATGACGAGGGCCGTGCCTACCTGGACGCGGCCCTGATGGGGCGGCATGGGGAGGTGTTGCTTACCGATAACGGCGGCGGCGATCTGAGCGAGATTCATTGGCAAACGGTTCTGCACCACCTTGGGTTCGTCGCCGTGATCGTATGGTTGAGCGATCCCCGTGACATGGCATTGGTCAGGAAGGCGTGTCGTGATGTGGAGGGGATGGTGCCTGAGTTCAAAGATGGGGAGATTGGACTGTTGCATTCAGGCCACGACAACCAAAAAAGAAACTGAATTTCATGGCGTCCATATTGTTTGCCGCTTTGAGTTGACTGTAAATGTGTTGGCACGCGATTGAAATATTCACAGTTCAGGCGTATACAAAACTGGCAAACTGTATAGGGGAAAAGAATGGACAGAGACGATGAATACCTCACTCCAAAGGAAGCTGCTATTCTTCTTCGGAACCACCCATATACACTGGAACGCTATCGCCGTCTTGGTGGTGGACCGCCTTTCAGTAAGCCGTTCGCGAACGGTCGGATTTTATACAAGCGATCCGATTTAATTCGCTGGGTTGACTCTAAAAAAGTTAGCAGCACGAACCAACTGCCGTGACGCAGCAATTGACGGATGACGCTCCAGCAAAAAGCCCCCACCTGATATTGGGGGCTTTTTCATGCTCCGCTCATCTGTGGCGGCCAGCTTGCTGGTTGCTTATTTCCGACTTATGCGGCTATTCTGAGGCTGCTGAAAGTGGCAGATTTCCTCGGCTTTTTCGGCATTTCCAATAAGCATCGGTACATGTCGTCAACCGTCACGGCGCTTGGTCCCAGCAGCTCCAGGATTTCCCGACGCGCCCGCTCAGCCTCGGACTCGTCGGGAATCGCCGCCGCCTGGGCCTGGAAATCAGGTCGGCGTCCCTCCGACAGGGGGCGGCGCAGCAGGTCGGACAGCACCGCCATGACGTCGTCGACACCCTCGGTCAGGGTGGCACCGTGCCGGATCAGGTCGTTGGGTCCGGCGGCGCGCGGATCCAGCGGCGAGCCGGGCACGGCGAAGACCTCGCGGCCCTGCTCGGCGGCGAAACGCGCCGTGATCAGCGAGCCCGAGCGGGCATTGGCCTCCACCACCACCACGCCCAGAGACAGACCCGAGATGATGCGGTTACGGCGGGGGAAATGGCTGGCCTGGGGCTGGGTCCCCGGCGGCATTTCCGACACCACCGCCCCGGTATCGACCACGGCCTGCCACAGCTCGCGATTCTCGGGGGGATAGACCACGTCGGCGCCGCCCGCCATCACCGCCACCGTGCCCGAGGCCAGCGCCCCCTGATGCGCCGCCGTGTCGATGCCCCGGGCCAGGCCGCTGGACACCACCAGCCCGGCGTGGCCCAGATCGGCCGCCAGCCTGCGGGCGAAATTGCGGCCGTTGAGCGAGGCATTGCGGGCGCCCACCATGGCCACCATGGGCTTGGCGAGCAGCGAGGGGTTGCCGAGCACGGTCAGCAGCGGCGGTGCGTCCTCCACCGCCGCCAGCCAGCGGGGATAGCCGGGCTCAATCGTGGCGAGATAGCAAAGGCCGATCGCCTCGGCCGCCGCCAATTCGCGCTCGGCCTCGGACTTGGCGCCGATGGTGATGCCGCGCCGCAACCCGCCCTTGCGGGCGAGATCGGGCAGGGCGTCCAGGGCACGGGCGGCGGAACCAAAGCGTTCCAGCAATCGGTTGAAGGTACGCGGCCCCACATTCTCGCTGCGGATCAGGCGCAGCCAGTCCAACCGTTCCGATGCCGAAAGTGTGCGGCTCCCTTCGTCCATGACGTGCAGGATGGACCGCCCCACGGTTCGGGTCAAGCCGATGGGCGCCGTTTTGACTCCCCCCCATCCGCTTGGTATCGTCGCCGGTCATACCAGTGGAGGATGAGATGGCCCAGGGTTTCAACAGCTTCACCGCCCCCTACACCGCCTCGGGCCGGGCCGCCCTGGTGCCCGCGCCGCCCTGGCACTATGCCGGATGGCTGATGAACGTGGCGGTGAGCCTGGATACATCGCGAAGCGCCGAGGTGGTCCCCGCCGCCCTCGGGCGCCTAACCGGCCAGGGCTGCGTCCACTTCGCCGATTGGCAGGCCACCACCGACGGCTCGGAACTGCTGGACCCGGTCTATTCCCAGTACCGCGAGACCATCGTCATCGCCGAGATCGAGCGCCCCGATGGCAAGCGCTACAATTACTGCCCCTTCATCTGGGTCGACCAGGACATCTCGCTGCTGCGCGGATTGCTGCAGGGCTGGCCCAAGAAGCTGGGCACCACCTGGATGACTCGCTCGCTGCCCATCGAGCATGCCGCCGCCGCGCCGCTGCGGGCGGGCTCGCGCCTGGGCGCCACCCTGACCGTTAAGGAGCGCCGTCTGGTGGAGGCCCGCCTGACGCTCACCGGCCAGCCGGGCCAGCCGCTGGGCTTCCTCACCAATGCGGTGGTGGGCAGCGTCGGCCTGCCCGACCTCACCCGCCCCGACCAGCCGCCGAAGGTGGACTGGGTCTTGCCCGCCATCCAGGGCAAGGTCGCCTCCGACTGGCACGCGGCCGAGGCCGAGCTGAGCGTGCTGCCCCATCCGGTGGAGGAATTGTCGCTGCTGGGCGAGCTCAAGGTCACCGGGGCCAGCGTCGGCTGGCTGGGCATGACGGTGGTGGGGGCAAGCCCCTTAGCCAAGTAATCCGTATCCCGGCGAGAACGGCAGGGTCAGGCCCCACAGCCGCGCCAGCTCCTCGGGCGAGCGGATATGGTGGCTGCCCTGGCCGGGCCAGTCCTCGATGATCACCGCGCCGTCCTCCACCGCCACCCGGCGCCAGACCGGCGCGCCGAAGCCGTGATGGCGGCCGAGGAAATCGGCGCCGAAGCGCAAGGGTTCGGCCCGGGCGCGGTCCTCCAGCCGGAATGGCGACAGGAAGCGGGCGGGCTCCTGCGTCCCCTGGCGCGGCACGAAATGGGCCAGGGCGGAGCGGTAGCGATCGCGCGCCGCCAGATCGGAGGTATAGACATAGCTGCCGGGATCGCGGACCCAGGCCACCCCGTCGATCTCCACCTCCACCGCCAGTTGGTCGTTATGGGCGTGGCCGCCGTGGCCGCTCTGGCCAATGGCGCCGCAGCGCACCGAGATGAAGGCGCGCGGCCCCTTCCAGAGATAAAGGCCGAAATCGGGATAGGCCACGGGCTCCAACCCGTCCAGCGCCGAAGCGTCGGGCGGGATCAGCCGCAGCCGCAGGCATTCGCCCTCGGGAACCACCGCGTCGCGCCGGGGAGCCGCCGCCAGCGGCGCCAAGGCGGCCGGGAACCGCCGCCCCCGGGCCAGGGCGGCCACCAGATCGCCCTCCGGCCCCCTCCGCCCCGCTATTTCGAACAAGCCCCGTGCCGCCGCCAGCAGGCCGACATGGTCCAGGGACTCGCGCCCCAGATCCAGGGCGATGAATCGCCCGGAATCATTGTCGCCGATCTGGACCACCCGCCCCGAGGGCTTGGTGACGTCCATGGTGAAGCGCACCGCCCGGGCCAGCCGCTCCATGGCCCGCTCCGACAGCCCGCCCAGCAGGGCGGCGGTGTAGAGCCCCATTTCCGCCGACAGCCGGTGATAGCAGGTGGAGGCCTCGAAATTGCCGCCATCGGGCAGGAACTGGCGGAGGATTTCCGCCTCCAGCTCGGCGCGGCACAAGTCCAGCCAGTCGCCGTGGCCGAGGTAAGCGGCGCAGAAGGCCAGGCCGCAGAGATCGGCCAGATAGTGGTTGCCCCGGTGCTCGCCGCCTTCCAGATTGGCCCGGATATGGGCGCCATGGGCATAGGCGGCGGCGGCCAGCTCCGCCTCGAAGGCGGCGTCGAAGGCGGCGCCGTTGGCCCGGAACAGGTCCCAGGCCAGCAGCAGATTGGCGATGCGGATGGCCACATCCATGGCGCAGGCCCAGTTCACCCCCCAGCCCGGCGGGTTGGAGCCGAGGAAGTCCAGCGCCTGATTGCGGAACTCACGGGCCAGCCCGTCCTCGCCTTGATGGGCCAGGGCCATCACCGGCAGGTGCTGCAGCCGCGCCAGTTCCCAGGGCAGCTTGACGTCGATTCCGGGCCGATGACCATAGGCGATGGCTTTCCACCATGTCCGGGTCGACCAGCGATGGCCCGAGCGGAAATCCACCTGCCAGTCCACCGGGCGGTACAGGGGATCGTCGATCAGGGCCAGAATCGCGCGGGCACGGGCGCGGCAGCCGGGCCGCAGCCCGGCGGTGATGGCGGCCCGCCAGTCCTCGGGCAGGCCTGGCCCCGGCGGGTAGCGATGGGGGCCGAAGCCGGAATAGGCCCCGCCATGGCCCACCACCACCGGCCCCGAGCCCAGCAGGTCGAAGCGATGGGCCTGCCAATCCTCCAGCCTCTCGCGCTCCACCTCGGCACGGAGCGGCCGCGCCAGCCGGGGGATCAGCCGCCCGCCCGGCGTGCCGAAGGGATCGCGGCGGGCATTGAGCAGCGGCGCCAGCCGACCGCCCAGCCGCCGCGAGCCGTGGCGCCACAGCTTGGCGAGCGCCACCCGGGGCGGCATGGACAGCAGGATACGAAGAAGATGGTGCATGACGGCCAAGCCTGGGTCAGCGGACAATTTGATAAACATATAAAGTGTGCTGTCCCATGCGGTAGCTGAGCTTGCGAGGAATGCTCAGCAGCCAAGGGTGCAGGGTCACGACAGTATGAAATCCGTAGTTGTCGGCCAGAAAACGCCAGTCCTGGGGTGAAAACCGTTCCCATCGCTCGCGGACATGCTCGTCCATGTGGACGGCAGGCAGGAAGCGGTAAGGCGGATTGAAATAGTCGATGCCATAGACATCGGCCAACATGCGGCTGATTTCACCTGCCGCTTCCGGTACATAGGTGATGTAGTCGAGACTATCCACGTCCAGCGCAGGGGCGTGCCGAGGAAACAACCGCCAATAAGCGAGCTGGGAATAGCGCGACGAGAACAGGACGGGAGGAGACACCAAGGCCCGGACCTTGTCCACCACAGGATCCTCCACCACCAGAGGCTTGTGGAGGATCGCCGTGGTGACGCCGCCGACAACAGTAACCACGCCAAGCATGGCGAGCATGGATCCGGCCGCACTCCACGGCTTGGTCGGCCAGGGCATTCTGGTCAACAGATCCAGTTGTCCCCATCGGGTGGCGACCGACGCCGAGGCGGCAAGGATCAGGACGACCCCCGCCACGGGCTCCAGTGTGGATGCGTTTTCGAGAGGAGCAATGGCCAACACCGCAGCCATGATCCCTGCCATGCCCCAGACCAGAGGGTTTCCAGAACGGGACAACATCACTGCCGCCACCAGGGGAAAGGTGAGCAGTAGAGGAATATTGAGAAAACGCGATGGCATCAACAGTGCCGTCACCACGGTCGGAAACAAGGGCCGAGCAAAGTGGTAGAGTGTGAAGCTGGCAGCTCCAGCCACCGCCATCAGGACAATGATACGCAAGGCTCGGCGAGGGCCGAGGCCATGCCCCCCCTCCCCGCCAAGCCGCAACATCACCAGACCCAGCCCCGCCAGGGCCAGTGCCTGGACAACCGCCATACCCCGCAGCGGCGAGAGATCGACATTGCGGTGATAGTCCCACAGGGCGATAAAGGCGTCGCGATAGCGGATCGCCTCCGCGGCATTGATGCCCATATCAGCCTCAGGAGCCCCTGGGCGGGTAAGGAACGACAATAGCACCAGCGCACCGCCGGCGACGCCCCAAGGCAACAACGGAAGCAGTGCCGCTGTCGTGCCGCGATGACGCTCGGGAAGCAATGCCAGCACAAGGGCAAGGGCGCACCACGCGCCCAGGACGGGGTGGCTGGCCAGCAAGACGCCCAGGCCGAAAAGGGCCGGGCCGGAGCGCCCAATGGCCAGCAGTCCAACCACATACAGGATCAGGGCATGGCCTACCATGCCGTAAGTGCTGGGGCTAAGACTAAGCATGATGTAATCGGAGTAACCGAACTTGCCGCAAAACGGCAGCATGGCGACAAACAGGACGGATGCTGCGAGGGATGCGAACGCCCGGCGACAGAAGCCGAACACCACCAGCACGCTACCGGAGGCCAGCAATCCGGCCTGTACCGCATAGATGGTCCTGATCACCGCATTATCCGACCATCCAATCTTCATCAATAGGGCGATCAACTGCGTGATGGCGCTGACCGTCTTCGCATGGATCAGTCCCATGGGGCTGCCGGGAAGATAACTGGCGTCACCCGCCAGCAGGGCGGCCGGCAGCATGGGTACGGGCGTGAATTCCGCCAAATTCCAGCCTATCAGCGCCCCGCACAGAAAACCGGCCATCCAGGCAAATGCCAACGGCGAAAGCATCATGGCCATCACCCCACTATGTCGGCCATCTTAGCCCGACGGCCCAGATGCCGCCGCAACAACAGGGCCGGGCGCTCGATCAGCAAGAAGGACAGGGCAGACACTCCCAGGAGCGACGGCAGGACCAGCCCCATGGCGAAGACGAGGTCATTGCCTGGAATGGGCGGCGGCTCGATCACCACCATGCTGGTGCTGGAGTTCAGCACGAAGCCGAGATCGATGCAGTAGATGAAGATATGCCAAGCGAAGGCGCTATAGGAAATCGCCGACAGAAACTTGAATACCGGCAGGGAGAACAGCCGCGCAAGCCAGGCCGACAGGGCGGTCGACAGGATCATCAGCATGGCGGCCAGCCCGACCCAAAGCGTGTATCCGTGGGCGAAAGTCAACTTCGGCGGCACCATGTCGCGATAGCGCATGACATGTCCAGACCCGGCACCTTCATAAGCGGCGATCATCACATGGCGGGTGATAGAACCGACGGTGGCCGCGGGATTCTCGATGTAGTCGGGCAGATAGATGCCTGTGACGAAGGATGGCAAATCCCAGATTATCCCGGCCACCAGGAGGGCGAACCCGGCAGCAAATAACGCGAGCCCCGCAGTTTCCCGCCGCCCGCGTTGCCATCCGGTGGCCAGCGCCACCACCCGGTCATAAGCCAGACAGCAAGCGATGCCCATGAAGAAGTACTTCCACAGGGTGAATTCACGCGTGGAGCCATACCCGGTGAGCACGAACAACGCGGTGGCAGCCAGGCAAACCATGAAGAGGTTCCGCCCCGATACGATGACCAGGAATGGAAGTGCCAGATAGAAGGACAGTTCGACGTACAGGCTCCAGAACTGGGGCACCAGAAAGTTCTCCCCCCCGAACAGTACCGGCAGGAACAATTCAGACAGCAAACGCAGGAGCTTGGGCTCGTCGGCCTGGATCAGCGGATAGAGCCCCATCATGGCATGGATGAAATGGGCCAGAACCACCACGGCGTAGACCGGATAGATGCGTAGCAGGCGCGCGATGTAATAGGCCCGGAGACCGTCCCGCCCCAGGTCATGGCGCATGGAGTTATAGACCACGAACCCGCTGATCACACAGAAAACCGGTACCGCGATACCGCCATCCATCAAGAAGGGCATTGCCTTCAAGGTGGCTGAGAAATCCGCCACCCGCATGACCACGAGATGATACAGCGACACCCAGATCGCCATCAGTCCGCGCAGCCCGTCGATGGACTCGATACTTGCGCCTCGGGTGGTCTGAAACAGCGGAGCGAGACGCCGCCGCAGCGACGGGATCATGAAGACCACCAATCCCGCATAGAACAGCATAGCGGTGGCCGCCAGAAACGGAAACCGAGCGAGTTCAGCGAAAAAACTGCTCATGAAGCGCCCTCATCCCCCGTCATGTTCCGCAATCACCCATCCCCGCGCGGGAATACGGCCACAGCGCGTCACAATAGCGTCGCCAACGGGTTGACGAAATGGAATTTACCCTTTCCCCCTGCCCGGCCCAGCCGACCAACCGAGAAGACCTTGCCGACCCTGTCGGCTTTCGGATAAAGTTCGCGCCAAAGGAAAAAGGAAGTCTATCCTCGACCCCCTGGGCAATGGCCGATGAAACCGGAACAAAAATCAGAGAATCAAAACAATTTCGGCTTGATGCGATTGGTGTTCGCCAGCTTGGTCATCGTATCGCATGCCCCGGAGATGCTCGACGGGACCTCTGACCGCGAACCTTTGGTACGGCTGTTCGGAACGTTGTCATTTGGCGAATTCGCCGTCGACTGCTTTTTCCTGATCAGCGGCTATCTGGTCAGCAGCAGCTACATCAGCGATCCCTCTCTGCGCAACTTCGCCGTCAAACGACTTCTGCGCATCTATCCGGCTTTCATATTGGCTTATCTCATCAGCATCTTGGTGATCGGACCCATCGCCGGCAGCGACCTGGGCGGCCTAGATCTCGAGGAATGGTGGATGATGGTCTCGCGCATGCTGCGGCTGGGATATCCCGTCTTGCCCACCGTGTTCCCCGACCAGATGACCCACTTCCTGAACGGCGCCATGTGGACCATTAGCTATGAGTTCCGCTGCTACGTGATTGCAGCGGCTCTCGGCCTGATTGGAGCCTATCGCCGCCCCACGATATTCGTCGGATACATCTTGGCGATCGTCGCCCTCAACGCCGCCTTCATCACCGGCCAGATCACGGATCAGATGCTGGACGCCACGCGCAATCATACCTTCCGCAACATTTTTCTCGATCCGGTCCACATGTCGAGGTTCCTGCTGGTATTCGCCTGTGGTACGGCCTTCCGGTTGCTGGACGGCAAAATCCCCTACCGTACCGATTTTGCGGTATTCGCGACTATCGCCCTGGCCGCGCTGATGTTCGTAAAGCCGCTGGCGGAACCGGCCCTGTGCCTGTTCGGCGGCTACCTCCTATTCTTCTGCGCCTTCCGCACGCCACTGATCGCCATCAACGACCGCTACGATTTTTCCTACGGAACCTATCTCTACGGCTGGCCGATCACCGCCTTACTGATCCACTATGTGCCAGACATCGGCCTCGCCCAGTTGACGACCTCGGCCTTCGCCCTGGCACTGATGGCAGGCGCATTAAGCTGGTTCGGCCTGGAGAACTGGGCCATCCGGCAAAAGCGGCGCTTTACCGTCAAACGGACATTCAGGCAAACGGCCGCCAGTTCATGACCAGAAGGTCATCGGGCGACGCCGACTGCACCGACTGCAAATAGGCTTCCGTCAGATCGCCTCCACGGCGCCGGTCAAGTTCGCCAAGGAAAAACGCCGCCAGATCGTAGGAGCGGTAGACCACATCGAGAATGAGGACCGCTTTTGCCAGTTGTCCGTCGTCCAGAGCATCCAGCCGACTGAAGTCGCGCACGAACACGGCGTCCGCCCACAGCAGTTGGCTGACCGGCCGATAGGCCTGCTCCAGATGCGCGAAAGGCCGAAGAGGCAGGCCCGCCACATCAATGAACTTGTGCAGCACGAAGCCCTGGCTGGCGAGAAAGGACTGGATGTCACCGAACAGCGGCTGCCCCTTGTAAAGGGCGATGAACTCCGCTTCGCATTCAATGATCGTGCAACGGGAAAGCCGTTGCATCCCATGGCGCAGCACGTCCAACTCGGCACCTTGGATATCCAGCTTGACCAGATCGGGGAAACCGGCACCGTCGATATCGTCGAGTCGACGGGTCTCCACTGGAACGGTCTCCTGCACTGTAAAACTGCCGACATGATCCGGCGAGGCGCGGATGCCCGTAAACAGGTCGATCACCTCCGGATCGGGCTCAAACAAGGAACAGCAGCCGGGATAGGCGGTGACGTGGAAGGTTCCCGCCTCGCCATTACCGAGGAAATAGGGCAGGAAGCGCCAGCCCGGCCGTTCCGACAACTTATCCGCGTGCTCGAGATTTGGTTCGAACCCCACCACCGAGGCAATCCCGGCCGCCACCATGGGCGCGTAGCGCTCATCGCCTTCCGGCATGGCGCCGATATCCATGACCGATACCGGCGAAAGCAGGTCGCCGAGCAGATTGCGCACGATCTCAACGCGGCCATCCATGGTCAACGCGCTCCTCTCCGCCAAATTCGCCGCAGGCTACACGTCCCGGCAAGGGGGTTCAAGCCGTGGCTCGTCCGGTGGCTTTCCGGTGGCGTCGCCTTGCCACCTTACGGTAAAGTTCCATTGCCCGTCATGGGCGCCAGGCCTCAGCGTGACTTTGCCAGAATCGCCCCATATGCCCCGGTCTCCCGCCGTAGACACCCCCCTTCTCCACTACGCCCGGCTGCTGGCGGAGGGCGACCACCGAGCTTTGTCGCTCCTGCTGCTCGATGCCCTCGACGGCCTCGCCAATCATGACTGCGATGGCGGCGACGAAGAGAGCTTGGCGCGGCTGGACCGATTATTCCTGGCCCTAGCCCATGTCCTGGCGACCCCGGAATTCGTGATCTCCGATCGCGATCTGGCATTGCGCTGGATTTTCCACGCCCGCACCATCGCCAGCCTGGCCGCTGCCTCGTCCTTCGGATCGACCGACGCGGTTCTACGGATTGTCTTGGCACAGCCCGATAATCTGGTGAAGGTGCTAGCACTGTATTCCTGTGCCAATTCTCAGGCCATCGATATTGGGCCGGTGTTTGACAGCAATCCAGACTTGGCCTCGCTGTGGCGACTGAGCATTCTTGGTGGAGACTATGCCTCGCTGACGGTGGGCCGGAGCGCCGATGCCGTCGCCGATCATCTGGCGGCCCTGGATGATCCGCGCATGCTGGGAGTGCCGGGGCTGCTGGTCCGTCCCTTCTTCTTCGTCACTTATGCCGCCCCCCCGGTCGAGGCAAAGGTCAAGGCCGCCGTGAACCGGCTGATCCGGCCCATGGCCGTGCAGGCCATGACGGACCTGCCCCCCCGCCCTCGCCCAGATCCCGACCATGTGGCGGTAATCAGCTCTCTATGGGCCTCAGACCATGCGGTCTACCGCACCAACGCCCGCTTCGTGGCGTCGCTGGCCGGGCGATTCAAGCTGACCTTGGTGACTAGCGCCAACCCGGGCATCGAAACAGTCGGATTCGACCGAGTCATCCGCCTCGACCCCCAGCAAGGCCTCACGCCGCTGGCCGACCTTGACGCCATGACCGCCTTCTTCCCCGATGTGGGCATGGGCGAGGACAGCATATTGCTGGCCAACTGCCGACTTGCCCGCATCCAGATCATGAGCTGCGGCCATCCCGTCAGCACCTTCGGAAGCGAGATGGACTATTTCCTGAGCGGCGACGAAGTCGATAACGACGATACCGCACGACGATTCTATTCCGAACGCCTGCTGTTGATTCCTGGGCGAGGGGTCGAGGCAAACACGATCCCACGGCCGCGCCAGTTCGTGGACAAGGCGGAGGACGGGCCATTGCGCATCGCCCTGCCCTGGTCGATGCCCAAACTGAACCGCCGCACCCTGGACAGCCTGCGCCGGATTGCCGATGCCAGCCCCCGCCCCGTCGAGTTTCATCTGTTTGCCGGAGCAGGTATGAACGGCCTTGCCCTTCCCATCCTGCGCAAGGGATTGGAAGCCATCCTAGGACCTGGGCGGACCGTGCTCTACCCCTTTCTGACCCAGGACGCCTACTGGGAGATTTTGGCGAGCATGCATCTGGTGGCCGATTCGTTTCCCTTCGGCGGCTTCAACACCGTGGTAGACGCCCTGCACTTCGGCGTTCCCATGGTCGTGTTCGAGGGAGAGCGGGCCTTCTCCCGGTATGGCGCCCATCTCATGCGGGGCTTGGGTCTGGGCGAATTGGTGGTGACAGATCACGACGCCTATGTCGCACTGCTGCTAAACCTCGCCGCCAATGGCTCCTTGCGCCGCCAATGGGAGGAGCGGATACGCGCGATTGACCTCGATGCCGCCATCCAGGCCGAGGACAATGCCCGCCATTTCCGAACGGCGGTGGAATACCTGATCGCCCACCATGACGACACGCGCAGCGACCAATGGCGCCCCCCCATTCGAATCGGCCGATGATCTTGGCCATGGCTTCCCTCCGCCCGCGGACTCTGGATGCGACCCTTGTGATATTGCTTGCCGCGACGGGGGGCGGCTTGGCGGGTTGGCGCTGGTGCGAGATGATGCCTCACGCCGTCACCGCCGCCGCCGCACTGACCGGGTTGTCCGGCTACGGCCCCGACGCCATTCCGCTGTTGGCGGCCAAGGGCAGCCCCTCGCTGGTCAATACGCTGGCGATCGGGCTGCTGCGGGCTGGGCTGTCCATGACAGAAGCCGCCCGTCTGCTCTTCGCCTTACAGGGTGGCTTGTATTGCGCCGCCGCCGCACTGCTCATCCATGCCCTGTCGGGTCGATTGACCACCGCCTTGGCGGCAGCAGGCGCCTTTCTTGTTTTATTGCCGCTAGCGGGCGGCATTGACTACAGCGATTACATGATCCTTGCCTTGGGTCCCCCGACCCACGGCATCCTGGCCCTAGGCTTGACATTGGCGGCTGTGGCGACAATGGCCATGGGCTGGATCGCGGTAACGGTCGTGGTGTTGGTCATGACCTCTCTGGCCCATCCCTTGATGGGACTCTATGCTTCTGCCTTGTTCCTCGCCGCTCTCTGGCTCGCCGATGGACGCGTGACGGCAGGTGGCTGGCTCCGCATCGTCGGGTTTACGTTTCTGGGAAACGGCGTGGCCTTGACCGTGATCCTGGCCTTGGGAGGCAGGGACGGGAGCGATGGCCCCGACGACCTGGTCGCCCGCTATTACGATCTGTGGGACTATCACCGCAACGTGCCCATCGACAACATGCTCGGTCTAATGTGCCTGCAATGCGCCGCCATGGGCGGCTTGGCTTGGTTCCAGCGAAACCGGCAATGGCGGCCATCGGTCGCTTGGATGCTTGTGCTGGCAGCAGCATCCGGCCTGGCTCTCTATCTCGGATTTCACATCGGCCGGGATGTCTTGCCCTCCTCCCTGCTCTTGATCATGCCCAACCGTTTCATCAACATTCCCCTGGCCCTGTCCTTTCCGGTGCTGGTCGGCCAGACATTGCGGCGAGGCGACGGACTGGGGCTTGGGCTGGCGGCGGGGCTGGTGGCCGCACCATTAGCGGCCCAGTTCTCGGGCGTTGCCTTGATCCAGCCGGTGGCGGCATGTGTCGCTGTCGCCATACTCTTCGCCACCGAGGAACGGCAGGGCCCCGGCCGCACGGACTCCTGGCTGGACCGGGTTGACCGAAGGCTCGGCCGCTGTCGCCCCCTGGGCTCGCTTGTGCTGATGATCGCGGCAATGGGAGCCCTGTGGGCACAACCGGGGAAGCCCCTCGCGGCCGAGCAACCGGCCGCCTTGGGCCTAGCCCGTCATGTGGCCGAATTGGGGGGCCCGATCTTGGCCGCCGATACCGAGACGGTGAAGGTGCTGACCGATCTAGTGCCGCAAGCGCCGCTGACGCTGAACATCGCCGAGCTTGACTTCCTGCCCTATATCCCAGCCATGCTGCCCCGGGTCGCGACAATCCTGGGCGAGCTCTACGCGGTGGATTTCACTGATCCTCCCGCCACCACCCTCCGGAGGGGCGCGCTGATTCTCGAAGATGCTCCCCTGGACCTGGGAACGCTGACTCCGACCCGTGCGCATTGGGAACGCCTGTCGCGGGCGCAATGGGCTGAATTGGCCCGCCGCCACGGCTTCGTGGCGGTGGCGGCACCGGGCCGCTGGCGCCTGGACCTGACCTCGCCGCTGAATGTCCGAATCGGACCGGAGCAATCCTTCAGGATCTGGCGTCTCTAAGCCGACGATCGCATGGGTGTCTGGAACAGCACGAAGTCGAACAGCCACAATTCGTGGAAGAACTCCCGCAGATAAGACAGCGCCAGCGCCTCTTCTCCCGCCGGAGCCAGAGCGGCGATGATGTCACCAACCGAGCGCCGACCATCCACCAGCGATACCACAGCGGCCTGAGTGACGTCCAAAGCCAGCCGGGATGCCTTGACATGGGCGAAATCCACGCCGATCTCCCGCCCAGGCTGACCGTCCATCCTGGCATCCTGGCTCAGACACCACCTGAGTTCAGGCACGTAGCTGATGAAGTCACCGCCGGAGAAATCCATCCGATAGGTGTCCTCGAGTCTGTCATCCCGGCAGGCGAGAAAAAAGTGGCGATTGATGTCCGCCGCATAGAGCTCTGCGATCGCCCATTGCTGGCGCTCGTCCAGGCGGGAAATTCTTTCTGACAGCGCCCGCTCCGCCAGGCCAGAGCAGCGAGGCCAATAGGCTGACTGGCGGACCCAACGCTGCAGCCGCATTCCCGTAGAGTCCAGCAGGTCAAGAATATCCGGTACGGTATAGGGCCGATCCTGCGGATGCAGGTAGAGGTCAACCACTTCCTCGGGCCGGAAATTGGAAAATAGCCCCTGACGCAGCCGATGGGGATGACCGGCAGGGGCATTGCGGACCAGATCAACCATTCCGGCAAGATCATCGTCGGTAACGGTATCGGGGGAGAACCCCATCCGGCGGAAGATATCCTGGAAGAGATAGACCGAGTCACGTCCGTAGCGGCCGTAGAGCATCAAGGCCATGGAGCCATCGCGCCTGAGGACGCCTCGCAGGGCCGCCAGCCCCGCCTCGGGGACGGGTAGGTGGTGCAAGACACCACTGCAGATGATCAAATCGAAGTCCCGACCCAGTTCGGCCACATCCAGCAGCGACATTTGCTGAAAGTGAATATTCTCGATCCCGTGGCGCGCAGCCAGCTTGCGTGAATGATCAATGGAGGACTGCGACAGGTCGATGGCCGTGATGCGCGCCGCGGGAAGGTTGCATGCGGTCTCCACCGCCTGGCGACTGCCGCACCCCGCCACGAGGATGTCAAGATCGCCCCGCATGGTCTGGTTCGGCCAGTACATGTGGAAATCCCGGCTGGGACAGCCGTCGGTCCCGACCCGGCCACTCAGGAAGTCATCAGACAGCGATTCCACCGGCGGTGGATAGGGAAAGCGCTCGTACTGGGCCTTGACCGCGCCTTGGACCTGCCCCCCTTTCTTTCTCATGTTGGCTCCCCTTCCCTGTTCGTCAATCCAGAGGCTGGGGGAAGCCGGAACAGAACCGCATCGCACAGCCAGAAATCCTTGAGGGCGGTGCGGACGAAACCACGCGCCGTTGCCTCGTCGGCCAACGGGGCCAGCAACTGGATCAGGTCCCGCACCGAACGCTGGCCATCCACCAGACTCAACAGACGAAATTGGGCCGGGCTGAGGGCGATTTCGAACCGGTGCCGTCCGTGGCCGTTGATTACCATGGCGGGGGCATCCGCGCGCCCGGTCAGCTCAAGATCGCGACGGTGCGACGGCACCGCATCTTCGAAAGCAGCCGAGTCCATGTCCACCCGGCGGGATGCCAGCGGACGGTCGTCGCGGCAGGCGGCGAAAACATGGGTATTGAAATCACCCCGATACAACTCGGCGATGGCGAACTGCTCGCGCTCCTTCAGGTCCTCAGTCCTGGCGTGGAAGGGATGGCCGGACATGCCGGAAAAGCGCGGCACATAGGGGCCCTGGTGGATAAATCGCTGTAGAACCAGCCCGGCATCCGCCAGCAGGTCATAGATCTCGGGTACCGTATAGGCCCGATCCTGGGGATGCAGGTAAAGGTCGACCAGTTCCTCCGGCCGGAAATCAGCGTAAAGGTCCCGACGGAGATGAAACGGATGTGATGGCGGAACCGAGCGGACGAAATCGGCCAGTTGCGCCACCTCCTCGTCGGTCACCGTCTCGGCGGTGATGCCCATGCGACGGAAGATGTCCTGGAACATATAGACCGAGTCGCGTCCGTAGCGACCGTAGAGCATCAACAGCATGGAACCGTGCGGGCGGAGCACGCCGCGCAGCGCCGCGAGACCGGCCACCGGATCGGGCAGGTGATGAATGACTCCGGTGCTGACGATCAGGTCGAAATCCCGCCGCAGATCGGCCACATCCAGCAGCGACATCTGGCGGAACTCGATATTGTCGATACCATGGCGCTGAGCAAGGCGACGGGAGTTGGCGATGGAGGTCGCCGACAGGTCGATGGCGGTGATCCGCGCCTTGGGCAGGGCATGGCCGTGCATGACCGCCTGGCTGCTGCCGCAACCCGCCACCAGGATATCCAGATCGTCCCGCCGCTCCCGGTCGGGCCAGTACAGATGGAAATCCACCGAGGGACACCCGGCGAGATACTCGGTCCCGGCAAGATGCCCGGCCGGAATTTCATCGATGGGCGGCGGATAGGGAAAGCGCTCGTACTGGGCCTTGACCGCACCCTCGACCGCGCCGCCCTTCTTCCGGCTCATGCCGCCGTCCCGCCGAAGAACGACCGCACGCCATCCACCACCACCTTGATCTCGGCCTCGCTCAGCTCGGGATAGATGGGCAGGGTCAGGATGCGGCCCACCAGGGCCTCTGTCACCGGCAGCCCTCCCGGCGGCAGCCGCACCAAAGTGGCATAGCCGGGATTACGATGCGCCGGAAGGGCATAGTGAATCCCCGCCAGCACGCCCCTGTCCGCCAGATGGGCCTTGAGCGCGTCGCGCCGCTCAGTCTCGATCACATAGAGGTGATGGGCCGCCTCGGTCCCCGCCACCACGGGGGGCAGGGTCAGGCCGGGCAGCCCGGCCAAGGCAGCATTATAGCGCGCCGAAACCGCCGCCCGGCGGGCGTTGTCGGCGTCCAGGTCCGGCAGCTTCAGCCTCAGGATGGCGGCCTGCATCTCGTCCAGGCGGGAATTATGTCCCACCCGCTGACTGACGCGGGACTCGTCCCAGCCGTATTGGCGCAACTGGCGCACCCGCTCCGCCACCCCGGAATCATTGGTGGTCACCGCGCCGCCGTCGCCGATGGCGCCCAGATTCTTGGTGGGATAGAAGCTGAAGCAGCCCGCATCGCCCATGGAACCAACCCGGCGACCGGCATAAGTGGCGCCCTGGGCCTGGGCGCAATCCTCCACCAGGGCGATGCCCTTGCGTTTCGCCAAGTCCAGCAACGCGTCCATGGCGCAGGGCTGGCCGTAGAGGTGAACCGCGACCATGGCCTTGGTCTTCGCGGTCACGGCGGCCTCGGCCGATTTGGGGCAAATGGTCCGGGTCAGCGGGTCCACCTCCACCAGCACCGGCACCGCACCGGTCAGGGTCACCGCCGCCACCGTGGCCAGGGCGGTATGGGAGACGGTGATGACCTCGTCGCCCGGCCTGACCCCCAGGGCCTGCAGCGCCAGCACCAGGGCATCGGTGCCGCTGTTGACGCCGATGCAGTGGGCCGAGCCGTTATGGGCGGCCATCTCGGCCTCGAACGCCGCCACCTCGGCGCCCAGGATGCAGATATCGGCATCCACCACCCGGGCCAGGGCGTCGAGGATGGCGGCGCGGCGCGGCCGGTTCTGGGCGGGGGGAAAGCTGCACAGGATCATGGGATGAACGTCACCTCGGGCACATAGACCAGCCAGCGCCCACCGGAGGCCTTGAAGCCCTCTTCCTTGGCGAAGATTTCCTGGGCGTGGTTCCAGGCGAACAGCAGCGCCACGTCGGGATAGCTGGACGCGAAGGCGTCATAGGGCTTCACCGGGATATGGGCGCCGGGGCTGCACTTGCCCTGCTTGGTCGGCGTGGTGTCGGAGATGAACTCCACATGCTTGGGGGTGATGCCGCAATACTGGGTGACGGTGGTGCTCTTGGAGGTGGCGCCATAGCCCACCACCCGCTTTCCCTTCGCGGCCAGATCGTTGAGCGCCGCCATCAGGGCATCCTTGGACGCCTCGCAATTGCGGCGGAACTGGTCATAGGTCGCCGCCTTGTCCAGGCCCAGGGCGCGCTCGTCGGCCATGGCGGCGGCCACCGAGGCTTCCACCACGTGGCGGCCCTTGCGGCCGATGACATAGCGCATGGAACCGCCATGGGTGACCTGGGGCTCCACCGCCACCAGTTCCAGCCCGTGGCTGCCGAAGATGCGCGCCACCGACAGGGCCGAGAACACATAGACGTGCTCGTCATAGATCTGGTCGTAGGAGGTCTTGCGGATCACGTCGCCCAGATAGGGGTCCTCGAAGATCAGGAAGCCGTCGGGCTTGAGCAGCAGCGCCACCCCTTCCGCCACCGAATTGAGGTCGGGGATGTGGCACATGACATTGGCGGCCTGGATGATGTCGGCCTGACCGTATTCGGCCATGATCTCGCGGGCGGTCTCGGCGCCAAAGAAGGCGCAGCGGGTATTGACGCCCTGGCCGCGCGCCGCTTCCGCCACATTGGCCGAGGGCTCGATGCCGAGATGGCGGATGCCCGCCTTGGCGAAGTGGCGCAGCATGATGCCGTCATTGCTGCCCAGTTCCACCACGAAGGGGTCGGTCTTGCCCAACCGCCGCGCCATGGTGTCGTTGGCGAAGCGCTCGAAATGCGCCGCCATGGCCTTCGATGTCTGGGAGAAGAAGGCGTATTCGCCGTGGAACATGGCTTCCGGCGCGGGCTGGTCCACCAGTTGGACGGTATGGCAGGAGTCGCAGAAGGCCGGGGCCAGCTCGAAGAAATACTCGTCCTTGAACTGATCCGGGGTCAGAAACCCGTTCGCCAGCGGCATCCTGCCGAAGGTCATGAAGGCGGAGATGGCGTTACCGCAAATTCTGCACTTGGCCATAATCGATCCAGCTATGTCTGAAAAAACGAGCGATCATAGGGGCATGCGCCCCCCGGTTCAACGGCTTTCACCCCGCAGGCACCAGCGTCGCCACAAGGCGCGCAGCACCCGATCGATCTGCCGGGCGCGGGCGCGGGTGTCGCACAGGGCCGACCCGGCCACTTTTTGGCGGAGCGACGCGCGCAGCTCGGCCAGTCCCTGGGGATCGGCCGCCAGCCGGGCGCAAATTTCCACGAATTCGCCCTCGTTGCCCGCCGCCAGATGCGACAGCCCCAATGGTCGCAGCATTGACGCGGTCCAACGACTGACCATGGTGGAACCGAGCAGGGTCACCACCGGCACCCCCATCCACAGGGCCTCGAATGTGGTGGTGGAGCCGTTGAACGGCATTGTGTCCAGCGCGACATCGACGCCACGATAGAGCGCCAGATGATGGAAGGCATCCACCTCCTCCCCCGCCAGATTCAGGCGGGCGGGATCGATCCCTTCCCGCTCCATCACCGACAACACCCGCTGGGCCAGCGAGGGCGAGGCGAACTGGTTGCGATATTTCAGCCACAGCCTGGAGCCGGGCACGCCGCGCAGGGCCGCCGCCCACAGCCGCAAGGTCTCGTCCCCCAGCTTGGCCGGATTGGAAAAGCTGGCGAAGGTGGGGTAGCCCTTGGCCAGCATGGGTGGCGGGCCAGGATCGGGGGCGCCGTCTAGCGGCGCATGGACATAGAAGGTGGGCAGCCGGATCGGGCGTTCGGTGAACAGTTCGGCGCCATTGCGCGGTGTCATCACCCGGTCGGTCAGGATGGCATCCATGACCGCAAGACCACTGGTCGCCACATCTCCCCAAGTCACCTGAATTGGAGCCGGACGGAATGCCGCCACCAGCGGGCGGTTGCCGTCGAAGCGACCGGCCAAGATCACCAGCACGTCGATGCCGTCGTCGCGGATCATCCCCGCCACCTCGGCATCGCTGCGCCCCACCGTCCAGCGCCAGCCATCGGCCAAGTGCCGGAAGCGCTCGGTCATGGCGTCGGGGGCCACCACCTCGGCATAGAAATACAGATCAAATTGGTTGCGATCTTGTTTCTCCACCCAAGGCAGAAAATTGCGCGCCACTGGATGGTCGCGCAAATCCGACGACAGATAGCCAATACGCAACCGTTTGTCCGGGTCGCGGGGATTGCGGAACATCGGCACCGCCGGATAATGGCGGCTTGCATGCATCTCCTCGAAGCGGCGATGCTCGGCGAACAGCGCCTGCTGCGACCAGCGGGCATCATAGAGGATGGAGGTCAGCAGGCCGCGATGGGCCGAGATGTCGTCGGGCCGGGCCTCGAGAGCCGACTGGTAACAACCGACGGACTCGTCGAAGCGCCCCAGGGTCTGCAAGGCATTGCCCAGATTGTTGACCGCTTTGGTCTGGCCGGGGTCGATCTCCAACACCCGCTGGTACAGGGCGGCGGCCTCGTCGAAGTGGCCCTGACCCAGGGCGGCATTGCCCAGGGTCAGAATCAGCCCGGCATCGTCGGGATGGTCGGCCAGGTGACGTTCCAGCACCGCCCGGGCCTGGTCGAAACGGCGCAGCCCCACCAGGGCGGTTCCCAGGTTGAGGGCAGCCCGCCCATGGTCGGGCTCCAGCTCCAAGGCACGGAGGAGCCAATCGGCCGCCTCGGCCAGCCGTCCCCGCTCCAGGCAGGCGACCCCCAGATTGTAAGACGCGTCGGGGAGGTCGGGGGCCACGTCAAAGGCCTGCCGATACCAGCCTTCCGCCGCCTCGACCCTTGACTGGTTCAAGTCCCGGGTGCCCAGGGTGCACAGGGTCGCGGCCAGATTGCGCCGGGGCAAGGGGGCGTCGGGCGCCGCCGCCACCGCCCGCCGGAAAACTTCCACCGCATCCTCAAGCCGCCCCAGCAGGTTCAGCAGGGTGGCGTAATTGTTCAAGGCCTCGCCGTTGTCGGGATCGGCGGCCAAAGCCCGCTGAAAGCAGTGCTCGGCCTCGTCCATTCGCCCAGCACGGGCCAATTCGATGCCCTGCGCCACCAGACCGGGCCGGGGAGCCGATGAACCTCCGGCGAGCCAGCGCCGCCACAAGGCGCCATAGACCCGCTCCAACTGCCGCGCCCGGCCCCGGCCGTCGCAGAGCGACGAGGCCAGCACCCGCTCGCGCAATCCTCGCCGCAAGTCGGCCAGAGCGCCCGCATCGGCCACCAGGCGGATGCAAATCTCCAGATAGTGCTCCTCGGATCGCGCCACCAGATGCGACAGTCCCACCGCATCCAGCATGGCGGCGGTCCAGCGACCGACCATGGCCCCGGTCGGCAGGGTAACCACCGGAACCCCCATCCACAAAGCCTCGAACGTGGTGGTGGAGCCGCAGAAGGGAAAAGGGTCCAGCGCCACGTCGATCTCGCCGTAAAGGCCGAGATGATCGAGAACCGGCTGGTCGTCGCCGGACAGGTCAATCCGCTCCGCCGCCACCCCGGCCGCCGCCATGACCCGCAACACCCGCTCGGCCACCGAGGGCGAGGCGAACAGATTCTTGTATTTCAGCCGCAGCCGCGACCCCGGAACCCGGCGTAGCAACTCCGCCCACAGCCTGAGCGTCCCATCGGATAGCTTGGCCGGATTGCTGAAACTGCCGAAGGTGGGAACATCGCACCGCAGCAACGGAGGCTCCGTCACATCCGGGCTGGGGGCCAGGGCCGGATGCACATAGAAATGAGGCAGCCGGATCGGGCGCTCGGCGAAGCGCTCGGCCCCATGGCGGGGGGTCAGCACCGGATCGGTGATCAGGGCGTCCATCACCGAAAGCCCGCTGGTGGCGGGGTCGTGCAGGCTGATCTGGACCGGTGCCGGGCGATAGGCGGCCACCAGCGGCCGGTTGCCGTCGAAGCGTCCGGCCAGCACCACCAGCACGTCCACCGCATCGGCCCGGATCATTCCGGCCACCGCCTTGTCGGACAGGCCGGTGACCGGCCGCCAGGCATCGGCCAGTTCCCGGAAGTGATCGGTGACGGCATCGGGGGCCCGGATGTCGGCATAGAGGTAGAGTTCCACCCGGCTCCGGTCATGGCTTTGAATCACCGGCAGCAGGTTGCGCCCCACCGGATGCGCCCCCCAATCCGACGACAGATAGCCGATGCGCAGGCGCCGATCGGGTTCCGGCTCGACAGCCCAGTCGGGATGGAGCGGGTAGAGCGGCCGGGCCATGACTTCCTCGAAGCGACGGAGCAGATCGAAGTCCTCGTCGGCGCTCAGATCATTCCGATAAAGTGCCGCCAGCATCAGGCCGCGATAGGCGGCGAGATTGGTCGGGTCAACCGCCAATGCCTGCTCATGGGCGGCCATGGCCTCGGCAGGCTTCCCCTGTGCCAGCAGCACGCAGCCCAGATTGCCGTATCCCTCGGGCCGGTGTGGGGCCAGACCGATCGCCCGAAGGCAGCTTTCGGCCGCCTCGTCCAAGCGCCCTCGCCGAAACTGGGCATCGCCCCTGGCCGTCCAGGTGCTGAATTCCATCTCAGCCACCAAGCCCCGTCCCCCGGGCCTGAGCCGCCCAGCGCCGCCAGACCGCCCGGTACAGCCGCTCCAACTGCCGGGCGCGGCGGCGGGGATTGGCGATAAAGGCGGCCTCGGACCGAACCCGCAGCCCGAATCGCAACTCAGATAATTCCTCGGGAGAGTTGGCAAGCCTGCGACAGATGTCCACATAGTTGTCCGCCGAGGCGGCGATCAATTGCGGCAGCCGCAAAACCCGCAGCATGGACGCAGACCAGCGGCTGACCATGGTGGGGCCGGGTAGGGTGACCACCGGGACGCCCATCCACAGGGCCTCGAAGGTGGTGGTCGATCCGGTGAAGGGAAACGGGTCCAACGCCACATCAATATCTGCATACTGGGCCATATGGTCGGCCCGACTGTCGGCACTGCTGCGCAGTTCGACCCGTTCCGCCCCGACCCCTTGCTCCGCCATGAATCCCAGGACCCGGGTGGCCAGAGAGTCGGCGCTAAACCAGTCGCGATATTTCAGCCGTAGCCGAGCCTCTGGTACCGCCGCCATCAGCCGTGCCCACAGGCGCAGGGTCGGATCGGACAACTTCGCGGGGTTGTTGAAGCTGCCGAAGGTGGGATAACCCCGTTCCAGCATGGGGGGCGGCGTAACCTCGGGAGAAACATCGACGGGAACATGAATGTAGTAGGCGGGCAACCGCAACGGCCGTTCAGTGAAACGTTCCGATATGCCGCGCGGAGTCAGAACCGGATCGGTGATCAGATATTGATTGGCGCCAAGACCGCTGGTGACGGGATCATGGAAGCTAACCCGGATTGGGGCGGGTTTGTAAGCAGCCACCAGCGGGCGGTTTTCGTCGAAATGGCCGGCCAAGCTGACCAGAACATCGATGTCGTCGTCGCGAATCATGCGGGCAACGGCGGCATCGCTTTTCCCCTGGGTCAGGCGCCAGCCGGTGGCTTGGTCCTGAAAACGCCGTGTCATGGCATCCGGCGTCCGAAGATCGGCGTAGAAATACAGGTCGAAGCGGTCGCGATCATGCGCCTCGATCAGCGGCAGCAGATTGCGAGCGGACGGATGATTGTAGAGGTTGGCGGACACATAGCCGATTCTCAGACGCCGATCCGGATCGGGGAAATTGGTGAATTCAGGTTCGGTCGGCTGGATGATGGCTGCATGTCGCGCCTCGAAATCGCGGTGCATGGCGAAGCGTTCTGCATCGGACATATTCGGGTGATAGAGCGTCGCCACCAGCAGATTGGTATGTGCCTGGACGCTGAGTGGGTCAAGGTCCAGTGCCCGGCGGTAATGGTCCAGGGCATCGTCTATCCGCCCCAGGGTCTTGATGACGTTGCCGAGCGCATTATGCGCCTCGCCAAGGTCCGGCTTAAGCTCAATGCTACGCTGGTAGCAGTGCACTGACTGGCTGATATCTCCGATATCCCGCCAGTCATTGCCAAGATTGTACCAAGCTTCGGCGAAGTCCGGACGAATCGCGACGGCGCTCTGATGCGCCTCGGCCGCCTCGACAAAGCGCCCAAGTTCATTGAGGGTGGCGCCTCGGTTGTTATGGCCCTCGGCAAAGTCGGGGGATAGCGCGCAGACCTGCTCATAAAGGTCCAAGGCCTCCTCTGATCGTGCGTCCCGAGCCAGATATGCGGCCAGATTGAACAGAGCGTCAGTATGGTCTGGGCGTATGGCGAGAGCCTGCCGGTAAAAATATTCCGCCTCATCCGGCCGACCCAGGGCTTCAAATGCCGCACCCAGATTGCAGGCGGCGGAAGCCAGCCCGGGATTCAACGACAGCGCCCTTTGATAATGTGTGACAGCCTCGGTGATTCGACCTTCCCGGTGATGCCCGAACCCCTCGAAAAACTCCTCGTCACCCTGTTGCCGAACCGCCGTCCCGACGCGATGGCGCAAGTCGTGCGTGGCCTCATCCAGTCGGCCGACCAACAGCGGGTGATTGATCAGCCCGGCGGCCTCCTCCACCGCCCCCATGGCCAGCAGCGCCTCGGCTTGGCTCATGACGAACAATGGCCGGTCGGGTGCCAGGGCGAATGCGGCACGAAAATACTCTAGTCCCGAAGCAGGCTGACCGAGTTGGAGTGCGATCATCCCCAAATTATGGTGGGCATCGGGATGCTCTGGAATTAAGGCCAGAACCTCATGATACAGCGCCTCCGCCCCGTCCAGGTCGCCCTGGAGATGACGTTTCACTGCTCTTTCGAACGGCGGCGCACCGGTCATGATTCAGCGGAAGCGGTCCCACGATCCGGGATCGGAGGAATCCGATATAGGAAACCGTAAGGCGCGACAGTGGTCAGATACTGCTCGCGGCGTCGATCAATGACATATTCTGGATGCTGTCCGATAAAATCCGCTATGGCGTAGAGTGGACCGCCATTCTGGTAATGGGTGTTGGCCACTGGGCACAAATCGATGCTGCTGTCCTCGACGACCAGATAGCAGCCAGACGTGACCAGATCATGATAGGCCGCCAACTCTGCTTCCACATGATCTCGATCGTGGTTGGAGTCGAGAACCACCATTACCCGGTCACCGGGCCGAACGGCGTTCCGGACCCGACGGACAATCTCGGGAGCGATGCTTGAGCCAGTGATATACTCGACCCGGGGATGGTGAGGCAGCCCATCCTTGTGGATGATGTCCACCGACACGACCCGTCCCTCGCCGACCATGTCAAACAGCGAGGCGTAATAGAGCGCGCTGCCGCCGTCGAAGGTCCCACATTCGACGATCAGCGTCGGTTTCGTCTCCCACAGGATACGATGATAGGTCATCATATCGGCTGGGAATTTCTGCATGATCCGCCCCTGCCACATCGAATTCAGTGATCGCCACGACGGATCCTGATTTTCGTAGTAGGACATTGCATAGAACAGGTCCCGCAATCGTCGGAACATTGGATTTAGGGGGGCAAAGGGAAAAAAGTCGACGGCCCCCATCTGCTTCAGGGCGACACCCAGATTGTAGTGGGCTTCATCCGCCTCGATATGGGCGGCCACGGCGGCGCGAAACTTGGCCGCCGCCTCGGACCAGCGTCCGAGTTCGGCCAGGGCGAGCCCCTCGGAATTAAGCCTGACGGCGGCTTGTGCGTCGAAACGAGGACGCATGGCCTTGCCGTCTTCCAGGGCACGTGATGCATCTTCAAATCGGCCTTCACCAATCAGTGCCACCACCTTGCCGAAATGGGCCAGGGATTGCCGGGGATCGAACGCTATGGCCTGATTGAATTCCCGTTGGGCCTCAGCCCATCGCTCTTCCTTGCTGAACACGGAGCCGATGAAATTCCGGACCTGGAGATCTCCCGGAAACCGTTCGAGATAGGAGGGGAGAAACTCGATGAAGTCGGCGTGTGAGGCCTCCCCCTGCATCAGGTGCATGGCGGTCCACCACGGCCGACGATCAGAGGGATTCTGGTGGATAGCTTCGCGGACGGATTCCAGTGCCTCCTGGCGGCGTCCCAAGGTCGCCAGCGCCACACCCTGAACATATAGCCTTACCCAATCCTTAGTGGTGTCCCGCTGACATTCAGCCAACACAGCAGCGGCATCTCCGCTATCCACCATATCCATCAGGCGCTGGATATCATCTTCCGTCAACGGTATCTCCAAATGCGGGAATGGCGTGTGATTGAACCGACCTTAACCCAGAAGGCCTGGCGCCCAAAGGGGGAATCGGCTCATGCGTGGTCGGAACAGGCGTCACACCACAGGCTCCGATAAGTTCGGGACAAATCGTCGGCGTGAAGCGTCGCATCGCACAGAGGTGAGGCGGCCATTCTACTCCGCAGATTCGCCCGAAGGTCTTGGAGCAACGCCTTATCCCTCATCAGCATGACGGCCTTGGCGATATAGTCGGTATCGTCCAGGGCGACCAGATCTGGAAGTCCCGCGTTTGCAACCAGGGTGGCGCCGAAACGCTGCCAGCTATTGGGCCCTGCCAGCGTCACGACGGGAACCCCCATCCACAGGGGAATGGCGACGGTAGTGCCGCCCGAATGCATGGGAGTGTCCAGCACGACCGCCATTCTCCCGTAGGACTCCATATGGCGGGACCACCCCCCGGGGATGCCCTCGAGATCGATGCGGTCGGACAGCTTGCCCAAGCGCGAGCGCCATTCACAGGTGGCGGCTGGGTCTGTAAAGAGAGCGTGCTTGAGCAGAAGACGAGTGTCTGGCACCCCTTCCAGGATTTGCTCCCACAGGGCCAGGGTTCGTCCATCGATGCGTGCTGGATCGGCAACGCATGCGAAACCGGCGCCCAGCTCCAGTGGTGGTGGGGCAGGCCAGTCCGCTCTTGGCTTGAATGGCGCAATTATGCGAGGCAGACGCAGCACCGGTTCGGTAAAATGGGCTTCGCTGCCCTGAGGAGTCAGATAAGGATCGCCCAGGATGGCGTCAAACACATTGAGACCCGTGGTTGCGGCATAACCGATCAGAGTCGCGAGTTGAATCGGGGCCGGACGATAGGCGAAGGCCATTAGGCGATTGCCCCCTGTATGGCCAGCGAGGTCCACCAGGATATCGACACCATCCGCTCTTATTCGCGCCGCCAGTTGCGCATCATTCATGCCATAGGTATTTGTCCATCCGTCGACCGTTGACGCTAGCTGTCGGGTCAGGTCGTCTTCGACGGCCACCTCGGCGTAACAGAATATCTCGAACCCGCGACGATCATGCGCCTGGATGAGCGGCTCCAGGAAATACATGCATGCGTGCTGGCGAAAATCTGGCGAAACATAGCCGATCCGCAAGCGTCGGTGAGGTTGCCAAATGTTCTTTGGCGGCGGCAGCGGAACAATTTCCCGTGTGTGGCAGACCCACTCAGCCGACTCAATCGCCATATCGGATGGTGTGATGGTCGGATCGTATTGTAGGCAGAACAGATAATTGTCATGTACCGCTGTAGAAGTGGGCCGCAGACGAAGCGAGGAGCGAAAACAGTCGATTGCGTCGCCGAAACGGCCTTGCTGACGGAGTGTTAGCCCTAAATTATTGTGCGAATCGGGATTGCCCGGATCACACTCAACCGCCCGACGAAACTCATCTGCGGCTTCCGCTGTTCGACCTGTCGCTCGCAGGACCGCGCCAATACCATTGATCGCATCTGCGCCACCGCCCGTCTGCTCGGCCTTTCGGAAGGCCTCGAAGGCGATGGTGTGCTGTCCGAGCTCGAAAGCCGCCTTTCCCAAACCCATCAGGGCGGGAACTAAATCCGGCGCCGCGGATAAGGCCACCGAAAAGGCGTTCATCGCCTCCTGCAATTTGCCGCGGCCTGCGAGTGCCTGTCCCAGATTGTTATGAAGCGCGGCATGAGGACGGCAGCGCAAGGCCCCAAGCCGCAGGGTTTCAAGCGACTTGTCATACAGTTCGAGGCCGTCGCACAGGGCAGCAAGATTGACATAGGCATCAGGGTAGTCGGGACGTGACGCGGCCGCCAGCGCATAGGAGACCATCGCATCGGCGAGGCGTCCGCCCTCGGCCAGAGCGATCCCCCGGTTATAACAGGCACGATGGTGGTCGGGCTGTTCAGCGATGACTTTGTCGTAGGCCTGGATGGCGGCGGCACTCTGCCCTGCCACCTGAAGGTCAAGGGCTGTTTGGAATGTATCTAGCGATGGATGATCGGTCATGCCCGGTTCCAGGTCATTGTTCACCATGGCGTTGGAATCGAACTTTGGCGTCATGGTTGCCCACGGGCAAGAAAATACCCCCGCCGTTGCCGACGGGGGTATCTCCTGAAACTACCGTACCGATCAGAAGGGCATGCGCACCTTCATGGAGCCGGTATGGGCCATGTAATCTTCCTTCATATCGGCATCGTAGGTCGCGGAGACCGAGATGTCGGAGGTGGTCAGGACGGTGAGACCGAGACCAGCGTTGAAGGAGGTCTGAGCCGGCTTCACGCCCGAGGTGGTGAAGGCCGAGCCACCGCCAGTGAAGGTCGCCGTGGTGTCGCCACGGTCGCCGATCACGTCGTGATACACACCACCATGGACTTCCGGACGGAAGACCAGCTTGGACGAGTGCTTGATATCGCCCGAAGCCCGGACGCCGCCACCAATCTTGAAGCTGTTGGTGGAGATGTCGTTGACCTTCAGAGACATCGCACCGGTACCGGTTTCGGTGTAGCCGTCCTGCGCCAAGTGGCTGTATTCCATCGCCGCGAACGGGGTCACGAGGATGCTGTTGGGCAGTTCGAACTTGTAACCAACCTGCGATCCAACCGTGTACTGGTAGCCGTTGTGCGACCCAGAAGCGTTGCTCGAGAGCAGGTTGGAGGTACGGAAGGTATCGTACTGGTGCAAGCCGAAGGTCGCATTGCCGGTCACGAACCACTTCGGAGTGATGTCGTAGGTCCCGTACAGAGTGAACATGTAGCTGTTCACGTCGGTAGTGTTACCCGAACGGACACCCTTGTCATCGATGGTCGTGTTGGCGAAGGCGAAGGACAGACCAAGAAGGGCCTTGTCGGTGATCTTGCGATCGACACCCATGGCAACACCGTAGGTCGTGGCGTCATAGCCATCCACGCCCTCGCGGGTTCCCTGGTCGGCCATGGAGCCCAGAACCTGGATCCACGCACCGTTCCGCTTGTCGCCTTCACCAGCGGCGAAGCCACTGGCCTCACCCTCGGTCATGGCGATCTGGTGACCCTGGGTCGCCGCGACACGGGTCAGGATGACATTGGTCAGAGCCTGCTGCGCCTGATTGGTCGCCGAAACCGTCGCGTTGTTGACCGACGGAGCCAACTGGTTCAGGGCGGTGCCAAGGTTGCTGGCGCTCATGGAGTCCAGGGTGCTCAGCAGGGTGGCCATGCTACCAGTGGCGGACCCGACCAGATTAGTCAGAGCCGTGCTCAGGCCGGTGACATTGCTGGTGGTACCGGAAGCCGCACCAGCATAACCGCCGCCGTTACGAGCAGAGGTCAGAATGATCTGGTTACCGGCCGACGCGGTGGTGAAGGTCACCGCGGCGGAGTTGGTCTGCACCGTCACGTCACCGTTACCCGCAGTCAGGCCGGTCGTAGTGGCGTCAACCACCGTGAAGGCCTGGTTGCTGGCGATTGCCGAGGTAACACCCGACAGATCCATGTAGATGACGCCGTTGGCCAGGTTGACCGCACCGGCCGCCGACAGGGCGGCGTAAGTGGTCGCGTTGGTAACGGCCAGCTTCAGGGTGCTGCCGGTGCCAGCGAAGGTCACCGCGCCGGTCGCGGTACCGCCCGCCGCAACCTGGGTG
Source organism: Paramagnetospirillum marisnigri (assembly GCF_001650715.1). Taxonomy (GTDB): domain Bacteria; phylum Pseudomonadota; class Alphaproteobacteria; order Rhodospirillales; family Magnetospirillaceae; genus Phaeospirillum; species Phaeospirillum marisnigri. The sequence goes on along the minus strand of NZ_LWQT01000028.1, from coordinate 116,373 downwards.
GTCGAAGCATTGGACAGGTACAAGGTACCATTGTTGGCCAGGGTCACGTCGCCGGTGATGGTCGGGGTCGCACCGGTCAACTGGGTGGTGCCAGCATTCAGAGTGAAGGTGTTGGACCGCAGGTTGGTGCTGTCGAACTGGGCGGTGGTGCCGCTGGCGCCAGCCGTCACAGTGCCGAGCAGGTTGGAAGAGCCCAACGCACCGGCAACGGTGGTATTACCGTTGAAGGTCACTTCACCACGCTCGGCGGTGCCGGACGTGTTGTCGATGTTGCCGGACACCGAGACACCGGTGGCCAGGGTCACCGAGCCGTCGGAGGACAGGGCCAGCTCGCCGGCGCTGATATTGCCGTCGAACTGAACTTCCGAGTTGTTGGCACCCGCGGTGACCGACGCCAGGGTATTGGTGGTGCCGATGGCGCCGCCGACCGTGCTGTTGCCCGCGAAGCTCACATCGCCGCGCGAGGCGGTACCCGACAGGTTGTCGATGTTGCCCGACAGGGTCGCGGCATCACTGAAGGTCACGGTACCATCGGACGTGAAGGCCAATTCGCCAGCGCCGACATTGCCACTGAACTGGACCTCGGCATTGTTGGCACCCGCCGAGACAGTGGCCAGGGTGGCGGTGGTGCCGATGGCGCCGCCGACCGTGCTGTTGCCCGCGAAGGTCACATCGCCCTTGGAGGCGGTGCCCGACAGGTTGTCAATGTTGCCGGTCAGGGTAGCGGCATCGCTCAGGATGATCGAGCCATCGGAGGACAGGACCACTTCACCAGCGTTGATGTTGCCATCGAACTGCACCGTGGTGGCAGTGGTGCCGGCCGAAACGGTGGCCAGGGTGGCGGTGGTACCGATGGCGCCGCCGACGGTGCTGTCACCGGCGAAGGTCACATCGCCGCGCGAGGCGGTACCCGACAGGTTGTCGATATTGCCCGACAGGGTGGCCGACGCACCGATGGTGATGCTGCCATCGGACGAGAAGGCCAGCTCACCGGCGCCGATATTGCCGTCGAACTGCACAGTGCTGTTGTTGGCACCCGCCGAGACCGTAGCCAGGGTGGCGGTGGTGCCGATGGCGCCGCCGACGGTGCTGCTGCCAGCGAAGCTCACATCGCCGCGCGAGGCGGTACCCGACAGGTTGTCGATGTTGCCCGACAGGGTCGCGGCATCGCTGAAGGTCACGGTACCATCGGACGTGAAGGCCAATTCGCCAGCGCCGACATTGCCGCTGAACTGGACCTCGGCATTGTTGGCACCCGCCGAGACGGTGGCCAGGGTGGCGGTGGTGCCGATGGCGCCACCGACGGTGCTGTTGCCCGCGAAGGTCACGTCGCCCTTGGACGCGGTGCCCGAGGTGTTGTCGACGTTGCCGCTGATGGTCGCGGCATCGGAGAGGCTGACGGTGCCATCCGAGGACAGCTGCAGCTCACCGGCGTTGACATTGCCGCTGAACTGGACCTCGGCATTGTTGGCGCCCGCCGAGACGGTGCCCACGGTGGCGGTGGTGCCGATGGCGCCGCCAACGGTGCTGTTGCCCGCGAAGGTCACGGCGCCGGACGAGGCGGTGCCCGACAGGTTGTCGATGTTGCCGGTCAGGGTGGCGGCATCGCTCAGGATGATCGAGCCATCGGAGGACAGGACCACTTCACCGGCGCTGATGTTGCCATCGAACTGAACCGTGGTGGTCGTGGCACCGGCCGAGACGGTGGCCAGGGTGGCGGTGGTGCCGATGGCGCCGCCAACGGTGCTGCTGCCCGCGAAAACCACATCGCCGCGCGAGGCGGTACCCGACAGGTTGTCGATATTGCCCGACAGGGTGGCCGACGCGCCGATGGTCACGGTGCCATCGGACGAGAAGGTCAGCTCACCGGCGCCGATATTGCCGTCGAACTGGACCTCGGCATTGTTGGCGCCCGCCGAGACGGTGGCCAGGGTGTTGGTGGTGCCGATGGCGCCGCCGACGGTGCTGTTGCCCGCGAAGCTCACATCGCCGCGCGAGGCGGTGCCCGACAGGTTGTCGATATTGCCCGACAGGGTCGCGGCATCGCTGAAGGTCACGGTACCATCGGACGTGAAGGCCAATTCGCCAGCGCCGACATTGCCGCTGAACTGGACCTCGGCATTGTTGGCACCCGCCGAGACGGTGGCCAGGGTGGCGGTGGTGCCGATGGCGCCGCCGACCGTGCTGTTGCCCGCGAAGGTCACGTCGCCCTTGGACGCGGTGCCCGAGGTGTTGTCGACGTTGCCGCTAATGGTCGCGGCATCGGAGAGGCTGACGGTGCCATCAGAGGACAGCTGCAGCTCACCGGCGTTGACATTGCCGCTGAACTGGACTTCGGAATTGTTGGCGCCCGCCGAGACGGTGCCCACGGTGGCGGTGGTGCCGATGGCGCCGCCGACCGTGCTGCTGCCCGCGAAGGTCACGGCGCCGGACGAGGCGGTGCCCGACAGGTTGTCGATGTTGCCGGTCAGGGTGGCGGCATCGCTCAGGATGATCGATCCGTCGGAGGACAGGACCACTTCACCGGCGCTGATGTTGCCGTCGAACTGCACCGTGCTGTTGTTGGCGCCCGCCGAGACGGTGGCCAAGGTGGCGGTGGTGCCGATGGCGCCGCCAACGGTGCTGCTGCCCGCGAAAACCACATCGCCGCGTGAGGCGGTACCCGACAGGTTGTCGATGTTGCCCGACAGGGTCGCGGCATCGCTGAAGGTCACGGTGCCATCGGACGTGAAGGCCAATTCGCCAGCGCCGACATTGCCGCTGAACTGGACCTCGGCGTTGTTGGCGCCCGCCGAGACGGTGGCCAGGGTGTTGGTGGTGCCGATGGCGCCGCCGACGGTGCTGTTGCCGGCAAAGTTCAGGTCACCCCTGGACGCGGTGCCCGACAGGTTGTCGACGTTGCCGCTGATGGTCGCGGCATCAGCGATGCTGACGGTACCATCCGAGGACAGCTGCAGCTCACCGGCGTTGACATTGCCGCCGAACTGGACCTCGGCATTGTTGGCGCCCGCCGAGACGGTGGCCAGGGTGTTGGTGGTGCCGATGGCGCCGCCGACGGTGCTGTTGCCCGCGAAGGTCACGGCACCGGACGAGGCGGTCCCGGAGATGTTGTCGATGTTGCCGGTCAGGGTGGCGGCATCGCTCAGGATGATCGACCCATCGGAGGACAGGGCCAGCTCACCGGCGTTGATGTTGCCATCGAACTGAACCGTGCTGTTGTTGGCGCCCGCCGAGACGGTGGCCAGGGTGGCGGTGGTGCCGATGGCACCGGCGATGGTGCTGTCACCCGCGAAGACCACATCGCCGCGCGAGGCGGTACCCGACAGATTGTCGATATTGCCCGACAGGGTAGCCGACGCGCCGATGGTCACGGTGCCGTCGGACGAGAAGGCCAGCTCACCGGCGTTGACGTTTCCGTCAAACTGAACTTCCGAGTTGTTGGCGCCGGCCGAGACGGTGGCCAGGGAAGCGGAGGTGCCGATGGCGCCGCCGATGGTGCCCGAGCCCGCGAAGGTCAGGTCGCCGCGCGAAGCGGTGCCGGAGGTGTTGTCGACATTGCCGCTGACGGTGACGCCGCTGCTCAGCGAGATCGTGCCATCGGAGGAGAAGTTGGTGTTGATGGCGTTGATATTGCCGTCGAACTGAACCTCGGCGTTGTTGGCACCCGCCGAAACGGTATTCAGCGAATTGGTGGTGCCGATAGCGCCACCAACGGTGCTGTTGCCGTCGAACACCAGGTAACCGGTGCCGTCTGCTCCGGAACCGTTGTCAACGTTACCGGCGATGGTGAAGGTATCGGCCATGGTGAACGAATGATCGGTCGAGAATGTGATCGACCCAGCTTCGTTCGCACCACCAGCCACATCGCTGCCGTTGACCGTCTGATCCGCCGCTGCCGGCTTGGATGCGAACAGGGCGACCGCCGAAACACCAAACAGCAGGGCTTCCTTGCGCCCCAGAACGCTCATCCAACTGGCCTTCATCTCTCAAACTCCCCTTGAAAATTCCGTTATGGCGCCAGAGCGCGCAAAGGTACCAACAAAACTGATTACAGCTCATCTACCAGGACGAGCACCAGATGGCGAGCGGTTTTTTACAAAAATGCGCCGCAATGCGCCATGTGTTGCCGATCCGCCACACTCCGAGCCTCCAGGGTCATATCTTCGCAATATCAGGGGCATCGGGGACGATCCTTAACCACCATCCTCCATTGCTCGACCCAACCTTCGGTATGGGTGGCGCCGGAAAAGGTTTCGGATTTGACGCAAGAATCCGCCCCTGCCCGCACGGCGTAGCGGGACGCGACGAAGGGCGGCACCCATGGATCACGGCCACCGCTGTAATGGACTTGCGGCACCCGCGCCAGGGCCGGAGCCACGTCGATTGCATTGAGGGACTGGGGCATCTGCGACACACCATGATTGGCATGCAGGGCCACATGATCCAGATTGCCCGCCACGGTACGGATGCTGGCGACGTCGGTACGGCGGCTGGCCACCAGCACGGCGATGGCACCGCCGCCGGAATAGCCCACCAGATCGACTGCGGAAGCGCGCGAGCGGGCCTTGAGGTGGTCCACCGCCCGATTCATGGCGTCGACGACCTCGGGAGCGTAGCGCCGCCCGGTCCAATAGGACTCGTCGCAGCGGGCCTCGCGGTCCAGATCCACGAACTGGCACGGCCGGGCCACATAGGCCACGTTGCCGGAACCATCCTGGGCCGCCAGACGCAGTGCCAGGGGATCGGTGGGCGTAGGATTGATGGGCGGCCGTCCGCCGACCCAGCCCTTGCCGTCACCTTCGAAATACACGGTCAGCGATTGGCCGGGCGACTGGGCACGGATATAGGCGAGCAGGTTGAATCGCTCGGCGGCGACCACGGTTCGCGCCATGCCCGCCCTTGCGCCGATGGAATCGGCCAAACCGTTGCGATCCTCCACGGAACTGCAACCGGACAACGCGGCCAATACCACCGTGACAAGCGCTTTGGCGCTGGACCTCATGCTCACCTCGTACCAGGAAAGGGCCCAATCATCCGGCACCGCCACCACCACCGTCAAGAGTCGAATCCGGCCGGATCATGAATCTTTCCGTGTGCCGCACCACCGCTGCCATAGGCTCCGATAGGCCAGTTCAAGATTTGCCACCCCACCCGGCTCATCCATCAAAGGACTGCAAGACAGAATTTGTCTAAGAGTCTTCCGATAGCGCTGAAGTTTAGCTCGATTGGAAGCCAACTCGACGGCGATTCTGACATAGTCATCCATGGTGGTCGCCACCAGCTCGGAAAGATTAGCGTTTGACAACATGGACACACCGAAGCGCTGCCCGGGATGGTGCCCGGCCAATGACACCACCGGCACCCCCATCCACAAGGGAATCACGGTGGATGTCGCCCCGGTCACCGGAAAGCTGTCCAGGATCACCGACACCCGGCCATAGACCGGCCAGTGCAGGTTCCATCCGCCCCCCACATCCTCGAAGTCCACGCGCTTCCCCAGCGACGCAAGGCTCCGTCGATAATGTGCCAAAGCCTGGCGGTTACCGAAGCGGGGGTGCTTGAGCAGCAACCGCGAACCGGGAACCGCATCCAACATCCTCCCCCAGGCCGCCAGCACTGGTGCCGAATACCGCAAAGGCTCGGCAAAACAGGCAAACACTGGTGGCCCGTCCTCGCGCGGGGGAACCTCTGGCCAGTCGGCACGGGCACGAAACGGCATGAATGGCCCGGGTAGCCGCACCACCGACTCGGTGAAGAAGGCGTCGGTGCCCTCCGGAGCAATGTGACGGTCTGTAATGAAATGGCGGATGGCGGGCACCCCCAGGGTTCCGGCCATCCCGAGATGGTTGCCCAGTTGCACGGGCGCCGGCTCCAGCGAGAACATGGACAGACGATTGCCCCGGGAATGCCCGGCGCAATCCACCAGGATGTCGATGCCATCGATCCGGATCTGCTCAGCCAGGGCGGCATCATCCAAATGCTCGACCTCCCGCCACGTCAGGTCCAGCCCGCGAAGGCGCTCGCTGACCGCGTCGCGTATGCCTCCCAGCGCGTAGCAGAATACCGCGTATCGATTTCTGTCGTGCCCCTCCAGAACTGGTTCCAGGAAATAGTTGGCGGCGTGATCGCGAAGATCGGGCGACAGATACCCGACCCGGAGCATCCGCTCGGGATCGCGATCATTGGCGTGACGCGGAGGAACAACGGCCAACGGGGCATGCCGTTCGCCCCATTTGCGGCTTTCCTCCGCGATCTCCTCCCCCGAAACCTCGGGCAGGTAGTACAGGTTGAACAGCAGATTGCTGTTTGCCTTCGCATAGCCGGGATGGATTTCCACCGCTCGACGGAAGAAAGCCACGGCTTCCGCCGGACGTCCCAGGTCGGCGACGATATGGCCGAGATTGTTGCAGGCGTCGGCGTAGTCGGGATTGACCTCGAGGGCCCGACGATAGGAGGATTCCGCCTCGTCCAGCCGCCCCAGTTCAGCCAGGGCGCAAGCGGCATTGTAGTAAGCGGGAGCATGGGTGGGAAATGCTTCCATGCACCGACGATAGGCGGCCAAGGCTGCGGCACGCCGCCCCAGATCGGCAAGCGCGGCCCCCAGATTGCATAGCCCTGATGCAGTTTGACGTCGGGCCAGGGCCCGCTCGAACAGTTCGACGGCACATTCAAGGTTCCCACGGCGATAGGCCACGACCCCGTAGTCGTGCATGGCCGCAGCATCCGCAGGATTAAGCAGCAAGATGTGATCCAGAAGCGCTTCCGCCCGGTCGATCTGCCCGTCCGCCATGGCGGCCCGCGCTCCCCACAACAACAGGCTCAGTTCCCCCAGCAGCAGATGCGCCACGTCGGGATCATCGGGAACCAGGACAAAGGCGGACCAGACCGCGCTGGCGGCCCCCCGGGCTTCGCCGGTTCGGCGGCGGGCTAAGGCCAGGGCCAGCCACAGGACCACGTCCGTATCCAGGGCGCGGGCGACATTCTCCAGGACGCCCAGGGCGGCAGCGTCCTGCCCGGCCGCCAGATAGGCGATCCCCAGATTGATCGGGCAATTGGCGGGAGCCATCCCCTGGCTCAACTGATCACTATATGCCGCGATTAATGCCTCGGGCTCTCCCCCGCCCAAAGCAGCGAAAGCGTCACCCAGCCAGGACTCGAGATCACTCATTTCCGGTCTCCACCGGTATTGGCACAGGCATCGCGCCAGATGGTCCGCAAGGCCTTTTCCACCGCCCGTGCATGGCCCGGCCCGTCCAGCAATGGCGATTCCCGCAGCCGGTCGCGCAGGCTGCGCCGCAACTCCGCCAGCCGCTCCCGGTCATTCGCCAGTTCGGCCACCAAGCGCACATAGTCCCGGGGGGTTGCCGCCGACAGTTCCGGCAGGCCCGCGGCTGTCACCACCGCGGTCCCGAATCGTTGGCCCGCATGCCCCCCAGACAGCGTCACCACCGGCACTCCCATCCAGAGCGGGATCAACGCCGAGGTCGCGCCACTCACCGGCCAGGTGTCCAGCACAAGCCTCACCCGGCCATAGACCCCCATATGCGCCCCCCAGCCGCCCTTGACGCCCTCGAAATCCGCCCGATCCGCCACCAGGCCGAACAGGCCCCGCCAATAGGCCGCCATCTTGGGGTCGTCATAGGTTCCGTGCTTGAACAGCAGCCGCGACCCCGGCACCGCGTCCAATACCGAGCGCCACAGCTCCACCTGGGCGCCATCCACCCGCGACGGGTCGGAAAAGCAGCCCAGAACCGGCGGCCCGGTCGGCGCAGGCGCAACCTCGGGCCAGTCGGTACGCGGCAGGAAGGCACCGAAGCTCCCCTCTAGCCGCATCACCCGCTCGCTGAACTGGTCCTCGAAGCCCGGCGGCGTCAGGACCCCATCGGTCAGAACCCAGTCCATCCACGACAAACCGGTGCTGCCGCCATAGCCCAAAACCGCCGACACCTGCACCGGCGCCGGGCGCTCGGACATGGCCAGAAGCCGGTTGCCCTGGGTATGTCCGGCCAGATCGATCAGGATATCGATGCCATCGGCGCGGATGCGCTCCGCCAGGGTCCGGTCCCCCATGCGGTGAATATCCACCCAGCCATCGGCCAACGACCGAAGCCGTTCCGTCGTCTTGTCGGGACGCGCCGTCCCGGAATAGCAGATCACCTCCACCGCAGAACGGTCATGGCCCCGCAGCAGCGGCTCGCTGAAATAAGCAACCGCGTGTTCCTTGAAGTCCGGCGAGACATAACCCAGACGCAGCCGCTTGTCCGGGTCCCGCGCCAAGGGCCGCGCGCCCAGCGCCAAGGCCCTCGTCGCCTCCCAGCGACGCCCCTCGGCCAGCATTGCCCCACCGGTTGTCGCAGGGTCGAACAGCATGGTGAACATCACATTGCTGTGCGCCACGAACAGACCAGGCTCCAACTCCAGCGCCCTCCGGTAATGCGCTTGCGCCGACGGCCAATTCCCAAGGTCGCGGAGCAAATTGCCCAGGTTGTTATGCACCGCCGCCGACGCTGGATCGGCCGCATCCAGGGTTTCCACCGCCTCCAGCCTGCGGCCGAGGCGGCCCAGCGCCGAGGCCCGATTCACCAGGACAGTCGTATCGCTGGCGATGCCACCATCGGACATGGCTGTAACCTCCAAGACGTCGTCCCAGGCGTCAGCATCCACCAACAACTTCGACAGGGCCGCCCGGGCGGGCACGAACCAGGGATCGGCGGTTATGGCCCGTCGCAATAGGGACTCGGCCTCGACGATGCCACCTGTCTCCATTAGCAGGCTGCCTAGATTGGCCAGGGCGATGACATCGCCGCCATCTAGACGGAGTACCCGACGTAGTTCCGTCTCGGCATCGCTAAGCCGCCCCAGCGCCCGCAGCACCTGTGCGCGATTGACGCCATAAGGCAGGGATCCGGGCGCGGCCGCCACCGCCCGTTCGATCAGGACCAACCCATCGGCGTGCCACCCCCTCTGGTGGAGACAGACCCCCATCAGGTGCAGCAGCTCGGCATCCTCCGGCCACTTTTGCAGCAGACGGCGATAGATGGCCTCCGCCTCGGCGAGACGGCCAGCTCCATGGGCCGCCATAGCCGCTTCGCGTCCCCTCAATTCGCTGGCGTCCATGCCGTCAGGGTCTCCCCCCGTTGCGCGGCGTCCACCGCCGCCGCGATGAAGTCCTCGAACTCGCGCACCATGGCGACATTGTCGAACAGAATGACGGAACGCTCGCGGATGGTAGCGCGAACCGACTCTCGCCAGTCGGCGTCGCGGGCCAGTCGCAAGGCCTTGTCCACGTAATCGTCCACGTCACGGGCGACCAGATCCTCGAATCCCATGCGGCGGTACAGGCCCAACGACACTCGACCGCGCATGTAGTCACCCGGAAGGGTCACCACCGGCGAGCCCAGGGCCAGCGCCTCGTGGGTGGAATTGCCGCCGCTGAAATGGAAGGGGTCCAGGTTGACATCGGCCACCTTCAGCAGACTCATGAAATCCAGCCGTGACATCTGGGGCAAGAAGACGATGCGTTGCGCCACCGCCTCGCCGCAAGCCTTGGCCAGGCGCAGCTGCAGGGCCGGTCGCCAGGCTTCCATGGCCGAAGTGGTGATGTACAGCCAGCCATCGGGGTCCTGCGTCAGGATGCGCGCCACCGCCACGTCGAAATCGGGATGGAACTTCATCAGGTTCTGCGGGCAGACATAGATGTGTGCGTCATCGGGCAGTCCCAGCCGGGTGCGATCGCCCGGGGCCTCGTCCACCGGCGGGCGGGGATAGCAGGTGGGCAGATGGGCCAGCCGGATCAGGGTCTCGCTGTAATGGGCCTCGGCGCCGTCCGGCTCCAGCAAGCTGGAGGACAGGAAATAGTCCATGTTGGGGATGCCGGTGGTGTCGGGATGGCCCCAGGTGACGCACTGCACCGGCGCCAGTCGCGAGAAGGCCAGGAAATAGGTCAGCCCCACCATGCCGATCTCGAAATAGAACAAGGCGTCCAGTTCTTCTTCCATCACTGCTTGGCGGGCGCCGTCAAGGTTATTGGACAGGTAACGCACCTTGTCCGCCAACTGATCCATGGCGTCGGAGCGAGAGTCAGCGACACCACCCGGCCGGAAGAACACCAGTTCGAAACGGTCGCGGGACAGGTTGCGGATCAGGCCTTCGTTTAGATTGTCCAGGGTGCGGTTATGCAGATAGGAGCCGACGACACCCAGCCGGATTTTCTGCCCCTTCCCGCGCCGACGCGGCCGGGCGCAATGGGGCGCCACCGCATCAAGGCCAGGAACTGAATCGAGATAGAACCGAGCGAGATGCTGCTGAATCTCCACGTCATTGAAGTTGTGATAGCCCAGTCCAAAGCCGGTTTCACCCACCGTGGCCAAGGGATCGCGAATGACCACACCCTCGGCCCGAAGACGATCCAGACCGTCCTCGAGATTTCCGCGGTATTCAAGCATGGCCTGGACAGACGGATAAACCCGCGGGGCCAGCATCAGCGCCCTCAGTCCGTAGCCGCTGGGGCCTTCAATCGCCTCGGCGCGACGGCAGCAATCGCGAGCCTCCTCGATCATGCCACCCCGCTTATAGGCACTGGCCAGATTAAACAGGGTGGTGGTCGAGTCGGGCTCCAGTTCTAGTGCGCGCAGGTACAGGCCAATGCACTGCTGGACCCGATCAAGATTCTGGCTGGTGTTGGCAGCGTCCAGGGCCATGGCCAATTTGCCGAGGGCATCGGCATTCTCGGGATCAAGCGCCAGGGCGTTGACAAAGGCGTCGGTGGCCTCCGCCAGTCTTCCCAGGTCCATGTAGCCAATACCCAGGTTGCAGTGCATCTGGCAATCATAGGGGGCTGCCGCCACGGCATTGATGAAGCAGCGCAGCGCCTCGTCTGGACGGTGGCCGCGCGCCGCCGCGGCCAGTTGTGTCCAGGCGTCACTGCGACTCGGATCGGTGTCGGCGAGCGCAGCCCATACCGGCAAGAGATCACCGCCATATTGCGACCTCAGCGCCAAGAGAAGCTCCATGGCAGCCGAAAGTGCCTTGGTCGGCCGGGTCAGGGCCGGAGTCAATATCCGCTCCGCCTCCTGGTGACGTCCGCTGTCAACCAGAAGGGATGCCAAGTTGAGCATGGCCCCAGGATGGAGAGGATCGGCGGCCAGAGCCCGGCCATAGGCCAGTTCGGCATCGGTCCGCTTGTCGGCTTCATGCTGCAGCGCACCCAGTTCGAAGGCCAGACGCACATCGGAAGGCCGCCCCTCCGAGGCGCTTCGCAGCAGGCTTTCGGCATCGGCCCACTGCCCCTGCCCGACCAATTCCTGCGCCCTGGCAACAATGGTCGCAGCTTCTGCTTCCGGATCAGATGCCAGTTTCCAAGCCATGCTCCGCCTCGTTCACGCTGCCGCACCATTGCCGCCACATCCGGCGATATTCATCCTCGATGGCCCTGGTCACGGCAGTGGAATCCACGATCGGGCTGGAACGTACGGTGTTGCGCAAGCATTCCCGATAACGCTTCAGCCTGCCGCGATCCTCCGCCAACCCGGCTGCCAATTCCACATAGCCGTCATGGTCGACAGCGATCAGTTCCGGCACTCCAGCATTGGTCAGCATGCTGACACCGTAGCGTTGGCCCGAATGATGCCCCGCCAGTGTTACAACCGGCGCCCCCATCCAAAGCGGAATCAGGCTCGAGGTCGCCCCCGTCAGGGGAAAACTGTCCAATACCACCGAAACACGGCGATAGACGGACTCCATGTTGGCTGCCCAGCTCCCAGGAACGCCTTCCATTTCCAGGCGGTTTCCCAGGATGGAGAAGCGCTCCCGCCAGTACCGGGCCTGATCTGGATATTCGTAGGTCTTATGCTTCAGCAGCAGCCGCGATCCCGGTACCCGATCCAAAATCCGCCGCCACAACTCCAGGCTTACATCACCGATGCGGCTGGGTTCGGCGAAGCAGCCAAACAGCGGCGCGCCCTCGGGCAACGGCGAGACATCGGGCCAGTCCCCCCGCGGCAGGAAAGGCGCCACCACCGTGGGCAGACGGATCAGGGTCTCGGTGAAATGGTCGTCGTAACCGTCCGGAGTCAGATAGGGGTCGCTGAGAATGTAGTCCATGGCCGCAACGCCGGTAGTGGTGTCGTGCCCGACCAGGGTCGAAACTTGGATTGGAGCAGGCTTGCGCGCGAAGACATGCATGCGCATGCCGATGGTATGCCCAGCGCAGTCCACCAGGATGTCGATGCCATCGGCCTGGATCATGGCGGCGACATCATCGTCGCTCTTCTTCAGGGTGACCCGCCAGTGATCGGCCAAGGCCTCGAACCGCCGGGTAACAGCGTCCTCGTCCTCCACTTGTGAATAGCAGAACACCTCGAATCGGCTCCTGTCATGGGCCTGCAACAGCGGTTCCAGGAAATAGGCGACGGCATGGTTGCGGAAATCAGGGGACAGATAGCCGATGCGCAGGCGGCGTTCGAGGTCGGGAGTATTGGCGTGGGACAGCCGGGCGATATGGCCCAAGTGGCGGAGATCCCATTCGCGGTAGGAGTCGCGAAACACCCGTCCCTCCACTCGCCAGTCAGTCCGCAGACAGGCGATGATGTTATGGTGCAAGCCATAGTCATCCGGCGCCAGGGCCGAGCCACGGCGAAACGCCTCCAATGCTCGTTCCATCTCGCCAGCACCGTGATAAGCATTGCCCAATGCCTGGTAGGCTAGGGCGAAGTCAGACTTCAACTCCACTGCTCGCTCGGCGGCGCGGATGGCGGCGGAAATTCGCCCCATCAGCCGATATAGGCGGCTTAGATTGTAGAAGACATAGGGATTGTCGGGTGCCAGATCTGCGGCCCATTTCAGCATGGTCTCAGCCGGCCCCAACTGCTTGGCGTCCTGATAGACCAGACCAAGATGCAAGGCCGCATCGGAATGCATGGGCGCTTGGTCGAGAACCTCCTTGTAACCTTGGATGGCATCCTGGGTGCGGCCAACCTCGTGCAAGGAGCGAGCGCGCAAGAACAGCAGGTCTGTGTCGGCCGGGCTTAAGGCCACCGCCTTATTCAACGGCCCCAAAGCCTCGCTGAACTTGCCGCCGCGGACCAGCAACGCCCCCAGCCAGCCATTGAGATCAGCCGAATCTCCCTGGTCCGCCAACATCTGTGCACAACATTCCGCCGCCTCCGCCAGTCGGCCCTGCCCTTCCAGGCAGCGAGTCAAATTTCGGCGGGCCTCCAGCATTGCGGGATTCAGCCCAAGGGCTGTCAGAGCCGCAGACTCGGCCTCGGCCAGGCGGCCAAGCGCCAACAAAGCTGCGGCGAGATTGGACCAGCAGGTCGCCGAGGAAGCCAGAGCCAGGGAGCGCCGCATCAACTCGGCCGCCGACTCGGAATGGCCACACTGATGAGCCAGCATTCCCAGCATGTGCAAGGTGTCAGCATGCTCAGGAACCGCGTCCAGAATACGCCGATAGAGGACTTCCGCCTGGGCCAGCGCTCCATTCCGATGCCAGCCAAGTGCCCGGTCGTAGGCCTGGTCGATGGTCAGCGGATCGTCGCCGCTTCCACTCATTTCCGGTCTCCACCGGTATTGGCACAGGCATCGCGCCAGATGGTCCGCAAGGCCTTTTCCACCGCCCGGGCATGCCCCGGCCCGTCCAGCAATGGCGATTCCCGCAGCCGGTCGCGCAGGCTGCGCCGCAACTCCGCCAGCCGCTCCCGGTCATTCGCCAGTTCGGCCACCAAGCGCACATAGTCCCGGGGGGTTGCCGCCGACAGTTCCGGCAGGCCCGCGGCTGTCACCACCGCGGTCCCGAATCGTTGGCCCGCATGCCCCCCAGACAGCGTCACCACCGGCACTCCCATCCAGAGCGGGATCAACGCCGAGGTCGCGCCACTCACCGGCCAGGTGTCCAGCACAAGCCTCACCCGGCCATAGACCCCCATATGCGCCCCCCAGCCGCCCTTGACGCCCTCGAAATCCGCCCGATCCGCCACCAGGCCGAACAGGCCCCGCCAATAGGCCGCCATCTTGGGGTCGTCATAGGTTCCGTGCTTGAACAGCAGCCGCGACCCCGGCACCGCGTCCAATACCGAGCGCCACAGCTCCACCTGGGCGCCATCCACCCGCGACGGGTCGGAAAAGCAGCCCAGAACCGGCGGCCCGGTCGGCGCAGGCGCAACCTCGGGCCAGTCGGTACGCGGCAGGAAGGCACCGAAGCTCCCCTCTAGCCGCATCACCCGCTCGCTGAACTGGTCCTCGAAGCCCGGCGGCGTCAGGACCCCATCGGTCAGAACCCAGTCCATCCACGACAAACCGGTGCTGCCGCCATAGCCCAAAACCGCCGACACCTGCACCGGCGCCGGGCGCTCGGACATGGCCAGAAGCCGGTTGCCCTGGGTATGTCCGGCCAGATCGATCAGGATATCGATGCCATCGGCGCGGATGCGCTCCGCCAGGGTCCGGTCCCCCATGCGGTGAATATCCACCCAGCCATCGGCCAACGACCGAAGCCGTTCCGTCGTCTTGTCGGGACGCGCCGTCCCGGAATAGCAGATCACCTCCACCGCAGAACGGTCATGGCCCCGCAGCAGCGGCTCGCTGAAATAAGCAACCGCGTGTTCCTTGAAGTCCGGCGAGACATAACCCAGACGCAGCCGCTTGTCCGGGTCCCGCGCCAAGGGCCGCGCGCCCAGCGCCAAGGCCCTCGTCGCCTCCCAGCGACGCCCCTCGGCCAGCATTGCCCCACCGGTTGTCGCAGGGTCGAACAGCATGGTGAACATCACATTGCTGTGCGCCACGAACAGACCAGGCTCCAACTCCAGCGCCCTCCGGTAATGCGCTTGCGCCGACGGCCAATCCCCAAGATTGCGGAGCGTATTCCCCAGGTTGTTGTGGAGATGCCCTGCGACCGGGTCGGCGACGATGGCCGCCTTGTAAGCCTCCACCGCTTCCAGCTTGCGGCCGATACTGTCGAGAATGATGGCAAGGCTGTTGAGAACACCGGCATGGCCCGACCGCAGCCGTAGGGATCGCTGATAGGCTTGCACCGCCTCAAGCGGACGGTTTGCTCCCACCCAGGCGCGGCCAACATCATGGAGCCGCGAGGGGTCGCCTTGTGCCAACCGATCCGCTTCGGCCAAAGCCGCATCGGCCGAACGCCCCATATCTGCAAGAACGCTCCCCAAAGCTAGCCAGCAGCGCCACGGGTCATCGTCAAGCCGTGTAGCGGCGGCAAAGGAGTCGGCCGCAGCGGCCGGGTCGCCGCTTTCCCGGAGCAGTAGTCCTAGATTGTAATGGTAGGTGCCGTTATGGGGATCGGCACCGATGGCAGCGCGCCCGGCCTTGATTCCCTCGGCATGACGGCCGAACTGACGGCAAATTTCGGCGAAATTAGCCAAATGGCGCGCCGAAGGTGCCTCACTCATCTCCATCGAGCGCCGCACCAGACGGTAGGCAGTCGAGGAATCCCCCTCGAGATGACGGAGCAACCCAAGAGTATGCATGGCGTCGGCATGCCCTGGCCATCGGGCCAGCACAGCCCCCGCCACCGAAGCCGCCTCCCGGAAATGCCCTTCCCTTTGCAGGGCAAAGGCCGTCTGCAACTGTTCGTCTGCCGATGGCTCGTCGCTCATCTCCCTGCCTCGGCCAACCAGGCATGCCACACGTGGCGAAATGCCGCCTCCCACTGGCGGGCGGCCCCCTGGGCATCGCACAGGGCAGAGTCCCGCAGGGTCGGCCGCAGCGACGCGCGCAGCCGGGCCAGCCGGGTATCGTCGGCGATCAGGGCAGATCCCGCCGACACGAAGGCGTCGTCGCTCTCGGCTGCCAGATCGGCCAGCCCCAGGTTATGAAGGATGGGAGCCCCAAACCGCTGCAGTGTATGAGTTCCGACCCGAGACAACACCGGCACCCCCATCCAAAGCGGAATCAGACTCGAGGTCGCCCCCGCCGCGGGAAAGGTATCCAACATCACCCGAACTCGGCCATAAACATCCATGTTGCCGACCCAGCCACCGGGCAGCCCTTCGAATATCGCGCGATCGGCTATTGGGGCGAAGCGAACCGCCCAGTGCTCGGCCATGGCGTCGCTGCCATAGGCCTTATGCTTGAACAAGATGCGTGCCCCGGGAACCGCATCGAGCAGGCGGCGCCAAAGCAGCAGGGTCTGGCGGCTGATACGGGCGGGGTCACCGAAACAGCCGAACAGAGGCTGTTCCGGTACCGAGGCCACTGGTTCCGGCCAGAAGTCCTTGGGCTCGAACGGAGCGAAGACCTTGTCGAGCCTGATCACAGTCTCACTGAACTGACTGTCGCTTCCGGCCGGGGTCAGAAACGGATCGCCGATGAAGTAGTCCATCTCCCTCACGCCGGTCGTGCCGCCGTGGCCTAGGGGCGTGGTTATCTGGATGGGGGCCGGGCGACGCTTGAAGGCGGTCAAGCGATTGCCTCCGGAATGGCCGCCGCAGTCGACCAGGATGTCGATGGCGTCGGCGCGGCACATCTCTGTCAGCCCTTGGTCGTGGATGCCCTTGCTGTCACGCCAGCAATCGACACTGTCGCGAAACCAGCCGGTCACCACATCCTCGTTGCGGACCTCGTTGTAGCAGACGAGCTCAACGCGCGAGCGGTCGAACGCCCGGAACAGCGGCAGTAGGAAGTAACTGACGGCATGGTCCTTGAAATCGGCCGATACAAACCCGACGCGCAGCCGCCGGTCTGGATCCCGATCGTTGGCGAAGCTATGCTGGATAATGGGGGTGCGCATGGACTGGGCGCGATCCCATTCCCCACATTGGCGCAGCAGGGTTTCCCCGGTGGCGTCATGCATGTGGATCATCGCGAAAATGAGATTGCTGTGTGCGACGGCCTGCCCGGGGTTGACCTCGACAGCGCGACGAAAAATGTCCGCCGCCTCCTCGGCTCTGCCTTGCATCTGATAAATATTGCCGAGATTGCTGAGCGCGGCATCGTTGGCTGGCCGCAAGGCCAAGCACCGCTGGAGAATCGCCGTCGCCTCGAACAACTGGCCTCGGGAGGAATATGCCAGTCCCAGATTGTTCAGGGCCTCCACGAAATCAGCACGTAAGGCCAGTGCGCGCTGATAACAGGCGACCGCCTCGTCCACGCGCCCTGCCTTGCGATGCAGTTCGCCCAGACCGTTCAGCCCCTCGGGAAAGTTCGGGTCGAGCTTGAGCGCCTGATAATGGAAGGCTTCCGCCTCCTCCAATCGCCCAAACCTTTCCAGGGTGATGGCGTAATTATAGCTGTAGAGATGGTTGTCGGGCGTCAGCTCATAAGCCTTCTGGCGACAGATCAGGGCTTCATCCATGCGCCCCATTTCCTGAAGCAGATTGCCCAGGTTGTTGAAGGTTTCGCTTTGGTCGGGGTTCAGGGCCATCGCTTGCATCGCGGCACGCTCGGCTTCGACACCGCGCCCCACCCCGACCAAACTCAACGCCAGATGCTCGTGATAGGCGGCGTCGGTGTTCTTAATGGCGATGGCCTGGGTGATCAGATCGACGGCCGCGTGACAGTTGCCGGTCTGGAAGGCCACCAGCCCTAGAAGGTGAAGTGCGTCAGGCTGGCGCGGATCAATATCGAGTATCTGGCGATACAGATCCTCCGCCTCGCGCAACCCCCCGCTGTTATGATGTCGGATGGCAAGGGCCAATACTTCGGAAATGGACGGCATGGACGGATGATCCGCTAGGAGCTTGCCCGCTACGGGTTCGGGCTTTGTTGGGTAGGAGCGATATCCTCGACCATCAGGCGCCAGCGACCATCAGGCGAGGAGACAATCTGGCCTGTGGCATTGTCGCGAAGACTGACCCCCCCCATGTTCCAGGCTTTGAGCCACAACGAGGTATCCGCGCCCAGGCGGTCCTGGATATGGGCGCGCATCTTGTTGCCGACAATCTTTCGACCGAACAGATAATACAGTGCCGCCGAGCCCAGGCCCACGCCCAGCGCCCAAAGCTGTGGCAGCAGCCAGAACGATACCCCCCAGATGGTCACATTCATGAGCAACGCCCAGTTGGCATAGAATTCGACCTTAAGGGGTGAATGCGGCATGCGGAATGCTTCCACATCAATGAACATCTCCACATCGCCGCGTCGCACCGCCGTCAGCAGTTGCTCAAGCAAGACGGCGTCGCTCGGCTTGCGGGCCTCTGCCTCTTTGCGATACCCCTGGGTCTCGACCAGTTTTGGTTCTCCACGCTCGGCCCGTTCAAAATAGTCCAGCGCGCGGATAGGCTGCCCCAACTCCAGGCGGGCCAACCCGCAGGCAGTCAAAAGAGTGGATGATGATGGGGAACGCTCCAGCGCAGCCTTGGCCAGGGCTAAGGCTTCTTCAGCGCGTCCCCGCTTCAAGACAACCTGGGACAACCTAGCGACGGCGTCCGGGTTTCCGGGGTCTACGTCCACGCCACCACGGGCCGCCTCTTCCGCCTCGCCCATCAGTCCTTGATTCGTCAGGACCGTGCACAGATTGGCAAAGGAATCGCCAAGGGTGCGGTCGAGGGAGAGTGCCTTCCGGTAGCACTGGGCCGCTTCGGAGAATCGCCCTTGAGCCGACATGGCCAGACCCAGATTGTTGTGTCCGGCCGCATGATCGGGGGCAATGGTCAGGGCCCGGCGAAGAACTGCCTCGGCCTTGGCCGGCTGGCTCATGCTAAGGAAAACATTGCCAAGATTGCTGAGAAACACGGCCTGATCCGGTTTACGTTCCACCGCCAGCCCGATCAGCCGGGCCGCCTCGTCCAAATGGCCGGTGGCATGGGCCACCAGTCCCAGCAGATGAAGCCCATCGACATTCTCTGGATCCTGGTCGAGAACCACCCGGTACAGACGCTCCGCCTCGGCGATGTCTCCCTCGGCATGGCATCGCATCCCCTGGCCGATTAACTCGCCAATGGACTCCGCCTGCTCCTTCATGTCGAGATTCATGATCCGCTGACCGAGGGAGCGCCCTGGACCTTGCCCTTGAGGGACTGGCTGAGCTGGTGGACATAAGCGCCATAACTGCTGGCCGAGATGGACGCGGCGATGGCGTGGAGTTCGTCCAACCCGATGAAGCCCATACGCAACGCGATTTCTTCGAGGCAAGCCACGGCCAAGCCCTGGCGCTCCTCGATGGCCTGGACGAAAATCGAGGCCTGCAGCAGGGATTCGTGGGTGCCACTGTCAAACCAGGCGTAGCCTCGGCCCATTTCCTGGACCGCAAGGGTCCCGTTGGCCACATAGGTGCGGATCAGATCGGTGATCTCGGTCTCGCCCCGCACCGACGGCTTCAGCGAAGAAGCCATTTCCACCACTTCCGGTCCGAAGAAGTAAAGGCCGGTGATGGCCTCGTTGGAGACGAGTGTCCTAGGCTTCTCTACCACCTCCATCGGACGGCGAGCCTCGTCCCGCACCAGGACGCCATAGGCTTCCGGCGTACGGGTAACATAGGTGAAGATTGACGCACCCACCGTTTGGCGGCCAGCTTCACGCAGCAGTTCGGGTAGTCCGTGGCCAAAGAAGATGTTGTCGCCCAGGACCAGGGCGCAACGATCATCACCGATGAAGTCCTTGGCCAGGACGAAAGCCTGGGGAAGCCCCTCGGGCTTGGGCTGAATGGTGTAGCTGATGGATAGACCCAATCGGGCGCCATCCCCCAGCAGATTACGAAAGCTCGCTTGATCCTCGGGCCGGGTAATCACCAGGATGTCGCGAATCCCGGCCAGCATCAGTACAGACAAGGGATAGTAAACCATCGGCTTGTTGTAAACAGGCAGAAGCTGCTTGCTGACGCCCAGGGTCACCGGCCACAACCGCGTCCCCATGCCTCCCGCCAGAATGATCCCCTTCATATCCCAGACTCTCCCTTGGTCGTCTCGCACCACTGGCGCCAGATGGCGCGGAAATGCCGCTCGATCTCGCGAGCGAAGCCGAGGGCATCACACAGCGGTCCTTGCGCCAGTCTTGGCCGGAGCTCGCGCCGCAAACCGGCTAGCCGCTTGCGATCCGACGCAAGGCTCACCACCTGCTCCACATGCTCGTCCAAGGAATGTGCCACCAACTCATGCAATCCCGCGCCGCGCAGGATAGAACCGCCGAACCTCCCGACAGCGCACTCCCCAGCCAGGGACGCCGTGGGAATGCCCATCCAAAGTGGAATCAGGGTCGACGTCGCACCGGCAGCCGGGAAAGTATCAAGCGCCAGCGCGATTTGTCCATAGGCATGCATGTTGGCGCCCCAGCCCCCGGGCACCCCCGACAGGATCAGCCTTTCGCCCAGCGGAGCGAAATGCCTACGCCATGCCTCCTCTTGCCCCGACTCACCATAGGCGCCGTGCATCAGCAACAGCCGGGAGTCTGGAAGGCGGTCCAGCATCCGCTGCCACGCTTCGACGAGACTGCGACCGATACGGGCGGGATTTCCCAAGCAGGCCAGAAGCGGCGGCCCATCAGGCAGGGGGGTAACCTCGGGCAGGGCGGGATCGGGGCGGAAAGGAGCCGCAACCGGCAGCCGGAGGACGCGTTCGCTGAATTCTGCGTCGAAACCGTAAGGAATCAGGATGTCGTCGGCCAGCACATAATCGATGGCATCCAGACCGGTGGTGCCGCCATATCCGACCAGCCAGGACACCTGGATGGGGGCCGGCTTGCGGGCCAGTGCCCTTAATCGATTGCCCCCGGAATGGCCGGCACATTCCACCAGGATGTCTATGCCATCGGCCTGAATTTGTTCCACCAGCGCCACGTCGGATAATCCGAAGACATCGCGCCAGCCTTCGGACAGCGCCCGAATGGTGGCGGTTACCTCGTCATATCCGGGGTGGTCATGATAGCATATCACCTCGACCTGCCCCCGATCGTGGGCGTCGAGCAGGGGCGGAACCAGGCACCTCATGGCATGGTGGCGGAAATCGGGCGACAGATAGCCTACCCGGAGCCGCCGCTCCGGATCACGCGCATTAAGATAGATGCACCGGGCTGCCTCATGCCCCCAGGCCCGCCCCCAGTCCAGCGACTCGGCCAATTGATCACGTGACGTGCGGCCTTCTCGGTTCTGAAGGGTGAACAGAAGGCCACTATGCGTGGCCGGATCGGGGCGCAGAGACAGCGAGCGGCGGTAGGCAGCCTCGGCTTCCTCCACCAGGCCCAACGCCGTCAGCGCCCCCCCAAGATTGGAGAGCACTTGGGCATCGTCCGGATCGCCCTCCAGAATGGCTCGGTAGAGGCCGACCGCCTCGGCGTTGCGACCTTCGGCCAGCAACAGATTGGCAAGGTTGTTGGCCACCTGCCGGACTGGCCAATGGGCAAGCGCCCTTCGAAGGGTCGAGATGGCCTCGTCGCGGTCGCCGACGCGGGCCTGGGCATCGGCCAGACAAAGAAGGGCATCGAGATTGTCGCCATCTCGCTCGATCAGATTGGCGCAAATGGCAACGGCCTCGTCATGGCGTCCAGCCCCCACCAGCGCCATGGCAAGATTGACAGCGGCACCGGTCAGCGTCGGGGCCTGGGCCACCACCGGCTCGAGAACCTCAATCGCCTCGGCCCACTTGCTTCGCCCCAGCAGACACACTCCAAGATTATTACGGGCTTTCAAATGGTCGGGTTTGCGCCGCAAGGCGCGACGGAAGCAATCGCTGGCCTGATCCATATCCTGCTGCCCCATGAAGACAGCACCCAGATTGGACCAGACCTCGGGTTGTTCGGGATCGATGGACAAGGAGCGACGGATCAGCGCCTCGGCACCCGGCAGGTCACCCTCCATCTGTCGAATCAAGCCTTGAAAATGGCGAAGCCCTGCATGGTTGGGAAGGATGGCGGCCACACGGTCCAGCAGGGCCTCGGCCTCGGAGGTCCGCCCCTGGCTCAAGACGAGCAACGCATATTGGATCAGCCCGGCGGCGATCTCCTCGATCCGCTGTTCAGCACATCCCCTAAGAGCCTGGCGCAGGCTCTCCAACGCTTGATCGACACTCACTGCCGCCAAAGGAATGCCCCTATCCGACGACTGTGGAGATCAGCGCTGGAACATCTTGTCGATGCGACGGGACTTTCCGTCCGCCGAAACCATCCAGACCCAGGCACTGCTTCCCAGTTCGGAGGCAGGCACCCGCAGGTCGAAGCCAAAGTGTATCTTCTTCACCAGCTTCAGCGCGGCCGACACATCCGGGCGGGGCTCGCGGGGGACCACGGAGCCCACTACCTTGCCATCGCTGACCAGCAGCACCGTGGGAACCGGCTCGCCGACCCCGGTATCCGCCGCCCAGCCGATGAAGGAAACATTGCCGTCGACCATGGCGACCCGTTCAAGGTCACCCACCAGCTTCTGGTCGGTAGCCATGACCGTCCCGCCAGAGTTGACCAGACAGCCGTCACAGAAGGTATAGGCGATCTTGGTCACGGCAGCCGGAGCTGCCGAAGCCTCGCTAATTGTGGGCTGGGCCTGTCCGGTGGCGTTGGCCTGGCGGAAGTGATCCTGGATTTGTGACCACGGGCTCTTGTCGCCGGCGCAGCCTGATACCGAGAGAAGCGCTACGACCACAAACGCTATGACTGGCTTCACCATGACCTCACCCGGGAATTGGATTTCGCGACGCAGCGTAACAGCAATGACGCAACGGAATCCAGCCACTATTCCCCAAGGGGAAAGTCGATTGGGGCGGGCGGCAGACCGGCGCACCACCGCCGCCACATGACCCGGTAGGCGTCCTCCAGATGGCGGGTATAGCCGCTTCCATCCATCAGCGGCGAAGCCATGAAGCGCTCGCGCATCCCTCGACGAAGGTCCGACAGGGCGTCAATATCGCAGGCGAGCCACGCGACCTTGTCTATATAGGCCGGAGCGTCGGCAGTGATCAGGTCCGGCAATCCGATATTCGTCAGGTGGCACAGCCCTACCCGCGAGAAAGGTGTCCGCCCGTGACACGTCACGATCGGCACCCCCATCCACAAAGCATCACAGGTAGTGGTGCCGCCATTTGCAAAGAACGGATCCAGCGCGATGTCGATGGCGTGATAGGGGGTGTAGGGATCCGGAGACCATCCCACCAAAACGATACGATCAGGGTCGACGCCGCGCTGGACAAATCTGGCACGGGCATAGCGCTCGGCTTCGCGGTCGCCCAGCCCCTTCCACTTCAGCATCAGCTTCGCGGTGGGAATTCGCCGTAAAATGGCCGACCAGGCATCCACGGTGCTCTCGCCGATCTTGGCGAAATTGTTGAAGCAGCCGAAAGTGACATAGCCGTTGGACCGGAACGGCGGTTCCGGTGATGGCGCCACGTCAGATCGATGCGGACGATAGGAGACGTGGACCTGGGGCATGCGCACCAGGGACTCCGAATGCCAGGCATCGGCCCAAGGGGGGGCGAATATGGGATCCATGATGCGGTAGTCCATGGTCGCCACCCCGGTGGTGTTGGGATACAGGGGATGGCTGACCTGGATTGGAGCGGGGCGAAGACCGAACATGGGCAGACGGCTATTGCCCATATGGCCGGCGCATTCCACCAGAATATCGATCCCGTCATCCCTGATCCTTGCGGCCAACGCTTCGTCGCTTTCCTCCTGGCAGCGGCTCCAGTGGTCGGCCACTCGCCGAAATAGCTCCGTATAAGGATCGTCGACCGCGCGATTGAAATAACAGAATATCTCGAACCGGGACTTGTCGTGATGTTCCAGTACCGGCAAGACGAAGTGCGAGCAGGGGTGAAGACGGAAATCTGGCGATACATAGCCGACCTTCAGCCGCCTGTTGGGATCGCGGGCATTGGCGTGTTCCGCGAACGGCGTCTTATTCGCCGCCACATGCCGCCTGCCATAGTCGAGATGCTCCTGGAACACCTGATCGGGATCGGAGGTTTCGTCGAAACACAGGCAGAACAGCAAGGCGGAATGAGCTTCCTTGAAACCGGGGTCGATCTCCATGGCCTTGCGATACGACGCGATCGCATCAGCAAGACGCCCCTGATCTTGATAGATCATGCCTATATTGTGATGGACTGAGGCTGTTTCGCCCAGTTCCAGCACTCGGCCATAGGCCCGCATGGCCTCGTCAAGCCGGTGCTGATGGTAGAGAACCCCCCCCAGATTATTGAACGACACCACCAGATTCGGATCGGCATCTGTTGCGGCCCGGTAACAGATGGCCGCATCCTCGAAGCGCTCCTGGCGTCCCAGGATGCAGCCCAGATTATGCCAGGCTCCGGCATGGTTGTCGTCCATCTGGACCAGGGCATAATAAGCGGCGGCGGCTTCGTCGCTCCGTCCCAGCAGTTCCAACGCCAAAGCCCGGCGGAAGAGTGCATCCGTGTTATCAGGCGACATGCTAAGCACAAGGTCCCAACAGCCAAGCGCCTCATCCACCCGTCCTATGGATTGCAGGGCATGCCCAAGGATGGTCACATGCGCGGAGCTATGCGGCTCCAGTTCTATCGACCGCCTGATGACGCTAACAGCATCTTCGTAGCGCTGCCTCTCAATATAGAATGTCGCCAGCCAATAGCGCGAATCGGGATCATCGGGATCGGCGTCGGCCAATTGGCGATACAGGACCTCGGCCTCGGCCAGACGTCCGGCATGATGATGTTCCAAGGCCTGTTCCAACACGCTCGGCACCAAACCATCCTCCTGGTCCTGTTCGCAGGCGGCAGTGTGCACCGCCTCCGCCTTGGGCTCAAGCCCGCGACGGAGCCATGGACCGGGCGCGAAGTGGGCGTGTATATAGAATGAACCCCTCGGCCCGCCGGAAACCATCCCATGAATGTCCTGACCACCACCCTGTCCGGCCTGTTGCTGCTGGAGCCCAAGACCTTCGGCGATTCGCGCGGCCGCTTCTTCGAAAGCTGGAACGACCGCCGCTTTCGCGAGGCGGGCATCGCCGAGAGTTTCGTCCAAGACAACGTCTCGGTGTCCTCGGGCCGGGTGGTGCGGGGCTTTCACTTCCAGCGCCGCTTTCCCCAGGGCCAGTTGGTGTTCCTGACCGAGGGCGCCATTCTCGATGTCTGCCTCGATATCCGCCCGGGCTCGGCGACCTTCGGCAAATGGGAGAGCTTCGAGCTGACCGCCGAGACCGCCCGCCAGGTCTACATGCCGCCGGGCTTCGCCCATGGCTTCGCCTTGCTGAGCGAGCGCGCCACCGTCCATTACAAATGCACCGACTACTACCGCCCCGACGACGAGGGCGGCATCGTCTGGAACGACCCCACCCTGGCGGTGCCCTGGCCCATCGCCGATCCGGTGATCTCGGCCCGCGACGCCGCCTTTCCCAGCTTCGCCGAGCATTGCCGCCGCCTGGAGGCGGAAGGGGCATGAGCCGACGCCTGACCGAGTTCTACCAGGATCGCCCGGTGCTGGTCACCGGCGCCGCCGGTTTCGTCGGTTCGGCCCTGGTCGGACGCCTGAGCGAACTGGGCGCCCGGGTCCGGCGCCAGTCGCGTCGTCCCTTCACCCCCCGCGATGATGTCGAGGATGTCATCGGCGAATTGCAGGACCAAGACTTCTGCGACCGGCTGATGGACGGTATCGACGTGGTGATGCATTGCGCCGCCCAGACCAGCGTCTATCAGGCCGAGGCCGACCCGGTGGCCGACCTGATGACCAATGCGGGCGCGCCG
The DNA here is from genome assembly GCF_001650715.1 of Paramagnetospirillum marisnigri. Lineage (GTDB taxonomy): Bacteria > Pseudomonadota > Alphaproteobacteria > Rhodospirillales > Magnetospirillaceae > Phaeospirillum > Phaeospirillum marisnigri. The sequence continues at coordinate 90,778 of NZ_LWQT01000028.1, read as the reverse complement.
ATCCGGCTGCTGGAGGCCGCCCGCAAGCATGGCCGCAAGCCCAGCCTTGTCCTGGCCAGCACCGCCACCACCGCCGGGCTGCCTGAGCAATTGCCGGTGACCTTCGATACCCCGCCCCGCCCGGTCACCGCCTATGATACCGGCAAGCTGGCGGCGGAAGCCTATCTGGCGCTGTATGTCCGCCTGGGCCATGTCCGGGGCGGCGCCCTGCGCCTGGCCAATGTCTACGGCCCCGGCGTCGGGTCGTCGGCCGCCGATCGCGGCATCCTCAACAAGGTGCTGAAGCGCGCCCTGGACGGCGCCGGGATCACCTTGTTCGGCGATGGCGACTGGGTGCGCGACTATGTCTATATCACCGACGTGGTCGAGGCCTTCGTCATGGCCGGGGCGGCGGGAGCGGCCCTGGACGGGGCAGGCTATCTGGTCTGTTCCGGCGAGGGCCACACCGTGGCCGAGGCCTTCGGTCTGGCGGCCGAGGTGGCGCGCGCCCTCACCGGCCGGGCGGCGACCATGACGGCGACGCCGCCGCCGTCCAATCTGTCGCCCATCGAGTTCCGTAATTTCGTCGGCGAGTGGGAGGCCCTGGCCCGCGCCACCGGCTGGCGGCCCCGCATCGGCCTGCGGCAAGGTCTGGAGCTTACCGCCCGTGCCTTCCTCGCCGCCGAGAGCTGAGGAGATCGCATGGATGATCCCCGGCACGTGATGGCTGAAGCCATCGCCGCCCGCCAAGCGGGTGACCTGTCCGCCTCGGCGCGATGGGCGGCGCGTCTGGCGGAACTGCTTCCCGCCGAGCCGGTGGTACGACAGTTCCAGGGCGAGGTTCTGACTGAGTTGGAGCGCCTGGACGAAGCCCTGGCCGCTTTCGAGCAAGCCGTCGCCCTGGCACCCGCCGAGGCGGGAATGCACCGGGCCTGCGCCTTCCTGGCAGTACAATGCGCACGGCCAGACACAGCCCTGGTCCATCTCGAGGCCGTGGCGGCCCTGGGCCAGGAAACCTCCGACGATCTCGCCAACCGGGCCGACGCCCTGGTCGCACTGGGGCGGGGCCAGGACGCCATCGAGGCTTATGGCGCCTTGCTGCGCCACCGGCCCGACTCCGTCGACGCCTTGATCGCCCTGTCCAGCCAGTTGATCCAGGCACGGCGCCATGCCGAGGCGGAACCGATCCTGCGTCACGCCCTGACCCTGTCCCCCGATGACGGCGGTGCCCTGACCAATCTGGCCCTGGTCCTGCTGCATCGCGGCGAGGCCGACGAGGCCCTGGCACTGGCCCGGCGCGCCACCGAACGCACGACACCCCATCTGGCCGCCCTGCTGGCGCGGGCCCAGGCCGAGCACCGGCTGGGCCATGCCGTGGCCGCCCAGAATATGGTGGACGCGGCCGAGAGGCTGGCTCCCGAGGGCAATGTCTATATCGCCGATTGCGCCGCCACCACCCTGACCGCCCTGGGGCGGGTCGACGAGGCCATCCTTCGCCTGCGCCGTACCTTGGCGACGCCGCAGAGACTGCCCGCCAATATCCTGAGCAGCGTCACCGGCAAGCTTCTGTTCTGCCTGCAATACGTCCCGGACCTTCCCGCCGCCGCCATGGTGGCCGAGGCCCGTGCCTGGAACCGCTTGGCCATCGGCATCACCCCGCTCGCCCCCGCGCCGCGATCATGGGAGCCCGAGCGGCGGTTGCGCATCGGCTATGTCTCGGGCGATTTTCGGCAGCATGCCTGCGCCTTCTATATCGAGCCGCTGCTGGCCCATCACGACAAGAGCCAGGTCGAAGTCTTCTGCTATTCCGACGTGGTGGTGGAAGATTCCCACAGCCAGCGCATGCGGGCCTCGGCCGATCACTGGCGACGGACGGCGGGGCTGACCGATGCCGCCCTGGCCGAGGCTATCTGCGCCGATGGCATCGACATCCTGGTGGATCTGGCGGGCCATACCAGCGACAACCGGCTGTTCGCCTTCGCCCACCGCCCCGCCCCGATCCAGGTAGCCACCCTGATCGGCTATTCCGCCACCACCGGGGTGGATGCCATGGACACCCTGCTAGGCGATCCCTTCCTGACCCCTATGGGCTGCGAGGCCGAGTTTACCGAGACCGTCCATCGGCTGCCACGCATCATCGCCCCTTTCCTGCCCGATGCCCGCTGGCCCGACCCAGCGCCGGAGCCGCCGGAACGAACCGTCTTCGCCAGCGTCGCCGATCCCGCCCGGTTGGATGCCCGCACCATCGCCCTGTGGGCACGGCTTCTGGACGCGGTGCCGGACTCCCGCATCCTGGCCAAGCACAACCTGTTCGATGACCCCGAGGCGACGGAACTGTGGCGCCGCCGCCTGGGCGAACTGGCCGGGCGGGTGGATATCGAGGGCATTCCCGGCGGCTGGGGCCGCAACATGGGATTCTATGGCCGGGTCACGGCGGTGCTGGATTCACCGCTGCATTCCGGCAATACCACCGTGCTGATCCCGCTGTGGATGGGTGTGCCGGTGATCAGCCTGCCCGGCCCCAATGCCTGGCAGCGGGCGGGTGCCTCGATCCTGAGCAATGCCGGGCTGGCCGATCTGGTGGCCAGGGACGACGCCGACTATGTGGCCATCGCCGCCCGGTTGGCCGCCGATCGCGGGCGACAGATCGATCTGCGCCAAAGCTTGCGCCCCCGCCTGCGGTCCTCGCCGGTCTGCGACGGGCCGCTGGTGGTGGGCGATATCGAGGCGGCCTATCGCGGCCTGTGGCGCCAGGCCTGTCGCCGACAGACCTGACTGGTTCGGCCACGTGTCGCATGCATGACGCTCATGGACGCTGCTCCGCGCACCAGAGTTGCCAGATGTCGCGGTAGGCACGTTCCAGATCGTCGGCATGGGTTCTGTAGTCGGTCAAGGAGGAACGCAGCCAGATGTCGCGCAAATTGGCACGGTAGAAAGAGAGACGCTCGGGATCGGCCGCCAGGGCTGCGCAGATGGCCACATAGTCGTCCTCGCCATGGGCGCACAGTTCGGGCGTGCCCAGTCGCAGGTGACGGTTGGCGGTATTGCGGCCGTGCAGTTCCGGTCCAACCAGAGTCACCACCGGGCATCCCATCCAGATAGCATCCTCGGTGGTTCGCCCGCCCCCGAACGGCAAGGAATCAAGGAAAATGTCGACCTGATTATGGGCCAGCAGATGATCTTCGTAGGATCCCATATGGCCGAGGAGACTCAGACGCGACGGGTCAATACCGAACCGGGCGACCCTGGCCCGGAGGTGGTCAGCAAATCCCGGAGTATCGATTTTTCCTCCTTTAATCAGTAGCCGGGCATTTGGAACCATTGCCATGACCCGGGTCCACAGAGTGAGCGTCTTGTCGGAAAGCTTGGCCGGATTGTTGAACGATCCAAAGGTGACATGACCGTTTTCCAGGCATGGCGGCGGGGCGATCCTGGGGGCAATGGCATATTCGGTCGTCACGAAGCCGTGTTCCAAGCGATAGAGTGTCTCCACCGCGAATTCCTGCAGGCTGTCGTCGAAATCCAGCCAACGATCGACGAACATGTAGTCGAAGCTGCGCATGCCCATGGTTGGCGAATTGCAGGTGTAGTTCACCTGAATGGGAGCTGGCTTTCGCGCGAAGACTAGCAGGCGGTTGTCGGCCCAATGCCCCATCGGATGCACCAGAATGTCGATTTCCCGCTCGCGAACTAGATCGGCGACAGCATCATCATCCATCTTGTGGATGAATACGAAGTCATCGCAAGCCTCCATGACCTTGCGGGTAACGGAATCCGGTTCGGGCACATGCGCAAAAACGTGCACGGAGACCTTCGAACGGTCATGTTCGCGCAGCACGGGCAAGATATTCATCATCAGGATATGCCCGCGGAAATTCGGTGACAGATAACCGATCCGCAATACCCGATTCGGATCAGGGGAGTTGCGGTGCGGCTTGATCCGGCCTCGGAAAAGCGGCTCGTAGGCCTCTCCAAACTCCAGATGGGCCTCGAAAACCTGCCGGGCCGAATATGTGCTGACCATCATGATGGTCACCAGCATGTTGCTGAACATCCACGCCGCATCCGGGTGGCGGGCAAGGCCCTTGCGATAGGTGGCGATGGATTCCTCGAATCGCCCCGCCTCACTGTAGACACCCGCCAGTTCAGCGAACAGGTAGACATCGTCGCAACCCAGGGCCAGAGCCCGCTCAAGTATGGCGATAGCCTCGTCGGTTCGGGTGGGATCGCCCAGCAGCAACTGACCTAGACGGCCGATCAGGTCGGGAGCCGGTTCTGGCAGCAGTGCAATGATCCGTTCCAGGTGCGACGCCGCCTCCAAGGGACGGTTGAGCGCCACCAACATTTCCACAGCATTGGAATGGAAGACGGGCTCGCTCGGGGACTTGGCCGTGGCCGCTTGAACCAGGGCGGCCCCGGCCGCCCTTTCTCCCTGCCCGAACAGCGCTATTCCCAGGCCGTTAAGCGCCTCGGGCAAATCGGGGAACTGATCGAGGATGGCACGGTAAAGCATTTCCGCCTCGGCCGCCGATCCTTCGGCCTGACATTGGGCGGCCTGGGTGAGGGCTTCGCCGACGGTAGCCATCTCGTGCCCAGATCAACCCGTACCGCGCCGGGCGCGGGCCTCGGCGTCGATGGCCTCGCGCCAGGCGGTGTTGTCGAGATACCAGCGGATGGTGGCGGCCAGCCCATCCTTCAGCGTCCAGCGGGGCGCCCAGCCCAGTTCGGTCTTCAGCTTGGTGATGTCGGTGGCATAGCGGCGGTCGTGGCCGGGCCGGTCCTTGACATGGGTGATCAGCGATTTGTGCGGCGCCCAGGCCACATTGGGCTTCAGCTCATCGAAGGCGGCGCACAGGGTGAGGACCAGATCCATATTGGTGGATTCCGCCTCGCCGCCGATGCAATAGGTCTCGCCGACGCGGCCCTTCTCGCCGATCAGGCGCAGCGCCCGGGCATGGTCCTCCACATGCAGCCAGTCGCGGATCTGACCGCCATCGCCATAGATGGGAATCGGCTTGCCCTCGGCCATGTTCAAGATGGTCAGCGGGATCAGCTTTTCCGGATACTGGCGCGGGCCGTAATTGTTGGAGCAGTTGGTGATGACGCAGGGCAGGCCGTGGGTCTTGACCCAGGCCCGCACCAGCAGGTCGGCCGAGGCCTTGGAGGCGGCATAGGGCGAGTTCGGCTGATAAGGCGAGGTCTCGCGGAACATGTCGCCGGGCTCGAGCGAGCCATAGACCTCGTCGGTGGAGACATGGACGAAGCGGAACCGCTCCTTCGCCGTGCCCTCCAGCCCCCGGTAATGGGCCAGGGCGCATTCCAGCAGCACGAAGGTGCCGACGATATTGGTGGTGATGAATTCGCCCGCGCTGTCGATGGAGCGGTCCACATGGGACTCGGCGGCCAGATGGAACACCATATCCGGCTTGAACTCGGAAAACAGCCGGGTCATGGCGGCGCGGTCGGCGATGTCCTCCTTGGCGAAGGCATGGCGGGGGTCGTCCAGCACGCCGTCCAGATTCTCCAGCCGACCGGCATAGGTCAGCTTGTCCACCGTCAGCACCGTCCCGTCGGTTTCCGCCATCAACTGGCGGACCAGGGTGGAGCCGATGAAACCGGCGCCGCCGGTGACCAGCGCCCGCATCACTTCGCTCCGTTGTTCATGTTGCGCAGCAAGGCGATGGTCTCGGCCAGGGCGGTCTTCAGGTCGCCCTTGAAGGTGAAACCGGCCGCCAGCATGCGGGTGTTGTCCACCTCGTAGGACAACTGGTTCATGATCTTCTCGTCCACGAAGGTGACATCCAGGTCCGGCACATGGGCGCGGATGGCGTCGACCACGTCGCGCACGGTGTGGTTGGAGGTGACCACGTTGTAGACGCGAGCGTCGAACATCCGGCGCTCGATGGTAAAGGCCACCGCCTCCACCGCGTCGCCCAGGTCGAGATAGGGCCGCATCTGGTCATAGGCGGTGCGCCAGACCGTGACCTTCTGGCCCAGCACCGCCTGCCAGCAGAACTTGTTGACGGCGGTGTGGAAGCGCATGCCGGGCGAGACGCCGAAAATGGTGCCGAAGCGGAAGATGGTGGCCTTCAGCCCCTGTTCCGCCGCCAGCCGCATCACCAGCGCCTCTTCCCGCAGCTTGGTCTCGGCATAGGGGCTTTGCGGCGCCAGGTCGGAGGCGTCGCAATCCTCGTCCACCCGGCTTTTCTGGGTGCCGTAGACGCTGGTGGACGAGGCGGTGATCAAGGGCGCGCCCACCTTGACGCAGGCCAGGGCAACGCGCTCGGTGATGCCGTAATTCTCGCGCTCCACCTTCTCGCGGTTGCCGAAGCTGCCCGCCGCATCGGTGATGGCGGCCAGATTGATGACCGCGTCGGCGCCCGCCAGCAGCGGCTCCAACTCGCAGGTGGTGGCGTCGGCCTCGACGAAGCGGTAGCGGCCCTCGCCCGGCAGATTGAACAGCGAGGGATAGCGCTGGGTCGCCAGGCTGTCGATGATGACCACCTCGGCGCCGGGAAAGCGCTGCGGCAGGGTGCGGATCAGGCGCGAGCCGATATGGCCCAGGCCGCCGGTGACGACGAAACGCATGTTATTCCCCTTTCCCCTGGGCGCGATAGGCCAGGAAATCCTCGTAATTCCGGAAATAGTCCGACTCGTCGTAGGGCTGGTCGCACAGCACCGTCAAGAGGGACTCGGCATCGTAATCCTGGGCCGCCCAGATCCCGGCGGGGATGAACAATCCCTTGCCCGGCGTGTCCAGAACCGTCACCGACTTGTCGGTGCCGTCGTCGCAGATGACCTCGATCCGGCCGATCTGGCAGACCAGGACCTGGTTGCACCGTCTGTGGGCGTGCTCGCCGCGATGGGTCGGCTGGTCGGCATGGACGGTGAAGACCCGCCGGATCGCCATGCCCACCCGGCTGTCCTCCATCACCGCCAGCCAGTCGCCGCCGAGATCGCCCATCACCGGCAGGGTTACCAGCCGCAGATCGGCGAGACGGGGCAGCGTGGGAAAAGTGTCGGTCATGGCATCGGTCCTGCCAGTGGCGGTTGCCCCGCCTGTTTACCCGGTTATGACCAGAGTGTCATCAGGACAGCTCTGCCTTAGCCAGCGCCGCCACAGGGCGCGGTAGACCCGCTCCATCTGGCGGGCTTTCAGACGGCCATCGCACATGGGGGAGGCCGCGATCCTTTGGCGCAGCCCGGCGCGCAGATCGGCCAGCCGCGCCGGATCAGCCAGCAGCCGGACGCATTTGTCCACATAGTCGTCGGGTGTGGCCGCCACCAGCTCCCCGTCCAGCTTCAGGGTGGTCAGCATGGAGGCGCTCCAGCGGCTCATGAAGGTATCGCCCAGCAGCGTCATCACCGGCACCCCCATCCACAGCGCCTCGAATGTGGTGGTGGCGCCGTTGAAGGGGAAGGGATCGAGGGCAAGGTCCAGACCGCCATAGCCCGCCAGATGGGACTGGGCATCGTCCATCCCCCCCCGCATGTCGATACGGCCCAGGTCGATGCCGTGCGCGGCCATGGCCGCAGTGACCCGGCCCGCCACGGCCTCGCTGCCGAACCAGCCCTTGTATTTCAGGCGCAGCCGCGCCGTGGGCAGCGCCTCCATCAGCCGTGCCCACAGGGCCAGGGTGGCGTCGCTCAGCTTGGCCGGATTGTTGAAGCTGCCCAGGGTGGGATAGTCATTGTCCAGCATGGGGGGCGGCGCCACCGGCGGCGCGTTGTCCATGGGATAGCGGATATAGAGACTGGGCAGACGGATGGGCCGTTCCGTGAACAGTTCGGTGCCGCGCCGGGGCGTCTGCACCCGGTCGGTGATGAAGGCGTCCATGGCCGTCATGCCGCTGGTGGCGGCATCCCAATAGCTGATCTGGACGGGGGCCGGGCGCAAGGCCGCCACCAGAGGCCGGTTCTTGTCGAACCGCCCGGCCAGGATCACCAGCACGTCCACCCGATCAGCTCGAATCTGCTCGGCCACCGCAGCATCATCCAATCCCACCGTCGAGCGCCAAAGCGCGGCCCGGGCCATGAAACGCTCCGACAGGGCATCGGGCGCCACAACCTCGGCGTAGAAGCACAGTTCCACCTGGTCGGGATCATGGACTTCGATCATCGGCAGCAGATTGAACGCCACCGGATGGGTCCGCAAATCCGACGACAAATAGCCGATCCTGAGCCGCCGACCGGGATCGCGATCATTATCGAAACGCACCGCCGAGGGATAGAGCGGGGCGGCGTAAAGTGCCTCGAACCGCCGATTCTCGGCGAAACGCTGCTCCGGCGTCCAGTCTGGCTGATAGGTGATGGCCAGCAGCAGGTTACGGAAGGCCGATACCGAATCCGGCATAAGCTCCTGCGCCCGGAGCAGATGGACCATGGCTTCCTCGGCCCGGCCGACATCCTTCAAGACCAGCCCCAGATTGTTGTGCCCGTCGGCGGAATCCGGATTCAATTCCAATGCCTGCTGGAAATGACTGATGGCGCCATCCAGGTCGCCCGTCTCAAGCAGGGCGGCACCAAGATTCAAGATCAGTTCCACCGCTCCGGGAAAGGCTGCACGCGCCCGGCGCAAGACTTCGATCGCCTCGTCCGTCCGCCCCAACCGGGTCAGGACGATGCCGAGATTATTGTAAGCGGCACAAAAACCTGGAGTCAGGGCGACAGCACGCTCGAACCCTACCACCGCCTCCGCCAGGTTGCCGCGATCCCGCAGCAGCACCGCCAGATTGTACCAGGCGTCCGCGTATTCTGGTTCCAGCACCAGGGCTTCGCGATAACTGGCTTCCGCCTCCTGGCGCCGCCCTGTTTCCATCAAGGCGTTGCCGAGGCCGAAATGGAAGCGGGCCATGCCATCATTCCCCGCCACCGCCTGGCGCATCAGGCCGACGGCGTCCTCGCCATGCCCGCGATCAAGGGCAATCAGACCCAGATGGTAATTGGCGTCTCCGTGATCGGGCACCGCCTGCACGATGGCCCGGTACAGCACCTCGGCCTCGACCAACCGTCCCGCCAGATGAAGCAGGATGGCCTGCTCCAGCGCCTCGTCGACGGTCATGGCGGGCCTCAGCTCGAGGACGCGTAGGTGGCGACGATGTTGCTGGAAAAGCCCAGACGGCATTCCGGCGGAAAATTATCCATGGGATAGGGACCGGGCTTGCCCAGATACACACCCTCGTAGCGGCTGCGGAAGACAACCTCGCAACCAAGCCCTTTCAGGACATCCAGAACCTCGCCCAGATTCCAGAACCAGTGGCGCATGCGCCGCTGGTAATAGACCTGAACCGAGGCGAAGGTGGGAATATCACCGGCGGGCAGGTCGGACAGCACCAGATAGCGCGGCCCGAACCGCAGCAGACGCGCCAGCATACCGCGCCAGTCCTCGATATACTGGAGCGCGCTTCCGGCATGGACGATGTCCGCCCTGACCGGAACCTCGTCAAGATCGTCGTGAAAGAACAGGTCGGCGACATCGGCGAAGACCCGCCGCCCCAACTCGCAGACGGATGTGTTCTCGACGCAATGGAATTCCAGCGCCCGCCCTGTGACCAAGGCGGCCCGGACTCCGGCATAGGAATTGGCGAGGCCGCCGCCGAAATCGACGATCCGCAAGGGACCATCTCCCACGGGAGTCAGCCCCGCCACCACCGCCAGCGGGTATTCCCGACTGAGGGCGGCGGTCGGAATGCTGCCGCCCGAGCGCAAAGCCGCCAGGGATGCCTCACCTCGGGCCGCCATCTTGCCCAGCCATTCCTCACCCTCGAAGGCGCCCTCGCCCCCGCCCAATACCGCGTCGGCGGCGGGAGCGGCGGCGAAGTCCGGGAAGATACCTTCCCAGATATTGAAACCTAGCGCGGTCATGGCCCCTTACTTTATCGCGGCAAGGCCATCGGCAAGACCGATCGGCGACACGGCGATAGACACCGATTTGCGCCCCACTTCCTGCATTAGGCCGATAACAATCTGCTTGGACTTGCGCAATGCCTCAATGGTGGCGTTATCGAGTGGAGCAACAGCCATGCAGCCGTTTTGCAGGCACTTGATCAGAGTCAGGGTGTATTCCTTGCCATCCACGGCCATCAAGATGTTGGCGGGAAGAAACGTGCCCAACGGAACAATGGTCGACACGCCGAACTCACCCTTAGAGCCGATACGCCCGAAGGCAATCTCCAGCAGCCGGACACCGCCATCCACAGTCTGGATCTGATTAAGAATGCATTCTGAATCCTTCGACTTGCCACACCGGGCAACCCAGTCACCGAACTTCTGACCGTCCTTGGGGGCTGCCTCGGCCACGCCACCGGCAAACAGGCCAAAGGCCAGGGCGGCGGCCATCACAACGCCTCTCATCCAATCCAATCGCATTTTTCCTGTCCTCTTGCCCTTGAAAAGCCGGGGGGGAGTATGCCCAAGCCACCAACGACCGGCAAGGCCGGTCAAAATCCCATGCCGATGCCACAGCGACCATAACTGCCGGAATTGCTTCCCGCCGCCGAGCAATTGCCGCAGGCGGCCAATCCCATGGTCACCAGCAGCACCATGGCAATCCTTGCGAAGCGCGCCATTGTCGCCTCCAGTCCCGTTCAGATTGCAGCTGTTATGACAGGTCCGCTTCCACGCCGCAATTCCCCGTCACCTCCCGTGGCCGAGTTGGAAATCCCCTCATCCCGGTCTATGGTGCGGCCTATGACCATGCCCGTCCCGCCCTTTCTTCACTACCGCGACTTCAACGGCGGCCATATCCCCCGCACGGCCCTGGCCTTCCTGGCCCGTTTCCTGCTGTCGCGCTTTCGCTGGCGCATCGTGGCGCTGGTGCTTGGCACCCTGGGCGGCATCGGCCTGATGACGCTGGAACCGTTGTTCCTGCGCGATTTGGTGGAGGCGCTCCGCCTCGGCGATCTGTCCGATCCCTGGACACCGGCGGTCTGGACGCCGTTCGGGCTGGTGGCCGGGGCCTGGGTGATTTCCGCCACCTTCAACCGCGTGCGCGAGATCATTGACATCCATACCTCGCCGCAACTGCGCTACGAGGTCCAGACCTGCCTGTTCTCCTATCTGATCGAGCATTCGCCGGAATACTTCCACCGCAATTTCGCCGGGCGGCTGGCCCAGAAGGTCAAGCAGGCGGGCCAAAGCACCGCCGCCCTGCTGTCGGTGGCCTTCAACGAAATGGTCCGGGTGGTGGCGGTAGTGGTGATCGGATTCTTCGTGGTCGGCCACGACCATCCCCAGTTCGCGGCGGTGATGCTGGGATGGACCATCGCCTTCGTGGCGGCGGCGGTGATGCTGTCGCGCCGCTGCCTGGCCCTGTCGCGCGAATTCTCCAATCAGATGTCGGCCTCCACCGGCACCATGGTCGATGTGATCGGCAATGCCGATGTGGTGCTGTCCTTCGCCCGCGCCCCCCATGAATGCCTGCAGGTGGCCCGCGCCGTGCTGGGCGAGCGCGACGCCTCCATCCGGCTGCGCTGGTTCCTGACCCTGATGTGGGCGGTGCTGTATACCGCGCTGGTCCTGTTCCAGATCGTCATGATCGCCCTGGCGGTGCGCGAGACAGTGCTGGGCCGCATGGTGGTGGGCGAGACGGTGATGGTGGTCTCGCTGTCGGCCATCCTGTTCAACAATATCTGGGGGCTGGCGGCGCGCATGCTGGAATTCCTGGAGGAGCTGGGAGTGCTGGACAGCGCGCTGGACAGCATCTTGTCGCCCCATGCCATCGTCGACGCCGCCGAGGCCCGGCGGCTGGAGGTCAGCGAGGGAGCCATCGGCTTCGAGCATGTCTCGTTCCGCCATCTGGACGGCAACCCGGTGTTCGACGACCTGTCCTTCCGCGTCAGGCCCGGCGAGAAGATCGGGCTGGTGGGACCGTCAGGCGCGGGCAAGAGCACCCTGGTCCGCCTGATCCAGCGCCACTACCAGCCCCAGTCGGGCCGCATCGTCATCGACGGCCAGGACATCGCCGCCGTCACCCGCCTGTCCCTGAACGAGGCGGTGGCCGAGGTGCCGCAGCAGCCGGGTCTGTTCCACCGCTCCATCGCCGAGAATATCGGCTATGCCCGGCTGGATGCCGGACCGGAAGCCATCCGCGCCGCCTCGACCCAGGCCCATTGCCACGGCTTCATCACGAGGCGGCCCGAGGGCTATGACAGTCTGGTGGGCGAGCACGGCATCCAACTGTCGGGCGGCGAGCGCCAACGTGTCGCCATCGCCCGCGCCCTGCTGAAGGATTCCCGCATCCTGATCCTGGACGAGGCCACCTCGGCGCTGGATTCCGAGACCGAGGCCCATATCCGCGAGGCGCTGTGGCAGTTGTTCGAGGGCCGCACCGTCATCGCCATCGCCCACCGGCTCTCCACCATCAGCCGCATGGACCGCATTCTTTACCTGGAGGGCGGCAGGATTCTGGAAGAGGGCAGCCACGACGCCCTGCTGGCGCTGAACGGCCGCTATGCCAGCCTGTGGCGGCATCAGGCGGGAGGGTTTCTGCCGGAAACCTGATCCGGCATTTGATGTGCTTGAAAGAGCCTACCCCTCGACGGTTCCGGCCCGCTGCGGCCCCTGGCCCGCCACCACCAGTTCCAGGGCCTGGATGAACAGCTCGGCCTGGCGCTCGCGGGTGTGCAGCGGCGCCGCAGCCAGACTGGCCGCCGCCAAGCCCCGGCGCAGGACCTCGTCGGATTCCAGCCGCCGCGCCGCATCCGCCAGCCCTTGCGGATCGGCGGCGGGCACGAACAGCCCGGCCTTGTCCGCCTCGATGATGTGCGAGGCCTCGCCCCGGGGCGCCACCAGCAGCAGCGGCAGGCCCATGCCCATGGCCTCGAAGATCTTGGACGGGATCACCTCGGCGAAGGCGGGGGAATCCTTCAGATGCACCAGCGCCACGTCGCAGACCGACCAGACGCGCGGCATCATTTCCTTGGGCTGGGGCGGGCCGAACACCACATTGTCGAGGCCGCGCCGCTTCGCCTCGTCCATCAGCATCTGCCGTTCGGCCCCGGAACCCACCAGCAGGAATTTGACGCGCGGCGCATCCTTCAGGCGTTCGGCGGCGTCCAGCACGTTGATCAGCCCATGGGCCATGCCATGGGTGCCCACATAGCCGATGACGAAGGCATCGGTCAGCCCCCACTGGGCCGCCAGCTCCGCGTCACGCGGCCGGGGCGCGTAGCGCGGCAGGTCGACGCCGTTGATCACCACCGCGATCTTGGCCGCCGGGATGCCGCGTCGGATCAAATCGTCCTTGAACGCCCGGGTCAGGGCCACCACCGCCGCCGAGCGGCGATAGAGGAACAGTTCCAGCTTCTCCAGCCAGCGGATGACCAGACTGTCCTTCATGGCGCCCACGGCGGTGATGGAGCGCGGCCACAGATCGCCCAGTTCGAACACGAAGGGCACGCGGCGCACGCCCGCCAGCGCCCAGCCGCCCACGGCGGCGAAGAATTGCGGGCTGGTGGAGACCACCACGTCTGGCTTGGCCTCGAACAGCCCGGCGACGAAGGCGGTGACCATGAAGGAGACGAAATCCAGGATGCGCTTGGCGAAGCCCTCGTTGGGGGCGATATAGGTCTTCACCCGCACCACCCGGATGCCGTTGAGCTCGCTTACCTGCCGCCAGCGGTTCTCCCAGCCCTCGAACAGCTTGCCGCCTGGGAAATTGGGGGCGCAGGTCAGCACCGTCACCTGATGCCCGGCGCGGACCCAATACAGGGCGCGTTCCGACACCCGCGTGGCGGCGGCATTGGTTTCTGGCGGGAAATTCTCGGTCAGGAACAAGATGCGCATGCCCCTTTCCTACCCCAAACCACGGACGGCGTCATCCCAATGAGCCGTATATTTGCAAGACAATCATTGAGTGATCGGCCCGGCATGCTTACCTTGGTTATATGTCGACATGGATAGAAAGACCGATCGGGTGAGCAGGAAGGCCAGGATCATGTTCGTGGATGACGAGGTGCGGGTGCTGGATGCCCTGCGCCGGTCGTTGCGGCGCCACGAGGATCGCTGGGAGATGGAGTTCATCTCCGATCCCCTGGCGGCGGTGGCCTCGTTCGCCGCCCGGCCCACCGATGTGGTGATCACCGATATGAAAATGCCAGGCCTCAACGGCATCCAGACGCTCAGCGCCATGCGCAAGACCAAATCCACCGCCAGTTTCATCGTCCTGACCGGCACCGCCGACCTGCGGACCGCCATCGACGCGATCAACCAGGCGGAGATTTTCCGCTTCTTCACCAAACCCTGCCCCTCCTTCCTGCTGGTGGAGGGGATCGAGGCCGCCCTGGCCGCCAAGACACCGCCGCCCACGGCCCCGGCCGCCGCTGGCATCGGTGAAACCGCCCTGGACCGGTTGCCGGTGGCGGTTCTGGTGGTGGATGCCGAAAGCCGGGTCCTGTTCATGAACCGTCGCGGCGGCGCCCTGTGCGCCCAGGAAGACGGCGTCATCCTCGGCGCCCGCAAGGTCTGTCGCGCCACCACCCCGCCCGAGACCGCGCGTCTGCATGCCCTGATCGCCTCCGCCATCAAGGATGGCGAAGGCGGTGTCATGGCGCTGGGCCGGGTCAAGGCCGGGCCACTGTCGGTGGCGGTTACCGCCCTGGACGCAAGCGACGGCGGCAAGGTGGCACTCTATATCAGCGACCCCGAGGACCACCCCATTCCCCCGGCGGAAAATCTGGCGCGGCTGCTGGACCTGACCCTGGCCGAGGCCCGCCTCGCCCACGCCCTCGCCGAGGGACTGGCGCTGGAAGAGGCCGCAGGCGCCCAGGGCATCACGGTCGGAACGGCGCGGGGCTATCTGAAGCAGATTTTCGGCAAGACCGGAAAGTCGCGTCAGGCGGAACTGGTCCGCCTGATCCTCAGCCTGCCCGTCACCCTTCCACATGGCACCCTCCCAAACGGGAGTGCCCTGGACCGGGCTTGAATTCCAGGATGGCGATAAGGAAACAGCCAAGCTGTCGGGTACCGGAGTCATGTCATGCAGGCGATCTCATCCGCCAAAGTCATCCGCCAACTTCTTCCCATGGCCCTGGTGGGACTGACGGCCACGACGCTGCTGTTCGCCATCGTCTTCGTCACCGAGACCTCCAACGTGGAGAGTCGGTTCCGTGAACTGGCGGACCAGAGAATCATCGCCATCCGCGCCAACATCGCCATCGCCCAGGGCAGCGTCGATCTCGTGGCGGGGCATTTCGCGGTGGCGCCGCCCGGCACCACCAGCCGGGAAGACTTCTCCCAGTTGGTGGAACCAACCCTGGCCGCCCATTCCTTCATCCAGGGCTTGTCCTGGAACCCCCGGGTCCTTCGGCGGGATCGTGACGCCATCGAAGCCGCCGCCCGCCGGGATGGCCTCGCCGATTTCCGCCTGACCGAACGCGACAGCGACGGCAAGCCACAGCCGGTGGCAGAGCGCGAGGAATACATCCCGATCCATTACATGGAGCCCATCGCCGCCAATATGAAGGCGCTGGGATTCGATCTGGCCTCCCATCCGGTTCGCCGCCAGGCCCTGGCCCAAGGCCGAGACCTTGGCCGTCCCCAGGCCACCGGGCGCATCACTCTGGTGCAGGAGAATGCCGATCAATACGGCGTCCTGGTCCTGGCCCCGGTGTTCGGCAAGGCGGGGCCCCGTGGTCTGGATTCCAATCGTCGCAATCTGACCGGCTATGTCTCGGGCGTGTTCCGCATCGGCGACCTGATCAATGCCTCCACGGCCTCGATCGCCATGGCCTCGGCCATGCCGCTGGTCGACATCCACCTGTTCGACATGAGCGGCCCCGAAGGTGAACGCCGCCTGCATCCGCGTTTGGGGGCCGCCAATCCGGAGGAATTGACCAAGGGACCGCACGTCTCGGAAACCTTCCTGATGGCCGGAAGAAGCTGGGTGCTGGTGGCCACCCCCAGTCCGGCTTTCGTCGCCGCAAGCCGCCCGATGGCGGCCTTCGCCATGCTGGCGGTCGCGCTGCTGGCCACCGTCTTCTATCTCTCCTTCCTGAAAGGCCGCATCACCCAGGCGGAAATCGCCACCGCCTTCGCCCGTGAGGTGGAGCGCGCCAAGCGTCGCCTGAGCCAGGCCCAGCGCATCGCCCGGCTGGTCAGCATGGAACTCGACCCCGATCGCGGCGAATTCAAAGCCGGGGAAGGGGCCGCGGAGATGCTGGGGCTGTCGCCGGGCACGGAGTGCGGCTCGTTCGACCTTATCCTGCCCAACGTCCATCCCGGCGACCGCACCATGCTCCGCCAGGCCCTCAGCCGGACGGCGGTGGTGGGAGTGGACGTTGAATTCCGCATCCGCGCCGATGATGCGTGGCGGAGCGTGCATGCCATGGCCGGCGAAGCCGATGCCGATGGTCGCGGCATCATCATCCTGCAAGACGTCAGCGCAAGGCGCGCCGCCGAGGAGGAAAGGGCGGCCATGATCGAACGCATCGCCGAATCCGACCGCTTCGAGGCGCTGGGCACCCTGGCGGGTGGCATCGCCCACGAGATCAATACCCCCACCCAATATGTGGGCGACAACATCACCTTCATGAAGGACGGTCTGGGACCGTTGTTGGATCTCGCCCGCGCTGCCCGCGCGGCGGACCAGGGCGGCGCCTGGGAGCCGGTGGCGGAGAAGGCCCGCGGCCTCGACCTGGATTTCCTGGCCGCCGAACTGCCCACCGCCGCCGATCAGGCCCTGGACGGCACCGCCCGCATCGCCAAGATCGTCCAGGCCATCAAGGAATTCTCCTATCCCAGTTCCAAGACCCCCCGTCCCGTCGACCTGAACCATCTCATCGACGTGGTGGCCACCGTCACCCGCAACCAGTGGAAATACGTGGCCGAGCTGGAATACGACCTGGCCCCCGCCTTGCCCAAGATCCAGGCCATCGAGGGCGAGATCAATCAGGTCCTGGTCAACCTGATCGTCAACGCCGCCCAGGCCATCGCCGAACATCCCGGAACCGAGCCCGGCCGCATCGTGGTCCGCACCCGCGCCATGGACGACCTGGTGGAACTGTCGATCCGCGACAACGGCCCCGGCATCGCCCCCGAACACCTGAAGCATATCTTCGAGATGTTCTTCACCACCAAGGCACCGGGCCAGGGCACCGGCCAGGGGCTGGCCATCACCCGCGCCATCCTTCACCGCCATGGCGGTCAGATTTCCGTTGAGTCCTCCCCCGGTTCCGGGGCCTGCTTCCTTATTCATCTCCCCATCGAGGCTCGGGGCGCCAATGCCCAGGGTCTGGCGGCCCAGCCCCACGGAGCGTGATATGACCTTGGCCAAACCAACCATCTTGTTCGTGGATGACGAAAAGGGCGTCCTGGACGGTTTGCGCCGCAGCCTCTATGCCCAACGCGACGAGTGGAATCAGGTCTTTGCCGTGGGTGGTCAGGAAGCCGTGGCCATCTTGGAAAAACAGGCCCTGGACGTGGTCATCACCGATATGCGCATGCCCGGCATGGACGGGGCGACCCTGTTGGACCGGGTCCGGGCCCTGCAGCCCGAGGCGGCCCGTATCGTGCTGTCGGGATTCTCCGTGCGCGAGGCCATCTTCCGCACCGTCGGACCGGCGCATCAGTATTACGTGAAGCCCTGCCCGCCCCAGACCCTGGTGGAGGCCATCCGCCGCGCCCTGGCGGTCCGCCGGGCGCTGCGTTCGCCGCCCTTGCTGGCCCTGGTGGGAGGCGCCACCTCGATCCCCGCCTTGCCCAAGGCCATCACCGAGCTGTTCAGCGAATTGCAGTCGCCGGAAGGCTCGGCGGCCGAGGTGGCCCGCATCATCGCGCAGGATGTGGGGCTGACGGTCAACCTGCTGAAGCTGACCAATTCCGGCTTCTTCTACATTCCCTCCGCCGTCACCGACGTGTTGCAGGCCGTGAAGATGCTGGGCTTCGAGATGGTCCGCGCCCTGGCAGTGCTGGCCGGGGTGTTCGAAAGCTTTTCCTGCGCCGGGATCGACTGCCAGGCGGTGAAGCAGCTTGAGCGGCGCAGCCTGGAAATCGGCGCCCTGGCGCGGGGTATCGCCGAAAGCGGCAACGCGCCGCGCTCGGCGGTGGAGCAAGCCCAATGCGCCGGCATGCTGGCCCATGTGGGATCGCTGCTGCTGTTCGCCCAATGGCCGGGACCGGTGGCGGAGTTGCGCAAGGATCTCGACCGATCGGGCGGCGACATCATCACCGCCGAGCGCACCGCCCTGGGCGCCAGCCATGCCGAACTGGGCGGCGTGCTGCTGGGCCTGTGGGGCTTCACCGACCCGGTGGTGGAAGCGGTGCTGTTCCACCACCATCCCAGCAACTGCGCCTTCCGATCGAGCTGCACCGACGCCCCCATCGCGGCGGTGCACGCCGCCCAGCACCTGATCAAACCGGTACCGGAGGGAAAGGACGCCAAGGAACACTGGGAATCCGGCCTGGACTTGGAATTCCTGTCAGAGATCGGCGCCGTCTCCAAGGTGGCCGACTGGGCCGAATTGGCCACATCCATCCGCAAGGAGTACGAGTGATGGCTGACTTCAGCGAGAAGATCCTCTTCGTCGACGACGATGCCAATCTGCTGGCGGGATTGCGGCGCCTGATGGGCCAGAAGTTCTCCATCACCACCGCCGAGGGCGGCATCGAGGCCCTGGGCAAGTCCAAGACCGAAGGCCCCTTCGCCGTGGTGGTCTGCGACATGCGCATGCCCGGTATGGATGGGGTGGAAGTGCTGCGGCGGCTGCAAGACTCCGCCCCCGATACCGTGCGCATCATGCTGACCGGCAATGCCGACCAGAAAACGGCGGTGGAGGCTATCAATAGCGGCCAGATCTTTCGCTTCCTCAACAAGCCCTGTTCCATGGCGGGATTGAGCGAGGCGGTGGGGGCGGGCATCCGCCATTACCGGCTGGTCACCGGCCAGCGCGCCTTGCTGGAGGGCACCCTGGCGGGCAGCGTCGCCCTGATGGGAGAGGTGCTGTCCCTGGTGGCGCCGGAAAGTTTCGAACACTCGCTACGCCTGCGCGCCTGGGCTTTGCAGGTCGGAACCCATATGGGGCTGGACACCATGTGGGACCTGGAGCTGGCCGCCTCGCTGGCCCGGATCGGCGAGATTTCGCTGCCGCCGGAAGTGCTGGCCCGCAACCGCTCAGGCCAGCGGCTGACCGCCACCGAGGAAGAGATGATGGTCCGCGTGCCGGAGACCGGCGCCGGGCTGGTCCGCAGGATTCCCCGCATGGAAACCGTGGCCGAAGCCATCTTGTACCAGGGCAAGTGGTTCAATGGCGACGGCGTGCCCCAGGCCGGCAAGAGTGGCACCGACATCCCCGTCAATGCCCGCATCCTGCATGTGCTGCTCGCCCTCAACGATGTCAGCGGCGGCAGTCTGTCGCGGGCCAGCTTCACGGCGCTCGGCCGCATGAACGGACGTTTCGACCCCGCCATCCTCAATGCCGCCGCCGCGTCGCTCAGCGCCATGACGTCCGACGAGGCGGCCTTCTCCCGCATGGAGGTGGCCGGCAGCGGCCTGTTGCCCGGCGACCACCTCGAAGCCAGCCTGGAAACCGACACGGGCAAGCTGGTTCTGGCGGCGGGCCAGACCATCACCGATGCCCTGTTCATGCGCCTGCAGAATCTTCACAAGATGTACACGTTCCGTGAGCCCATCCGCATCCGGCGCGCCGTTCGGCAACGCTGATAGCCTATGCCTATCACTTGAATAGGAACCCTCGACCTTTCCTATGATTGGGATTCTCCCCACCTCCCATGAGACGGGTCGGCCTTGGGCCACACCCGGAAACCTCATCACGGGAGAACCGGCATGTTCACGCAATCCTCCGCCCACAACAGCAAGATCGCCCACGACCACGATCGCGCTTTCCGCATCCGCACCCGCGGCGTGAAGGCGGCCGGGCTGTGGGCCGCGGGCCAGATGGGCCTGTCCGGCGACGCGGCCCAGGACTATGCCCGCGCCCTGGTCCTGGCCGATTTCGAGGAGGTGGGCGACGAGGACGTCATCGCCAAGCTGCGCCAGGATCTGTCTGGCGTGGGGATCACCGAGGCCGAATTGCGGGTGCTGCTGACCCATTGCCTGGCCGATGCCGAACGCAGCCTGGGATCGTAACCCCAGGAATCACAACCAACAACGGAGGCCATCATGGACTGGTTGACCGCATTATTGGCGGATCCGTTCCTGGGAAAACCAACCTGGGTCTGGCTGGTGTTCCTGGCCGTGGTGGCCATTCTCCTGACCCTTGATCTTGGCGTGCTTCACCGCCGCAGGCGCGAAATCGGCGTCACGGAAAGCCTGTTCCTCAGTCTGGGCTACATGACGGTCGGCGTTGCCTTCGGCGCCTGGGTGTGGTGGGGCATGGGAAGCGAGGCCGGCATCAACTATCTGACCGGTTTCGCCATCGAGAAAAGCCTGGCGCTGGACAATATCTTCGTCATTTCGCTGATCTTCACCTTCTTCGCCATTCCTCGCCAATACCAGCACCGGGTGCTGTTCTGGGGCATCCTGGGGGTGATCGTCCTGCGCGGCGTGATGATCGGACTGGGCGCCGCCCTGGTCGAGCAGTTCGCCTGGACACTGTGGATCTTCGGCGGCTTCCTGGTGATTACCGGCCTGAAGATGCTGGTGGTGACCAACCACGATACCGCCGATCTGGCCGACAATGCCGTGCTCGGCTTCCTGCGCCGCCATCTCAGGGTCACCGATGGATTGCGCGACCATCACTTCTTCGTCCGCGCCCCCGACGCCCAGGGTCGTCTGGTGTGGTGGACGACGCCGCTGTTCCTCTGCCTGGTGCTGGTGGAACTGGCCGACATCGTCTTCGCGGTCGACAGCGTGCCCGCCATCTTCGCCATCACCACCGATCCCTACATCGTCTACACCTCCAACATCTTCGCCATCCTGGGGCTGCGCGCCCTCTACTTCGCCCTGGCCGCCATGATGCACCGCTTCGTCTATCTGAAATACGCCCTGGCGCTGATCCTGGTGTTCATCGGTGGCAAGATCTTCTGGGCCCAGGCCTTCGGCAAGCCTGACCCCGCCCTGTCCCTGGCCGTCACCCTCGGCCTGATCGCGGGCGGCATCGCGGTCTCGCTGTGGAAGACCCGCATGGCGACGACGGCCGTGCCGGAAAAGAGCGCCGCGGAATGATCCCTCCGCGTTCCCTGGCGCTCAGCCTGTCCCGCCTCCGTCGCCTGGGAGGGCCTTCCGGCCCGACCCTGGCCGAGGCGGGACAGTTCCTGGCCGAGCGCTCGACCCTGCTGGTGATGCTGCTGATGGCCGCCCTGGCGCTGGTGCCGTCACCGGGGCTGCCGCTGGGCCTGGTGGCCGGACTGGGTATCACCTGGCTGGCCCTGTCCTCCCTGGGCGGCGGGCAGGCCAGCCTTCCCGCCAGCCTGTCCAACCGCGCCCTGCCGCGCCCGATCCTGGAAGCGGCCTTGCGCCGCCTGGTGCCGCTGCTGCGTCGGGTGGAGCGTCGCGCCCGCCCCCGCCTGCCCCATCTGGTGGTGGGGATCGGCGGCGCCATCGCCCTGGTGGGAATCGGCCTCCAGGGCCTGCTGCTGGCCCTGCCGCTGCCCTTCGGCAATCTGCCTCCCGCCGCCGCCATCGTCGTTCTCGCGGCGGGATTGCTGTGGCGGGACGGTTTGGGCGTGCTGGCCGGGCACGCCCTGTCACTGGCGTCGTTCGGCGTGATCGGCGGGCTCGCCTGGGTCGCCATCTCCCTGGGCAGTTGATCCTGGCGGGCGGGGACGCTCCGATGGCACCAAAAGCCAAAACCCCGCCACCAGGGGTGCGGGGTTTCATGGGCCTGATAGACCTTTAGGGAAATGGCGCGCCCGGAAAGACTCGAACTTCCAACCCCCAGATTCGTAGTCTGGTGCTCTATCCAATTGAGCTACGGGCGCTTTCTCCGTCACCCGAGCGTTGCCGCCCAAGCGAGGACGCGGACCTTACACAAACGTCACTGCCCCTGCAAGAGCGAAAATCACGATTTTGCTCACCCCCAAAGCTTATGGACTCATTTGAGGTTTAGATACCATCCATCGAAATGCGGACTTGTGGCCCGCTGTTCATTTGCGTAAAATCCGGCCCAAAGTTTGCGGGGGACAGTCACTATTCATTCTAAGGAATGGCCTGGCGCCCGTCGGTACTTGTCGGAATTGGCGAAGCACAAGGATCAGCAATCCCAATGGCCCTGAAAAAGACCCATGCCGCCGCCCTGTGCGCGGCCCTTCTGGCGGGCGGATGCTCGTTCGCCGAGGACGCGCTGTTCCCCGACACCGGAACCGGCGCCCCCACGCAAGCCGCCGATGCCTATGGTACCAGCGGCCCGCCCATGATGGGGTCGTCTGGCTATGAGCCGGTGACCGTCAGCCCCGGATCACCCACCGGCACCTTCGTCGGCGCCAAGGTCGCGGCCCTGCGCGGCGACCTGCAGGCGCTGCAGGCCACCCTGGCCCGCCAGAACCAGTCGCTGCAGCAGATCCGCAACGAGACGGTTCAGGATTCCCAGCGCTATCACGGCACCGTTGCCGCCATCAATGCCCGCCTGCAGGTCGGCACCACTCCGGGCAATCCGATCCTGCAGCAGCAGTGGAACGCCGCCCAGAGCGAGCTGGACCGCATCACCGACGACGTGCTGAAGATGAACCGCCTGACCAACGAGGTCACCTCCTCCTCGACCTTGGCCGGCTATCTGCTGGATTCCGTGCGCGCCGCCCGCTCGCTGTCGGGCGCGGTGGACGAGGATCACCGTCAGCTCCGCATCCTGGAAGACGAGACCAACCGCACCGTGGTGATGGTCGAGCGCCTGCTGTCCGAGCTGACCAGCGATTCCATCCGCCAGCAGCAATACGTGGCCTCGGAAAAGCAGAACCTCAACACCCTGGCGCTGGGCATCAAGAACGGCGCCATCTTCGGCGGTGGCCTTTCCAACCGCCTGGGCGGCGGCTATGACGCGGCTCCGGCCGGTCGCGCCATCGCCTCGGGCGAGATGCCGCTGGTCACCATCCGTTTCGACCGCCCCAATGTGAATTACGAGCCCGCGCTCTATACCGCCATCAAGAGCGCGCTGGACCGTCGCCCCAATGCCACCTTCGACGTGGTGGCGGTGGCTCCGGCCGGAGCCACGCCGGGCGCCCAAGCCCTGGCCGCCACCAATGCCAAGCGTAACGCCGATTCGGTCCTGCGCTCGCTGACCAACATGAACCTGCCCGCCAGCCGGGTGCGCAGCACCTCGACCACCAGCCCGTCGGCCCAGACCGGCGAAGTGCAGGTCTTCGTCCGCTGATCGGGTCTTCGTTCAGGAAAAAGCCCCGGACCATCGGTCCGGGGCTTTTTTCATTCCCCCATGGCTTTTTTCATTCCCGGGGAATGGCCAGCATGTCGGGCAGCAGGCCGTCGAAGATCAATTCCTCGATCACGGTATCGACGATGCCCCGCGCCAGCCGGGACGCGCCGGCACTGCCCAGCATCATGGTGAAATAGGGCCGCAGCAAATCGGGAGTGGAGACATGCTCCACCGCCTGGCCCCGCGTATTGCGCCGGATCGGCGACAAGGTATTGATATGGCCCAGCGCCAGTTCCTGCAGCGCCGCCTTCAGCAGCCCTTCCAGGGTATTCTTCTCCAGCAGCGCCTGATACTGGGGATTGTCGCGTTCGCGCGCCGCCCAGGACGGATCGGTCGAGCCGCTTTGCCCCACCTGGCCGTCCAACTGCTCGATCAGCTTGCCCACCTTGCGGGCGGCCGACAACTCCTCCTCCTCGGTGCAGCCGTTGACCGTGGTCATGGCCATCAGCGCCCGCAGGCGAGCCAGGGAATGGGCGCGGTCATCGGCATTCATGCCGGGACTCCCAGGTTGAAGATCGCCAAGAGGAGACAATATGCAGTCATGGGGCAAGTCTAAGACGACGGCGCCACGCCTGTCGATGGTCTCCTTTCTCCTTGGGGGGTGACTCTGGGGCCGAATACGAATAAAGTCGAAACAGGCGAAGCTGGGGTGGCGGCATGCGTAACGACAGAATTCTCGAACGCAAGGTCTTTTACGCCGGGGCGAAGATCTTCAATGAAGGCGACTCGGGCGACCGCGCCTATCTGATCCAGGATGGTCAGGTGGAGATCATCAAGCACGGCATGACGATCGCCACCATCGGCAAGGGCGAGCTGTTCGGCGAGATGGCGCTGGTGGACGACCAGCCACGCATGGCCAGCGCCAAGGCGCTGTCCGACGTGTCCTGCATCATCATCTCGCGCGATACCTTCCGCGACAAGCTGTCCAAGGCCGATCCCTTCATCCGCGGCCTGCTCAACATCTTCGTCCGCAACATCCGCAATCTGACCCGTTAGGACAATATCCATGGCGGTGCTGGCCGGAGGCTGGGTGGTGGAGTTCCCCCACCACGACGCCCCCGCCCTGTTCGCCGTGGCCGCCGACATCGAATCCTATCCCCGCTTCCTGCCCTGGTGCCGCCTGACCCGCATCCGCCTGCGCGACGGCGACCGCTGGGAGGTGGACAACCTGTTCGGCGCCGGACCGATCCAGGCCCGCTTCCGCTCGACGGCGTTGCTTGACCCGCCGCACCGGCTGGAGATCACGTCGCGCGACGGGCCGTTCCGGCAGTTCCGGCTGACCTGGCGCTTCCTTGGATTGGAGACGGGCGGCTGCCGGGTCGAGGCCGATTACCGCATGGAGCTGAAATCCGGCCTGCTGGCGGCCCTGGCGGGGATCTCCATGCCCGAGGTGGAACGCCGGGTGGTACAGAAGTTCAAGGAGAGGGTCAGGCTGATCCATGGACGGTAGCCTTCGCCGACGCCGCGATATATCTTGGGCGCCATGAGCGACGGCCCCGCCCCCACTCCCTATCGCGTCCTGGCGCGAAAATACCGGCCCACCGACTTCGCCGGCCTGATCGGCCAGGAAGCGCTGGTCCGCACCCTGTCCAACGCCATCCAGTCCGGGCGCTTGGCCCATGCCTTCGTGCTGACCGGCGTGCGCGGCGTCGGCAAGACCACCACGGCCCGCATCATCGCCCGCGCCCTCAACTGCGTCGGCATCGACGGCAAGGGCGGCCCCACCATCGAGCCCTGCGGCGTCTGCGAGCATTGCCGCGCCATCGCCGAGGACCGCCATGTCGACATCCTGGAGATGGACGCCGCCAGCCGTACCGGCGTCAACGACATCCGCGAGATCATCGAGGGCGTGCGCTATCGCCCGACCTCGGCCCGCTTCAAGATCTACATCATCGACGAAGTCCACATGCTGTCGACGGCGGCGTTCAACGCCCTGCTGAAGACCCTGGAGGAACCGCCCGAGCATGTGAAATTCGTCTTCGCCACCACCGAGATCCGCAAGATTCCCGTCACCGTGCTGTCGCGCTGCCAGCGCTTCGACCTGCGCCGGGTGGAGATGGACGTGCTGGCCAAGCACTTCGCCGCCATCGCCGTCAAGGAAGGCGCCGAGATCGAGGAAGCGGCGCTGAAGCTGGTAGCGCGGGCCGCCGATGGCTCGGTGCGTGACGGGCTGAGCCTGCTGGACCAGGCCATCAGCCATGGCGCCGGGCTGGTCACCGAGGCCCAGGTGCGCGACATGCTGGGCCTGGCCGACCGCGCCCGGGTGTTCGACCTGCTGGACGCGGTGATGAAGGGCGAGATCGCCCCGGCCCTGGACCAGATGGCCGACCAATACGCGGCGGGCGCCGACCCGGCGGTGGTGCTGCAGGACATGCTGGAACTGGTGCACTGGCTGACCCGCCTGAAGGTCACCCCCGACGCCGCCGAGGCCGCCACCGCCTCGGAGACCGAGCGGGTCAGGGGCCGCCAGATGGCCGACGGCCTGTCGCTGGCCGCCCTGACCCGGGCGTGGCAGATGCTGCTGAAGGGTCTGGCCGAGACCCGCAATGCCCACAACCCGTTGCAGGCGGCCGAGATGGCGGTGGTCCGCCTCGCCTATGCCGCCGAACTGCCCACCCCGGCCGAACTGGTGGAACAGCTGCGCG
Source organism: Paramagnetospirillum marisnigri (assembly GCF_001650715.1). GTDB lineage: Bacteria > Pseudomonadota > Alphaproteobacteria > Rhodospirillales > Magnetospirillaceae > Phaeospirillum > Phaeospirillum marisnigri. The sequence goes on along the minus strand of NZ_LWQT01000028.1, from coordinate 64,833 downwards.
CCAATCCGCCATCGCCGCAGCCGCCGCGCGGCCCCGGTGGTGGTGGCGGAGGCGGTTTCGTCGGTGGCGGCGGTGCCGATGCGGTTTCCGGCCAGCATGTGGGCGGCAACGGCTCCGGCGGCGCCACCGCCTTCAAGATGCAGCCCGCGCCGCAGGCGGCGCCGGTCCAGCTTCCCGCCATGCCCGCCAGCCTGGCCGAGGTCGCCGCCCTGTTCGCCGAGAAGCGGGAAGGCATCATCGCGGTGCAGTTGCGCACCCAGGTCAATCCGGTGTCGTTCGAGGCCGGGCGCATCGAATGGCGCCAGCATTCCACCGCCGCCGCCGACCTTGCCCCCAAGGTGGCGCGGATGCTGTCGGAATGGACCGGGCGGCGCTGGACGGTATCGCTCAACACCTCCGACCCGTCCGAGCCCACCCTGGCCGAGCAGGAGGCCGGCGCGGAACTGCGCCGCCGCCAGGACGCCGCCGAGCACCCCCTGGTCAAGGCGGTGCTGGACGCCTTCCCCGGCGCCGCCATCGAGGCGGTGCGCCAGTTGGAGCCCGAGATTCCAGTCGAGGCCATGCCCGACGAGCCCGAGTCCATGATGGACCCCGAGATGTTCCCAGGAGAGGAAGACCTATGAAGAACCTTGGCAACCTGATGAAGCAGGCGTCGCAGATGCAGGCCAAGATGGCCGAGATGCAGGCCAAGATGCAGGAGATCGAGGTCACCGGTTCGGCCGGGGCCGGCATGCTGCAGGTCACCTTGAACGGCAAGTTCGAGATGAAGAAGGTCAAGATCGACAAGTCGCTGGTGGACCCCAACGATGTCGAGGTCTTGGAGGACCTGCTGCTGGCCGCCTTCAACGACGCCAAGACCAAGGCCGAAAGCCTGATGGCCGAGGAAATGGCCAAGCTGACCGGCGGCCTGTCGCTGCCCGAGGGCTTCAAGCTGCCGTTCTGAGGGGAAATTCAGTCGTTCTGGGTCCGCCTCATCACCGTCACCCCCGGGCCTGACCCGGGGGTCCAGGGATTGCCGGGTCAAGCCCGGCAATGACGACATGAGGGAATGCGTCCAGTCTGCTCCAGCAATTCCCAGGTTCTTACCCGCAAGGACCCTTACGGTAACGAAATGGTCGGACCCGAGATCGAGCGCCTGATCCAACTTCTTTCGCGGTTGCCCGGACTGGGACCGCGCTCGGCGCGGCGTGCCGCCCTGCGCTTGGTGGAGCGGCGGGAAAGCCTGCTGATCCCCCTGGCCGCCGCCATGGCCGAGGCCGCCGACAAGGTCAAGACCTGCCCGGTCTGCGGTAATTTCGACACCGTTACCCCTTGCGCCATCTGCGCCGACCCCCGCCGCGACGCCTCGCTGCTTTGCGTGGTCGAGGATGTGGCCGCCCTGTGGGCCATGGAACGCACCGGCAGCTTCAAGGGCCGCTACGCCGTCCTCGGCGGCCTGCTTTCCGCCCTGGACGGGGTGGGCCCCGAGGACCTGGGCATCGCCCGACTGGTGGAGCGCGCCCGCGACGCGGCCGTGGCCGAGGTGATCCTGGCCACCCCGGCCACGGTAGAGGGCCAGACCACCGCCCATTACATCGCCGACCACCTGGCCGATTGCGCCGTCTCGGTCACCGGCCTGGCCCATGGCGTGCCGGTGGGCGGCGAGTTGGACCACCTGGACGAGGGCACCATCACCGCCGCCCTGCGGGCAAGACGTCGGTTCTAGCCCATCCTTGACGTCCTCGCTTTCCTCACGGCAATATCAGCAGCCAAAATACGATTGCATTTAGATCGTATCTATTAAAAATTGCCGATTTGAGGGTCACTGGGATGCTTCATCGCCTGATTTGCCTGGGGGTCGTGGTGATGCTCGGCGCCTGCGCCAGCTCCAGCGAAAAATTCCAGATGCCCAGGGCCGAAGTCCGGGGCGACCTGTCCCGCCTGGTTCTGTACCGCACCGGGATCAATCTTGGCTTCGGCGAGGAGAATTCCGTCTCGCTGAATGGCGGCATCGTCTGCTTCATCTCGCCCGGCGAGGTCATGGTGCGCGATATCCGCCCTGGCGAGTACCGCCTTGCCCTCGATAATCCCTCCACCCCCGGAACATCGGTCATGAACTTCAAGGCGGAACCGGGCAAGACGGTCTATATCTCGGCCGCACCCAATGCGCGTCGGGTCGCCGCCTCGGCGGCTCTTGGCTTTATCGGCACCTTGCTCAGCGCGGACAAGAGTTCATCCCGAGGCGGCAACACCTTCATCGAACAGGTCACCGCCGAAGTCGCCAAACCGGAACTGGAGCAGTTATATCGCTGCTCCTGCGCTCCGCCGGGCTCGTGAGCGGCCCCATCACCGCCACGCCTCGTGCCCGACGGGGGTTCTGATGAATCTGCCGGATCGCCTGCCCCCGCCCCCGTTCTGGCGCACCCGCTACTTCGCGCTTTCTGTCATGGCCCGCCCGGACCGTCGCATGATCGATCCGATCATGGTAGTCTCGACTCTCAACGCGCCGTTTCGCAAGGAGCGGGAACCCAGCGGCCGGATACGGCACTGGGGTTGGATCGACGACCTGAACCAATGGCTGCGGGTCGTCACCCTGGACGATGGCCAAACGGTGCACAACGCCATGCTGGATCGGGATTTCTCGCCATGACGAGCACATCACCGGTGATTTACGACCCATCCACCGACAGCATGTACGTCACGCTGCGGGAAGGTCGCGTCGCCCACACCATCACCCATGACGAACGCGACTTCGCCATCGACATGGGCGAGGATGGCGAACCCATGGGCTACGACATCCAGTTCGCCAGCCGCCACCCCGATGTCATCGCCGAGGCGCTGCGACTGCTTCAGCAAGGCGGGCGGCGCGCGGCTTAAGCGGCCTTTCCCTATTTCGCCCCTGCGATCCACTCCCTGACTTCCGCCATGCCCAGGATGGCATCCACATAGGCGGCCGACACCGCCCCCACCGGCAGATGGTAGGTGCGCACCCGGCTGGCCACCGGGGCGAACATGGCGTCGGCGATGGAGAAGCGGCCGAACAGAAACGGCCCCCCCCCGCCTTCACCTCGACCCCCGAAGTGCGCCCGGCAATCGGTCCAGATGGCGTCAATGCGGGCGATATCGGCTTTGACCTCGTCATTGATTTCGGCCAGGGGCAGGTCGGCCAGCACATCCATGGAGCAATCGCGGCGCAGCGGCATGAAGCCGGAATGCATCTCGGCCGAGACGCAGCGTGCGACGGCGCGGGCCTGGGCGTCCTCGGGCCACAATCCGGCCTCGGGGAAGCGGTCCGCCAGATATTCGCAGATGGCCAGGGAATCCCAGACCTTGAAGCCGTCGTCGTCCAGCAGCGGCACCTTGCCAGAGGGCGACCATTCCAGGATTTGCGCCTTGGTCTCGGGCTGGCGCAGGGCGATTTCCACCTCGGCGAAGGGAATCCTGGCGACCTTCAGCGCCAGCCAGGGACGCAGCGACCAGGTGGACCAGCGCTTGGTACCGATGACAAGGGTAAGGGCCATGACGGATTCTCCGGTGACGTGGAATGCGAAATATTGTCTAAGGAAAGGATGGAAGAACAGGAGGATTTGGCGTGCCGGAGCATCTGATCGAAGCCGACGCCCAGGCCATCGAGATTACCGCCCTCAGGAAATCCGAGCTTTCGGGCTGGCTTGACCCCCAGCCCGACCGGCTGCGCGGCTGGATCAAGGCCACCGGTTTTTGCGCCGAACCGGGCAGCGTCTGCCTGGTGCCCGGCGAGGATGGCGGGCTCGACCGGGTGCTGTTCGGTCTGGCCGAGGATGCCGACCTGTGGGCTTATGCCGCGCTGCCCGCCAAGCTGCCCGCCGGCGCCTATCGCCTGAGCCCGGAACCGCCCCCACCCCTGGCCGAGCGTGCCGCCCTGGGCTGGGCGCTCGCCACATATGCCTATGAACGCTACAAGAGCAAGGCCGCCAAGCCGCCGCCCCGGCTGGTCTGGCCCGAATCCTGCGACCGCGCCCGCGTCGAGGCCGCCCATGACGCCATCGCCCTGGTGCGCGATCTGGTCAATACCCCGGCCTCGGACATGGGACCGGCCGAGCTGACCCATGCCGCCGAGAGGCTGGCCGCCCGCTTCGGCGCCCAATGCCGGGTGGTGGTCGGCGATGGGCTGCTGGCCGAGAACTATCCCGCCATCCACGCGGTGGGCCGCGCCGCCGCCTCGCACCGCCGCCCCCGGCTGGCCGACCTGACCTGGGGCGACGAAGCCAACCCCAGGCTGACCCTGGTGGGCAAGGGCGTGTGCTTCGACACCGGCGGCCTCGACCTCAAGCCGTCCTCCAACATGAAGCTGATGAAGAAGGATATGGGCGGCGCCGCCCATGTCCTGGGGCTGGCCTCGATGATCATGGCCGCCCGGCTGCCGGTGCGGCTGCGGGTGCTGATTCCGGCGGTGGAGAATTCCGTCTCGGGCGACGCCATGCGGCCGCTGGACGTGCTGGCCACCCGCAAGGGCCTGACCGTCGAGATCGGCAATACCGACGCCGAAGGCCGCCTGATCCTGGCCGATGCCCTGTTCGAGGCCAGCCGCGACAAGCCAAAACTGCTGATCGATTTCGCCACCCTGACCGGGGCGGCCCGCAGCGCGCTCGGCCCCGACCTGCCCGCCCTGTTCACCGACAACGAGCAACTGGCCCGCACCCTGCTGGACGCCGGAGACGCGGAATCCGATCCGCTGTGGCGGCTGCCGCTGCACAAGCCCTATCGCCGCATGCTGGACAGCAAGGTGGCCGATCTGGTCAACGCTTCGGACTCACCCCATGCCGGGGCCATCACCGCCGCCCTGTTCCTGCAGGAATTCGTCGATCCCGACATCGCCTGGGCTCATCTCGACGTGCTGGCCTGGAACGGATCGTCGCGGCCCGGACGGCCCGAGGGCGGCGAGGCCCAGGGCCTGCGCGCCGTCTTTGCCGCCATCGCCAAGCTGTTCCCGGCCAAATGACCTGAATGACATTTTGCCAACCGGCCATATGGGCCATTGCCGGATGCCTCCGCCTCCGCTAAAAAGATTTCGTCGTCGCAACGAACAGGCGGATGATGGGCATCAATCTCAAGGCAGTGCAGGCGCTTGACCTCTGGCGCGGAGCCATCGTCGAAAGCGTCCGCCGCGATGCCCCCGACCTGTCGGCCCGCCAGATGGCGCTGTTGCTCACCGTCTATCTGACGCCGCCCCCCCACACGGTGCGGGGCCTGGCCGCCACCTTGAACATCTCCAAGCCCGCCATCACCCGCGCGCTGGACCGCCTGACCGAGTTCGGTCTGGTCAAGCGCAAGGTCGACGACCAGGACCGCCGCTCGGTGCTGATCCAGCGCACGGTCAAGGGCTCGGTGTTCCTGCGGGAGTTCGGCGACATCATCGTCACCGCCGCCGCCGCGGCCGGGGAAAGCGCCACAACCGGCCAGACGTAACCCGACGCCGTTTCTCCTTGTGCGACGCGGTATGACGCAGCATTATTGCGGCCCGACCGAAATCGCCGCAAGAGGATTGCGCATATGACCACCAAGCCGCCCCGGAAGTTCTTCGAGCCGCTCGCCATCGGCGCGCCCGCCCCCTATCGCGAATTGCCGGTGCGCCTGGAGCGCATGATCCATTTCTTCCCGCCCCATAACGAGAAGATGCGGGCCAAGGCCGCCGAGATCGGCAAGACCGTCGATGTCCTGCTGGGCAATCTGGAAGACGCCATCCCCGCCGACGCCAAGGAAGCGGCGCGCGCCGGTTTCATCGAGGTGGCCAAGGCCTGGGACAATCCCAATACCGGGCTGTGGACCCGCGTCAACTGCCTCAACTCGCCCTGGTTCCTGGACGATGTCACCACCATCGTCGCCGAGGCGGGCGACAAGGTGGACGTGGTCATGCTGCCCAAGGTGGAAGGCCCCTGGGACATCCATTATCTCGACCAGTTGCTGGCCCAGCTGGAAGGCAAGCATGGGGTCAAGCGTCCCATCCTGATCCACGCCATCCTGGAAACCGCCCTGGGCGTCGAGAACGTGGCCGCCATCTGCCAGGCCAGCCCGCGCATGCACGGCATCAGCCTGGGACCGGCCGATCTGGCCGCCTCGCGCGGCATGAAGACCACGCGCGTCGGCGGCGGCCATCCCTTCTACGGCGTGCTGGAGGATGCCGCCGAGGGCAAGCCCGCCCGCACCCTGTTCCAGCAGGACCTGTGGCACTACACCGTCGCCAAGATGGTGGATGCCTGCCAGTCGGCGGGGATCAAGGCCTTCTACGGCCCGTTCGGCGACTTCTCCGACGATGCCGCCTGCGAGGCCCAGTTCCGCAACGCCTTCCTGCTGGGCTGCGTCGGCGGCTGGAGCCTGCATCCCAAGCAGATCGAGATCGCCAAGAAGGTATTCAGCCCCGACGTGGCCGAGGTGCTGTTCGCCAAGAAAATCCTGGACGCCATGCCCGACGGCACCGGCGCGGTGATGATCGACGGCAAGATGCAGGACGACGCCACCTGGAAACAGGCCAAGGTCATGGTCGACCTGGCCAAGGCGGTAGCCGCCAAGGACCCGGAGATGGCCAAGGCCTACGGCTGGTAAGAGTAGGGGGAGCGCGGGCGTCTCGCCCGCCTCCCGCTCTACGCCACCGTCAGGACGATCTTGCCGGTGGCGGCGCGGCCCTTCAGCATCTCGATGGCCGTCACCGCCTGATCCAGCGGCAGCACCTTGGAGACATGGGGCTTCAGCTTGCCCGCCGCCCACCAGTCCAGCGCCTCGGCCATGGAGGACCTCACCAGGTCCGGCGCCAGCTTGCGATAGGCGCCCCAGTAATAGCCGATCACGGTGACGTTCTTGACCAGCAGGATATTGGCCGGAATCTGCGGCACCGTTCCGCTGGCGAAACCGATGATCAGGATGCGGCCATCGGGCGCGATGGACCGAAGCGAGGCGTCGAAGACCGAGCCGCCCACCGGATCATAGATCACGTCGGCGCCCCGGCCGCCGGTCAACTCCTTGACCCGCTCGCGGATATCTTCCGATTTGTAGTCGATGCCGAAATCGGCGCCATGCTCCAGGGCCACCGCCACCTTGTCGGGTCCGCCCGCCGTGCCGATGACGGTGGCGCCCAGCGCCTTGCCCAGCTCGACGGCGGTCAGGCCGACGCCCCCGGCAGCGCCGTGCACCACCAATGTCTCGCCCGGTTTCAGCCCGGCTTTCACCAGCCCCAGATGCGAGGTGCCATAGGCCACCGGGAATCCGGCGGCGGTGACGAAATCAAGCTGGTCGGGCAGCACATGCACATCGGTCCAATGGGCCACCGCTTCCTCGGCGAAGGCGCCGCCGGTCACCGTCACCATCACCCGGTCGCCGGGCTTGCAGGTGGTCACCCCCGCCGCCACCTCGGTCACCACCCCCGATAGTTCCATGCCCGGAACGAAGGGCGGCTCCATCTTTTCCTGGTACTTGCCCCCAGTGATCAGCGAATCGGCGAAATTGACCCCGGCGGCATGGACCTTGACGCGGACGCCCTCGGGGATCAGGACGGGGGCGGGGAATTCGGTCACCTCGAGGGGCTGACCGAAGGCGGGACAGACGACGGCTTTCATGGGATGGTCTCGGGGTTGGTGCGTGAATGGGCTCGCTCTCTTCCCTTTCGTCACCCTCGGGCTCGACCCGAGGGTCCATGGATGGCCGGATCAAGTCCGGCCATGACGAAGGTAAAATGGGCTCGGGCTATGTCATATCGTCGGGTGGCCGGGGGCTTTCTTCTGCCACTGCCAGGACTGCTTCAGCATGGTGAACAGCACGATCTCGGTCAGTTGCGCCCGGCTCATCTCCGAGGCCATGGCCCCCCTGGCATGATTGATCAGGTCGCGCGGCGCCTTGGGCGACGACAGCAGATTGGTCATCAGCTCCTTGCGCACCAGCGGCGGGTATTTGAGGATTTCGCCCAGCAGCGACACCTTGACCATCATGGGAATGTGCTCGGAGACGAACAGGCGGTCGACGCACAGGGAATAGATGCCGAAATCCAGCTTGCCCGCCACGGCACGGGTGAATTCAAGGAATTCCTCCAGGAAGCCACCCTGGGAGATCTTCTTGTCCACCAGCAGCTTGATCACTTCGAGGAAGGCGCGATAGCGGGTGCGGGCCGGGCCGATGGTGCCCCCCAGCTCGGCCGCCAGTTCGCGAATCTGGGAGTCGCGGAAATTGGCGGCGATCAGCGCCTCGGCCGATTCGCGCGCCGCCGAGTCGAAGGCGGTTTCCTCGATCAGCTCGAACAGGCGCTCGTATTTGCGGCGATCGGCGGCCTTGACCTTGCTGGCCGCCACCGACAGCGGAATGATGGCGGCGCGGGCCACCTGGCCGTCGCGGGCGACGATGGCCGCCATGGACATGGCGGCGAAGTCGACCACATTGCCGTTCAGCAGGTCGTCGGTGATGACCAGCCGCTCGCCCGGAGCGATGCTGAGATTGGTGTTGAGCGACCCGCATTCCATGAAATGGGCGGCCAGATCAAAGGGTCTGGCCGCTGGGGGAGCGCCCGGCGCGGCGTATGGTGTAGCCATCGGGTCATTCAGCCACAAGATCATGTCGCGGGCAAGGAGATTGCGCCGACATTCACTTCCTGGAAAGGATCATGGGTGTTAAATTGAGCCCGATATTTGGAGATGGAGTCGGCCTGTCATGGTGGATACTTCGCGCGGCATCGGATTGGCTCCCCCATCGGGGGGGGTCTCCAACGTCCGCGAAACCTTCAGCCGCAACGACCGCACCGCGCGCAGCACCGTCGCCATCGGCCCCGGCATCGAGGGAACCTCCCCCAACGGCCCGCGCGGCCGACGCATGCTGGCCGCCAATACCCCAATCGAAAGCCTGGACCGCTTCGCCCCGCGCGGCACCTATCTCGACCTGCTGATCTGAACGATCCGCGTCTCAGCTCTGGGACTGGAACTTCTTTTCCACGTCGCGGATCAGGTCGATGCCCTGGATCATCTCGGTCATCATGAAATCGGCCCGCTTGATGGGACCGCCGGAATTGGGGCGGGGGAACATGCGGGCGAAGGCGCTCATCTTCACCGTCAGGCCGCACAGGGCGGCGCCGATGGTGACGTGATAGCGCTCGATCATGCTCTTGACCGAGCGGAACTCATCCTGGGAGATGTTTTCCCACATTTCGCGGGTGCGCTTGTCGAACACTTCCAGCCGACCGGAAATGGACGAACTGATGGAGTTGATGCTCTCCTCGATCAGGTCGCAGGTCTTCATCAGATTGATGTTCTGCTTCAGCTGGAAATGGCTGCGGATCGGGGTCATGGACTGGACGCAGGCGGTGAAATAGGGCTCCAGCCGGTCCAGGCAATGGCGGAAATACGAAAGCGACATGAAAGTGTCGCCATAGTCTTCCAGGAAACGCGGAACGTCGAAAATATCGATGTTCAGGCTTTCCGCCATGGTTTCCAGGCGCTGGCGCGCCTTCTTGATGTCGGGATCGCGGAACAGCTTCATGAGGTCGTCATAGCTGTCGACCTGCACATCCTCGCCGGAATAGATCATCTTCATCAGCGGCCGGGTGAACATGATCATGTAGCGGGTCAGCTCGGCCGCCTTATCCGGCGACAGCTTCAAGGCGGCGTAGTCGTTGACCGGAATGCCGTGCTCGCGCAAGCTGATGCGCAGCGAATAGACGTCGTAGCTGGGCAGCAGCGCTAGGCGGCGCAGGATGCCGAGATCGGGATGGACCTGGTCCACCGGCCAGCCGAACATGGCGGGCAGCGCTTCCACCTCCACCTGTCCCGAACCGGTCTGGGCGTCGGCGAAAATCTCCACCGCGCTGCGCAGGCGCACGTTCTTGATCAGCTTCGCCGCCTGGAGCGCCGGAGTCTGCAACGGGATAATCGACAGCGGCAGCACGAACATGGAGTCCATGTCGCTGTCGTTTATGGGCTTCAGGCCATCATCATCCATTCGGACGGAATTCCCCCAAACCAGTCCAGCCCATATTCTGCCTGCTTTGACGCCGATCGCAACGAAGAAGATGTGTCCGAAGCCACCCGAATACGTTGGGATGGGTCACATACATGAGGATTTGTTGATATGAATGGGCTATTGTCATGGTCGCCCACCGCCCAGGCGGGACGGCCAAACAAATGGATCCAGGGGGGATTCCGCGTGAGGACCAACATCCTTCGCCCGCGCCGCATGGCGCTCTGTCTCGCGGCCGTGCTGGCCGTGCTGGCCGGTCTGGGCCATGCCATGGCCCAGGACCTCCGCTTCTTCCAGATCGGCACCGGCCCCATCGGGGAAACCCGGTTCGCCTTTGGCGGGCTGATCGCCAACGCCATCAGCAATCCGCCGGGATCCCGCGATTGCGACAAGGGCGGCGCCTGCGGCGTGCCTGGCATGGTGGCGGTGGCCAAGTCCACCAACGGCTCCATCGCCAATATCGAGGCGGTGGCCGCCAAGCGCCTGGATGCCGCCCTGGTGCAGGCCGACATCGCCTATTGGGCCTATCACGGCACCGGCATCTACAAGGGCAAGGGCGCGGTCCAGACCCTGCGCGCCATTGCCATGCTGTATCCGGAAAGCCTGCATCTGGTGGCCCGCAAGGATGCCAAGATCGCCTCGGTGCGCGATCTCAAGGGCAAGCGGGTCAGCTTCGGCGACAAGGACTCCGCCGAGATGGTGCATGGCCGCCTGCTGCTGGGCGCCTTCGGACTGACCGAGGCCCAGGTCAAACTGGTGCAGCAAAAGCCGGGACCGGCGGCAGACGCCCTGGCCTCGGGCCAATTGGATGCCATGCTGGTGGTGGACGGCTATCCCGTCCCCATCCTGAACGAACTGGCCCAGCGCACCGATCTGGTCCTGGTGCCCATCGCCGGCCCGGAGATCGACAAGCTGCGGACCCAGAATCCGTTCTTCACGGCATCGACCATTCCCGCCGAGACCTACAAGGGCATCGCCGCCGAGGTGAAGACCCTGGATGTGGGCGTCGCCCTGGTCACCGGCGCCGCCCAGGCCAATGACCTGATCTATGGCGTGACCCGCGCCCTGTGGCACCCCAGTACCCAGAAGCTGCTGACCGAAAGCCATCCCCGCGGCAAGCTGGTGCATCTGTCGGCCAGCGAGTTGGACCGCCTGGGCATCCAGTTGCATGGCGGCGCCTCGGCCTATTACTTCGACACCGGAGTGATCAAGTAGGTCGATCTTGGGTCTTCACGATGGTCGCGCCATGGCGTAAGCTCGCCGAAAAGGAGTTATTCGTTCACCCTTGACCGGGAAGGATCTCGGCGGATGAACTCGGTTGATCCCGCCCCGTCACCGGATGTTTTGGGCTTTATACATTCCATTCTGGGAACCCCGGACCAATTGAGCGCATCCGAGGCTTTCCTCGGCCGCCATCCCCAATGCGCCGAAGATCTCGCCCAGAACTGCCGTGCTCTCGGCAACCATTGGGCCAGCCTTCATTTCCTGGCGAAAGCCTCGGCGAATGGGGATGAACGTACCGGGCTGGTCCGCGAGGCAATGGCATCCCTGGGCGACCAGGCGACGCGATCATCATGGATCTTCAAGCTTAACCTGGCCGAGATCGATACCATCCAGGCCGAAGCCCTGTCCCGCGCCCGGTCCGCCTTCGAACAGGGCCGCATGGCCGAAGCCGACGATGCTCTGCAACTTCTTCACTGCCTGAGAAACCCCTTCATGCCCCCCCTCACCCCTTTGAGGGATTTACTGGAGACCGGAGAGAACGCCCAGGAAGATGATGATCCCGGTCCGCCGTTATTTGACCCCGACGCGCCCCCCTGCATCGACTATAGCGACGTGGACTCGCCGCGGCGTCTGGAATTTGCCCGTTTGATCGCCGATCTGATGCCCCCCGATGGCATCTGCCTGGAAATTGGCTGCTATGACGGGGCCGTCATCCAAGCCGTCGGCAAGGAAATGTCGCGCCGCGGCGAAGGATGCGCCCTGTTCGGCATCGAGCCGACCAAATCAGTCGTCGCCCTGGCGCGTAAGCGGACTCCTGGCCTGATGATCATGGCGGGCAATGTCGCGCAGATGGCGGAAGGCCGGCTGAACGACCGGCTTCCCCAGATCATCGACGTGATCTGCCTGTCGGCGGCATGCCAGCTTCTGTCCCCGGCTGAGTTGGTATCCGTCTTTGACTTTGCCCGACAACGATCCGCAAACGTGGCCATCGCCGACGATGTGGTGAATCTGGATGGAACCAGAAGCCTTCGCCGAGGAGTCTACCGTCTGCATCCCTTCCGGGCCGTCTTGGCGCAATGCGGACTCGCCATACGGACCGTCACCATGGTCCCCGAGGTCAGCCGGGCGTATAGCGGCTATATCGTCGCGGCAAGCTCCCAATAAGAAGGAGGAGAAACAGCTGTCGCGCCCCCCTACAAGATCCCCAGCACGTTTTCCGGCGGACGGCCCAGGGCGGCCTTGTCGCCCTTGACCACGATGGGCCGCTCGATGGCAATGGGATGGGCGACCAGCGCCGCGATCAGGGCGCCGTCCTCAAACAGGGCCGGATCGAAGCCAGCGTCCAGCGCTTCCTTGCGCCGGGTGATCTCCACCGGCCGCTTGCCCAGCAGGGCCAGGATGCGGGTCAGCTCGGCCACGCTGGGCGGCTCCTTCAGGTAGTCCACGATCCTGGGAGCGATGCCCTTGCCCTCGATCAGCTTCAAGGTGTCGCGCGACTTGCCGCAGCGGGGGTTGTGGTAGATGGTGACCTGGTCCGACATGCCGTATCCCTTGATTTAAGCCATTCCGGCGGCCATGGTGTGCGCCACGATCCGCCGACGGGGACGCGCCATGAGCCTGACTTCCACCTATAGCCCGCTGAAGCGGCTGCTTGCCAGTCTGAACTTGGCCAGCCTGATCTTGGTCGTGCTGCTGGCCGCCCCGGCCCTGGCGGCCGCCCCCGCGCCGCCCTCGGCCGCGGATGCCGCCCGGCTGGCCGCCACCCTGGAAGACGCCAAGGCGCGCGACGCCCTGATCGGCCAGTTGAAGCTCTTGGCGGCCGCAGAGACCGCCAGCCGCCCCGCCCAGCCCGGCCTGCTGGAACGGCTGTCGGACAAGGCAGGTGACCTGCGGGTCGGACTGGCCACCTTGGCCATCTTCGTCCTGGCGGTGGGACTAACCCATGTGGAACGGCGACTGGTCAACCGGCTGCTGGCGGCGGGACTGGCCGAAAGCCGCGCCAACCGCTATCTGTCGCTGCTGCACCGGATTCTCCGGGTGCTGATCGCCGTTATCGCCGGGCTGGCCCTGGCACAGCTCTGGGGCTTCGACCCCGCCAGCCTGCTGGATTCCCAGGTGGGGCGGCAGGTGGCCTCGACCCTGGTGCATATCGCCGTGGTGCTGGTGGGCGCCCTGGTCTTCTGGCACCTGCTCAACACCTCCATCGAACGCTACCTGACCGCCACCGATTCCGAGGGCAATTTGCGACAGCGCTCGGGCCGCGCCCGCACCTTGCTGCCGCTGGCCCGCAACGCGGTGTTCGTGCTGCTGGTGGTGATGGTGGTGCTGATCCTGCTGTCGGAACTGGGGGTCAACATCGCGCCGCTACTGGCCGGTGCCGGTGTGCTGGGCATCGCCATCGGCTTCGGCTCGCAGAAGCTGGTCCAGGACATCATCACCGGTGTCTTCATCCTGTTCGAGGACACTATCGCGGTCGGCGATTCGGTCAAGCTGGGCGAGCATGTGGGCACGGTGGAAGCCATCTCCATCCGCGCCATCCGCCTGCGAGACGCCAATGGCAGCCTGCATACGGTACCGTTCAGCGCCGTGACCACGGTGGTCAACGCCACCAAGGGCTTCAACTACGCCCTGCTGGATGTGACGGTGGACCTGGGCGAGGACACCGACCGGGTCGTCGCCATCATGGAGGAACTGGGAGGCGAGCTTCAGGCCGACACCAAATGGGGCAGCTATATCGCCGAGCCCATCGAGGTGCTGGGGATGGAAAAGCTGGATGCCACCGGCGCCATGATCCGCGCCCGCATCAAGACCACCCCCGGCGACCGGGCCGCCCTGATTCGCGAGTTCAACCGACGCATCAAGCGGCGGTTCGACGCCGAGGATATCGACCTTCCGGTCGCCTCGCTGCGGGTCAGCCTGATCGGCGGCGCCTCAACTGCCCAATAGGGACTCGGGGTCGTCGGCCTCCACCACGGCGCGGCAGATCTCGAAAGAGAACCCCGCCCGGCCCAGGGCGGCCAGATCCTTCATCCGGAATTCCGCCCGCTTGTCCGGAGCGCGATACGGCCCCAGGCGACGGCGGCGCGCCAGGGCCAGGGCGGCCACCAGATCGGGATCGGCGGCGGACTCGCGCAAGCCGGCCAGCGCCGCCTCGGCGGCTTCGGCCTCGACCCCCTTGGCCGACAGGGCGGCCCGGATCAGCCGCAGCGAGCCGCCGCGCCGGTGCAGCGAGCGGGTCTTGGTCTCGGCATAGGCGGCATCGTCGAGATAGCCCAGCCGGGCCAGCTTCTCCAGCACGACCTCCACCTGCGCCTGGGCCTCGGCGGCCTCGCCGCCGTGATGGGCCAGCGAGCGCTCGACCTTGCGCATGAGCACCCGGCGCAGATTGGCCCTGGACGAGGCGTAGCGTTCGAGATAATGCAGCGAGGCATTCTCGAGATAGGATGCGGTGATCCTGGGCGGCGGGCGCCGTTCGGTCCTGGTGTTCATGAAGGCGAGCTTAGCATGACGGACAATGCCGATCCCCGGGTCTTGCAGCCCCGTTCCTATGGCGCGGTCAACTGGCTGGGCGCCAGGACCTTGTTCATGAAGGAGGTGCGACGCTTCCTCAAGGTCTATTTCCAGACCATCATCGCCCCGGTGGTGACCACCTTGCTGTTCCTGGCGGTCTTCGCCCTGGCGCTGGGGCCGGTGGCGGCCCAGGTCAAGGGCGTGCCCTATGTCCAGTTCCTCGGCCCCGGCCTGATCATGATGGCCATGGTCCAGAACGCCTTCGCCAATACCTCGTCCTCGCTGATCATCGCCAAGGTCCAGGGCAATATCGTCGACATGCTGATGCCGCCGCTCACCGGCACCGAACAGACCCTGGCGGTGGCCATGGGCGGCGTGGCGCGCGGATTGGCGGTAGGGGTGGCGGTGGGTCTGGTCATGGCGATGTTCGTGCCCATGCCGGTGCACAATCCCGGCCTGATCCTCTATCACGCCGTCATGGGGTCGCTGATGCTGTCGCTGCTGGGCATGATGGGCGGCATCTGGGCCGACAAGTTCGACCACATGGCCGCCGTCACCAATTTCATCGTGACGCCGCTGTCCTTCCTGTCGGGCACCTTCTACTCCATCGAGCGGCTGCCCGAGGGCCTCCATCTCTTCGCCGTGCTCAACCCCTTCTTCTACATGATCGACGGCTTCCGGGCCGGATTCATCGGGGTGTCGGACGGCTCCACCGCCGTGGGCATCGCGGTGGTCGCCGCCGCCGATCTGGTGCTGCTGGCCATCACCTGGCGCATGCTGTCGACGGGCTACAAGCTCAAGGGCTGATCCTCGTCCCGCGCCAGATTGGCCAGGGCAGACGGCCGCAGCAGCGAAATCCGTCCCCGCCCGGTCCGGATCAGGCCGCGCTGGGCCAAACGGCTGGTCAGCCGCGCCACCACCTCGCGGGTGGTGCCGATATGATCGGCGATATCTTGCTGGGTCTGGCGAACCTCCCGGGTGCCCGAGGCCCGTACCAGCAGGAAATTGGCCAGCCGCTGCTCCACGGTGCAGGCGTGGACCTGATCCAGTTCCGCCATCAACCGGAACACCAGGGTCGACAGGGTCCGCACCGTCAGGTCGCGGATCACCGCCTCGTCCTCAAACAGGCCGCGATACAGCCGACCGGGCACGATGGCCACGGCGGAGTCCGCCTCGGTCTCGACCCAGGCGGGATAAAGCAGGTCGTTGAACAGGCTGTTCATGGCCAGGACGCAGGTCTCGCCCGGCCGCAGCAGATACAAGGTGGCTTCCTTGCCGCCGGGCAGCAGGGTGAAGACCCGCAGCCGCCCCGCCAGGACGAAATAGGCCCCCGATACCTCCTGCCCCTTCTCGACGATGGTCTTGCCCGCCGGAAAGCGATGGGTGACGGCCCCCTGCGCCAGCCGTTGCCGCCCCTGGGGCGAAAGCCCCGCGAAGGCGGCGATGTCGCCAAGTGTGGTCATGGGATGAGTGTGGTCATGGGATGCGGGCCGCCCCCCGGGAAAGGCTGTCGCTGGTCAGCGCGTTCAGGAAAGAGACGATATCGGCGATATCCTGCTCGCTCAGCACCAGCCGGTCAACCACGCGGAACCGCTCCTCGGCGGCCGACCAGCGCGGCACCCGCCGCAGGCCGGGATCATTGCTGATGACCGCCCCCAACTGGGTGGTGGCCATCACCCGCACCGCCTCGCTCAGGTCGCCGACCGCGCCGTTATGGAAATACGGTGCCGTCAGGGCGACGTTGCGCAAGGATGGAATCCGCCAGATGCCATCGGCCGCCGCCTCCCCCGCCCGGCCCTTGTCGGCCCCCAGCCCATGGGAGCGGGCCAGGGGCGAACGGCTGGCCAGCAGCGGCGCATAGGGGTTGCGGGGACCGATCAGGCTGGCGCCGCTGAAATTGGCGCCGGAATGGCACATGACGCAGCCCACCGCCTGGAACAGCCACATGCCGCGCTGTTGGCCCGGGCCCAGGGCTTCGGCGTCACCCGAGACGAAGCGGTCATAGGGGCTGTCGGCGGTGATCAGGCTGCGCTCGAAGGCGGCGAGGGCCTGGACCACCCGGCGCATGCTGACCGGCCGGTCGTCGCCGAAGGCCTGGGCGAAGGCTTCGCGGTAGGACGCGTCCGCCCCGATCCGCTCCTCGATGGCCTGGGCCGAGGGCATGCCCATCTCGTCGGGATTGAGCGGCGGCCCCATGGCCTGTTCCTCCAGCGATCCGGCCCGGCCGTCCCAGAACAGCCGGGCCTGGAATGCCGCGTTCCAGACGGTGGGAGCGTTGCGCCGACCCGGCACATGGGTGACTCCGATGGCGGTGGCCCGCCGGTCGGTGCCCGCGCCGAGGCCAAGGTCGTGGCAACTGGCGCAGGACACGGTGCGATCGATGGACAGGATGGGATCGTGGAACAGCCGCTGGCCCAGCGACACCTTGGCCGGCGTGGCGGGATTGTCCGGCGGGGACGGCGCCACCGGGGGCAAGGCCTTCCAGACATGGCCGGGGGCGGCGTCGGCGGATGGGGCGAAGGCATCGGGGGACTCGGCCGACACCATGGCCGTTGCGGGGGGTGGCACCAGCGGCGCGATGGTCTGTTCCGGAAAGCTGGAAAGGGTCAGGATAATGACCAGCTTCAGGCTGAAGGCGATCACCCCCGCTCCCAGCGCCGCCCCCAGGAACCATTTGCCGCCCCCGTCCAGGACAGCCCCCAGCCCCGCCGCCGGGGCCAGATCGGCACGCACCAGCAGCACCAGGGCCGTGGTGGCGAACAGGACCACCGCGCCGCCATAGCCCAGCACCGTGGATAGATCGGCATTCATGATGGCCTCCCCCATGGTCTTCCGTGAGATCCACAGGCTAGCCCCGACGGTCCCGCGCTTCTGTAGCCGAGGATACAGATCGGGCCGGGCTGGAGCGTTAGGGTTCCCTCCATCCGCAACCCGGCGCCCAGGAGACAGACCATGGATGCCCTGAAGCTTTTCATCGATACCCACGACAAGGACCGGGGAACCTTTCCCGATGGCCTGACCGAACCGCAATTCGCCGACTTTTTCGATCAGTACCAGGCCGCCTGCCAAGCCGAGGGCGTGGTGGTCATGCAGGTCGGAGTCGGCCTGGGCGACGGCCGCGCCTTCTGCCTGACCCTGGCCCCCGACGCCGAGGCCGTTCGCCGGGCGCATCAACGGGTGGGATTACCCTTCGACTCCATCACCGAAGTGCGCATGGCCGCTCCCGGCAATCTGTTCCGACCGCGGAAAGCCGCCTGATTCCGCCGCCGCCGCCGGGGGTTTCCGCCCCCGGCGGTTGACATTGGGCCGATTCTTATCGATACTCCGCCGCTTTCCATGAGCGCGTCTGTGGTTTTCGCTCGTTCGAGCGAGCCCCCCGGTATTGCAGCCCAGGCGTTCGGGAGAGCGGAAATGGTTCCAGTGGTGATGCCGACCTATGCGCGTGCCGACCTTGCCTTCGAGCGGGGCGAGGGCGCCTATCTGTTCGCCACCGATGGCCGCCGCTACCTGGATTTCGGTTCTGGCGTCGCCGTGACCGCCCTGGGCCACTGCCATCCCCGGCTGGTGGCGGCGCTGAAGACGCAGGCCGCCCAGCTGTGGCACTGCTCCAACCTCTACCGGGTGCCGGGCCAGGAACGGGTCGCCGCCAAGCTGGTGGAAAACACCTTTGCCGATACCGTGTTCTTCTGCAATTCCGGGGCGGAAGCCATGGAATGCAGCATCAAGATGGCGCGCAAGTTTCACCATGCCGACGGCCATCCCGAACGCTTCCGCGTCATCTGCGCCGAGGGCGCCTTCCACGGCCGCACCCTGGCCACCGTGGCGGCGGGCGGCCAGAAGAAGCATATGGAGGGTTTCGCCCCGGTGGTGGAGGGTTTCGACCACGTTCCCTTCGGCAATCTGAACGCTCTGCGGGCCGCCATCACCCCCGAGACCGCCGCCATCTGCGTCGAGCCGGTCCAGGGCGAGGGCGGCATCATCCCCGGTGATCCCGATTACCTGCGCCGCCTGCGCGCCACCGCCGACGAATTCGGCCTGCTGCTGATCTTCGACGAGGTCCAGACCGGCATGGGCCGCACCGGATCGCTGTTCGCGCACCAGCCCCTGGGCGTGGTGCCCGACATCATGGGCGTGGCCAAGGGTCTGGGCGGCGGCTTTCCGGTCGGCGCCTGCCTGGCCACGGAAAAGGCGGCCAAGGGCATGACGGCGGGCACCCATGGCTCCACCTTCGGCGGCAATCCCCTGGCCATGGCGGTAGCCGAGACCGTGCTGGACGTCATGCTGGACCCCGGTTTCCTGGAAGGCGTCGCCGCCAGGGCACGGCGCCTGCGGGCGCTGGTGGAGGAGGCCTGCGGACGCTTCCCCGATCTCATCGAGCAGGTGCGCGGCACCGGCCTGATGCTGGGCATCAAGCCGCGCATTCCCAACACCGATCTGATCGGTCGGCTGGCCGCCAATGGCCTGCTGACCGTCGGGGCGGGCGACAATGTGGTGCGGCTGCTGCCGCCCTTGATCATCGGCGACCAGGAGATGGACGAGGCCGTCCGCATCCTGTCCCGCACCCTAGGCGAGGTGGCGCTTTGAGCTCCGGACCGAAACATTTCCTTGATCTCGATCTTTTCGATACCCAGACCCTGCGCCATATCCTGGACCTGGGCGCCGCCTTCAAGCGTGGAGCGGGCAACCCCGCGCCCGCGGCGGGCAAGATCCTGGCCATGATCTTCGAGAAGCCCTCCACCCGCACCCGCGTCTCGTTCGAATCGGGCATGAAGCAGATGGGCGGCGACGTCATCATGATGGCGGCGGGCGACACCCAGTTGGGCCGGGGCGAGACCATCGCCGACACCGCACGGGTGCTGGGCCGCTTCGTCGATGCCATCATGATCCGCACCGATGACCCGGCCAAGCTGACCGAGATGGCGGCCCATGCCGGGGTCCCGGTGATCAACGGCCTGACCGACTCCTCCCATCCCTGCCAGGTGATGGCCGATGTCATGACCTTCGAGGAACATCGCGGCTCGCTGGCGGGCAAGACCGTGGCCTGGATCGGCGACGGCAACAATGTCGCCGCCAGTTGGCTGCACGCCGCCGGACATTTCGGCTGCGCCATCCGGCTGGCCTGCCCGGCCTCGCTGATGCCGTCGGCGACGGCGGTGGCCTGGGCCAGGGCGCGCGGCGCCACGGTGGAACTGACCAGCGACCCGGCCGAGGCGGTGGCGGGCGCCCATCTGGTGATGACCGATACCTGGGTCTCCATGGGCTGCAAGGATGCCAACCGGCATCAGGTCCTGGCGCCCTATCAGGTCAACGAGGCGCTGATGGCCAAGGCCGACGCTTCCGCCCTGTTCATGCATTGCCTGCCCGCCCATCGTGGCGAGGAAGTCACCGACGCGGTCATGGACGGCCCCCAATCGGTGGTGTGGGACGAGGCCGAGAACCGCATGCATGTCCAGAAGGGCATTCTGAGCTGGTGCCTGGCGTGAGCCCTGCCCTCGATCAGGTCCTCGCCTTTTCGGTAGGCGGTGGCGCCGTGCGCGGCCGTCTGGCCCGCCTGGGTCCAGCCCTGGACACCATCCTGGACGATCAGCACGGTTATCCCGGCCCGGTGGCGGCGCTGCTGGCCGAGACGGTGGCCCTGGCGGTGGCGCTGGCCAATGCCATGAAATTCGACGGCATCTTCACCCTGCAGGCCCAGGGCAAGGGGCCGGTGTCGCTGCTGGTGGCCGATGTCACCAGTTCGGGGCAGATCCGCGCCCATGCCCGTTTCGATGCGGAGCGTCTGAAAGGCGTCGGGATCGAGGCCTTCGGCTCGGTGCCGCGCCTGCTCGGCGAGGGCTATCTCGCCTTTACCGTCGACCAGGGGCCGGACACCGAACGCTATCAGGGCATCGTCGAGCTGACCGGCGAGACCCTGGAAGACTGCGCCCGGACCTATTTCAAGCAATCGGAACAGTTGGACACCGCCGTGGACGTGGCGGTGCGCCCGTCGACCGCCGAGCATGGCTGGCTGGCCACCGCCCTGATGATCCAGCGCATGCCCGCCGACGCGGCCAACGGCCCGATCCTGGTGGCCGAGGATGCCGAGGAAGGCTGGCGCCGTGCCGAGATCCTGCTGGGCAGCGTCAAGCCGGGCGAAATGCTGGACCCCGGCCTGGCGCCCGAGACGCTGCTGTATCGCCTGTACCATGCCGACCAGCTTCAGGTCTTCGCGCCCAAGCTGTTGGAAGCCCGCTGCCGCTGCTCGCGCGAACGGGTCAAGGCCACATTGGGCTCGCTGCCCGCCGCCGATCTGGCCTCGCTGGCCGATTCCGCAGGCAATATCATCGTCACCTGCGAGTTCTGCCGCACCGACCACGCCATTCCGGTGACGGAGTTGGGGAGTTAGGAGTCCCTCCGAGCCTGCTGGCATCGGCTTTTCATTTCGTCACCCTCGGGCTCGACCCGAGGGTCCATGGATGCCCGGATCAAGTCCGGGCATGACGAAGTGGGAGAGGGCCAGACTCTAGAGCGGCGAGCCCCATCATGCCGTCCGCCCCCAGCACCGCGTCGGACAGCAGCGGATAGTCTTCCCTGGCGCGGGGAAGCTGGTAGTGCCACCACTCATGGGGATTGATCTCCCATCCCGCCGCCGCCATCAGCCCCGCCAGGACAAGGCGGTTGCGCTGGGCCTCCACCGTCACGTCGAGGCGGGCATGGTGCGAGCGTGGCGTGAATTCGTCGAAGGCGGTGCCCATGTCCAGCACCGTGCCGCTGGCCCTGTCCAGCAGGTCGAGATCGACGGCGACGCCGCGCGAATGGGCCGAGCCCAGCTTCGGGTCGGCGAGGAATTCCGGATCGGGGGTATGGGACCACAAGGCCCATTGCGCCTCGGTGGGACGATAGGCGTCGAGCACCCGCAGGCGCAGGCCCAGCGGTCGCGCCAGATCCACCGCCCGCGCCAGCCCCCGGGCGGCATGGGCATGCAGCCAGCATCCGGCATCGGGGCGATAGACCGGATGGGTGGTGAAATTGTCGGGCGTGGCATAGGCCAGGGCAATGTCGAGATCGAAATCGCGGGCATCGATACGGACCAGCGGGAACATCTTCGTCCTTTCCTTTATTTCCGACCGGCAGTATAGCGGCCCCATGATCGTCCTTGCCATCGACAGCTCGACCTCCGCCTGCTCGGCCGCCCTGTGGCGCGACGGCACCGTGCTGGCTTGCCGCCTGCGGGCCATGGCTCGCGGCCAGAGCGAGGCCCTGCTGCCCATGGTCGCCGAGATCATGGCCGAGACCGGTCTGGATTTCGCGGGCCTGGACCTGCTGGCCGTCACAGTCGGACCGGGGGCCTTCACCGGTTTGCGCATCGGGCTGGCGGCGGCGCGGGGCCTTGCCCTGGCGGCGGGCCTGCCGCTGGCGGGCGTCTCGACACCGCTGGCGGTGGCGGCGGCGGTGCCCGAGGCCGAGCGCCAGGGACGCACCCTCCTGGCGGCCGTGGAGTCGCGGCGCGATGAATGCTGGGTCCAGGCCTTCGCCTCCGATCTGACGCCCCTGGGCGAGGTGACGGCGCTGCTTCCCGCCCAGGCCGCCGGTCTGGTCAGCGGCCCCGTGGTGGTGGCGGGCGACCGGACGGCCGACCTGCTGCCCCATCTGAGCGATGCCGTGGCCGCCAGCTCGCCGGGCTATCCCGACGCCGCCGTTGTCGCCGCCCTGGCCGCCCGGCTGTGGCGCGAGGGGCGGGCGCTGCCGCCCGAGCCGCTGTATCTGCGCGCCCCCGACGTGACCCTGTGAGCACGGTGGAGTTGGTTCCCGCCGGCCTGGTTCATGCCGAGCTGCTGGCCGGCATGCACAAGATCTGCTTCGCCCAGCCCTGGAGCGTCGCCTCCATGGCCGAGGTGCTGACCATGCCGGGCGCGGAGGGACTGATCGCGGTGGATGGCGGCTCAATGACCCCCACCGCCGAGCCCCCCGGCCCCGCCGGTCTGGTGCTGTGGCGCCAAGTGCTTGACGAGGCCGAGATCCTCACTATTTCCGTGTTGCCGCCCTGGCGCCGCCACGGGCTGGGTCGGCGCCTGCTGCAAGCCGCGCTGGAGGCGTCCAGGACCGCCGGAGCCGCATCCATGTTCCTGGAGGTGGCCGCCGACAACCATCCCGCCCTGGCGCTCTATGGCCGCATGGGTTTCCATGAAATCGGCCTGCGTAAGGGATACTACGGAGGTATCGACGCGGTGGCCATGCACTTAGAACTTGCCTGAGACTTAATCCAAGGTGGTCAAGCCGCAATATCCATACTCAGGTAAAGGCCTTATTTCTTGCGAACCAGCAGACGGTGAATCCCTGTATCGCCTTCCCCGTCCTCGCGGATCGTAGAGATGATTTCATGTCCAAGCTCGATCAAGGAACGGGGAACGTTCCCAAGGGGTTCGGCGCCTTTGAGACGGACTTCCAGGAGCTCTCCAGACACCATCCGCTCGACCCGTAACTTGGTCTTGACGAAGGTCATCGGGCAGACCTCCCCCGTGATGTCAAGGCTGTAGTTTGGCTTCTCAGTCATGCGATTTTTGTCACTTTTGTTGTTGGTAATGGATATTGCCATGATCCAGTGAAAGTTTTATATAGGGCCATCCGTTGAATATGGAGGCATGCTCTCGATGTTGGAGCGTTCGAACACCAGCGACCTGCTTGCGCTCACCACTGAGATCGTGGCCGCTCACGTCGCCAACAATAGCGTCGCGATCAGCGATCTTCCCCATCTGATTCAGGAAGTCTACCGGACCCTGTCCTCGGTGGGTAACGTCCCCGTCGTCCCCGAGCGCCCGCAGCCGGCCGTGGCCCTGAAGAAGTCGGTGACCCCCGACTACATCATCTGCCTGGAAGACGGCAAGAAGCTGAAGATGCTGAAGCGGCATCTGAAGACCGCCTATAATATGAGCCCGGAAGAATATCGCGACCGCTGGGGCCTGCCCGCCGACTATCCCATGGTGGCGCCCAACTACGCCCAGCATCGCTCGACCCTGGCCAAGAAGATCGGCCTGGGCACCAAGCCGCGCAAGCGCAAGCGCGCGGTCTGACCTTCTGACGGGGCCGGTGCGGGCTGGACATTGTCCACCATCGGCCCCATGATTCCGTCCCGCCACCCACTTTGACGGATTCTGCCATGGTTTCGCGGATCGAGCAGCGCTGCATCGACAAGGGCATGAAGATGACCGACCAACGTCGAGTTATCGCCCGCGTGCTCTCGGATTCGGCCGACCACCCCGATGTGGAGGAGGTCTATCGCCGGGCCACCGCCATCGACCCCCATATCAGCATCGCCACGGTCTATCGCACCGTGCGGCTGTTCGAGGAAGCCGCCATCCTTGAACGCCACGATTTCGGCGATGGCCGCGCCCGTTACGAGGAAGCCGCCGGCGACCATCACGACCATCTGATCGATATGCATTCTGGCAAGGTGATCGAGTTCACCAGCCCGGAAATCGAGGCCCTGCAACGCGAGATCGCCAAGCGCTACGGATTCCGGCTGGTGGGTCATCGCCTGGAACTCTATGGTGTTCCATTGACTTCCGGTGACAAAGCGGAAGAAAAATAAGTCTTCGGCCCGGGGGAGTGGGCCGCAACGACGGCATCAGGGATAGAATGCAATCCAATGTTCCGAGCGGCGAGGCTGCGGATCGCCTGGAAGTCAGGCTGGCCGCGACTCCTGAGGAAATCGCGGCGGCCCAGGCCCTGCGTTTTCGCGTCTTTTATGACGAGATGGGAGCCAAGCCCACCGACGCCATGCGGGCCCGCGGCATCGATTTCGACGAATTCGACGCCATCAGCGACCATCTGCTGGTCATCGACCGCGGCAAGGGCAGCGGTCCCGATGGCGTGGTCGGCACCTACCGCCTGATCCGCCGCAAGGTGGGCGAGGCCTTTGGCCGTTTCTACACCGCCGGTGAATACGACATCTCCAATATCCTGGCCAATGGCGGCAACTTCATGGAGCTGGGGCGGTCCTGCGTCGACGCCGACCATCGCACCGGCGCCACCATGAAGAAGCTGTGGGACGGCATCGCCGCCTATGTCTTCGACCACGACATTGAACTGATGTTCGGCTGCGCCAGCCTGCCGGGCACCGATCCGGCCGCCCTGGCCGTCCATCTCGGCTATCTGCACCATTACCATCTGGCGCCGGAATCCCTGCGCCCCCGGGCGCTGCCCTCGCTTTACGTCGACATGAACCTGACGTCCAAGGACAGCCTCAACCCGCGGCGCGCCTTGGCCGAGCTGCCGCCGCTGATCAAGGGCTATCTGCGCCTGGGTGGTTTCGTCGGCGACGGCGCGGTGATCGACCACCAGTTCAACACCACCGATATCTGCGTCATGGTCAAGACCGACCTGATCACCGCCAAATATCGCGCCCATTACGACCGCACCGCCCGTGACCCCGCCGCCGAGGACGGCCTCAGCCCATGATTTCCCCCCTGTTGGGCGGCCTGCGGTTTTCCGCCTTCGTCGTCTGGACCCTGCTGGCGCTGGTGCCATTCCTGGTGATCCGCCCCATTCGCCGTGATCTGGCGGCATCCTATGTCCGTGGCTATTGGAAAGTGGTCACCCGCCTGATCGGCTATACCGTCATATCGCGCGGCGCCCCGCTGGAAGGGCAAGGCCCGGTGCTGTTCATTCCCAACCATTCCAGCTATCTCGACATCATCGTGCTGGGCAGCCTGCTGAAGGCCTTCTTCGTGGCCAAGGCCGAGGTGTCGGGCTGGCCGGGCTTCGGCTTCCTGGCCCGCATTTCCCGCACCGTGTTCATCGAGCGCCGCCCCGGCGCCACGGCGCGCGAGCGCGACAATGTCCGCACCCGCCTGGATGCGGGGGATTCCCTGGTTCTGTTCGCGGAAGGGACCAGCAATGACGGCAACCGGGTGCTGCCGTTCAAGAGCTCGTTCCTGGCGGTGGCCGAGGGCGAGGTGACGCCACCCGGCGGCCAACCCAGGCCGGTGATGGTGCAGCCGGTCTCCATCGCCTATACCCGCCTCGACGGCTTCCCCATGAGCCGGGCGCTGCGTCCCTTCGTCGCCTGGTATGGCGACATGACCCTGGCGCCCCATCTGATCGGCGCCCTGGGCCTGGGCCGCATCACGGTGGAAGTGGAATTCCACGCCCCGGTGACCCTGGCCGAACTGGGATCGCGCAAGGAACTGGCCATCCACTGCCACAAAACCGTGGCCCACGGCGTTACCAGGCTGCTGGCCGGGCGCTGAACCCGCCCGGCTACTGCGCCGCCTCGGCGGCCAGCGCCGGGTCTTCCAGGGCCTTGAGCAGGCTGGCCTTGATCTGGTCCAGCTTGCGGCCATGCTCGATCTTATGGCCGAACACGTCCTTGACATAGAACACGTCCACCACCCGCTCGCCATAGGTGGAGATGTGGGCCGAACTGATCTGCAGCCCCAGGCTGGTCATGGCATTGGTGATGTCGTAGAGCAATCCGGGACGGTCGCGGCCATTGACCTCGATGACGGTATGGGAGCGTGACGGCTTGTTGTCCAGCAGGGCGCGGGGCGGCACCTTGAAGACATGGGCGCGCGACGGCAGCTTGCCCTTGCGCGCCGCCAGTTCCCGGTCCAGGCGCAGGCGGCCGGACAGCACCTGCTCGATGCAGGCCGACAGCTTGGCCAGCTTGGCCGGAGAGTCAAAGGCGCCACCATCGGAATCCTGGATGCAGAAGGTATCCAGCGCCATGCCATTGGCCAGGGTAATGATCTTGGCGTCGACGATATTGGCGCCCGACACCGCCATGGCGCCCGCGATCTGCGAGAACAGGCCGGGATGGTCGCCGGTATAGACGGTGATCTCAGTCACGGCGCGCAGGCTGTCGACCCGGGGCTCCACCGTCAGCGGCGCGCGCACCGCCTCGGCCTCCCGCACCAGCCGGGCATGACGCAAATGGATCGGCGTGTCGAAGGTGGTCCAGTAGCTGGGATAGCCACGTCCCTGATGGGCCTCGATCTCCTCGGCCGACCAGCCCAGCCGCTCCAGCTCGGCCCGCAGCCGGGCCTGGGAGGCCTTGACCCGGGTGGAATGGGCGACGCTGGCCAGGCCGCCGGTCATGACGTCCAGCGCCCGCTGGTAAAGCTCGCGCAGCAGACCGGCCTTCCAGGCGTTCCACACCGTCGGCCCCACCGCGCGGATATCGGCCACGGTCAGGCACAGCAGCAGCTTGAGGCGTTCCGGCGACTGCACCAGGGCGACGAAATCCTGGATGGTCTTGGGATCGTCGATATCGCGCTTGAAGGCGATACGGGTCATGGACAGGTGTTCGCGTACCAGCCAGGCGCTGGTCTCGGTCTCTTCCTCGGTCAAGCCTAAGCGCGGCCCCAGCTTCATCACCACCTCGGCCCCCAGGGTGGAATGGTCGCCGCTGCGCCCCTTGGCGATGTCGTGCATGAACACCGCCACGTACAGGGCGCGCCGCGACACCAGCTGATTGATCACCTCGCTGCTGGCGGGGGCTTCGGCCTTCAACTCGCCCGCCTCCAGCGAATGCAGCACGCCCAGCGCCTGCACCGTGTGCTCGTCCACGGTGAAGACGTGGTACATGTCGTATTGCATCTGCGCCACCACCCGGCCGAAATCGGGGATGAAGCGGCCCAGCACCCCGGCCTCGTTCATATGGCGCAACGCCACTTCCGGATTCTTGCGCGAGGTCAGCATATCGACGAACAGGCGGTTGGCCTCGGGATTGCTCCGCACCGTCCCGTCGATGCGCTTCAGCGAGCGATGCACCCGGTCCAGGGCTCGGGGGTGGATGTCGACCTCGTGTTCCAGGGCGGTATGGAACAGCCGGATCATGGCCACCGGATCGGTCTCGAACTGGTCGTCGGCGGTAACGTCCAGGCGGCCGCCGTCCAGCACGAAGCCCGCCACATTGGTGGGCTTGGCCGCGAACAGGCGGCTGAGCTGGAGACGGCGCGGCTTGCGCTTGTGCTGCTCCTCGGCCAGGGCGCAGAACAGCCGCGTCAGGTCGCCGACCTCCTTGGCGATCAGGAAATAGTGCTTCATGAAGCGCTCGACGCCCCGCGCGCAGGGCCGGTCGGCATAGCGCATGCGCACCGCCATTTCCGGCTGCACGTCGAAGGTCAGGCGATCCTCGGGCCGGTCGGTGAGATAGTGCAGGTGGCAGCGGACCGTCCACAGGAAGGCCTGGGCCTTGATGAAGCGCCGAACCGCCGGGCGCGAGATGATGCCGGCATCGGCCAACTGACCGATATCCGAGACCCGGTACATATACTTGGCGATCCAGTACAGCGTGTGCAGGTCGCGCAAGCCCCCCTTGCCCTCCTTGACATTGGGCTCCAGCACATAGCGGGAATCACCCATCTGGGAGTGGCGGGAATCGCGCTCGGCCAGCTTGGATTCCACGAATTCCACGGCCGTATTGGCCATGATCTCGTTGACGTAGCGGCTCCACAGCTCGTTGAACAGGCCCTGGTCGCCCCACAGCCAGCGCATCTCCAGCAGCGCCGTGCGGATGGTCAGGTCGCCCTTGGCGTTCCTGATGCAATC
This sequence comes from Paramagnetospirillum marisnigri, assembly GCF_001650715.1. GTDB lineage: Bacteria > Pseudomonadota > Alphaproteobacteria > Rhodospirillales > Magnetospirillaceae > Phaeospirillum > Phaeospirillum marisnigri. The sequence continues at coordinate 36,621 of NZ_LWQT01000028.1, read as the reverse complement.
CTCGGCCGAGCGGGTGGAATGCCCCACCTTCAGCCCCATGTCCCACAGCATGTAGAGGATGTATTCCACCACCTGCTCGTGATAGGGCACCCGCTTGTAGGGCAGCAGGAACAGCAGGTCGATATCGGAATGGGGCGACAGCTCGCCCCGGCCATAGCCGCCCACCGCCACCAGGCTCAGCGCCTCGCCCGAGGTGCGCACGCCCTGGGGAAACTCATGCTCGGCAGCGAAGTCGTGGACCAGACGCACGATCTGGTCGATCAGGAAACAGTTCTCGCGCACCGTCCGCGCGCCCTCGCCGCAGGCCTCGAAGCGGCGGCGGACCTCGGCCCGGCCCTGGGTCAGCACATCCTTGAACAGCGCCAGGATTTTCTGGCGGCGCTTGTTCTTGGGCTGGTCCTCGGCCGCCAGTTCCCCCAGGCGCGCGATGATCGCTCGGCGGTCGATGATGGCGCGTTGATCGATGATCTTGGTCATGGCGGCAAACACACGCGGCAGGAAGGAATGGGGAGGCGATTATAGGGGGCGCCCGGCAAGGCGAGCCAGATCAATTCGACACGCTTTCAAGCAACCCCGTCCGGCGCTTAAAAAAACGGCATTTAGAACTCCACCCCTTTCTGGGCCTTGATGCCGTCCTTGAACGGATGCTTCACCATGGTCATCTCGGTCACCAGATCGGCGGCCTCGATCACGGCGGGCTGGGCGTTGCGGCCGGTCAGCACCACATGCTGGCCCTCGGGCCGCGCGGCCACCGCCGCCAGCACCGTGCCCAGCGACAGGTATTCGTAGCGCAGCGCCACATTCAGCTCGTCCAGGATCACCATGCCATAGGACGGATCGGACAGCAGATCCGAGGCCAGCTCCCAGGCCCTGGCGGCGGCCTCCATGTCGCGGGCCCGGTCCTGGGTTTCCCAGGTGAAGCCCTCGCCCATGGCGCGGAAGGTGACCAGATCGCCGAACCCTTCCATCACCCGGCGCTCGGCGGTATCCCAGGCCCCCTTGATGAACTGGATGATGCCCACCTTCATGCCGTGGCCGACACAGCGCATCGCCATGCCGAAGGCGGCGGTGGACTTGCCCTTGCCCGCGCCGGTATGGACGATCACCAGGCCCTTGGCGCCGGTCTTCCTGGCCATCAGCCTGTCGCGCGACGCCTTCTTCTTGGCCATCTTCTCGCGGTGTCGCAGATCGGAATCCTCGGTCATGGGGCGCCTTTGTCTGGATTGCGTTCGGTCGATCTCTAATATGGGGCCGCGGTGAGGCTTCCGCCACGACACAAAAGCTTCATTCTTTTTGCGTTGCGTCGCCGGGCCCCACCGCTATAACCGGGAGCCGGAGCCGAAGGAATAGACAATGTCCGACCCCAAGATGACCGCGCGCAGCCTGGCCGTCCACTATGGCGACAAGCTGGCCTTGAAGGAGGTCGACCTGGACATCGCCGCCAATCAGGTCACCGCCCTGATCGGCCCGTCAGGTTGTGGCAAGTCGACCTTCCTGCGCTGCCTCAACCGCATGAACGACACCATCGACACCTGCCGGGTGTCTGGTCAGGTCACCTTGGATGACGAGCCGGTCTACGGCCCCGACGGCATCGATCCGGTGCTGCTGCGCGCCCGGGTCGGCATGGTGTTCCAGCGCCCCAATCCCTTCCCCAAATCCATCTATGACAATGTGGCCTTCGGGCCGCGCCTGCACGGCCTGGTGGCCGAGGGCGACGAGATGGATGCCGTGATCCAGCGCAGCCTGGAACGCGCCGGCCTGTGGGCCGAGGTCCATGACCGGCTGGCCGAACGCGGCACCGGCCTGTCGGGCGGCCAGCAGCAACGCCTATGCATCGCGCGCGCCATCGCGGTGGAGCCCGAGGTGATCCTGATGGATGAGCCATGCTCGGCGCTGGATCCCATCGCCACCGCCAAGGTGGAGGAACTGATCGACGAGTTGAGGGATTCCTTCACCATCGTGATCGTGACACACTCCATGCAGCAGGCGGCCCGCGTGTCGCAGTTCACCGCCTTTTTCCACCTGGGCAAGATCATCGAGGTGGGCGCGACCGAGCAGATTTTCACCGCGCCCGCCAATGACCTGACCCAGGGCTACATCACCGGCCGATTCGGCTGAGCCCCCGGGAGCGTCGCGCCATGCCGCATATCGTGAAATCCTACGACATCGAGCTGGGCAGGCTGGAAGACGGCATCGCCCGCATGGGAGGCCTGGCCGAATCGCAGTTGGCCAGCGCCCTCGACGCGCTTGAATCCCGCGACAGCGAACTGGCCGGTCGGATCATGCGATCGGACGCCGAAGTCGATTCCTGCGAGGCCTTCGTCAACGAACAGACCATCAAGGTGCTGGCGCTGCGCGCCCCCGTCGCCGACGACCTGCGCACCGTGGTCGGCGCCCTGAAGATCGCGGGCGAGATCGAACGCATCGCCGATCTTGCCGCCAATGCCGCCAAGCGTTCGCTGGTGCTGAACCAGTTGCCGCCGGTGGCGCCCATGCGTTCGCTGGTCCGCCTCGGCCGCCTGGCGCTGGCCATGGTCAAGGAAGTGCTGGACGCCTATCTCGGCCATGATGCCGAACGCGCCCTGGCGCTCCGGGACCGCGACCAGGAACTGGACGACGTCTATTCCGCCCTGTTCCGCGAAATCCTGACCTATATGATGGAAGATCCCAGGACCATCACGCCCTGCACCCATCTGATGTTCATCGCCAAGAATTTCGAACGCATCGGCGACCACGCCACCAATGTGGCCGAGCTGACCCATTTCCGCGTCACCGGCAAGGCGGTCACCGAGCAGCGGACCAAGAAGGACGTCTCGTCCTTCATCGGCGCGGAACCGCCCACGGACTGACGGCCCCTCCTACCAGATCTTGGTGGACAGCCAGTAGAACAGGGCGGCGATGGAGCCCGACGCCGGGATGGTGATTACCCAGGCGATGACGATATTGGCCGCGATGTTCCAGCGCACCGCCGACAATTTGCGCGCCGCGCCGACACCGACGATGGCGCCGGTGATGGTATGGGTGGTGGACACCGGAATACCCAGCCAGGTGGCGCCGAACAGGGTGATGGCACCACCGGTTTCGGCGCAGAAGCCTTGAACCGGCTTCAGGTCGGTGATCTTCGAGCCCATGGTCTTGACGATGCGCCAGCCGCCGAACATGGTGCCCAGGCCCATGGCCAACTGGCAGGTGATGGCGACCCAGAACGGCACATGGAAGGTCGGTCCGATCATCCCCTGGCTGAACAGCAGCACGGCGATGATGCCCATGGTCTTCTGGGCGTCGTTGCCGCCATGGCCCAGGGAATACATGGCCGCCGAGAAGAACTGCAGCACCCGGAAGCGCTTGTCCACGGCGAAGGGCGTGGTGCGGCGGCAGATCCATGACACCGACAGGATCAGCAGCATGGCCAGGATCAGGCCGATCATGGGCGACATGACGATGGCCGAGCCGGTCTTCATGAATCCGGCGGGAACCAGGGCGTCGAAGCCGCCCTTGGCCAGTCCGGCTCCGGCGATGCCGCCGATCAGGGCATGGGAACTGGACGAGGGAATCCCCATCAGCCAAGTGATGACATTCCAGGCGATGGCCCCCATCAGGGCACCGAAAATGACATTGGTATCGACGTAGCTGGGGGCGACGATACCGGTTCCCACCGTCTTGGCCACGCTGGTGGTGAAGAACAGGATGGCGATGGTGTTGAAGAAGGCCGCCCACAACACCGCGTATTTGGGCGACAGCACCCGGGTGGACACCACGGTGGCGATGGAATTGGCGGCGTCGTGCAATCCGTTGAGGAAATCGAAGATCAGCGCGACGATGACCAGCGCCACGATGATGGGCAGGGCGACGGAACCGTCCATGGCATCCGCCTCCTAGACCTGCTCGATGACGATGGTCTCGATGACGTTGGCCACGTCGTCAAAGCGATCGGACACCTTTTCCAGCCGCTGATAAATCTCTTTCAGGGTGATCAGGCGGACGGGGTCCTTCTCGTTGGCGAACAGGATTCGCAGACCCTCGTGCTGGCGCTTATCGGCGGCGCTTTCCTGGCGGCCGATATCGTCGCACAGCTTGTTGATGGCTTCGGCGTTCTTAGTGACCTCGTGCAGCAGCGGAATGGCCTCGCACAGCAGGCGGGCGCACTCGACAATGCCGGTGGCCAGCGCCTGCATGTCGGGGGTGAAGGACTTGACGCCGTAAAGGTCGACCCGCTGGGCCACATCCTCGATGCCGTCGACGGTATCGTCCATGGTGGTGATCAGGCTGTGAATCTGGTCACGGTCGAAGGGGGTGATGAAGCTGCGATGCAGGGCCTGCAGGGTCTGGCGGGTCAAGGCATCGGCCTCGCCCTCATAGGCGCAGATCTGCTTGAAATGCAGCGCCATGTCGGCGCCATCGGCCATCATCAGTTCCAGTTCCTTGGCGGCGGCATGCACCTTGGCGGCATGCTGGACAAACAGGTCCACGAACCTCTCCTCCTTGGGCATCAAGGAGCGGAACAGGCGGAAAAACATCGGAAAACCCCTGGCAGTTTCGCTGCACCCGATCACGGGTGCGCATTCCATACCATAGATGACAAATTTGTTACATGACGGAGTTGCCCCCAGCCCTCAACCGGCACGCAGTCCGGCCATGACCTCAAGCGTTGGCGCGCGTTCTATCGCGCCTTGCGGCGGTACAGGAAGAAGGTGGGATGCTTGCTGGCCAGGCATTTCTGCTCGTAGCGGGTGACCGGCCAATCGGCGGGCAGCAACGAGCGGTCGGTGGTGGCTACCACCTTCTCGAAATCCGGATGGGCTTCCAGGTGGCGCCCGGCCCACTCCACATAGACCGGATCGTCGCTGGCGACCCGCAATTGGCCGCCATCGGCCATCAGCCGCGCCAGATGGTCCAGGGTTTCCGGACCGATAATGCGGCGTTCGGCATGCCGGGTCTTGGGCCAGGGATCGGGAAACAGCACGAAGACGCGGCCCAGCGCGGCGTCGGGCAGGGCCGGGAACAGCAGTCTTATATCCTCGGGGAACAGCCGGATGGTCTCGATGCCACGGGCCTGGATATGGGCCAGCATGGCGGCGACGCCGTTCCTGAACACCTCGGCGCCGATCATGCCGATGCCGGGATGGGTTTCGGCAAGTTCGGCGAGATGCTCGCCATTGCCGAACCCGACCTCCAGCCAGACCTCGGAGACCGGGCCGGGGAACAGCAGGGCGGGGTCGATGCGGTCATCGGGGCCGGGCACGCCGATGGCCAGACGTGGCAACAACCCGTCGATCAGGCCAAGCGCGTTGCGTCGCAGCGTCTTGCCCCGCCTGCGGCCGAAAAAGCGCGGCCGCAAGGCGGCCGCGCTCGACGGATCGTCCGTGTCGCTCATGGCGGCTCAGAAAGCCTTCTTGAGCTGCTCCACCAGGTCGGTCTTCTCCCACGAGAAGCCGCCATCGGCGTCCGGGCTGCGGCCGAAATGGCCGTAGGCGGCGGTACGGGCGTAGATGGGCTTGTTGAGGCCCAGATGGGTGCGGATGCCGCGCGGCGACAGGTCGACCAGCTGCTGCAGCACCACGGCCAGCTTGTCCTCGTCCACCGTGCAGGTGCCCGAAGTGTCCACATAGACCGACAGCGGCTTGGAGACGCCGATGGCGTAGGACAGCTGGATCACGCACTTTTCGGCCAGACCGGCGGCGACCACGTTCTTGGCGAGGTAGCGGGCGGCATAGGCGGCCGAGCGGTCGACCTTGGTCGGGTCCTTGCCCGAGAAGGCGCCGCCGCCATGGGGAGCCGCGCCACCATAGGTGTCGACGATGATCTTGCGGCCGGTGAGGCCGGTATCGCCGTCGGGACCGCCGATGACGAAGCGGCCGGTCGGGTTGACGTAGAACTGATCGTCGGCCGGCATCCAGCCCTCGGGCAGCACGTTCTTCACATGCGGACGGACGATTTCCTTGATGTCGGCCTGCGACAGGCCATCCACATGCTGGTGCGACACCACCACCGAGGTGGCGCGGACCGGCTTGCCGTCACGGTATTCCAGGGTGACCTGGCTCTTGGAGTCGGGCAGCAGCTGCGGCGCGGCGCCGGAATGACGGGCCTCGGCCAGGCTCTTCAGGATTTCGTGGGAGTAGTAGATGGGAGCCGGCATCAGCACCGGGGTCTCGTTGCAGGCATAGCCGAACATGATGCCCTGGTCGCCCGCGCCCTCGTCCTTGTCACCGGCGGCGTCGACGCCCTGGGCGATGTCGGCCGACTGGGCATGGAGATGGTTCAGCACGGTGGCGTTCTTCCAGTGGAAGCCATCCTGCTCGTAGCCGATTTCCTTGACCGCGTGACGGGCCAGTTCCTCGACCAGCGCGGCATTCACCGAAGCGGGACCGCGCACTTCGCCGGCCAGGACGATCAGGTTGGTGGTCACCAGGGTTTCGCAGGCCACGCGGGCAAAGGGATCGGCACCCAGGAACGCATCGACGACGGCATCGGAAATCCGGTCGGCGACCTTGTCGGGATGGCCTTCGGACACGGATTCACTGGTGAACAGGAAATTCTTTTTGGACACGGGCAAGCCCTCCTAGATCCAATCAAATTGGGACCTGGGGCATCAGAAGCTCGAAATGCCATCGTGATGCACCCACTTAGCCGGTTTAACGTGGCGGCAAGCGGTCAAAATCTCCACGGGAAGTGGCTTGATCCACCTCCGGACGGTTCTTCTGACAGGGGTCGGGCGCCCTCGTCAAGACGAATCGCCGAGCCCCGTCAAAACATCGGAAAAGTAGGGTTATTTCTTGGTTTCCGGCACCGCCGCCAGGGCCTTGGCCAGCTCGTAGACCCGCTTCCTGACCTGGGGATCGGGGATGGAATAATAGGCTCGGACCAGTTCCAGGGTCTCGCGCCGGGCCAAGGGGTCCGCCTCGAAGGCGGCAGGGTCCTCCGCCAGCCCCGAAGCGCCATGGGCAATGGCCAGCGGGCTCATGTCGCGAACCTCGTCGGACATGTCGTCATAGAAGAAGGATACCGGCACGTCGAGCACGCGGGCCAGATCGAACAGACGCGAGGCCCCGATACGGTTGGCGCCGCGCTCGTATTTCTGCACCTGCTGGAAGGTCAGGCCGATGGCCTCGCCCAGTTTTTCCTGGCTGAGTCCCATCAGGGTCCGGCGCAGACGCACCCGCGCCCCCACATGAACATCCACCGGATTGGGCTGGCCCGATGGCATCCGTCCCCGGCGCATCGATCCCTTGGCACGGGTCGGCTTGGCTGTGGCGGGCGGGCTTGAAGCGGGCTTGCTGGCAGGCATGCGCATATCCTAAAAGTCGGCTATCGCATGATAACGATGACCGATAGTTGCGCCAAACCATACCGCCACGTTTGTATACAAGTCAACACGTGATAAGGGTGTCCCTCCCAATGAGGGACCCCTCATAGAGTCCAAATGGGAAGCGGGCTATCCACGGGTCCGGCGGACCGCGCCCAGATGCAGGCAGACCAGCATCAGGATGAACACCGCCGCATTGCCAAACCGGGCATAGGGCGGCGGATCGATGGATTTGGGCAGGGGCGCGTCGACCACCCCCTTGGCGCCCAGCGGCAGCCGGGCGATCTCGCGGCCATAGCCGTCGAACACCGCCGAGATGCCGGTATTGGCGGCACGCGCCAGCGGCAGACCTTCCTCGATGGCGCGCATGCGCCCGGCGGCCAGATGCTGGAAGGGACCGGCGGAATAGCCGAACCAGCCGTCATTGGTCATGGCCACCAGCCAACGCGGCCGCTCGCCCTTGGGATCGACCACCTCGCCGGGAAAGATAGCCTCGTAGCAGATCAGAGGGCTGAACGGCGGCAGGCCCGGCACCGTCAGGGTGCGCGGCCCCGGCCCGGCCGAGAAATCGGTGCCGCCATGGGTGATCTTGGCGATGGGCAGGATGGCGCGCAACGGCACGTATTCGCCGAAGGGAACCAGATGGGCCTTGTCGTAGACACCGACGATCTCGGCGGCCGGAGTCACGGCGAACAGGCTGTTCCAGATTTGCAGGGGCTCGACGCCGCGCGGCGTGATGCGCGGCGCCCCGGTCAGCAGCAGCCCGCCCGGCGGTGCCGCCTCGGCGGCCATGGCGCGGTGGGGGCCGTCGAGGTCGAGAAAATAGGAGGCGGCGGTCTCGGACCAGATCACCGTGGTGATGGTCTCGAATCCGGGCGAGCGGCTCAGCGCCACATGCTCGCGCAGATGGGCCTCGCGCAGGTCGTCCTTCCACTTGTTGCCCTGGGGGGTATTGGCCTGGACCAGGCGCAACCGGATCCCCGGCTCCATGGTGTCGGGCGCGGCCAGATCGGGCGCCCCGGCGAGACGGACGGTCCCGCCGATCCAGCCCGCCAGCGGCAGACCGACCACCAACGCGACCACGCCAAGCTGGGCCCTGCGCGACAGCGGCGCGCTCAGCAAGGCGGGCGCCATGGCGGCCACGGCGGTCAGCAGCGACAGCCCCCAGACTCCGGCGACGGCGCCGAATTGCAGCACCGGCAGCGACACATCCCAGACCGATCCCAACGGGTTCCAGGGAAAGCCGGTCAGCACCCAGGATTTCAGCCACTCCGCCAGGGTCCAGGCCACCGCCAGCCCCAGGATGCGGCCGGGGCCGGAAAAGCGCAGCAGCCGCACGCTCAAGGTGGCGGCGCCGACAAAGGCGGCCACCAGCCCCGACAGGCCGAACACCGCGAAGGGGATCATCCAGCCGAAGCGCAGCGGGTCCACCAGCAAGGCGTTGCTGATCCAGTAATAGCCCACGGTGAACCAGCCCATGGCCCACCACCAGCCGACCCCGAAGGCGGCCTTGCGGTTGGGCGCGGCGTCGAACATCCAGACCAGGGCGGGAAACGCCACCAGCAAGGTCGGCAGGGCATGCACCGGCGGCAGGGCCATGGCAGCCAGGGCGCCCAGCAGGAACAGCACCAGACGGCGGCGCCATCCGGTCAGGGACTGGAGGCGGTGGGCGATTCGCTGTACCAGGGTCATGCCTGTTCGATCTCGCTTTCGGCGGAAGTGCTGATGCGGCGGACCCGCACCCGCTTGACCCGGCGCGGATCGGCGTCCAGGACCTCGAATTCCAGCCCGGCGGAATGGGTGATCAATTCACCACGCGACGGCACCCGCCCGGCGACGAAGAACACCAGACCGCCCAGGGTCTCGACCTCTTCCCGCTCCTCCTCGGTCAGGACGTCGCCCATCTTCTCCTCGAAATCGGCGATGGGTGTACGGGCGTCGGCCTCGATGACGCCGCCGTCCAGATCCACCATGTCGGGCTCCTCGTCGGCATCGTGCTCGTCCTCGATCTCGCCGACGATCTGTTCCACCAGATCCTCGATGGTGACCAGCCCGTCGATGCCGCCGTATTCGTCCACCACCAGCGCCAGATGGGCCCGCTTCAGACGCATGTCCAGCAGCAGATCGGTCACCCGCATGCTGGGGGCGGCGAACTGCACCCGGCGCACCATGCGCGGCAGGTTGAACGGCTTGCCCTCGCCGAGGACCGCCAGCAGGTCCTTGATGTGAACCATGCCGATGACATCATCCAGGGTGCGGCGGTAGACCGGCAGGCGGGAATGGCCGCATTCGATGAACAGCTTGATCAGGTCGTTGAGCGGAGTGCGGGCCTCCACCGCCACGATATCGGCGCGGGGAACCCCCACATCGGCGGCGGTGACATCGCGCAGATGCAGGATATTACCCAGCAACTGGCGTTCATGGTCATTGATGGGGATCTCGGCATCGTCGCGATCCTCGATCAGTTCTTCCAACGCTTCGCGCACGGTCTCGCCGCCCCGCGGGCGGCGTCCCAATCGCAGCCAGCCACGCACGGCCTTGATCAGGGACTCGTCGGATTTCTTCGTGGCCGCCCCGCTGTCGCGAGGCGGGCTACTGCCACCCGGGTCGTTCATGGCCCTTCGTCTTCCTCTTCATCTCCGTAGGGATCGGCAATGCCCAGCGACGCCAGCAAGGCGGATTCCAGCGCCTCCATCTCGATGGCTTCTTCCTCGTCCTCGTGGTCGAAGCCCAGCAGGTGCAACACGCCATGGATCACCAGATGGCTGAAATGATCCTCGAGGCTCTTGCCCTGGTCGCTGGCCTCGGCGGCGCAGGTCTCGAAAGCCAGGATGACATCGCCCAACAGCAGCGGCGCGCCTTCGACCAGCGGCGCGTCCTCCTCATCCAGGGCCGCGAAGGACAGCACGTTGGTGGGGGCATCCTTGCCGCGCCAGCCCTTGTTCAGCGCCCGCACCGCCTCGTCGTCGGCCAGGACGATGGACAATTCCACCACGCCGTCGGGCAGGTCCACCGCTTCCAGCGCGGTGGCGGCCAGACGGCCGCAACGGGCCTCGGCGTCGGGCAGGCGGGCCTGCCACTGGGGACTGTCCAGACGGACATCAATGTCGATGGTGGTGGTCACGGCGAGGGCTTTTCCTTTCGCGTCCGCTCCACTTTATCGTAAGCGCGAACGATGCGTGTGACCAGATCGTGACGAACCACGTCCTTGTCGGTGAAGCGGATGAAGCGCACGCCTTGCATGCCGTCCAGGATTTCCATGGCGTCGCTCAGCCCCGAGCGCACCCCGGGCGGCAGGTCCACCTGGCTGGGATCGCCGGTCACCGCCATGCGGGAATGCTCACCCATGCGGGTCAGGAACATCTTCATCTGCATGGTGGTGGTGTTCTGGGCCTCGTCCAGGATGATGAAGGAATTGGCCAGGGTGCGGCCGCGCATGAAGGCCAGCGGCGCCACCTCGATCTCGCCCGCCAGCAGCTTCTTGGCCACCTGATCGCCGGGCAGCATGTCGTAGAGCGCGTCATACAAGGGCCGCAGATAGGGATCGACCTTGTCCTTGAGGTCGCCGGGCAGGAAGCCCAGGCGCTCGCCCGCCTCCACCGCCGGACGCGACAAGATGATGCGGTCCACCTCGCCCGCCACCATCATGGCCACCGCCTGGGCCACCGCCAGATAGGTCTTGCCGGTTCCGGCCGGTCCCAGGCCGAAGGTCAGGTCGGCCTGATCCAGCGCCCGGATATACTCGGCCTGCATGGGAGTACGGGCGGCGATATGGCGCTTGCGGGTGCGGATGACCGGCGGCCCGCCGCCCGCCTCGGGGCCATCGGGCTCTCCCACCATGCGCAGCGCCGCGTCCACGTCGGCGGTCTCGATATGGCCCTGGCGCCGCGCCAGGTCGTAGAGCCGATCCAGCACCGAGGCCGCCTCGTCCACCAGATCGGGGGTGCCGGAGATGCTCACGGTATTGCCGCGCGCGTCCAGCGCCACCCCCAGCCGGGCCTCGATGCGGTCGAGATTGGCGTTATGGGGACCGAACAGCACCTGGGCCAGGGCGTTGTCCTGGAATTCGCGCAGCCGGGACTGGCCAGCCTCGCTCACGTCGGCACCGCCTCGAGCGAATTGGGATGAAGCGCGGTGATGCGCAAATTGACCACCGAGCCGATGAGATGGGCCGCCGCCTTCACATGCACCGGCTGCATATAGGGCGAGCGCCCCACCAACTGCCCGGCATGGCGGCCGGGACGGTCCAGCAGCACCCGCATCTCGCGCCCGACACAGGCGCGGTTGAAGTCCTCGGTCTGGGCCAGCAGCAGGGCCTGCAACTCGGCGAGGCGCTCCTCCTTCACCTTCTCCGGCACCTGATTGGGCATCAGAGCGGCGGGGGTGCCGGGACGCGGACTGTACTTGAAGGAATAGGTCTGCACGAAGCCCACCCGGCGCACGATGTCCAGGGTCTCGGCGAAATCGGCGTCGGTTTCGCCGGGAAAGCCGGTAATGAAATCCGACGACAGCGCCAGATCGGGTCGGGCCGTTTTCAGCCGCTCGGCGAGGCGGAGATAGACGTCGCGGTCGTGGCCCCGGTTCATGGCGGCAAGAATACGGTCGGACCCCGATTGCAGCGGCAGATGCAGGAAGGGCATCAGTTGCGGCAGATCGGCATGGGCGGCGATCAGGTCGTCATCCATGTCGCGGGGATGCGAGGTGGTGTAGCGCAGCCGCTCCAGCCCCTCGACCTCGGCCAGGGCGCGCAGCAAGCGCCCCAGGCTCCAACCGTCGTCGCTCCGCCAGCCGTTGACGTTCTGGCCCAAAAGCGTGATCTCACGCACGCCCTGGGCGGCCAGGGCGCGGGCCTCGGCCAGCACGGCGCTGGCGGGCCGGGAATACTCGGCACCGCGGGTATAGGGCACCACGCAGAAAGTGCAGAACTTGTCGCAGCCTTCCTGCACCGAGAGGAAGGCGCTGCTGCCCTCGGCCCGCGCCTCGGGCAGGAAATCGAATTTGGGTTCGGCCGGAAATTCGGTGTCCAGCACCGCGCCCCCGGCCCGGGCGGCCTGGGCCACCATCTCGGGCAGGCGGTGATAGGTCTGCGGCCCCAGCACGATATCGACGAAGGGCGCGCGGCGCAGGATTTCCTCGCCCTCGGCCTGGGCGACACAGCCCGCCACCGCCAGCACCATGCGCCCACCGGCCTGGGCCTTGGCGGCCTGCAGCTTCTTCAGGCGGCCCAGTTCCGAGAACACCTTCTCGGCCGCCTTCTCGCGGATATGGCAGGTATTGAGGATGACCATGTCGGCGTCCTCGGGCCCATCGGCCGAGGCATAGCCCAGCGGTGCCAGGACATCCGCCATGCGGGCGGAGTCATAGACGTTCATCTGGCAGCCGTAGGTTTTGACGAAGAGTCTTTTTGCCAAGGTCGTTCGCGGGCGGAGAATCCGCTCCTTCAGTCTGGGTCGGAGGCTAGCATCCCCGGCCCCAGAGTCAAGGATTCCCGACATCCGCGCCAGATTCGGCCCGGCGCAGATTGCGGATGCAGTCCTGGATGCGGGTTCGCTCGCCGCCGTGCCAGGACTCGTCCATGCCACCGCGCCCCAGCCAGCGCCCGAACAGCGCCAGCACCGAATCGGGGGCTGGGCGCGCGTTCCCCTGGCGTGGGGCCAGGGCCCGCAGACAGTCCGAGGCACAGATGATCATGTCGGCCAGCAGGTGATCGCGCAACAGCCCGAACTGGCTGTTGGTGGCATAGTCTTGGGCGGCCTGATCGATGCGTTCGCCTGTCACGCACACCCGGTACATCACCGCCATGACCGCGCGTTCGAACCGGCGCTGCTCGCTTTCATCCGGTGGGGCCTGCTCGAAACGACTCATGTCCAGCAAAGGCCTACCCCCGATTCCGTCCATGGCGGGTGATCACTCACCGACCGAGTCGACCGGTTGCGACACCCGGTTGGGAATGATTCCATGGAAGATGGCCAGGGCCACGGCATGGGCCCGGGTCGAAGCCTTCAGCTTCTTCATGGCATTGTTGATATGGAAATTGGCGCCACCGACCGAGATACTGAGGTGACGCGCGATTTCCTTACTGCTGAGGCCGGACGAGACCAGTGAGAGCACATCACGTTCACGGTCCGTCAACAGCTCATGCGAGCCGGAATCATCCAAACCTTCACCTGCGACTAAGGAAACAACACTTATGGATGGAGAATAGGTGGGGTGTTGGCGCGCAATCAAGCAACAAGTCTCGACCTAGCAATTCAACCAGTTCAACTCACTTGAAGTGAATTTCATATACGTTCTAAATATCTATGCAAATCATGTATTTTTGAAATAAATATGTCATCTTATTGAATAAATTTCCGATTATTTACGCCGAGACCATTTCCAGACACAAAATAGCCTGCCTCGCGATTCAGGCTTGTATACGGCGTGACTTGCGCCCGATCGCCGAACATCGTGAATAGACAGCAACAGCCCGCCAACTCACAGAAGCAGATCGACCCGAGGCCCCTTGCCACCATCGGCCTCGATCTCGGCGCGGCAGGCGAACACCCGTCCAGCCTCGACCCCGGCGCCATCCACCAGGAACTGCTTGGCCAGGGTCACCCGGCTGTTGGCCAGATTGATCAGGCTGTCATGGTCCGGGGTTCCGGCCTCGGCTTCCTTGCGCTCGATGCCGACCAGGCGTTCCAGCCGGGTCAGCAGCGGCCGGTCCTCGGCCCGGCGCCGCGCCACCAGGGCGGGCCAATCGGCGCCATCGGCCTTGCCGCACAAGGTGATGGTGAGGCCCGGCCGCTCGCGCAGCAGATGGGCGACATCCTCCAGGCGGCGACGATGATCGTCGTTCAGGACCGAGGTCCCGGGCGCGAAGTCCAGCGGCGATAGCGACAGGGCGGGACCGTCATTGGCATCCATGGCCAGTTCGATCAGCGCCGCCAGGGGAAAGGCCAGCTTCAGGGTGGTCAGCACGGTGGCTTTCATGGCCCCCGCCACCGCCTGGGAGACGGCATCGCTGACATCAAGGTCGGGATTGGCCAGATCGCCACGCACCGGCAGCGACAGGCGGATACGCCCCTCGCTGTCGCGCAGCAGGTTCAGGACCGTTTCCAGCGGCATGTCCAGCTTGCGGACCATGGGAGCGTTAGGATCGGGAGGCGCGATGGCGAGATTGGCCAGATCCACCTCCAGCTTGCCGTCCAGCTTGCCGCCCCTGGCCCCTCCGGAGAAACTGCCGCTGAACTGGCCGGTGCGAAGATGCACGCCCAGCCCCTCGGCCAGATAGGGAGAGAGCGGCGGCAGTTCCAGCGCCTTGATGGTGCCGTCCAGCCGCCCGCCGGGCACATCGGCGAAGGGGTGGACCACGCCGGTCAGGCCGACGCTGGCCCCTCCCACTTCCGCCTTGATCACGAAGGGGCTGTCGCGATCGGGCTTGGCGCTGTCCAGATCGGACAGGGTGACGTCGAGGCCGTTGACGTCCAGCCGCACCCCCTCGCCCAGACTGTTGTCGCGAAACAGGACCCGGCTGCCGCCGCCCACCTGCAGCCGCCCCAGGGAAAGGGCGGGCATGCGGGACTCGCTGGCGGACTTGGCCGCACCGCCGTCGCCGCCGCCACCGGAAGGCAGCCCCACCCAATTGCCATCGGCGGCGCGGGCTATGCGCGCCGTCATGCCATCGAGACGAATATCGGAAACCGCCAAGCCGCCATCGGCGGCCAGGGAGGGATGGTCCAGGCGCAGGGCGCGCGCCTCCAGCCGCCAGGAATGGTCGCCCTTGCCCCGGCCCTTGCCTTCGCGCCGCACCGCCGCCATCCCCGAGGTGATCAGGCGTTCCGCGGCGACGGCCCCGTCGCGGGAAATGGCAAGATCGGCAAGGTCGACCTTGTCCATGGCCAGCCAGTCCATCCCCTTGGCGGGCTCTTTCAGCGATATCCCCTCGCCCTTCAGCTTGAGGCGTCCGGCCAGGGGAAGCTTGCCCTTGGCACCGAAGTCCACTTGTCCGTCCAGGTTGAGATGACGATGGGCATAGGCAAAGTCGAAGCCCTTGAAGGCCAACGGCCCCAGCTCCAACCGACCCTCCGCCCGGCCCGAGGGCTCGCCCGCGCCGGGGGCCAGTTCCAGGCGACCGGTCCAGGCGGCGGCGTCCGGCGTGACGTCGAGCCCGGCCGCCAGCACCTTGGCCCCGGCCAGCCGGGCGGCACCGCGCCAGTCCAACTTGCCGTCCCAGCTCAGCTCAGGCGCGTCCACCACCAGCGAGGCCGCCGAACCGCTGTCGCTCCCGTTGCTCCCCGCCAAACCCTGGGCCTCGAGCCGGGCCGACAGGCCGAGCCGCCCGCCGCGCCAGTCGGCCTTGTCCACCTCCAGTTTCAGACCCGCCAGCTTTCCCTGCGCCTGATCGTGACGAATGGCCAGGGCCGAAGCCGACACCTCCCCCGCCAGGGACAGCGTCTCGCCATCCCAGACCCCGCGCCGCACATCCAGGGCAAGGGACCCGGCGCCAGCCTTGACCGGCGCGGCCAGGGTGAATTGCTCCAGTTCCACCCGTCCGTCGCCCCCGATCCGCAAGCCACCCGCCGCCATGGCCCCCTTCAGCGACGCCACCAGCGAGAGACGCCCGGCCAGTCCCGCCGCCCCGGCCTTGGCGGCAACGCTGTCCAGCCCGGCCAGATCAAGGCCTTTCATGCGCGCATCCAGCGCGAAATCGGGTTCATCGGCGAAAGGCCGCAGACTGCCGCGGGCATCGATCTCGGCGCCGTTGAGACTGCCGCTGAGCGCCACCACCACCGCCTGGGCCGGGCGGCGGCTGTTGAGATGCTCCACCACCAGCCGCGCCACCGCCACGTCGAGAGTGGTCGGGCCATCGGTCAGACGCAGGCGGCTGTCGGTCAGTTCCAGGCTGGCCACGTCAAAGGCCCAGGCGACGGAATTTGACGATTCCGGTGCCGAGCCCGCCAGGGCCAGGGGCAGGCCGTCGACGATGAAACCCTTGCCATCGGCGGCGCGGGTGACGTGGATCTCGACCCCCGACAGGGCCAGTCTCTCGATCACCACCCGCTTGTCCAGCAGTGGCGCCCACTGGAACCGCAGATCGAAGTCCTTGATGCCCAGGACATCGCCCAGGGCCGGGCGGGCCAGCATGCGCCTGATCACCACATTGCCCTGGAACAGCGACAGGTCCGCGTCCTCGACCCCGACCTCCACCATGCCGAGATCGCGCAGGGCCTTGACCAGCCCCCAGCGCAGCCCGGCATCGGGAACCACGGTGACCATCAGGGTCGCCACCATGGCGACAGCCGCCATCAGCGCCGCCAGTACATGCCGCCGCCGGATCTGCCAGCCCCACAGGGTCCTGCCCACAAGCACGGTCGCCCTCCATCAACTTCCGGTATTCCGACATAAAGCACCGAAACCGGCAAGGGCAGGATTCACCGAACCATCACGAAGAGGGGTATGGATTAACACCCTTGAATACTATATTTTGCGCTTACCTGAGAAAGGGAGAGACGATTGGTCGCCATCGACTGTCATCTTGCCTTGATATCGGTGCGGATGGAGGCCTGAGCCATGGGCCATCTTGCCGCCACCGAGCTGAAGACCCTGGTGCTCAACGCGGACATGCAGCCGCTGAGCTGGGGGCCGCTGTCGGTGTGGTCGTGGCAGGATGCGCTGGTGGCGGTGCTGCAGGAGCGGGTGCATCAGGTCTGCGCCTATGACATCGAGGTCCATTCCGCCAGCCGGGCCTTCCGCATTCCCAGCGTCGTCGCCCTGAAAAGCTTCCATGTGCGGAAAAGGGTCTCCTTCACCCGCTATCACGTTTTTTTGCGCGACCGCATGCGCTGCCAATACTGCGGCCGCACCTTCCAGCCCCGCGACCTGACCTTCGACCACGTGGTGCCACGCTCGCGCGGGGGCAAGACCACCTGGGACAACATCGTCACCTGCTGCCACGCCGACAATCTGAAGAAGGGGGCCAAGACCCCGCGCGAGGCGGGGATGCGCCTGCTGCGCCCCCCCTTCGAACCCAATCCCCACCAGTTGGACATGGCGGCCAAGGGCTGCGCCGACCACTCAGAGACCCTGCACGAGACCTGGCTCGACTTCCTGTACTGGGACATCGCCCTGCTGGAAGAATAATCTGCCCGGCGTCGAGGGACATGGAAGCCCGCCTTGGGCGGGCGCTTGGGCCGTTGAGGCCCCGCGTAGCGCGCCTGAAGCGCAGCGAAAGGCCAAAGCGAAGCGTAGCCAAGCGCCCGGAGGGCGCGCCCGGCGTCGAGGGACATGAATAAGGAACCCGGCCGTTGGCTTTCCGGGCGGCTGTGCTATAAGCTCCACTCCCTGGATTGAAGCGGCCCCGAGAGTGTGAAACGAGCATGAGCGCGCTGATCGACCTGACCCTCGCCGGTATCCGTACCGGCCTCGCCAAAGGCGAATTCACGGCCACCGAGCTGACCCGCGCCTATCTGGCGCAGATGGACGCCACCCGGGACCTCAACGCCTATATCACCGAGACCGCCGACCGGGCCCTGGCCGCCGCCAAGGACGCCGACGCCCGGCTGCAGTCGGGCAATGCCCGGCCCCTGGAAGGCCTGCCCCTGGCCATCAAGGACAATTTCTGCACCAAGGGGGTGCTGACCACCGCCGCCTCGCACATCCTGGACGGCTTCGTCCCCCCCTATGAATCCACCGTGACGTCGAAGCTGTGGGACGCGGGCGCCATCTTGCTGGGCAAGACCAACATGGACGAGTTCGCCATGGGCTCCACCAGCGGCACCAGCTATTACGGCGCCCCCAAGAATCCGCATAAGCGCCCGTCCGACGGCGCCACCGTGGTGCCGGGCGGCTCGTCCGGCGGCTCCGCCGTGGCGGTGGCGGCCAAGACCTGCGCCGCCGCCATCGGTTCGGATACCGGCGGTTCCATCCGCCAGCCCGCCTCGCTGTGCGGCGTGGTCGGCATCAAGCCGACCTATGGCCGCTGCTCGCGCTTCGGCATCGTCGCCTATGCCTCGTCGCTGGATCAGGCCGGCCCCATCACCCGCAGCGTCGAGGACGCCGCCATCGTGCTGCAGGCCATCAGCGGCCATGATCCCAAGGATTCCACCTCGGTGCCGCAGTCGGTGCCGGATTTCGAGGCACTGCTGGGCAAGGGCGTCAAGGGGCTGCGCATTGGCATTCCCAAGGAATACCGGGTGGCGGGCATGCCCGCCGACGTGGAACGCGCCTGGGCCGAGGGCATCAAGCGCCTGGAAGCGGCGGGCGCCACCGTGGTGGATGTCAGCCTGCCCCATACCAAATACGCCCTGGCCGCCTATTACATCATCGCCATGGCCGAGGCCTCGTCCAATCTGGCCCGCTATGACGGTCTGCGCTTCGGCCTTCGGGTGCCGGGCAAGACCCTGGACGACATGTACCGCAAGACCCGGGCCGAGGGTTTCGGCGCCGAGGTCCGCCGCCGCATCCTGATCGGCACCTTTGTGCTGTCGGCCGGTTACTACGATGCCTATTACGCCAAGGCGCAGAAGGTGCGGGCGCTGATCCGCGACGACTTCCTGGAAGCCTTCAAGACGGTGGACGCCCTGCTGGTCCCCACCTCGCCGGTCTCGGCCTTCCCGCCGGGCGAGCACGCCGAGGACCCGGTGGCCATGTGGCTGGTGGACATCTACACCATCACCGTCAACCTGGCCGGCCTGCCCGCCATTTCGGTTCCCGGCGGCTTGGCCGACGACGGCCTGCCGCTGGGCCTCCAGGTGATCGGCCGCCCGTTCGACGAGGCCACCGTCCTGGAAGTGGGCCGGGTGGCGCAAGCCTGATCCGGCCCGAACCATGACCGCCGCCCGGGTCCTTGTCCTTTATACCGGCGGCACCATCGGCATGGTTCCGGCCGACCCTGCCGATCCCGCCAGCCCGCTGGTCCCGGCCCCGGGCGAGCGGCTGGCCCGGCATCTGCCCAATCCGCTGGACGGCGTCGCCTGGGATCTGGTCGGCCTGACCGATGACCGGGGACAGCCGGTGGAGCCGCTGGATTCCTCCGACATCTCGCCCCGGCATTGGCCGTGGATGGCGCGGTCCATCGCCGCCGCCCAACTCGCCTATGACGGCGTGGTGGTGTTGCACGGCACCGACACCATGGCCTATACCGGCTCGGCCCTGGCCTTCCTGCTGCGCGACCTCGCCAAGCCGGTGGTGCTGACCGGCGCCCAGCATCCCCTGACCACTCCCGGCGGCGACGGCGCCGTCAATTTCGCCAATGCGCTCCGCATCGCCGGAACCAAGGCCAGCGGCCTGCCGCCGGTGCCCGAGGTCAGCCTGTGCTTCGGCGATGTCCTGTTGCGGGCCTGCCGCGCCACCAAGGTCAGCACCAGCGCCGGGAACGCCTTCGCCAGCCCCAACCATCCGCCGCTGGGCCGAGTGCGGGACGGGATCATCCGCATCGAGCCATCCCTGCTGCGTCCGCCGCCAGCGGTCGAAACCGCATGCCGCGCCGATGCCGCATTGGAGCCGGGCGTGGTGATCGCCACCCTGTCGCCCGGCCTGGGGGGCGCCGCCCTGGGGGCCTTGCTGGGGCACGATTCGGTGAAGGGCTGTGTGCTGCGCGGCTTCGGCAGCGGCAACGCCCCCGCCGATCCGCATCTGCTGGAAGCGATCCGGCGGACAGTGGCGGCGGGCAAGCCGGTGGTCGGCGTCTCGCAATGCCTGGAGGGCATGGTGGAAACCGGGCGCTACCACAGCGGACTCGGCCTGGCCCGGGCTGGCGTTCTGGACGGGGGCGACATGACCCCGGAAGCAGCCCTGGCCAAGCTGATGTGGCTGCTGCCCCAGTCCGATGGCGAGAGCCTGCGCCGGGCCATGGCCGCCGATCTGCGCGGCGAGAGGACGCCGTCATGAGAGCAACCTTGTCCGCGCTGTTGATCATGGCCGCCACGATGGCGGCGGGTCCGGTCCAGGCCGCCGATCTGGCGGGAACCCTGTCGGAACTGGCGGCGAAATTCCGGTTTCCCGGCGCGGTGCTGCTGGTCTCCGGCCCCGGCGGCGTCGAGACCGCCGTCACCGGCCATGCCAATCTGGCCAGCCGCGTCCCGGTGACCGAGGCCACCCGGTTCCACGTGGCCTCGGTGGGCAAGATGCTGACCGCCGTGGCGGCATTGCAATTGGTGGAGGAAGGGCGCCTGTCCCTGGATGCCCCGGTTCGCCCCTTCCTCGACGAGCGCGAGGCCGCCCGGCTGACCCATGTGGACAAGGCCACCGTCTCCGACCTGCTGACCCATACTTCCGGCCTGCCCGACTGCCTGCGCAACGGCCTGTTCTCCACCCCCGAGCATCCCAATATCCGCTGGACCGCCTCGGAGGCGCTGCGCCTGGGCCAATGCCGCCCGGCGACGACGCCCGGGGCCTATGCCTATTCCAACACCAACTACATCCTGCTCGGCCATCTCCTGGAACTGTCGGACAAGGCGGAGCTAGCCGACATCCTGGCCCGGCGCGTCCTGACCCCGCTCGGCATGGCCGACAGCACTGCCATGGTCGATCCCGCCGATGCCCTTCTGGCCCGGGGCTACCGCCCCGCCAGCGAAACCGGCGGCAGGCGCGACGCCAGCCACCTCGCCTGGGCCACCCGCCTGGGCGACGCCCCCCTGACCGCCACCGCCCGCGACCTGGAACGCTTCATGAGCAGCCTGTTCCGCCCCGACCGTCCCCGGGTGTTGCCGCCCCGCATGCTGGCAGCCATGGCCATCGAACGCGCCAGCGCCGATGGCGAGGGCTATGGCTGGGGACTGCAGGTGGTGCCCACCGACCGGGGAATCCGCCTGGGCCACAGCGGCCGCTTCGCCGGGTTCTGCGCCGAGGCCTGGTACTACCCCGACCAAGACCGGGTGGTCATCCTCTTGGCCAATGGCGACGAGCATACCCAGGACGACCCCATGGACCTGATCGAGGAACGGATCATGACTGACTAAAGCGATACAAGGCAGCCATTGACTCTGGGCGCCAATCTGCAACCCTTGCCGAAAGATATAAAACTCTTCCAGGGAGGGAAGCGCATGGCAGAGACCGCCACGTCCGATGCCTTTGCCGCGCAGACCGCGGAATCGGCTCGCCAGTTCATCTCGTTCACCGTCGGTGGCGAGGAGTATGGCGTGGACATCATGGCCATCCGCGAGATCAAGGGCTGGACCCCGGCCACCCTTCTTCCCGAAGCCCCGGATTATGTGCGTGGCGTGATCGATCTGCGGGGCGTCATCGTTCCCATCATCGACATGCGGACCCGCTTCCATGGCGGCACCACCGAGGCGACACCGCGCCACGTCATCCTGGTGGTGGCCATCGACGGCGCCATGGTCGGCCTGCTGGCCGATGCCGTGGTCGACATCGTCACCGTCGCCGCCACCGATATCCAGCCCATTCCGGAGATGGACCACCGGCAGCACTGCAGCTTCCTGGCCGGTATCGTCTCGGTGGAAGGACGCATGGTCGTGGTTCTCGACCTGCATCACCTTCTCGACAATGACCCCGCTATCCTCGCCCAGGCCCAGGCCTGAGCCACAGCCGTATTTCGGAGAGCAGACATGAGCAATGGCCTGACCGTCAAGAAACGCATCCAGGGCGGTTTCCTGCTGATTCTCGTCTTCCTGATCGCCGTGGCCGGCATCGCCTACTGGGGCTCGTCGTCGACCCAGCGCCAGGTCAAGGCCTATGCCGAGATCACCAACAATATGAGCCGCATCCAGGACGTGGACGGCAATGTCAACGAGATGCGCCGCCTGGTGGCGCTCTTCATCTTCACCGGCGAAGACAAGCTGATCGAAAGTGTCAAGGCCACCCAGGCCCTGATGCACAAGGATCTGGAGGCCGCCATCGCTGCCACCTCCAATCCCGAGCGCAAGGCCAATCTGCAGCGCATGATCAAGCTGCTTGAGAGCTATTCCGCCAACTTCCTGAAAGTGGCGGAGTTGCGGGAAAAGCGCGACCAGCTGGTGGAAACGGTCATGAACCCGCAGGGTCAGCGGGCACGCGTGCAGTTGACCGAGATGCTGGACGCCAGCCTCGCCCGCAAGGACTTCGAGACGGCAGCCTATATCGGCAAGCTTCAGGAAACCCTGCAGTTGATGCGCCTGAACGCCAATCGCTTCCTGAGCACCCCTGACACCAAGCTCATCGAGACCTTCACCAAGCAGGCCGGCGAGGCCACCGGACAGGCGGCAGCGGCGGCGGCGGCGGCCAAGGACCTCCAGACCCGCAAGACCCTGGACGGCATTGCCCAAACCATCGAGCAGTACAAGACCGCCTTCGGGGACGTCACCAGGGCCATCCAGGACCGCAATAAGCTGGCCTTCACCGTCATGGCGGGCGAGGCCCAGGAATTCGGCGAGTTGTCGGAAAAGACCGTCAAGTCGCAGAAGGCCGCCATGGCCGAACTGGAAGCCGGGACCTTCGCCCAGTTGGACAAGACCGAGCTATTCACCCTGATCGGCTCGATCATCGCCGTGGTGCTGGGACTGGTCTTCGCGCTGCGCATCTCGGCCGGCATCGTCAATCCGGTCTCCGCCATGACCCATGCCATGGGCGCCCTGGCCGAAGGCAAGCTGGACACCCAGGTGCCCGCCCTGGACCGCTCCGACGAGATCGGCGAGATGGCCAAGGCGGTGCAGGTGTTCAAGCAGAACGGCATCGACAAGGTCCGCATGGAGGCCGAGCAGAAGGCCGCCGAGGAGGCCCAACGTCAGGCCGAGGAGGAACAGCGCAAGCGCGAGGCCGCCATCGTCGCCGAGGTGGCGGAGGTGGCCAAGGCCGCCAGCCAGGGCGACCTGGACCGCCGCATCGACCTCGACGGCAAGTCGGGCTTCCTGCTCAATCTGTGCGAGGGCGTCAACAATCTGGTCAATCTCACCGGCATCGCGCTTCGCGATGTGGCCGACGTGCTGTCCTCGGTGGCCCAGGGCGACCTGACCCGACGCATCACCAATCCCTATGCCGGCCTGTTCGACCAGTTGAAGGGCGACGTCAACAAGACGGCGGAAAAGCTGTTCGAGATCGTCACCAACATCAACCAGTCGGCCAGCCAGATCGGTTCCGCCGCCTCGGAGGTCTCGGCGGGCAGCCAGGACCTGTCCGAGCGTTCGGAACAGCAGGCCAGCGCCCTGGAAGAAACCGCGGCCTCCATGGAAGAACTGGCCGCCACCGTGCGCCAGAATGCCGCCAACGCCCAGCAGGCCAACCAATTGGCGGCCGGTGCCCGCGAAACCGCGGCCTCGGGCGGACAGGTGGTCAATGACGCCATCAGCGCCATGACCAGCATCGAGGCGTCCAGCCAGAAGATCGGCGACATCGTCGGCATGATCGACGAGATCGCCTTCCAGACCAATCTGCTGGCGCTCAACGCGGCGGTGGAAGCCGCCCGGGCCGGTGACGCCGGCAAGGGCTTCGCCGTGGTCGCCCAGGAAGTGCGCAACCTGGCCCAGCGTTCGGCCCAGGCGTCGCGGGAGATCAAGACCCTGATCGGCCAGAGCACCGGCGAGGTCAAGAACGGCGCCGAACTGGTCAAGGGCGCGGGCAAGACCCTGGAAGACATCCTGTCGGGGGTCAAGCGTGTGGCCGACATCGTCGCCGAGATCGCCGCCGCCTCGGCGGAACAGGCGGCGGGGATCGATCAGGTCAATTCCGCCGTCACCCAGATGGACGAGATGACCCAGCAAAATGCTGCCCTGGTGGAGGAAAGCACCGCCGCCGCCCATTCGCTGGAGGTTCAGGCCCAGGAGCTGAACCGGTTGATGAGCTTCTTCCATGTGGGTGAATCCAGCGCCCAGGCGGTTCAGGTCGCGACGTCGCGACCGGCGCCGACCCCGGCCAGAGTGGCCGCCCCGGCCAAATCCGCGGCGAAGAAGCCCGCCGCGGGGCAAAGCCATCTCGCCAAACTTCATTCCAAGGGAACGGAAAAGGCCGCCCCTTCCAAGGCAGCCTCCGGTAAGGACGATTGGGCCGAATTCTGACGGCCCTAGGACCGGGCCGCTGACCTGACCCCCGGGCAGGCGGCGGGCAAGGGCGAATTCCTCGCAATTGCACGCCGCCGCCGAGGGGCTTATGCTTTCCGCAGGCGGCACCAGGAGCGGAAATGCATATTTACTGCATGGATCACTACCACCATTCCCATGCCGCTAGCGGTGATTCGCGCGGGGCGGAGCGGCGTATCCGCCTGGTGATGATCCTGACCCTGACCTGCATGGTGGCAGAGATCGGCGCGGGCTGGGCCTTCGGCTCGCTGGCGCTGCTGGCCGATGGCTGGCACATGGGCAGCCATGGCCTGGCCCTGGTCATCGCCCTGTTCGCCTATGCCTTCGCCCGCCGCCATGCCGGTGATCCCAGCTTCACCTTCGGCACCGGCAAGGTCGACGCCCTGGGCGGCTTCACCAGCGCCGTCGTGCTGGGCGGCGTGGCCATCATGATGGTCTGGGAGGCAGTCTCGCGCCTGCTCCACCCCACTCCCATCGCCTATGGCGAGGCCATGGTGGTGGCGGTGATCGGCCTGGTGGTCAATCTGGCCAGCGTCCTGATCCTGGAACCGCCCGGCCACGACCACGGCCACCATGATCACGGCAAGGACGGCCATGACCACCCTCATCACGCCGAGCAGGGCCACAGCTTCCGCGCCACCTATCTGCATGTGATGGCCGACCTGCTGACCTCGCTGGGCGCCATCGCCGCCCTGGGGGCGGGAATGGGGCTGTCATGGGCCTGGATGGACCCGCTGGTGGGTCTGGCGGGGGCGGTGGTGATCGGGATATGGGCACGGTCCCTGATCAAGGGCACTGCACGGGTCCTGCTGGACGAGGCGGAGAATCCGGCGCTGATCGAACGCAGCCGCGCCCTGATCGAGGCCGATGCCGACAACCGGGTGGCCGACCTGCATCTGTGGGCGATCCAGCCCGGGCGGCTGGCCGCCATCGTCACGGTTGTCACCCACTATCCCCGGCCGCCGGAGCATTACAAGGCGCTGCTGGCCGCCATTCCCGACCTTCACCATGTCACGGTGGAGGTGCGGACCCATGGCGGCGAGCCATGCCTGCCGGTCAATGGCCTGGGGTGATGCCGCAACCGCCCGGGGCGGGGTTGGCCTCGCCCACCCATTCATAGACCTCTTCGGTCCGCATGGCGCAATGGCAGCCGCTGGCGCAGGCGCCGCCATCCAGCCGCCGCACCCGGCCCTTGGCCTGCCAGTGGCCCAGCGCCTGGCGCACCGCCTCGGGGTTGGAACCGAAATGCAGGGCGATCTCACCCAGGCTGGCACGATGACGCTCCCGCAGCAGCGCCTTCACTTCGGTCAGGGTCAGACTCATGGCGATGCCTCTGCCGCGACGCCGCGCGCCCGCCCCGCCACGCCCAGCAGCAGGATGGCCGAGACCAGCACCAGGGCGCAGCCCCCCAGCCAGGCCGAGGCGGCCAGGGGATGGCGGGCGAAGGTGGCGCCCTGATAAACCGCCACCGAGGTCATGTAGCCCAGCGAGGTGGTCCAGGCGGCGGCGAAGCAGGTCCAGCCCAGACCGGCCTCGTGGCGGATGGCGCCCATGGAGGCGACGCAAGGCGTATAGAGCAGGATCAGCACCATATAGGCGAAGGCCCCGGCGGCCCCATCGAAGCGGCTGGTCATGGCGCCGAACACCCCGCCTTGCACCTTCAACTCGGTGGCCGCCTCGGCGGCATCGCCGATATAGGAGACGTTCAGCCCCAGGGGGTCGCCCAGGGATTCGGCGATCTTGGCGAATTTGGCCGGAACGGTGGCCGCCGCCGCCGCCAGCTTGTCGCCCAGGCCAAGGCGATCCACCGCCGCCGCCGGGGCGGTGCCGTCCTCGGCGCTGGCCTGGGCGTACAGGGAATTGAGGCTGCCCACCACCGCTTCCTTGGCGAAGATGCCGGTGAACAGGCCCACGGCGGCGGGCCAGTTCTCGTCGGTGAGGCCGATGGGATAGAACACCGGGGTGATGGCCTGGCTGACCGCCGCCAGCACGGAGTCGCGGCTGTTCTCCTTGCCGAAGCTGCCATCGGTGCCCAGCGCGCTGAAGAAGGCCAGCACGGTGACGATGGGCACGATGATCTGCCCGGCGCGGAAGACGAATTCGCGCAGGCGCTGCCAGGCCTGCAGCACCACGGTCCGAAGGGTCGGCAAGTGATAGGGCGGCAGTTCCATCACGAAGGGCGAAGCCTCGCCCCGCAGCAGGGTCAGCTTCAGCACCAGCCCGGTCAGCACCGCGAAGGCGGTGCCCAGCAGGTAAAGGGCGAAGACCACATTCTGGCCGTTCTCGGCGAAGAAAGCGGCGGCGAACAGGGCATAGACCGGCAGGCGGGCGCCGCAGGACATGAACGGCGCCATCAGGATGGTCAGCACCCGGTCGCGGCGGCTTTCCAGGGTCCGCGTCGCCATGATGGCGGGCACGTTGCAGCCGAAGCCGACGATCAGCGGCACGAAGGACTTGCCCGGCAGGCCGATGGCCCGCATGGCGCGGTCCATGACGAAGGCGGCGCGCGCCATATAGCCGGAATCCTCCAGGAAGGACAGGAACAGGAACAGCGAGCCGATGATGGGAATGAAGGTGGCCACGGTCTTGATGCCGCTGCCCATGCCGGTGGCCACCAGCACCACCAGCCATTGCGGCAGGCCCAGCGCCTCGAGCCCCTGGCCGACGCCGTCCATGAACAGCGCCTCGGCCGACTGGCCGAAGAAATCGACGAAGGCGCCGCCCACCTTGATGGTGAACAGGAACATCAGATACATGGCGAACAGGAAGACCGGCACGCCGAGGAAGCGGTTCAGCACCACCGTGTCGATGCGCCGGGTCAGCGCCAGCGAGATGTTGCGCGGCTGGTGGAAACAGGCGGCCATGACGGTGGCGATGAAGGAATAGCGGCCGTCGGCGATGATGATGTCGGCTTCCTCGCCGCAGCTGTCCTCGATGGCCTGGCGCTGGCACTCGATCTCCACATCCAGGGTCCCCGCCGCCAGCGCCTCGGCGAAGCTGTCGCCTTCCACCAGCTTGAGCGCCACCCAGCCCGCATCCACCTTGCGGGCGGCGGCGGGCTTGGCCATCACCGGCGCCAGGGCGGCGCGGGCATCCTCCACCGCGTCGGCATGGACCGGCTGGACCTGGGGAACGCGGCGCGCCTTGCAGGCGGCGGCGATGGCCGATTTCAACTCGGCGACGCCCTTGCGGCGGCTGGCGATGATGGGCACCACCGGGCAGTCGAGAGTCTTGGACAGGGCGTCGATATCGATGCGGATGCCGGTCTTTTCCGCCAGATCCATCATGTTGACCGCCACCACCATGGGCACCCGCATCTCCAGCAGCTGGCTGGTGAGGTACAGGTTGCGCTCCAGGTTGTAGGCGTCGACGATATTGACCACCACCTCGGGCTCGCCCGACAGGATGTAATCGCGGGAAACCCGCTCATCCTCGGAGCCCTTGGACAATCCGCCGATCATGTAGATGCCGGGCAGGTCCACCAGGTCATAGGCCTCGCCGTCCAGGCGATAGGTGCCCAGCTTCTTCTCGACGGTGACGCCGGGCCAGTTTCCCACCTGCTGGGTCGAGCCGGTCAGGACGTTGAACAAGGTGGTCTTGCCGCAATTGGGATTGCCGACCACCGCCACCACATGGGCCATATTCAGACTCTCACGGCCTTGAGAATGGAGGCTTCAGCCTTGCGCAGCGTCAGGGTGAAGTTGCGGACCTTGATCTCCACCGGATCGCCCAGCGGCGCCACCCGGGTGACCGAGAACACCGCCCCCGGAGTCAGCCCCATGGCCAGCAGCCTTTGGCGATAGTCGCGCTCGCCCTTGGCGAAGCCCGTCACCCGGGCCGACTCCCCCGGCTTCATGTTCTGCAAGGAAACATCCATTCCGGCTTCGTCCCAACTTTGACATGCGAGGGATTCGCAAATTCATTTGCAGTCATAAACCATGGGAAAACTATGGTCAAGCCGAGGCCGCCGCAGACCTCCCATGTGCGGGAAGGAGACAGCCTCACACTTCGGGTCTAGCCGAACAGGTGCTTGTCCAGATATCCCATGATCTTGTCGTCGGAATAGCGGTCGCGGGCGAACTGGAAGCCGCGGCGACGGATGGATTCGGCTTCGGCGGGATTGCGGGCGATGAACGAGGCGATCTCGCGCAGTTCAGCGTAATTGGCGAAGGACAGATAGTGTTCCCCGGCGGTGAAATAGAAGGAGATATCGTCGGTCTCCTCCTGCACCAGCAAGGCCCCGGCGTGAATAGTCTCGAAGGCGCGACCGGTCAGGATGCGTGTCTCGTTCAACCTCATGGAAAAGTTCAGGCAGCACCCCGCGAGTTCGAGGCGCCGCATATAGGCTCGATAGCTTTCCATCACGTCGAGCCCATCATCGGCATGGGTGGACAGCCGGGTTTCGATCGGCAGGCCATCGCGCCGGGCCGCCGCGATCCAGAACGCACGATGCCAGTTGTAAAGCTGGATGGCGCCGATGAATTCGATGCCGCCGGTCAGCGGCACATCCGGCGCCCCCACGGCGCCTCCCATGGGGTAGGGAC
Organism: Paramagnetospirillum marisnigri; assembly: GCF_001650715.1. Classification (GTDB taxonomy): domain Bacteria; phylum Pseudomonadota; class Alphaproteobacteria; order Rhodospirillales; family Magnetospirillaceae; genus Phaeospirillum; species Phaeospirillum marisnigri. The sequence goes on along the minus strand of NZ_LWQT01000028.1, from coordinate 7,780 downwards.
CTTCGAACACCTTCGCCGCCAGGGCGGCATCGCGATAGAGCGGCGACGCGGGAAACAGGTTCCAGATACAGTCGACCAGCCCGGCGGCCCGGATGATGGCCTCTGCGGACAGGGCCCAGGGATCATAATAGGCAACCACGACCTTGAGCGCGGGCATGTCGCGTTTGAGCGCCTTGACCACCTCGACGCAATTGCGGGTGGAGCCATCGGCGAAGAACTCGTCGAGGACCAGCACATCGGCGGAGCGAGCCCGGCAAAGATCGGCGATCTTCCGGTATTCCTCGTCCAGTTCCCGCCCCGGTGTCATGGTCCGCATCGGCACGAAATCCGTGGTCCAGCCATAAGCCCGCATGGCCGTCACAAGTCGCGGGCCAATATCGTGTTCCCTGCTGCCGGGCCGGATGAAATAGAGATACTTGCGAGCCGCCACCACCGCGCGCCGCGCCATGCCCGGCGACCGAGGGCCGCAGAATTCAATCGGCCGGACTGGGGTCCGGCGGCGGCAAGACGCCGATCCGAAGGCCGCGTCCATCCCTGGCGACACCAGTTTCCATGCGTCGAGGAGCGACAACACATCGTCAAGGCGATCCGCCTTGAACAGGTTCATGGTCGCGAACGCGACCATCGGCTCCATGGCGTTCCGGAGCTGATCCCTGGCCGTGGACTCCGGGGGAAGCTGGCGGCGCAGCTCGGCCAAGGCGGAGGCGCACCGCCGTCCATTGCTGAACATGAGCGATCCGACGAATTCCACCATCCGCATGGCGGGACTGTCGCCCCCCATCTCGATGACGGCCACCACCACCGTATAGCTGGCGGCCATGCGCTGGGTTTCGAAAACTTTCCAGAACAGGGTCTGCTGCTGGTCCGGCCCCAGCCCCGAGGCCTTTACCCAGTCGAGCATCTCGCTATAGTTCTTGCTGTCGTCGAGTGCGATCACCCGAGCAAGAACGCCGTCCACCACCATCGCAAGCCCCCGCTGATCCGGCATTTCCAAGATGATTGCATGCCCACTTGGCCGCCGCGTCAAGATGATTGGAGCCCGGAACCGCGAGCATCGGAGCGGATAAGTGACCAAACACGTTTCATTCTCGGAAATCACCAAGACCAATCTGCGGATCAAACTGGTCGATATCGGCGCCAATCCCATCCTGGGCAAGCCGCCCTATGCCCCGCTCATGGATGTTGGCGAGGCCGACGTGATCGGCTTCGAGCCCAATCCGGAGGCCCTGGCCAAGCTCAACGAGATGAAGGGACCGAACGAGACCTATCTGCCGCACGCCATCGGCGACGGAACGCGACGGGCCCTGCATATCTGCCAGGATGGAGGCATGACATCGCTGCTCGAACCCGATCCCAAGGTGCTCGATCTCTTCCACGGATTTCCGGATTGGGGCGCCGTCATCGCTACCGAGGAGATCGATACCGTCCGTCTGGACGACATTCCGCAAGCCAGGGGCGTCGACTATATCAAGATCGACATCCAGGGCGGTGAATTGATGGCCCTTGCCAGCGGACCGGACTGCCTGGCCTCCACCCTCCTCATTCAATGCGAAGTCGAATTCATGCCCATGTACCGGGACCAGCCGCTGTTCTCGGAAGTCGAGCAGTTCCTGCGTGGGCACGGCTTTATGTTTCATCGCTTTTTCCCGGCGGTCAGCCGGGTCATTCGTCCGATGAAGGTGAAGAACGACATCCGCGCCGGATTGAGCCAATTGGTCTGGGCCGATGCGATTTTCATCCGCGACATAACGAAACTCGACCGCCTTTCCGATATCCAGCTTCTGAAATTGGCGAAGATTCTGCACGAATGTTATCAATCCATTGATGTCATTCTCTATCTTCTTCTCGAATATGATCGCAGGTGCTCGACCGCCATCGCCGATGCCTATAAGCGCTTCCTCATGACCCTGGGGTGACACCCTTGTCCCCGCCATCCGTCCCCCAGCCGGCTCATTGGACTCCGACCGCCCCGATCCCCATGTATGGAAGGGGCCATTCCATATCCGAAGGCGGCGAGACACCATGACGGAGCAACGCGACACCTGGACCTCTGCCCAAGGCGTGGAGATTCCCCGCATTGTCTATGGCACCGCCTGGAAGAAGGAGCGGACGGCGGCGCTGGTGGAACAGGCCCTGCGCCTGGGCTTTCGCGGCATCGACACCGCCTGTCAGCCCAAGCATTACGACGAGGCGGGAGTGGGCGCCGGACTCGCCGCCGCGCGGGCCGCCGGAATTGAGCGCCAGCATCTCTACCTGCAGACCAAGTTCACCCCGCTGTCGGGCCAGGACCCCAGCCGTATCCCCTATGACCCCACCGCCAGCCTGGCCCAGCAGGTGGCGCAGTCCTTCCAGCGCTCCCTGGCCAATCTGGGGACAGAGAGGCTGGATTGCCTGGTGCTGCACTCACCCCTGGCCAATCCCTCCGACCTGCGCGAGGTCTGGCTGGCCATGGAGGCCATCGTCGATGCGGGCGGCGCCCGGCAACTGGGCATCAGCAACTGCTACGATCCGGCGGTGCTGCGGCACCTGTACGAGAATTCCCGGATCAAGCCCGCCGTGGTGCAGAACCGCTTTCACGCCGCCACCCATTTCGACCGCTTCATCCGCGATTTCTGCAATCGCAACGGACTGATCTATCAGAGTTTCTGGACCCTGACCGCCAATCCCGACATCCTGTCCCACGCGACCCTGAAGGACCTCATGGCCAAGCATGGCCGCACCGCGCCGCAGATCCTGTTCCGCTATCTGAGCCAATGCGGTGTCGTGCCCCTGACCGGCACCACCTCCGCCACCCATATGCGCGAAGACCTGGACATCGTCAATTTCAGGCTCGATGACGGCGACTGCCAGGCGGTGGCGGCACTGTTGCGATAGGGGCTGAATTCATCCATGGCGTGTCCATTCCGATCACGCGCCGGGTCGGATAGGCGAAATTACGCGTTTTCTCCGGACCACGCCAAAACACCAGAAATACAATCATTCGTTTGCCGAATGTCGGCCAGCGGGCACTCCGTGCTATCATGGGGCCAATTCCAGTTCGGTTGAGTGTCGGCGCGGCAGTGACAATCCTGCCAAGGACCGAGGCTGTTCACGGCGCCGTCCGCAGAGACGGCGTGACAAGCAAGGGAGCGAACGGATGCAACGAGCCCTCCTGATCCTGCCGGAAAAATGCACCGGCTGCCGCCAATGCGAGATGGCCTGTTCCTTCGAGAAGGACCGCAGCTTCAATCCGTCCAAGTCGCGGATCCGGGTCTTCGACATCCATTCCCAGGCCCGGTTCATCCCCTATACCTGCACCCAGTGCAGCCAGGCCTGGTGCCTGCACGCCTGTCCGGTGGATGCCATCCGGGTCGACCTGTCCCTGGGCACCAAGGTGGTCCACGACAGTCTGTGCGTCGGCTGCAAGGTCTGCACCATCGCCTGTCCCTTCGGCACCATCAATTACAACGCCGACAGCGGCAAGGTGGCCAAATGCGACCTGTGCGGCGGTGATCCGGCCTGCGCCAAGGCCTGCCCCACCGGGGCCATCACCTATGTGGACGCCGAGCAGACCGGCTACGGCAAGATGCGGCACTGGGCGGTGAAGACCGACACCCAGACGGCGGCACAGGTATGAGCGGGAGGCGACCATGAGTTGGACTGGCAAGTTTCTTCGCATCGACCTGAGCGCCGGAACCGTCAAGACCGAGGCGCTCAACCGTGATTGGGCCCGGCAATATCTTGGCCAGCGCGGCCTGGCCACCAAGTATTTCACCGAGGAGGTCGACCCCAAGGTCGAGCCCCTGGCCCCCGAGAACAAGATGATCTTCACCACCGGCCCGCTGACCGGCACCGCCGCCTCCACCGGCGGGCGCTATTCGGTGGTGACCAAGGGGCCGCTGACCGGCTGCATCGCCTGCTCCAACAGCGGCGGCTTCTTTGGCAACGAGTTGAAGAACGCGGGCTGGGACATGATCATCGTCGAGGGCCGCTCGCCCAAGCCGGTCTATCTGTCCATCGAGAACGAGACCGTGGAAATCCGCGACGCGAGCGCCTATTGGGGCAAGACAGTGTGGGAGACCGAAAACGGCCTGAAGGCCGATCACCAGGACCCGCTGCTGCGGGTGGCCTCCATTGGCGCGGCGGGCGAGAAGGGCGTGCTCTACGCCTGTATCGTCAACGACCTGCACCGGGCCGCCGGGCGCTCCGGCGTCGGCGCGGTGATGGGCTCCAAGAACCTGAAGGCGGTGGCGGTGCGCGGTACCCGCGGCGTCCGGGTCAAGGACCCCGACCGCTTCATGGCCGTTGCCACCGAGCAGAAGAAGGTGCTGGCCGACAATGCCGTCACCGGCCAGGGCCTGCCCAAATTCGGCACCCAGGTGCTGATGAATGTCATCAACGAGCTTGGCGCCCTGCCGACGCGCAATTTCCGCGAGGTGCAGTTCGAGGGCGCCCACAAGATCTCGGCCGAGGCCATGCACGAACCCCGGCCCACCGACGGCAAGCCCAATCTTGCCACCAATGGCGCCTGTTTCGGCTGCACCATCGCCTGCGGCCGCATCTCGCGCATGGATCCCGGCCATTTCTCCATCACCTCGCGACCGCAATACAGCGAGCCGTCGGGCGGCGTGGAATACGAGGCGGCCTGGGCCATGGGCTCGGATTGCGGCGTCGACGACCTGGAAGCCTGCACCTTCGCCAATTTCATGTGCAACGAGCACGGCATCGACCCCATCTCGTTCGGTTCCACCCTGGCGGCGGCCATGGAGCTGTACGAGACCGGCGTGTTGACCAAGGAAATGACCGGCGGGGTCGAACTGAAATTCGGCTCGGCGGAGGCCCTGGTCAAGATGGCGGAGCTGACCGGCCGGGGCGAGGGCTTCGGCTTGGAACTGGGCCAGGGCTCGCGCCGGTTCTGCGCCAAATACGGCCATCCCGAACTGTCCATGACGGTGAAGAGCCAGGAATTCCCCGCCTATGACCCGCGCGGCATCCAGGGCATGGGGCTGACCTATGCCACCTCCAACCGGGGCGCCTGCCACCTGCGCTCCTATACCGTCGCGTCCGAGGTGCTGGGCATCCCGTTCAAGACCGACCCCCTGTCCACCGATGGCAAGGCCGCCCTGGTCAAGGCGTTCCAGGACGCCACCGCGGCTTTCGACGCCTCGGGCATCTGCATCTTCACCACCTTCGCCTGGTCGCTGGAGAATCTGGCGCCGCAGCTGGATGCCGCCTGCGAGGGCGAGTGGACCCCGGAGGTCTTGCTGGAAGTGGGCGAACGCATCTGGACCCTGGAACGCCAGTTCAATCTGGCGGCGGGCATGACCGCCAAGGACGACACCCTGCCCAAGCGGCTGCTAAAGGACGCGGCCAAGACCGGCCCGGCCAAGGGGCTGACCTCGGGGCTGGACAAGATGCTGCCCGAATACTACCAGCTGCGCGGCTGGACCCCGGACGGCGTGCCGACGCCCGAGACCCTGTCCCGCCTGGCGCTGTGAGGGGGCCACGCCATGCATCATGTCATCATCGGCGCCGGCCCCGCCGGTGTCACGGCGGCGGAGACCCTGCGGCGCGAGGCCCCCGCCGATAACGTCACCCTGATCTGCGGCGAGCCGGGACCGCCCTATTCCCGCATGGCGATTCCCTATGCCCTGGCGGGCAAGATCGGCGAGGACGGCACCCGGCTGCGCCAGCGTGACGGCCATTTCGAGTCCCTGGGCATCGCCGTGCGCCACGACCGGGTCACCGCCATCGATGCCGCCGCCCACCGCCTGACCCTGGCCGAGGGCGGCAGTCTGGCCTATGACCGCCTGCTGATCGCCACCGGTTCGTCCCCCGCCCGCCCCTCCATCCCCGGCCTGGACCTGCCCGGCGTCCATGCCTGCTGGACCCTGGAGGACATGCGCAAGGTCACCGCCCAACTGCGCCCCGGCACGCGGGTGCTGCTGCTGGGGGCCGGGTTCGTCTCCTGCATCATTCTGCAATCCCTGGTCCAGCGCGGCGCCGTCGTGACGGTGAGCTGCGGCTCGTCCGGGCGCATGGTGCGCTCCATGATGGACGAGACGGCGGGCGGCCTGATCATGGCCTGGTGCCGGGCCAAGGGCGTCACGGTGCTGACCGGCGGGCGGCCCAGCGCCATCACCAGCGCCGCCTCCGGCCTGCTGACCACCCTGGATTCCGGCCTGACCGCCGAGTCCGACCTGATCATCGTCGGCACCGGCGTCAAGACCAATACCGGCTTCCTGGCGGGCAGCGGCATCGAGCTGGACGAGGGCATCCTGGTGGATGGCTGGCTGCAGAGCAGCCTGCCCGATATCTATGCCGCCGGGGACGTGGCCCAGGGCCTCAATCTGTGCACCGGCGCCCGCGAGGTCCACGCCATTCAGCCCACGGCGGTGGAGCATGGCCGCGTCGCCGCCCTGAACATGGCGGGCAAGCCGACGCCGTTCGGCGGCAGCCTGTCCATGAATACCCTGGACACGCTGGGCCTGATCTCGTGCTCATTCGGCCTGTGGATGGGCAAGGAGGGCGGCGAGCAGGTGCGCCTGCTGGACGCCGGGCGCTTCCGCTATCTGCGGCTGGAACTCTTCGACGGGCGGCTGGTGGGGGCCAATACCGTGGGCATGACCAACGAAATCGGCGTGATCCGGGGGCTGATCCAGACCCGCATCCGGCTGGGCGGCTGGCTGGAGCGGCTGAAACGCGACCCGTCGCGCCTGGCCGAGGCCTATGTGGCCTGCGCCCAGGGGCTGGCGGCGGAGTAGCCCGGCCTTGCCCCGCGTCACCCTGAAGCTGTTCGCCCTGTTGGGCGCCCGCCTGCCGCCGGGGTCGGTGGCCAATGCGACCGAAGTGGTGACGGCGGAGGGGACCTGCGTCGCCGATATCCTGTCCGGATTCGGGCTGACCGACCGCGAATGCCATCTGGTTCTGCTCAACGGCAATTTCGTGCCGGTGGACGAGCGGGCCTCGACCCGAGTGACAGAGGGCGACGCCGTCGCCGTCTGGCCCCCCATAGGCGGCGGATGAGCCCGTCGGTCGAGCGCGTCGCCTCGCTGAGCCCGGAAGAGTTCCGCCGTCATCTGCCCCTGGCCCTGCGCGGCCTGGATCACGCCTGGGTGTCGGAGTCCGAGGTGACGGTGGCGGCCAGGGGCTGCCGGGTCGCCATCCATGTGGAGGAACTGCCGCCGCTGGCCCTCTCAGAGGTCCTCAGCCTGCCGCGCTGCCGTATCCGGCTGGAGTTCAGCGGCGACGACCCGGCGGCCTGGGCCGCCTTCCTGGCCGCCTATGACCGCGCCTTCCAGCGCGGCGGCGGCTGATGGGCGGATTCCACGGCTCGCCGGAGCCTGCCGAGTTAATGCTGCCGTCATCTGTGCGCAATCTTCCTCCTGTAGGCTCACCCCCGAGTTGTTCCGCCCTGATCCTTGCTGGGGGGCGGCGCGTCCAACAATGTCTTCCGGAGTCACCCTGGCTAACCGGACAATGGCAGGGGAGCAGCAATCATGAGTTCAGCCAATAAGCCAACGGCGGCGCATCTCGCGAGCGTCGACCATATTCGGAATAATCCGAAATTCGCCGAACTGGTCCGCAAGCGTACCGCGTTTTCGTGGTTTTTGTCGGCCATCATCCTGGTGATCTATTTCGGCTTCATCGCCATCATCGCCTTCAACAAGGCCTGGTTGGGCACTCCGCTGTCGGCCAGCGGCGTCACCACCGTAGGATTTCCCATCGGCGTGGGCGTCATCCTGAGCGCCATCGCGCTCACCGGCATCTACGTCTATCGCGCCAACGGCGAATTCGACGA
>NZ_LWQT01000027.1 GCF_001650715.1 Paramagnetospirillum marisnigri | reverse complement strand
CTCGGTGGCCTATTCCCTGACCTTCGCCTGGCTGCTGGCCCTGGCCGCCAGCCGGATCGGCGGGACATTCTTGTAGGCTTGTTCGGGTGGCGGAGTTGCTCTGCCACCTCCTGATGAAAGAAGCGTTGCGCCATGGCTTGGGGATCACTCTGGGATTTGGGCGCCATCACCGTCGTGGGAGCGGGGGCGGCCTTCGTGGTCATCCGCCATCTGTGGCGGATGTGGCGGCCGTCCGACGGGGCGTCATGTGGCGGTGGATGCAGTTGCGGCGCCAAGCGAAACGGCGGCCGCACCGATTGTGGCTGACCCCCGCCATGGGGATGCGGCAATGATCTCTCGCGATCAACTGCCTCGGAACGGCTGGCTGAAGATAGGCATTCTGCTGGGGCTGGCCGCAATGGCCATGGGCATCATCGAAATTGTCGATAGCGGCCCCGCCTTGCTGCGCGGCACCCTCGATTGGTGGCGCCGTATGTGACCAGAAACGCCCCACAATAACGCCAACGCCGAGATGACCCCATGGAGTCATCTCGGCGCGGCAGATCCGTTCAGCAGTCTCAGATACGGTCGGCGATATATCCGACCAGCGGCAGCTTCCAGGCGCGGCGGAACGCCACCGAGGC
>NZ_LWQT01000026.1 GCF_001650715.1 Paramagnetospirillum marisnigri | reverse complement strand
CTCGGTGGCCTATTCCCTGACCTTCGCCTGGCTGCTGGCCCTGGCCGCCAGCCGGATCGGCGGGACATTCTTGTAGGTCTTGTTCTGGTGGCGGAGTTGCTCCGCCGCCCCTTGATGAAAGAAGCGTTGCGCCATGGCTTGGGGATCACTCTGGGATATAGGCGCCATTACCGTCGTGGGAGCGGGGGCGGCCTTCGTGGTCATCCGTCATCTGTGGCGGATGTGGCGGCCGTCCGACGGAGCGTCGTGTGGCGGCGGATGCAGTTGCGGCGCCAAGAGAAACGGCGGCCGCGCCGATTGCGGCTGACCCCCGCCATGGGGATGCGGCAATGATCTCTCGCGATCAACTGCCTCGGAACGGCAGGCTGAAGATCGGTATTCTGCTGGGGCTGGCTGCCGTGGCCATGGGCATTATCGAAATTGTCGATAACGGCCCCGCCTTGCTGCGCGGCACCCTCGATTGGTGGCGCCGTATGTGACCAAAAACGCCCCACAAAAACGATGACGCCGAGATGACACCATGGAGTCATCTCGGCGCGGCAGATCGGTTCAGCAGTCTCAGATACGGTCGGCGATATATCCGACCAGCGGCAGCTTCCAGGCGCGGCGGAACGCCACCGAGGC
>NZ_LWQT01000025.1 GCF_001650715.1 Paramagnetospirillum marisnigri | reverse complement strand
TATCTCAGCTATGACAGCCAGGGCAATACCATCGCCCAAGGAAGGACCATCGGGGATGCCCTGCGGTAAGGAGGAGAGGCCCTGATCGAGGCCAAGAAGCAGCTCCCACGCGGTGAATTTGACGCCTGGGTGAAAGCCAACACCAAGGTCAGCAGGGCCAACGCCTATCGCTACATGGACGTGGCGCAGAACTGGAGTTGTCTGGACAGTCTCAACGTTGAGACGATTTCCGATGCCCTGGTTGCCTTGGGTAAGGCTGATCCCCGCACCAAGCCCGCCACCTCCAACCTCCCGACCCTCACCGAGGACGACGCCGAGTACACCCTGAAGATCGCCGCCCTGGCTGAGGGCTGGACGAGGACCCGCCCCGGTGGGCGGGGTTGGTTCCCCTGAAGCTGTCACAGGTTACTGACAGCCCCCCCACACACAAATCACCCGGAGGACACCAAATGATCACACGGATGACGCATGGCCGAATTGTGGCCATCGTGAATGGATACTAACCCATGGCCCGCCTTCTTAACTCAGCAGAGAGGACCCCCCAGGGCCTTTCCTATTTCAGCTTTGAACAGCTACTTGCCACCGAGTTTCCCCCTGAGGAGTACATCCTTTCTCCGCTCATCGA
>NZ_LWQT01000024.1 GCF_001650715.1 Paramagnetospirillum marisnigri | reverse complement strand
CGACGTGGTGCTGAAATTCAAGATGCTGGTGCTGCAATCTCTGCACGGCCTGTCGTTGCAGCAGGTCTCCTATCTGGTTCGCGACCGGCTGAGTTGGATGCGTTTCTGCGGTCTTGGCCCCGGCGACGCGGTGCCGGACGCCAACACGCTGTGGGACTTTCGCGAGGCGTTGATCGCGGCCAAAGCCCTGGATGGAGTGTTCGGCCGCCTCGACCAGGCCATCAGCGCCGCCGGCTATCTGCCCATGTCGGGCCAGATCGTCGATGCCACCCTGGTGGCCGCCCCGCGCCAGCGCAACACCGACGGCGAGAAGGAGGCGATCAAGGCCGGCCAGACCGCCGGCGACATCTGGCCCGACAAGCCGGCCAAGGCGGCGCAGAAGGATGTGGACGCCCGCTGGACGATCAAGTTCGCCAAGGCCAAGCCCGCCTCCGATGGCACGCCCCGGATCGACATCGCGATCCCGACCTTCGGCTACAAGGCGCACATCTCGATCGACCGTCGCCACGGCGTGATCCGGCGCAGGATCGTCACCGACGCCGCTGCTCACGATGGTACTCGTCTCCGCGAGGGGCTGATCGATCCCAACAACACGGCTTCGGATGTTTGGGCCGACACCGCCTATCGCTCCG
>NZ_LWQT01000023.1 GCF_001650715.1 Paramagnetospirillum marisnigri | reverse complement strand
AGCACCAGCCCTTGCTTGGCATGGAACTGAACGTATTCGTCATCCTTGTTGCGCATCAAAGGCACAAAACAAAGAATGCCGAGATAGCTGAGGGCAGCCATCACCAGGGGCTTGTAACTGGTTCCGGTTTCTTGCGACAACCCGATAGCCTGTGCGGTCATTTCGTCCTCCTTCAGACGGCTTCGGCCGCAGCCGGCTCGGCATTGCGGTTCTTGTAATATCCGTAGAGAGCGATGGCACCCGCCACTCCGACCACGCCCAGCAGCACCGGCCCCCAGGCGCCCAGACCCAGGCCGAGGCCCAAGCTGACGCCCTTGGCGGACAGCATGGCGCTGCTGCTGGTTGCGGCGGCGATGGGGCTGGCAGTGACCGAAGCACCCGTGGCGGCACCCGCCGCGGCACCGGCTCCACCGGCGGCAATCATGGCCTTGCCCTTGACGCCGGTCGCGGCGACCTTGGTGGCGGCGCCAGTTCCCTTGGCGGCCATGGCCGCCTGATTGGCGCCACCAGCAGCCGTCTTGGCCCCGGCGGCCTTCATGCCCGCAGCCTTGGCGGTCACCGCCTCGCGCTCAACCTCTGCCGCGGCAGCCTTAGCCGCCCCGGTCTTGGCCGTTGCGCCATTGGCGGCGCCGGCCTTGGCCCCACC
>NZ_LWQT01000022.1 GCF_001650715.1 Paramagnetospirillum marisnigri | reverse complement strand
CCGTTCCGGCGCCGCCAGCGGCACCCGCTCCCGGCCCGCCAGACGTTTGCGCTTCTTGGTCCGCACCGCCAGGCCCTCGTCACGGTACAGGCGATAGGTTCGCTTGTGGTTGATCACCAGTCCCTCCCGGCGAAGCAGAACATGCAGGCGCAAATAGCCGTAGCGGCGATGGCGACCGGCCAGGTCCTTAAGCCTGGTCCGGATCGGGCCGTCGTCCCGCTGCCGGTGTCGATACCGCGCCACCGAACGATGAAGGCCCACGAGGTTGCAGGCACGGCGCTGACTGACGCCCTTCTTCGACATCAGCCAGCAACCGGCTTCCCGCAACGCCGTGGGCGTTACCATTTTTTTCCGAGAACTTCTTTCAGCAGGGCGTTGTCGAGCATGGCGTCGGCCAACAGCTTTTTCAGCCGGGCGTTCTCGTCCTCCAATGCCTTCAGCCGCTTGGCCTCCGACACCTCCATGCCGCCGTACTTGGATTTCCAGCGGTAGAAGGTCTGCTCGGCGATGCCGTGCTTGCGGCATACCGCCACAGCCGGCATCTCTCCAGCTTCGGCCTCCTTCAGGATGCCGATGATCTGTTCCTCGCTAAATCGACTGCGTTTCATCTGAGTTCCCCTGTTTCCTTCAGGTTACGGGAACTCACTCTCCGCGTGGACCGGATTTAAGGGGGAAGGTCA
>NZ_LWQT01000021.1 GCF_001650715.1 Paramagnetospirillum marisnigri | reverse complement strand
CCGAAGGTGACATAGACCATCATCAGCGCGCCGACGATCATGACCGCATAGATGTAATCCATGCCGAACAGCAGCTTGATCAGCTGGCCGGCACCGACCATCTGGCCGATCAGGTAGAAGATCACCACGATCAGCGAGCCGGTGGCGGCGAAGGTGCGGATCGGTGTGCGGGCCAGGCGATAGCCGCAAACATCGGCGAAGGTGTACTTGCCCAGATTGCGCAGACGCTCGGCGATCAGGAACAGGATCACCGGCCAGCCGACCAGCCAGCCCACCGAGAAGATCAGGCCGTCATAGCCCGAGCCGTAGACCAGGGCGGAAATACCCAGGAACGAGGCGGCGGACATGTAGTCGCCCGCGATGGCCAGGCCGTTCTGGAAGCCGGTGATGCCACCGCCGGCGGCGTAGAAGTCGGCGGCGGTCTTGGTGCGTCCGGCCGCCCAATAGGTGATCCCCAGGGTCGCGCCCACGAAGATCACGAACATGATGATGGCATGCCAGTTGGTGGCCTGCTTCGCCGCATTTCCCATTTCGGCACCGGCCGCCATGGCGGCCGACGACAGGAGGGCCGTGCCGCCAATGGCGAGCAGGGCCGCGGTCAGAGTCTTCATCGTCTTCATCAGCGGGATTCCTCGATGATCTGGCGGTTCATCTCGTCGAATTCGCCGTTGGCGCGATAGACGTAGATGCCGGTGAGCGCGATGGCGCTCAGGATGACGCCCACGCCGAT
>NZ_LWQT01000020.1:117410-164792 GCF_001650715.1 Paramagnetospirillum marisnigri | reverse complement strand
TGACGCCTCCGGGCGCTACGCACCCTACGCCATCATCCCCAGGCAAAAGCTGCTACACCACTCGACGGGACATGACCATCTATCGCACTGATAATAGCTTTGCGCAAAGAAGCAGATTTTACCCAATTGTTAATGGTGACTGATCCTGCCAGGAGACGTAAATGCGCTACAAGGTAACGTCAACTGACCAAGTTAAATCACCACATGGGAACAATAAAATATGGAGATACTTTGGAATTGATAAGTTTGTTGATCTTGTCCTTAACAAGGAAATTCATCTAACGAAAACTTCCGATCTTACAGACGCAAATGAGGCGCGGATACCAAATGATATTGAGAAGTCTATAATTTCAAAATATATAAAATCAGGCATGACTATCAGGGATGCACATGAGGAGTTCGCGAGTAAGTATGGGTGGTACGAACTTTATAGAAATGGAACATCTGTAAATTGCTGGTCAATTGATAGAGATGAATCCTACGCGCTTTGGAAGATATATCTTGGCGGGGCAAAATCAGGAATCGCTATCCAGTCAACGGTCAGCTCATTAAGGAGGTCAATCAATAATAAAAATAAGGAACATTCTGACAAAAAACATTACCCTTGCTACATAGGAGAGGTTGATTATACAAACGGCATTGATATTAATAGAATTAATAGACTCAAGCTTGTGTGTACAAAGAGAACATTTTATTCATATGAGCGCGAGGCAAGGCTTATTGTTCTTGACTACCCGAAATCAGAGGGCGGTGAAGATCTGCTATACCCTATCCGTATAGGCGTTGATATTGATGAGCTAATTCACAGCATATATGTATCTCCGTTCTCAGGAAACTGGCTTGGATCTCTTGTGAAGAAGCTATTGCGAGAGCTTCACCCATCACTTGAGAGTAGGGTTGTTTCATCAAGGATATTAGATGTGTAGGCAATATGGGTGACGTTGTTCATATCCTCGATGGTGCTGTAGCGCTCTATCAACGGCAGTACATGGGCGCGCAAACATGGACGGCCCGATACAAAATTCGCGGCATGAAAGGCTATGTGACCTGCGCGACGGGCAAGCGCGATTTGGACGAGGCCAAGGAAGTCGCCCGCGAAAAGTTCTACGAACTGACTGCGGATTACCGTCGCGGCATTGCCATTCACAGCCGCACCTTCCAGCGGTCGGTCGAAGCGTACCTTGAAGACCTCGCTGCCGCTGTAGCGTCAGGGAAAAAGACGGCTCGGACACAACGCGACAACAAGGCCGTCATCGACCGCTATCTGCTACCGTATTTCAAGAACAAGGCCATCGACGCGATCAAGCAGGAGCACATCGAAGCGTATAAGATTTGGCGCTTGAACTACTGGATTAGCGGCCCTGGTTCCAAGGAGGAAACGCGGGAATATATGCGTGCCGGCAGGCTCATCAAGGCCAAAATGCCGAAGAAAGCGCAGACGCAGCGCTCGGGTGAAATCCTCATTCTCAAGGCCATCTTCAAGGCGGCGTTGAAGCGCAAATGGATTACGCGCGATCAAATCCCCGATATTGAGGAAGACCCCCGCGAGGACAATCGGCGGCCAGCATTTTCGCCCTCGGAATGGAAGCGCGTGGAAGCGGCCATGGGGCCATATATAGAGAGTGCCAATGGCCCCGTGGTGCAGCATGACCGCAAGATGCTCTGTGGCTATATGCGGTTCATGTTCGAGACTGGCCTGCGCCCTGGGAAAGAGCACCAGCAACTCAGGTGGGAAGATTGCGAACTGGTTGAGACCAAGGCTGAGTTTGGCACTCGCAAGATTACCCATATCCATGTCCGTGATGACACAAAGACAGGCAAACGGCTCGCGGTCAGCAGCGAGGATACGTGGAGCGCCCTGCAATACATCAAGTCATTTTCGCCTTGGACCAAGCCCCGCGATCCTGTATTCGCCGACAGAGCGACCGGAAAACCGATCAAGAGCTTCATCCATGGAATGGAAGCTCTGCTCAAGACGGTCGATTTGGTCACGGATCGACATGGGGATAAATTCGCGCCATACAGTCTGCGCCATACCTATGCGACTGACCGCCTGATCAACGGCAGAGTGGATGTGTGGCTGCTGGCGAAGAACATGGGCACGAGCGTGGAGATGATCCGCAAGCACTACGGCCAGGACGAGCCGCAGCAGCGCTCGGAGGAACTGACCCACGATAAACAGCAGCTTGATATGAAGACATGGATCGCCATGCTGACCGAGAACCCCGCGATGGCCGAAGCGCTATTGCGGAAAGCGCCCGAAGGCCCGACTTTTGATCCTGATGCGCCCGAGGCTGAACCTGATCCCAATCTGCCGCAGCGGCGAGCGAAGATCAGATTGAGCGATATGCTGGACTGATTTTGGTCAGGCCGTTGTCGTGTTACACGACACGCACACCTTAATATATGGACCACCTCAGCTCTGCTGGCGCTCGACGGAATGAGACGCGGCCAATGACAGGCAGAGATTGGAAAGGCTTGGCTCTTGCAGCAACGTGGCAGCTTCGGCGGCACTCACCCATCGCTTTTGTCGCTGGCCAATTTCAGGCCAATTCTCTTCCTCCGCATCGACCAGCAGCAGATAGACCACGACATCGAGAATGAGCTGTCGGTCTTTGAGGCGCTTGATCGTTCTGTAAATGGCCGCAGCATTTTCCGAAATTCGGCCTCGGATGCCTGCCTCTTCAAATGCCTCTTTCTCCGCAGACGCTGGCAATGAAAAGCCAGCCGCAACATTGCCTTTTGGGATATTCCATCGTCCAGTTCGCCGCGTTGTGATCAGCAGCACCTCGACGGAACCGTCAGGCAGAATGCGATATGGCAGTGCTGCGGACTGAACTGACCTTCCCAACTCGCCCCCACTTTGCCGCGTTGCATGACAGTGACCATAACGGCAGCGGCCCAAATGTGACAGGCTGGATTGGCTCAAAACTGTAATAAATAGCCATGCTCGTTGTCGTGTTACACGACACTCTATATATGGACCGCCGTGGCTTTCGCGCTGCCAACCGCCGCACACGCTTCAAAGCCGGGGACCGTGTAGTGCGGCACTCATGAATCCAGCCCCGCTTGTATGGGGCTGGAAAAGCTTCTTACGCGAGCTTCTTGCCGAAACGGCCTTTTGCGGCGGCCAACTGCTTGTCCAGTTCGCCTGCGACCACGGCCTCACGCAGCAGCGTCAAAGTCGGGACCAGTTCGGCCACCGCGCCGACCTCGATGGCCGTCTTCTTCGGCTTGATCTCGATCACCTTGTTGCCGTAGCGCACTTCCAGCATGAACGCGCCATTGGTTTCCTGCCAGTACCAAGGCCGAAAGCGGATCAGCTTCTCCTGTAGCGTTTTCTCACCACCAGCGCCTTTCACCCAATGCCGACGACGAAGCTGAAAGCTTTCGCCGCTCTGCATCGCTTCCGCAGCAGCGATCTGCTGGTTGATGGCCTCGACCATCCTGTTTCGCAAATGTCCTTCAGGCGTGCTGGCCGCCGCCCTACGGGTGATTTCCATCAGCTTCAGCTTGTCCAACGTGCTCATTTCCAATTCTCCATATGGGAACGTACAATGAACACGGTATGGGTGATTGAAGCGGATCACAACGAAAAGACAGGCGGCGACTTGCCATCGTTCCCGAAAAAATAGTGCGTAGGTTAAACCTACGCATGGCCATGTCGTGTAACACGACAGCCGAGCGGAATGTCCTGTAGGTTTTTCCGACGGGAGGCTCGTGTAGGAAAAACCTACGAGTGCCGTGTCGTGTAACACGACATGCCGATGAACATACATGATGTATGTTGGGGTCGATCAGCGTCATTCAGGTCACAGCCATCAATGCTGGCCGCGTGCTCGCCTTGGCCGATATGGAGTTGATCCTCGATGGCGTATCGTTTTCGGAGCAGGCCCGTCTGGTGCGGGCAATCGGATCTCCACGCGACGAACCAGCAAGCTATTGACTATAATGCGCATGATGATAATTCTTATTAGATTTAACTGCATTTGGAGACTTCCATGCGTGCCCTTCGTATCCCTATGGCGCTCTCTCTGGCTTTTGCCATCATGTTGGTTTCGACGGGAGCGCAGGCAGGAGAGCAGGAGTCGTCTATTGCTCGTGGTGGCCGTCTTTATGATAAGTTCTGGACTGAGAACAAGCTGTCAAAGCCAACTGACGATCACGCTACCTATCCAAACAAAGGCGGGAAATATGGCAAGGAAGTGTCTTGGCGCTGCAAGGAATGTCATGGCTGGGACTACCTCGGAAAGGACGGTGCCTATGCCACCGGCGGACATGCCACAGGGATTAAGGGAATTCAGGGTTCTGCGGGCCGAGACCCTGTAGCGATTGCCGCCGTTCTGCGCGACAAAACTCACAGTTATACAGAGGCACATCTTTCCGAGCGCGATGTCGCCGACCTTGCCTTATTTGTCTCCAAGGGTCAGATCGAAATGACTAAGTTTGTGGACTACGCGGCCAAGAAGGCCAAGGGCGATGTCGTCAAGGGAGAGCAGTATTACAATACGGTTTGCGCCGGATGCCATGGAATGGACGGCAAGAAAATCACCAATGCCGAACCGCTTGGCGCAGTGCAGAATCCACAAGAAATGATGCACAAGATTATGAATGGCCAAGCTGGGGAGTCCATGCCCGCACTCCGCCTCTTCGGCCCTCAGGTCTCCGCCGATTTGGTGAGCTATGTCCTAACGCTGCCGAGGCAATAGGGCGTGGGGCTATTGTCAAAGGCAGCTGGTCGATTGAAAGTTGCGTGGCGGACATTTTGGAGCCCGCCACGCAGTCTTTCGCTTGGGGCTATCCTTATCGTAGGAATTCTAGCCGGAGCTGGACTGTTATGGGCAGGAGATGCCATAATCCAGCGAACAAACAGCCTAGAATTCTGCATATCGTGCCACGAGATGGAAGCAACTGTATATGAGGAATACAAGAAATCCTCCCACTACAGTAACCCTTCGGGAGTCAGGGTAATCTGTTCGGATTGCCATGTTCCTAGGGCCGGTCTGGCAAAATTAGTCCGCAAGGTTGAGGCAGCCGCCGATATATACCACACATTAGTTGGTACTATTTCAACTCCAGAGAAATTCGAGGCCCGGAGGCGACTATTAGCCGAGCGTGTATGGGACAGTATGCTCAGAAGCGATTCACGCGAATGTAGGACCTGTCATAGCTACGAGGCTATGGCGTTTCACAAGCAGGGTAATGATGCCCGGCAAAAAATGAAATTGGAGGCCGCACCCAACAATAAATCCTGCATTGAGTGCCATAAGGGCATCGCCCATAAGTTTCCTCCTGAGCCACGTGATGATTAACCAATCATGGCACATCCCGGTCATCCACCAGGGTACAGCTACAGCACCTCCACGGCAGCTTTCATCATCTGGTCGTTGACCTCGATGTACCGCTGCGTGGTGGACAAGTGGCGATGGCCTGCCAGCGTCATAATGACCTTCGCGGAAACGCCGCTGTGGGCCAACTGGGTGATAAACCACCGCCGACCGCTGTGGCTGGTTGCGCCATCAATTCCGGCCAGTGCGTAAATCTGTCCGAAGAGCTGGCAAAGCGTGTTGGCCGAAAACGCAGTGGCCTTTTGTGTCACGAGGAACGGCGCAGCGCGATCTGTTGTCGTGTTACACGACAGGAAGCGTTCCAGTTCGCGGCGCAGCTTGCCGCTGACGAACACCGCTCTGGCCTCGGCGGTCTTGGTATAGTGGGCCAACAGCGTGATCTGGTCCTTCACGCGGCCATCGCCATCAAGGACATCGCCGAGTTTCAAATGGGCAATTTCGCCGACGCGCATTCCTGCGTAGAAGCTCAACATGACCGCTATGCGGTTGCGTGCTGCATGGCGTTGATTGGCGATCACGGACAGCACGCGCTTCAGTTCCGCTTCGCTGAGTACCTAGGCCTGTTTCATCGCTTTACCTAATGAAATGTTATCGCACTAGGTAAAACATTATATGAGTGAAATAGCCGGTATCGCTACGGTGATTATCTGCATTGATAATCAAGGGATTAACTGCAAACATAATGAAATGCTGCTTTTATTATGTTTTTGCTCATAGCTGATTTCCTGTTGCAATGAGCTTTGTCAGATCGCCTTGCTTTTTCAGCATGGAAGCTTTTGTGCTGCTGACCTGCTCGCGCTTCTTCTGAATGGAAGCGGCTTGTTTGAGCTTCCTGGCTTGTTCGGCCTTCGCGTCGGCCTGCTTCTTCAAATTATCCCCGATGCTGTTGGCCTTGATCTCCTCGGCCACGATTTCCCACATCCGCATCGGCGTTCTCCTGCTGTCGGTTTTTCCGACGGTATTTATGGACGCGGTCAACTTGTCGGGAATCCCGACAAGTTGGAGACATGCAGGCCGCGAGAATGACATGTGTGGAAATGGGGGTTGCCAAGCTAAATCAACAAGGGAATTATGGCTTTAGTATCGTGCGCAGCGGAGGGGCGAGCGCATGGGAGAAATTGACATAGCCTCGTTGGCGCAAATCGCCAAAAACGGCGATTTCCTCCTGAACAAGCTGGCCGAGGCTCGGCGGAGTGTCATTGTCCTGCGCGATCGGCTTCAATCTGCCGGTGAGCTTACGCCGTCAGCCATCGCCTCCCTTGATCAGGCCGACGAGGCATATCGGACCTCAATTGAAATGGTGAGAAATATCCGCTCGCTTCAAGCCGACACAGTCGCCAAGCTCTCTGTCCTCCTGGGCAATCGCGAATAGCCATTACGGATTGTGCGCAACCACAGATTGTCGCGTTACACGGCAAAGGGTTGGGCGTGAGAAGCTGCATTCATCGGGGCAAATGCACGATGGATTGCCCCGCAAGCAGTGGCCAATTTGCAGTGGTTCAGTTCGGCGCAACGGCAGCCAACATCCACGAGTTCCTGTAGCAGCGGATTGCTCGATGACCGCTGCAAACTGACCATCGCCGCTACTCGCTTGGCGATGCAATGGCGTTCACGCCGTTCACTGCCAAATGCCATTTTCACCTCGGTCATTTTCCTGACGGATGAATTCCAACTTCGCGGGCCTTCCATGATTACCTTGGCCTCATCTGGAAGGCGTGGAAACCCACAGAGTTTTTCAATTTATGACGTATTGTTGCGCCGCACTCGGCCGCCTACTTGTCGGGATTCCGGACAGGAAGCTGGCCGACAGATGGGCCACATCGGCATGAGCGACGTGGGCGCGTGCCATGCGTAGGTTAAACCTACAGGGACGAGTGTCGTGTAACACGACAAGGCGTTATTCCGCTGAATTTCAGCAGCATAATCAACGAATTATGAATGTGCTGGTTTGCGCTATGCAGCAATGGAGCAAACCGTGAAAATTGCAGAAAATTATTTTGCCAAGCGGCCACAAATAGGGCGCCGACCATCATAAATACAATGCTGGGGCTTAGCTGTGTCCGACGGGATCAGTGACAGCCTCTTTCATTGCGTTTTCCAGGCCGCCCCAGCGTTTCAACTGAAAACGCTCGAGGGAGAAAACGAAAATGGCAGATATTCAATGGAACAGATACTTAAACCGACTTTGCGACCTGCGCGGCGATGCGCGGTTTGACGACATGCTCATCGGCTGCATCGCGGCATTTCACGCCAAGGGGCGCACGTCCGACAAGCAGGGCGATTGGCTGGTCAGGCAGTTGGACATGCATTATGGCATCCAGGTGGCCCACGAAGGCGCAATACAACTGACGAAGGAACAGCGACGGCCGATCAGGCAGGCCGTGGATTTCACAAATGCCAATGCATCAAGTGGCCGAATGGCCTATCTGCATGGGCGTTTCCCACACGCTTTTCACACCGTTTCCACATCTTTCCCACACGGTTTCCACACCAAAGGCGCTAATTCGTCTGTTACCACAACGACTTATCCAGTCACTATTGCTAGGCTATTGCTAAAACTAATCGATACGCCGTTGGCGTTCACAATGCCTTCGGCCTCGACCGATGGCCTTTCAGCCCAAGTCGATGGCGGCTCGCCTGTTGCTCGCCACCAGATCACCGAGGCGGCTTTGCCCATCGCGGTGAATACCAATGTGATTGACGATGCGGCTTCGCCACTTCGTGGCTTCGCCGCCAAATCGGACGAGCCATTTCATCAAGGGAAAGACCCAAAGACAGCCAATGCCAATTCACCCATGGAGGCAAAAGCCAATCGGCCAACGGGGCAGGTGAAGGCCATTTCCCAAAAGGCCAATATATCGCTGTGGGTCGATGGCGGCTCACGCAGCCATGTGCGAGGCCGACTGGAAGTCGGAGAAAAAGAGTTCCGCCTGAACTTCCGCACTCCGCGACGTGCCGAGGAACTGATCTATGTGGAGCGGGGCCAGGGCGCGGAAGCACGGCAGTGGTACGAGGCCATCAGCGGCCATCTCATTCCCAGCTTGCAGGCCAAGGCGGATGCGGCCAGCGGCAGGCTACCCCAAAATCATGTCGCCAGCGCCGTCCATGAACTTGGCGATACGCGTTGCCAACAAATTGGCTTGGTTGGCGGCTTTGCCTTCCTGAGCTATCGCGGCGATGTGCCGTCACGGTGCATCGTGCAGATCAATGACACGACTTGGCAGTTCGAGCTACAGGCGACCCGCAGCTCGAACCTGAAAGCACCTCAGTTCAAGGCAACCTCCGAGCCGTCATCATTAGCAGCGTAGCGATGATGGCCTGATGTACGGCTTCTTCGATCAGCACGATTTCGCGGTTAAATCCGATCTCGCAGTAGCCCCTTGGCAAATAGGTCAGTCTGTTCATGGCGTTTTCTCCTCCTTGCGGCAGCGTCCATCGTGGCGCTGCTCCGCAAGCGTATTTAGCGCCAGGGCTAAATAGCTGGTCTTAAACGCTTGGGAGGAACGGCCATGCTGCTGGAGGTCATCTATGGGGAATTGCGCGATATGTGGTTGGTCGAGAGCCAGTATGAGTTTTCACGGTTTTGGCTCGGCCAGTCGCGCAGCTATATGTCCTGCGCCAAGGCCCGAAAGCGTCAGCCGTCGCTGCTGGTGCTGATGCGGCTGTCGCAGCGGCTTACATCGATCTCGGCCAAATATGCGGCAGTGGCGACGACCGAGATGGAGCGGGTCAACTGTTATCGGCTGGCCGCACTAAGCGATCAGGTCGGAAATGCGCTGGGTCATCAGTTGTTATCTGGGGGCTAACGATTGTACGGTGAGGTTTTAGGGAGGAAATGGATGTGCTTTGGGTCTTCTGCTGTTGTATGATTGACAAACCACCCCAACAGAAACTCAGCCATCTCGTCTGCCATAATAGAGTCAATCGATATTGACTCTATAAATATGCGTAATGACTTTAGCAAGTCGGCGTGAAGCCTCTTATGTCCCTCGAGATCATTATAACCAACGCTCTCCAAAAGCCCCTCTTCACTGAAGAAGTGGAAATCTGCGTATTTGTATAGTTCAGCGCAATGTCGAGATAAGCGCTTCGCATCAACTCCTCGCGCAGCCTCGCTTGTAAATTGCTCAATCAGGTCCAGAAAAACTTGATGCTCGGAGTCAATTCGCGGATGGCCAACTTCATATTCAGGCTTCCAGCGAGTATCCATTATGGCAATCCCCCGAGTGCTTCCGCCGCCATCTTGGCGAATATGGAAACGGTAGCACAAGACATGGGCGCTCTGAAACATTGGAGGCGCGCCATCAGCTCGGAGGCTGTTGTCGGGACTCCCGACAAGTTGGCCTGCCGCCTGGGCCGAACCATCCAGTCTGATTTCCCATTATAGTATACGCGGCCAACCGAAGAACCGCCATGAACAGCAGAAAAGCCCCGCCTCTTATTAGTGGATGGATTTGGCAAATACTGAGAATACATAAAATAATTTTTATATTTTGGCGCGCAGTGAGGAAGGCAAAGCGAGACACTCACTTGCACAACGGAAGGAAAAGCTATTTACCAGAATCATTGTCTGCGAGATCAGCTTGGTCATCATTAATAATGTGTTGCCGCAGCCAGTGATATATGAACTCTTCAACTTTTTTAAGTATTTCCGAGTGATCGCCATCCCACATATCATTTAGCGCTACGAGTGCATGCAAATGAGATCGGCGATGTGAAAGTAAATCTGCTCCAATATGACCAATATGAAGCTCTTCATCATCAAAGTGCTTTTTAATATGATCAATTATTCTTGCGTAAACAAACTGTGCCAGCTTCCAATTTTCGGCGCGAACATATTCACCAAGCACTTTTGCCATGGAGAATAAATTCTTGTGCTGACTGTCAATCCATTCGATGCCGACCGATAGCGTATCGTCCCAGCAGTAGGTTTCTGGAATGTTATGCGCTATGCCGCTATAATCACAGTCATCAACAATTTCGTGATTATATAGGCAATCCTCAATTTCATTAACAATTGAAAATTTTGTCGATGTTGATGTTACAAGCTTTAATGCTTCAATTGAGGTCGATATTGAATTTATTATTTCTCTATGTTTTTCTTTGTGTTCATTGGCTTTGCTATAGCTTGCGTCTTTGAGGGCAGTTTCTTCAGCCGCGAAGTGCGTTGCAAGCGCCTCCTTGAATTCGACGCAAGCCGTTATGAATTCCTCATCACTCCTTCCTTCTCTAAGTGTTGTGACGATTTTCTGGACCAAATCCATCAGAAGCAGATGCTGCGCATCCATTGCTGCGTGCCCAATTGCTCTTAGGACTTTCGGAGACATTGTGCGCTCCAGGGAGTGCTGTTGATGGAGGAGGAACAGTGCATAATAAGTCAGCATCAACGAAAGCCAAGGAACTTGTCGGGACTACCGACAAGTTGGCCTGCCGCCTGGGCCGAACCATCCACTCAGATTTCCCATTATAGCATACGCTATCAACCGAAGAGCCGCCAAGAACAAACAACGAACTCATTGCGCCGCAGCGAGCCGCACTGGGCCTAACAGGATGAAAACATTGAGAAATACCAAGAAAAATTAGCAGTTTCGTCAGCAGTTTGATTTCTGGCTTAAATATGCTATGAAATACAATGTATTACAGCTTCACTAGCAAACTCTGACTCCGCCAGTCTAGGTTCGAATCCTAGTCCCCCAGCCAACTTCACCGGCATTATGTAGCAAGCTCACTGTCGGTTTCGGCTTTAAGCCGGATTTTGCACCTTTAATCCGGACGGCGACAGCCATAGAGCGGATGGATTCGGGCGCTCACTCACCCACGAAATCGTTGTAGGGCAGTCAGTTAGCGGCGTTATCCGGGGGTAATTCGCCGGAGAGAGCGCCTGTTGTCGCCATTGTCGGCTTGACGCTGAAGATTTCGGATTCGTCCGGCTTATGGGCTATCCGTTAGAAGGTGGCGGAAACCTCTCTATACGACCTTTTGCGCCACCCCGTGAGGCCGAGGTTGAAGGTGGCACCCGCTAAGGCCAGAAGTCGTCCAGGTCTTCTTCTTCGGGAGGGGCATCAGGATTCATCTGTCGTTTAAGGTCGTAAAGTTCGGCCATAGGGTCGGGAAACATCATTCCTTCGTACCCACTGCGGCGCGACGGCGTGTCCATCTGCTGGCCTCTAAGTGCGATCACGCGATGAATTTCCCCTTCGTCCTTTGGGTCAACACCGTAGGGGGCGGCAATCAAATTGGCGGCGATGGCAGAAAGCTCAGGAGCGGCAAGGTCCCCGGCCATCTTGATCGGCCAAAGCTGCGCGGTGACATCAGCCACATCGTAGATGCTGTTCAGGGAAAGATTGGCGATATTCCCGGCTATTCGGCGAATTACGTGGGCAACTTGGGTTGCGAGGTCGATATGCCCCAGGCGGACAAACGCAACGGCGTGAGCCGACAGCATGCGCGCCACCTCGTCTGCCATTCCAGGGGCCGCGTTGATCTTGTCCCTCCCCCAGAAACAACCCGATGCCCAGATGAACTGGCTGGCAAGCTTATCGAAGGTCTCGTTCTCGTCCTCAGATAACTTCGGGTCGAGGCTTTCCAATTGTTGGCGCAGCGTCTTGAAAATCTCGTCCAGGACCATGATCAGGTCGGCCATCACCAGCGAACTGCTAAAATCCACTTTGCTGGCTACGTCCGACAGGTGCTTCGCGGTCGCTTCACACACCTCTGAGAACCGTGTCAGCCGGTCACGCCTCGGGTGTTCAGGATCATGCCCGGGAATCAGACTGCATGCCGTTTGAATGAGACTTGCCAGCGAGTGGTTGGAGGTCGAAGCATAAGGAGGGAATGAGCCAGCCATCAACCCGACCTTGGTGGACGAGGCAATGGCAAATGGCAGGAGGAATTCAAGGTAATAGAAAGCCTTAGACAGCAGGACGGCTCGCCGGTACCGCTCGCGCCCAAGCTCGGCCATGGCGATTTCCACAATCGCGTCAGCGGCGGTATTCGCGACTACCCAGCTTCCCATGCCATAACCGGCGGCGGCGACCTTTGCCGCAACATCGATGAGGCTCGCGTCTACCGCGTGCGTGTCATAGGCTTCCGGGATATGGGCCAGTACCAGACGGCACATTCGAATGGTTTCCAGCCCAGCATCCTGCATCTTTTTTTGTAAGGCGGTTTCCGCGCAGCGATCCATATAGCTCAGCGGCATATAGATGTACGGCGCCTTCACGATCCTTCCGGACGAAACCGTGATCTGTGCCGTGTTGGCGGCAATCGTGCCCAACACCTTGATGGCGTTCTGACAAGTTTCCTCCATTCCAAGGGCGGCGGCTTGGTTGCTCACCGTCATGATCCCCTCATAGATTGGGTTGACGATGTGATCCTCGTCCTGACCGAAAGAGCTTTCTTTCTTTATATTCAGATAGAAGACAGCAATTGAGCCAAGGCCGCTGAATATCTCGGCCACCGTACTCTGCTCCCGGCGCTCCAGGGCCTTGGCGGCCATCTCCAGAAGGTCTTTGTTCCAACGTCTGACAGGATCAAGCAAGGCCGATGCCCGAAAATAGATGCCTGCCCGGCGGTAGCGGTCATCAAGATTGGGACCATTTGGGTCCAATCCTTCGACGAATGCGCAACGCCGAACCTCCCTATCTGCCCACTGGATTGCCTGTGCGGCCTGTCGGGTGAGAATGCGTGGCGCGTTTGCTGGGTCAAGAAGGGTGAGAAAGCGCCAATAGAACGCCCGGAGACAGTCCACGCCACTACCGAGCAATACGGCCTGGACGACAAATAGCATTCTAGGGCGGAGGGTGAACAGCCCGCTTCCAGACATGAACGCCAGCACCACGGCGGCGACCAAGGTTCCAAAAGCAAGCCTGAACGTCTTGTCTTTGGCGTAGAGATGGATGATTGAGGCCGAGAAATGATCTGCTGCCCGTTGAATGGGGATGACGGAGAGCGTCAGGGCGAGCGCGAGCACAGTTGCCAAAGCCCCGCCCAGGCCGATCCCAATTTCCACCGCCTTGTAATTTCCCCACTCCATCGGCATCCATGCGGCGAAGATCGCCGCACAAATCAGGATAGATATGGTGGCCCAATAAGGGGCGAGCCTTGATCGTATATTTCGCTCCAGGATCACCAAGCGTTGGCGTGTTTGGGCGAGGAAAAAAAAGCGTGTTAAAGCGGGCGCGCCTCACTCTCAAGGAGATGGCCGCACGAAGCCTACCAAATCTCCCTGCCGCGTTTTGATCCTGGATATCGCCCTGCATTACTCGGCCCCTCACGTCGCATCAGTCGATGCGGCACATATATTTCTTAAGCACCCAGCCCTGGCGCGCTGTACCCGTAAGCTGATTGAAATACTCGACACTGACCCATTTCCCGGCACGTTCGGCCAAGCTCACGACCTCTCCAGGGGATAGCACGGCCAGCGTTTCAGACTTCATCCGTTGATCCGCCTTCACTGGCATGGGTCGTTTGACCTTGTACAAATGGGCCTGTGGCAGGTCGCACGCCTTCTCAAAGGCCATTGACTGGGCTTCTTCAAGTGCCTCGGCCAGCCGGTGCGGATCGAATACGACGATGCCGACGGTCGTGTTCGATCCTACGTACCCGACTTCCTGGTGACCTATCGCGGCGGCCGGCCGGTGCCTGTTCAAGCTTGCGCGTAATAGAACTATAAGAGAAGCATCGAAGCTTTCGTTTCCTCCATCTGTACAGAGATGGTAACCGGCTGACAGTGCCGCGTTCATAGGCGGTCAGGCGGCCATGGTGTCATCGGTTTCCTGGCGGGTCACCTCCTTGGTTGGGAGTATGCCTTCAAATTGAAGGAACAACTCGTAGGGATGCTGGTCTGGGCGACCGTAGAATTCGCGGCCATTGTCGGACAGCACGGTCTCGATCACCGCGTCATGCTCTTCAAAAGTGGCGAGCACGTCATTGTTCATCAGGTGGACGGCGGTGAGTGGCAGCTTGTTGGGGCACAAATCCCCCGACATGACGGCGCTCACCCGCAATGTTCGCGGGTCCGAATGGATCGAAATTCGTCTGGGCTAACGCCCGCTTATTGGACGAGTTTTGGATAAGTTTTGGACGCTTACGAATTTATCAAATTAAATCAGCTGGTTACCTTCAATGCACCGTGCAGACCATGCAGGGATCGAAGGAGCGGACCACATGCTGCACCGCGACCGGCGTGGTATCGCCGGGCGCGGCGGGGGTTCCCACCAGGGCCTGTTCCAGCGGCCCAGGGATTCCGTCGCCATCGCGGGGCGAGAAGTTCCAGGTGGTGGGGGCGACGATCTGATAGCCACCGATACGACCCTGGCGGGCGGTGAGCCAATGGCCCAGGGTGCCGCGCGCGGCCTCTACCAGGCCGAGCGCCTGACCATCCAATGGCTCTTCCGGCATGGCGTCGCAAAAGGGCTCGCCGGGTCGGATGGCCCTGACCCACTCCTCCATGGCCGGAATCAGGCGCGCCAATTCCAGCAGCCTGGCCACCACCCGGGCCATGACGGACCCGCCGCCGTGGTCCGCGACCAGGGCACGGGCCAGCGGATGGCCGTCCACTACCTGCCGGGCCAGGGCGCCGACCTCGACCGCGTGGCCACCCAGGCGCGGCGCCTTGCACCAGCTATAGGCGCCCGGCTTGTCGGCATCGGGTCGGGTCTGGCCATCGAAGGGCGAGCGGGTCTCCCCCTCCATCCAGGCATGGACGAGGTCCTCGCGGATAGACGATGGGTCCAACGGCTGCACGCCGCCATGCGGGGTCCAGACGCCCGGGCCGAACAGCCCGAAGCTACCCGAGGACATCAGGGTGCCCGGCCCCCTGCCCAACCGTTCCAATCCCAAATCGCGGGCGATGTGGAGGAACAGCCGGAAATCGCCCCGGTCGGGGGCTTGGGCCTCGGCCCAGGCGTTCAGGCGGTCCAGACTGTCCAGCGCCGCCACCGCTTCAAGCCGGTCGGCGAACAGCCCTTCTTCCAGGCTCTCGCGGAACTCGGCCAGGATGGACAGCAGACGGACCTTCTCGGATGGGTCGATGCCCTTGGTGACACCGCCGGGCTGCAGCGCCAGGGAATGAGGCCATTTGCCCGCCAGCAGCCCCATGACATGCAGGAAGCGGGCACGGGCGGACAGCAAGGCGCGGGAGGCCTCGCCCTCATGGGCGGCAAAACGCCTGCGGGCGGCATCATACCAGGGGCGTGACGCATAGCAGGCCCGAGCGAAATCCGGCGCGAAGAAGACGGTGAAATGGGTCAGGTGGTCGGCGGCGTTCTCGCAGGCCAGGATCAGGTCGGCGGCCAGGCGGCCATTGGCGGGGGCATCCACCGGGGCGAGCCGGGCCATGGCGCGGGCGGCAGCCACCGACTGCGATACCGAGCAGATACCGCAGATGCGCGGCGCGATCACCAGGGCATCCGAGACCGGGCGGGCCAGGAGAATTTGCTCGAAGCCGCGATAGAGCGGCGCCGTCACCCGTGCCTCGGCGACCAGACCATCGGCGATATCCAGGGCGACTTCCAGGTCGCCCTCGACCCGGTTGAACGGCCCCATGATCAGACGGCGGGTGGTCCCGGTCATGGCAGTTTTGGCGCCCGGCGTGCCGGAGGCACCAGCACATGGTCGGCATGGGAGTTGGTGCGCACCCTTTGGGGTGTCGCCGATTTGGACAAGGCGGCCAGGGCCACGAACCAGGCCTTGGGCATGTCCACCGGCAGACCAACTGGAATGCCCGCCAGCTTGGCGGTTTCCTGGAACGGCCCCGATGGGCTTTCAAAGCCGGGACTGGTGCAGTTGACGCAGGCATAGCCCGCATCGGTGCACGAGCCATAGCCGTTCCAACGGCGGATATTGCAGTCTCCAGGCGCCTGGGTGGCACGGCAGCCGAGGTTTTCCATCAGACACCCCCGATCGGAGGGCCGCGCCGCGCTGGCCTTGAACTCGTAGAACTCGTTGCGGCCGCAGCCGTGATGGGCCAAGTGGTCGGCGATGGCGCGCGGCCGCCCCAGGGAGTCCAGCCGCTCCGGCCCGAAATCGCCCAGGGTCAGGGCGGCCAGGGTCTCCACCATCCAGCCGGGATGCGGCGCACAACCCGAGACATTGATGACCGGCAGTCCCGACGCCGAGCGGAAATCCTTGCCCAGGGCACCGCCACTCTCCCAGGCATCGAATTGCAGCCCGCGGGCATCGGTGGGATTATCGCCCGCCATGGGCATGCCGCCAAAGGCGGCGCAACTGCCCACCGCCATCACATGCCGCGCCCGCGGCGCCAGCCGGGTGATCCAGTCCCGCATGGGCAATCCGGTGCCCGACAATATCTGAAACCGGCCGGTGCCGTTGGGGCCGTCCAGCACCGCCCCCTCGACGCACAGACAGTCGAGTTCCTGGTGACCTTCGGCCACCGCGTCGAGGATGGCGAGCGCTTCGGCACCGCTCTCCTCGGACAAGGACGGGTGCCAAAGCAGGCGGATACCGAAGCGGCCCAGGGTCTTGACCAGCCCCACATCCTCGGCGGCCAGCGCCGACATGGTGCAGCCGCCGCAGGACCCGGCCTGCAGCCAAAGAACGGTAAACGCTTTGCCCGATGTCGCCATGAAATCCGCTGGTCCTGACTCCTGCGTCTCACATTAGGCGGAGCGGCAAGGCCGGTGCAAGGGGGCGGGCTGAATGACCAGTCCCCTCCCCATCCGGGGGGCGGGACTGGTCAGACGGTACAACAGGGGTCAGGCGGCGTGGCGATGCTCGCCCACCGCCTTGATGGCATCGAGGAACTGGGTGACCTCGCTGGCAAGGGCATCGGATTGGCGCGACAAATCGTCGGCGGTGGACAGGACCTGATGGGCGGCGCTTCCCGTGGTGGAGGCTCCCTGATTCACCAGGGCAATGCTGGAGGTGACCTCGCGGGTGCCGCTGGAGGCCTGTTGCACATTGCGGGCGATCTCGCCGGTGGCGGCGGTCTGTTCCTCCACCGCCGAGGCGATGGCCGAGGCATTCTCGGTGATGGCAGAAATGGTGCCGCCGATGCCACGGATGGCCGTCACCGCGTCGCGGGTCACCGACTGCACCGAATTGATCTGGGCGCCGATTTCCTCGGTGGCCTTGGTGGTCTGGTTGGCCAGGTTCTTGACCTCGTTGGCCACCACGGCGAAACCCTTGCCCGCGTCGCCCGCCCGTGCCGCCTCGATGGTGGCGTTCAGGGCCAGCAGATTGGTCTGGGCCGCGATGTCGTTGATCAGGGTGATGACCTCGCCGATGCGCCCGGTGGCTTCCGACAAGGTGGCGACGATGCCGTTGACCCGGTCGGCCTCGCTGGCGGCTCGCCGGGCGATATCGGTGGAATTGGTGATCTGGCGGGCGATTTCGTGCTCGGAGGCGGCCAGTTCCTCCGCCGCCGCCGCCACGGTCTCCACATTGACCGAGGCCTGTTCCGCCGCCGCCGCTACCACCGTCGACTGGCGCGAGGTATCCTCGGCGATGCTGGTCATGGACTGGGCGGAATCCCGTAATTGATGGGCGGAATTGGTGACGCTTTGCAGCACCGTCTTGACGCTGGCCTGGAAATCGGCGGTCAGCCGCTCGATGGTTTCCTGCCTGCGATTGCGCGCCTCCTGCTCGGCAGCATGGATACCCTCGAGGCGATGGCGTTCCAGTCCATTGGCCTTGAACACCGCCAGGGCGCGGATGACCTCGCCGATCTCGTCCTTGCGGTCGATGGGCGGGATAAGGACGTTCAATTCACCTCCCGCCAGATCGCGCATGGCCGAGATGGCGCCATTGAGGGGAATGGCAATGCCGCGCCGCGCCACCAGCCAGCTGATCAGGATGGTGACCAGGGTGACCAGGGTGGTGGCCCCCATGATGGAATAGAGGGTCCGGTTGGCGGCCGTCAGAAAGTCGGCCTTCTTGATCCCCACATACAGGATGCCGATAACGGCACCGTCCTTGTCGGTGATGGGGTCGTAGGCGGTCATGTAGGGCTCGCCCAGGATGTCCACCTCACCGCGAAAACCGGTCTTCTTGTTGAAGACGGCGTCATAGGCGGCGGTCTTGGCCAACTGGGTCCCGATGGCGCGCGAGCCGTCCGGCTTCATGACATTGGTGGAAACACGGGTATCCCCCATGAACACGGTGGCGGAGCCACCCACCAGGGCCTTGACCTTGTCCACCACCTCGAAATTGCCGTTCAAGGCATGCTCGCCCGCCATCAGCTTGCCGTCACCGATGCTGAATGCGGTGCCCTTGGCCTTCAAGGCGTCCCAGGCGACCTTGATATTGGTGTCGACCCGCTCGCGCGCCGCGTCGGCAGCCGCGGCATATAGCAGGGCCCAGGCCAGCAAGGTAACCGAGATGCCCAGCACCACGACCCCGCACACGGCGAGTCCCATGATTTTGGGAACCATGCCAAAGCGGGTCGTCGGGAAGCTGGCGTTCTCATCACGGGCTGGCATGACCATCCTCCTCATCCTCGGCACTAAACGGAAGTAGTATACCGCGCCGCAAGATAAGGGGGCGCGCTAAATTGTCATAATTCCAGTAGCCATAAGATCGTTGACATAACAAATCCCTGCCTATGACCATAGGCAGGGATTTGATAAATAACGATATTCTAATTAAGCGGCGGCGGGCGCCGGGGCCTTGGGCACTTCCGCCTTGGAGGGCATGACACTGATCAGCGAGGTGATCAGGGCAGCGAAGAAGGGCATGGACTGTACCACCAGCACCAGCGACCACAGCCGCACCGCCGGATCACCGAAATTGTTGGCGGGAATCAGGACGGCGAAGGCGGCGATCCATTGCGCCAGCATCAGGGCGGATTCTTCCGAGGCCATCAGGAAGCCCTGGGTGAAGGCGGCCTTGTTGGCCATCTTCGGTGTCCGCATGAAGGGAGTCGACTTGGTAAAGATACCCTGCCACATGGCCCAGGCGATGGAATAGGTCAGCCCCATTCCGGCGATGGCCGCCAGGGCGCGTTGACGGAATCCGCATTTCACCCGGGTGCCGTACAGGAAGAAGTGGTGGAAGATCTTGGCCACGAACACGCCCACGGTGGGCAGGGTGAAGAAGGCCAGAGGCGTGCCGAAATAGCGCGGCGCCAACACCATGCCCAGCGACCACAACACGCTGGCCACCACGAACAGCAGATAGAGGCCATCGACGATCCAGGGCAGCCAGCCCGAGACGAAGTGGTATTTCTGCCCGGCGGTCAGGCCGGTCTGCTTGAACGGAATCAGCGAGCGCCAATGGGCTTTCAGAATCTGGATGGCGCCATAGGCCCAGCGGAAGCGCTGCTTCTTGTAGGCCATGAAGCTGTCGGGAACCAGGCCATGGCCGATGCGGTCGGGAACATAGACCGATTCATAGCCTTCCTTCATGAAGCGCAGGCCCAGTTCGGCGTCCTCGACGATGCACCATTCGCCCCAGCGCCCGGCCTTTTCCAGGGCCTCCTTGCGGATCAGGGTCATGGTGCCGTGCTGGATGATGGCGTTGGCCTCGTTGCGATAGACCATGCCGATATCGAAGAAACCAGCGTATTCCCAGTTGATCATTTCCTTGAACAGGTCGCCTTCCCATTCGCGGTGGTCCTGGGGCGCCTGGACATGGCCGACCTTGGGGTTCTCGAAATAGGGGATCAACCCCTTCAGCCAGTTCTTGTTGACGATATAGTCGGAATCCACCACGCCGATGACCACCGCATCCTCGGCGGTGACGGTCAGGCCGAAATTCAGGGCGCCCGCCTTGGCGCCGGGCCAGGGCGCCAGATGATAGAACCGGATGCGGGGATCGTTGAGCGACTCGCAGTAGTCCTTCACCGCGCCCCACACCAGTGGGTCCTTGGTGTTGTTGTCCAGGACGATCACCTCGAAATTGGGATAGTCCATGGCCAGCAGCGAGTTGATGGTCAGCTTCACCATCTCGGGCGGTTCGTTGTAGCAGGGCAGATGGATGGAAACCTTGGGGAAATTCTTGCACTCTTCCGGCGGCTGCATGTGGTAGTTGCGCTTGAAGCGCGAGGCCCAGGTCAGCTCGGTGACCTCGATGCCGGCGATCAGCACCACCACCAGCAGCAGCAACTGGGCCGGCAGCAGCAATCCCAGCATCAGGCCGGTGCCCGGCGCCACGTCCTGGATCACCGGCGTCGACATGGTCCAGATCACCAGCGACGAGGCGAACTGCACCAGCACGCCGAAGAAAATCTTGCCGGGCAGGCGCAGGGTCTGCCATTTCAGCAGGAAGAACACCACCGGCAGCAGGGCGATGACGGTGGCGGCCCCGGCCTGGACCGGCCATTCCTCGAACTCGATCACCGGGCCGATCCAGCTGAACTTGGGCTGGCGCTCGACGGTATAGATGCCCCAATGCTTTTCCGACGCGGTGTTGTCCAGGTTGACCTTCCAGGGCTGGTCGAAGGCCTCGACGATATTGTAGTCCAGCCCTTCCTCGTGCGCCCAGTTGACGAAATGGCGCAGGAACAGGGCCTGGTTGACCAGCGACGGTTCCGAGGCGCCGTAATTGCGCCCGGCCGACGGCCAGCCCACTTCGCCGATGAAGATGGGCTTGTTGGGATAGGCGGCCTTGACGTCATTGACCATGCGCTTGGTGAAGGCCATGGCGTTGTCGATATGGATGCCACCCGGTTCCCAGAACGGCAGGGTGTGGATGGTCAGGAAATCCACCTCGGCCGCCAGTTCGGGATGATCCAGCCAGATGGCCCAGGCCTCGGCGGTGCTGACCTTGACCCGCTCGGGCAGGGCGGCCCGCACCTTGCGCAGATAGCGGATCATCTGCTCGGGGGTCAGGCGGTGCAGGGTCAGGTTTTCGTTGCCGATGATCACCCGGTCGACGGTGGGATTGTCGCGCACGATCCGGATGATATTGTCGATCTCGACTTCATTGCGGGCCAGACGCTCGTCCAGCCAGGCGCCGGGCAGAGCCTTCAGCCCGTGGCGCGCCGCCAGCTCGGGGACCTGATCCAGGCCTTCCAGGGTGGAATAGGTGCGGACCTGCAGCACCTTACCCGCCAGCAGGGCAAGATCCTCGTCCATCTCGGCCCGGGTCGGCAGCCTTTCCTCGTCGAGGAACGGATAGCGACGCACCAGGGTGGGGTCGTCGTCGGCCCGGCTGGGCGAGAAAGACACGCTTTTCAGGTTACCTTCCCAGGGAAGGCCGGTCTGGGGGCGGTTGATGGCCGCCCAGAAGCCCAGATTGCCCAGAATGATCAGGAGCAGGACGACAAAGCCGGAAAGACGCATGAAGGTGCGATGCCCGTATGGAAGGTGAGCCGGAACCGACCCGCCGTCGGCGATGAATGGCGGACGGGCGGTGATTCCCTTGAAGAAGCAGGGCTGAACATTATCCCATGCCCGTCAAGCTGTCCAGACGGCCCGGGCGGATGGGGACGGGACGCGGTCCGGAATCATTGGATTTGGCGGTGGGGCCGCTTCGAGCCGACACCGCCGGGCGGGGCGGCACGAGTCCTTTCCGCCTAGGTCCGCGCCTTTTCCTCCCAGCCACCGCGATCGGTCTGCTGGTAGTAGATCAGCTGATGCCCGGCGGCTTTCCAGGTCTTCCAGCGTTCACGAGCGGCCTGCACCGCCTCGGGGTCGTTGCCGTCGAACAGGTCGAGGCAGCGGGAGAATCCATCCACCGCCCGCGAAGACGCGCCGTCACACATGACCAGGATGGTGGCGGCGTTGGGATTCTCGTCGGTGTCGGTCAGCCAGATGGGCTGCAACTCGGCCTCGCCGTCCTTGGCTGAACCGTGGGGCAGCCATGAATCCGGCTCATAGGTCCACAGCTTTTCCGCCAGATGCTCGACCCGCTCGGGCGAACCCGCCAGCACCACCGCCCGATGCCCCGCCGCCAGGGCCTTGTCCAGCAATTTGGGCAGGGCCTGCTCCAGCGACAGACGCATCAGGTGATAGAAGCCGATCTGGGTCATGGGCGTGGCGGCGGAGCTCCCGGGGCACGGTGCGACAGATAGGCCAGACGCTTGGCCTCGCGCCGCCCATGGGTGACGGTGTCCAGGATCAGCCCGGCGGTCAGGCTGAGGAAGGCCAGGATCATGATGCCGGTGGCCAGGATGGCGGTGGGAAAGCGCGGCACCAGGCCGGTCTGCATATAGGTGGCGAAGACGGGTTCGGCCAGGATGAACGCCAGCCCGGCCAGAAGGGCGAAGATGGAGCCGAACAGCGCCAGCGGCCGTTCGCGCTTGAGCAGCTTGATGATCATCATCAGGATGCGCCAGCCGTCGCGATAGGTATTGAGCTTGGACACCGAGCCCTCGGGCCGCGCGAAATACGGCGTCTCGATCTCGGCCACCGGCATGGACAGCGACAGGGCGTGCACCACCAGCTCGGTCTCGGTCTCGAAGCCTTCCGACATGGCGGGAAACGACTTGACGAAGCGGCGCGAGAACACCCGATAGCCCGACAGCATGTCGCAGAAGCGATCGCCGAACAGCCAGGCGACGAAGCCGGTCAGCAGATGGTTGCCGAACTGGTGCCCGGCGCGGAAGGCGCCCGCCTCCTCGGTGCGCAAGCGCGAGCCCACCACCATGTCCAGATTGTCCTCCACCAGGCGATTGACCAGGGCGGGGGCGCTGGGGGCGTGGTAGGTGGCGTCGCCATCCACCATGACGTAGATATCGGCCTCGATATCCGAGAACATGCGCCGCACCACATTGCCCTTGCCCTGCAGCGGTTCAGAGCGAACCACGGCCCCGGCGGCGCGGGCCAACTCGGCGGTACGGTCCTTGGAATTGTTGTCGTAGACGAAGATTTCCGCCTCGGGCAGGGCGGCGCGGAAGTCACGCACCACCTGCTCGACGGAGTGTTCCTCGTTGTAGCACGGGATCAGGACGGCGATGGAGGTCATGGGCCTTCCGGAGGTTGGGAGCCGAGCCACAGACTTTTGGAAAAGCCCGGCAATGTCAACCGAATCACTCCTTTTCCGCCGCCGGATCGAGACCGGGGGGATAGGGCCAGGACTTGACGACCCGCCATCCCGTGCCCTCCGCCGCCAACAGATGCGAGGCCCGTTCGTCCAGGGGTAATCCCAGCACGGCCACTACCGCGGGATTGAGGGTGCGCACCCACAGATAGGCCGGGCGGTATGCAGCCAAGCCCTGGCCCAGGCCATCGACGTTGAAGGTGGTGACATTGGCCACCATGCGCCGACCATATCCCATGTGGTAGCTGGCGAAATTGCCATAAAAGCCGGTGCCGCGCGCGTCCACCGTCAGCATGGGGGCGCCGAACGGCACCAGCGGCGTCATCTCGCGGATCACCCGATAGGCGTCGAGCTTGGCGGGATTGCGGTCGAAGCGAATCCATTTGAGGGCGGCGAAGGGCACCGCCACCGCCGCCAGACCACCCAGGGCCAGCGCGGCGCGGCGAAGGTCCGGCCGTCCCCACAGCCCTAAGCGCCGCAACGCCTCGCCCGCCACCAGGGCCAGCACCAGCATCTGGAACAGGCCGAGATGGGTGTTGTAGCGCCAGAACGAGGCGGCATTGGCGCTCTCATAGCCCGCCAGGATGGCGAGATAGACGAACAGCAGGAACAGGTTGTAGCCCAGGAAGCACAGCGCGAACAGCGTCACCAGCCGCGACCGGCCGCGACCGGCCACCGCCAGGACCACCAGGACTAGGCCGAAGCCGAAATAGCCGCCCTTGGACAGGGCCACGTCCTTCATGCTGGTCAGCATGGCGGGCAGCAGATGCCATTCCCAGGTGGCGGGCGGCCGCACCGACAGTTCCCCCACCCCGGCGGTGACGTGCAGCCGCCAAGCCAGCACCGCCAACGCCATGGGCAACAGCCCCAGGGCCAGTCGCCGCCCCAGATGCATCAGGGGTTCGCGCCGCAGCAGCGCATCCAGGCCCAGGGCCACCAGCAGCAGCCCCATCAAGGCAAAATTGCCCTGCTTGGTCATGGGCAACAGGGCGAAAACAAAACCAAACTGGATCACCGGAGCACGCCCCTGGCGCAGCCGCAAGCCCAGGACCGCCGAGAACGCGACCGCCACCGCCGTGGCGGTATCGGCATATCCGGACAGCACCAGCTTTGGCACGAAGGTGGTGCCAAGTGAGGTCACCGCCAGGACGCCCCAGGCGCACACCGTCCATCCCGTCGGCTGATCGTCGCCCCGGAACAGTCGCACCGCCAGCCGGGCGGTCGCCGCCAGCAGCAGCAGGTTGAACCAGGGCGCGATGGTGTCGAAGAACCCTCCTCCTAGGCGCGACACCAGCAGATAGACCACGGTGATGCCTGGGGGATAGGCGGGAAACACGCTGTCCGAGGGCGGATGGGCGGCACCGGGGAAATGGTCGAACAGCACCAGATAGCGGGAATTGGGCAGCCATTGGGTGAACTCGTCCCACTGACTGGGCGCCATGGAGGCGGTGGCCAGCAGCAGCGGCGCCATCCAGGCCATAACCTTCAGGGAATCGCGATCGAGCATCGGCTCGCCGCGCCGCCACAGCACCACCCCCGCACCAAAGGCCAGCAGGGCGGACAGAACGGCCAGCGGCGTCAGCGCAAAGCCCAGCCAACCTCCGAACACCACGAAGACCAGCGCCACCACCGACCAGCCAACCAGCAGATCAGCCTCGGGAAGGCGGTCACGGCCCCCCAGGGCGGCACCGATGACGGAAAATCCGCAGGCCACCACCAGCACTCCGGCCAGGGCTAGGAGCTGGGACGCCGAGGGAAGGAAGAACGCGATAAGGTCCGGCATTATCCTAAACGAAGGCCCGCATCCTTGCGAATGCGGGCCTTCGCCTTCTTCAGGTCAGATCACCGCGGGACGACTACTTGTCTTCCTGCTGGGCCTTGCGCATGGCGGCACCCAGGATGTCGCCCAGGCTGGCGCCCGAGTCGGACGAACCGTACTCGGCCATGGCCTGCTTCTCTTCCTCGACCTCGCGCGCCTTCACCGACAGGGTGATCTTGCGGGCGGCCTTTTCGAAGGCGGTGACCTTGGCGTCGAGCTTCTCGCCGACCGCGAAGCGCTCGGGGCGCTGCTCGGAGCGTTCACGCGACAGCTCACCCTTGCGGATGAAGCCGGTCATGCCCTCGACGGCCACTTCCAGGCCGTTCTCGGTGACCTGGGTCACTGTGCAGGTAACCACGTCGCCCTTCTTGATGGCGGCGGCGGCGTTCTGGAAGGGATCCTCGGACAGCTGCTTGATGCCGAGCGAAATCCGCTCCTTCTCGATGTCCACGTCCAGGACCTTGGCCTTGACCACATCGCCCTTCTTGAAGTCCTGGATGGCGGCTTCGCCGGACTTCTCCCAGTCGAGATCGGACATGTGAACCATGCCGTCGATATCGCCGGGCAGGCCCACGAACAGGCCGAACTCGGTGATGTTCTTGATCTCGCCTTCGACGATGGTGCCCTGGGGGAAGCGATCCAGGAAACCTTCCCACGGATTGTTCATGGTCTGCTTCAGGCCGAGGGAGATACGGCGCTTCTGCGGATCCACGTCCAGCACCATGACCTCGACCTCCTGGGAGGTGGAGACGATCTTGCCGGGATGGACGTTCTTCTTGGTCCAGGACATCTCGGAGACGTGCACCAGACCCTCGACACCGGGCTCGAGCTCCACGAAGGCGCCGTAGTCGGTGATGTTGGTGACGCGGCCGGTGAACTTGGCGTTGACCGGATACTTGGCCTCGACACCCTCCCACGGATCGGCGTCAAGCTGCTTGATGCCGAGCGAAATACGCTGGGTCTCGGAGTTGAAGCGGATGACCTGCACCTTGACGGTCTGGCCGATATGCAGCGCCTCGGAGGGGTGGTTGATGCGCTTCCAGGCGATGTCGGTGACGTGCAGCAGGCCGTCGACGCCGCCCAGGTCCACGAACGCACCGTAATCGGTGATGTTCTTGACCACGCCTTCCAGGATCTGGCCTTCCTTCAGGTTCTCGATCAGTTCGGAACGCTGCTCGGCCCGGGTCTCTTCCAGCACGGCGCGGCGAGACACCACGATGTTGCCGCGCGAGCGGTCCATCTTCAGGATCTGGAACGGCTGGGGGGTGCCCAGCAGCGGGGTGATGTCGCGCACGGGGCGGATGTCCACCTGGCTGCCCGGCAGGAACGCCACGGCGCCCGACAGATCGACGGTGAAGCCACCCTTGACGCGGCCGAAGATCACGCCGTTGACGCGCTGCTGCGCCTCGAACGACTTCTCCAGCAGGGTCCAGGCTTCCTCGCGCTTGGCCTTCTCGCGGGACAGAACGACTTCGCCGTTGCGGTCCTCATAGCGCTCGATGAACACATCGACGCGGTCACCGGCCTTCACGTCGGCGGTACGGCCGGCGGTGGCGAATTCCTTCAGGGGCACGCGGCCTTCGGACTTGAGGCCCACGTCGATCACGGCGACGTCGCCATCGACCTCGACGATCAGGCCGGTGATCACCGAGCCTTCGAACGAGCCACCGACGCCCAGGGACTCATCCAGCAGGGCGGCAAAATCTTCCATAGTCATAACAGTCATGTTCCTTTCGATCGATATTTCAGGCCAGCCGGTTGTCTCCGGCGGTCTTGAGCAAAAAACAAAACCACCGCCCGGGGCAGGCCCAGGCGGCGTTTCACTTGCGGGACGCGGAGATTACCGCGCGGCGCGGACCAGAGTCAACGCCCGGGCAAAGGCCTGGTCGGCGTCCAGGTCCGAAGTATCCAGCACCACCGCGCCTTCGGCGGGGATCAGCGGCGCCACCGAACGGGTGCGGTCGCGCTCGTCGCGCTCCTTCAGGTCGGCCAGCACGGTCTCGAACCCGGTATCGAGCCCCTTGTCCTGCAATTCCTTGAAGCGTCGCCGGGCGCGAATCTCGGCCGAGGCGGTGACGAACAGCTTCACCTCCGCGTCGGGACAGACCACGGTGCCGATATCGCGGCCATCCAGCACCGCTCCCTTGCCGGTGGGCGGATGGCGGGCGAACACCCGCTGAAAGTCCAGCAGGGCGGCGCGCACGCCGGGGATGGACGCCACTTTGGAGGCGGCGGTGGCGGCGGTGTCGTCGCGCAGGTCGCCCGCCTGGAGATCAGTGGGGCTGAGAGCCCTGGCCGTGGCCTCGGCCAAGGCGGTGTCGGAAGGGTCCTGCCCCGCCCGGACCAGCTTCATTCCCACCGCCCGATAGATCAGGCCGGTGTCCAGATAGTCGAAGCCCAATTCGGCGGCGAGGCGCCGCGCCAGGGTTCCCTTGCCGGCCGCCGCCGGTCCGTCGATGGCAATGATGGTCATGCGGTCAATGCTCCAGAAGGCGGTTTCGCCTCATCCGTTTGTTGAACCACAGAGGCACAGGGATGCACCCCATTTCCCGTCGCCCGCCCGCGGGAGAGGGTTTATCAACCAAGTCTCAATATCCCCCACTCACTCGCCGACCGCCTCGATCTTCCCGCCCAGCCCGTTCATCAGGGCGGCGAAGCCGGGGAAGCTGGTGTCGATGGCCTCGGCATCATCCACCTTGACCGGCCGGGCCGAGGCCATGCCCATCACCAGGAACGACATGGCGATGCGGTGGTCGAAATGGGTGGTGACGGTGGCATCGCCCGCCGGAGCCCGGCCCGTGCCGTGGACGATCAGGGTGTCCTGGGTCTCCTCCACCGCCACGCCGCAGGCGGCGAGGCCGCGCGCCATGGCGGCGAGGCGGTCGCTTTCCTTGACCCGCAACTCGCCCAGGCCGCGCATGGTGGTGGTGCCCTCGGCGAAGGCGGCGGCCACGGCCAGGATGGGATACTCGTCGATCATGGACGGCGCCCGCTCGGCGGGGACGTCGACGCCCTTGAGGCGCGAGGACCGCACCACCAGGTCGGCAACCGGCTCGCCCGCCTGGTCGCGGGCATTGTCCAGATAGATATCCGCGCCCATTTCCAGCAGGGTCTGGTACAGGCCGGTGCGCAACGGATTGGTGCCGACGCCGGGCAGGCGGATCTCCGAGCCTTCCACCAGCAGCGCCGCCACCGCCGGAAAAGCGGCGGAACTGGGATCGGCGGGCACCACCACCGGCCGCCCGGTTAGTTCGGGATAGCCGGTCACCGTGATGGCGAAGCCGCCGCCCTCGGCCGCCTCGGTCCGCACGGTGGCGCCGAAATTGCGCAGCATCAGTTCGGTATGGTCGCGGGTGGCCTCGCGCTCGATCACCGTGGTCTCGCCCGGCGTGTTGAGCCCGGCCAGCAGGATGGCCGACTTCACCTGGGCCGAGGCCACCGGAAGCTCGTAGGTGATGGGCAACGGCTGGGTGGCGCCCACCACCGCCATGGGCAGCCGGCCGCCATCGCGGCCGACGAAGCGGGCGCCCATGCGCTCCAGCGGAGCCGACACCCGGCGCATGGGGCGCGAACGCAAGGAGGCATCGCCGGTGAAAATGGTGGTGAAGGGATGCGCCGCCACCAGCCCCATCAGCAGGCGGGCGCCGGTTCCGGAATTGCCCATGTCCAGCACGTCGGCCGGTTCCACCAGCCCGCCGACGCCGCGTCCGAACAGGCGCCACGACCCATCGGCCAGACGCTCGACCTCGGCGCCCAACGCCCGCATGGCGCTGGCGGTGCGCAAGACGTCGTCGCCTTCCAACAGGCCGGTCACGGTGCTTTCCCCCACCGCCAAGGCCCCGAACATCAGGGCACGGTGGGAAATGGATTTGTCGCCGGGAATCCGCGCCGATCCGGCAAGCCGGGAGACACGCGAGGAAATCAGGGGTTTGGCCATGACCTCTCCACACATTTTATGCCGCTGCGGGCCAACGGCCGCCGAAGCTCTACCACAGGCGGCTTCCACGTCATAGAGCGGGATGCGCCTGGGGGTTCCATGCTGCACCGCGGGCGCTTTTTCGTTTTGACACGGGGGGGCGAACATGGCAAATGGCCCCGAGACAGTGAAGTTACAGGAGTACCGAAGGTGGCCAAGCCGGAATGGGGACAGAAGCGCACCTGCCAGAGCTGCGGATGCCGTTTCTACGACCTGACGCGCACTCCCATCATCTGCCCGAAGTGTAATGCGACGGTGGAGCCGGAGGTGACCTTCAAGGTCCGCCGGGGCAGCTCGGCGGCGGCCGAGCCCAAGATCGCGGCCCCCGTGGCCGTCAACCCGGCCATCGCCGATCTCGAGGTCGATGACCTTGTGGTGGTGGACGACGACGAGGATGCCCTCCCCGCCGATGACGACAGCGCCGAGGACGATGAAAGCGGCCTGATCGAGGACGCCTCGGACCTGGGCGAGGACGACGACGACATGGCGGAAGTCATGGAGCACATGGACGAGGAAATCGAGGACGAGGTCTAGACCTCGAAACTTCGAACGGGGCCTGCATTTTTTCGCTTGCAAGCCTCCGCCTAAATCCATATGTTCCGCCTCCACCGACGGGGCCCCAAGCCCGACGGTCTGAAGAATTCAGGGGCCATAGCTCAGTTGGGAGAGCGCTTGAATGGCATTCAAGAGGTCGTCGGTTCGATTCCGTCTGGCTCCACCAAGACATCAAGGGCCTAGCCGAAAACGGCTAGGCCCTTTTTGTCGTCCCCCCTATACTCCAGCCTGAAACACAGGCCCGGCGCTTCCCCATGTCCAGCTTCTCCATCATGCTTCCGTCGTTGCGGCGCGATTACGCAGTTTCCGCCATCGAGTCCATCAACGCCACCTCCCAGGGCATGGACTACGAGATCGTCCTGGTCGCCCCCTTCCGCGTCGACCTGCCCGGGGTGCTCCATGTCCACGAGGAAACCCCCAGGGGAACCGTCGCCGCCCATGCCGATGCCTATGCCGCCTCGACCGGCGACATCGTCGTCGCCTTCGCCGACGACCACATCG
Organism: Paramagnetospirillum marisnigri; assembly: GCF_001650715.1. Lineage (GTDB taxonomy): Bacteria > Pseudomonadota > Alphaproteobacteria > Rhodospirillales > Magnetospirillaceae > Phaeospirillum > Phaeospirillum marisnigri. The sequence goes on along the minus strand of NZ_LWQT01000020.1, from coordinate 134,650 downwards.
CCCTGCCGGGATGGCTGGACGGACTGGCCGAGGAAATCGCCAAGGGCGAGGACATCCATTTTCCCTTCCTGGGCGGCATCGACCGCGCCAATGCCGAGGCGTTCGGAACGGTCTACGGGCTGTATTACGCCTATTTCCCAGTGATCTCGCGGGCCAGCCTGGAGGCGGTCGGCGGCTGGTACGACCCCTATTACCGGGCTCATTTCGCCGATCCCGACCTGTCGCTGCGGGTATGGAGCCACGAGGGCTATTGCACCCAGTTTCCCGGCATCCGCCTGGCCGACAAGTTCACCGAAGAAGATATCTCGCCGTCCGTCCACAAATCCACCTGTCAGGACCGCGACCTGCAAGCATTCATCGACCGCTGGCACGAACGCTACGGCAAAGGATTCAACAAGAATTGGGACGAGATCAATTTTAATTACCATAGAAAATTTCTCAGCAACAATACCTTTATTGAAGGAATACCTCCGAGAGAGTTCATGCTTCGCAATATGAGCAAGGCCGCGAAACCAGAATCGGATTGACTTCAAGCCCGCCCTGCCCCTCCCGGAAACGCCCACCCGGGCTGTGCGCGTCCTTGATCTCCTTGGGTTTTGATCCTAGGCTTCTTCCCTGGGTTGATCGGGATCAGGGGGAAATGCCATGTTTGAAGCCGCCGAACTTGGGCGCAAAATCCCGCGTGAGGAATTCGATGCCATGGCCCCGGGCCTGCGCACCGAACTGCTGGCGCTGCAGCAGCAACTGCGCGACGCCGACTTTCCGGTCATCATCTTGTTCGCCGGAGTCGACGGTGCCGGCAAGAACGAGACCGTCAACCTGATCAACGAATGGATGGACCCGCGCTGGATCGTCACCCGGGCCTATGGCAAGCCCTCGGACGAGGAAAGCGAGCGGCCGGAATTCTGGCGCTACTGGCGCGATCTGCCGCCCAAGGGCAAGGTGGGGCTGTTCCTGTCGTCGTGGTACCACCGGCCGCTGGTGGACCGGGTCTATGGCAAGACCACCGTCGCCGAACTGGACGAGAATCTCGAACGCATCGTCCATTTCGAGAAGACCCTGGCCGACGAAGGCGCCCTGATCCTCAAATTCTGGATGCATCTGTCGGAAAAAGCCCAGAAGAAGCGGCTGAAGGGGTTGGAGAAGGATCCCATGACCGCCTGGCAGGTCACCAAGACCGACTGGGAGCATTTCGTCCTCTACGACAAGTTCATCGGCGCCGCCGAACGCCTGATCCGCCACACCAGCAAGGGCCACGCCCCCTGGCAGATCGTCGAGGGTGCCGATTCCCGCTACCGCTCGGCGGTGGTGCTGCAGACCCTGAAGGACTCCATCACCAAGCATCTGGCCGCCCGCGACGCCGCCAAGAAGGTCCATGCCGAGATCAAGAGCAAGGCCGCCAAGGCCAAGCCCACCGCCCCGGCGGCGCTGACCTGCCAGCCGTCGATCCTGTCTTCCCTGGACATGACCCAGAGCCTGGAAGGCGCCGAATACGGCAAGGCGTTGCAGGAGCAGCGTGCCCGCCTCGCCCATCTCTACCATGTGGCCAAGGAAAAGGGCGTGTCCACCGCCCTGGTGTTCGAGGGATGGGACGCCGCGGGCAAGGGCGGCACCATCCGCCGCCTGACCAACGCCCTGAATGCCCGCGACTATCAGGTCATTCCCATCGCCGCCCCCACCGAGGAGGAACGGGCCCAGCACTACCTATGGCGTTTCTGGCGCCATGTGGCCCGGGCCGGGCGCGTCACCGTGTTCGACCGTTCGTGGTACGGCCGTGTGCTGGTGGAGCGGGTCGAGGGCTTCTGCACCGAGGAGGCCTGGCGCCGCGCCTATGGCGAGATCAATGATTTCGAGGAACAACTGACCGACCACGGCATCGTCATGTGCAAGTTCTGGCTGCACATCACCTCCGAGGAGCAGTTGGCCCGCTTCACCGCTCGGGGCGAGATCGAATACAAGAAGTGGAAGCTGACCGACGAGGATTGGCGCAACCGCGAAAAGTGGGACGTCTACGAACAGGCGGTCAATGACATGGTCGAGCGGACCTCCACCACCAACGCGCCCTGGACCCTGATCGAAGCCAATTCCAAGAACCTCGCCCGGGTCAAGGTCATGCGCACCGTCGCCGATGCCCTGGAAGCAGCCCTGGGCAAGGCAGCCAGGCGGCCGAAGAAGGACAAATCCTAGGATCAGCCATGCCCAATGCCGTCGTGACGTCCTTTGGGCGCTGATGTAAAAATTGCGATGGGGTTGCCGCCAAAGAGGCTGGAAATGGGGTTCTCCCTGGGGCTCGTCAGAAATGGCGTGACCGCTGCGGTCTGCGGTCTGCTCGGCCGGTGTTTCATGGTCGTGGCGGTGGTGGCGGTTGCCGTGTCCGGCCTGGCGGTCGGAGCGGCGAAAGCCGGGGCGGATTCCGCCCCGACCTCCCCGCTGCGCATCGGGCTCCTGCCCACCATCGCCACCCTGAGCCTGCTGCGTCTATACGATCCGCTGCGTCTGCATCTACAAGACTCCCTTGGCCGTCCGGTGGAGCTCTACACCTCCGGCAGTTTCCACGACTACCTGGATGATGTCAGGGAAGAGACCTTCGACATCATCGTCACCGCACCCCATTTCGGCGTCATCGCCGCCGACCACGGCTATGTGCCGCTGTTCCGCTACAAACTGGAGCTGCGGCCGCTGATCATCGTCCCCAAGGGCAGCGATATCCGCTCGGCCTCCCAACTGCGGGGCAAGCGGGTGCTGACCGCCGACCGGCTGACGGCGCTGTCGGTGGTGGCGGAGTTGTGGCTGCGCTCGGACCACGGGCTGGTGGCGGGTCGTGATTACCAACTGGTGGAGGCCTCCAACCATTCCACCGCCATCCGCGCCGTCGCCCTGGGCGAGGCCGACGCCGCCATCAGCGGCCGCTCGCCCCTGGCGCAGGTCCCGCCCGAGATCAGCGGCCGGGTCGAAACCTTCGAATGCCGCCTGACGGTACCGCATCAGTTCACCATGGCCCATCCCCGCCTGGGCGCCGAGACGGTGGAGGCCATCCGCCGCTCGCTGGCCGCCTTCGACGGGACCGAGCGGGGCAAGGCCTTCCTGAAGGCGGGCGGCTTCCTGGGGCTGATCCCCATCGAATTCTCGGATATCGAGACCGCGCGCCCCTATGCCAGCGTGGTCGACCATCCGGAAAGGAAGCGGCCATGAGCGCCAGTTTCCCCTACCCGCCTTCGGTGGTCATGCGCAACTCGCTGCGGCTGCGCCTGCTGCTGGTCAGCGTGGTGGTCGAGGTGGTCATGCTGACCCTGCTGGTCGCCAACGGCGTTCGCCTGATCGAAACCCATCTGACCCGCAATGCCCAAGTGCGCCTGGAGGCCCAGGAATCATCCTTCAACATCACCCTGGCCAGCCAGTTGGCGGAACGCGACTACGCCGCTTTGCAAAGCATCCTGGACGGCTGGGGCGCATCGGGCAGCATCACCTATATGGTGGTGAGCAACACGGCGGGGAAAGTGGTGGCCTCGGTCGGGCGCGACGCCAGCCAACCGCTGCCGCCCTCCCCGCGCCTGCTCTCGTCCGATCTCGACGAGTATCAGGGAGCCTTCGACGTGGTGTTCCTGGGGCAGCGCTATGGCGAGGTCCGTTACGGCATCGACACCCGCTTCCTGGGACTGGCGCGCAGCGAACTGCTGCGCCAGAGCCTGGGCATCGCCGCCACCGAAGTGGTGCTGACCATCGGCCTGCTGGCCGTCATCGGCTATTGGCTGACCCGACACCTGCATATGCTGGCCCGCGCTTCACTGAAACTGGCGCGCGGTGATTACTCGCAGCGTCTCAAGATCGAGGGCCAGGACGAGATCGCGGTGCTGACCCAGACCTTCAACACCATGGCCGAGGCGGTGGAATCACGCATCCTCGACCTGGAGGAAAGCCACAAGCGCTTTCGCGCCATCGCCGACTACACCTATGCCTGGGAAAACTGGTTCGGCCCCGATGGCCGCCTGCGCTGGGTCAATCCCGCGGTGGAAGCCATCACCGGCTATACCGTCGCCGAATGCCACGCCATGACCGATTTCCCGCTGCCGCTGGTGCTGGAGGCCGACCGCCCGTCGATCCGCGAGGACCTGGCCCTTGCCAGCGAGGGCGGATCGGGCCAGGACCGGGAGTTCCGTATCCGAAAGCGCGACGGGAGTGAAATCTGGGTGGCCATGTCCTGGCAACCCATTTTCGATGGCGCCGGAGAGTCCCTGGGATCGCGCTCATCCATCCGCGACATCACCATGCAGAAGCACGGCGCCGACATGCTGGTGGAGGCCAAGGCGGAGCTGGAACGACTGCTGTTCGCCGCGTCCCATGACCTCAAGGAACCCATCCGCGAAATCTTGTCCTATACCCAGCGCCTGGGCCGCGATCTCGGCCCCGACATGTCCGAGCGGGTGCAAGAAGACGTGAACGTCATTCAGACCGGCGCCAACCAGCTCAACCTGCTGGTCAAGGGGCTGGCGGATTACACCCGATCCAACCGCCCCATGGCCGCCTTTGTCCCGGTGGATTGCCGCAAGGTGGTAGACAAGGTCCTGGCCGAGTGCCGCGCCATGTCGGGCGACGGCCGCGTCCGTTTCGAGGTGGGCGCGTTGCCAGTGCTGCCGGGTGACCCGGTGCTGCTGTTCATCGTGTTCGAGAACCTGATCAGCAACGCCATCAAATTCGTCCGCCCCGACACTCCTCCGGTGGTGACCATCTCTTCGGCGCGCGAGGGTCCCGGCTGGCGCATCGACATCGCCGACAACGGCATCGGCATCGAGCCGGAATACCTGCAGACCATCATCCGGCCGTTCTCGCGCCTGCATTCCCGCGCCACCTATCCCGGCGCCGGGCTGGGCCTGTCCTCGTCCATGAAGGCGGCACGCATCCATGGCGGCCGCCTGTGGCTGGACTCGGCGCCCCATCAGGGAACCACCGTCCATATCTGGCTTCCGGCGGAGGATTTTCCGTCAGCCGATTATCCCAGCGTCGCCAGCAACGCCCCCAACACCTGATCCATGGTGGCGCCATCGGCGCGGGCGGCGAAGCCCAGCGCCATGCGGTGACGCAGGATGGGCGGCGCCAGGGCGGCGACATCGTCGAGCGAGGGGCTGAGGCGGCCTTGCAGCAGGGCACGGGCCCGTACCGCCAGCATCAGGGCCTGGGCGGCGCGGGGACCGGGTCCCCAGGCCACCGCGTCGCGCACCAGGGCCAGGGAAGTGCTTTCCGGGCGTCCCGCCCGCACCAAGGCCAGGATCGCGTCCACCACCGCCTCGCCCACCGGCAGGCGCCGCACCAGAGCCTGGGCATCCCTTAACGCGTCGGCGCTCATCACCGCCTGGGGCCGCGCCTCGGCGGCGCCGGTGGTGGCGATCAGCATGCGCCGTTCGGCCGAGGCGTCGGGATAGCCCACGTCGATCTGCATCAGGAAGCGATCCAGTTGCGCCTCGGGCAGGGGATAGGTGCCCTCCTGCTCCAGCGGGTTCTGGGTGGCCAGCACATGGAAAGGATCGGGCAGGGCGTGGGGCACGCCCGCTATGCTGACCCGGCGTTCCTGCATGGCCTGCAGCAGGGCCGACTGGGTGCGCGGGCTGGCGCGATTGATCTCGTCGGCCATCAGCAACTGGCAAAACACCGGCCCGGGAATGAATCGAAAGGCCCTTTGCCCCGAGGGGCTTTCCTCCAACACTTCCGATCCCAATATATCGGCAGGCATCAGATCGGGAGTGAACTGGACCCGCTTGTCGGCGAGTCCCAGCACCACTCCCAGGGTCTGGACCAGCCGGGTCTTGGCGAGGCCCGGCAGGCCGATCAACAGGGCGTGACCACCCGCCAGCAGCGTGATAAGAGCTTCGTCGATCACGCTGTCCTGGCCGAAAATCACGCTTGCGACCTCGGCGCGTGCCCGGGCAAGCCGACTCTCCAGCGCCTCGATGGCGGCCGGGGAGACGGCGGTGTCGGGCTCGGAAATGCTCTGGGTGGTCATGAGGGGCACCTGGATGGACATATGGACCAGAATTTTCAGGAGCGGCCGTTGACCCTGCCTTCCCCAGACCTGGATTACACGGGCGACCTGGATTTCGCGGGCGACTTGCCCGACGACTGCGGCGATCTCGGCATCAGCATCGACCGCCAGGGGCGTTGGTTCTACCACGGCTCGCCGATCAACCGCAAAGAGATGGTCTGCCTGTTCGCCTCGGTGCTGCACCGGGCGCCGGATGGCGGATATCTGCTGATCACTCCGGGCGAGATGGGCCGCATCCAGGTGGAGGACGTCCCTTTCCTGGCGGTGGAGATGTTCAGCTGTGGCTCGGGCCGCGACAAGGTCATCAGCTTCCGCACCAACATGGACGAACTCGTCACCGTCGATGCCGGGCATCCCTTGCGCATCGTCGAATCCGTCGGTAGTGGCGAGCCCTCTCCATACGTTCTGGTCAGGAAAGGATTGGAGGCGCGCCTGACCCGATCCGTGTACTATGAGCTGGTGTCCCAGGGATGGGAGGAAGACCGGGACGGGGAGAAAGTCTACGGCCTATGGAGCAGCGGGATATTCTTTCCATTGGGAAGGCTGGATCCTTCCGACTGACGAGCGACGCCATCGCCCGGAACCTGGCTCTTGGCCATGATCCGCGCGGCCGCTCGGACTTCGACCTCGACGCCATGATTCGCAACGGCGCCGTGCGCCCGGGCGACCCCTTCGACGAGCAGGGGCTGCTGACACCGGCGGCCGTTCTGGTTCCCCTGGTGGCGCGGCCCGAGGGCATGACGGTGATGCTGACGCGGCGCACCGCCCATCTGGCGCATCATCCCGGCCAGATCAGCTTTCCCGGCGGCCGGCTGGAAGATGCCGACAAGGGCGACTTCACCACCTGCGCGCTCCGCGAAACCGAGGAGGAGGTGGGCCTTGCCCCCCATCTGGTGCGCATCCTGGGCCGTCTGGACGACTACATCACCGGCACCGGTTTCGTCATCACCCCGCTGGTGGGGGTGATCGAGCCGGGGTTCTCGCTGTCGCCCGACAGCTTCGAGGTGGCCGAGGTGTTCGAGGTACCGCTGGCCTTCGTGCTGGATCAGGCCAATCACCAATTGCAGCACCGCGAAGTCAAGGGCCGCCAGCGCCCGTTCTGGGCGCTGACCTGGGACGACAAGCTGATCTGGGGCGCGACGGCGGGAATTCTGGTCAACCTTTCGGATGTTCTGGCGGATCGTGGCGAGCAGTGACCTGAGCGGCCGGGTGTCGCTGGCCTCCTTGCGAAATGGCGGCGCCATTGGGCAGCTGGAGCCCCAGGACTGGATGGCCGAGCCCGAGACCCAGGCGGTTGTCCACGCCCTGATGGCCGATGGGGCCGAGGTGCGATTCGTTGGCGGCTGTGTGCGCGATTCGGTCCTGAAGCGCCCCATCAAGGATATCGACATCGCCACCCCCGACCCGCCGCAGCGGGTTCTGGCGCTGCTGGACGAGGCGCATATCCACGCCATTCCCACCGGCATCGACCATGGCACCGTCACCGCCGTGATCGGCAAGGCCCATTTCGAAATCACCACCCTGCGCCGCGACGTGGAGAGTTTCGGCCGCAAGGCGCGGGTGGAATATACCGATGACTGGCTGGTGGACGCGTCACGCCGCGACTTCACCATGAATGCCCTGTCGGCCGATCCTCAGGGACGGATCTACGACCCGTTCGATGGCTTGGCCGATCTGGGGGCCGGGAGGGTTCAGTTCGTCGGTGATCCGGCCGAGCGTATCCGGGAGGACGCGCTGCGCCTGTTGCGCTTCTTCCGCTTCCATGCCCATTACGGACGCCGTACCGACCTGGACTCCCGCGCCCTGGCCGCCTGCCGCAAGCTGGCGCCGCTGCTGGACACTCTGTCGGGCGAAAGGGTGGCGGGGGAAATCCTGCGCCTGCTCCAGGCCGATGACCCCGCCACGGTGCTGCTGCCCATGCACAGCCTGGGCATCCTGGGCCATATCCTGCCCGCTGCCCGGAATTTCGGGCGCCTGCGGGTGCTATCCTGGCTGGAAAGCCGGGGTCTGGTCCGCGACGACATCCATGTGGATGCCATCCGCCGATTGGCGGCCATGCTCGACACCGACCGGGCCGGAGCCGAGGCGGTGGGAGAACGGCTCAAGCTGTCGGGGCTTCAGACCCGCCGCCTGATGGCCATGGCCCAGCCCCGGGTGCGGGTCAGTCACGACATGGAGGGGCGGGAAATCCGTCGCGCCCTGCGCAAGCTGGGTGGGGATGAAGTCCGCGACCTGACCCTGCTGGCCTGGGCGGCCAAGCGCAGCCTCGATGCGCGGACCTCGCCCGCCGAAAGCGCGGCCTGGACCATCTTGCTGGACATGGCGAAGAGTTGGGTGCCGGTGGAATTGCCGGTCAAGGGCCGCGACCTTCTGGCACTCGGTGTCGCCCACGGGCCGGAGATCGGGCGTCGGCTGGCAGAATTGGAGTCGTGGTGGGAAGACCAGGACTACCTCCCCGACCGCGAGGAGTGCCTGGAAAAACTGCGCGAGATGGCCTAAAGCCCCAGGGTTCCCGCAACCTCCATCTCCGCCTCCAGCCGCTCCAGGGCCAGAAAACCGAAAGTCCGCTCGCGCCGCGCGATGACCAGCAGCTTTTCCAGCGCCCGCTCGCTGCACCTGACGCACAGGGCACAGCCACGCTCGGCGGCACAGTTCAGCACCTGATGCAGTTCTTCCAGATCCAGGGCGGAGGCGCGCTGTTCCCAACCGCAGGGGCCTTCTATTGGGCCAAATTTTACCATGTCAAATGTCCTGACTTCAAAAAAACAGGGGCGTCGCCGATGGCGAGCCCCTTGACGAATTCAAGACTAGACCCATGAAAATTTTATGGATACGGGTGCATCCGTATATCTACTCAGAAAAAATCCAAGGATAATTACCCCGTCATTTCACCCTTACGAAGTAAGGTTATCTCGCTATAAACGATAGTCATACAGCCGTTCCACCTATGGTGAGGCCGTCCATGCGCAACGTCGGCTGGCCCACGCCGACCGGCACCCCTTGGCCGTCCTTGCCGCAGGTGCCGATGCCGGGGTCCAGCATCAGGTCGTTGCCGATCATGGCGACCTTGGTCATGGCGTCGGGACCATTGCCGATCAGGGTGGCGCCCTTGACCGCCGCCCCCACCTTGCCGTTCTCGATCAGATAGGCTTCCGAGGCCGAGAACACGAATTTGCCGCTGGTGATATCCACCTGGCCGCCGCCGAAATTCACGGCGTAGATCCCCTTCCTGACCGAGGCGATGATCTCGCCCGGTTCCTTGTCGCCCTCCAGCATGAAGGTGTTGGTCATGCGGGGGATGGGGGCATGGGCATAGGACTGGCGCCGCCCGTTGCCGGTGGGCGCCACCCCCATCAGCCGGGCGTTGAGCCGGTCCTGGAGATAGCCCACCAGGATGCCGTCCTCGATCAGCACGTTGCGGGCCGATGGCGTGCCTTCGTCGTCGATGGAGATGGAACCGCGCCGGTCGGGAATGGTGCCGTCGTCGACCACGGTGACGCCGGGGGCAGCCACCCGCTCGCCCACCCTGCCCGAGAAGGCCGAGGTGGCCTTGCGGTTGAAGTCGCCTTCCAGGCCGTGGCCCACCGCCTCGTGCAGCATGACGCCGGGCCAGCCCGGCCCCAGCACCACCGTCATCTCGCCCGCCGGAGCCGGTATCGAGCCCAGATTGACCTCGGCCTGGCGATGAGCCTCGTCCACGCACAGCTTCCAGTCGCCCAGCCCCATCACCCCGGCATAGGCGATGCGGCCGCCGATGCCGTGGCCGCCAGTCTCCATGCGGTCGCCATCGGCCAGCACGATGCCCACATTGAGCCGAACCATGGGGCGCAGATCGGCGGCCAACTCGCCATCGGGGCGGATGATGCAGACCGCCTGCCATGCCCCGGTCAGCGACGCCGTCACCTGACGGGTGCGGGTGTCCTTGGCCCGGGCATAGGCGTCGATCATTTCCAGCAGCTTGACCTTGTCCTCGAAGGGCACCTGGGCCAGGGGATTGAGCGCGGTATAGAGCGGCTTCGCCCCCCGAGCCGGTCCATCGGCAAGAGTGCCGGATCGGCCGCCGCGCACCGCCTGGACGGTCTCGCCCGCCCGGCGGATGGCCTCGGCGGTCAGATCGGTGCCATGGGCATAGCCGTGGGCCTCGCCACAGACGGCGCGCAGGCCGAAGCCGTGGCCGGTGTCGAAGCTGGCGCTCTTGATGCGGCCATCGTCGAGAACGATGGACTCGGACTGGCGGTATTCCAGGAACAGCTCGCCGTCATCGGCGCCGCGCAGGGCCTCGGCCACCAGACGGCGGACCGAGGCCTCGTCCAGTCCGGCGCGATCGAAGAACAGTTTTTGGGCCATGGCGGCGTGGGGCATGGAGGCTCCTGAGGGGAATTGGCGGCCCGGATCGAATTGGCGGACGGCGCCGATGGGTGTACATCTTGGGGACCAAGCATCTCTCATTGGAGCTATATGGGCAATGACCGAAGGCGCGCCAATCCGCAGCATCGGCTTTCGCGAGCACGGCCTGCGCCGAATCCTGGCGGGCGAGGTCCATGCCCGTCCCTACGAGGTGCTGAGCAGCCCGGCCCGGGCCTCGCAACTGGCCCTGGTCCACGCCACCGCCGACGAGGAGCGCGCCCATCTCGCCCGCCTGCTGGCCACCCACGGCGCCGAGCCCCCCGGCGGCGACAGCGTCCATGTGGTGCGCGACCTGGGCGGCTTTCGCCTGCGCTGGGAACGCCATAACGAGTTTTCCACCTATACCGTGATGCGCTTCGACCCGTTCGACGCCCCCTTCGCCGCCAGCGCCGTCGATCTGTTGCCCGCCGACTGGCTGGAAACCCTGCCCGGCGAGGTGATGACCGCCGTGCATGTGGCGGTGGCCAGGGACCTGCCCGACGATCTCGGCCCCGCCTTCGACGGCAATTCCTTGGTGGGAGCCAAGGTATTGTGGGGCGCGGGCGAGGCCTGGACCGATTTCCGCCTGCATGCCGATGGTTTCGCCCGTTTCGTGCTGCGCGACCTGGGCCTGACCCGGGGCCAGGTCGGCCGTCTGGTGCAGCGGCTGCTGGAAATCGAGACCTATCGCATGATGGCGCTGCTGGCCTTTCCCCTGGCCCGCCACGCGGCGGTCGAGATCGCCCGCATCGATACCGAACTGGGCGGCATCGTCACCCAACTGGCCGATCCCGCCATCCGCCAGAACGACCGGGACTTGCTGGAACGCCTGACCGGGCTGGCCGCCGAGGCCGAGCACCTGGACGCCGCCACCAGCTTTCGCCTCTCCGCCGCCAAGGCCTACTACGCCATCGTGGTCCGCCGCATCGCCGAATTGCGCGAGGAGCGCATCCCCGGCCTGCAGACCTTCGCCGAATTCATCGACCGCCGCCTCGGTCCGGCCATGAACACTTGCGATTCGGTGTCGGAACGCCAGCAACTGCTGGCCACAAGGGTGTCGCGGGCGGGTGACCTGCTGCGCACCCGCGTCGACATCGCCCTGGAGGAGAAGAACCGCGACCTGCTCAATTCCATGAACCGCCGCGCCGAGCTGCAGTTGCGGCTTCAGGAGACCGTCGAGGGCCTCTCGGTGGTGGCCATCAGCTATTACCTGCTGGGCCTGATCGGCTATCTGAGCAAAGGACTGAAATCCCTGGGCCTGCCGGTGGATTACGACCTGGCCGGGCTGATCGGCCTGCCCGTCGTGGCGGGCGCGGTCTGGCTGGGCATGCGCCGCCTGCGCAAGGCACTCGTCAAGACCGACGGCCATTGACGGCGCCGTCGTTTCAAGAAAGCAGTTGCGAAATTATGACAGTGGGGCCGACACTATTCCCCTGACCGGCGGAACAAGGGAAAATGGGCGTCGGGATGATGGAACACTTACCCAAGACTCCACGACAGGCTTATATGGGCGACCTGTGGGGCGGGCTGGCCGCCATGCTGGTGGCCCTGCCCTCCGCCATCGCCTTCGGCGTCGCCATTCACGCGCCGCTGGGAGGGTCGCTGGCCGCCCAGGGCGCGGTGGCGGGCATCCTCGGGGCCATCGCCATGGGTCTGGTGGCCCCGGTCTTCGGCGGCTCCACCCGGCTGATCAGCGCCCCCTGCGCCCCGGCAGCCGCCGTTCTGTCGGCCCAGGCCATCGCCTTCGCCCAGCAGGGGCTGCGCCCCGCCCAGGTTCTGGTGCTGCTGGGCATGATCGGCCTGATCGCCGGTGGCATGCAGATCGTTCTGGGGCTAGCCCGGGTGGGACGCCTGATCAAGTACATTCCCTATCCGGTGGTCAGCGGCTACCTCTCCGGCGTCGGCCTGATCATCATCGCCAGCCAGATTCCCCGCCTGTTGGGTGCCGATGGCGGCGCCGGGCTGTGGGCGGCCCTGGCCGAGCCCTCGTCCTGGAAGTGGCAGGCGGTGACGGTTGGCCTAGTGGTGATCGCCGTCATGCTGCTGGGTTCGCGCCTGACCCGCGCCGTGCCCCCCGCCATCCTGTCGCTGCTGGCCGGCGTCGTCACCTATCTGGCGCTGGGGCTGGCCGATCCCGCCCTGATGGACACCGACGGCAATTCCTTGCTGGTGGGAACCCTGGTCGAGGGAAGCGGGGGCCTGGGCGACGTGGCCGGGACGCGCTGGCGGGCCTTCCGCGCCCTGGATACCGCCCTGCTGGCCAAGGTTCTGCTGCCCGCCCTGACCCTGGGGGTGCTGCTGTCCATCGACACCTTGAAGACCTGCCTGGTCATCGACGCCATGTCGGGCAGCCACCATGATTCCGACCGGGAACTGATCGGCCAGGGTCTGGCCAACATGACCTCGGCCATGCTGGGCGGTGTCCCCGGCGCGGGAACCATGGGCGCCTCTCTGATCAACCTGTCGTCGGGCGGCACATCGCGCCTGTCGGGGCTGATGTGCGGGGTCTTCTCGCTGGCCGCCTTCCTGCTGCTGGCGCCGCTGATCGCCTGGGTGCCGGTGGCGGCCCTGGCCGCCATCCTGATGATCATCGGCCTGCGCATGATCGACCGCCACAGCCTGGCCTTCTTCTTCACCCGCTCCACCCGCTTCGACTTCATGGTGATCCTGGCGGTGATCCTGGTGGCGCTGTTCGTCAACCTGATCGCGGCATCCGGCGTCGGCGTCGCCCTGGCCATCTTGCTGTTCATCCGCGAGAACACCCGGTCCTCGGTGGTCCGCCACCGGATCGAGGGCAGCGAGATCTTCTCCAAGCGCTCGCGCAACCGGCGCGACATGGAACTGCTGGAGCAGGGCGGGGCCGAGACGGTGGTGTTCGAACTCCAAGGCAGCCTGTTCTTCGGCACCGCCAGCCAGCTTCACGCCGCCCTGGAGGCCGAGGCCGAGGCCCGGAAATACGTCATCTTGAGCATGCGCCGGGTGCAGTCCCTGGACATCACCGCCACCCATGTGCTGGAGCAGATCAAGGACCGGCTGGAGGAGCACGGCGCCTATCTGATCTTCTGCGACATCCCCAAGGGCCTCCCCTCTGGCCTCAAGATGAAGCGCTTCCTCAAGGAGACCGGGGTGGTGCGCCCCACCAACAAGGCCCTGGCCTTCCGCCAGTTGGACGACGCCCTGGAATGGGTCGAGGCCCAGAAGCTGGAAGAGATGCCTGTGGACCAGAGCGATGTCCGCCCGCTGGACCTGCGCGACATGGGACTGTTCGCCAATTGCAGCGACGCCGAACTGGCGGCGCTGGAGGCGGTGCTGGAGACCCGCTCGCTCCCCCCCGACAAGAAGGTGTTCAAGGCGGGCGAGGGCGAGGAGGGCCTCTACCTGATCCGCCGTGGCGCGGTGAAGATCCTGGTGCCCATCCACAAGAAGGAAACCTATCACCTGACCACCTGCGGCCCCGGCGACATCATCGGCGGCATGGGCTTCGTCGAGGCGCGCGGGCATATCGCCGACGCCCTGACCTTGACCGAGACCGAGGTCTACGCCCTGAGCCGAAGCCGCTTCGATATCCTGGCCGCCGACCACCCCCATCTCGCCCTGACCATCATCCAGGCGGTGGCGGTGGGGCTGTCGGCCCGGCTGCGCGTCACCATCGGCGAATTGCAGGCGCTGCGCGGGTGAAGGCTTCGCTCTTCCCCTGGCGCGACGCCGTGCTATAGTTCGGCCTTCCCGCGAACAGTCCCTGGGCGAATCCGTCTCCATGACTCCGGCATCCCTCCGAAACCACGGTATCGCGTTGGCGCTTTCGGCCCTCCTGGCCCTCGGAGCCTGCTCCGGCAAGAAGGACGAGTATGTGGAGCGTCCGGTGGAGGAGCTTTACAACTCCGCCATGGATATGATCGACCAGGGGGAATACTACAAGGCGGCCCAGGCCTTCGACGAGGTCGACCGCCAGCATCCCTATTCCGTCTGGGCCACCAAGGCCCAGTTGATGGGCGCCTATGCGCTGTACGAGCGCAACAAATACGACGACGCGATCATCAACCTGGACCGCTTCATCCAGTTGCATCCCGGCAATCGCGACGTGGCCTATGCCTATTACCTGAAGGGCCTGTGCTTCTACGAGCAGATCACCGACGTGGCCCGCGACCAGAAGATGACCGAGCAGGCCATGAAGACCCTGCAGGAAGTGGTCGACCGCTTCCCCACCAGCACCTTCGCCCGCGACGCCAAGCTGAAGATCGACCTGGCCCGCGACCACATGGCCGGCAAGGAAATGTCGGTGGGCCGCTACTACCTGACCACCAAGCAGTATCTGGCGGCGCTGAACCGCTTCAAGACCGTGGCCGAGCAGTTCCAGACCACCAGCCATGTGCCGGAAGCCCTGCACCGCATGGTCGAGGTCTATGTCATCCTGGGCCTGGACGGCGAGGCCGCCCGCACCGCGGCGGTGCTGGGCCACAACTTCCCCGGCAGCGAGTGGTATACCGATACCTACGCCATCGTCGAGCATGGCGACCTGGACCCCGCCAAGCGCAAGGACAAGAGCTGGCTGGATTCCGTCGCCTTCTGGAAGGACAAGTCCAAGCCCGACCCCCAGCCCAAGAAGGAAGACGCCGCCAAGACCAGCGGCGGTTGGTTCAACTGGGCCAAGTTCTGGTAAGCCATGCTGGTTTCGCTGTCGATCCGCGACGTGGTCCTGATCGAGCGCCTTGATCTTTCCTTCGATGGCGGGCTGTCGGTGTTCACCGGCGAGACCGGCGCGGGCAAGTCCATCCTTCTCGATTCCCTGGGCCTCGCCCTGGGCGCCCGGGCCGAATCCGGGCTGGTGCGGCGTGGCGCCGCCCAGGCCTCGGTTAGTGCCGAATTCGATCCCGCCGCCGATCACCCCGCCCGTACCCTGCTGACCGAGCAGGACATGGACGCCCAGGGCGGACCCATCGTGCTGCGCCGGGTGCTCACCGCCGATGGCCGCTCGCGCGCCTATGTCAACGACCAGCCGGTCAGCGTCGGTTTGCTCCGCAAGGTCGGCGACGAACTGGTGGAAATCCACGGCCAGTTCGAAAGCCACGGCCTGCTGGACGCCGCCACCCATCTTGGCGTGCTGGACGATTTCGGCGGCCTGTCCGCGCGGCGCGCCGCCACCGCCGAGGCCTGGACCGGCTGGCGCGCGGCCCGCACCGCCCGCGAAACCGCCGAGGCCGATCTGGCCCGCGCCAAGGCCGAGGAAGACTCCCTACGCCAGATTTTCGACGATCTGTGCCAACTCGACCCCAAGCCGGGCGAGGAAGAGGCGCTGGCCCAGTCCCGCGCCGTGATGATGCATGGCGAAAAGCTGCTGGAGGCCATGAACGCCGCCCAGACCGCGCTCACCCACAAGGGCGAGGTGGAAGCCTCGTTGCGTTCGGCCCAACGCGCCCTGGAACGGGTAGCTGAGCGGGCGGAAGGCAAGCTGGACGGCGTCATCGCCGCCCTGGACCGCGCCGCGTTCGAGGCCGCCGAGGCCACCGGCCTGCTGGAACGGGCCTCGTCGGAAATCGACCTCGACCCCCGTCACCTGGAAAAGGTGGAGGAACGCCTGTTCGCCCTGCGCTCCAGCGCCCGCAAGCACGGCATGGCCGTCGACGATCTGGTGGGGTTCAAGGACAAGCTGGGGCGCCAACTGGCCGAGTTGGAAGGCGGCGGCGGCGACCTCGCCCGCCTCGCCCGCGCCGAGCAGGCGGCCCGCGCCGCCTATGTGGAGCAAGCCCGCGCCCTGTCCAAATCCCGCTGCGATGCGGCCGCCGCCCTTGATGCGGCCGTGGCCGTCGAACTGCCGCCGCTGAAGCTGGAGAAGGCCCGGTTTCAGACCCGCGTCACCCCGCAGGAGGAAACCGGCTGGGGAGCCAGCGGCCTGGACGCGGTGGGCTTCGAGGTGGCGACCAATCCCGGCGCCGCCCCCGGCCCGCTGGGCAAGATCGCCTCGGGCGGCGAGCTGTCGCGCTTCATGCTGGCGCTGAAAGTGGTGCTGGCTCGGGTGTCGCGCACGCCCACCATCGTGTTCGACGAGGTTGATTCCGGTATCGGCGGCGCCGTGGCCGCCGCCGTGGGCGACCGTCTCGGCCGCCTGGCCCAGGGGCTGCAGGTGCTGGTCGTGACCCACTCGCCCCAGGTGGCGGCGGCGGGCGGCCATCACTACCGGGTGGCCAAGGCCGAACGCGACGGCGCCGTCTTCACCGGCGTCGATCCGCTGTCGCCCGATCAGCGGCGCGAGGAAATCGCCCGCATGCTGGCGGGCGAGACCGTCACCGACCACGCGCGGGCGGCGGCGGCGGCATTGATGGGCTGACTCCTCCGCTTTTCAATACCCTGGTATGGCGCCAGGCTATCTGAGACGGTCAAGTTGGCTTCGACCTAACAATGGCGAAGGAGGATTGAATGACGATGAAAGCATTCGCGGTTGCTGCAGCCACTGCCCTCGTTTGTTTCTCACCTGTATCGGCTTCAGCCGCCGATCTTTGCCCCATTGGCAAGACGGTCAAGGTCAATTGGAAGGGAGACTGGTACCCGGCCAAGGTAGAAAAGAGCGAGGTGGCAAAGTGCTTCATCACCTATACCGGCTACGGCAAGGAATACGATGAATGGGTCGGCCCCGACCGCCTTCAAATCAAGGTGAGTTGGAAGGGCGACTGGTACCCGGCCAAGGTCGTTCAAGTGCAGGGTGACAAGTACAAAATCCACTATGACGGATACGGCTCATCCGACGACGAGGTCGTCGACATTTCCCGTATTCAGCCTCGCTAGTCCTCAGTCCGGTTCGGCGGGGGGCGCGGCCGCGCCCCCC
>NZ_LWQT01000020.1:0-117400 GCF_001650715.1 Paramagnetospirillum marisnigri | reverse complement strand
TGGTCAATTGATTGCTGGCCGAGGAACTGGCGCGGCCGCGCCCCCCGCCGGCCTATTTCGCGTCCTCTTCAGGGGTCAGCGTGGTCAGGGCCAGGGCGTGCACCCGTCCGGCCAGTTCCTCGGCCAGCAATCTATTGACCATGCGATGGCGTTCCACCCGGCTCTTGCCGGCGAAGGCGTCCGAGACCACCACGATGGAGAAATGGCTTTCGCCTTCGTGGTTATGCCCGGCATGACCGGCATGACGGTGGGAGTCGTCGTTGATGTCCAGGCGAACCGGGGCCAGCCCGTCCTCCAGCTTTTTCCGCATGACCGGCGCGACGCGCATGGCAATACCTCTTTCATTCCTGTTGGGCTCTCCCCAATTGGGATGATTGCCGCCCGCCGTCAAGCCCCAACCACCTTGCCTTGGACAAGCCCAGCCATCATTATGCCCGATACCATGAGATCCTCGGCAAAGCGCAAATCCTGGCGCCCCGCTTTCGCGCCCCTGGAATCACAGCCCGTCACCCGGCGCTGCGACCGTCCCGGCTGCGCCCAGGAAGCCGAATTCCGCGCCCCCCAGGCCCGCGACCGTCTCAACGACTACTACTGGTTCTGTCTGGAGCATGTGCGCGAGTACAACGCCGCCTGGAATTATTACGCGGGCATGGGGCCCGAGGAAATCGAGGCCGAAACCCGCAAGGACACCACCTGGCAGCGCCCCACCTGGCCGCTGGGGGCGCAGTACGGCAAGCGCAAGTTCTCCTTCACCATCCACGATCCCTTCGACCTGATGGACAAGGAGGCCGAGGATCGCCACGCCAAGGCGCGCCATCCCGCCACCCCCGAGGAGGAGGCCATGAAGGTCCTGGACCTTTCCGGCCCCCTGACCCCCGAAACCTTGAAGGCCCGCTACAAGGAGCTGGTGAAGCGTCACCACCCCGACGCCAATAACGGCGACAAGCAGGCCGAAGAGCGTTTCAAGCGCATCAACCAAGCCTACAACACCCTGAGGGCCAGCCTGGCCGCTGGGTAACCGGACAAGTGACTCCATGACTTCCAAGACTCAAAGCCCGCTCGCCTCGGACCACCCGCTGGCGACCCCCGATATCCAGCTTTCCGCCCGCGAGGTGTTCGGCCTGGACACCGATATGATGGTGCCCGCCTTCAGCCTGGGCAGCGAACATGTCCCCGACCTGGACCCCGCCTATCGCTTCGATCCCGACACCACCCGGGCCATCCTGGCGGGCTTCAGCTTCAACCGCCGCGTCATGGTCCAGGGCTATCACGGCACCGGCAAGTCCACCCATATCGAACAGGTGGCGGCGCGCCTCAACTGGCCGTGCATCCGCGTCAACCTGGACAGCCATATCAGCCGCATCGACCTGATCGGCAAGGACGCCATCGTCCTGAAGGACGGCAAGCAGATCACCGAATTCCGCGAAGGCATCCTGCCCTGGGCGCTGCAGCACCCTTGCGCCCTGGTGTTCGACGAATACGACGCCGGCCGCCCCGACGTGATGTTCGTGATCCAGCGCGTGCTGGAAGTGGAAGGCAAGCTAACCCTGCTGGACCAGAACCGGGTGATCCGCCCCCATTCCGCCTTCCGGCTGTTCGCCACCGCCAATACCGTCGGCCTGGGCGACACCACCGGCCTCTATCACGGCACCCAGCAGATCAACCAGGGCCAGATGGACCGCTGGAACATCGTCGCCACCCTCAACTACCTGGAGCACGAGGCCGAGTGCTCCATCGTCGTCGCCAAGCTGAAGGATTACGATACGCCGGAAGGCCGCGACTGCGTCTCCAAGATGGTGATGCTGGCCGACCTGACCCGGGCCGGATTCATGAATGGCGACATCTCCACCGTCATGAGCCCGCGTACCGTGATCACCTGGGCCGAGAACACCAGCATCTTCTCGGACCGCGCCTATGCCTTCCGGGTCACCTTCCTCAACAAATGCGACGAGGTGGAACGCCCGATCCTGGCGGAATACTACCAGCGCTGCTTCGCCGAGGACCTGCCGGAGGGACCGGCCCGGCTGCTGGCGTAACCCACGGTGACCACCCTGCCCAACGGTCCGACGCCAGACGAGACCCCCGCCGACACCATCCGGCGGGCGACGGCGGCCACGCTCAAGGCCATTTCCGGCCGACCCGACCTGGACGTGGCCTATGCCGCCGGTCAAGGCTCGGTGCGCGGCACGGAAATCCGCCTGCCGGCGCCGCCGCGCACCATCCTGCCCGCCGATCTGGCCCGGCTGCGCGGCACCGCCGACGCCATCGGGCTGCGTCTGCGCTATCACGACGATTCGGTGCATGCCCGGCGCATGCCGCAACTGCCCGAGGCCCGCAAGGTCTACGAGATGGTGGAACTGGCCCGGGTCGAGGCGCTGGGCGCCCGGCGCATGGCCGGTGTGGCCGCCAATATCGCCGAGGTGCTGGAGCAGCGCGCCCGCGCCGAAGGCTTGGACCGCGCCGTCAAGCGCGAGCATGTCTCCCTGGCCGAGGTCATGCGCCTGATCGCGCGGGAACGCTTCGCCGGACTGGCGCCGCCGCCCTCGGCCCAGGGCGCGGTGGATCTGTGGCGGGACGAGATCGAGGCCAAGGCCGGTCCCACCCTGGACCGGCTGAAGGATATGCTGGGCGACCAGGAAGCCTTCTCGCGCGGCTTGCAGGAATTGCTGCACCAGCTCGACCTGGGCGTCGACCATCCGTCCGACAGCGAGAATGAAAGCGCGGAGGATGGCGAGCAGTCGCCCGACTCCGCTTCCTCCGGCGAGCAGAAGGACGGCGACGGCGAGGGCCAGGATTCCCGCGCCGACGGCGAAAGCCAGGCGCCGGGCTCGTCCGAGGGGACCGGCGAGCAGGACGGCGACGCCGACGGCGACGACATCACCCTGATGGGCGCCGGAACCGAGGAGGCGGGCGGCCCATCGCGGGAGCGGGCGGAGGCCCTGTCCAATTCCGCCGCCATGGACCGGCCCTACCGGCCCTTCACCACCGCCTTCGATCAGGTGGTGACGGCGGAAGAGTTGTGCGACACCGACGAACTGACCCGGTTGCGCCACCAGTTGGACAACCAGATGGCCCATCTCCAGGGCGTGGTGTCCAAGCTGGCCAACCGGTTGCAGCGCAAGCTGATGGCGCAGCAGACCCGGTCGTGGGATTTCGACCTGGAGGAAGGCATCCTGGATGCCGGGCGGCTGGCCCGCATCATCGCCAATCCCATGCATTCGCTGTCCTTCAAGATCGAGAAGGAAACCGATTTCCGCGATACCGTCGTCTCGCTGCTGATCGACAATTCCGGGTCCATGCGCGGGCGTCCCATCACGGTGGCGGCCATGAGCGCCGACCTGCTGGCCCGCACCCTGGAACGCTGCAGCGTCAAGGTCGAGGTCCTGGGCTTCACCACCAAGGCCTGGAAGGGCGGCAGTTCGCGCGAGAAATGGCAGGCCGAGGGCAAGCCTCCCAATCCCGGCCGCCTCAACGACCTGCGCCACATCGTCTACAAGGCCGCCGACGCCCCCTGGCGCCGGGTGCGCCGCAATCTCGGACTGATGCTGCGCGAAGGCATCCTGAAGGAGAATATCGACGGCGAGGCGCTGCTGTGGGCGCATGAGCGCCTGATCGCCCGCTCCGAGCAGCGCCGCATCCTGATGGTGATCTCCGATGGCGCCCCGGTGGACGATTCCACGCTTTCGGCCAATCCCGGCAATACCCTGGAAAAGCATCTGCGCGACGTCATCGCCTATATCGAGAACCGCTCGCCGGTGGAACTGGTCGCCATCGGCATCGGCCACGACGTCACCCGCTATTACCGCCGGGCCGTCACCATCATGGATGCCGAGGATCTGGGCGGCACCATGATGCGCCAGTTGACCGCGCTGTTCGACGAGGACGAAGCGCGCCGGGCGGGCCGTTGACCGTGAACCTGATGCCGCGTCCGAAAATCCTGCTGGCCGGCATCGCCCTGCTCAGCCTTCTGGGCGGCGGCATCGGCCTGCTGGCCTCCATCTGGGACGACCGCGAGGCCACCCTGGAGGATTGGCGGCTGGACCTGGGCGTGTCCGCCCATCTGATGGAAGCCCATCTGCGCGGTGCCCATTCCACCGCCCATGCCCTACTGCTGCAGGTCGAGGATCATTTCAACGAACGGGGGTTGCCCCGTCCCCCAACCGAACGCCATCGACACTGGCTGAGCGACATGGTCACCGCCATGCCCGATGGCCTCGCCATCTGCATTCTGGATGAGCGGGGCGCGGTACTCGTCGCCAGCGACGGCCAGGGAGCCACGTTGTGCAAGCATGAGCGGGGCGACAACACCGCCCTGGCCAGGGCCAAGCCTGGCTCCACGGTGATCACGGGCATCTTGGACGAACGCTTGACCCCCGATCACATGCTGGCCTTCACCCGGACCCTGGCCATGTCGACCGGCCAAGTGGTCGGAACCGCCGAGATTCTGGTGAGCGGCCTTCATTTCGGCGAGTTGTATCGCACCGTCCAGGCTGCCGACCTGAACAATTCCTACATGATCGCCCGATCCGATGGCGTCGTCGTCACCCGCTATCCTCTCCCGGCCGGCGGCCTTCCCCGCCTGGACCCATCCCGCCCCCCCTTCTCCGAGACCGCCAAGGCACCAGCGGGCTGGTTCCGTATCACCTCGAGCTTCGACAAGGTGGAGCGGCTGATCTCCTATCGCCGCCTGGCCGATCTGGACGTGGTTGTGAGCGCGAGCATGACGACGTCCATGGTCTTCCGCGATTGGACCATCCGCACCCAACGCAATACCAGCCTGTTCGCCGGGGCCATGCTGCTGCTGCTGGCCCTGGCGGCGGTGACCAATGAAAGCCTGCGCCACGAGGGTCGACTGCTGCGCGACATGGAGCAGAAGGCGCGGGAACTGACCGAAGCGCTGGAGGAAAAGGACGTCCTGTTCCAGGAGGTCCATCACCGGGTCAAGAACAACCTTCAGATCATTTCCAGCCTGCTGACCATGCAATTGCTGCATGTGAACGACGAAAAAGCCCGCGAATCGCTGACCGACGCCCTGGACCGCATCGCGTCCATGGGACTGGTCCACCAGACGCTTTACGAACGCAACGTTGCCGCCAATGTGGATCTCGGCGTCTATTTCGGGCGGCTGGCCGAGACACTGGTGGGCAGCCATGTCGGCACCAAG
Source organism: Paramagnetospirillum marisnigri (assembly GCF_001650715.1). GTDB lineage: Bacteria > Pseudomonadota > Alphaproteobacteria > Rhodospirillales > Magnetospirillaceae > Phaeospirillum > Phaeospirillum marisnigri. The sequence continues at coordinate 112,236 of NZ_LWQT01000020.1, read as the reverse complement.
GGCAGTGTCACCGTCCAGGTGGAGGTCGAGGGATGCCTGGACCTGGAGCGGGCGGTCCCGCTCGGCATGCTGGCCAACGAGGCCATGGCCAATGCCCTGAAGCACGCCTTTCCGGAGGGACGCGGCGGCACTGTCTCCATCACTCTCGGACGCGACGAGCATCAGTGGCACTTCACCGTGCGCGACGACGGCATCGGCATGCCGGACCGGCCCAACCAGGGCATCGGCCTCAGCCTGATCAAGGCCTTGTCGCGGCAATTGGGCGGGCGCTCGGCCATCTCCAATGATGGCGGCACCGTAGTCATCGTCACCTTCCCCGCGTGACGTTTTCGACTGGCATGACGGGCGGCCTCCCGCCTATAGTCCCCGACTTCACCGGCCGGAGGCAGGGACCAGCCGGTTCGCTCAGAGGCAAGGACCAGGCGTGATGGCTGAAAAGATTGGTGTGATGCTGTGCGGCCATGGCAGCCGCGACGTGGATGCCATCCGTGAATTCACGGTCCTGGCCGACCACCTGAAGCGGCGCTTGCCCCAGTTCGAGGTGGAAAGCGGCTTCCTGGAATTCGCCACCCCCATCATCAAGACCGGGCTCGACGCCCTGAAGGACAAGGGGGTCTCCCGCATCCTGGCGGTTCCCGGCATGCTGTTCGCCGCCGGGCATGTCAAGAACGACCTGCCCTGGGAGATCAACTCCTTCGCCGCCGCCAATCCCGACATCGACGTGCGCTATGGCCGCGAACTGGCCATCGACCCCAAGCTGCTGGCCGCGTCGCGCCAGCGCATCGAGGAGGCGGAAGGCCTGGGCCAGGCCGGTGTCGAGCGCAAGGACACCCTGCTGATGGTGGTGGGGCGCGGCACCAACGATCCCGACGCCAATTCCAACATCGCCAAGGTGGCGCGCATGCTGTGGGAAGGCATGGGCTTCGGCTGGGCCGAGATCGCCTTTTCCGGCGTCGCCCATCCCCTGGTGGACCAGGGATTGGAGCGGGCGGTGAAGCTGGGTTTCAAGCGCATCATCGTCTTCCCCTATTTCCTGTTCACCGGCATCCTGGTCAAGCGCATCCATGACTGGACCGACGCCGCCGCCAAAGCCCATCCCGAGGTGGAATTCCTCAAGGCGCCCTATCTCAACGACCATCCCCTGGTGGTGGACAGCTTCATCGAGCGGGTGGGCGAGATTCTTGACGGCGAGGCCCGGATGAACTGCCAGCTGTGCAAATACCGCGAACAGGTGGTGGGCTACGAGGCCAGCGTCGGCGCCGTCCAGGCCGGGCATCACCACCATGTGCGCGGCATCGGCACCGATGCCGACCATGGGCATGACCACGGGCACCACGATCATGATCATGGACACCATGGTCATGGGCATGCCTATCGTCCCCATCGTCATCACAACCACGACTGAGGCGTGCCGTGACCGGCTGGATCAGCGACCCGGCTGACATCTACCGCCAGAGCTTCGCCACCATCCGGGCCGAGGCCGAGCTGGATCGCGTCCCCGCCGATCTGACCGATCTGGCGGTGCGGGTGGTGCATGCCTGCGGCATGACCGATATCGTCGCCGACCTGGCCTGGAGCGAGGGCGCGGGCTCCGCCGGTCGAGCCGCGCTGCGGGCGAGTGCTCCCATCCTGGTGGATGCCGAGATGGTGGCCCACGGCATCATCCGCCGCATGCTGCCCGCCGCCAATCCAGTGATCTGCACCTTGAACGATGTCTCCGCCGACGCGGCCAAGGCAGCCAATACCACCCGCTCCGCCCTGGCGGTGGAACACTGGCTGCCCCGTCTCGACGGCGCCGTGGTCGCCATCGGCAACGCGCCCACCGCCCTGTTCCGCTTGCTGGAGCTGGTGGCGGCGGGGGCGCCGCGCCCGGCCCTGGTGCTGGGCTTCGCCGTGGGTTTCGTCGGTGCGGTGGAAAGCAAGGATGCCCTGATCGCCTCCGGCCTGCCCCATGTGGCGCTGCGGGGCAGACGGGGCGGTTCCGCCATGGCCGCCGCCGCCGTCAACGCCCTGGCCGGGGGGCTGGGATGATCGGGGAAAACCTGTTTGCCTCCCCCCTCTCCCGCTTGCGGGAGAGGGTCGGGGTGAGGGCCTGGTGGCCGCGACTTGATATCGAATGGCGCGCCGACGCGCGCGCCCTCACCCGTCTCGGCTTCGCCTCGCCACCCTCTCCCGCGCGCGGGAGAGGGAATTCCATTCCTCCCGAGGTAATCCCATGCTCCCCTGGCTGACCGTGGTCGGCATCGGCGAGGACGGGCTGGAAGGGCTGAGCCCCGCCGCCCGCGCCGTGATCGACAGTGCCGAGGTGCTGGTGGGCGGCACCCGCCACCTCGCCATGACCCCCGCATCCTCCAGCGTCGAACGTCTGACCTGGTCCAGCCCCTTCGCCGACAGCCGCCGCGAGCTGGAAGCCCGTCGAGGCCGCCGGGTGGTCGTGCTGGCCAGCGGCGATCCCATGTGGTTCGGTGCCGCCGCCACCCTGGCCCGCTGGTTCGATGCCGCCGAGATGGCGGTGATCCCCCATCCCGGCGCTTTTTCCCTGGCCGCCGCCCGGTTGCTGTGGCCGCTGCAGGACTGCCTGTGCCTGACCGCCCATGGCCGTCCGGTGGAGGCGCTGATCCCCCATTTCGCCCCCGGCCGCCGCCTGCTGGTGCTGTCCGAGGACCGCACCACCCCGCCGCGTCTGGCGGACCTGCTGCGCGACCACGGCTATGGCGCCTCGACCCTGACGGTGCTGGAACATCTGGGCGGAGCCGCCGAGCGCATCCATCCCGGCCCCCAGGCCGAAGCCGACCTCAATCTGGTGGCGGTGGACTGCAAGGCGGCCCCCGGCCGCCGCCCATTGTCCGCCTGTCCCGGCCTGCCCGACGACGCTTTCATCCATGACGGCCAGTTGACCAAGCGCGAGGTCCGCGCCGTGACCCTGGCCGCCCTGGCACCGCTGGCGGGCGAATTGCTGTGGGATGTGGGGGCGGGCTGCGGCTCGGTGGCCATCGAGTGGATGCGGACCGGGGGGCGCGCCGTCGCCATCGAGCCCCGCCCCGAACGGGCCGGGCGCATCGGCCTCAACGCCGCCGCCCTCGGGGTTCCCGACCTGAGGGTGGTCACCGCCAAGGCCCCCGCCGGGCTGCCGCTGGGGGAAGAGGCGCCCGACGCCGTCTTCGTCGGCGGCGGCGTGTCGGAGCCGGGACTGCTGGACATCTGCCGCGCCGCCCTGAAGCCCGGCGGCCGTCTGGTGGCCAATGCCGTCACCGTCGAGGGCGAGGCCGCCCTGATCAGCTTCCATGCCGGGCATGGCGGCGAGTTGACCCGGCTGTCGGTGGCCCGTCTGGCTCCGGTGGGGGGCTTCAACACCTGGCACCCCGCCATGCCGGTCACCCAGTATGTGGGCTGGAAGCGATGAGCCGCCGTACATGCCCCCTCCCCAACCCTCCCCCGGCCAAGCCGGGGGAGGGAGAGGTCCGTCTTTGCCCCAATCGGGGGGCACCATGACCGGCACTCTCTACGGGTTGGGCATCGGTCCCGGCGATCCCGAGCTGCTGACCCTGAAGACGGCCCGCATCCTGGCGGAAGTGCCGGTAATCGCCTGGCCCGCGCCGCTGGAGGGCGAGGGCATGGCGCGGGCCATCGCTGGCGCTCATATCCCGCCGGGACGAATCGAGATTGCCATCCGCATGGGCTTCACCGTCGATCGGGCCGGGACCGAGGCGGCCTATGACCGGGCGGCCGCCGAGATCGCCCAACATCTGGAGCAGGGGCGCGACGTGGCGGTGCTGTGCGAGGGTGACCCCTTCTTCTTCGGCTCCTTCATCTATCTGTTCGCCCGGCTGTCGCCTCGCTTCAAGGTGGAGGTGGTGCCGGGAGTCTCCTCCATCATGGCCGCCTCGGCGGCGCTGCAAGCGCCGCTATCGGCCTGGGACGACGGCGTCGCCGTCATTCCGTCCACCCGCTCCGAGGCCGAGATCGAGGCCCTGGTCGCGGCCTGCGACGCCGCCGTGTTCATGAAAGTGGGCCGCCACCTGCCCAAGATCCGCCGGGTGCTGGAGCGGGCGGGACTGTGGGACAAGGCGCGGCTGATCGAACGGGTCGGCCTGCCCGACCAGCGCATTCACAGCGCCGCGACCGTGAGCGAACTGCCCTATTTTTCCATTATCCTGGTGCATCGGCGAGGACAGGCATGGTTATGAACGACATTGCCCTGGTGGTGGTCAGCCCCGCCGGAGTGGAAACCGCCAAGGCGCTGCGGGACGCCCTGCCCGGCGCCCGCATCCACGGACTGGCCGGACGGGTCGAGGGTGATGAGATCTTCACCGACACCATGGCCCATCTGCGCGCCCTCTACGGTGCGGGAACCGCCGTGGTCGGTGTCTGCGCCGCCGGTATCCTGATCCGCGCCGTGGCGCCGCTGCTGGCCGACAAATGGGCCGAGCCGCCGTTGCTGGCCGTCGCGGTGGACGGCTCCAGCGTGGTACCGCTGCTGGGCGGCCATCACGGCGCCAACCAGTTGGCGCGGCGCATGGCCCAGGCCCTGGGGGTGACCCCCGCCCTGACCACCGCCGGTGACCTCGCTTTGGGGGTGGCGCTGGACGAGCCGCCCTTCGGCTGGCGCATCGCCAATCCCGACAAGGTGAAGTCGGTCGCCGCCGCCCTGCTGGCGGAAGAGCCGGTGGCGTTGGAGGTAGAGGCGGGAACCGTCGGTTGGCTGGCCGGCATTGGCTTCTCCGAGGAGGCCGAGCTGTCCATCCGCGTCACCGACCGCGCCGCCGAGCCCGACGACCACGAACTGGTCTACCATCCTCCCGTGCTGGTACTGGGCGTCGGCTGCGAGCGCGGTACGCCGCCCGCCGAGCTGATCAGGCTGGCCCGCGACACCCTGGCGGCCGAGGCGCTGTCACCGCTGGCCCTGGCCTGCGTCGCCAGCATCGACCTCAAATCCGACGAAAGCGCCGTCCATGCCCTGGCCGCCGAGTTGGGGATTCCCGCCCGCTTTTTCCCGGCCGAGGAGTTGGAAGCCGAGGCGCCGCGCCTCGCTACGCCGTCGGATGTGGTCTTCGCCGAGACCGGCTGCCACGGCGTCGCCGAGGGTGCCGCCCTGGCCGCCGCCGGGCCGCAAGCCGAGCTGATCGTGCCCAAGGTCAAGGGCGCCCGGACCACCTGCGCCGTCGCCCGTTCGCCGGTGCCGTTGGATGCAAGGCTGGCCGGGCGGCCCCAGGGCAAGCTGTTCGTGGTGGGCATCGGCCCCGGCACTCCGGAATGGCGCTCGCCCGAGGTTTCCCATGCCGTCGCCGCCGCCAGCGATCTGGTGGGCTATGGCATGTATCTCGACCTGCTGGGACCGGCGGCCCTGGGCAAGACCCGCCACGAAAGCGCCCTGGGCGCCGAGGAGGCCCGCGCCCGCATGGCGCTCGACCTCGCCGCCGAGGGCCGCACGGTGGCGCTGGTCTGTTCCGGCGATCCCGGCATCTATGCCCTGGCCACCCTGGTGTTCGAACTGCTGGACCGCGAGAAGCGAGCCGACTGGAACCGGGTCGACATCACGGTGGCGCCGGGCATTTCCGCCTTGCAGGCCGCCGCCGCGCGGGCCGGAGCGCCGGTCAACCACGACTTCTGCACCATCTCGCTGTCGGATCTGCTGACCCCGTGGGAGGCCATCGAGGCTCGCCTGAAGGCCGCCGCCAGTGCCGATTTCGTGGTCTGCTTCTATAATCCGGTGTCCAACCGCCGCCGCGACCAGTTGCCGCGCGCCCGCGACATCCTGCTGACCGGCCGCCCGCCGGAAACCCCGGTGATCCTGGCCCGCCAACTGGGCCGCCCCGGCGAGACGGTGGAGGTGATCCCGCTGGCCGAGCTGTCGCCCGACAAGGTGGACATGCTGACCATGGTGGTGGTGGGAAGCTCGGAAACCCGAAGCTTCACCGCCGGAACCCGCATCTGGACCTATACGCCCCGGGGTTACGGCAAGAAGATGGTGTCGCCCCCACCCTCCCGCTGACGCGGGTCCCTCCCTCCCCCGGCCAAGCCGGGGGAGGGTTGGGGAGGGGGCAAGCCCCTACTTCTTCAGGTAATCGCGGGCCAGGACCTCGGCGATCTGCACCGCGTTCAGCGCCGCGCCCTTCCTGAGATTGTCGGCGACGCACCAGAAGGACAGGCCGTTCTTGATGGTCGGGTCCTTGCGGATGCGGCTGACATAGACCGGATCATCGCCGGTGGTTTCCACCGGCGTGATGTAGCCGCCGGGCTCGCGGGTGTCGAGCACCACCACGCCGGGGGCGTTGCGCAGCGCCTCGGTGGCTTCCTCGACGCTGACCGGACGGGTGAATTCCACGTTGACCGCCTCGGAATGGCTGACGAACACCGGCACGCGCACACAGGTGGCGTGAACCTCGATCCCCGCGTCCAGGATCTTCTTGGTCTCCACCACCATCTTCCACTCTTCCTTGGTCGAGCCGTCTTCCATGAAGACGTCGATCTGGGGAATCAGGTTGAAGGCGATCTGCTTGGGGAACTTCCTGGGCGTGATGGGATCATTGACGAAGATGGCGCGGCTTTGCTCGAACAGCTCGTCCATGCCTTCCTTACCCGCGCCCGACACCGACTGGTAGGTCGACACCACCACCCGCTTGATCTTGCCCAGGGTATGCAGCGGCTTCAGCGCCACCACCATCTGGATGGTCGAGCAGTTGGGGTTGGCGATAATGCCCTTCTTCTTATACTGGGCGATGGCTTCCGGGTTCACTTCCGGCACCACCAGCGGCACGTCGGGGTCCATGCGGAAATGCGAGGTGTTGTCCACCACCACGCAGCCAGCCGCCGCGGCGCGGGGGCTGTGCTCGGCCGAAACCTTGGCGCCGGGCGACGACAGGGCGATATCCCAGCCCTTGAAGTCGAAGGTGGCGAGGTCCTTGACCTTCAGAATCTTGTTGTCGCCGAACGACACTTCCTTGCCGGCGGAGCGGGCGCTGGCCAGGGCCACCACCTCGTCCACCGGGAACTTGCGATCCACCAGAGTCTGCAGCATTTCCCGACCGACATTGCCGGTGGCGCCGATGACAGCAACCTTATAGCCCATGGTCTTCTTCTCCGTTTCGAACCCTTGGTATCCTGGTGGGCCGATGTTGTTCATACGAAAAGGCCCGCGAGGTCTTGACCGCGGGCCTTTTTCGTTTGGTCGTGACGAACCGGCCCGCTCAAGCGGTCTTGGTAGTGCCGGTTTTAGTGGTGACGGAAAGCGCCATCGCCGGGACAAGGCCCCGGGCGGCAAAGGCGTCGGCGGTGAACAGGCACGCGGACATGGCTTTCTCCATCGGAAGGCATGCTTTACCGGAAGGCTGACGTCGGCGCAAGCCCAAACCCATCAGCCGCGACGGACCAGCAGGCTCCATTCATCGCCGCCGTCATGCTCGACCAGGCTGGCGCGGCCGCCGAGCCGTTCCTCCACATAGGCCTGCCAAGGCTCGGGATTGTCGCCCCACAGCCCCATCTCGGGCGGACGGGGACGCAACAGATTGAAGGCGAAGCCGATCCTGGAACTGTGCGCCATGGCCGCCACCACCTCGGCGACGACGCCCCGCCACAGGTGATCATCCGCGCCTTTGGCAATGTTGAAGGTTCCCGAGGCAAAGGACCAGTCGGCCTCGGCCACCGGCAGCGGGCTCTGGATGAAGCGGGCGCGGGGATCGGGAAAGCGGGCGGCGGCGGCCCCCACCATGGACTCGCAGATATCGGTGCCGCAATAGGCGACCAGGGGAAACCGCCGGTCGAGATAGGCGAACAGGGCGCCGGTCCCGCTGCCCACATCATTGACCGTCACCGGCTGGGATGGGTCCATGGCGCGGGTCAGGATATCGAAGCGGGTCTTCTGGCCGTGGACGTCGCGCCAGCAGACCCCGGCGGCGGTGGCGCCATGGGCGGCCAGGGCGCAGTGATAGACCACGGCCACCTCGGCCAGGGCGGCGATCCCCGTCTCGTCCATGGGCTCAGCGCTGCTTCAGCGGACGGCTGACGGTCAGCACCCCTTCCATGGGACGGCGCCCCGGATTGGAGATGGTGGTGACCAGGGCCAGGGGCTGGGTACCGTCGTCGCCGAAGCGCTTGCCCAATTGGGCGGCAAACCAGCCGGTGGGCATCAGGTAGTAGTCGTTGATGCGCACTCCATCGGCATCGCGGGCGTCCAGAGTCAGCAGATTGGCGCCGCCCTTGAGGCCGCCCCGCTCCACCATGGCGGTGAGGTGGCGCTGGAAGGCGGTGATGTCGGCATATTCCGAGAAGACCGAGCAGATGCCGTCATGGGTGGCCATCAGGGTCACGGCGCCAAAGCCCGGACGACGCAGCACCCGGACATAGCCGCTGCGATCCTGCAGCAGGGTCTTGGCGACTTCCGGCGTGGCTTCCACGAATCCGAACTCGCCGCGAGGCGAGGCGGCGGTGATCACCGCATTGATGTCGCCCAGATTGAGCAGGCAGATACGCCCCAGCACCGCCACCGCCAGACGCGATGTCTCGTCGCGCAGGCGGTAATCGCCACCGCTCTGGGCCATGGCAGGGGACAGGCTGGCCAGCAGAAGGACGACGGCTGTGATCACGATCCTCATGGCGACCTCGTGCCGATGGTGATGATGCCCTGAAGATTGGGATTGGCGGTGTCCGAGGTGGTCAGGATCACCCTCAGCCCCGGCAGGTCCGGGCCATAGGCCTGCGCCAGCTTCTCCCGGTACTCCCCGATGGCATCCAGGTCGAAGAAGCGGGCCAGCAGCGGCCCCTTGATTTCCTTGCCCCCGGACTTGACGGCGAAGGCGCGGGCCACGGCGAGCCGGATATCCTTGTCCAACTGCTTGTAAAGCCGCTCGGGATTGGCCTTCTGGACGAAGACGATGCACTGGCCGTCGCCCAGCAGCACCAGGGTCACGCCCGCGTCGAAGCGGGCATAGGCCTCGCCCGGCTTGCCGTTCAGGAAGGGACGCGCATCCGAGGGCGACAGTTGCGGCAGATAGTAGTCCTTGCCCGGCTGCAGCTTCTCGCGCAGCAGGTCATAGGCGCCGAGATGGCCAACGCAGCCCTTGACGAAGGTGGCCGACGCCACCTCGGCGGCGTCAACCGCAAGCTGGGCCGAAGCCGGACCCGGCAGGACCAGCGACAGCACGGCAGCGGCAAGAACGAGGAAGCGAGCGAAGTTGATCATGGGGCGAGGAGACCACAGCGACAGAGGCGGATCAAGCCGCTTCAAAGCGAAAGGGCCGTCCCAGGAGGACGGCCCTTCACGCAATCTCGGGATCGGCGGATCAGTGCCGCGCCGCTTCCAGGGCCTCGGCGATGAGGATCAGGCGCTGGGCCTGGGCCTTCTCGCGGTCGGTCTTGGCATCGTCCAGGGCATCCTTGGCCGCCTTCTTGCGGGCGGCGGCCAGTTCGGCGGTGATGTCGCCAACCGGAATGGCTTCCTCGGCCAGCACGGTGATGCGCTCTTCGTTGACCTCGGCGAAGCCGCCCGCCACGAAGATGCTGGAAGACACCTTGCCGCCGTCATGCACGACGATGACGCCGGGACGCACGGTGGTGATCATGGGAGCGTGACGGACCAGGGCGCCGAAGTCACCTTCGGTTCCCGGAACCACCACCATGTCCACCGGCGACGACACCAGGAGCTTCGCCGGAGACACCAACTCGAATTGGATCTTGTCGGCCATGCCGCAGTTCCTTTTGGCAAGATACGCCGGGCCGCCAAGGCGACCCGGCGTCTTTCACATTAAGCCGCTTCGGCGGCCATCTTCTTGGCCTTCTCGATCACCTCGTCGATGCCGCCGACCATGTAGAAGGCGGATTCCGGCAGGTGATCGTATTCGCCGGCCACGATGGCCTTGAAGCCCTTCACGGTGTCTTCCAGCGAAACCAGCTTGCCGGGCGAGCCGGTGAAGATTTCGGCCACGTGGAAGGGCTGCGACAGGAAGCGCTGGATCTTACGAGCGCGGGAGACGACCAGCTTGTCCTCTTCCGACAGTTCGTCCATGCCCAGGATGGCGATGATGTCCTGCAGCGACTTGTAGGTCTGCAGGATGCGCTGCACGTCGCGGGCGGTCTGGTAGTGGTCGGTGCCGACAACGCGGGGGTCGAGAACGCGAGAGGTCGAGTCCAGCGGGTCCACCGCCGGATAGATGCCCAGCTCGGCGATCTGACGGTTCAGCACGGTGGTGGCGTCCAAGTGGGCGAACGAGGTGGCCGGCGCGGGGTCGGTCAGATCGTCGGCGGGCACGTAAATGGCCTGCACCGAGGTGATGGAGCCCTTCTTGGTCGAGGTGATGCGTTCCTGCAGCGCGCCCATGTCGGTGGCGAGAGTGGGCTGATAGCCCACCGCCGACGGGATGCGGCCCAGCAGCGCCGACACTTCGGAACCGGCCTGGGTGAAGCGGAAAATGTTGTCCACGAAGAACAGCACGTCCTGGCCTTCGACGTCGCGGAAGTATTCGGCGACGGTCAGGCCCGACAGGGCGACGCGGGCACGGGCGCCCGGGGGCTCGTTCATCTGGCCATAGACCAGGGCCACCTTGGAGCCGGGGCCGTCCAGCTTGATAACGCCGGATTCGATCATTTCGTGGTAGAGGTCGTTGCCCTCGCGGGTACGCTCGCCCACGCCGGCGAACACGGAGTAACCACCGTGCGCCTTGGCGATGTTGTTGATCAGCTCCATGATCAGCACGGTCTTGCCCACGCCGGCGCCGCCGAACAGGCCGATCTTGCCGCCCTTGCAGTACGGGGCCAGCAGGTCGATGACCTTAATGCCGGTGACCAGGATCTCGGTCTCGGTCGACTGGTCGACGAATTCCGGGGCGTCGGCATGGATCGGCAAGGTGGTCTTGTTGCCGATGGGGCCGCGCTCGTCGATGGGCTCGCCGATCACGTTGATGATGCGGCCCAGGGTCTCGGGACCGACCGGCATCTGGATGGCGGCGCCGGTGTCGACCACTTCGGTGCCGCGGGTCAGGCCGTCGGTGGAGTCCATGGCGATGGTCCGCACGGTGGACTCGCCCAGATGCTGAGCGACCTCGAGAACCAGCTTCTTGCCCTGGTGATCCAGGTGCAGCGCGCTGAGGATGGCCGGCAGTTGGCCGTCGAAGCGCACGTCTACGACGGCGCCCAGGACCTGGGTGATCGTGCCGACGTTCTTGTTTGCCATGGTGTGCTCCTAGTCTTCCGTCACAGCGCTTCGGCGCCGGAGATGATTTCGATCAGTTCCTTGGTGATCTGAGCCTGACGCGACCGGTTGTACTTGATCGCCAGGGCATTGATCATTTCGCCAGCGTTGCGGGTGGCGTTATCCATCGCGGTCATGCGCGCGCCCTGCTCCGAAGCCTGGCTTTCCAGCAAGGCGCGGAACACCTGGGTGGCCAGGTTGCGCGGCAGGATGTCGGCCAGGATTTCCTCCTCGCCGGGCTCGAACTCGTAGATCGCCTTGGCGCCGGCATCGGCCTTGGTGGCCTGGGCCGGAACCGGGAAGGGAATCACCTGCTGGCGAGTCACTTCCTGGGCAATCGCCGACTTGAAGCGATTGTAGATCACCGTGCAGACGTCGAAATCCTCGGCGTCGAACAAGGTGGAAATCTTCTCGGCAACCTGGTCGGCCTCGGCGAAGACGACGCCCTTGCGGCCCAGATTCTCGAAGCCCTCGATCATGTACTGGCCATAGTCGCGCCGCAGCTGCTCGCGGGCCTTGCGGCCGACGGGCATGATCTTGACGATCTTGCCCTGCTTCAGCAGATCGGCGGCCATGGCCTTGGTGGCGCGAACGATGGAGGAGTTGAAGCCGCCGCACAGGCCGCGGTCGGCGGTCACCGCCACCAGCAGGTGCACCTTGTCGGCGCCCGTGCCGGTCAACATCTTGGGCGCGCCGCTCTGGCCCGCCAGGCTGGCGGCCAGAGTGCCCAACATGCGTTCCATGCGTTCGGCGAAAGGCCGAGCCGCCTCCGCCGCGGTTTGCGCGCGACGGAGCTTGGAGGCTGCAACCATCTTCATGGCGGAGGTGATCTTGCGCGTCGATTTGACGCTCACGATCTTCATCCGCAGGTCCTTGAGACTCGCCATAACCTACACTCCGAAGAAACGGTTACGCGAAAGTCTTGGAGAACGCGTCGAGGAACCCCTTCAACTTCTCTTCGGTCTGCGCGCTGATCTGCTTCTCGGTGGCGATGGTGGTGAGGATTTCCGGCGCCCTCGACTTGATATCGGCCAGCAGCGACTTCTCGAAGCGACCCACGTCCTTGACGTCGATCTTGTCCAGATAGCCCTTCACACCGGCATAGATGGAGATGACTTCATCTTCGGTCGGCATGGGGGCGAACTGGGGCTGCTTCAGCAGTTCGGTCAGACGGGCACCGCGGGCCAGCAGCTTCTGGGTCGCCGGATCGAGATCCGAGGCGAACTGGGCGAAGGCCGCCATTTCACGATACTGCGCCAGTTCCAGCTTGATGGAGCCCGCGACCTGCTTCATCGCCTTGATCTGGGCGGCGGAGCCGACGCGCGACACCGACAGGCCGACGTTCACGGCGGGGCGGATGCCCTTATAGAACAGTTCGGTTTCCAGGAAGATCTGACCGTCGGTGATGGAGATCACGTTGGTCGGAATATAGGCGGACACGTCGTTGGCCTGGGTCTCGATGACCGGCAGAGCGGTCAGCGAACCGGCACCGGCGGCGTCGCCCATCTTGGCGGCGCGCTCGAGCAGGCGCGAGTGCAGATAGAACACGTCGCCGGGATAGGCTTCGCGGCCCGGCGGACGGCGCAGCAGCAGCGACATCTGGCGATAGGCGACGGCCTGCTTGGACAGATCATCATAAATGATCAGGGCATGCATGCCGTTGTCGCGGAAATACTCGCCCATGGTGCAACCGGCGTAGGGGGCGATGAACTGCAGCGGAGCGGGCTCCGACGCGGTCGCGGCCACCACGATGGTGTAGTCCATGGCGCCGTAGTCGGTCAGGGTCTTGACGATCTGAGCGACGGTGGAGCGCTTCTGGCCCACGGCGACATAGATGCAGAACAGCTTGGCCTTCTCGTCGGAGGCGTCGTGCCAGCGCTTCTGATTGATGATGGTGTCGACCAGGATGGCGGTCTTGCCGGTCTGGCGGTCACCGATGACCAGCTCGCGCTGACCACGCCCGATGGGGATCAGGGCGTCCACGGCCTTGATGCCGGTGGACATGGGCTCGTGCACCGACTTACGCGGAATGATGCCCGGGGCCTTGACGTCGACGCGCTGACGCGAGGCGGCCTCGATGGGGCCCTTGCCGTCGATGGGGTTGCCGAGAGCGTCGACGACGCGGCCCAGCAGGCCCTTGCCGACGGGAACGTCCACGATGGAACCGGTCCGCTTGACGACATCACCTTCCTTGATGGAACGGTCGTCGCCGAAGATCACGACACCGACATTGTCGGTCTCGAGGTTCAGCGCCATACCCTTGATGCCGCCGGGGAATTCGACCATCTCGCCGGCCTGGACCTTGTCGAGACCATGCACACGGGCGATACCGTCACCAACCGACAGGACCTGGCCGACCTCGGCAACTTCCGCCTCGGTGCCGAAGGTGGAGATCTGTTGCTTGAGGATTGCGGAGATTTCCGCGGCGCGGATTTCCATCATCCAACCCCTTTCATAGCGAGCTTGAGGTGTTGCAGCTTCGTCTTGAGCGAGCTGTCAACCATACGGGAACCGACTTGCACCACCAGGCCACCCAGCAGGCTGGGATCGACCTTGACCTCGACGGCGACATTGCCGCCGAACGCAGTCTTCATGGTGGATACAAGGGCGTCTTGCTGGGCCGGCGTAAGAGCCACGGCGGATGCCACTGTCGCGGACATCTCGCCCCGGCGGGCGGCGAGCCGGCCAAGATAGGCGTCGATCACCCCGGGAAGGGTGAACAGCCGGCGGTTCTGGGCCGCCAGCCCGAGGAATTTCGTGGTCAGCTCCGTGAACCCGGCCTTCGCGGCCAGGGCGGCGATGGCGCGCCCCTGCTCGGTTCGGCTGAGAACGGGGCTGCCGATGAGGCGACGAAGATCCACGCTTTCACGGATCATGGCCTTCAACGCGTTGAGGTCGCCCGCCACCTGATCGAGGGAGGACGAGGAATCAGCCAGCTCGAAGAGAGCGGTGGCATAGCGGGTGGCGATCACGCCAATTGTCTCGGAAGGCACCTGGGCAAGTCCTTGGATAGGGTCGAACCGGCGGCCGTAACCTATTGGAACGCAAAATTATTCTCACGCTTGCCAGGAAACCCCCCTGCGAGCGCGTCGGTTAACTAGCACATCAGGTTTTGCGTTGCAAGACGACTCCTGCCCATTCGGGGGAGGAGAACAACATATTAGCTATGCGGCATGTACGGCCGGGCGAGCCGATGTCGGGGTTGGACAAGGCCTTTTCCCACCCTACCCGACCCCTAAAAAAAACTATACGGGTCCACGTCCACCTGAACCCGCACCCCGGACGGGGCCACCGCCTGAGCCAGCCAACGGCGCAACAACTGCTGGAGATTCTCGCTCCGGGGGGCCTTGACCAGGAATCGGCGGCGATGACGGCCGCGCAGCAGCGCCATGGGCGCCGGGGCGGGCCCCAGCACCGAGATGCCCTCGCCATGGGGGGCGAGGCGCGACAGCCGGGCGGCGAAGCCGTCCAACTGGGCGGCGTCCGGCCCCGACAGGATCAGGGCGGCGAGGCGGCCATAGGGCGGCATGGCGCAATCGCGGCGCAGTTCGGCCTCGCGGGCGATGAAGCTGTCGCGGCTGCCGGTGCACAGCGCCCGCATCACCGGATGCTCCGGCTGCCAGGTCTGGAGGAAGACGCGGCCGGGACGCTCGGCGCGGCCCGCCCGCCCCGCCACCTGGGACAGCAATTGGTGGGTGCGCTCGGCGGCCCGCAGATCGCCGCCTTCTAGGCCGAGATCGGCATCCACCACCCCCACCACGGTCAGCAGCGGGAAGTGATAGCCCTTGGCCACGATCTGGGTGCCCACCAGCAGGTCGATGCGGTGCTCCGCCATGGCCTGGACCAGCTCGGCCGCCGCCCCCGGCCCGACGCAGGTGTCCGAGGTCATCACCGCCAGCCGGGCGGTGGGGAACAGGAACTGCGCCTCTTCCGCCACCCGCTCCACCCCGGGGCCGCAGGCGGCGAAGCTGTCCTCGGCCTCGCATTGGGGACATTGGGGAGGCAGGCGGATGTGATAGCCGCAGTGATGGCAGATCAGCCGTCCCGCCGATCTGTGCTCCACCAGCCAGGCGGTGCAGTGGGGGCATTGCAGCCGGTGGCCGCAGCTCCGGCACAGGGTCAGGGGGGCATAGCCGCGCCGATTGAGGTAGAGCATGGCCTGCTCGCCCGCCGCGAAGGCCTCCTCCAGCGCCTGGACCACCACCGGGCTGAGCCAGCGGCCGCGCGGCGGCGGCTGGCGCCGCAGATCGACCGCCCTGATCTCGGGCAGCACCGCCCCGGCATGACGGTCGGGCAGGGCCAGCAGCCGATAGCGGCCGCCCTGGACATTGGCCATGGTCTCCAGCGACGGCGTCGCCGAGGCCAGCACCGCCGGAATCCCGCCCAGCCGGGCGCGCACCACCGCCATGTCGCGGGCGTGGTAGCTGACGCCGTCCTCCTGCTTGAAGGCCTGGTCGTGCTCCTCGTCCACCACCACCAATCCCAGATCGGCAAAGGGCAGGAACAGGGCCGAGCGCGCCCCTACCACCACCTTGGCGTCCCCCTCGGCCACCGCCCGCCAGGTATCGCGGCGGGCGGCGTCACCCAATTCCGAATGCCATTGGGCGGGAGCGACGCCGAAGCGGCGCTTGAAGCGCTCCAGCCATTGGGAGGACAGGGCGATCTCGGGCAGCAGCACCAGCACCTGGGCGCCCTGGGCAAGGGCGGCGGCCACCGCCTCGAAATAGACCTCGGTCTTGCCCGAGCCGGTGACGCCGTCGATCAGCGAGACCGAGAACCCCGCCCCCACCGCCGCCACCAGGGCATCGGCGGCATCGCGCTGCGCCGGGGACAGCTCGGCGCGGGGCCGATCCAGGTCGGGGGGAGAAAACCGCGACGGGCGCGGCAGCTCCACCGTCTCCAGCACCCCCGCCTCCACCAGCCCGCGCACCACCGCCGGGCCGACCCCGGCCTCGCGGGCCAGATCCGTCACCGACAGCGGCGGCAAGGCCGCCAGGGCCTCGACCACCTTGCGCCGCGACGGCGTCATCCTTGGCGCCTCGGGCGGGGCGGCGGAGAGACGGATGGCGGTCTGTCCGGCGGCCGGTTCCAGCGCCGAAGGCACGCTCATGGCCATTTTCAGCACCGCGCCGGGCGCCGCCAAGGTATAGGACGCCACCCAGTCGATGAAGTCGCGGGTGACCTTGGGCAGCGGCGACGCCTCCAGCCGGGGGCCGACGCGCTTCAGCCGCGAGGGCTCCACATCGCCCCGGCCCGGCCCCCAGACCACGCCGGTCACCCAGCGCCCGCCCAGCGGCGCCGAGACGAAGTCGCCGGGCCGCAGCGGCTGGCCCGCGCACAGATAGTCATAGGCCCCGGCCAGCGGCAGCGGCAGCAGGACGGCGATCCGATCCGACCCGTTGAAGAACGGAGGGGTTGATGTGAAGGACTCGGCGGGCATAAGCTAGACTTAACATTTCCACGGCCAATGGCAACAGTCGTCCACGTCACGGCGACGATTTCCCGATCAATGGTGAGCAGCATGGCGCGAAAGCGCGACGACGCGGTCCAGCATCTTCCCCTGCCCGACGAGAAGCAGGTCGAGGCCTATCTACGCCTGCATCCCGATTTCCTGGTCCGTCATCCCGACCTGCTGCTGGCGCTGTCGCCGCCGTC
This sequence comes from Paramagnetospirillum marisnigri, assembly GCF_001650715.1. Classification (GTDB taxonomy): domain Bacteria; phylum Pseudomonadota; class Alphaproteobacteria; order Rhodospirillales; family Magnetospirillaceae; genus Phaeospirillum; species Phaeospirillum marisnigri. The sequence continues at coordinate 95,399 of NZ_LWQT01000020.1, read as the reverse complement.
GCGCTGGGACGGCGAGGACGGCGTGCTGGACATGCAGGTCTTCATGATCGAGCGGCTGCGCGACGAGATCGAGCGGGTGCGCGGCGCCGCCGAGCATCTGATCCACACCAGCCGCAGCAACATGTCCATCCAGACCCGCACCCACAAGGCGGTGCTGGCCATCCTGTCGGCCGACAGCATGGCGGAACTGGTGGAGGCGGTCCGCGACGACCTGCCCGCCCTGCTGGACGTGGACGTGGCCACCTTGTGCTTCGAGACCCCCGAGGCGCCGCTACCCAAGCTGGCGGCGCCCGGCGTGCTGACCCTGCCCACCGGCATGGTCGCCGCCATGATGGGCGGCGCCGACCGCGATTGCGCCCTGACCGAGGAAATGCCGGGCGATCCCGTGCTGTTCGGCGATGGCGCCGGTCTGGTGCTGTCCTCGGCGGTGGTGCGCCTGTCGCCCGGCGGCCCCTGCCCCGAGGGCGTCATGGCGCTGGGCTCGCGCCACGGCCGCACCTTCCATGCCGGCCAGGCCACCGAACTGGTCACCTTCCTCGCCCGGGTGGTGGAGATCTGCGTCCTGCGCTTCGTGGGGTGAGGCTTGAACCTCCACCGCCCCAATGCTATCATAGTTGATATCATCGGAGGCATCCCATGGGTTCAGTCCTCATCCGCAATCTCGACGATTCCATCATCGACAGCTTCCGCACCAAGGCCGAGTTGAACGGGCGCTCGCTGGAATCCGAGCTGCGGGATGCCTTGCGCCAAACGGCACCGCTGAGCCCCGAGCAGAAGCGGGAGATCCTGGGCAGGGTGAAAATCACCCTTCCACCCGGCAGCCCCGATCCCACCGACCTGATCCGCCAAGAGCGCGACCGGCGATGACCCTGGTGATCGATGCCAGCGTCGCCATGAAATGGCTGGTGGATGGCGAGGGCGCGGATCGGGCGCAACGGCTGATCGGCATCGACACCCTGGCGGCTCCCGACCTGATTTTCGCCGAGGTCGCCAATGCCTTGTGGCGCTACACCGCCCAGGGCCTGTTGCCCGCCGCCGCAGGTGCCACCGCCATCTCGGCCCTGCGCAAGACCTTGGACCAGAGCTATCCGCTCGGCGATCTCGCGCCCAGGGCCTATGCCATCGCGGCGGAGTTAAACCACCCCGCCTATGACTGCTGCTATCTGGCCCTGGCGGAAATGCTGGACGCCCCACTGATCACCGCTGATCGCCGCCTCGCCGCCAGGGGCGAGACAAGCCCGTTCCAGAACCGGGTGAGGCTGCTCTGATGCCCCCCACCCCCATCCATTTCGCCGCCCAGCCCGACCTCGCCCGCGCGGTGACGGCGTGGCGGCAATGGCTGGAGGCCGAGAAGCGGGCCTCGGCCCATACCCTGGACGCCTATGGCCGCGACCTCGCCGCCTTCCTGTCCTTCCTGGTGGAGCATCAGGGGGGGCAGCCCGACCTCGCCGCCCTGGCCGGGCTGGAGCCCACCGATTTCCGCGCCTTTCTGGCCCGGCGGTCGTCGGACGGGCTGGGGCGGTCGTCGCTGGCGCGGACCATGTCGACGCTGCGCGGCTTCTTCCGCTATCTCGACCGCCACAAGCTGGTGCACAACCCGACGCTGAAGACGGTCAAGTCGCCGCGCCCGCCCAAATCGGTGCCCAAGCCCCTGGCCGCCGACGAGGCGCTGGAGGCCCTGGCCACGGCGGGCGAGTTGCATGACGAGCCCTGGCTGGCGGCCCGCGACGTCGCCCTGTTCACCCTGCTCTACGGCGCCGGGCTGCGCCTGGGCGAGGCGCTGGGCCTGAAGCGGCGCGAGGCCCCCCGGGGCGAGACCATGATGATCACCGGCAAGGGCCGCAAGCAGCGGCTGGTGCCGGTGCTGCCGGTGGTCAGGGACGCCATCACCGACTATCTCGCCCGTGTTCCCTTCCCCGCCGAGCCCGACGACCCGCTGTTCCTCGGCGCCCGGGGCGGGCCGCTCAATCCCGGCGTGGTCCAGCGCCAGATGCGCCGCCTGCGCCTGCTGCTGGGCCTGCCCGACACCGCGACGCCGCACGCGCTGCGTCACAGCTTCGCCACCCATCTGCTGGCGGGCGGCGGCGATCTGCGCACCATCCAGGAACTGCTGGGCCATTCCTCGCTGTCCACCACCCAGCGCTATACCGAGGTCGACGCCGCCCGCCTGACCGCCGTCTATCGCGACGCCCATCCCCGGGCCAAGGCATGAGCGGCCCCCTCACCCTTCCCCTCGCCGACGAGGCCGCCACCAAACGGCTGGGCGAGCGGCTGGCCGCCATGGCCCGGCCCGGCGACGTCATCGCCCTGTCAGGAACCCTCGGCACCGGCAAGAGCACCCTGGCGCGGGCCTTCATCCGCGCCTTGACCAGCCCCGACGAGGAGGTGCCCAGCCCCACCTTCACCCTGGTGCAGCAATACGATATTGGGGCCGAGGCCGGTCTGGTCTGGCATTTCGACCTCTACCGGCTGGAAGCTCCCGACGACGCCCTGGAACTGGACATCGAGGAAGCCTTCGCCGAGGGTATCTGCCTGATCGAATGGCCTGACCGGCTGGGGCCGCATCTGCCCCGCCGCCGCCTCGACCTGGCGCTGGAGGCGGGCGAGACCGAGACCAGCCGCCGCGCCACCCTGACCGGCCACGGAAGCTGGGCCGACCGACTTGGAGACGTGAGCGAATGACACCGACGAGGGATCGGCTGATCCAGACCTTCCTGGCCCGGGCGGGCTGGGGCGAGGCCCGACGGGGGCGGCTGGCGGGGGATGCCAGCTTCCGCCATTACGACCGCCTGGACCGCGACGGCGAGGCCGCCGTGCTGATGGACGCGCCGCCGCCCAAGGAGGATGTGCGCCCCTTCGTGGCCATCGCCCGGCACCTGGAACGCCTGGGCCTGTCGGCGCCCAGGCTGCTGGCGGTGGACGAGGACAACGGCCTGCTGCTGCTCGAAGACCTGGGCGACGCCACCTATACCCGCCTGCTGGAGTCGGGCCATGACGAGGAGGCGCTCTACGCCCTGGCCACCGACGTGCTGGCCGAGATCGCCGCCAATCCCGACGCCATGCCGCCCGGACTGCCGCCTTATGACGACGCCCGGCTGCTGACCGAGGCCCGGCTGCTGACCGACTGGTATATGCCCGCCATCCTCGGCGTCGAGACCGCGCCCGAGGCCCGGGCCGAATACGACGCCATCTGGACCCGGCTGTTCCCGGTGGCGCGGCTGGTGGCCGACACAATGGTGCTGCGCGACTTCCACGTGGATAATCTGATGCTGCTGGAGCGGCCCGGCCTGACCGCCTGTGGCCTGCTGGACTTCCAGGACGCGGTGGCGGGACCGGCCACCTATGACCTGATGAGCCTGCTGGAGGATGCCCGGCGCGATATCGACCCGCTGCTGATCGAGCGCATGAAGCTGCGCTGGCTGGCGCGCTTCCCCGCCCTGGACCGGGCGGTGTTCGAGGCGTCCTGGGCGGTGATGGCGGCCCAGCGCCACGCCAAGGTCATCGGCATCTTCACCCGCCTGTGTCGACGTGACGGCAAGCCCGGCTATCTGGTCCATATCCCCCGCGTCTGGCGGCTGCTGGAAAACGCCCTTGCCCATCCGGTGCTGGCCGAGCTGGGGCGTTGGCTCGACCGCCATATCCCGAAGGACCAGCGGGGAGTGCCGTCGCCATGACCCAGGGAACCACCGTCACCCACGCCATGGTACTGGCCGCCGGTCTGGGCCTGCGCATGCGCCCCATCACGCTCTCCACCCCCAAGCCGCTGGTGGCGGTGGCGGGCAAGACCATGCTGGACCGGGCGCTGGACCATCTCGCCCGCGCCGGGATCGACGATCTGGTGGTCAACACCCACTGGCTGGCCGATACGGTGAAGGAGCATCTGGCCGGGCGCGACGAGGTGGTGCTGTCCCACGAGCCCGACCTGCTGGAAACCGGCGGCGGCGTCGCCAAGGCGCTGCCCCTGCTGGGCCACCACCCCTTCTTCGTGGTCAACAGCGATATCATCTGGACCGATGGCCCCACCCCGGCTTTGGCGCGGCTGGCGCGGGCCTGGGTGGATGCCGAGATGGACGCGCTGCTGCTGCTGCACCCGGTGGCCAGCGCCGTGGGCTACGAGGGCAAGGGCGACTTCTCCATCGACGGCGCCGACCGTCTGCGTCGCCGGGGCGAGGCGCCGACCGCGCCGCTGCTGTTCGCCGGTGTCCAGATTTTGCATCCCCGGCTGTTCGAAGGCTGCCCGGCGGGCAAGTTCTCGCTGAACATCCTCTACGACCGCGCCCTGGAGCGTCGGCGGCTGTTCGGCGTGGTCCATGACGGCGGCTGGTACCATGTGGGCACGCCAGAGGCCCTGCCCGAGGTCGAAGCCCTGCTGCGACGGGAAGAACATTGACGACCATCGAAACACTCCTCCCCCCGCCATGGGTGGGGGGAGGTCGGGAGGGGGGCTTGCCCCAGCCCGCGCACCCGTTGTGGGCAGCCCCCACCCCGGCCCTCCCCCGGCATGACCGGGGGAGGGAGAGTGTGCAGACGGAAGCCACCCCATGACCGTCTTCACCATTCCGCCCGGCCTGCCCTTCGTCGACACCCTGGCCGCCTGGCTGCTGGCCGAGGCCGGGGATGATCCGCTGGCCCTGGCCGGGATGGAGGTGCTGCTGCCCACCCGGCGCGCCTGCCGGGCGCTGTCCGACGCCTTCCTGCGGCTGTCGGGCGGGCGGCCCTTGCTGCTGCCCACCCTGCGGCCGCTGGGCGACCTGGACGAGGACGAAGCCGAACTGTCGGGCCTCGACCCCCTAGAGCTTCCCCCCGCCGTGGCGCCATTGGAGCGCCGCCTGATCCTGGCCCGGCTGATCATGGCCATGGCCCAAGCGCGCGGCGGCCCGGTCCCCGCCCCCGATCAGGCGGCGCGGCTGGCGGCCGAGTTGGGTCGCCTGCTGGATGCGGTGCAGTCGGAGCGCCTGGACTTCGCCCGGCTGGAGAAACTGGTTCCCGACGACTATGCCGAGCACTGGCAGGTCACCCTGACATTCCTCAAGATCCTGACCCAGACCTGGCCCGCCATCCTGGCCGAGCGCGGCCTGCTGGACGCCGAGGACCGGCTCAATCGCGCCGTCGCCGCCCGGCTGGAGAGCTGGCGGACCACGCCGCCCGCCCATGCGGTGATCGCGGCGGGCTCCACCGGCTCGCGCCCCGCCGTGGCCGATCTGCTGGCGGCTGTGGCGGCCCTGCCCAATGGGCGGGTGGTGCTGCCCGGCCTGGATTCCGAGCTGGACGAGGCCGCCTGGACGGCGCTGGACCCCGGCCATCCCCAGTTCGGCCTGAAGGCCCTGCTGGTCCGGCTGGGGCGGGAACGGGCCGCCGTGCCCGCCCTGACCGCCACGCCCGATCCCCGGCATCGGCGGGTGCGGCTGCTGGCCGAGGCGCTGCGCCCGGCCGGGGCCTGCGAGGCCTGGCGCGAGTTGACGCCGCTGCCGCCCGAGACCCTGGACGGCGTCAGCCGCCTGGATGCCCCCGGCCCGCGCGAGGAGGCGGGCGCCATCGCCCTGATGCTGCGTCAGGCGCTGGAGGAGCCAGGCCGCACCGCTGCCCTGGTCACCCCCGACCGGGGACTGGCGCGGCGGGTGACCGGCGAGTTGGAGCGCTGGGGCATCCATATCGACGATTCCGCCGGCCGGTCGCTGTCTTTAAGCGAACCCGGCGCTTTCCTGCGGCTGGTGGCCGAGATGGCGGCCGAGTCCTTCGCCCCCCATGCCACCCTGGCCTGCCTGAAGCATCCCCTGGCGGCGGGGGGAATGGATGCCGCCGCCTTCCGCGCTCTGGTGCGCCGCCTGGAACTGACGGTGTTGCGCGGCCCCCGCCCCACCCCCGGCCCCGGCGGCTTGCTGGCGGCGACCAAGGACAGGCGGCTGGCGGCGCTGCTGGCCGATCTGGAGACCCTGGCCGCCCCCCTGGTGGCCCTATTGGGCCGCGAGTCCGTCCCCCTGGGCGAATTGGTGCGCGCCCATATGGAACTGGCCGAGTCCCTGGCCGCGGACGACCGCCTGCCCGGCCCGGCCCGGCTGTGGAAGGGCGAGGCGGGCGAGGTCGCCGCCCGCTTCGCCGCCGAACTGGCCGCCGCCGCCCCGTCCCTCGGCGAGATTCCCGGCCGCTGTTACGCCGCCCTACTGGACGAGTTGATGGCCGGGGTGGCGGTGCGCTCAAGCTGGGACCATCACCCCCGCCTGCATATCTGGGGACCGCTGGAAGCCCGGTTGCAGCACGCCGATCTGCTGGTCCTGGGTGGCCTCAACGAGGGCAGCTGGCCCGCCCCGCCCGAGGCCGATCCCTGGATGAGCCGCCCCATGCGCGACGCCTTCGGCCTCGCCCCGCCCGAGCGCCGCATCGGCCTCGCCGCCCATGATTTCGCCCAAGCCTTCGCGGCGCCCCGGGTGGTGCTGACCCGCTCGCTGCGGGTGGACGGCACGCCCACGGTGCCGTCACGCTGGCTGATGCGCCTGGAAGCGGTAATGACCGCCTGCGGCCTGAGCTTCGCCGAGGACGCCCATCAATGGCTGGACTGGCACGCCCTGCTGGACCGGCCGGACTCGTGGAGCCGGGCCGAGCCACCCGCGCCCCGGCCGCCGGTGGCGGCGCGGCCCCGGCGGCTGTCGGTGACCGAGATCGAGACCTGGATGCGCGACCCCTATGCCGTCTATGCCAAGCATGTGCTGGGCTTGAGGGCGCTGGACCCCATCGACGCCGATCCCGGCGCCGCCGAATACGGCAGCATGGTGCATCTGGCGCTGGAGCGCTTCGCCCTGGCCTGGCCGCAAGACCTGCCCCCCGACCCCGAGGCGGAATTGTTGCGGATCGGCGCCGAGGTCTTCGCTGAGGGGGTGAAATCCCCCGCCGTCTCGGCCTTCTGGTGGCCGCGCTTCCAGTCCATCGCCCGCTGGGTAGCCGAGCGCGAGCGGGCACGCCGCCCCGGAATCGCCCGCGTCCATGCCGAGGTCAAGGGCGCCATCGAGATCGATGCCCCCTATGCCCCCTTCACCCTGGTGGCCAAGGCCGACCGCATCGACCGGCAGGCCGATGGCGGGCTGGCGCTGATCGACTACAAGACCGGCCAGCCGCCCAGCGTCAAGGAAGTGGCGGCGGGCTACGCCCCGCAACTGCCACTGGAGGCGGCCATGGCCCGCCATGGCGGCTTCGAGGGCGTGGCGGCGGCGGAACCGTCACACCTGCTGTACTGGCGCCTGAAGGGGGGCGAGGGCGGCGGCGAGGAGCGGGCGGCGGGTGACGATGTCTTCACCCTGGCGGCGGAAGCGCTGGACGGCCTCGCCGCCCTGGTAGCCGCCTTCGACGATCCCGCCACGCCTTATGCGGCGCGGCCCCATCCCGAGCACGCGCCGAAATATTCCGACTACCTCCACCTCGCCCGGGTGCGGGAATGGGCCAGCGGTGGCGAGGACGCCGAAGAATGACGGCGGCCGGGACGGCCGCGCTCCGGGGCCTGACCATCGGAGCGCGGGCATCCCGCCCGCACACTCAATGCTCGTGGTCATGGCCCGGCAGTTCATCCTCGGAATGACGGTGTTCGTGCGGCTTCCAGGCATGGTTGGGCTGGGAATGCTCGTGGTCATGGGCGCTTGACCCGGCATGGCCGTGGGGATGGCTGTGCTGGTGGCCATGTTCGTGGCTGTGGGCATGGGCATGGGCATGGCTGTGCACCTGATCGCCATGGGCGTGCTGGTGCGCGTGCACATGACTATGCTCATGGGCGTGCTGGTGCTTATGCTCGTGCCCATCGGCCTCGCCGTGATGATGACCGTCATGCATGCTCGTCCTCCCCCGACACCGTGGCCTGCCCGATATTACCTCATCCCGGGCAGTGCAGATAGTTGCTCCGCAGCGATGTCCAGGTCGCCGCCGCGTCGAAATCCGGCGCCAGGGCGCCGTCATGGGGATTGCCGGTAAAAGCCTTCATCCCGTGCAAGATCATATAGGCGGGATAGTAGCCGGGATGTCCGACCCGATCGACCGAGCGGCACAGCGCCGTCAGGCTATCGGGATTGGCGTTCATCCGCTCCAGCGCCTGGCGGAACCGGTCCTTGCGCTCGGGTCCAACGGTGGAAAACGTGCCCATGATCAGCACCGTCTTGGCCTGGCCCGCCGAGCGGTCGGTGACCCGCATGGCATCGAAATTACCGTAGAGACCGGCCAGGGCGAACAGTTCCACCGCCCGCTCGAAGCGGTCCTGATCCAGGCATTTGCGGACCCCGATATAGAGGTCGGGAGGGGTCATGGCGTTGTCGGCCTCGGCCACGGCGATGCAGCCGATCTCCCGGCTGGGGGCAAGGCTGCCTTCGACCCGGTGATTGGTGATGGCGCCGTTGCGCTCGGTGATGATGCGGGGCGGATCGGAAGGCCCGACCTGGGCCGAGGCCATCGGGACTGGCGATGCCAGCAGGATCAACAACAGCAGGATCAAACGCATTGCGGCCCCCTTCCGTAAGCGGAGTCAGGATCGAGCAGGGCAAGGCGGATGTCAAACCTCAAGACTACAGCTGAATGAAATTGGATAAAATTTTAGACAATTTAATATTTAACTAGCATAAAACGCAATATTCGCGCCATACATTGGTAATGCCGCACATAACATTTAAGGCTCATTGACAATTCATGCACAATTTGACACCATGATAACTAGGAGACACCGTCTCATTTCTTGGTGAAATCAAATGTCGACGCAAGGCGCGGCAGCACATCGCTCCAGGAAAGGCCGCAAGGCGCCCCAGACCTTCGATCCGGGCATCGAGGCCATTCGCGGCGCCCTGGAGGGGCCGGTGATCGATGTCTTCCGCCGGGAAATCCCCGAACTGCGGCACCTGCCCCGCCCCGCCGCCTATGACGCGGTGATGAACGACCCCAAGATGCTGGACCGCTGCTTCCGGCTGTTCCGCGCCAAGCCGGACCTGTTCGCCGAGGTCGTCACCGACCAGGACCACCGTCCGGCGGTGCTGGACGCGGCGGTGCTGTCGTGTGGCCGCACCCTGGCCGAGGGCGTGGCCCTGGTGGTTCGCGCCTCGGCCCGGCGCTATTTCCGCGCCAAGCTGGATTTCCGTTCCCGCTTCGCCAAGCCGGAGCCCAAGCCCGCCCTGGTCAAACGGCTGGCCATGTCGCTGGGGCTGCTGGCACCGCCGCCGCCGCCGCCGCGCCTGGCCAAACCGCCGTCGCGGGCGGAAGCCCTGTACCACGCGTTGCGCGACTATCTGCGCTTCGACTGGCAGGTGTTGCTGATCCCCCATTACGCCCCAATGACCCCGGCGCTGGTGGCCGATCTCGGCCCCCGCCTGCTGGAGGTGCGCGAGGCATCCGAACTGCAGGCCCTGAGCGCGCCCGGCGCCACCCCGAAGGATAGTCTCCCGCCGCTGTTGTTCGATACCGCCCAGCGGCTGATGATGCCCGGGCGCGACGCCATCGATGCCGAAATCCTGTGGCGGGTGGTGCAGCAGATGGATCTGGGGCGCCTGTTCCCCAAGAGCGACCCCACCCAGCTGCGGCGCTCGGTGGCCCAGGTCTCGACCCTGCATGCCGAGGTGATCAAGGTGCTGATGCCGGTGCTGGGCGGCGAAATCCGCCGCTTCACCGCCTTCGTGATGATCGCCTTCACCACCCTGGGCGAGCAGCGCTTCAAGCAGGATTTCTGCCACAGCGGCCAGGTCCATGCCGTGCGCAAGCTGGCCGAGCGCATCGCCGGGATCGAGCCCCCCGCCCCCAGCCTGGACGAGATGACCCGGGTCTACCAGGCCGTGCTAGGCACCGCCTATACCGGCGGCATCGAGGTGGGCGCCAGCGGGTCTTCGATCCTCAAGGCCCGGCCGGAACTGCGCAAGGCGCTGGACTCCATGGGCGGCATCCCGGCATCCATTTCCGGCTGATCCTGTGGCGGCCTTCACAGACCCGTGACCGCGTTTCGCGCGAGAATCGCATTCAGCCCGAAACGGCGCTATGATGAGTCAGTCCGAGAACGGAAACGGCCATGGCCCTGTCCCCCATCACCACCGCAACCAGCCAGCTTTCGTCGATCCAGCGCAATCAGGCGCTGCAGGATCGCGAGAACCAGCGGCTGTCCACCGGACGCAAGGTCAATTCGGCCCTCGACGATTCCCGCGCCTATGCCCTGGCCAGCGGCCTGCTCGAACGCGCCGACACCCTGGCCCAGGCGGGACAATCCATCGGCCAGGGAATCGGCGCCATCCAGGCGGCCGATGCCGGACTGTCCGCCATTTCCAAGGTGGTGGACCAGTTGAAGGCGGTGGCCAAGCAGGCCCAGGCCAGTAGCGACCCCACCGAGCAGGCCAATCTCCAGGCCCAATACAACACCCTGCGCAGCCAGATCGATTCCCTGGCGACCGACGCCTCCTACCAGGGCACCAACCTGATCGCCGCCAAGCCTTCCACCCTGGCGGTGGACGGAGGCTCGGGCCAGACCGCCACCACCATCACCGGCAAGGCCGCCGATGCCACCTCGCTGGGCGTGACCGCCGCCGCCGGTTGGGCGGGCAATACCAATGCCATCGAGGCCGATCTCGCCGCCCTGGATCAGGCCTCGCGCACCGTCCGGGTTCAGGCCGCCGAACTGGGCGGCAATGTGGCCCGGCTGCGAATCCAGGCGGATTACGTCCAGGCCCAGGGCAATATCGCGCGGCAGGGGGCGAGCCAACTGACTGCCGCCGATCTCAACGAGTCCGCCGCCTCGGTCCGTTCCGCCGACACCTATCGCAAGCTGGGCGTGCAAGCGTTGCGCAACCAGGTCCGCACCGACGATTCGGTGCTGGCGCTGTTCTCGCGCCGTTAACCCGGGCGTCATCTTCCGCTACAATCCGTGAATCTCCGTGGGTTGAGCCCTGCCCATCCCCCAGGCAAGCTGAAGACACCAGATATTCCTGGTGGAGGTCATCATGCTGACTTGCCTGAGCGTCCTTGGCAAAGCATCCGCCGCCCTGACCGGCGGCGAGACTGAACGGGGCCAGGAAATCCTGTCCTCCGTGGTGAATTGCCCCAAGAGAAATACCTGCCATTCCCGCAAGATGTGCTCGGTCGCCACCATGGGCATCATCCGCGGCGCGGTGAATTCGTCCTCGGCCGGCTGACAGAATGGCTGGCATGCACGGTTTTTTCTTCACCCCGGGGCGAAATAAGGGTATTCCTCCCTGCCTCCGTCACATGGGGTTCCACTCATGAGTCTGCCTAGCACGGTTCTCGACTGCCCGCACTGCAACCAGACCGGCAAGCACCGGATTCACAGCTATGGCGACGGCACCGCCGTGGTCTGGTGCGGCTCGTGCCATAATCCCCGCGAACTGCTGATCGCCCATCTGCGCCGCCAGGCCAAGGCGCAAGCCCCCACCACCGTGGCTGCCGAATAGGCCTTACCCCGTCACCATCTCGATGAAGATGCCGCAGGCCTCCGATGGAGGAATGCGGATGATCCCGGCTGAATCGCGTCCGAAGTCGATGCCGTTGGCCGTCAGCACCCGCGCCGCCGTATCGATATCGGCCACGGTGATGGTCATGGCCACCAAGGCGGGCGGCGGCGGAGCCTCTTCCTCGTCGGCCTCGGGATGAAGCTGGTCGAGGTCGTCGGGGCGGCACAGGAACACCAGCCCACGCCCGGAATGGATGGTCACCGTCTCGTCGGTGGCGGTGGCGGCGGCCGGTCCCACCAGCCGGTCCCAGGCGGCCATCAGCCCGATGGGGTCGGCCACCAGGGCGGTGACGGCGGCAATACCCCGCGCTCCGTTGCCATGCTCGGTCCAGCCCGACTGGCGCAGAACATCCGGAGTCAGATGCTGGCACAGGAACGAGGGCACGCCCGGCGTGGTGTCAGGCGGCAGCGGCTGGGCCTTGAACCGGGCCAGTTCGGGGCCATGGGCGGTCTCGACGGTGCGGCTGAGACTGCCCGGCACATCGAGGCCCAGGCGCAGGCAATCGGCCTCGGCGTCGTCGCTGCCGAACACCAGCCCCATCAGCCCTTCGCGCCCGGCGGTGAAGGCGCGGACATGGTCGGCAGGGCCGCCCTCGGCCACGGCGGCCAGCAGTTCCAGGTAATCCTCGCCGAACATCACGCAATAATTGGCGGTGCCCCATTCGGCATGGACACCCTTGGACGACAGGGTGAAGCCGAGGCGGCGAAACGTCGCCGCCGCCGCCTCCAGATCGCGCACGGCGATGATGACGTGGTCGAGGCCGGTGATGCGGTTGGCCATGGCGGTCTCCAATGGGCGGGCGAGGCGCCCGCGCTCCCAGCACAATCCCGACCGACGAGCCGAGGGCGAGGAGTTGCGGGCAAGGCACGGCGCGCCTCGTGGCGCGAAAGCCAAGCGCGCCGAAGGAGCGCGCCCGGCGACTGAGGGACATGTAACCTACGCCTGCTTGGCGTCGATGATGGCGCGGCGGATGGCGCGGGTCTCGGTGAAACGCTTCTGCAGCACCTCGCCCTCGCCCCAGCGGATGGAGCGCTGCAAGGCCGTCAGATCCTCGGTGAAGCGCTGCAGCACTTCCAGCACCGCCTCGCGATTGTTGAGGAAGACGTCGCGCCACATGATGGGGTCCGAGGCGGCGATGCGGGTGAAGTCGCGGAAGCCGGAGGCGGAGAATTTGATCACCTCCTGCTGCATATGGCCTTCCAGGTCGTTGGCGGTGCCGACGATGGTATAGGCGATCAGATGCGGCAGATGCGAGGTGATGGCCAGCACCTTGTCGTGGTGGTGGGGGTCCATGATCTCCACCTGGGAGCCGACCCGGCGCCACAGCTCGGCCACCTTGTCCACCGCCTTCTGATCACAGCCGGGCAGCGGCGTCAGAATCTGCCAGCGGCCCTCGAATAATTCGGCGAAACCGCTTTCCGGGCCGGAATGCTCGGTACCGGCGATGGGGTGGCCGGGGACGAATTCCACCCCTTCCGGCAGATAGGGCGTCAGGTCGCGGATCACCGCCAGCTTGACCGACCCCACATCGGTGACGATAGCGCCGGGCTTGAGATGGGGGCCGATGGCCTCGCCCACCGCCTGGGTGGCGCCCACCGGCGCCCCCAGCACGATCAGGTCGGCCTCGGAAATGGCCTCGGCCGCATTGCCGGTGGCGGAATCCACCACCGACAGCGCCAGGGCCGTGGTCCGGGCCTTCTCGCAGACATCCAGGCAGAGCAGCCGCTCGGCGAGGCCATGCTTGCGCATGGCCCGGGCCAGGGACGAGCCGATCAGGCCGATGCCGACGAAACAGACGGTCTTGAACAGCGGAGAAGTGGTCATATCTCGCCCCTCAAGCGCCGGGCGCTCGGCTGTGCCTCGCTCATTTCTTCAGGAACTCCCTCAAGGCGTCCACCACCATCTGGTTTTCCTCGCCGGTGCCGATGGTGATGCGCAAGCTGTCGCCCAGGCCATAGGCGCCCATGGCGCGGACGATGATGCCCCGCGAACGCAGGAAGGCATCGGCGGTGGCGGCATCCTTGCCCGCATCCTTGGGGAAGCGGATCAGGATGAAGTTGCCCACCGAGGGAACCACGGTCAGGCCCAGGGCGCTGACCTGCTCCGACAGCCAGGGCAGCCAGTAGTCGTTGTGGCGCTTGCACAGCTCGGCGTATTCGGTGTCCTGGAACGCGGCCAGACCGGCCGCCAGGGCGGCGGAACCCACATTGAAGGGGTTGCGCACCCGGTTCAGCACGCCCACCACGTTCTCGGGGCCATAGGCCCAGCCCAGACGCAGGCCGCCCAGGGCGAACATCTTGGAGAAGGTGCGGCAGACGACGGTGTTGTCGCCCGCTTCCACCAGTTCATTGCCCGAAGTGTAGTCATTGCGCGAGACGAACTCGGCATAGGCGGCGTCGATCACCAGCAAGATGTCGGGGCGCAGCCCGGCGCGCAGCCGCGCCACCTCGGAGGACGGCAGATAGGTGCCGGTGGGATTGTTGGGATTGGCCAGGAAGAGAATCTTGGTCTTGGGCGTCACCGCCTTCAGCAGATTGTCCACATTGGCGGTCAGGTCCACCTCCGGCGCGGTGACCGGAGTGGCGCCACAGGCCTTGGCGGCGATGGCATACATCAGGAAGCCGTGGGCCGAATACAGCACCTCGTCGCCGGGACCGGCATAGGCACGGCACAGGATGCCCAACAGTTCGTCAGACCCGGCGCCGCAGACGATGCGGTCGGGATTGATGCCGTAGCGGGCGCCGATAGCCTGGCGCAGCGCCTCGGCGCCGCCATCGGGGTAACGATGGATCTCGGGCGCCAACGCCTTCAGCGCTTCCATGGCCTTGGGGCTTGGCCCCAGGGCGCCTTCGTTGGACGACAGCTTGACGATGCGGCTGACGCCTTCGATGGCCGATTCGCCGCCCACATAGGGGCGGATATCCATGATGCCGGGACGGGGCGCGGGAGCGGTCACTGGTCGGGACTCCTGATGATCGGAACGGAAGGGATGAATTCAGGTCAGGGCTTCGGGCGACAGCGGCGTGGCATAGCCACCGATCACCGAGGCGTGGCTGATGGGGTCGCGGGGCGCCACCAGGGCGGTGAGCCTTGCGTCGCCCCCCGCCACATGACCGAGGATTTCCACCATGTGCAGCCATACCGCGCCATGGCGATAGATGGCCAGCAACTGGGCCGGTTCCAGCCCCGCCGCCGACAGCACGGCGCGCAGCCGGTCGCGGCTGACCTCGGGGCCGGTTTCCAGCACCAGCACGGTGCGGTCGTCGCCGGTCTCGTCATGGTCGCGGCAGGCGATCACCAGGGCCTGGGGCGGTTCGGGAGCGCCCTGGGCCGGAGCGACGCCCGCGAAGGGCAACCGCGCCACCACCCGGGGCGGCTCGCCGCTGCCCACGGTCAGGCTGGCCCACCAGGGCTCCGCCTCATCGGCCAGTTCGGTTCCGGGAGTGAGCGGCACCACGCCCACCGAGGCATGGCCATCGGCCACGGCGCGCACCACCTGTCCGGCGCTGCGATAGGCATGCAGCGGCGCCACCATGCCAAAATGGTTGCGGGCCAGCTCGATGGCGCTGGTGGACCGCCCGGCGGCATGGACCGCCACCGAGAACGGGCCTTGCAGCCCCACCAGCGCCCCCATGATCTCGCGCCAGATGCGGACCAGGGCCAGTTTGGGGAATTCGCCGGAATGACGCCCCAGCAGGCGGCGCAGGATGTCCGCCTCGCGCCCGGGGCGCAAGGTGACGCGGCTGTCGGCCTTGGCGGCGGCGATCCTGCCCACCAGGGCCGAGCGCTGCATCAGCAGGTCATGAATCGACTCGTCGATGCGGTCGATGTCGCGGCGGAGCTGTTGAAGGCTGTCGCTGTCCTGACTCATGGGGTTTTAACCGCTGATTTTGAAAATCATGACTCGATGCTGCCTAGGTGTAGTTCGGAGCCGCCCGGAAATCAAAGAAAACATTGACATGCATTCACCGCGACCATAGCTAATCCATTCCCCGCTTCCGGCCAGCGAGACCATGAGCCCATCCGAGTCCCCCGTCGCACCCGCCATCCCCCCGACCGGCCTTAGCGTCGAGCTGGGACGGGATCGGCCGATCCGGCTGGATTGCGGCGCCGAGTTGGGGCCGATCATGGTGGCCTACCAGACCTATGGCCGCCTCAACGCCGACAAATCCAACGCCATCCTGATCTGCCACGCCCTGACCGGTGACCACTATGTCGCCGACCCGCACCCCATCACCGGCAAGCCGGGATGGTGGAGCGAATTGGTGGGGCCGGGCCGGGTATTCGACACCGATCGCTATTTCCTGATCTGTTCCAACGTGCTGGGCGGCTGCATGGGCACCACCGGCCCCATGGAAATCAATCCGGCCACCGGCCAGCCCTGGGGGCTGTCATTTCCGGTGATCACCATCGGCGACATGGTGCAGGTCCAGGCCCGTCTGGTGGACTTCCTGGGCATCGACCAGTTGTTCTGCGTGGTGGGCGGCTCCATGGGCGGCATGCAGGTGCTGGAATGGGTCCACACCTATCCCGAACGGGTGTTCTCGGCCATTCCCATCGCCTCGGCGGCACGGCACTCGGCCCAGAACATCGCCTTTCACGAGGTCGGCCGCCAGGCCATCATGGCCGACCCCGACTGGCGCGACGGCAATTACCTGCTGGAAGGCACCCGCCCCCATCGCGGGCTGGCGGTGGCCCGCATGGCGGCGCATATCACCTATCTGTCCGAACCGGCGCTGCACCAGAAATTCGGCCGCAACCTGCAGAACCGCGACAAGGTGGCCTATGGCTTCGACGCCGATTTCCAGGTGGAAAGCTATCTGCGCCACCAGGGATCGACCTTCGTCGACCGCTTCGACGCCAATTCCTATCTCTACATCACCCGGGCCATGGATTATTTCGACCTGGCCGCCGAGAACGGCGGCACCCTGGCCAATGCCTTTCGCGGCGCCCGCACCCGGTTCTGCATCGTCTCCTTCACCAGCGACTGGCTGTTCCCCACCCCGGAAAGCCGCGCCGTGGTCCATGCGCTGAACGCGGTGGCGGCCAATGTCAGCTTCGTCGAGATCAAGTCCGACAAGGGCCATGACGCCTTCTTGCTGGACGAGCCGGAATTTCACGCCACCCTGACCGGCTTCCTGGAGGGCGCCGCCGCCCATCGCGGCCTGCCTCGGCCCGGAGCGGCAGTCGTGGGGAGGTCCCAGCCATGATGGTGATCAACGGCAATCTGCGCGTCGACCTGCGCCTGATCGCCGACATGGTCGAGCCCGGCTCGCGGGTGCTCGATGTCGGCTGTGGCGAGGGCGCCCTGCTGGCCTGGCTGGGCCGCAACAAGAATGTGGACGGTCGCGGCATCGAACTGTCCATGGCGGGCGTCTCGGCGGCGGTCAGCCACGGCCTGTCGGTGATCCAGGGTGACGCCGACACCGACCTCAAGGATTATCCGTCGGGCGCCTTCGACTACGTCATCCTCAGCCAGACGCTGCAGGCCACCTATGCCCCCAAGACGGTGCTGACCCATATGCTGCGCATCGGGCGGCGCGCCATCGTCTCCTTCCCCAATTTCGGCCATTGGCGGGTGCGCCTGCACCTGCTGCTGCGTGGCGCCATGCCGGTGACCGACACCATGGCCTATGAATGGTACGACACGCCCAACATCCATTTCTGCACCATCCGCGATTTCCTCAGCCTGTGCCGGGGCCTGGGAATCACGGTCGAGCGCAGCATTCCGCTGGATCGCCTGGGCAAGGTCCTGCCGCTGCCCAATTGCGACGGCGCCGCCAATCTGTTCGCCGACCAGGGCCTGTTCGTCCTGTCGCGGCAGGGCTGATCCTTGCCGCCCATTTTCACGGCAGGCATTTTCAGACTGCCTTACCCCTTCGCATAAGCACTCCTGCAGGGGTTTTCATCAACACCAAAAGCCCCTATGATCTTAGGCCTATTTGTATATGCACCCCCCATCTTATGGGTGTGGCTGGTGGAGGCCGGTCATGGGTGGATTGAATCTCAGCATTGGTGGCAAGATTTGGGCGCTGGTTGGGCTATTGGTGATCGGCCTCGGCATCCTGGTGGCCCAGGACCTGTCGACCCTGCGTGAGAGCATGCAGGACGAGCGCAGGCAGACCCTGACGCGCCTGGTGGAATCGGCCATATCCATCGTCGAGGCCCAGCACGCCCGCGTCGCCAAGGGCGAGGTCAGCGAGGCGGAGGCCAAGGCCACCGCCCTGAATATCTTGCGCGGCATCCGCTTTGGCGCCAGCGACTATTTCGTCATCACCACGTTCCAGTACGAGACCATCATGCATCCGATTCGTCCCGATCTGGTGGGCAAGGACATGTCCCAGGCCAAGGATACCAATGGGGTGTTCTTCGTGCGGGAACTGGCGGATCAGGCCAGCAAGCAGGGCGGCGGCTTCGTCGCCTATCACTTCCCCAAGGCCAAGGACCAGCCGCCACAGCCCAAGCTGAGCTATGTCAAGGGCTTCAAGCCTTGGGGCTGGGCCATCCTGACCGCCGTCTACATGGACGACCTGGACGAGGAGATCCGGTCCAAGGCCACCGGCATGACCGTCAAGGCGGTGCTGCTGGTCCTGGCCGCCGCCGCCATGGCGGTGGTGATGGCGCGCTCCATCACCAAGCCGCTGGGCGTGCTGGTGGGACGCATGGGGGCACTGGCGGCGGGCGATATCGCCTCGCCGGTGACCGGGACCGAGCGCAAGGATGAAGTGGGCCAACTGGCCCGCGCCATGGAAATCTTCCGTGGCAATGCCATCGAGAACCGCCGTCTGCTCGATCAGCAGGAAGAGATGAAGCGGACCGCCGCCGTTGACCGCAACCGCACCCTGCGCGATATGGCGGACGGGCTGGAAAGCCGGGTCAAGGCCGCCGTTGTCGCCATGACCCGGGTGGGCGAACGGCTGAACGGCGCCTCGTCCGCCATGGCTCATACCGCCGAGCAGACCTCGGAACAGACCTCGGTGGTGGTGGCCGCCACCGAGCAGACCTCGTCCAATGTCCAGACCGTCGCCTCGGCCGCCGAGGAACTGAGCGCATCGGGGTCCGAGATCAGCCGGCAGGTGGCGCTGACCGCCGACATCGCCCGCAGCGCGGCATCCGAAGCGGAGCAGACCAATGCCATGGTCTCGACCCTGGCCGAAACGGCTGGCCGCATCGGCGAGGTGGTGCGCCTGATCGACGACATCGCGTCCCAGACCAATCTGCTGGCGCTGAACGCCACCATCGAGGCCGCCCGCGCCGGTGAGGCCGGCAAGGGCTTCGCCGTGGTCGCCAACGAGGTCAAGACCCTGGCCAACCAGACCGCCAAGGCGACCCAGGAGATCACCGCCCAGATCGGCGCCGTCCAGGGCGAGACCGAAAAGGCGGTGGTGGCCATTCGCCGCATCGCCGAAACCATCAACCGGGTGGACGAGGCCACCGCCTCCATCGCCGGCGCGGTGGAGGAGCAGAACGCCGCCATCGCCGAAATCTCGCGCTCGGTCCAGGAAGCGGCGCGCGGCACCCACGAGGTCACCCGGCATATCGGCGATGTGTCCAACGGCACCCGCACCAGCCGCCAGGCCGCCGACGACGTGGCGACGTCCGCGCGCGAGATGATCAGCCAGAACGGCGAACTCAACCGCGAGATCGAGACCTTCCTGTCGGAAATCCGTTCGCAGGCGGCGTAGCACGGCGGCCCCCACCCCAACCCTCCCCCGGCAAGCCGGGGGAGGGAGAACAGTGAGGGGACACAAAAAATCCCCCGGCAAGCCGGGGGATTTTTCGTCTTCCTCTCCCCCCGGCCATGCCGGAGGCTTCTCTCTTTCCTCTCCCCCCGGCCATGCCGGGGGCTTCCCTCTTTCCTCTCCCCCCGGCCATGCCGGGGGCTTCCCTCTTTCCTCTCCCCCCGGCCATGCCGGGGGGAGATCGAGAGGGGGCCTTAATCCTATTTCAGGCTTTCGCAGAAGCGCTTGATACGCTCGCCCGCCTTGGTCAGGGCCGCGTCGGAAGTGGCGTAGGAGATGCGGAAATAGGGCTCCAGGCCGAAAGCGGCGCCCTGGACCACCGCCACGCCTTCCGATTCCAGCAGATAAGTCGCGAAGTCGGAATCGCTGTTGATCACCTTGCCCTCGGGGGTCGTCTTGCCGATCACGCCCGCGCAGGACGGATAGACGTAGAAGGCGCCCTCGGGGGTGCGGCAGGTGATGCCCGGGCACTGGTTCAGCAGGCCGACGATCAGGTCGCGGCGGCGCTTGAACACTTCGGCGTTCTTCGGGATGAAGTCCTGGGTGCCGTTCAGCGCTTCCACCGAGGCCGCCTGGCTGATGGAGGAAGTGTGGGTCACCGACTGGGACTGGATCATGTTGATGGCCTTGATGATGGCCAGCGGCCCGGCGGCATAGCCGACGCGCCAGCCGGTCATGGCATAGGCCTTGGACACGCCGTTCATGGTCAGGGTGCGGTCGTAGAGCTTGGGCTCCACCTGGGCCGGGGTGGTGAACTTGAAGCCGTCATAGACCAGATGCTCGTACATGTCGTCGGACATGACCCAGACATGGGGATGCTTCAGCAGCACGTCGCACAGGGCACGCAGTTCGGCCTCGGTATAGGCGGCGCCGGTGGGGTTGGACGGCGAGTTCAGCACCAGCCACTTGGTCTTGGGCGTGATCGCCTTATCCAGGTCGGCGGGCTGCAGCTTGAAGCCCTTGTCCTCGGGACAGGGGACGAACACCGGCACGCCACCGAACATCAAGGCGATATCGGGATAGCTGACCCAATAGGGCGCGGGGACGATGACTTCGTCACCGGGATTGATGGTGGCCATGAAGGCGTTGAAGATCACGCCCTTGCCGCCGACGCCGACGGTGATCTGGTCGGGGGTGTAGTCCAGGCCGTTCTCGCGCTTGAACTTGGCGCTGATGGCCTGGCGCAGGTCCAGGGTGCCGGCCGGCGGGCCGTACTTGGTCAGGCCCTTGTCGATGGCGGCCTTGGCGGCGGCCTTGATGTTGTCCGGGGTATCGAAATCGGGCTCGCCCGCGCCCAGACCGATGACGTCGCGACCGGCGGCCTTGAGCTCGGCGGCTTTCTGGGTCACCGCGATGGTCGGAGACGGCTTGATGACGGAAAGCCTGTCGGCGATGAACGGCATGATTCGAACCTCGAATAATGGAAGCGAAAAGGGCGCCACACTAGCCGCAAAACGCCCTCCTGTCATCAGATGCATGGCAGGCTTGTCCACCGCCCTTGACGCCCTGGCGCGGTTCATGCTGTTGATGCCGTCCTGCCCGCCACCGGAAAGAGTTGGACGTGGAACGACTGACCCTTGGTTTCCGCCCCTATGCGCTGCTCAGCCTGCTGTGCCTGTTCCTCTATATGCCGGGACTGGCCAGCGTGCCGCCGCTGGACCGCGACGAATCCCGCTTCATCCAGGCCACCCGCCAGATGCTGGAAACCGGCGATTTCATTCGCATCCAGTTCCAGGGCGAGATGCGGGCCAAGAAGCCGGTGGGCGCCTATTGGGCGCAGGCGGCCTCGGTCAGCCTGTTTTCCGACAAGGCCACCCGCGAGGTCTGGCCCTATCGCCTGCCCTCCGCCCTGGCCGCCTGGGCCGCCGTGATGATGACCTTCGCCTTCGGCCGCTGGATGTTCGGGCGCGAAACCGCCTTGCTGGGCGCCGCGCTGCTGGCCTCGTCGCTGATCCTGGTATCGGAGGCGCATCAGGGCAAATCCGACGCCCTGCTGCTGGCCACCGCCGTGGGCGCCATGGGGCCGCTGTCGCGCTTCTACATGGCGTCCAAGGGCGCCGCGCCCGCGCCGGGCATGGTCACCGCCCTGGTGTTCTGGATCGCCATCGGCGTCACCATCCTCGTCAAGGGGCCGGTAATCCCGGCGGTGGTGCTGCTGACCATCGCCGCCCTGTCCATCAGTGACCGCAACGCCGGTTGGCTGGTGGGCCTGCGCCCCTTCACCGGCATGATCGTGGCCGCCGCCATCGCGGCGCCCTGGTTCGCCGCCATATCCCAGGCCACCGGCGGCGCCTTCGTCGGCGAGGCGGTCAAGGGCGACCTGCTGCCCAAGCTGCTGGGCGCCCAGGAAAGCCATGGCGGCTGGCCCGGCACCTATCTCGCCCTGGCGGCGGTGACCCTGTGGCCGGGCTCGCTGCTGCTGTGGCCCGCCCTGGCGGCGGCCTGGCGCGAACGCCTGCGGCCACAGGTGCGGTTCTGTCTCGCCTGGGCCGGTCCCGCCTGGATCATGTTCGAGCTGGTGCCGACCAAGCTGCCCCATTACGTGCTGCCCGCCTTCCCCGCCCTGACCCTGCTGATCGCCGCCGCCGTCATCGGCGGCGCCCCCACCCTGTTCAGCCGGGGCGCCAAGCTGTGGTACGGCGTCTGGGCGCTGGTGGCGCTGGTGCTGGCGGGTCTGGTGGTGGCGGCACCCATGCAATTGGGCGCGGGCTTCGCCTGGATCAGCATCCCCTCCGCCGCCGCCATCCTCGTGATGGCGGGCTTCGCCCTGGCCCAGGCGTTGAAAGGCCAGATGCGCGGCGCCGCCCTGGCGGTGGTGGTGCTGGCCGTCACCTCGTTCCAGGTGGTGTTCGAGGGCGTGCTGCCGCAGCTGGACGGCATGTTCGTCAGCCGCTCGGCGGCGCAACTTGTGGCCGAGCGGCCCCATCGCGGCGCCGTGGTGGTGGCGGGCTATGCCGAGCCCAGCCTGGTGTTCCTGCTGGGCACCGACACCAAATTGACCGACGCCGCCAATGCCGCCAATCATCTGCTGAACGGCCCCGCCGCCCTGGTGCTGGTGGCCGATCGCGAGGAGCAGGCCTTCTTCGCCAAATCGGCCGAGATCGGAGTGCGTCCGGTGGTGGTGGGCGTGGTCAAGGGACTGAATTATTCGCGCGGCAAACGGGTGGTGCTGACCGCCTATGCGGTGGAGGGCAAGCTGTGAGCCCGCTCGATCATCTGACCAATGCCTGGGGGCGCCTCGCCACGGCTTCGCTGGATCGCTGGGACGGTCTGGCGGGGACGCGCCGGGTGGTGGCGGCCCAGTGGGCACGGACGCGGCGCTGGCCGCTCGCCTGGATGAGCGTCTATGCCTTTCTGTTGATCCTGGTGGGATATTGGATCGTAGACCGCCCCCTGGCGCTGTGGCTGAAAAGCTGGATGGGCGGCGATGCCGAAGGCTTCTGGAAGACGGTGACCCATCTCGGCCTGGGCGGGGTGTGGATGGTGCCGTCGGGCGTGCTGCTGCTGGTGCTGTTCCTGGCCTGGCGCGCCGCCCCCACATTGGAGATCCGGGCAAGGATCGCCAAGGCCGCCTGGGTGCCGGGCTTCTTCTTCCTGTCCATGGCGATCTCGGGCCTGCTCAACACCCTGGTCAAGATCCTGGTCGGCCGCACCCGGCCCAAGCTGCTGTTCGAGCAGAGTCTGTACGACTTCGCGCCGCTGACCCACGCCTATGCCACCAATTCCTTCCCGTCGGGCCATTCCCAGGCCGCCTTCGCCGCCATGACGGCGCTGACCCTGATCCTGCCCCGCTACGACATCGCCTTCATCAGTATCGCCGTGCTGGTGGCCGCCAGCCGGGTACTGACCACCGTCCACTACTTTTCCGATGCGGTGATGGGGGCCTGGCTGGGCGTGGTGGTGACGGTGCTGCTCCGCCGCCTGCTGGCGCGGCGCGGCATCGATGTGCGACTGCGCTTCGAGCGCGACCGCAGGCTCACGGAAGTGTAATGCAGTGGCCTTGCGATTGCCGTATCGCATGCTATGATTCCCCCCCTCAAGCGGGGAGGCTCGGGTGATCCAATACGATAGAACGGCGGAGTCCAGCGGCACATGCTAGTGGCGTCCGCCTTGTCCGCCTTGTTGGCGCTCGCCGTTCTCGGCGTGCTGGCGGGTGGAGAGGTCTGGCGCCACCGGATCGTCTATCTGGGCTGCGCCGTGGCCAGCCTGATCCTGATCGCCGGAGGACTGAAGCATCTGGGCCAGACGCCGGGAACCGGTCCGGCCATCGTGCTGCCCATCGGCCTGCCCTGGCTGAACGCCCATTTCCGCCTCGACAACCTGTCGGCCCTGTTCATGGTGCTGGTCAATGTCGGCACCACCGCCGCCTCGGTGTTCGGCATCGGCTATACCTCGCATCTGCCCGAACCGCGCCGGGTGACGCCGTTCTTCCCGCTGTTCCTGTTCGGCATGAACGCGGTGCTGATCTCGGACGACGCCTTCATGTTCCTGGTGTCGTGGGAGTTCATGTCGCTGGCGTCGTGGGCGCTGGTGATGTCCGACCACAAGAACGCCGAGAACCGTCAGGCCGCCTTCGTCTATCTGATGATGGCCACCTTCGGCACCTTCTGCCTGCTGACCTGTTTCGGCCTGCTGGCGGGGGCGCAGGGCGCCTATTCGTTCCCGGCCATGCGGGCCACCGCCCTGGATTCCGTCTCCGGTTTCCTGGTGGTGCTGCTGGCGCTGCTGGGCGCCGGGTCCAAGGCCGGCCTGGTGCCGCTGCATGCTTGGTTGCCGCTGGCCCATCCCGCCGCTCCCAGCCATGTCTCCGCCCTGATGAGCGGCGTCATGACCAAGGTGGCGCTGTACGGGCTGATCCGCATCCTGTTCGACCTGCATGGCCATGTGGCCTGGGGCTGGGGCGCCGCCCTGATGGTGATCGGCGGCGTCACCGCCGTCATGGGGGTGCTCTATGCCCTGTTGCAGGACGACCTGAAGAAGCTGCTGGCCTATTCCACGGTGGAGAATATCGGAGTGGTGGTGATCGGGCTGGGCCTCGCCATCGCCTTCAAGGACGGCGGCGAGAAGGCCCTGGCCGCCCTGGCCCTGGTGGCCGCGCTCTACCACATCATCAATCATTCCATCTTCAAGACCCTGCTGTTCCTGTCGGCGGGCGCGGTGATCACCGCCACCGGCCAGCGCAGCCTGAACGCCCTGGGCGGATTGCTCAAGCGCATGCCCTGGACCGGCGCCGCCGCCCTGGTGGGCGCGCTGGCCATCTCGGCACTGCCGCCCCTGAACGGTTTCGTGTCGGAATGGCTGATCTTCCAGGCCCTGTTCAAGGGGCCGTCACTGCCCCACTGGGCCATGAAGTTCGGCGTGCCGGTGGTGGGCGCCATGCTGGCCCTGGCCGCCGCCCTGGCCGCCAGCTGCTTCGTGCGGGCCTATGGCATCGCCTTCCTGGGCCGCCCCCGCTCCAAGGCGGCGGCCGAGGCGCATCAGCTGCCCGGCTCCATGCGATGGAGCATGGCGGTGCTGGCGGCGCTGTGCATCATCCTGGGCGCCCTGCCGGTCACCGTCACCGACGCGGTGTCCCATGTGGTGCAGCCCCTGACCGGCGTGTCCTTCGCGGTTTCGGCTGATCTGGGCTGGCCGTGGCTGAGCCCGGTTTCCTCCACCCGCGGCTCCTATTCGGGGACGGTACTGGTGATGACCGGGCTGTCGCTGTTCGTCATCTCCATCCTGCTGGTGCATGGCTTCGGTACCACCAAGGTGCGCCGGGCCGATGCCTGGGATTGCGGCCATGCCGAGGACATCCCCCAGACCCAGTATACCGGCGAAAGCTTCGCCCAGCCGCTGCGCCGGGTGTTCTGCGGCTCGCTGTTCAGCGCCCGCGAGACGGTGGACATGCCGCCACCCGGCGACAATTCCCCGGCGCGCTTCAAGCTGCGCGTCGTCGATCACATCTGGGTCGGGCTGTATCTAGGAATCCAGCGGCTGGTGGGCTATGTGGCTGACCGGGTCAACCGCATGCAGTTCCTGACGGTGCGGCGTTATCTGCTGATGATGTTCGCCACCTTGGTCTTCATGCTGCTGGTGGTGGCGGTGAGGCAGCAGAAATGAGCGCGACCATCCTCAGGCTGCCGTCACGGCCGCGACGTGCACCAGATGCGCAGGAAGACGGTTTCGTTCGGGCCGCCGGTGTCGGGCGCCACCGGCCTGGGCTTCGGCACGTCGCGCCCCAGCCAGTCGCAGCGGATCAGCAGGCCGGGAACGGGAAGGATGATGTCGTCGTCCCTGCCATGGGGGCTGTTGTATTGGCAGGTGAGTTTGCCGTCACGGGCCTTCCATTTCTCGATGGCCTCCGTGTCATGCCAATGATCACCGCGTTGAATGTGGGAAGTGGCAACTCCGCCGTCACCACCATCATAACTCGGATAGCCACCGGCAAGACGACTCCCTGGATAGCTGCGATGCTCCAATGGGCAGTCGGTTTCCCAGGCCAAAGCCGGGGAAGCGATAAACAGCAGGACCGCAATCATCAGGCGAAGCATGGGGGCGTCTCCACCCTCATGCTGCCACAGCTACTTCCGCTTGATAACGGAATAGTGCTCAGCCCGACCATTGAAGTTTATGAACCTCCTATTCGGCTTCAGGCCATTCGACTGGTCCAGCACTCAGATACCCTGCCGCCCATCCCTCATCCCGTATTCCAGAAAGATGGCGGCATGGTTGCCGGTGACGGCG
Organism: Paramagnetospirillum marisnigri; assembly: GCF_001650715.1. GTDB lineage: Bacteria > Pseudomonadota > Alphaproteobacteria > Rhodospirillales > Magnetospirillaceae > Phaeospirillum > Phaeospirillum marisnigri. The sequence goes on along the minus strand of NZ_LWQT01000020.1, from coordinate 69,463 downwards.
CTGGGATACTTGCCGCCGGTGAAGGTGGCGATGGCGGTGCCGGGCTCCAGCGGCGGCTTGCCATAGCCCCGGATGGGCGGGCCTTCCTCCCAGGTCGAGGCGAAACCCACCTGGGGTGCCAGATGCTTCACCAGCGAGACGCACTCGCTGTTCTTGCCCACCTGCTTTTCGCCCGCGATGATCGCGGCGGCCCTGCGGTGGATGTCCTTGACCACATGGCCGTGGGCCGAGGCGTTCTCCTCGTCGCTCCAGCGTCCATGGTCGTCGCGGGGCTGGGTAGGGTCGTAATGGTTATCGGGCATGGCGTTACTCCCATGAAAAAAGCCGCCCGGAAGGGGCGGCTGCTTGGCGGACGGAGTCGTGGCGTTGATGGACCCAAGCTAGCCCACTCGGCAAATGTTGTTAATTTGTTCTCGGCGCTCCGGAGGGCCGCATGACCCCCGTCCTCGCCCAGATCGCCCAGATTTTCCTGGTGGTGGCGCTGGCGCCACTGATCACCGGCTGGGTGCGGCTGGTGAAGGCGCGGCTGAACGGCCGCATCGGCGCCTCGCCTTTCCAGCCCTATCGCGACGTCTTCCGCCTGTTGCAGAAGGAAGCGGTGGTGGCCCATTCCGCCTCGTGGATCTTCCGCGCCGCGCCCTATGTCACCTTCGCCGCCGTCTGGCTGGCCGCCTGCATCATCCCCACCTTCACCACCAACATGGTGCTGGCCCCCGCCGCCGACCTGATCGCCCTGGTGGCGCTGCTGGGGGTGGCGCGGTTCTGGACGGCGCTGGCGGGCATGGATGTGGGTACCAGCTTCGGCGGGCTGGGGGCCAGCCGCGAGATGATGATCGCCAGCCTGGCCGAACCGGCCATGCTGATGGTCAGCTTCTCGCTGTCGCTGATCACCGGCACCACCTCGCCCGCCCAGATCGTCGCCTTCGTGCTGTCGGGCGGCGTCGGGGTCGAGGTGTCGCTGGGCCTGGCGCTGGCGGCGCTGATCATGGTCGCCATCGCCGAGAACGGCCGCATTCCCATCGACAACCCGGCCACCCATCTGGAACTGACCATGGTGCACGAGGCCATGGTGCTGGAATATTCCGGCCGCCATCTCGCCCTGATGGAGGGGGCGGGCATGGTGCGCCTGACCCTGTTCATGGCGCTGATCGGCGGCATCTTCGCGCCCTGGGGCATGGCTCAGCCGGAAGCGGGGGCCTTGGGTCTGGCCATCGGCCTGGGGGCCTTCCTGGCCAAGTGCTTCCTGCTGGCCACGGCGCTGGGCATCTTCGAGACCGTCATCGCCAAGATGCGGGTGTTCCGCTACGCCGATTTCCTGGGCGGCGCCCTGCTGCTGGGCCTGCTGGCCACCATCTTCCTCTATGTGTCGGAGGCGGTGTGATGGCGGAGCTCAGCCAGTTCTCCTACGAGGTCGCCCATCTGATCGGCGCCACCGTGCTGATGGCGGGCTTCCAACTGCTGTACCAGCGCCGCCTGTTCGCGGTGCTGAACACCTTCGCCTTCCAGGCCCTGGCCCTGGCGGCGGCGGCGGCGTGGCAGGCCCATGTCCAGAACGCGCCGCATCTCTATATCACCGCCGCCATCGCCCTGGTGTTCAAGGCCATCATCGTGCCGGGCGCCCTGCACTGGCTGGTGGAGAAGCTGGGCATCCACCGTTCGGTGGAAACCGCCATGTCCATCGGCTGGACCATGATGGCGGGAGTTGCGCTGGTGGCGCTGTCCATCTTGCTGGTGCTGCCGGTGACCGCCAATGCCGCCGCCCTGACCCGCGAAAGCCTGGCCCTGGCCATGAGCGTCATCCTGCTGGGCCTGTTGATGATGATCACCCGCAGGAACGCGGTGACCCAGGTGGTGGGATTCATGGCGCTGGAGAACGGGCTGATCCTGGCCGCCGTCTCGGCCAAGGGCATGCCCCTGGTGGTGGAAATCTCCATCGCCTTCTCGGTGCTGGTGGCCATGACCCTGTTCGGCATCTTCTTCTTCCGCATCCGCGAGCGGTTCGAGACCCTGGATCTGAACGATCTGGAAACCTATCGGGGTGACCGCCAATGATGAGCGTCATCGCCACCCTGCCCGGTTTCGAGAATCCGCTGCTGTGGATATTGGGAGTGCCGCTGGGTTCTGCCGGTTTCCTGGTGGTGCTGAAAAGCTGGCGGACGGCGACCTGGGTCAATGTGGGCGCCTCGGCAGTGACCTTCCTGTCGTCCCTGGCCCTGCTGGAACACCGCCCGGCGGCGACCCGGCTGCTGTTCATCGACGATTTCAACGTCTATCTGGTGGTGCTGACCAGCTTTGTCGGCCTGACCACGGCGGTGTTCTCGGCCGCCTATATCGCCCGCGAATCCGAGGCGCAGCGCCTAAGCGACCTGCATCTGCGCTTCTACCACTCCATGTACCAGGCCTTCCTGTTCACCATGCTGCTGGCGCTGACCGCCAACAATACCGGCGTGATGTGGGTGGCGGTGGAGGCGGCGACCCTGACCACCGTGCTGATGGTCAGCCTGTACCGCACCCGCGAGGCCATCGAGGCGGCGTGGAAGTATTTCATCCTGTGCTCGGTGGGTATCGGGCTGGCGCTGTTCGGCACCACCCTGGTCTATCTGGCGGCCCAGCCGGTGATGGGCGACGGCGCCGACGCCATGGCCTGGACCCTGCTGGTCAAGCGGGCGCATGACTTCCAGCCCGACCTGCTGAACCTGGCCTTCGTCTTCGTGCTGGTGGGCTATGGCACCAAGGTCGGCCTGGCGCCGCTGCATTCCTGGCTGCCCGACGCCCATGCCGAGGGCCCGACCCCCATTTCGGCGGTGCTGTCCGGCCTGCTGCTCAACGTGGCGCTGTACGCCCTGTTGCGCTTCAAGATGCTGATGTCGGCCAATCCCCACACCCTGACGCCGGGGCCGCTGATGATCATGATGGGGCTGTCCAGCCTGTTCCTGGCGGCCTTCATGCTGTACCGGCGCGGCGACATCAAGCGGCTGTTCGCCTATTCCTCCATCGAGCATATGGGGGTGATCACCTTCGCCTTCGGCATGGGCGGCGCGCTGGCCAATTTCGCCGGGCTGATGCACATGACCATGCATTCGCTGACCAAGTCGGCCATCTTCTTCGCGGTGGGCATCATCAGCCAGAACGCGGGCACCAAGCGCATCGCCGATATCCGGGGCCTGACCTCGTCCCATCCGGTGCTGGGTTGGGGCTTCGTTCTCGCGGTGCTGGCCATCGCCGGGTTGCCCCCCATGGGGGTGTTCATGAGCGAGTTCCTGGTGCTCAGCTCCACCTTCGCGCGGGCGCCGCTGCTGGCGATTCCGCTGGCGCTGGGATTGCTGCTGGCCTTCGGCGCCCTGGTGTCGCGGCTGCAGATGATGGCCTTCGGCGAGCCGCCGCCCCAGCAGCACGGCCATGGCGAGGCCAGCGCCGTCTCCAACATCCTGGCCCTGACGCCGCTTTGGGTGCACATGCTGCTGGTGCTGGTGGCCGGCCTGTATCTGCCCCGCGAGTTGGTGGCGTGGTTCCAGGCGGTGGCGAGGGTTCTGGGATGATGGGCAATGTCTCCCTGCTGGACTTCCTGTCCTCGGGCCACCCGGTCGAGGGGCACCGCCCCTGGCCGCGCTTCCGCCTCGACATCCGGGCCTGGCGGGCGCTGGTGGGGCAGTTGGCCACCTCGGAATGGTCGGTGATCTCGCTGTGGGGCGAGCCCGAGGAAATCCATGTGGCGCTGCGCGACGACGAGTCCGGCCAGATCGCCATCGCCTCGCATCCCTGCCCCGAACGCTGGTACGTGTCGCTGGGCCGGGCGCGGCCGGGCGTCATCCGGCTGGAGCGCGCCGCCTTCGACCTGTGGGGGCTGGCCCCCATGGGGCTGGAGGACCGCCGTCCCTGGCTGGACCATGGCCGCTGGCCGAGCCGCAAGCCGCTGGCGTCCCAGCCCCAACCCGCCGCCGAGCGGCCGCTGACCTATGACTTCCTCGCCGCCGAGGGCGAGGGCCTGCACCAGATTCCGGTGGGGCCGGTCCATGCCGGGGTGATCGAGCCCGGCCATTTCCGCTTCCATTGCCAGGGCGAGGCGGTGGTGCGGCTGGAACAGCGTCTGGGCTATGTTCACAAAGGCATCGACGGCTTGCTGACCGAACGGAGCGTAGAGGACGCGGCCCGGGTGGCGGCGCGGGTGTCGGGCGACGCCACCGTGGCCTATTCCCTGGCTTTCGCCCGGGCGGTGGAGGCGGCGCTGGGCTGCGAGGTCCCGCCGCGCGCCCATTGGCTGCGCGCCCTGATGGCCGAGATGGAGCGCATCGCCAACCATGTCTTCGACATCGGCGCGGTGTGCAACGACGCCGCCTTCGCCATCATGCTGTCCCATATGGGAGTGCTGCGCGAGAAGATCCTGCGGGCCAACGACGCCCTGTTCGGCCATCGCCTGCTGATGGACCGGGTCGTGCCGGGCGGCTGTGCCCGCGACCTCTCCGAGGAAGGGGCGGAAGCGCTGAAGCACCTTCTGCACGGCTTCACCAAGGATTTCGAGCGCGCCTTCAAGCTGTACGACAACACGCCGTCGCTGTCGGACCGCACCCAGGGCACCGGCATCGCCAACGGCTCGCTGGTGCATCGCTTCGGCGCCGGGGGCTTCGTCGGGCGGGCCTCGGGACGCGGCCACGATTCACGCAAGGCGCCGGGCTATCAACCCTATGACATGCTGGACCTGTCCATCCCGGTCTATGCCGAGGGCGACGTCAACGCCCGGCTGATGGTCCGCTTCGACGAGGTCCGCGAAAGCCTGGGGCTGATCACCCAGATCCTGTCCGACATGCCGCAAGGCGCCTTCCGCGCGCCGCTGCCCAGCTTGGCGGGCGAGGGGCTGGCGGTGGTGGAAAGCTTCCGGGGCGAGGTCATGGTCTGGGTGCGCATGGACGAGAGCGGGCGGGTGGCCCGCGCCCATGCCCATGATCCCAGCTGGTTCCAGTGGCCGCTGCTGGAAGCCGCCATCGAGGGCAACATCGTCGCCGACTTCCCCTTGTGCAACAAGTCGTTCAACTGCTCGTATTCGGGGGCTGATCTATGATTCCCCCCATCAGCAAGATCCTGTTCAAGCACCTGACCCGGGGGCCGCACACCCTGCGCAACGTGCCAGCCCCCGATCCCGATGGCATCGAGGAACTGGCCCGGGCCCTGGGAGAGCGGGTGCGCGAGCGCCTGGGACGGTCCCTGTCCATCCGCGAGGTCGATGCCGGGTCCTGCAATGGCTGCGAGTTGGAAATCCACGCCGTCAACAATCCGGTCTACGACCTGGAACGCTTCGGCATCCGCTTCGTCGCCAGCCCCCGCCATGCCGACGTGCTGCTGGTCACCGGGCCGGTGGCCTGCAACATGGCCGAGGCGCTGAAGCGCACCTATGACGCCACCCCCGCTCCCAAATGGGTGGTGGCCATGGGGGAATGCGCCCTGGACGGCGGCTGCTTCAAGGGCTCCTACGCCGTCCTTGGCGGTGTCCACGAGGTGGTGCCGGTGGACCTGCACATTCCCGGCTGCCCTCCCAGCCCGCGCCAGATTCTGTCGAGCCTGCTGGCCCTGCTCGACACCGCCGCCGCCAAATAAACACCGGTCGTTGCCCGGACCCGCCGTCACGCGTATCCTTGACGGCGGATTGGGGAAGGCAATGGCAACGGCCAAGGGCATGAGGATGGACGTGATCAGGGCTGCCGCGACCCGGTTGTGGGTGGCGGTCGTCATGCTGGCCGCCTTGGTCCCGCCGCCATCCCCGGCCATGGCCCAGCCCGTCGAGGCCAAACCGCCGGCCTCCATCACGGTGGTGATCGACGACAACTATCCGCCCTATATTTTCCGGACGGCGGATGGAAGCCTGCACGGCCTGCTGAAGGATCTATGGGATCTGTGGGGCGCCAAGACCGGCATCAAGGTCGAGTTGCAGGCCATGGACTGGGCACGGGCCCAGGCCCTGATGGCGGCGGGCAAGGCCGATGTCATCGACACCTTGTTCGAGACCCCGGCCCGCCTGCAGGTCTATGACTTCTCCAAGGCCTACGCCACCATCGACGTCCCCATCTATTTCCATTCCACCATTTCCGGTATTTCCGACGCCGACACCCTGAGGGGCTTCACCGTTGGGGTGAAGGATGGCGATGCCTGCATCGACTGGCTGGAAAGCCGTCAGGTCACCAGCCTGCGACGCTATCCCAGCTACGAGTCTATGGTCGACGCCGCCGGACGCCACGAACTGCGCGTCTTCTGCCTTGACCAGCCGCCTGCCGACTATCTGCTCTACAAGAAGGGCATCGATGCCCAGTTCCGCCACACCGCGCCCCTGTATTCCGGACAGTTCCATTGGGCGGTCCACAAGGGGAAGCCGGATTTGTACCGGCGGATCGAGGCGGGATTTGCCCTGATCAGCCCCAGCGAGCGCGAAGCCATCACCACACGCTGGCTCGGCTCCCCCCTGGCGGGGCCAGATTCCCGCTATGTCCGGTTGATCACCCTGGGCCTGCAGGCGGCGGCGGGCGGCGCCGTGGTGCTGGCCATCTGGACCTGGCTGTTGCGTCGGCAGGTCGGCAGCCGCACCCGCCAGGTGGTGGCGGCGCTGGACGCCCTCAAAAGCAGTGAACAGCATTACCGCGAACTGGTCGGCCTGACCCCGGTGGGGGTGTTCGAGACCGACCCGGACGGACGCCACGTCTTTGTCAACGACCGCTGGTCGCGCATCACCGGGCTGTCGGCCGAAGCCGCCCTGGGCCTGGCCTGGACCGATTGCGTCGATGCCGAGGATCGCGGGCGCGTCACCGCGGAGTGGCAGGCGGTGAAGGCGGAACGTGGCCTGTTCCAGTCGGAATTCCGCTTCCCAAGGCCCGATGGCGGCACCAGTTGGGTGCTGGGCCAAGCCCGGGCCAAGCGCGATGTCACCGGCCAAGTGATCGGCCATATCGGCACCATTACCGACATCTCGGCCGCCAAGGCCGCCGAAGCCGCCCTGAGCGCCAGCGAGGCGCGGTTCCGCACCATCTTCGACGCCATCAGCGACGCCATCTTCATCCACGACCTGACCAGCGGCGCCATCCTGGCGGTCAACCAGCGCATGCTGGAAATGTACGGCTACGATACCGCCGCACAGGTTCAGGCCTTGCGGGTCGGCCAGTTGAGCGAGGGCACGGCGCCCTATGACGACGACGCGGCGCGTCAATGGATCGTGCGAGCGGCCAGCGGCGAGACCCAACTGTTCGAATGGCGGGCCAGAAAGCGCGACGGCAGCCTGTTCTGGGTCGAGGTCAACATGCGCAGCGCCCGGATCAGCGGCGTCGACCGGTTGCTGGTGGTGGTGCGCGACGTCTCCGAGCGCAAGGAAGCCGAACGCATCCTGACCGAACGGACCGAGGCGCTGGAGCGCTCCAACGCCGACCTGGAACAGTTTGCCTATGTGGCCAGCCACGACCTGCGCGAGCCGCTGCGCATGGTCAGCAGCTATATGGCCCTGCTGGAACGCCGGTACGGCGACAAGCTGGACAAGGACGGCCACGATTTCATCGCCTTCGCCAAGGAAGGCGCGGTTCGCATGGACCGGCTGGTCCAGGACCTGCTGGAATTCTCGCGCGTCGGCCGCATCAACGACCCACCCACCGCCGTGGCCTTGGACGTTCTGACCGCCAATGTGCTGCGCGTGCTGCGTCCCGTCATCGCCGAGGCCGGGGCGCGGGTGAACATTCCCACCTCGCTGCCCGTGGTGGTCTGCTGCGGCAACGAGGTCTTCCTGCTGTTCCAGAACCTGATCAGCAACGCCATCAAATTCCGCTCGCCCGAGCGCGCCGCGAAGATCACCGTCACCGCCGAGCGCGACGGCGACGCCTGGCGCTTCACCGTGGCCGATAACGGCATCGGCATCGAGCCCGACTATTACGACCGCATCTTCAAGATATTCCACCGCCTGCACACCCGCGAGCAGTACGACGGCACCGGCATCGGCCTGTCCATCTGCAAGAAGATCGTCGAGCGCCATGGCGGCCGTATCTGGGTGGAGTCAACCCCGGGCCAGGGCACCCGCTTCCACTTCACCCTGGGCGACATGGACGCGCTATGACCACACCCGAGAGCCAAGCCGAGGCCCAGCGCTGCTTCGCCCTGGGCGGGCAAGCCTGGCAGGCCGGAAAACTGGATCTGGCGGAGCAATCGTTCTTCCGCGCCTGCCAACTGGTGCCGCGCTGGAGCGCCGCCCATGCCAATCTGGGCGCCATCCTGCGGCGCACCGGCCGCTCCGAGGCCGCCCTGGCTTGTTATGCCCGCTCCCTGCGGCTGGAGCCCGGCAATGCCGCCACCTTGTCCAATCTGGGCAATGCGTTGCGCGACCTGGGCCGCTTCGCCGAGGCAGAGGAGGCCCTGTCCCAGGCGGTGACCCTGGCCCCCGATGTGATCGGCTATCGCTACAACCTGGCGCTGGTGCTGCGCGACGGCCGCAAGCACGCCCGCGCCGAGGCCATGCTGACCGAAGTGCTGGCCAGCAATCCCGCCAATCCGGAATACCGCTGGGATCTTGCCCTGTCCCATCTCTACATGGGTGACTACCGGCGAGGATTCGCCGGTTACGAAGCCCGGCTGGAACTGGCGCGCAATCCCCCGCGCGACATTCCGGGACCGCGATGGTCCGGCGAGGCGGTGGCGGGCAAGCGGGTGCTGGTGACCAGCGAACAAGGCTTCGGCGACGCCCTGCAATTCGCCCGTTACGTCCCGCTGCTGGCCGAACGCGGCGCCGCCGTGGTGCTGGAATGCCTGCCCGAACTGGTGGAACTGTTCCGGCCCCTGCCGGGCGTGGTGGCGACCATCCCCAAGGGCGCCGACCTGCCGCCCTATCACTTGTGGGCCCCCATGGCCAGCCTGCCCCATCTGATGGGCACCAGTTTCGACGCCATCCCCGCCCGGGTGCCCTATCTGACGCCGCCGCCTCGGCCGGGCCTGTCTCTTCCCCGGGCCGAGGGCACCTCCCTGACCGTGGGGCTGGTCTGGGCGGGCAAGACCACACCGCGCGACCGCTCCTGGCCGCTGGAACAGCTGATGCCGCTGATGACCGACCCCCGGGTGGCCTTCGTCAGCCTGCAGTTGGGGCCGCGCGCCGAGGACCTGAAGCGCCTGGGCGGCGACCGCCTGATGCTGGATGCCGCCCCCGAACTGACCAGTTTCGCCGACACGGCGGCGCTGATGCAGCGTCTCGACCTGATCATCACCATCGACACCTCGGCCGCCCATCTGGCGGGCGGCCTGGGCCGTCCGGTCTGGGTGCTGCTGCGCTATGTCTCGGACTGGCGCTGGCAGGACGAGCCGCTGGATTCGCCCTGGTATCCCACCATGCGGCTGTTCCGCCAGCCCAGCCCCGACGACTTCCGGACCCCGGTGGCCGAGATGGCGGCGGCACTGGCCAAGTTGGTGGACGGCACAGGCGGCACCGCCTGACCGCGCCCCTTGTTGACTCCCCCGATGCGGGGGGGCATGTTCGGCATCCTTGATTCCTTAATCCCCAAGCCGCAGGACCCCATCATGAGCTTCGCCGCCATCGAAAAGACCATCGACGCCGCCTGGGAGGCGCGCGACGGCATCAATCTCCAGACCAAGGGCGAGATCCGCGACGCCGTCGAGGCGGCGCTGGACGCCCTGGACGGCGGCAAGCTGCGGGTGGCCGCCAAGGTCGAGGGCAAGTGGGTGGTCAATCAGTGGCTGAAGAAGGCGGTGCTGCTGTCCTTCCGCCTCAACGACAACAAGGTGATGGGCGACGGCCCCGGCACCTGGTTCGACAAGGTGCCCACCAAGTTCGAGGGCTGGGACGATGCCCGCTTCCGCGCCGCCGGGTTCCGCGCCGTGCCGGGCGCGGTGGTGCGCCGCTCGGCCCATATCGCGCCGGGCGTGGTGCTGATGCCCAGCTTCGTCAATCTGGGCGCCTTCGTGGATTCGGGCACCATGGTCGACACCTGGGCCACCGTGGGCTCCTGCGCCCAGATCGGCAAGAACGTGCATATCTCGGGCGGCGCCGGTATCGGCGGCGTGCTGGAGCCGCTGCAGGCCGGTCCGGTGATCATCGAGGACAACTGCTTCATCGGCGCCCGGGCCGAAGTGGCCGAGGGCGTGCTGGTGGAGACCGGCGCGGTGCTGTCCATGGGCGTCTATATCGGCGCGTCCACCAAGATCGTCGACCGCGAGACCGGCGAGGTCTTCATGGGCCGGGTTCCCGCCTATTCGGTGGTGGTCTCGGGCACCATGCCGGGCAAGGCCCTGCCCGATGGCAGCCCTGGCCCCGGCCTCTATTGCGCCGTCATCGTCAAGAAGGTGGACGAGCGCACCCGTTCCAAGGTTTCCATCAACGAATTGTTGCGCGATTGACCGGGCTGCGCGATCCCCTCGCCCTCGCCCGGGCACTGATCCAGCGGCCCAGCGTCACCCCCGAGGACGCAGGCGCCCTGGACGTGCTGGCCGAGGCCCTGGAGCGCCTGGGCTTTGTCTGCCACCACATCCGCTCGGCCACGGGCGGGCCGGAAATCCGTAACCTCTACGCCCGTCTGGGCCAGGGGGGGCCGAATTTCTGCTTCGCCGGGCATACCGATGTGGTGCCGCCGGGCAAGGGCTGGACGGTGGAGCCGTTCGAGGCCCAGATGATTGACGGCCGCCTGTTCGGACGCGGTGCCGCCGACATGAAGGGCGCCATCGCCTGTTTCGTTGCCGCCGTGGCGCGCAGGCTGGAGGACGGAAAGCCCAACGGCTCCATCTCGCTGCTGATCACCGGCGATGAGGAAGGCCCGGCGGTGGACGGCACCGTCAAGGTGCTGGACTGGCTGGCGGCGCGCGGAGAAACCCTCGACGCCTGCATCGTCGGCGAGCCCACCAATCCCCATCGCCTGGGCGAGATGATGAAGATCGGGCGGCGCGGCAGCCTCAACTGCCGCCTGACCGTGTTCGGAACCCAGGGCCATTCCGCCTATCCCCATCTGGCCGACAATCCCATCCCCCGCCTGCTGGACATTCTCAACCGTCTCACCGCCCAACCGCTGGACCAGGGCAACGCCCATTTCCAGCCGTCGACCCTGGCGCTGACCACGGTGGATGTGGGCAATCCCGCCACCAATGTCATTCCGGCCGAGGCCAAGGCGGGGTTCAACATCCGCTTCAACGACATGCATTCCGGCGCCTCGCTGACCCGTTGGATCGAGAAGACGGTGGCCGAGGCGGGCGGCGAGGTCGAGGTCAAGGTGGAGGTCTCGGGCGAGTCCTTCCTGACCCCGCCCGGCCCGCTGTCAGAGCAACTGGCCGAGGCCATCACCCAGGTGACCGGCCTGACCCCCGACCTGTCCACCACCGGCGGCACCTCGGATGCCCGCTTCATCAAGAATCACTGCCCCGTCGTGGAGTTCGGGCTGGTGGGCCAGAGCATGCACAAATCCGACGAGCATGTGATGGTGGCCGATATGGAGGCGCTGACCGAAATCTATCGGCGCGTCCTGATCCGGATAGCGGGATGATCCGCGCCTCGGACATCATCGGCGGTGTCTATGGCGCCTGGCGGCTGGCCCGACGCGACCCCAAGGGCCTGATCTGGTTCGACGATTCGGTCGAGGGGGTCTGGCGCTCGTTCTGGGGGCCGGCCCTGGTGCTGCCCGCCTTCCTGATCCTGCGGGCGCTGGACGGCAATTTCGACGACGAGCTGGTTCGCTCGCTGATGGTGGAATTGATCGCCTTCGTCATGGGCTGCGTCGCCTTTCCCCTGGCGGTGGCCCATATCGCTGGGGGCCTGGATCGCGTCCAGTTCCGCAACCGCTACATCGTCGCCTATAACTGGTCGGCGGTGATCCAGATGGCGGTGCTGCTGCCCATCAGCCTGGCCATCCACGTCTTTCCCGGCGGGGGGCTGGCGCCGCTGAACCTGGCCGCCACCATCGTTCTGCTGGTCTATCAGGCCTATATCGCCCATGTGGCGCTCAAGGTCTCCCCATTCAGCGCCGGAATGCTGGTGGTGCTCGACCTGATGATCGGCGCCTTGATCCAGATGTCGGCCGACCGGGTGCTGGGGTAAAGCGGCGAGCCCTAGCGGAACTGGGCCTTGAGGTCGGCGCCGGGATCGGGCACCAGCGCCGCCGGCTTGGGCGCCGCCTTCTGCTTCAGCCAGGCCTCCATCTTGCGGGGCTGGTCCAGCAATTCCGCCACCGCCGCCGTCAGTTCCAGCCCGTAATCGGCCAGTTTGGCGAAATGCAGGGTCTTCAGCACCCCGTTCAGGGCCTGGTCGTAGACCTGCTGCGGCGCCGTCAGGAAGGCGGGACGCAGGGTCCCCGCCTGCAGGCGACTGCGGGTGGCAGCCTCGTCCTCGTGACTGGCGATGCAGAACTCCACATCGATGGAGATCAAGCCCCGACAGCGCAATGGCCGTACCGCGTAGATGGAGCAACCGCCGTCCACCAGGAAGGCGCAGGGCTGCTTGGTGGCCGCCCGCTTCGAGGTGGTCAGGCCCCGGGTCAGCCGGTCCAGGTCGCGGACCCGCGCCATCACGGCCGCCGCCTGCTCGGCGGGCAGATCGCGGATATGCACGGCGATGCGCACCGCCTCCACCACCGACACCCCCACCTGCTGGTGGCAGCACCAGCCGCAGCCCGCCTTGCAGGTCATGGGGGGAGTGTTGAGACGGAAGGAGACCGCGCCGCTGGTGGCGGCCCAGGACTGGTCGGCCAGGGAGAAGACACGGTCCAGCGCTGCCGACACCGTCGCGGCGGTGGGCTTGGGGAAGGCTTCGGCCATGGCCTGGGCGGCCGAGTCGAGCAGGAAACCGGCGGTGGGCGCGAACATGGGGCGACGTTAAGACGTCGCCCCTTGCCTGTCCAGTCGGCTAATGCACATTCCCGCCGTCACGGGGGCGCTGGACGATGACGCCGTACCAGCCCAGCCCCTCATAGGTCTCGTAGCCGGGAGTCAGGGAATAGCCCACCACGGTGCCGCGCTCGTCCACATAGGACGCCGCATTGCCATGGGTATGCTCCAGCGGGAAGATCTCGCTCAGAACCCCCATCCCGTCCGAGGCGGCGATCACCCGGCAATTGCCGTCCAGCAGCAGACAGCGGGTGGTGGTCTTCTCCTCCTCGCGCAGGCGCACGCCCTTGACCACGGTTTCAGCCTGGGGCTGCCAGTCGAAGAAAATGCCCAGCGCGCCGATGACCTCGCCATCGGCCTCGCCGCCCTTGCGGATGGCGGCGGCATAGGTCGCCACCTGGGCGTTGTCCAGCGAGGCCGTGGTGGAAACATCGGCCACCGCGTATTCACCGCCATTGCGGGTCGCCATGGCGTCGCGGAACCAGCGCTCGTTGGCCACATTGGTGCCGATGGCGCGGGGATAGCGGCTGGGTCGGCCATTGGCCACCACACGGCCCGAGGCGTCGGCGATCCACAGGTCGAGATAGACGGTGTAGGAATCCAGAATCACGCCCAGGCGCTTGCAGGCATGGTTGGCGGCCTCGTGGCCGTCATGGGCCAGACAGTCCACCACGGCGGAATCGGTGGCCCACCACCGTACATCGCACGAGCGTTCGTACAGATTGCGGTCGATGATCTCGATCATGTTCAGCGCCAGATCGGTCAGGCGCGAGCCGCGCAACTGCTGCACCATGGTCTGGCCCAGGCTCATCAGGTCGTCGATGCTCGACGACAGCTCGCCTTCCATGGCCTGGGTGATAGTGTTGATGGAGTTGGAGACGTTCTTGACCTCGTTGGCCACCACGGCGAAGCCGCGCCCGACCTCGCCCGCCCGCGTAGCCTCGATCAAGGCGTTCAGCGACAGGATGCGGGTGGTGCCGGTCACCTGCTTGATCAGCCGGATCTTGTCGGTGGCGACATCATGCACCGCCCGGGTGAGTTCAAGAATACGTTCTGGCTCAGACATCCCCACGCCTCCACTAGCCTAAATTTTTAGCATTTTCCCCTCTGTGACTAATATTGAGGCACGCCGATCATCAGAATGCAATAATTCTGATGTGATGAATCGTGACCCTGGGTTGGGTCGACGAAAGTCCTACCAAACGAAAAAGAACAGACTCCATGTTCCGGCCAGGGCCGCCGCTCCGGCCATGGCGGCCAACCAGGCCAAGGGACGCCGTTCCACCGGCAACAGCCGCCAGACCAGCACCCCGCTCCAAGCCAAGCCGACAGCCAATAGCCCAGCCCGCGCCTCGGGCAACCAGACGAAGGAGATTCCTTCCGCCGCCAGTTGGGTCAGGGTCAGGGAGCTGAGCCCGATGATCAGCCCCACCGCTCCCATGGGGATCAGACCATAGCCCAGCCGCCAGCGCGCCTCGGGCCGTCCCGCCAACCGGGCGCCGAGCCACAGCCCCGCCAGGGTGATGCTCCCCACCGTCACGGCGACGGCGGCGATATAGGCGATCAGGCAGGCACCGTCCAACAAGGTGAAGACCTCGCCGGTGGAGGCATAGTTGGTCAGCATCCACCAGGGCAGGGTCTCGGTCAGGGGGAACATGATGCCGCGCTCCACCAGCCAGGCCGCCAGGGACTGCTTCAAGGCCACATAGAGCGGCGAGCCCGACCACTGGAACGCCCCCGTCGCCACCCCCATGACGCCGAAGGCCAGCAGGTTTGTATCCCAGGACGAAACTTCGCGCTCGGGCAGGCTCGTCACCTCCGATCCCGGCAGGCGGGGGGTCAGGGTGACGGCGTCGCGATGGCCGCTGCAGCGGCCGCACATGTGACAGGAGCCGCCGCCGGTCATGGCCCGCACATCCACCAGGGTGGCGCAGGCCACCGCGGGGACCCGCTCGGCCGCTTCCCAGCTTTCGCGGTCCACCCGGAAATGGACCGGCGACAGTCGCGACAGCAGCGAGAAGACACCGCTGGCCGGACACAGATAGCGGCACCACACCCGGATGCCACGGCCGTAGACCAGTCCGATTCCCAGCGCCATGACGGTCGAGGCCCCCAGGATCAGCAGTGCCGCCTCGGGATATTCATAGACGGTGATCATCTGGCCATAGACGGTGGTGCAGACGAAGGCCACGAAGGGCCAGCCCTTCCAGCGCAGCCAGGGCGGAATGGCCCGCCCCAGGCCCCGGCGGCTGGCCCATTCGGTCATGGCGCCTTCGGGGCAGAACACGCCGCACCAGGCCCGCCCCATGACCAGCATGCTGACCATGACGAAGGGCCACCACACCCCCCAGAAGGCGAATTGGGCGAACAGCACCAGATTGTCCCAGATATGCTTGGAATCATCGGGCGGCGGCAGAAAGGCGGGAACGGTCACCAGGAGCAGGTAGACCGCCACCATGACCCACTGAAAGGCTTGGATGGCGCCGGCATGCCGGGCCATCCATCCCCCCAAGGCTGCGAGACGAGCCTTTGTCACGTCACTGATACCCTTTCCGTCAATAGGTCAACTGCCCACGGATGCCCAAGGCATAGGCGACCGCGTCGGAGGGATCGCCGCCGGGATGGCGGATCATCTGGAAGTCCGGCGTCAGTTCGAAGCGCGGCATCACCCGGTAGCGATAGTAGATTTCCATCAACTGCTCGAACGACCCGGCCTTGAAGCCGAAATCCGGATTGCCGTCATTGTCGTTGTCGACGGTAAGGGAGCGGTCGCGATAGGCGGAGGAGGTATGGGAGATCGCCATGGCGAGGCCCAGGCCATCGGCGCCACGCCCCCAATAGCTTCCCCCCACCTCGCCGCCGAAGGTCAGGCTCTGGTCGAAGCGCGGCGTGCCCTGAATCTGATAGCCGTAGCGGCTGAACAGGGTCACGTAATCGTCCACCTTCTGGTCGATGCTGAAACCGACGCCCAGATGGTTCTTGCGCTTGTTGTCGAAATCGGTGCCCCGACCATTCTGCCAGCCGTACAGGCGGTAATTGCCTTCCAGGCCGCCGAAGAAGCGCTGGGTGGTCTCCACCTGCAAGATCCGGAACGGAAAGTCGGTGGAGTTCTGGAACGAGGCGCCATTGCCGCTTTCATAAAGGCCGCCCGACACCTTGAAGTCGTCGGTGACCAAGGCGACGCGCGCCCCCGGGGTGAAGCCCAGGGCATCGACGCCCATGTCGCCACCGGCATCCAGCAACGGATTGTGGACCAGGGCCTGGTTCATGAAGGCACGGGTTTCATCGCCCGCCACCAGATTCTGGTCGAAGAAGCCCCAGGGATCCATCTTGCCGACGGTGATTTCCAGCTTGGTCTTCGACTTGGGATCATCCCAGCGGCACGTCCAACTGGTACCAGGCCTGGGCCAGGTCGATGGCGGCGTCGGCACCCGGCCGCTGGAAGGCGGTGGCGTTGGGCGAGGAATAGCTGTTGCGCACCGCCTGGAGTCCGCGGCCCTGGCCCATGCGGAAATGGGTGTAGATGGTGCCGGTGGAACTGCCCACGTTACCCGCCGGAATGGTCATGGTGACGTCGCCGCGCCAATTGAGCTGACCTTCCTTGTCCGACTGCTGGCCCAGCATATTCTGGCCGACGGTGGTCAAGCCGGCGCCGATCTTGATGCCGCCCAGCACGTCGACCACCTTGGAGCCCTTCTTGTAGCTGAGCGCCTCGGTCTCCACCGCCTTGAGGCGGGCGGCGACCTCGGGCTCGGTCTCGCTGATGGTCTCCTGGGTCATGGCCTTGTCGAGGGCGGCCTTGTCCGCCTCCAGCTTCTGGACCCGCTGTTCCACGGCGGACTTTGCGGACTGGGAGCGTTCCAGTTCCTCGATGCGGGCCGACAGGCGCCTGACCTCGCGCAGCAGCTCGGTGGTGGCGGGATCGGTGGCGGCGAAGGCCGGGTGAGCCGTGGCGACGGCGAGCAGGCTCGCGGCCGCCAGGACGGGGAGGCTGCGGGGCGCGCTCATCAGTAGCCGCCCTTCTTGCCGATACCCGCGAACACGAAGTCATAGTTCAGCTTGAAGGTGGGGAACCACGGGCGCACGCCGGTCTGGCGGTCGGTGTGACGGCCGAAATGCTTGCCCGCCGTGTTCTCGGGAGCATTGGGGGGGTAGATGGTATAGGTCATCTTGTACTTGCCCGGGCCGGGCAGCTTGACGTTATCGCCGTAATGGGGGCCGTCGCTGGCCACCATGGGCATCATCTCGCCCTTGATCACCTCGCCGCTGCCGTCCTTGACCAGCTCATAGGTGACCTTCAGATGGGGAATCCAGAAGCCCTCGGGAAAGCCGTTGGGATTGCCCTGCAACGCCTTGATGTCGGCTTCCAGATGGATGTCCGACTGGTCGGGAGAGGGCATCATGCCGTCGGGTTCCATGCGCACCGCCTGGAGGTAGACCGCGCCGATCTCCATGCCGTAGCGGTTCTCGGGAGTGCCGATGGGATATTCCACCGCCTGGGCGGCCGAGGTCGCGGCCATCAGGCCGATGGCCATGCCCAGGCCGAGGAAGTGACGTTTTGCGAATGTCATGGCGGGGTCCTTGCCTAGTTGTCCGAATTGCGAATGACTCGCGATTTCATTCTCACTATCCGCATCACTCGCGGCTGTCAACCCGGCCAGGCTTGGAAAATGCCCATTTACATCTTGTGGGCTAGGAGCTATGACATGAATATGTTATTGCGTCGCATTCGCATATCGGAGGGATCGATGCCCCTGAAATCCTTGATTCCGGCTGTCGCCTTGCTGCTGACCTGCCCTGCCGGCATGGCTCGGGCCGCCGATGAGGTCTCGGTCCATCTGACCATCAAGAACCATCGTTTCACGCCCGAACGACTGGAGGTCCCCGCCAGGACCAAGGTGGTGCTGGTGGTCCGCAACGAGGATTCCGAGCCCGAGGAGTTCGAGTGCCTGCCGCTGCGGCGCGAGAAGATCATCCATCCCGGCATCGAGACGCGGGTGATCCTGGGCCGCATCGACCCCGGCGAATATCCGTTCTTCGGCGAGTACCACGAGGCCACCGCCAAGGGCGTCATCGTGGCGAAATAGCCCGGCTATGGCTTTGGCCCGATTGGGCCAGGACGGGCGGCGGCGGCATAGTGGATTGGTCGAACACTTTGGGACGCCGTATCGCCATGATAGAGCCCGTTTCCATCGTCGAGGGCTGGTGCCCCGGCGCCATTGGCGACATTGCCGCGCTGCACGGCCGTCATTACGCCCGCGACTGGGGCTTCGGCGTGTATTTCGAGGCCAAGGTCGCCCGCGAACTGGCCGGGTTCGTCTCCCCCCTGCCGGACCAGGACTGCGGACTTTGGCTGGCCCGGGACGGCAGCGGCCGCATCCTGGGCGCCGTCGCCCTGGATGGCCGCGAACCGGACGGGATGGGACGAGCCCATTTGCGCTGGTTCATCCTCGACGACGCCGCCCGGGGCAAAGGGCTGGGGGCGCGACTGCTGGACCAGGCAGTGGCGTTTGGCCGCCATCGGCGGATAAGCGGAATCTATCTGTGGACCTTCGCCGGTCTGGACGCCGCCCGCGGCTTGTATGAAAGCCGGGGCTTCACCCTGGTCGAGCAGCGCTCCGGCGACACCTGGGGCACCCCGGTGACCGAGCAGCGCTTCGAGCTGACATTCTAACCCTCGGCGGTCATCACCCGGTTGCGCCCCGAATCCTTGGCCCGATAAAGCGCCTTGTCGGCGCGGCGCAGCAGTTCGGGGACGTCCATCACCCCGCCCTCCGGGTTGGGAGAATGGCCGAAGGAATGGGACGCCACGCCGACGCTGACCGTCATGTCGAAAATCTCGCCCCGCGCCGGGCGCACCACCATTTCCTCCACCAGCCGCCGCAAACGTTCGGCAATGACCTTGGCGCCGTCGAGACCGGTATTGGGCAGGGCGACGGCGAATTCCTCGCCGCCGATCCGCCCCAGGATGTCGTATTCGCGCAGGGCCTGGACGCAGGAGCCGACGAAAGCCCGCAAGGCCTCGTCTCCGGCGGCATGCCCCCAGGTATCGTTGATCCGCTTGAAATGATCGATATCCAGCGCCAGCAGCGAGAACGAGCGGCCCATGCGCCGGGCATGCTCCAGTTCCAGCCCCGCCAAATGATGAAAATGACGCGGATTGGCGACACCGGTCAGGGCGTCGCGGGTGGCCAGGACCTCCAGTTCGGCCATCTGGAGCCGGGTGTCGCAAAAGGCCCTGAGCGACAGCGCCAGATCGGCAATACCGCCATCATCGTCCAGCACCACCGGCACCCGGTCGATCACCAGACGCAGCAAGGTCGCACCGTCATCGCCGTTCGCCCCCATCCCTTCCACGGGATAGGCCCCCACCGCCAGACGGTTCTCGCCCACCGGCAATACCAGCCGCTGCCAGGTTTCGGTGACGTCCCCATCGAATTGGGCGGTGTAGGATCGCCATATCGGCCGGTCGGCCCCTCGGGCGAAGGTATATTCGAATTCCAGCATGCCGCGTCGTTCCGGCGGCAAGACATCGGTGGGCAGCACATCGATGACGCAGCCGGTCAGGTCGGCGCCGAAATGGCGGGCGAAGGCGCTGCCGTAATGGGTGTAGCGGTTTCCCGCCGCCTCGGCCTGGATCACCAGCAGATGATCGGCATGATCGGCGAACAGGGTCGCGGCATCCATGACCGCATCCTTGTCGCGCGCCGCCCGCCAAAGCCCGAGCAGGTCGAGCAGGCGCGCATCCATGGCCTTTCGAACGAGATCCCGCATAGGCCCTCTCCCCCCACCGATTTGGTGCCAGAGCCTTATCATACCCTTGGTTAAGGATGCCTTCATCCCCGTCAGGAGACGGGGATGGCCTCGATATTGTCGATCAGCCGGGTCTTGCCCAGCCGGGCGGCGGCCAGGATGCGCACCGGAGCGGCCATCACCTCCACCGGCGCCAGACTGGCGGCGTCACGGACCTCCACATAGTCCACCGACGAGAACCCCGCTTTCAGCAGCCCGCTCACCGCCATGGGACACATATCCGAAGCCTTGGCCCCCGCCATCAGCCCATCGGCGACGCCGGTCAGGCCTTTCAGCAACCAGGGCGCCACCGCTCGCTCCTCAGCGGTCAAATAAGCGTTGCGTGACGACATGGCCAGACCATCGGCCTCGCGCAGGGTCGGCGCCCCGATAATGGCGGCGGGGATGTCCAGGTCACGGGCGAAGCGGCGAATCACCGCCAGTTGCTGGTAATCCTTCTCGCCGAACACCGCCACGTCGGGCAGCGCCTGCAGCAGCAACTTGGTCACCACCGTGGCCACCCCGGCGAAATGGCCGGGCCGCACCGCGCCGCACAATCCCTCCGACACGCCCGACACGCTGACGGTGGTGGCGAAGCCATCGGGGTACATCTCGGCCACGGTGGGAGCGAACAGCAGATGGCAGCCCGCCTGGTCCAGCAGGGCGGCGTCCTGCTCCTCCTGGCGGGGATAGCGGGCGAAATCCTCGTTGGGGCCGAACTGGGTGGGATTGACGAAGACCGAGGCCACCACTCGGTCGGCATGTTCCAGCGCCTTGGCCACCAGCGACAGATGCCCCTGGTGCAGCGCCCCCATGGTGGGCACCAGGGCGATGGTCAGCCCCTGGTCGCGCCAGTATTTCACCCGGGCGCGCAGTTCCGCCACCGAGCGGACGATGTCGAGGCCGCCGCTCATTTCTTCACCCCGAAACAGTGTTCCGGCCCGGGAAAGGCGCGGGACTTGACCTCGGCGGCATAGGTGGCGACAGCCTCGGAGATGAGGGGGCGCAGATCGGCATAGCGCTTGACGAATTTAGGGGTGAAGTCGTCGAACAGACCCAGCACGTCGTCGATCACCAGCACCTGGCCGTCGCAGGCGGCCGAGGCGCCGATGCCGATGGTGGGAATGGAAATCTCGGCGGACAGGGCGCGGGCCACCGGCTCCACCGTGCCCTCCACCACCACCGAGAAGGCCCCGGCCTCGTCGATGGCGCGGGCGTCGGCGCGGATGGCCTCGGCCTCGGCCTCCAGCCTGCCCTGGGCGCGAAAGCCGCCCGCCGCATGCACCGCCTGGGGCTTCAGTCCGATATGGGCCATGACCGGAATGCCCCGGTCCACCAGGAAGCGGATGGTTTCGGCCATCTCGCGGCCGCCTTCCAGCTTGACCCCGGCGCAGCCGGTCTCGGTCATCACCCGGGCGCAGTTGCGGAAGGCCTGTTCCCGGCTTTCCTGGTAGCTGCCGAACGGCATGTCCACCACCACGCAGGCATGGGAAGAGGACCGCACCACCGCCTTGCCGTGGTTGATCATCATGTCCAGGGTGACGCCCAGCGTGGTCTCCATGCCATAGACCACCATGCCCAGCGAGTCACCCACCAGCAGGATGTCGCAATGGGGGGCCAGCAGCCGGGCGATGGGCGCGGTATAGGCGGTCAGCACCACCACCGGCTCGGCGCCCTTGCGGGCACGGATGTCACGGGTGGTCACCCGCTTGATCTTCACTTCGACACTCATGGAGGAATCCCTTTTCCCGCTCAGGCGCCTTCCGCCAGTTCCTTGAGCGCCTGCCAGTCATTCAGCACGCAATGCCCGGAATCGGGCAAGCCGATGATGTTGTCCCGCTTCAACTGGGTGAAGGTGCGGCTGACCGTCTCGATGGTCAGGCCAAGATAGTCGGCGATATCGGCGCGGCTCATGGGCAGGGCCACCGGCGAGCCGGGCTGGCCCGCCCGCTCGGCCCGCATGGACAGCTTGACCAGGAAGGTGGCGACCTTCTCACGGGCGGTCTTGCGCCCCAGCAGCAGCATCTGTTCTTGCGCCGCCACCAGATCCTTCACCGCCATGTTGAACATGCGCCGCTCCAGACGGGGAATCTCGTCCAGCAGGCTGTCGAGCTTGCGATGGGTGAAGCGGCAAACCTGGGTGGCGGTGATGGTTTCGGCGGTATAGCAGTAGCCGTCATTGGTTCCCAGGCCGAAAATATCGCCCGAGAACAGGAATCCGATGATCTGGCGCCGCCCGTCGGGCAACAGCTTGTACAGCTTCACCGCGCCATTGGAGATGGAATAGACATGGTCCACCAGATCGCCTTCACGGAACACGGTGAACGAGGCCGGCAGGGTGGCATGGCAGCGCACCGCCGCCAGGCGCTTGACCTCGTCATGGGACAGGTCGGCGCAAAAGGCGATCTCGCGCACGATGTCGCAATTGCGGCACTGGGGCGACTTGAGGTCGGCCAGATGCTCGATCTTGTGAGAGTCGAAATCGAGGGGAGGCATGTGCAGGCTACCCATCCTCGCTCAGGCCCCGGACCGGGGCGGATCGTCGTCGTCGAACAAGATACGGTGCGCCGCGCCGTCCAGGTCGTCGAACTGACCCGACTTCATGGCCCACAGGAAGGCGATCAATCCCACCAGCCCCAACCCCAGGGCCACGGGAATCAGCATCAGCAGATTATCCACCAACCACTCCGGCTCGGCCCTTGCGGCCCGATAGACGCAAGGCGTTGCCAATTACTACCAGCGACGAGGTCGACATAGCAATCGCCGCGATGAGGGGGGTGACCATTCCCGCCACCGCCAGGGGTACGGTGAAGATGTTGTAGCCCAGCGCCAGCATGAAATTCTGCTTCACCAGGGTGCGCGAGGTCCGCGCCACCTCCAGGCATTCCACCACCGGGGCGAGGCGGCCGCCCTGGAACACCACGTCGGCGGCGGTCTGGCTGACATCCACCGCCGTGCTGGGCGACATGGAGACATGGGCCGCGGCCAGGGCGGGGGCATCATTGAGCCCATCGCCGATCATCAGCACCTTCTTGCCCTGCGCCGCCAGTTCGGCCAGCCGGGCGCATTTATCGGCGGGGGCACATCCCGCCCGCCAGTCGTCGATACCCAGCTCCTCGGCCACTTTCCGGGCGGTGACGGGGCGATCGCCCGACAGCAGTTCCACCGTCAGCCCCATGGCCTTGAGCCGGGCCACCACCTGGGCGGCATCGGGGCGGGGGGCATCGGAAAAGGCGAAGCGCAAGGGCGGCCGACCGGGACGGGCCAGCCATAGCTCCGGCCCCACGTCATGAGAGGTCTGGGCGTCGTCGACGCCGACGAAGGTCCGGCTGCCCAGGCGAATGCCGCTGGCGGCCACTTCCAGCCCACGGCCGGGAATCTCGGCCACGCCGTCTGCCAGCCGGGCGTTGGGCGCCGCCGCCACCAGGGCGCGGGCCAGGGGATGGCGCGACGCCAGCGCCAGACCGGCGGCCTCGGCCAGATCCTCCGCGCCCCAGCCGCCATCCTCCACCAGCTGCGCCTTGCCCAGCGTCAGGGTGCCGGTCTTGTCGAACACCACATGATCGGCATCGGCGAAGCGTTCCAGCGCCGTGGCCGACTTGACCAGGATGCCCTGGCGCAACAGACGGCCCGAGGCGATCACCTGCACCACCGGCACCGCCAGGGCCAGGGCGCAGGGGCAGGTGATGATCAGCACCGCCACGGCATGCAACAGCGCCACCTGCCACGGTGCCCCGCCCAGCAGGGTCCAGCCGGAAAAAGTCAGGATGGCGGCCAGATGCACCACCGGGGCGTACCAGCGCGACACCCGGTCGGCCAGGGCGACATAGCGGGCGCGGCCCTGCTCCGCCACTTCCATCATGCGCACGATCTCGGCCAGCAGGGTGCGCTCGCCCACTGCCGCCACCGTCAGGCGCAAGGGCGCCGACAGGTTGAGGGTTCCGGCGAAGACCTTCTCACCCGCCTTGACCTGGGCCGGCAGGCTTTCGCCGGTCAGCAGGCTGGTGTCCACGTCGGACACGCCGTCGACGATGGTGCCGTCGATGCCGATGCGCTCGCCCGCCGCCACCAGGACCCTGGCCCCTGGGCTGACCTTGTGCGGCGGCATCAGCCGCTGGGTGCCATCGGCTTCCACCACCGTCACGGCGGTGGCGTCCAGCGCCAGCAGATGCTCCACCGTGGTCCGCGCCCGGCCGCGCGCCCGGGAATCCAGGTAACGGCCAATCAGCAGGAAGAACAGCAAGGTGATGGCGGAATCGAAATATGCATATTCGCCGCCATGGATGGTCTCCCAAAGGCTCATCAGGCTGGCGAGCGTCACGCCGATGGTGATGGGCACATCCATGTTGGTCCGCCCGGCACGCAGCGCCGAGATGGCCGAGCGGGCGAAGGGCCGCACGCACCACGCCACGGCGGGCAGCACGATCAGCGCCGAAATCCAGTGCATCAGCCCCCGCGTGGCGGGGCCCATATAGGAGAAATGCCCGGCCCAGACCGAGACCGACAGCAGCATGACATTGCCCGCCGCGAAACCGGCGATGGCCATGGCCCGCAGCAGTTCCTTCTCCTGGCGCTGGGTCTGGTCGCCGAGGCGTTCCGGGTCATAGGGCACCAGACGATAGCCCACCGCCAGCACCGGAGCCAGCAGGGCGCCGGGCTCAGCCTCGGCCGCCCGCCATCGCACCACCAGGCGCCTTGTGGTCATGTTGACCCGCGCCCAGGTGACGCCGGGCTGCTTGTTCAGCAGGGCCTCGATCAGCCAGATGCAGGCGCCGCAATGCAGGCCCTCGATCATCAGATGCAGCGAGGCCTCGCCCTTGCCGTCTTCCATGACATGGGCGCTGAAATCATGGGCCAGACCGGCTTCCTCGTCGGGGCGCAGCGGGCGGGCCGCCGGGTCGACCGCCCGGCGGGAATAGTACTGCTCCAGGCCGAGATCCCGGACCAGGCCATAGGCGCCCTCGCAGCCCCGGCAGCAGAAACCGCCGTCCAGACCGGCTGGAATGGCCCCGCCGCAGTGAAGGCAAAGGGAAGACGTCACGGCACGAGGATGCGGCGCGACAGCCCGTATTCCACGCCGGGTGCGATGGCGGCCACGCTCATGTCCCAGACACCCGACAGCGGCAGTTCCTGATGGGTGGCATAGGTGCCGGGCGAGATCCTGGTCAGGGTGACCTCGCGGTCATGGCCCTTGGCGGTGGGACGCACCATCTGGGCGGTGACGGACAGATCCTCCACCGGATTGCCGTTACGATCCCGGTAAGAGATGGTGACATGGGCGGAATGGTTGGCGCCGGGCTCCACCTGGACATCCACTTTCCAGCCCATCTCGTCCTGCTTGCGCACTGCCTCGATGGTCTGGTTATAGGCCAGACCCTTTTCATAGGGCTGTTCGGTCGACAACCCGGAAAAGGTCGAACTGGCGAAATAGGCCATGGTGAAGTTGACCGCCATGACCAACAGGAAGCAAGCCACGAAG
Organism: Paramagnetospirillum marisnigri; assembly: GCF_001650715.1. Taxonomy (GTDB): domain Bacteria; phylum Pseudomonadota; class Alphaproteobacteria; order Rhodospirillales; family Magnetospirillaceae; genus Phaeospirillum; species Phaeospirillum marisnigri. The sequence goes on along the minus strand of NZ_LWQT01000020.1, from coordinate 44,361 downwards.
ATATAGGGATACCACCAGCCGGGTTTACGTTCGGAAACCATGGAACCTCACTTCTCGGGAGCGGCGAACAGGGATTCGGAACGGGTTACGGTGCCATCCTTGTCTTCGCGGACGGTGAACAGCAGGGAAGTCCGGTTGCTGGTCAGGCGGGAGCTGGGCACGGTCACGAACAGGTTGAAGGTGCCGATGCTGTCGGGCGGAATGGTCAGGCGGGCCTTGGCCCCCTCGGACTTGCCGCCCACCACCGACAGGGTGGCGCCCTCGATGCCGCTGACCTCGACCTCGTAGTCGCGATCCTCCCGGATCATGTTGGACACCTTGATCACATAGCCGTTGCGGATGGCCCCATCGGACAACTGCACATACAGGGGAGAGCGCTCGTGGATCACCTTGAGCTCGGTGGTCTTGCGCGACGCCAGCGAACCGACGATCAGGCTGGCCGCCGCCAGCAGCAGGACGGCATAGATGATGGTGCGCGAACGCACCAGCCGGGTCCGGGCGGGCTCACCCTTGGACCGGGCCTCCACATTGGCCTCCGAATCCCAGATGATCAGATCGCGCGGCAGCTTGTACTTGTCCATCATGGTGTTGCAGGCATCGATGCACAGGGCGCAGCCGATGCAGCCCATCTGGATGCCGTCACGGATGTCGACGCCGGTGGGGCAGGCGGTGACGCACATCTTGCAGTCGATGCAGTGGCCGCGATTGTCGAAGCTTTCCGTCTTGCGGGCGGGCTTGCGCGGTTCGCCACGCCAGTCCTGATAGGTGACGATCAGCGAATGATGGTCGAACATGGCCGACTGGAAGCGGGAATAGGGGCACATATACAGGCAGACCTGTTCACGCGCATACCCAGCCAGCATGAAGCAGCAGCCGCCGACGATGCCGATGGCCCAATAGACGCCAGAATCCTCCTGCAGGGTGAAGATCTTCACCAGCATGGTGGGGGCGTCGCCGAAATACAGGGTGAAGCCGACGCCGCAAGACAGGGCGATCACCAGCCAGACCAGATTGATCACCACTTTCTTGGCGAATTTGTCCGCCGTCCAGGGCGCCCGGTCCAGGGCCATGCGCTTGGCACGGTCGCCCACCACCAGCTTCTCGACCCACATGAACAGGTCGGTATAGACCGTCTGGAAGCACAGGAAGCCGCACCAGACACGCCCCGCCAGCGCGCTCATGAAGAACAGGCCGATGGCGGCGATGAACAGCAGGCCGGTGATGTAGTAGACCTCCTGCGGCCAGATCTCCAGGAAGAAGAAATAGCCCCGTCGCCCGGTCATGTCGGCCAGGATGGCCTGGTTCGGCGCCCCGGGACCACGATCCCAGCGCAGGAAGGGACCGATATGGTAGATGGCCAGCAAGACCACCAGGGCCGCCCATTTGGCGGTCCGGAAGGTCCCCTTGACCGTTCGCGGATGGATCATCACGGTTTCGGCATACAGCGAGCCGCTGTCGCCATCGGCCGAGGACGTCTTCAACGATGGATCGATCTTGGGGGAGGACATGGGCGGTGAATGCTTCTTCCTGATCCGCCGACGACGGGTTGGACAGGGGCCAGCCGATCGGCGCGATGATGTGAAATCACGCGGCGGGGCCGACGCTGTTCGCGACACTGCCCCGCCGTGCGGTGATTGATAAGTGAAAAAGCCGTAAGTTTGAAAGCTTATTTTTTCCAGGGACTTCATCCCCGGAAAAGCCGTCGGGGTGCGCGCCCCCGGCCGGAGGCGCGCACCCCTTCGGTCCCCCCTTCAGACCTTACTTACCGCCGCCCAGGTTATGGACGTAGACGGCAAGCATCTTGATGGTGCTGGCATCCAGGCGTTCAGCCCAAGCCGGCATGGCGCCGTGCTTCGGGTTGTTGACCTGGGCCGCGATGCCATCCTTGCTGCCCTTGACGAACAGCCAGATCTGGTTGTTGAGCGCCGGAGCGCCCAGGGCAGCCTGACCCGAACCATCCTCGCCGTGGCAAACGGCGCAGTTTTCAGCATAGACGGTCTCGCCCGCCGAACCCTTGGCGGGGGCCTTGCTGGCCAGCGACACCACATAGTCGGACACGGCCGCGATCTGCTCGGGCTTCAAGGTGCCATCGACGCCGAACTTCGGCATTTCGCTGGTCCGAGTGTCCTTGTTGGTGTTGCGGACGCCGTACTTGATGGTCTGTTCGATGTCGGCCAGGGTACCACCCCACAGCCATTCATCGTCGGCCAGGGTCGGATAGGCACCGGCAACGCCGACGCCACCCGAACCATGGCAAGGCGCGCAATTTTCATTGAACGCGATCTTGCCACCGGCCATGGCATAGCGCAGCAGGTCCTTGTCCTTTTCGATCGCGCTCGCATCGGAGGCTTCGATCTTGGACAGCCAAGCGGAACGCGCCTTCTTCTGCGCCTCCAGCTCGTTGGACAGCTCGCCGCGGGACGAATAGCCCAGGGAACCCTGGGTATAGCCGTTCAGCAGCGGCCACGCCGGATACATGAACCAGTAACCGACAGCCCAAACAACGGTGGCCCAGAAAACATAGACCCACCACTTCGGCAAAGGAGTGTTCAACTCCTTGATGCCATCCCACTCATGCCCGGTGGTATTCTGGCCGGACACCGAGTCCTTTTCAACGGTCGCCATAGTTAGCGCTCCTCATTGTCGTCCTTCAAAGGGATGCTTCCATACTCTTCCAGCCGATCCTTGTTCTTCGGCCGATAGGCATAGAAGACAATCCCCGTGAAGACCATGATCACCCACAGTACCCAGAAGGGACGGAGTACGTTGTCGACGAATGCGACGAGCAAACTCCATACTCCTTACCGGCGGATCGCCTTTTCATCGACGGTCTTGAAGTCGACCATCGTGCCAAGCACCTGCAGATACGCCACCAGGGCATCCATCTCGGTCACCGCCTTGGGATCGGCGCCGACGAGGTTGATGCTGGCCTTGCCAATGGCGGCCTTGGGATAGCTGACGAGCACGGCCGGGGTCGAAGCCGGATCCGCGAACACCTGCTCTTCAAGGTCCTTCTTGGCATTGGCGATCTGGGCGTCGGTATAGGGCACGCCGACGATACGGTTCACCTTCAGGTGAGACGCGATATCGGCATAGTCCAGCTTCCGAGCCAGATGCTTGTAGCCCGGCATGACGGATCCGGGGACCACGTCACGCGGGTTGATGAGGTGGCGAACCTGCCAATCATCGGTGTACTTGCCACCGACGCGGGCCAGGTCCGGACCGGTACGCTTGGAACCCCACTGGAAGGGGTGATCGTACTTGGACTCAGCCGCGAGGCTGTAGTGACCATAGCGTTCGACCTCGTCCTTGAAGGGACGGATCATCTGGCTGTGGCAGTTGTAGCAGCCTTCGCGGATATAGATGTTGCGGCCCGCCAGCTCCAGGGGAGTGTAGGGACGAACGCCCTGAACCTTCTCGATGGTCGATTCGATCGAGAACAGGGGGATCACTTCCACCAGGCCACCAACCACGATCGTGAGAAGGATGCCGACGGCCAGGAAGAAGATGTTGGTTTCAAGTTTAGCGTGATGCTTGAACATGGCTCGGGTCTCCTCAGCGTGCACCGCTCGCGGCGGAAGCATAGGCCTCGTCGGCCACGTCACCCTTGATGGTCTTGATGATGTTGTAGACCATCACCAAAGAACCGGCCACGAAGAGCAGCCCGCCAATGGCGCGGATGATGTAGTACGGACGCATCGCTTCCACGGTTTCGATGAACGAATACTGGAGGAAGCCCAGGTTATCATACGCGCGCCACATCAGGCCCTGCATGATGCCCGAGATCCACATCGCGGTGATGTAGAGCACGATGCCGATGGTGGCGATCCAGAAATGAACGCCGACCAGCTTCAGCGAGTACAGCTCCTTGCGGCCCCACAGCTTGGGAACCAGGAAGTACAGAGCGCCGAAGGAGACGAAGGCGACCCAGCCCAGGGCACCGGAGTGCACGTGGCCGATACCCCAGTCGGTGTAGTGCGACAGGGAGTTCACCGCCTTGATGGACATCATCGGACCTTCGAAGGTCGACATGCCGTAGAACGCCACCGAGGACACCAGGAAACGCATGACCGGATCGGTCCGCAGCTTGTCCCAGGCACCCGACAGGGTCATCAGACCGTTGATCATGCCACCCCAGGACGGCATCCACAGCATCACCGAGAAGGTCATGCCCAGGGTCTGCGCCCAATCCGGCAGGGCGGTGTAGTGCAGGTGGTGCGGACCGGCCCAGATGTACAGGAAGATCAGCGCCCAGAAGTGCACGATGGACAGACGGTAGGAATAGACCGGACGCTCGGCCCGCTTCGGCACGAAGTAGTACATGATGCCGAGGAAGCCGGCGGTCAGGAAGAAGCCCACCGCGTTATGGCCGTACCACCACTGGGTCATGGCGTTCTGCACGCCACCGAACACGTTGTAGCTCTTCATGAACGACACGGGGACGGCGATGTTGTTGCCCAGATGCAGCATGGCGATGGTCAGGATCATCGCGAAGAAGAACCAGTTGGCCACGTAGATGTGGGGTTCCTTGCGCTTCATGATCGTGCCCGCGAAGGCGATCAGATAGGCAACCCAGATCACGGTCAGCCACAGGTCGATCCACCACTCGGGTTCCGCATATTCCTGGCCCTGGCTGAAGCCCAGCACATAGGTCAGGGCGGCGACCACGATCAGCGCCTGGAAGTTGAAGAAAATGAAGTTGCCCAGGCCGTTGCCGCCGAACAGGCTGGCGCGGCTGGTGCGCTGCACGATGTACAGAGAGGTGGAGAAAAGTACGTTACCGCCGAACGCGAAGATCACGGCGGACGTGTGCACCGGACGCAGGCGTCCGAACGAGGTCCACTCGAGATCGAGGTTCAGAACGGGAAAGGCCAGCTGCCAAGCGATGAAATCGCCCGCCAGGAAGCCCACGACGCCCCAGAAAACCGCGGCGAGCGTGAACTTCTTGATCACGTCTTCGCAATAGGGCGTGGCTTCGGTGTTGATGCTCATGCCGAACTCCTGTTTCGACCGGAAAAGGGTCATCCTGGAGCGTCCAGCCGAAAGTCCATGGCGACACCATGCCCCCGGAGCCGATGGACGGCCGGACGGTTCTATGCTCCAAGCGTGCGCACTATGCCGACTGACGGGGATGCCGCCATTGATATAAATCAAAGACAACGGATTTTAGGCATCCTCCAACCTTCTTCAGATCAAGATTCCTACACCTTTCGGAAGGAGGGTTCAGGGTGCTTGGCACCGGAGACGCCAAACCTTAGAGTGCGCCCATGAACACGCACTCCCCCGACACCGCCGCCACCCGCCCCTCCGTCCATCTCGCCAAGGGCCGCTCGAAGCGGCTCAGGGCCGGACATCCCTGGGTCTTTTCCAACGAGATCGAGATGACGGCCGAGGCCAAGGCGCTGCCGCCCGGCACGCCGGTCACCCTGGTGGATGCCGGCGGCGAGCGTCTCGGCGTCGCCAGCTTCAATCCCCATTCGCTGATCGCGGGGCGGGTGCTGTCGCGCCGACCCGACGACACCATCGACGCCGATTTCCTGGCGGCACGGCTGCGCGCCGCCCTGGCCCTGCGCGATACCCTGTTCGATGCCCCTTATTATCGTCTGGTGCATTCCGAGGCCGACCTGTTGCCCGGGCTGATCGTCGACCGCTATGGCGACGTCCTGGCGGTCCAGACCAATACCGCCGGGATGGAACGGCTGCTGCCGGACCTGTCGCAGGCCCTGGACGCGGTGCTGTCCCCCCGCGCCGTGGTCCTGGTCAACGACAGCCCGGTGCGCAAGCTGGAAGGCCTCGAGCCCGAGAACCGGCTGCTGTCGGGCGAGATCACCGGACCGGTGGAACTGGTGGAAAACGGCTGCCGCTTCGTCGCCGATCTGGTGGACGGCCAGAAGACCGGCTGGTTCTTCGACCAGCGCGACAACCGCGCCTTCGTCGCCCGCCTCGCCAAGGGCCGCCGGGTCCTCGACGTCTATACCTATGCCGGGGGCTTCGCCATCCAGGCCGCCATGGCCGGAGCCTCCGAGGTCCTGGCCGTCGACCGCTCCGACGCCTCGCTGGCCCTGGCGCAAGCCTCGGCGGCGCTGAACGGCGTCACCATCGCCACCGCCCGGGCCGAGGCCTTCGCCGAGATGGAGCGCCTGGCCGCCGCCAAGGAACGCTTCGGGGTGGTGGTGGCCGACCCGCCCGCCTTCGTCAAGTCCCGCAAGGATTTGGGCGCCGGGGCCAAGGGCTATCGCAAGATGGCCCGGCTGGCCGCCGCCCTGGTGGAGCCGGGCGGCTTCTTGTTCTGCGCGTCCTGCTCGCACCACATGCCGGTGGAGATGTTCGCCGAGGAAATCGCCCACGGCCTGCACCAGGCCGGACGGACCGGCCGCATCCTGCGCCTGGCCGGGGCGGCCCCCGACCATCCGGTGCATCCGCAATTGCCGGAAAGCGCCTATCTGAAGGCCATGGCGCTGCAACTGGACTGATGCGGGACGCCCGCTCTGGTTACCGCCGCGCCACCAGGAACAGGCGGCGGAAGGGCAGCAGGGTCTTGCCGTCCGACCGGGGCGGATAGGCCGCCTGGATGCGGGCGGCATAATCGGCCAGAAAGGCGTCGCGCCAGTCCGGGCGTCCCTCCAGCGCCGCCAGCAGCGGCCTGAGCGCGGTGCCCATGGTCCAGGCCACCACCGGATTGTCGCCGCTCAGCACGTGCAGATATTCGGTCTCCCAGATGTCCAGCCATCTGGCTCGGGGGGCCAGCAGATCATAATAGAAGGGGGGCTCGGCCACCGGGAAGCGGGCGGCCAGGGGGGCCAGCACTTCGCGCCACGGTCCCGCCGCCGCCGCTTCGGCCATCAGGGAATGGCTGGCGGCATAGTGGTTGTGGGGCATCTGCACCGCCAGGGTTCCACCCGGCGCCACCATGGCCAGCAGGCGGGGAAACAGGCGGTCGTGATCGCCGGTCCAGTGCAGGGCGGCGTTGGAGAACAGCACGTCCAGCGGCGCCCCGGCTTCCCACGCCGCCATGTCGCCGTCCACATAGGTCACCCCGCCGCCCCCCGCCCGCGCGCTCTCCAGCATCTCGGGCGAGGAATCGACGCCGGTGACCTCGGCCTCGGGCCAGCGCAGCTTCAAAAGACGGGTGACATTTCCCGGGCCGCAGCCCAGATCGGCGACCCGGACCGGGGCGTCCGCCTCGATGCGGGCCATCAGGTCCAGGGCGGGGCGCAGGCGCGGCTGGGCGAATTCGGCGTAAACCTTGGGGTCCCAGGCCATGGCGGCGACTCCTTGACGGCGGCATTGGCGGGCATGGTAGCCGCCGCCGCGCGGCCTCGCCACCTGCCAACTGTCCCAGGGGGGCGCGGCCCATAACCGCGCATTGACTCCGCCGTCCTCTGGCCTTATACACGTCCGCTCATTTTCAAGTCCCGTTCGTATCGGAGAATTCCCGTGAAGCGTACCTATCAGCCGAGCAAGCTCGTCCGCGCCCGCCGCCACGGCTTCCGCGCTCGCATGGCCACCGTTGGCGGCCGCCGCGTGATTGCCAACCGTCGCCGCCAGGGCCGCAAGAAGCTGTCCGCTTAAGCTCCGGGCCATGGCGATGCGGCTTGATCGGCTGAAACAACGGGCCGACTTCCTGCGCATCGCCGCCCTGAGACGAAAATGGGCGGCGCCCGGCCTGATCCTTCAGGCCGCGCCCGGCACGGGAACGGAATTGCAAGCCGACTCGCTTCGAGTCGGCTTCACCGTTTCCAAGAAGGTGGGCAACGCCGTGGCGCGCAACCGGGCCAAGCGACGCCTGCGGGCGGCGGTGGACGAGGTGTTTCCCCTCCAGGCCGCCTGCGGGTTGGATTATGTGGTGATCGGTCGGCGCGAGACGTTGGATCGGCCATATTCTCTTCTCTTGCAGGATTTGCGGGCCGCGCTAAAACGTGTCGGCGGACTGCGGGTTCCTCCCGCCGCCCCAACCCTGGAAGCGTCAGGAGAAGCATGAACCCCGTCGGTCTGGCCCTGCGCGGTCTCATCCGCTCGTACCAGCTGCTGGTGTCGCCGATTCTTCCGGCAAGCTGCCGCTTCGTGCCCTCTTGCTCCGCCTATGCCATGGACGCCATCCAGACTCACGGCCCCCTGGGCGGGTCATGGCTGGCCGCCCGGCGGATTTGCCGGTGCCACCCCTGGCATGACGGCGGTTACGATCCCGTTCCCGAAAAAATGTGCGGCGACAAGGCTCGGCCGTATCCCCTGCCGGATAGGATGTCATGAACGACCAGCGCAACCTTTTCCTCGCCATCGCCATTTCGGTCGCGATCATGATCGGCTGGCAGTACGCCTTCCCCTCCAAGCCGTCGGTCCCCCAGACCACCGAGCAGACGGCGGGCGCCCCGGCCCCCACCGCCGCCACGGCCACCGCGCCCACGCCGCAGGTGCCGGGAACCCCCGCCGTGACCTCGCCGACCGCCGCCGCGGCCGTCGCCAAGGAAAGCCGCGGCGGAGCCCTGGACAAGAGCCGCCGCGTTGCCATCCAGACCCCCTCGGCCCATGGCTCGGTGGCGTTGATGGGGGCGCGCATCGACGACCTGACCCTGGTGAAGTACCGCGAGACCCCCGACCCGGCCAGCCCGGAAATCAACCTGCTGTCGCCCGCCGGTTCCCCCGATCCCTATTGGGCGGAGTTTGGCTGGGTTGCCTCCGACCCCACCGTCAAGGTGCCCGGCCCCGAGACCGTGTGGACGCCCCAGTCCAGCGGTCCGCTGACCCCCGACAACAAGCTGGTTCTGACCTGGGACAATGGCGAAGGCCTGCGCTTCGTGCGCACCATCGCCGTGGATGCCGATTACATGTTCGCGGTGAGCCAGCGGGTCGAGAATTACGGCGCCAAGCCGGTGTCGCTGCATCCCTTCGCCGTGCTGGCCCGCACCGGTACCCCCGCGGTTGCCGGCATGTACATCCTGCATGAAGGTCCGTTGGGCGTGTTCGACGGCACCTTGAAGGAAATCAAGTACGACGACCTGAAGAAGGAAGGCACCAACCGCTACGAGACCTCGGGCGGCTGGGCCGGCATCACCGACAAATACTGGCTGGCCGCCCTGGTCCCGCCCGCCAAGACCAAGGTCACCGGACGCTTCGTCCATCAGCGGGTCGACAACACCGAGCGTTGGCAGGTGGACTATCTCGCCCCCGCCCGCATGGTCGAACCAGGCAAGGCCGAGGAAGCCGGTTTCCACCTGTTCGCGGGTGCCAAGCAGGTCAGCCTGCTGGACAAGTATTCCGACACGCTGGGCATCGACCGCTTCGACCTGGCCATCGACTTCGGCTGGTTCTACTTCCTGACCAAGCCGTTCTTCTATCTGCTGCAGGTGCTGCACGACGCGCTCGGCAATATGGGCCTGGCCATCCTGGCGCTGACCGTGGTGCTGAAGCTGGCCATGTTCCCCCTGGCCAACAAGTCCTATGTGGCCATGAGCAAGATGAAGAAGCTGCAGCCGCAGGTCCAGGCGCTGCAGACCCGCTTCGGCGACGACAAGGTCCGCCTCCAGCAGGAGATGATGGCGCTTTACAAGGCCGAGAAGGTCAATCCCGTCTCGGGCTGCCTGCCGATCCTGATCCAGATCCCGGTGTTCTTCGCCCTCTATAAGGTGCTGTTCGTCACCATCGAGATGCGGCACGCCCCCTTCTATGGCTGGATCAACGACCTGTCGGCCCAGGACCCGACCAATCTGTTCACCCTGTTCGGCCTGATCCCCTGGTCGCCGCCCAGCCTGTTCCATCTGGGCATCTGGCCGATCATCATGGGCGTGACCATGTATTTGCAGCAGAAGCTGAATCCGCAGCCGACCGATCCGGTCCAGGCCAAGATGATGCAGTTCCTGCCGCTGATCTTCACCTTCATGCTGGCCAATTTCGCCTCGGGTCTGGTGATCTACTGGGCCTGGAGCAACGCGCTGTCCATCCTGCAACAATGGGTGATCATGCGCCGGGTGGAGGCCGAGTCCTGAGCGACACAGCCGCCCTCGGGCCTGACGACGAAAAAGAAAAGGCCGACCTCCTGGAGGTCGGCCGTCTGCTGTTCGCCCGCGAATGCACCTTCATGCGCGGCGCCGTGGCCCTGAGCGGCCTGCCCGACGCCACCCAGCCCGAGGTCGCCTTCGCCGGACGCTCCAATGTGGGCAAGTCCAGCCTGATCAACGCCCTGACCGGGCGCAAGGGACTGGCGCGGGCCTCCAACACGCCGGGCCGGACCCAGGAGCTGAACTTCTTCGACCTGGGCGGACGGCTGGTGCTGGTGGACATGCCGGGCTACGGCTTCGCCAGCGCCCCCAAGGGCATGGTGGAAAAGTGGACCCGGCTGGTCAACGGCTTCCTGAAAGGCCGCCCGGTGCTGCGCCGCGCCATCGTGCTGGTGGATGCCCGCCACGGCCTGAAGGACAGCGACCGAGACATGATGACCATGCTGGACAAGGCCGCCGTGGTCTATCAGTTGGTCTTGACCAAGGCCGACAAGATCAAACCCGCGGAATTGGACGAGGTGCGCGACCGCACCCTGGCCGAGATCGCGAAACGGGTCGCGGCCCATCCGACCCTGATCGCCACCTCTTCCGAAACCGGGCTCGGCATCGCCGAGCTTCGCGCCGAACTGGCCTCTCTCGCCTGAAGGAGCGTCTTTTCATGACCACCAGCGATTCCCCCGACATCCTGCACGACCGCAAGGCCTGGCTGGACCGCGCCAAGACCCTGTCCGAGGCGCTGCCCTTCATGCGCCAGTTCTCGGACCAGACCCTGGTGATCAAGTTCGGCGGCCACGCCATGGAATCCGAGGACCTGGCCCGGCTGTTCGCCCGCGACGTGGTGCTGCTGAAGCAGGTCGGCATCAATCCGGTGGTGGTCCATGGCGGCGGCCCCCAGATCGACGCCATGCTGAAGCGGCTCGACATCCAGACCCCCCGGGTCGACGGGCTGCGCTTCACCGACGAAGCCACCGTTGAGGTGGTGGAGATGATCCTGGCGGGCAAGATCAACAAGCAGATCGTCTCGGCCATCAACGAGGCGGGCGGCTTCGCCGTCGGACTGTCGGGCAAGGACGGCCACCTGATCCGCGCCCGCAAGCTGCGCCGCACCAAGAAGGACCCCGACAGCAATATCGAGAAGGTCCTTGACCTGGGCTTCGTCGGCGAACCCGCCGAAATCACGCCCCATATCCTGGAATTCTTCCGCAAGTCCGACATCATCCCGGTGATCGCCCCGGTGGGCATGGGCCCGGCGGGCGAGACCTACAACATCAACGCCGATACCGCCGCCGGAGCCATCGCGGGCGCCACCAATGCCCGGCGCCTGTTGATGCTGACCGATGTGGCGGGCGTGCTGGACAAGGCGGGCAACCTGATCCCCGAGATGACCGCCGCCCAGGTCAAGGCCTATATCGCCGACGGCACCATTTCGGGCGGCATGATCCCCAAGGTGGAGACCTGCCTGGAGGCGGTGGAACTGGGCGTCGACGCCGCCGTCATCCTGGACGGTCGGGTTCCCCACGCGGTGCTGCTGGAACTGTTCACGCCCCACGGGGTCGGTACTCTGATCAAGGCGGGATAAGTCCGCTACTTCCGCAAGTCTTGGACGCCGCGACGCCCCGTCGCGGCGTTTTTTTTTTCCCAGCCCCATGGATTCAGGTGCCGGGCTCAGACCATTCTTTAGTTATAAAATAACCGCATCAGTCGAATTCCTATGCAGACGCAGCATCCGACTTGAGGCATACCAAGACGAACACAGCGAAATTACGTACAAAAGGTTGCTGAAACTGTACACGCCGATTCAACGTGCATGTTCCATCCGACATATTCACGTTTTTTCCATCATTTCGAGCAGCCTTTCCCTCTTGCCTTTACCTGACTACTAGAGCAAGTATTGGGCAATTCATGAGTCCAGAGGGAACCATGCCCCGTAAGAAGGCAAATCGAGGGAGAACGCCAGCAGGCGCGCCCAATCCAATTGACGTGCATGTCGGTTCGCGCATGCGGCTGCGCCGCACCCTTTTGGGGCTCAGCCAGGAAAAGCTGGGCGAGATGATCGGCCTGACCTTCCAGCAGGTGCAGAAATACGAGCGCGGCGCCAACCGCATCAGCTGTTCGCGCCTGTTCGACCTGTCCCGCGCCCTGGAAGTGCCCATCGCCTATTTCTTCGACGACATGGCCGACTCGGTCAGCGCCATGAGCCCGGTGCAGATGGTCCGCGAGCCGCCGGTATCCGAGCCCGCCCCGGCCGAGATCGACCCCCGCCTGCGGCGCGAAACCTTGGAACTGGTGCGGAACTACTACTCCATCACCGACCCCGATGTGCGACGCCGGATTTATGATCTGGCCAAGGCGCTCAGCAACCGCACCGACGACGCCTGATACCGATAGGTTTTCCCGCCGGGCAGGAAAACCTATCGTCGCGAGGATGGGGCCTGACGGCGCCTCCTCCATTGCCTATACTGCCGTCATGCCGGAACTGCCCGAAGTCGAAACCGTCGCCCGTGGCCTCGCCCAAGTCTGGGAGGGGCGCCGCTTCATCTCCGTCACCTGCCGTCGCGCCGGACTGCGCCAGCCCTTCCCCAGGGATTTCGCCCAACGCCTGACCGGACGGCGAGTGGATAAGGTGGGGCGGCGCGCCAAATACCTGGTGGTGCGCCTGGACGACGGGCTGGTGCTGCTGGGCCATCTCGGCATGTCGGGACGCATGGTGATCTCTGGCCTGCGCAACGAGCCCCCCGGACCTCATGATCATGTGGAATTCGTCACCGACCAGTCGGTGGTGGTGACCTTGACCGACCCCCGCCGCTTCGGCTTGATGACCCTGTGCGATCAGTCGGAGCTGGCCAGCCATCCGCTGCTGGCCGGGATCGGCCCCGAGCCGCTGGACGACGCCTTCGCCGCCCCGGTCCTGGCCGAGGCCCTGGCGGGCAAGGCCACCCCCATCAAGTCGGCCCTGCTGGATCAAAGGCTGGTGGCGGGACTGGGCAATATCTATGTCTGCGAAAGCCTGTTCCGCGCCGCCATCGCGCCGACGCGGGACGCGGGGTCGCTGGCGCCCGATGAAATCCGCCTGCTGACCGACTGCATCAAGCAGGTGCTGCGAGAAGCCATCGCGGCGGGCGGCTCGTCGCTGAAGGACCATGTGCGGCCCGATGGCGAGCTGGGCTATTTCCAGCACGCCTTCAAGGTCTACGGCCGCGCCGGCGAGCGCTGCGACGACTGCCCCGGCGCCCCGGCCTGCGGCGGAATCCAGCGGATCGTTCAGGCCGGACGCTCCACTTTCTATTGTGCAGAGCGGCAACGGTGATGGTATAGCCATGATCATGCGCATTATCCGGCAAGCCGTTACCGCTTTAGCGATTCTGCTGGCTCCGCCCGCCTGGGCCGAGGGCTTTCTCGGTACCTATGAGGACCTGCCGCTGGCCCCCGGCCTGGCCGAGGTCCCGGGATCGGGCGTGGTGTTCGACTCGCCTTCGGGCCGCATCGTCGAGGCCCATGCCAGTGGAACCGTCAAGGCCGCCGATGTCCTGAGATTCTACGCCGCGACCCTGCCCCAGCTCGGCTGGACGCGGGAAAGCGACACGCTCTATCGCCGCGAGGCCGAGGTCCTGCGCCTCGATCCCGTGGCCCATGGCCGCTCGCTGGCCGTCCGTTTCGCCATCACCCCCGAATAATCGCCAGGGAAGGAAGATTTCAAATGGCTTTCGAGAACATCACCGTCGAGACCCGTGGCAATGTAGGCCTGATCACCCTGAACCGGCCCCAGGCCATGAACGCCTTGTGCGCCGCCCTGATCAAGGAACTGGGCCAGGCGCTGGACACCTTCGAGGCCGACGATTCCGTCGGCGCCGTGGTGCTGACCGGATCGGAAAAGGCCTTCGCCGCCGGAGCCGACATCAAGGAAATGGCCTCGCGCGGCTATATGGACGTCTATCTGTCCAACTTCATCACCAATGGCTGGGAGCAGATCACCAAGTGCCGCAAGCCCATCGTCGCGGCGGTGGCGGGCTTCGCGCTGGGCGGCGGTTGCGAGGTCGCCATGATGTGCGACTTCATCCTGGCCGGTGACAACGCCAAGTTCGGCCAGCCCGAGATCACCATCGGCACCATCCCCGGCGCCGGCGGCACCCAGCGCCTGACCCGGGCCATCGGCAAGTCCAAGGCCATGGAAATGTGCCTCACCGGGCGCATGATGGACGCCGCCGAGGCCGAACGCGCCGGTCTGGTCAGCCGCGTCATTCCCGCCGCCGAGCTGGTGGACGAGGCGGTGAAGGTCGCGGGCAAGATCGCCGCCCTGTCGCGCCCCATCGTCATGCTGTGCAAGGAGTCGGTCAACGCCGCCTTCGAAACCACCCTGACCCAGGGCATCACCTTCGAGCGCCGCCTGTTCCACTCCACCTTCTCCACCGAGGATCAGAAGGAGGGCATGGCCGCCTTCGTCGAGAAGCGCAAGCCCGCCTTCAAGAACCGCTGAGTGACGCTTCGGGGGCGGGCCGAGTGGTTCGCCCCCGATTCACCACTTGACGAGGCGAGGCGCTGCCCATATAAACGCGCCTTCGAATTTGCATCCAGGTTCAAGGTTCTCATCCATGGCTCATCATCAGTCGGCTAAGAAGCGCATCCGTCAGACCGAACGTCGCACCGAGGTCAACCGCGCCCGTGTGAGCCGCATCCGTACCTTCGTCAAAAAGGTGGAACTCGCCATCGCCTCGGGCGATGCCCAGGCCGCCAAGGTCGCCCTGCACGAAGCCGAGCCGCAGCTCATGCGCGGTGTCCAGGCGGGCGTACTGCACAAGAATACCGCGTCGCGCAAGGTTTCCCGCCTGACCGCCCGCGTCAAGGACATGAAGCCCCTGGCCTAGTCGCCTGGGCTGAAAACTCCTGCGTTTTCAAGGGCCGCACCCTCGGGTGCGGCCCTTTCCATTGGCAAGCCCCGGAGACTCCAGGGCTTCTTGAATGCAAGCGAAAAATTTTCGACGTTCGCGTTCCGATCACGTTGCCAGCCCCCTCCCACATCGGTAGAGTCGCTTTCCTCGGCGGGGGGCAATAAGTAACCCATCGATGAATCTCGACAATTTGAGTATTTTTACTTCTGCTTTGCTTCACAAGCTCTGTGAAGCAGACCACAGATCGCTTGTGATATTTTGTAATATGTTTGCCCGAGATGTTTACAGTCTAGCCCCCTTCGGAGTATGACTCGCGACGGCAGCCTGAGCCGGATTTCGTCTGACAGCGAATCCTTCTTGGGCTTGAGGCGATTGCCTCCCCCATGAGGGGAGACGCCAAGACCGCCGGAGACCACGCCGAAGGGAAGACGGAAGGGGGATCCGCAGTCGCGCCAAGGGAACGGTGGCGACAAGCAGGTGCCGTGAAAGCAGTTGGGGATGGATATGGTCAAGACCGAGTGGGATAGGGTGAAGGTCAGGCTGCGCGACGAAGTCGGCGACGCCGCCTATCGCTCGTGGCTGCGCCCCATCACCCTGCATGGCGTCAACGGCGGCGACGTCAAGCTGGCGCTGCCGACCCGCTTCATGCGCGACTGGGTCGCCACCCACTACGCCGAACGCATTCGCACCCTGTGGGGCGCCGAGAATCCCGAGGTTCGCACCGTGGAGATCGTGGTGGGCGCCACCCGCGCCACCGCCGCCCCGGCGCCGAAGGCCGCCGAGGTGCCGACGCCGTCCCAGGTCGCCGCCCCCGCCCGCCCCGCCCCCGTCCCGTGCGCCCCGATGCCCACCGCCCAGGCCGAGGCCGACGATCTCGGCGCGCCGCTGGACCCGCGCTTCACCTTCAAGAATTTCGTGGTGGGCAAGCCCAACGAATTCGCCTATGCCGCCGCCAACCGGGTGGCCGACGCCGAGGTGGTGTCCTTCAATCCGCTGTTCCTCTATGGCGGCGTGGGACTGGGCAAGACCCATCTGATGCATGCCATCGCCCACCAGATCCGCGAGCGCAGCCCCGGCCGCACCGTGCTGTATCTGTCGGCCGAGAAGTTCATGTACCGCTTCATCCGGGCGCTGCGCCACCAGGACACCATGTCGTTCAAGGAGCAGTTCCGCTCGGTGGACGTGCTGATGATCGACGACGTCCAGTTCATCGCCGGCAAGGACGCCACCCAGGAAGAGTTCTTCCATACCTTCAACGCCCTGGTGGACCAGGGCCGCCAGATCGTCATCTCGGCCGACAAGTCGCCCAGCGACCTGGAAGGCATCGAGGAGCGGCTGCGCTCGCGCATGGCCTGCGGCCTGGTGGCCGACATCCACGCCACCACCTATGAGCTGCGCCTGGGCATCTTGCAGTCCAAGGCCGAGCAGATGGGAGTGATCATCCCCCAGAAGGTGATGGAGTTCCTGGCCCACAAGATCACCTCCAACGTCCGCGAGTTGGAAGGCGCGCTCAACCGCGTCGTCGCCCATTCCCAGCTGGTGGGCCGCGCCATCACCCTGGAAAGCACCCAGGAGGTGCTCCAGGACCTGCTGCGCGCCTCGGACCGCCGGATCACCATCGAGGAGATCCAGAAGAAAGTGGCCGAGCATTTCACCATCAAACTGTCGGAAATGTCCTCGGCCCGGCGCTCGCGTCAGGTGGCCCGGCCGCGCCAGATCGCCATGTATCTGGCCAAGCAGCTCACCTCGCGCTCGCTGCCCGAGATCGGCCGCAAGTTCGGCGGCCGCGACCACACCACCGTCATGCACGCGGTGAAGAAGGTCGAGGAGTTGAAGGAAACCGACCACAACTTCGCCGAGGATGTGGAACTGCTGCGGCGCATGCTGCAGGGCTGATTCCTGTCGGTGAAATCGCTTTTGGAGTCGCGGGCCTGTGATATACTGCCCAGCCCTGCCTCAGGGGGGTAGGATTGAATCACATTGGGTAGTCAGCAGAACGCCATGAAACTGACCATCGAGCGCGCCGCGCTGTTGAAATCGCTGGCCCACGTCCAGAGCGTCGTCGAACGCCGGACCACCATTCCGATCCTGTCCAACGTCAAGCTGGAAGGCCGCGCGGGCCTTCTCTCGCTCAATGCCACCGACATGGATCTCGACATCATCGAGTCGGTTGCCGCCGACGTGGTACGCCCCGGCGCCACCACCGCCCCGGCCCACACCTTCTACGAGATCGTGCGCAAGCTGCCCGACGGCAGTCAGGTGGAAATCGAGTATTCCGCCGATGATGGACAACTGACCCTGCGCTCGGGCCGCTCCAAGTTCTCGCTGGCCTGCCTGCCGGTGGAGGATTTTCCGGTCCTGTCGGGCGGCGAACTGCCGTTCAGCTTCACCCTGGCCTCGGCCGAGTTGAAGACCCTGATCGACCGCACCCGCTTCGCCATCTCCACCGAGGAAACCCGCTACTACCTCAACGGCATCTATCTGCATGCCGCCACGGGCAGCATCGGCGAGGTTCTGCGCGCCGTGGCCACCGATGGCCACCGCCTGGCCCGGGTCGAGATCACCCTGCCCGCCGGTGCTGCCGGCATGCCGGGCATCATCATCCCGCGCAAGACCGTGGCCGAGATCCGCAAGCTGATCGACGAGACCGATGCCGACATCACGGTGTCCCTGTCCGAGACCAAGCTGAAATTCGCCTTCGGCGACGCGGTGCTGACCTCGAAGCTGATCGACGGCACCTTCCCCGACTACGAGCGCGTGATCCCGGCCGACAACGACAAGGTCCTGATCGTCGACTGCAAGAGCTTCTCCCAGGCGGTGGACCGTGTCTCGGCCATCTCCACCGAGAAAAGCCGCGCCATCAAGCTGGCCCTGGAAAAGGGCACCGCCACCCTGTCGGCCTCCAGCCCGGAGAACGGCAGCGCGGTGGAAGAGCTTGAGGCCGACTATGATTCCACGCCGCTGGAAATCGGCTTCAACTCCCGCTACCTGATGGACATCCTGGCCCAGGTGGAGGGCGATGCCGCCCGCTTCGCCATGGCCGACGCCGCTTCGCCCACCGTGGTGCGCGAAGTGGCCGATGGCAGCGCCATCTATGTGCTGATGCCGATGCGGGTTTGACCGGGGCGGAGGGCGACGGCCGCATGGCGGAAGCCCCGGACCGGCTGGCGGTCTGCCGCCTCAGTCTGGTGGATTTCCGCTGCTATGCCCGCCTGCGCCTGGACTGCGACTCTCGGCCGGTGGTGCTGACCGGCCCCAATGGGGCGGGCAAGACCAATCTGCTGGAGGCCCTGTCCTTCCTGGCACCCGGCCGGGGCATGCGACGGGCGGCCCTGGGCGAGGTGGCCCGGCACGGTTCCAACCCCGAGGGGACCTGGGCGGTGGCGGCGGTGCTGGCCGATGGCGCCGAGATCGGCACCGGGCGCGAGGTGGGATCGGAACGCCGGTCGGTGCGCCTGGATGGCCAGACGGCCAAGCCGGGCGATCTGGCGGGACGGGTTTCGGCGCTGTGGCTGACCCCGGCCATGGATCGCCTGTTTACCGAGGGGGCCTCGGGGCGGCGGCGGTTTCTCGACCGGCTGACCTTCGGGGTGTTTCCCGGTCATGCCCGCGAGGCCGGTGCTTTCGAGCACGCCATGCGCGAGCGCAACCGGTTGCTGAAGGCTCGCCGCGACGGACGCGGCGCCCGGGGCGACGGAGCCTGGCTGGCGGCGCTTGAGGACGGCATGGCGCGGCACGGCGTCGCGGTGGCCGAGGCCCGCCTGACGGCGGTGCGCCTGCTGGACGAGGCCTGCGGCCGGGGGATCGGGCCGTTTCCGGCGGCCCGGCTGGCCGTGGAGGGCGAGGTGGAGGATTGGCTGGCGCAAGGACTGGCGCCATCCGAGGCCGAGGCCAAGCTGCGGGAGTCTCTTACGCGCGCGCGCGCGAGGGACGAGGCGGCGGGCGCCACCACCATGGGACCGCATCGCTCGGACCTTCAGGTCCGTCACGCGGCCAGGAATTTGCCGGTGGGGCAGTGTTCCACCGGCGAGCAGAAGGCGGTTCTGGTGGCCATCGTGCTGGCCCAGGTCCGGGTTCAGCGGAGTTCCACCGGCAGGGCGCCGCTGCTGCTGCTGGACGAGATCGCGGCCCATCTGGACGATACGCGCCGGGCCGCCTTGTACGACGAGCTGTGCGCCCTGGGGGTGCAGAGCTGGATGACCGGAACCGACGAGCCGATGTTCGATGGTTTCGGCGAAAGAGCCCAGTTTTTCCGGGTGGCGGATGCCTCCGTCACCCCCAGAGCAAGGTCATAGATGTGATGAGCACCGAACCCCAGCCCCATGAACCGACCGCCGCCCAGAATGGCGCCGAGGAATACGGCGCCGGCCAGATCCAGGTGCTGCGTGGCCTGGAAGCGGTGCGCAAGCGGCCGGGCATGTATATCGGCGACACCGACGATGGGTCGGGCCTGCACCGCATGATCTACGAGGCGGTGGACAACGCCGTCGACGAGATCATGAACGGCTTCGGCGACCGCTGCGATGTGGTGATGAACGCCGATGGCTCGATCCGGGTCACCGACAACGGCCGCGGCATCCCGGTGGACATCCACCCCGAGGAAGGCATCTCGGCGGCCGAGGTGGCGCTGACCAAGCTGCATGCGGGCGGCAAGTTCGACCAGAACTCCAACCGCATCTCGTCGGGCCTGCACGGCGTCGGCATCTCGGTGGTCAACGCCCTGTCGGAATGGCTGGAGCTTCGCATCTGGCGCCATGGCAAGGAGCACTTCATGCGCTTCCGCCACGGCGAGACCGAGGCGCCGCTGACCGTGGTGGGCACCTGCGGCGACCGTACCGGCACCCAGGTGCTGTTCCTGCCGTCCAAGGGCACCTTCTCCCACACCGATTTCGATTTCGACACCATCGAGCACCGGCTGCGCGAGCTGGCCTTCCTCAACAACCGCGCCACCCTGACCCTGGTGGACGAGCGCCACGCTGAAACCCGCACCGCCGAGCTGCATTACGAGGGCGGCGTCCAGGCCTTCGTGCAATGGCTGGACCGCTCCAAGGAAGCGCTGCATGCCCCAATCCTGATCGGGGCCGAGCGCGACGTGGTCCGCATCGAGCTGTCCATGGAATGGACTGACAGCTACCACGAGACCTGCCTGTGCTTCACCAACAACGTGCCGCAGAAGGACGGCGGCACCCATCTGGCGGGCTTTCGCGCCGCCCTGACCCGCACGCTGAACAACTACGCCAATGAGTCCGGCATCGCCAAAAAGGAAAAGGTGGCGCTGAGCGGCGACGACATGCGCGAAGGCCTGACCTGCGTGTTGTCCATCAAGATGCCCGATCCAAAATTCTCGTCCCAGGCCAAGGAAAAGCTGGTCAGTTCCGAGGTCCGCCCCATCGTCGAAAGCCTGGTGGCCGAGAAGCTAGCGGAATGGCTGGAGGAGCATCCCTCCGAGGCCCGCAAGATCGTCACCAAGGCGGTGGAAGCCGCCGCCGCCCGCGAGGCGGCCCGCCGGGCGCGCGAGCTGACGCGGCGCAAGGGCGTGCTGGACATCGCCACCCTGCCGGGCAAGCTGGCCGATTGCCAGGAACGCGACCCGGCGCTGTCGGAACTGTTCATCGTCGAGGGCGACTCCGCCGGTGGCTCGGCCAAGCAGGGCCGCAACCGCGCCAATCAGGCCATCCTGCCGCTGCGCGGCAAGATCTTGAACGTGGAGCGCGCCCGCTTCGACAAGATGCTGTCCTCGGCTGAGATCGGCACCTTGATCGCCGCTCTCGGCACCGGCATCGGGCGCGAGGACTTCAACGCCGACAAGGCGCGCTATCACAAGATCATCATCATGACCGACGCCGATGTGGACGGCAGCCACATCCGCACCCTGCTGCTGACCTTCTTCTATCGCCAGATGCCGGAACTGCTGGAGCGCGGCTATCTCTACATCGCCCAGCCGCCGCTCTATCGCGCCAAGCGCGGCCAAAGCGAGGTTTATCTCAAGGATGACCGCGCCCTGGAGGAATACCTGATCGACGCCGGACTGTCTGACGCGGTGCTGCGCACCGCCCAGGGCGCCCAGCGCACCGGCGCCGATCTGCGGGCGCTGACCGAACAGGCCCGGCTGGTGAAGACCCTGCTGGGGCCGTTGACCCGCCGGGTGCCCATGAAGGTGGTGGAACAGGCCGCCATCGCCGCCGCCCTCGATACCACCTTGCTGACCGACGCCCAGCGCGGCCCCGCCATGGCCGCCACCGTCGCCGCCCGCCTCGACGCCCTGGAAAGCAAGCTGGAGCGCGGCTGGAACGGCCAGTGGCTGGAAGGCGAGGGCTATGCCTTCACCCGCACGCTGCGGGGCGTCACCGAGACCCATCTGCTGGACGCCGCCATCATCCGCTCGGCCGAGGCCCGCAAGCTCAACGAGCTGTCCTCGGTGCTGCGCGAGACCTTCCAGGACGTGGCCGCCCTGATCGCCAAGGACAAGGAGACGCCGCTGGCCGGTCCCGTCGCCCTGGTCACCGCCGTGATGGAGCAGGGCCGCAAGGGCATCAGCATCCAGCGTTACAAAGGCCTGGGCGAGATGAATCCGGAACAGCTGTGGGAAACCACCCTGGACCCGCAGGCGCGCTCGCTGCTGCAGGTCCGGGTCCATCAGGCCGACGATGCCGAACAGGTGTTCTCCACCCTGATGGGCGACGTGGTCGAACCGCGCCGCGACTTCATCCAGACCAATGCGCTGAAGGTCTCGAACCTGGACGTGTAGGGTTTGTGTCGGGTGACGCATAAAGCGCAAACGCGACCCATAACGCGCTAATTTTTGACGCGTAATGTGCAAAGGCCGCTCCCAACGGGGCGGCCTTTGGTGTTCCTTGAATCCACATCGCGGGCGGTGGAACTGGCTTTTCGCCCCAGAATGACCGAATTGGGCCGATTCTGTTGAAAAACCCCATCGATGGCGGCGTGGCGCTCGATGGTGCCGACACGATCTGACGAGACTGTGTTGCCCTGTCCCGCTCAGGTCGCCGGGACCAATTGCTGCATGGGGATGAGCTTCGCGAGTTTCCGGAGGTTCTGGGCGGTGGCGGCGAGAAGGAATTCGTCGCGGGCACCGTTTGGTCCCCGCAATCTGAGCCGATCCAACTTCAGGATGCGTTTGAGGTGGGCGAACAGCATCTCGACTTTCTTCCGTTCGCGCCGTGAGGTGACGTAGGCATCTGTCTTCGCGATCTCGCGCGCCATGTCGCGGGCGCCTTCGTGAATCGATCGCGGGATTTTGCGCGCGGGTTGGCCGGGGCAGCAGCGCGGTTTGAGCGAGCAGGCATCGCAGTCGTGCTTGCTCGCGCGATAGCGCATGAAGCCGTCCTTGTCGACGCCGGGCCGCGGGGTGGCGTAGGTGCGGTGATACTGCTTCAATTCCTTGCCGGCAGGACAGGTGTAGCAATCGTGCTGATGATCATAGGGGAAGTCGGCGCGGGCAAAGCTACCGTCGCTGCGGGCGGATTTGTCGAATACCGGAATATGCGGCTCGATGCCGCGCTCATGGACAAGCCAGGCGAGGTTCTCGGCCGAGCCGTAGCCGGCGGGCCAAATGCCAAAGCGCTCTTGTGTGCGGTCAATCATGATGCGCTGGGCGGTGACCTCGGCTTGGCGCACTGCCGTCGTCGCTTCCACGTCCATGATCACGGCGTGCTTCAGGTCGATCAGGTAGTTGGTGCAATAGGCGAAGAAGGCGTGGCCGCCATTGGCGCCGGTCCATCGGGCTGCCGGATCGGCAAGCGAGATGAACTTCGGCACAACCGGCGTCGCCGCACCGAAGGCGGTATCGTCGAGGGCTGCCAGATATTCGCGCACCGCTTGACCGGTAGCCTCGTCCGGCAGTCCTTCGTCGCCTGGCACCGAGCGCTGCCGGTTGGCATCGGCCTTGATCATGCTGGCATCGACCGCGAAGCCCTCACCGCCGACCATGCCTTCCGCCATACAGCGTTCCACCGTTGCCTCGAACAGCTGCCGCAGCAGGTCGCTGTCACGGAAACGGCCGTGCCGGTTCTTCGAAAAGGTCGAGTGGTCGGGAACCGTACCCTCGAGTCCAAGCCGGCAGAACCAGCGATAAGCCAGATTGAGATGCACTTCGTCGCAGAGCCGCCGCTCCGAGCGGATGCCCATACAGTAGCCGATGATCAGCATCCGGATCATCAACTCGGGATCAATCGATGGCCGACCGGTCTCGCTGTAATAGGGCCGCAGCTGCTCGCGGATGTCGCCGAGATCGACGAACCGGTCGATCGAGCGCAGCAGGTGATCAGAAGGCACGTGGTGCTCGAGACTGAACTCGTAGAACAATGCCGGCTGGTCGATGTGGCGCTCACCCATCATTGGCTCGTCTCCCGCGGCTCAGATCGATTGAATCAGAGCATCAGCACCTCAGCAACCGGGAGTTTTTCAACAGAATCTACCCAACTCGGTCACTCCCGATTGCTTCTCCCGCGCCTTAAATCATGTGCGTGCTAAATCCCGGTGGAAGACGGCGATTTTGGCAACCCGAGTATGACAATAACCCAGAGGTGAATTCCCCCTTGATGGATTGACCAAAGGAGCGACGAGCTATACCTTCGGTACGCCTGCCTATCCAGAAGAGGCATGCCTTCGGCACGTTTGCTTTATCAAGTAGCTCCGAGGGGATTTAACGCCGAGGCCCCGTGTCTTCGTCCTTTGTCCATTCAAGAGCGATCCAAGCATGATCAATCGCAGCCACGCCGCCAGCTCTTCCGAATCTTGCCTCGATTCGCCCGATCTGAATGCATTCGGTCGAACGATAAAGCGCATGTTCAATGCGTTGGACAACGTTCGCCTCTCGACCATCAGCGTGATCATCACCGGCTTGACCGTCGTGGTCTTCGTGGTTGGTGTCGCCGCCACCATCATGACCCTGCATAACGTGTCGACCATCGCATCCACTTGGCGCGGCTTCGATACCGGATTGGGGCGGCGCATCGACCTTCTGGCCCAACTGCGAGGCCATCTCGGCTATGGCGGACTGGCGCAGCATTGGGGTTCATGGGTGGGAGGTGACAGTGGCGCCAAGGCCGCCCTGGCCGACGACATCCTGGCCATTCGCGCCTTGGCCCCGGCCTGGGCCGGTGCCAATCCCGGCCCGGAGGAACGGGATTCCCTGGCGGTCGTGATGCGCACGGTAGATGGCTACGAATCCGCCTTGGCTGCTGGCCGGAAGGACGTGGTGAGCGGCGATGCCGAGGCCCATAAGGCCCTGAGCCGCATCGCCGAAATCCTGCGGCACGAGCGCGCCATCGGCGCTAACGCGGTAGAGGATGCCATGTGGCGCCTGGGCGCTTCGGTGGGCGGTGTGATGTTGGTCTCGGCCGTCTTGCTGGTGCTGCTGACCTTGTTCTTCTTCTGGTTCACCCGCTTTCGGGTTCTGATCCCCATCAACGCCTCGGCCCGTTCCATGCGGAAACTGGCCGATGGCGACAAGGCGGCACGGGTTCCCTTCATCGAAAAGAGTGATGAACTGGGTGACATGGCGCGGACCGTGGCCATCTTCCGCGAGAACATGATCCGCGCCGATCAGTTGGAGACTGAGAAGCGAGCTGCCGATCAGGTGGTGCTCAATCAGGCCAATCGCCGGGCCGAGCTGACCGGGGCTTTCGGCATCTCGGCTGATCGCCTGCTGGCGGTGGTGGAAGGATCAGTTTCCAAGGTGCGCCAATCTTCCCACGAAGTGCTGCGCCTAGCCGAGGAAACCGGGGCCGAGGCCACCGCCGTCGCCACTACGGCGGGGCAGGCGGCCAGCAATGTTCAGCAGGTGGCTGCGGCTGCCGAACAGATGGGTGCCTCCATCCAGGAAATCGGCAGCAGCGTCAGCCGCTCCACCACCATTACCCGTCAGGCGGTCGACGGCATCACTGCCCTGGATTCCACCATGGTGGAGCTCTTGACCGCTACCGAGACCATCGGCGAGATCGTCGCCCTGATCGAGGAGGTGGCCGCCCAGACCAATTTGCTGGCGCTCAACGCCTCAATTGAGGCGCAGCGGGCCGGCGATGCCGGCAAGGGCTTTGCTGTGGTCGCCAACGAGGTCAAAACCCTAGCCGGCCAGACTGCGCGGGCCACCAGCGAGATTTCCGAGCACATCGGTGGCATCCAGGGACGCACCCAGGCTGCCGTTCGGGCTTTGAAGGGGGTGGCTGGCATTGTCACTGAGGCCGATACGGTGGTGTCGTCCATCGCCGCTGCCATCGAGCAGCAAAGCGCCACCACCCGCGAGATCGTCCGCAATGTCCATGAGGCGGCCCAGAGCAACAGCCACGTCACCGAGGCCATGAACCGCCTCGCCGCCGAGGCCAGTCAGGTCAAGAACACGGCCGCCTCCATGGTCGAGACCATCGATGAATTGGGCCGTGAAGCTTCTGAAATGCAAAGCACCGTCCGCACATTCCTTACCGAAGTGCGCTGAGTCTGGGAGAGTCCCCTGTGTCCATTCTGACCCGTTCGAAACGCGTCATCACCACCGCAGAGGTTATGGAATCTCGCGGTATCAATCGGCGCGAATTCCTCGGTTTTTGCTCCATGATGGCGGTAATGCTGGGCCTGGGGCCAGAGGGCTCGGGCAAGATCGCCCAAGCCATGGAGGTCAAACCCCGTGTGCCGGTGCTGTGGCTGCACGGCCTTGAATGCACCTGCTGTTCGGAAAGCTTCATCCGTTCCAGCCATCCCCAGGCGTCGGACGTGATCTTGTCCATGATTTCCCTGGATTACGACGATACCCTGATGGCGGCGGCTGGCGATCAGGCCGAGGCCATCGTCGACGAGATCATCCGGGACTATAAGGGTAACTATATCCTGGCGGTGGAAGGCAATGTGCCGCTGGCCCATGACGGCTGGAACTGCATCGTCGGGGGCCGTCCGTTCAAGTCGCGGCTGCAGGAAACCGCCCGGCATGCCAAGGCCATCATCGCCTGGGGCACCTGCGCCGCTTTCGGCTGTGTCCAGGCGGCTCGGCCCAATCCGACCCAGGCGACACCCATCTCGCAACTGGTCGAGCATGTGCCGGTGATCAACGTTCCCGGCTGCCCGCCCATCGCCGAGGTGATGACCGGCATCCTCACCTATATGCTGACCTTCGATCGCCTGCCCGATCTGGACCGGCAGCGGCGACCCAAGATGTTTTATGGCCAGCGTATCCACGACAAATGCTATCGCCGCGCCCATTTTGACGCCGGCCAATTCGTGGAATCCTGGGACGATGAGGGCGCACGGCAGGGCTATTGCCTGTACAAACTGGGCTGTCGCGGCCCGACCACCTACAACGCCTGTTCCACCATCGGCTGGAATGACGGCGTCTCCTTCCCCATCAAATCCGGCGCCCCCTGTATGGGCTGTTCCGAGGAGGGATTTTGGGATCGCGGGCCGTTCTACGAGCGACTGCAGGGCATGCAACAATTCGGCATCGAATCCAACGCCGACATGGTTGGCAAGGCGGCAGCCGTGGGGATTGGCGCCGCCGTCGGCGCCCATATGGCCGTCTCCGTGGCGAAAAAGGCGCTGCAGGGCCGCAAGGACAATGCCAGCGATGAGGGGAACCCGTCATGACCGTCCTTCCCACCCCGGATGCCTCCGGCCGCCGCGTCATCATCGATCCCATCACCCGCATCGAGGGCCATCTGCGCATCGAGATCAATGTGGATGACCGCAATGTCATCCGCAACGCGGTCTCGGTGGGCACCATGTGGCGGGGGCTGGAGAACATTCTCAAGGACCGCGACCCCCGCGATGCCTGGGCCTTTGCCCAGCGGGTCTGCGGCGTGTGTACCGGCATTCATGCCTTGGCCAGCCTGCGCTCCGTCGAGGACGCTCTGGCCATCAAGATCCCCGAGAACGCCAATCTGATCCGCAACATCATGACCCTGACCCTGTATGCCCAGGATCATCTGGTTCATTTCTACCATCTGCATGCTCTGGATTGGGTCGATGTGGTTTCGGCGCTTCGGGCCGATCCGGCGGCGACGTCTACTCTGGCCCAATCCATTTCGTCCTGGCCCAAATCCTCGCCCGGCTATTTCAAGGATATCCAGGCCCGCATCGCCAAATTCGTGGGTTCTGGCCAGTTGGGGCCTTTCCGCAATGGCTATTGGGGACATCCCGGCTACAAGCTGCCCGCCGAAGCCAATCTGATGGCCGTGGCCCATTACCTGGAAGCTCTGGAATTCCAGCGCGAGATGGTTAAGATCCACACAGTGTTCGGCGGTAAGAATCCCCATCCCCACTGGGTCGTAGGTGGCGTCCCTTCGGCCATCAACGTCCACAATACCGGGGCCGTCGGCGCCATCAACATGGAACGCCTCAATCTGGTGGTGGAGATTGCTCGCCGCACCCAGGAGTTCATCACCCAGGTTTACGTCCCCGATCTTCTGACCATCGCCTCGTTCTACAAGGATTGGGTCCAGTGGGGCGGTGGGCTGTCGTCCATGAACCTGATGTCCTATGGCGAGTTCCCCGGCCGGGCCAACGACACCTCAAACGACAATATGGGCATGCCGCGTGGCGCCATCATCGGTGGTGACCTCTCCCGCATCCACGAGGTGGACCTCAAGGACCCCAGCCACATCCAGGAATTCGTCGACCATTCCTGGTACAAATACCCCGACGAGGGCAAGGGGCTGCATCCCTTCGACGGCATCACCGAATGTGATTTCCGCCTGGGGCCTGCGGGTAAGATCGACAAGGACTTTCTGACCCAGGTCGATGAAACGGCCAAGTACAGCTATGTCAAGGCTCCCCGCTTCAAGGGTGAGGCCATGGAGGTGGGGCCGCTGGCCCGGCTGGTTATCGGCTATGCCGCTGGCCGCGCCGATATCCGCCAGTTGGTTGATGGGGCGCTGAAGAAGCTGGATGTGCCGCTGTCGGCACTGTTCTCCACCCTGGGGCGCACGGCGGCGCGCGGGCTGGAAGCGCAATGGGCCGCCGACCGGCTGGTGACCACCGTCAACGACCTGATCGCCAATATCCGCAACGGCGATATCAACACCTGCGCCACCGAGAAGTGGGAGCCGTCCAGCTGGCCCGCCACCGCCAAGGGCGCGGGGTATTGCGAGGCGCCACGCGGCGCGCTGGGTCATTGGGTAGTCATCAAGGACGGCCGCATCGCCAATTACCAATGCGTGGTTCCCACCACCTGGAACGCCTCGCCCCGCGATGCCAAGGGCAAGATCGGAACCTACGAGGCGGCGCTGATGGGCACTCCCATGGCCGATCCATCGCGGCCACTTGAGGTGCTGCGCACCATCCACAGTTTCGACCCGTGTCTTGCCTGCGCTACCCATCTCTACGGCCCCGACGGCGAGCCTATCGTCGACGTGAAAGTGGTGTAGCCATGGGATACCAGCGCCTGCCCGATGATGGCGATCTGCCTCCGCAGCGGATCTTCGACTGGCCGTGCCGGGCCTGGCACTGGATCAACGCCCTGCTGGTGGTGGTCCTGATCGTCAGCGGCTATCTGATCGGCACGCCCCTGCCGTCCAGTTCGGGCGACACGTCCAGCCTCTATGTGATGGGCTGGCTGCGCTTCGCCCACCTAGCCAGCGGCCAGCTCTTTGCCCTCGGCTTTCTCTTCAGGGTCTATTGGGCGTTTAACGGCAACCAATACTCTTGGCAATTGTTCTTGCCCACCTTCTGGAAGAAGAGCTGGACTGACGGCTTCTGGGCCCAGATCAAATGGAACCTGTTGCTGCTGAAGCTGGCACCGCGCTATGTCGGGCTTAATCCCGTGGCCAACGTCATCATGCTGGTGTTGTTCGTGCTGCCGTCGCTCCTGACCATTCTAACCGGATTCGCCATGCTGGCCGAGGTGACTGGCCATGATTCCTGGCAGTATTTTTGCTTTGGTTGGATGGTGTCCATCTTCGGCAATACCCTGGATCTGCACCTGCTCCACCGGCTGTGCCTGTGGGCCCTGGTCTGCTTCACCATGTCGCACATCTATATCGCCATCCGCGAAGATGCTGTCGGCCGTCAGACCATGGTTTCGACCATGCTGTCGGGCATCAGGCAATACAGGCGGTAAGCGTGACCACCCTGATCTTGGGAGTAGGCAACCTGTTGTGGGCGGACGAGGGAGTCGGCCCCCGATTGATCGAGTTGCTGCGCCAACGCGGCCGCACCGGGGATGCGGAACTGGTGGATGGCGGCACCCAGGGGCTTTACCTGCTGCCGCTGCTGACCAGCGCCGAGCAGGTGGTGCTGCTGGACGCCGTCGATCTGGGCCGCGCGCCGGGCGACATCGTCGTGCTTGAGGGCGAGGGCATTTCGTCCCTAGGCCAAGGGCGGCCCCTGTCGTTGCACCAAAGCAGCCTGCACGATCTCCTGGCAGCAGCCGCCCTGATCGGCCAAACCCCGGCGCGCCTCGGCCTGATCGGCATCCAGATTGCCGATACCAGCACCTGGGGGGCAGGGCTTACGCCGAACGTCGAGGCAGCATTACCTAAAGCGGCGGTCATGGTTGAGCAATGGGTTGGTTAGAGTTTCGAGCACCATCATGCCGTTCCGATGATGGCCGCCAAGTGCGAACGCCCCAACAGTCAAAGGACCGAATTTGGCACATAAGGGCCACATACTCGGCCATCGCCCAACGGCTGCTTTCGAGCGCAGCTCCCGGGTTAAAGGACGACCGCCCTGGGCGCGAACACGCCCCGGCTCTCGCTAAATTTTGACACGTAACATGCAAAGGCCGCTCCGAACGGGACAGTCTTTCGTAATACCTGCCTGAACGACCAAGGCCTGCTGCCCCCCGAAACGCCTGGTTCAGCATGCGCACGACCCGTTCGGCGGGCAGCGAGAAATCCACCTCGATGCCGAGCCCTTCGCGGTTGAAGTCGTCGAGCACGTTGAATTGACCTGATGCCGTCATCCTCGTAACACCCCCACGCCTCCCTCCGTCTAATGGTGACCACACCAACGGCAGGAGAAAGTCATGCCCATGAGCACTCTGGAGAAAGAACTGGTGGCGCTCGCCATCTCGGTGGCGGCGGGATGCCGACCCTGCGTCACCCATCACCTGGTCGAGGCCCGGAAGGCCGGAGCCGACGATACGGCCATCGAAACGGCGGTGGCCGGTGCCGTCTGCGTGCGCAAGGCGGCCACCGAGGGGATGCGGCGCCATGCCCTCGGCCTTGATCCGGTCAAGAAGGGATGCGGCTGCGCTGTCGCCGAACCCTTGGCCGAGATGATCTCCCTGGGGGCCGCCCTGGCGGTCAACTGCACCGCCGAAATCCACAAGCACCTGGGGGCGGCGCGGTCCCTGGGGCTGCAGCAAAACCGTCTCGATGCCATCTTCGCCCTGGCCGCGACCATCCGGGGACGCGCCGTCGCCCATGCCGAGGCCCGGTTCGGCGGCGGCGAGGCGTCCCGCTCGGATTGCTGGGGAGAGGCGCCCAAGGCGGCCCGCTGCTGCTGATCCCGGACGTCATCACGACACCAAGGGCGGCGCCATCTGGCGTCGCCCTTTCTCATTGGCAGAAGATCAAGCCTCCCAGCAGGAGGTCAGCCTGGGGTGTCCGGTAGACCGACCAGGCCGCCGCCAGGGCCGTGAGGCAAAGCAGCAGGCCGACCGCCCTCATGCCCGAGCCGGAGTCGGTTGGGGCACCGCCTCTTCACGAATAGGCAGGTTCAGCAGGGCGGCCAGCAGGCTTAGGCCGATGGCGACGATCCAAGCCCCGTCGTAACTGCCTAGCCGGTCGTACAGCACGCCCCCCAGCCAACCACCGAGGAAAGCACCCAGCTGGTGGGAGAGGAACACCACGCCGCCCAGCATGGACATGTTGCGCACCCCGAACTGGGCCGCCACGGTGCCATTGGTCAACGGCACGGTGGACAGCCAGACCAGTCCCATGGCGGCGCCGAAGGCATAGGCGCCCATCTCGCCCAGTGGCAGGAAGGCGAAGGGGGCGATTACCAGGGCGCGGGCGAGATAGAGCCAGGAGAGCAGCATGGGCTTGCGCCACTTCGTCCCCCACAGGCCAGCGAAATAGGTACCGGGGATGTTCAAGAGGCCGATCAGTGCCAGCACTGTCGAGCCGATTCCAGCCGTCATCCCCTTGTCGGACAGGAAGGCCGGCACATGGGTCGCGATGAATACCACCTGGAAACCGCAGACGAAGAAACCCAGCGCCAGCAACTGGAAGCCCCGGTGGCCCAGCGCCAGCCGGATAGCCTGGCCGGCACTCATCTCCGTGGCCTGGAGCGGGGGCCGGTTGCGCTCGAACAGCGGCACCGCCAGTGGCGCCATCAGCAGGACGAGCAGCGCCATAACCATCAGGGTGCCCGACCAGCCCAGCACCCCGATGCCGGTCAGCGCGCCGGGCAACATGACGAACTGCCCGAAAGCGGCGCCGCCCATGGCGATGCCCAGCGCCAGGCTGCGCCGTTCAGGGGCGGTGGCCCGGGTTACCGCCCCCAGCACCAGGGGATAGGTCGTCCCGGCCAAGCCGAGGCCGACCAGCACCCCGGCTCCCAGAATGAAGGCGGATTCCCCCTGGGGTAGGGCCATGACGACCAGCCCGACCACATAAAGGGCGGTGCCGACGATGATCATGCGTCCCGCCCCCAGGCGGTCGGCCAACAGGCCGGCGAAGGGCTGGGCCAGACCCCAGATCAGGTTCTGCAACGCGATGGCGAAGCCGAACACCTCGCGCCCCCAACCGCCTTCCGTGGAAATGGGCTGGAGGAACAGGCCGAAGGAATGACGGACACCGAGCGAGATGGCCAGGATGGCCGAGGCGCAGACGAGGATGGCAAGCGGGCTGTGCCCGGTGGCGGAGCGGGGCATGGTCTTCTCCGGTCTGGCGGTGGGGCGATGGGGAGGCATGGGGACACGCAAGGGATCGAGGCTCATGACGCCTCCCCGTCCCGGAGCGTGCAGGGAATGGCATCACCGGCAAAATCCAGGCGGCACTGACTGGCCAGCCGTTCCCGCAAGGCGCTGCGCCCCCGGTGCAGCAGGACGCGGGCGTTACCCTCGGAGATATCCAGGGCGGCGGCGATCTCGGCATGGCTGGCCTCGGCCATGTGGTGGAGGATCAGCACATCGCGCAGCCGTTCGGGCAGGGCCATGACGAGGGCGGTGATGCAGGCCCCCATCTCGCCCGTCAGCAGCGCCATCTCGGCGTTTTGCTCTCCGGTCGGCAGGGTGGAGAGCATCGCTTCGTCCAACTCGATTTCGGCCCGGCTGGCCGGGCGGCGGTAATGGTCCCGCAGCACGTTGAGCGCGATGGCCGACAGCCAAGTCATGGGCCGCGATCGCCTGGCGAAGGATGCCGGCGACGCCAGGGCGCGCACCAGCGTGTCCTGGACGATATCCTCGGCAAGGTCGGCATTACCGGTCAACCTCAGGACGAAGCGCCTGAGGTCGCCCCGGTACGCGGGAAGATCAATATCCGTCACGGGCGGCCCTCCTGTTCTTGAAGCGGGCGCGATGGCCCTCCCTCGATTGGACGGGCGTCAAAGCCGAAACGTTACGGCTTGCGGGCCTCAATGGTGGCCGAGCAGACGTAATCCTCGATCCCTGTGCCGGGCGCCCAGGTGGCGATCAGTTCGCGGCTTTCCGGCTTGGGATCGATGCGGATGTCGGCGAAGCCCGCCTGCGCCAGCCAGGCCGACAACTCGGCCACCGTCGCGGCACCGGCGGCGCAGCCAGTCAGCAATTCCTTGAGGCCAGCCAGGTGGGGCGGCAAGGGCCTCAGCATCACCACGTCGGAGACGGCGATCCGGCCACCGGGCTTCAGCACGCGGAAGGCTTCGGCCAAGACCTGGGCCTTGGCGGGCGACAGGTTGATGACGCAGTTGGAGATCACCACGTCGGCGGCATTGTCGGCGACCGGCAGATTCTCGATCTCGCCCAGGCGGAACTCCACGTTGCCCAATTCCAGCTTGGCGGCGTTGGCGCGGGCCTTGGCCAGCATCTCGTGGGTCATGTCGACGCCGATCACCCGGCCGCTGCCGCCCACCCGGCGGGCGGCCAGGAAGGCATCGAAGCCGGCGCCGCTGCCCAGATCCACCACCACCTCGCCCGGGCGCATGGCGGCGAGGGCCAGGGGATTGCCGCACCCCAGGCCGAGATTGGCGCCGTCTCCGGCCTCGGCCAGATCGTTCTCGCCATAGCCCATGCGCTTGGCCTGGGTATCGACGTCGGGTGCCGGACCGCAGCACGAGGAGGTCGTGGCGGCGGGGGCGCAGCACGACGACGATGCGCCGACGGCGATGGCGCCATAGCGAATGCGGACCAAGTCGCGGATTTGGTCGGGGGTCATGGCCGGGCCTCCTTACGAGCAGCAGGGATCGCGCGAGCAGCAATTCTCGGTGAGGTAGCCGAGCACCGCCCGCATGCGTCCGTATTCGGCGGAATAGATCAGGGATCGCCCATCGCGCCGCACCACCACCAATCCGGCGTTTTTCAGGTGCGAGAGATGGAACGACAGGGTGTTGGGGGTGATGGCCAATTCCTCGGCGATCTGTCCGGCCGGTAAGCCCGCAGACCCGGCGGTCACCAGCAGGCGAAACACCCGCAGACGGGAGTCTTGGGCCAGGGCGGAGAGGGCGGCGATGATGTCTTTCTCTTCCATATTTCGAGAATAATAGAATTATACGGACAGAGTCAAGGCCGGAGCAATTCGCTTGATGGGGCGGCGTCATGGGGTTTAGGGCAACAATGCATCAAATTGCCTGTGCCGCCCCAACAGCCGCTTTCGAGCGCTGCGCTCACCTCGTTGCATGACCATCATGGGCACGAAGGGGCCGACGCTTGGGAGACGGCTACATATCCTGCTTGCAGCTTATGCGTCGAGGCCATCGCCAATTTGCAGGATATGGGGCAACGGATTTGCAGAATATCCGTCACCATCGCCATTATTTTCAGTGGGTTGGGGGAAGCGTCGTTGCGCTTTATGGGTCACCCGACAGTGGAGTTGGCTTTTCGCCCCAGAATGACCGAATTGGGCCGGATGCAGAAGGGCGGCTATTGGAAGCCGCACGGGTAAAGCGGCCGATACCGCCGAACGGTGATCCGGCTGCTTATGACCCAACTCGGTCACTCGATGTGTGGGGGGGCTGACGCCATTTCCACCCAGGGCGTCATCGGGATAGATTCGATCCACGGAGATATTCGAAGAGTTCAAGCAACTGGCCAACCCCGAGAGGAACCGCGAGAAGGGCAGCGGCCTCGCCATCGTCAGTCGGACGGCAGACTTGCTGGGCTTGGAGGTTCGGGTGTCGTCCCCGACCGGGGCGGGGGGCATCTTTTGCAATCGAGCTGCCATTGGGTGGTGCGGCCTGCATCAAGCCGGCGTCGCTATCGGTTCGCGATGGCCTTGACCGAAAGTTGCGTGTCGCCTTGGTGAAAGACGACGCAACCCTTCGCCAGACCACCGCCTTCGTGCTGGAAGAGATCGGCCATCAAGTGGTGGCCGCCCCCTCTGCCCAGGTCATCCTCACCGGTGAAACTGGAAACGCTGACTGCCTGCATTCGCAAACGACCACGGCGGCGTCGGGATAGCCGTCATGGGGCGAAGGCATCGACACCATGGATGAGCTCGACTCTTACCGCCATGGCGGTATCCTGATGCGGATCTGCACCATAGGGCGGGGAGACAGGCCGCACCATGAGTACGACACGGACGGAACGCGACTCCTTTGGCGCCATCGAGGTTCCCGCCGACCGGCTGTGGGGCGCCCAGACGCAGCGCTCGCTCGAGCATTTCGCCATTTCCAACGAGCGCATGCCCGAAGACCTCATCGTGGTCCTTGCCAGGGTGAAATTCGCCTGCGCCGGGGTCAACCGCAACCTCGGCCTGCTGTCCGAGGACAAGGCGACGGCCATCATCGCGGCGGCCGACGAGGCACGGACCGCCTCGTTCATCCCAACGATGACGTCAATCTTGGCCAGTCGTCCAACGATGTCTTTCCAACCGCCATGCATCTCGCCGCCGCGCTGGGCATGGTCCGCCGAGTCCTGCCGGCGCTGGCCCGGCTGCGCGAGACCCTAGCGGCGAAATCAGCCGCCTTCGCCGCCATCATCAAGATCGGCCGCCCCCATTTGCAGGACGCCACGCCGCTGGCGGTCGCCCTGACCAAGATCGCCAACGACATCCGCTGGTTGGCCTCGGGGCCGCGTTCCGGGCTGGGGGAAATCTCCATCCCCGAGAACGAGCCCGGCAGCTCGATCATGCCGGGCAAGGTCAACCCCACCCAGTGCGAGGCGCTGACCATGCTCTGCTGTCAGGTCATGGCCAACGACGTCGCCATCACCATGGCCGCCGCCGCCGGCAATTTCGAACTGAACGTCTATAAGCCTCTGATCGCCCACAACCTGCTGCAGAGCCTGCGCTTGCTGGCCGACGGCATGACCAGCTTCGAGACTCATTGCGCAAGCGGCATCGAGCCCAACCGCGAACGTATCGCCCAATTGCTGGAGCGCTCGCTGATGCAGGTGACGGCACTGGCGCCCCATATCGGTTACGACCGCGCCGCCGAGATCGCCAAGCGGGCGCATCACGACGGCAGCACCCTGCGTCAGGCGGCGCTGGCGCTGGGCTATGTGGGTGCCGACGACTTCGACCGTTGGGTCAAGCCGGAGGATCTGACCCAAAGCCGGTGACGCTATTCCGCAGCGGGTCGCCTTCGGAAGGAGCGGCATTTACCCCTGGCGGTGAGGTCGTTCGGAGCGCAGGCCGGCGATCGCTTGGCAAACGGCACGCAGATCAGGGCCGCGACGGTCAGGATGCTGATCATGGCCCAGGCTTCGTTGATGGCCTGGGTCAGGGCGGCCTTTTCAATGAGCGGCCGCATGATGGCCTCGGTGGTGGCATCGACCGATCCATTCCACTTGGCGGCAAAGATATTGAGCGGCAGGCCGACAAATCGGGCCGTCTCCATATCCCCGGCCTTCAGCCGATCGACGATCTCGGTGCCATGCAAGGCCGACCGGCTGTAGATCACGGTATCGATCAGCGCCAAGCCGATGGCGCCACCGAGATTGCGCATCAGGTTGAACAGGCCGCTGGCATCGGGCACCCGGCTCTTGTCCTGATTGCCGAGGGCGAGGCGGGTCGGCGGCAGCAGGCAGAACATGATGGCGAGGCCGCGAATCACCTGCGGCCAGAACATCCCGTCATAATCGGTTCGTGGCGTCTGGAAGGCGCTGAGCCCAAGGCCGATGGCAAACAGCGCGAAGCCGATCGCCGTCAGTAAACGGGCATCGACGCGGTGCTCGACTCCCACGGCGACGGGAGCGATCAGCAATTGCGACAAGCCGGTCACCAGCATGATCGTCCCGATCTCCAGTGCATCCAGCCCCCTGACGAAGGCCAGGAAAACCGGCATGAGGTAGACGGAGCCGAACAGCCCGATCCCCAGCACGAAGCTCAGAATACAGCCGATGGCGAAACTGCGGTCGGAGAAGCTGCTGATATCGACCAGGGCATGCCGGACCAGAAGGGTCCGCCGGATGAAGCCCACGGCGCTGGCCAAGCTGAGAACCAGCAGCCCCAGGACCAGACCGGCGGTCCACCCCCGCTGTGGCGCTTCCTTGAGGGCAAGCTCCAGCGTGACCAGGGTCAGCGCCATCAGCCCCAGCGACTGGATGTCCAGGGTTCGGGCCTCGCTCAGGCGCATGGGCGTCCGGGGCAGCAACAGCGTCGCCAGAATGGCCGAGGCGATGCCGGGACCCACATTGATCAGGAACAGCCAATGCCAGGAATAGGTTTCGGTGATCCAGCCGCCCACCACGGGGCCGACGGTGGGGGCCAGAACGGCCAGGACTCCAGCCATCATGGTGGCGATCCCTTGGCGGGCCAAGGGGAACAGCAGGAATACCGCCGAGAACACCGCCGGTATGAGGGGGCCGCCGGAGAAGCCCTGCACGATCCGCCAGGCAATCAGGGCGCCGAAGCTGCCGCTGGCGGCGCAGCCCACCGATGCCAGGGTGAAAATGGCGATGGCCGATACGAACAGACGGCGCATGCCCAGCAACCGGGTGAGGAAGCCGGTGAGGGGAATGGCGATCACCTCGGCGATGAGATAGGCGGCCTGCACCCAGCTCATCTGGTCCGGCGCGATGGTCAGAGCGCCCTGGATGGTCGGCAGCGAGGTCGCCACCACCTGGACGTCGAGAATGGCCATGAACATGCCGACGCACATGGTCGCGAAGCCGATCCAGGTTCCCCAGACATTGGCGGTGGCGCCGTCAGGGCATGGCGACATGACGCAGCCCACCCAGCGCCGCGTTTTCCGACCGGATGCGGATGGCGAGAATGGCGGCATTGGCGGCCGAGAATGCCAAGGCGTACCAGGTCAGGCCCAGGCAGAGCGGCAGGACGGCGATCTCGCCGATGACGATGAAATAGTTGGGGTGGCTCAGATAGCGATAGGGACCGGCGGTCACCAGCGGCGCGCCGGGAAGAATGATGATGCGCGTGGTCCAGCGCCGCCCCAGCGACATCAGGACCCAGACCCTCAGCCCTTGCAGCACCAGGAAGACCAGCAGCCAGGCGAGGTTGAGCGGACTGGACCAGCCGAGCAGCCACAGGCCGCCGAGCCAGAGGGCATGCAGGGCGACGATGATCCGATAATGCTCGGGCGCGACCTCGAAGGCTCCCTTGGCCAGCAATGCGCGGGTATTGCGGTGGGCCAGCCACAATTCCGCCAACCGCTCGAGGGTGACGAGGGTCAGCAGGATGACCGCCGGAGTCATGCCGCCCTCTTCAGGGAGGCGCAGGTGGTGGTGAAGCCCGGTCCCATGGCGGTCACCAATGTCCGCGACGGCAACCCGGCCTCGATGACCCGTTCCAGCACGAACAAGGCGGTGGGCGCCGACATGTTGCCGTATTCGGCCAGAATCTCGCGTTCATGGTTCAGCGCCCCTTGGCCGAGGGAGAACGCCCGTTCCAGGGCGTTGACCACCTTGGTCCCGCCGGGATGGAAGGTGAAGCGGTCGATGTCGTCCAGCCCCAGTCCGGCCCGTTCCAGAATGCCAACGATGGCCGGGTTCATGTTGGCCTCGGCGAAGGGCGGAATGTCGCGGTCAAAAATCACGCCGAAGCCCTGGGGATCGATGGACCAGCCCATGATGTCGAGCGTGTCGGGCCAGATATACTGGCCGCTCATCTCGACCGTGGCAAGGCCGCCCTCACCGGCCCGCAGGACACAGGCCGCCGCGCCGTCGCCGAACAGGGCGGTGGCGACGATATTGGCCTTGGTCAGCTCGTCGAGCCGGAACGCCAGGGTGCAGAGCTCGATGGCGACCATCAGCACTACGCTGCCGGGGCGGGACTGGGCCAGACGCGACGCGATGGACAAGCCGCTGACGCCCCCGGCGCAGCCGAGGCCGAAAACCGGAACCCGTTCGATATCGGCGCGGAACCCCATCCGTCCGGCGACGCGCGCTTCCAGGCTGGGGGTGGCGATGCCGGTGGATGAGACGGTCACCACCGTGTCGACCTCGGCGGCGGTCAATCCGGCGCGGTCCAACGCCTTGGTCGCCGCGTCCATGAACAGCTGAACGCCGCCATCCAGATAGGCCTTGCTGCGTTCGGGCCAGCCCAGTGGCTCGAAATACCATTCCAGCGGTCGCACCCCGTAGCGTCGGAGAATGCCCGAGCTCAGGAACACCGCCGACAGGCGCGCGAAATCGTCGAAGCGATCGGCGAAGCCACGATGCGCAGCGGCGGCGACATCGCGCTGCTCAAAGCAGAACGGGGGAACGGCGGTGGCGATGGAAACCAGTTGGACGGATGGGAGCATGGGTTCTCTCCGACAGAAATCTCCCCGACGCGAGGTCCGCGTCAGGCAAGGGTTCGGACGTACTTTTCTCGGTCCCACTGGCGGATTTTGGCGGCGGCGATGAAGGCGCCCAAGGCCCCCACATCCACGATTCCCCCGTCGACCCCGACATTTGCCGCGTTCAGGAGAGTCCGACCGCCGCCGCCGGCGGCCATGGCCTTGAGATGAGCGAAGGCATCGCGGACGAAATCAATGGCGGCGACGTCTGCCGACAGCGCCTTGGCGCCGTCTTCGGAAAGAATGATGGCGACGGCGTCGAACAGCACCGATGGGGTGCCTGCGAGCTGTCCATCGGCCTTGCGCATGGAGCCATCATCCAGCCTGGCGCCTCCCAGCTTGGGAGCGACGATCTTGACCGTTGCCCCGGCATCGGTGGCCGCCTTCTTGATGGCCTTGATGGCATCGCGGTCCGAACCGTCGGCGATCAGGATGCCGATGGAGCGGCCGTCAAGCGTATCCTTCATCTTGCCGATGATCTGGAGCGCGGGCGAAGGCGCCATGTCCTGCACCGGAGCGGCGACCGCCGGAGCCTCCGGCATCTGCTCGAGACCAAGGCCGTCGGCGACCCGGCGGGCGAGATCCTCGTCGATGCGCCGCAGATGTCCGACCATGGCTTCCCGTATATGAGGATGCTCGACCTTGGAAAGTTCGAACACCAGGGCCGAGGCCATGTGCGCCTGTTCGTGGAGGGTCTGGCTGAGATAGAACTGCCGCGCCTGAGAGTAGTGATCGGCGAAGCTGTCGGCCCGGATGCGGCCCTTCTGGCCGATTTCGATGATGTTGCTCCGATGAAGATCGTCGGCGGGCGTTTCCCTTGGCGAGTCCTTGGATAGGGAATTGGGCTCATAGGCCACGCGGCCCTGCGGCTGGCTCATCTGCATGTGGCCGTCGCGCTGATGGTTGGCGAACGGACATTGCGGAGCGTTGACGGGTATCTGGTGGAAATTGGCCGAGCCCAGCCGCGAGAGCTGGGTGTCGAGGTACGAGAACAGGCGGCCTTGCAGCAGAGGATCATTGGAGAAGTCGATGCCCGGCACCACATTGGCGGGGCAATAGGCGACCTGTTCGGTCTCGGCGAAGAAATTGCCGGGCCAGCGGTCAAGGACCATGCGGCCGATCACCTGCAAGGGCACCAGCTCCTCGGGGATCAGCTTGGTCGCATCCAGATGGTCGAACGGGAAGGTGTTGGCCTGTTCCTGGGTGAACAACTGGACCGCGAGATCCCACGCGGGAAACTGCCCGACCGCGATAGCCTCGAACATATCGCGGCGGTGAAAATCCTGATCCGCGCCCGCGATCTTGACGGCCTCGTCCCAAAGGGTGGACTGCAAGCCAAGATGGGGGCGCCAGTGGAATTTGACGAAGGTGGATTCGCCCGCGGCGTTGATCAGGCGGAAGCTGTGCACGCCAAAACCCTCGATCATCCGCAGCGACCGGGGCAGCGTGCGGTCCGACATGATCCACATCACCATGTGCATGGATTCCGGGGTCAGCGAAATGAAGTCCCAGAAGGTGTCATGGGCCGTCGCCGATTGTGGAAAGCCGCGATCGGGCTCCATCTTCACGGCGTGGATGAGATCGGGGAACTTGATGGCATCTTGGATGAAGAAGACCGGGACATTGTTGCCGACAAGATCCCAATTACCTTCCTTGGTATAGAACTTGACGGCGAATCCACGAACATCGCGCGGCGTATCGACCGACCCGGCGCCACCGGCAACGGTGGAGATGCGCGTGAACACCGGCGTTGTCTCGCCGATCTCGGTCAGGATGCGGGCGGTGGTGTATTTCTCGAGCGACGAGGTCAGCTCGAAATGCCCGTGCGCGCCGGTTCCCCGGGCATGGACGATGCGTTCGGGAATGCGCTCGTGATCGAAATGAGTGATTTTCTCCCGAAGGATGAAATCCTCAAGCAGGGTCGGGCCACGGATATTGGCCTTCAGCGAATTCTGATTGTCGGTAACAGCGATGCCCTGATTGGTGGTGAGGGCGGGGTGCTTTCCCCCCGCGCTCTGGTGCAGTTCTCCGCCAGAAGCCTGCGTCGAGTGCTTATCGGTCTTTGACTTATCTTTTTTCATTTTTATCTCACTCTTCGGGCAGCGGCTTGACGTCCACCGATTACTGAAAAAGAAAATAGATGAGGATCAGGACTGGGATGGGAACGCCAACCAGCCAGAGAAGGGCGTATTTCATTTCGTACTCCGCTGTTCAGTCTGCGTGCCATGGAGCAGAGGAACCGCCGCCTGCGGCGACAGCACGCGGAAGGTGAAGCTTTCCTCGAAATAAAGTCGGACTCGCTTGGCGTCGTGATCGAGATAGCCGATGGAAATATCCCGTCCGACCACAAGCTCGAAGTCGCCGCCACGCAAGGAGATGACCACCGCGCCGTCAAGGCCGGGAGCCCAGACGATGGGACCCTCGACGATGCGGCCGATGTGTTCCAGGATCGGGTAACCGGCCTTGGTGGTCTCGATCAGGTCGGTGTAGCAGCGCTCGCCGAGCGCCACCGCGTAGGGCCCGCCGATCCCGGCCAGGCGAAGTCGGGTGACAGCGCGGGTGATGATGGCGGGATAGGCTTCACAGTCATCGCCAAGCGACAGGGTTTCACCGGGATCGATTTCGCAAATGCCGCGAATATGAGCCTCGGAGTATCCGTGGAAGACGGCGACGTCTTCGGCGATGGCGATCTTGCGGGCCGCCTCGATGAGGGAGTCCAGGTTCGGGGCCTTGGCGCCGCGATCGATTGCTGCGATCTCGGTACGGGCCATCTCGAATGGAACCCTGATTTCGACCAGGGGCTGGCTTTGCCGGAGATGGGCCTCGACCGTCCCGTTCGGCGCTCCGGAGATGGTCGCCATCCTGCCGGTGCCGATAGCCGAGGTCGCCAGACCGAGCGGACCGATAAAGTCGACGACCCGGCGGGCGCCGAGCATTTCCATGAGCGTCCGTTTCGCTTCTTTCTCGATTTCATGCCATGCGGCCGTGGTGACGGGCGCAAGTTCCCTGAACAGAGTGTTCATGATGCGTCGCCGCGCAGGCTGCCAATGGCAAGGGAACCGTCGGCGACGGGGTCTGACTTGGCGGATCCGGGGGCGTGGATCGGGCCGTCCTTGAACAGATAGGTCTTCAGATGGTTGCTCAGGGCTCCATCATGACGCCGCAGCCATTCCAACAGCATGGCTGCGTGCTCCTTCTCTTCGTCGCGGTTGTAGGTCAGGATCGCCTGAAGTTCCGGATCTTCCGTCGCCAGGGCGCGCTGGTCATACCAGTCGGCCGCCTCCAGCTCCTCCATGATGGAGACGGTCGCCCGGTGCCGATCGATGGCGCCAGGTCCCAGCAATGCCGGGTCTTCATGCAATGTCGCGCTTGATGCCGCCATGTCGCACCCTCCGTCCGTCCGAACTCGTGCCCGAGGAGGCTTCTCCCGCCGGGGCCGCCCAGGAACCGTAGCGGGTGGGACACTCGGCAGGCAGGATCGGAAAGTCCCCGTATCGGTGGAATGCGAAAGGTGAGCCGGGACGGCGGCATGAGCAGCTGCCGCAGCGGCTGAGTAGATTCCGCCTCTCCATCGCCAAGGATGGCGAGAGTAGATTTACCTTCTTACGATTAATCTAGGAGAAGAAGTTATGGCCGCAGCCACGATCGAGCACGCGACGACAGCAGTCAAAAGCAACATCGAGAAAATATCCGGCGATGCCAAGGACAATGCTAAGGCGGCGTCCAAGAGTGGAACCATCGCCTTGGACGGCTTCCAGGACCTCGCCAAGGCTTATCAGGAGCTGACCGCCCGGAACATCGAGAAGTTGGGTGACGCCTTCAAGGAACTCTCCACCGTCAAGACTCCGGTGGAGTTCTTCGAAGTGCAGCAGAGGTTGATCAAGGAGAGCTTCGACGCCGCAGTGTCCGACAGCCGCGCCATCGCTGAACTCACGACTTCCGCTTTTTCCGCCGCCGCGGAGCCGTTGCAGAAGCGATTCTCGGCGCTTTAGCCTCCGGCCCTCTCCCGGGCGTGCGGCATCCCAGGATGTCGCACGCCCGGGAGAGTGGCTTACGGATGGTTGACGCCATGGGCTGCTGCGGGGACGCCATCCGGGCTGTGCTCGAGCGAAATCCGGACGATTTGCCGCGCGATATCCTCGGGCGAGAGGACAAAGTCGATACATCCGCTTGCCATGGCGCTGTTCGGCATATCCGGCTGCTCGGCCGTCTCGGGCTTCTGCGCGATGGTAATGCCCCCCGCATCCTTGATATCGCATAGCGCTTCCGCCCCGTCGCCATCATAGCCTGAGACGATGACGGCGATCAGTTTGCCGCCCCAGTGCTCGGTCATGGAGCGCAGGAAGACCGTGATGACGTTGGGCCACCCCCTGGGCTTTGATATGGGCTCCAGCCGGAATTCTCCGTCAAGAACGTGCAAGTCATGCTGCGCCGGGATGATGAACACCCGGTTGGGCCGCAGGATCAATCCCTCTGTGATCAACTCGACCGGCATCTTGGTGTGCCAGGGCAGAATTTCGTGGAGTTGGGTGGCGACGACTCTCAGGTGATTGACGATGACGATCGCCGCCCCCATGTCGTCCGGCAGATTGTGGAGCAGGCGCGTATAGGCGTCGAGCCCTCCGGCCGAACCGCCCACGCAAACAACGGGAAAGTCTTTTTGGGACACGGTCATGACTTTCTGCGATGGCCGTCACGCCACGCTGATGTCTTTGTCGTCGCCGACGGAAGACCGGATAATACTCCGTGCGATCTGCGTTTCGTCTACCGTCCTGGTCTCGACCATCAGCACGACCTGGCCGCTCGAGATGGCGTCGCTGACCAGATCGGCGAACCGCCCGTCCTTGTGCTCGCTCGCGTCCGAGGACGCGCCTGTCGAGGCGCCGACCAAGCCGCCGAGACTGGCTCCCCA
Source organism: Paramagnetospirillum marisnigri (assembly GCF_001650715.1). Classification (GTDB taxonomy): domain Bacteria; phylum Pseudomonadota; class Alphaproteobacteria; order Rhodospirillales; family Magnetospirillaceae; genus Phaeospirillum; species Phaeospirillum marisnigri. The sequence goes on along the minus strand of NZ_LWQT01000020.1, from coordinate 745 downwards.
ACCCAACAGGACCAGGGGAGCAATCAGCGGACTGGCGACGAACAGGCTCACATTCGCTACCACCAAGGCCACTTCGGCGAGGGCGCCGATGCCGGTACCGACGGCGGCTCCGATCGCGCCGTCCACCAGGACGTCCTTCAGTGCCTCATTGTTGGCCGCCAGCGGCGTGGGAGCGGGTGGAGCCTTGGCGGCGTCGAAAATCTGAATCCGTTCGGGCGCTAATCCCAGTTCGAGGAGCCTGGAGGACGCGCCTTCCGCATCTTCGCGGCGCGCGAAAAAGCCCGAGACGTGATGGCGATAGGCATCCATGTTTCTTCTCCGTGCCCGGCGCCAGACAGGGCGGCTGGAGCGCAGGCCGATGGCGAGGCAATACCCCGTGCCAAACCCTAGTCACCGAAACTCGGAGGACAGGAGTCTCGGAATCTACCAACGGCGATCATCGAAAGGCCAAGCCTGCGGCGTGCATCGTCAGCCGAATGAGTCCGGCCACCAATCCCAAGGCGATCCGCCGCGATGCCCTGCGCATGATCGGGCGGGGCAAGCCCAGCAAGGCCCGCCGCCGCTGATCCCCTGGGATGCCCCACCGTTGCCCTGTCAGGGGTGTGCCTTTCGTCCCTGGCACGGTCCCCGCTGGCGAAAGCTGGGGGGGTGATGTGCCCCCGGAGTTTGGATCGTCCTTGGATAGCCAACTTGGCGGCAGACCTGCTCTAGCGTCTGGACCACATTCTCGGCCCGGTAGCTGAAA
>NZ_LWQT01000019.1 GCF_001650715.1 Paramagnetospirillum marisnigri | reverse complement strand
GAGCGGTTGGCGGTGTCGGAGCGCCGGGCGTGCCTGGTGCTGGGACAGCCCCGCTCGACGCAGCGACGTGAGCCACAGGGTCGGGATGATGAAGAGGCGCTGACCGCCGACGTCATCACCCTGGCCCGCCAATATGGCCGCTATGGCTACCGCCGGATTACGGCCCTGCTGCGTGACGCAGGTTGGACCGTCAATTCCAAGCGGGTCGAGCGGATCTGGCGGCGGGAGGGGCTCAAAGTGCCACCAAAGCAACCCAAGCGGGGCCGTCTTTGGCTCAACGATGGGTCATGCGTACGGCTTCGGGCGGAATATCCGAACCACGTCTGGTCCTACGATTTCGTCCACGACCGCACCAGCGACGGCAAGGCATTCAGGATGCTGAACATGATCGACGAATACACCCGCGAATGCCTAGCCATCGTGGTGGCCCGGAAATTCACCGCCCAGGATGTGCTCGATACCATGGCCGACTTGTTTGTCAGCCGAGGTGTGCCTAAGCATATTCGCAGCGACAACGGCCCGGAAATTCACCGCCCAGGATGTGCTCGATACCATGGCCGACTTGTTTGTCAGCCGAGGTGTGCCTAAGCATATTCGCAGCGACAACGGCCCGGAAATTCACCGCCCAGGATGTGCTCGATACCATGGCCGACTTGTTTGTCAGCCGAGGTGTGCCTAAGCATATTCGCAGCGACAACGGCCCGGAAATGACGGCCAGTGCCGTGCGAGAATGGCTTGGCAAGTTGGAAGTGGGGAC
>NZ_LWQT01000018.1 GCF_001650715.1 Paramagnetospirillum marisnigri | reverse complement strand
ACATAGGCAAAGCGTTCCAATTCAGTATTGGATGCCATCAAGCGTTCGACCAATTCCTTCTGCTCGGCTTCATGCTGTCGATGACTGGCTTCAAGGTCCATTCGATCCAAGGCGAATGAAATTTCATTTGTCATTTCAGACAGCAGTTCGATGAGATCGTCAGTAAAGAATTCCGGAATATCTGAGTAAAGCGATAATGTGCCGATGGATTTTCCCTTATTCTTCAGCGGAAATGCGGCAGATGAATTAAAGTCAAATGATGCCGCCCTCTTTTGCCAAGGTGCTGTTATATTTGTTCCAAAGAAATTCTCTGCAACGCGGTACTCACCAGTACGAATGCATTGTCCGGACGGCCCTTGTCCATAAGGGCTATCAGCATCAGCGGAAACTTTCAGGCCATCTAAATAGGCGACCCCCTCACCAGCCCAGGCTGCTGGAACTATTGCTTGGCTCGAATCATCGACCACGCCGATCCATGCCATGCGAAAATGCCCAAAATCCACCGAAATTCGAACGATGGCATCAAAGAGTTCCTGGCGGCTTTTGCTGCGAATGATGGCCTTATTGGTTTGGCTCAAAGCCGCATAAATATCCGTCAAGTGAGCAATCTTAACAGTGGCTTCCTTGTGCGAACTCATATCTCGAACAAACGCCACATCAAACTCTTGCCCCTCGTGGGAAAGGTAATTTGCAGATTGACCGGCCCCCAATGGCGGCTCCAGATCGAATGTTAGTGAAGCATGGTTGATGTTGCCTGGCCAGGGGCGACGGAG
>NZ_LWQT01000017.1 GCF_001650715.1 Paramagnetospirillum marisnigri | reverse complement strand
CTATCGTTTGCGCAAGACGTGCCTGCGGAGACGCGCATAGGTCATCCAATGGCAGAAGTTGCGAATCTCGCTCGCGACCATGCGAAGAAAGCCATCTTTCAGACACAGAAGCATGGACCGAACTCCCCGAGAAATACATTCAGCCGTAGGTTTCATTACCACAATAATATCAGACTTCGCCCGCCATTGTGATGGGCCAGAGTGTCAGGATAGTCGGGTCACTCAGAAATTTTCCATGATCTTGGCCTTCTGCCCGTCGTAATCGGCCTGGCTGATCAGGCCCTCGTCGAGGGCGGTCTTCAGCTTTCTCAGGCGATTGATCGGATCGTCGTCTCGGTTGGCAATCACCGGCTTGGAGCGATCAGAAGGACTGGGAACGGCAGGCTTCGGCCGGGCATTGGGAGTGATATTGGGCGCTCCACTGGACACCCGATAGAGAAGCCACCTCAGACCTCCGGTTACCGGGCTCATGTCCAGCCCTGCGGCCGCAGATAAAATCGCCTTGATCGACGGTATGCGGATGGAATTCGATCCACAGGCCAGCGCAAGCCGTGCCGCCCAATCGCGAACGTAAAGGTCATCAAAGGCTGAAAGCCGCTGAAACAGTTCCGAGCCTTGCGGATTGAGGAAATCCGACCGGGTGAAGATGAGGTTCTCGCCACTGTGGCAGTGCTTGAGCAATCCGGGATCGAACACCAAGGCCCGTGACCGGCCCCCAATGGCGGCTCCAGATCGAATGTTAGTGAAGCATGGTTGATGTTGCCTGGCCAGGGGCGACGGAG
>NZ_LWQT01000016.1 GCF_001650715.1 Paramagnetospirillum marisnigri | reverse complement strand
AATTTCTTCACGGCCAGCACCACCTCCATCTTCGGACAGATGATTGCGGTGACCGAGGCTATCCCGGCTCCATATGTCTCAAATTTGACGCCATGCATGGAGATGTCGATTGCGGGGGTTTCCCGCTTGTCGCCATCCTCACCGATCCATTGAACCTCCATGGCTCCGGGCGGGACAGATACGCGCAATGAGAACCGTCGCTCGACATTGACAGCCCCGCTCTCATTGACGAGAAGCTTACGTCGCAGTTTCTCCGCATCATCGAGAGCGTTCTTGACCTTGGCGTCGATGTACTGAGATGCAAGGTCCAAGGGTACGGCGGGTCCAGCCTTGGCCGACGACGCGACCGGCGCTCGCCGACGGAAGAAAGCATAAACCCCGGCGGCTCCTCCCAGCAGCACCAGCACGATCAACCAGGATGAGGGCTGGTCATCTTTTGAAGGTGACGGAGCCACGGGTTGTTGCGGTGCCGGTTCTGGTGCTTTCGTTTCAACCGGTGGAGCTGGCGGCCTGGAGGCTGGCATCTCCTTGGGCTGAACCTTTGCCGCGATCTCGGGAATGGCGGTCAAGGCGACTGCCGCCCGGTGCTCATGGTCGTCAGGCAAAGCCTCCTTGACGATGGCGCTGGAATGCTGCTGCAAGGCCGTCATGGCCTTCTGCAACTGCTCGACAGGGTTTTCCTGAGCGGCAACCCGCATGGGCAGATACTGGGCTCCCGCCGCCTTGGCCCAGGTTTTGAGATAGTAGGAGGTTCCCGACAAATCCCAGATGATAAGCCTATCTCCGATCAACTTGGC
>NZ_LWQT01000015.1 GCF_001650715.1 Paramagnetospirillum marisnigri | reverse complement strand
GCCCTTCTTGAAGCGAACCACGTCCTGAAGATGGGACACGATCACCTGGGCCGGCACCGTGAAGCCTTCCACCTTGCCGGTGGGGCCGGTAGCGGCGATGTTGATGCCCACCAGATCACCCTGGGCGTTGACCAGCGGGCCGCCGGTCTGTTCCCAGCTGTAGACCGCGTCCGAACGCAGCAGATGGGTGATCTGGGTCGCCCCCACCGCCAGCGGCGCATCCGCCGATTGCACCAGGCCCTGGCGCACCAGCGGCGCCCCCGCCATGTTGCGGCCGAAGGCGAAGACCTGCTGACCCGGCACCACCGTCTGGACGTCGGCCATGCGGAAATGCAGGAACTTCTCGGTGGTCTGCATCTTCAGCAGCGCCAGATCATGCCCCGGAATGGTCTTCACCACCTGGGCCGGAAAGCGCCGGATCCCACCCGTCGTCGCCACCTGGACCGAAATCTCCGGCAGATTGGACACCGAATGCAAGGTGGTGATCACATAGCCGTTGGCCCCCACGATGGCCCCCGAGGCCACCGGACCGGCATTGACCCCGCCGCCGCCGACCCCGACCACAGCAGGGGGAACCGTGTGATACAGCCGCTGCACATGCGGCATGGCGATGTTGCGCACCAGGAACTGACCCACCGACAGATCGTCGGCCCCATGGAAATTGTCGTCCTCGTCGTAATGGTCCAGGAGATAGATCCCCCAGGCGAAGGTCACGAAGATCAAGAAGGCCAGGATCGAGACAGGCGTCTTCCACGACCGTTCGCAAAACACGATCTTGTTGGTGGGCAATTCGCCCATGGTCTCGCCGACTTCAATCATGGCTGAGTTCCAAGCTCATTCGGATTCCTGTC
>NZ_LWQT01000014.1 GCF_001650715.1 Paramagnetospirillum marisnigri | reverse complement strand
TCACCTTCAGGCGGCTCGACTTTCCTGTTTACCTTGCTGACACCTGAGTAAACCCGTTTGGTTGACGATGCCTATTCGTCGTGCCATTCGTTATAGCCATGCTTTTTGTAGGGGGGAGCACATCAACAAGTCCGAATTGATCAATACCGTCGCCGATGGTGCCAACATGACCAAGGCCGACGCGGCAAGTGCCATCGACGCCGTATTCGAAGCCATCACCGCCGCCATGAAGGCCGGTGATGATGTGCGTCTGGTCGGCTTTGGAACTTTCTCAATTGGCCAGGAATGTCAATGCGTCCTGCTCTCGCTGATTGCGCTCCTTAATTGACTTCGGTGGCTGGGCTAGGTGTGGAGTCGCAAGACGTTGTCTCCGGTCAGACCGAGTCGGCTGATGGGTGTCATCGCCTTCAGGCTACCATGGGGCCGATGCCAGTTGTAGCGGTGTAGCCAATGCGGCAATTCCTCGGCACGGCGGGCTGAGTTTTCGTAAGCCTGGGCATATGCCCATTCGCGGAGCGCCGTCTGGATGAAGCGCTCGGCCTTACCATTGGTCTTGGGCGTGTAGGGCCTGGTTCGGACATGCTTCAGCCCGTGGTCGGCGCAAGCTTTGCGGAATGCCTTGGATCTGTAGCATGAGCCATTGTCGGTCATGACCCGCTGGACGGTAATGCCGAGACTGGCGTAGTAGGCCAGCGCCGCCCCCAGGAAGGTGACGGCACTTTCCTTCTTCTCATCGGGCATGATCTTGGAGAAGGCCACGCGGGAGGCATCGTCGATGCAGACATGGACGAACTCCCAGCCGATGTCACTGCCGCCTGAATACTCCCCAGAAGGGGCGACTGAAAATTCCCCACCTTGACGCACTCGCCCGGCCCTGGGG
>NZ_LWQT01000013.1 GCF_001650715.1 Paramagnetospirillum marisnigri | reverse complement strand
GATATCTTGCGGCGACAAATGGGTCGGGTGGCAAGCTTGACTGCTGTAATCGGTGGATTGGACGCTATGAGTTCCACTGCAAAATCCGCAGCCATCGAGGCAAATGAGTTGGCCGGAAAAATCCTGAAAATGGAACTCGGATCAGCCGCATCTTTGCAGGACTTTGATATTGTCGAAAAATAGCGAAACAGCAACGCCAGTCTTCGAGACGCCCTAATTACCCTTTGGGCAAACCCAGTCTCTGTAGTTCATATCAAACTTCATTATGTGATTGAACAGCCACATCCTTAAAAATTCGCTCATTTCGTTAAGGGATTGACGGTTTACCTTCCTCGACTTTGCGATGAAATAGGACGACGCCATTTCCTCAAGCTGAGTCTTCAAAACGCGATGCTCTCTGACGTGCATCTCAAAATATGTATACATGCACTCTCTTTGTATTTTCTCTTCTCTCTCAAAGTGTTCATGTGTGTAGGCAATTAGCTGCTTCAGCGTCACATGCATCGCAGCTTCATTCTGCCCATCAACTTCCCCCTCTAAGGTTTCGCATATTTTCGCAGTTACCAGGAATTGATTTATTATGCTAATGAGCTTCTTGTGGTCGGCGTCAATAATCGGGTGCCCGATCATCATGCCTTGCGTGAGCTTGAGCATATTGTCCTCGCTGCCGATCAAGCCGACACTTCCTGCGGCATCCACCACCCTACAGTCTATTCCGGTCATTTCCCTTCTTAAAGGGGCTACGCCAGCACCTTCTGAGGTGTTTTGGTCAGGGCTTCAGCAATTCCGGCGGAAAGTGAGCGAAGTGAGACGGGCTTCCTGACAAACACGGTGACGCCTGCATCCAAAGCCGTTCTCTCGCATTCATCTTCTGGGGAGATCGGAAGA
>NZ_LWQT01000012.1 GCF_001650715.1 Paramagnetospirillum marisnigri | reverse complement strand
GCTCAAGGCGATCTGCACCCACCTTAACTGGCGCGGGATCACCCGGCGGGGCCATGCCTGGGGTATCGGCAGTCTTCAGGACTTGATGACCTCGTCCACCTATTGCGGCAGGCATCTGTTCAATCGCACCGAAAGCCGTACCGGACGGCAGCGTCCCGATGCGGAATGTGTCGAGATGGCGGTCCCGGCCATCATCTCGGAGGAGGTGTACCTCCAGGTCCGGGCGGCCCTTCATGACCGCTCGCCGCGCAAGACTCCGCCCAGGGTGGTCAACGGCCCCACCATGCTGGCCAGCGTTGCCCGCTGTGCCCATTGCGGGGCGGCCATGATTCTGAACACCGGGAAGGGTCACCGCTATTACGCCTGCTCCTCCCACGCCAAGAAGGGCAAGACCGTCTGCAAGGGCCAGCGTATCCGTATGGATCGTCTCGACGACATGGTGATGGAGTATCTGGGCAGCAAGGTGTTCGACCCCGACCGCCTGGAACAGGCGCTGAAGAGCTATATGGACGCCCACGAGACTGGCACCGCCATCCGCCGTGAACAACTGCGCCAGATGCGTGCTCGCCGGGGTGATGTGGACGCGGCCCGGGCGAGGTTGTTTGGCATGGTGGAGACCGGGGCTGTCGATGCCCACGACCCCATGCTGAAGGAGCGTCTGGACCAGATGAAGCTTCAGGCCGCCGATCTGGACTCCCAGATTGCCGCGCTCCAGGATGACCTGCTGTCCGGTGTCCCCACCATCACCCCCGAGAAAATCCGTCTGCTGGCCGCCCAGATGCGTGAGCGCCTGCGCACCGGGCCGCCGGAACTGCGCCAAGCCTATATGCGGTTGCTGCTGAACTCGGTGGTGGTGGGGGCTGAGGAAATCTGCCTCAGTGGCTCCAACGCCGTATTGGAGCGCCTCGCGGCGCAGGGCGTGTCCGCTTCTGCGTCCGAGGTTATTACTTTTGCTCGGAAATGGCGT
>NZ_LWQT01000011.1 GCF_001650715.1 Paramagnetospirillum marisnigri | reverse complement strand
GGCCCGGCCTGAGGAAAGCTCAGAGCCAAAGCGAGCGTGGATGTAGGAAATATCGTCACGGGTGAATGTAGGGAAGAACTGAACGAGGGCCATGGTCACTCCAATAAGCAGTTATGGTGAAACCATGATGTTACTGTCGGCACTCGTCAAGTGCCTACGCAATGATTTGTCAAGTAGTTACGCAACATATACTTAGCTAAAAGCCCTTAGCGAACAGCCATTCACTCGCCTTATTTGCATCTCTGCTATGGAGTTCCTTTGCGTAGTGAGCGAGGAGATCACGCATAACATCGACGGGCTTCTTTCCCTGCCAACCGAGGTATTCACGAATGTAGGCGAGGTGCCCAAGCTGCGTCGGGTTCAGTCGGACAAGGACGGGCGTGGTACTCTTCATGGGAACTCCTGATATCAGAAAAGGCAAAAAGGGTGCTTCCCGTCCGATATCTGGACAGGGAAACGAACAGTCCTACAGGGGCACACGTCCTCGCTGAGTTCCTGAAGGGCCGGGACGGCGCTATTCTCGCGCGACACCATCCCGGCCACATCGTCGGAGGTGCTGGGGAGGACGGTCAGCACCTAGCCAGGAGGAGGCTGTTAGGCTTCCTCTAGGCAAGAGGTCCAAGAAAATGGGATGGCAGCCACTGATCAGGCAAACAATCGCTTAACTACAAGGGCCAGGACCATCAGAACCAGGACGCAGAGAGCGATGAAGGAACGAAGGTCATCCGACATGCTGTCCCCCTTCCTGTACCCGCTCCAAGCTCCGCTTGACGCTGGTGGGGTGCCACTTCCCGCCCCTGGGGGTCAGGATGCCCCTGCTGTTCAGCTCGTCGGCTATGCCCCGCAGTGACAGCCCGGAGGCCATCAGTTCACCCAAGATGCCCTGAAGGTCACTGGCCCGCCTGTCGGCCTTCTCCTTGATCGTGGCTACGGCCTCGGCATTACCCCGGCCTCGGAGATGCTCCGCACCCTTGGGGCTTCCCAGCTTCTGCCCCCTCGCCTTGGCCGCAGCAAGGGCAGCCTTGGTCCTGGCGCTGATCATCTCGCGCTCATGCTGTGCCACCAGGGC
>NZ_LWQT01000010.1 GCF_001650715.1 Paramagnetospirillum marisnigri | reverse complement strand
GGAGGCGGGTTCTACCCCGCCAAAACAACCCCGTCAACACTTGTTTTTACCCGAAGGTAAACCCCGTCGACCGGGCCGTCCCACCACCCAAAACCCAGGGGGTTCGTTGCAGCGGGAGGCGGGTTGTAGTCCCATCCGACGATGCCGTCAACACCTAAATATGAAGGATCGATGACGGCGCCCCTGCGGTCGGGACGAAATTCAACCTTACTCCCGCACCCGGTACGACGCAACTGGCTTGTTGCCCGCTGCGGCCCTTGCAACCGACCGTCCGGGCAACCTTATAGAAGAGCAGGACTTGATTGGATCGGGTGGATTGCCAGGCATGTTCGGATTGACCCACGCCCCCGATTTCGACCTCCCCGGCCTAGCCTGGCTCAACACCGATGCCGCCATATCCCTTTCCGATCTGCGCGGGCGTCTGGTGATCCTGGATTTCTGGACGTTCTGCTGCGTCAACTGCCTTCATACCCTGCCGACATTGCGCCTGATCGAGGAGGAATTCGGCGACGAGGTGGCGGTGATCGGCATCCACAGTCCTAAATTCGACCACGAACGCGGGCTTGGCGCCCTGGCCGACGCCATCCGGCGCCACGACATCCGACATCCCGTGATCCACGATCCCGGCTCGTTGCTGTGGGACCAGTACTGCATCCGCGCCTGGCCCTCGCTGGTGCTGATCTCCCCCGATGGCATGGTGATCGGCCAGATGGCGGGCGAGCCCGATCCCGAGATGATGCTGAACGGCGTCGCCAGCATGTTGCAGCAGTTCCGTCATGAGGGCCAGTTGTGCCCGACCCCGCTGCCCCGCTGCCAGCCCATGCCCCAGACCGAGGGAGGAGCGCTGCGTTTTCCCGGCAAGATCAAGCCCTGCCCTGGCGAGGCTGGCGCCAGACAGTGGGCCATCGCCGATGGCGGAAATCATCAGGTGGTGCTGGTGGACGACCAGGGGCGGGAACTGCAGCGATGGGGCAGCGGCACGGCCGGTTTCAGCGACGGCACGGCTTCCGCCAGTTTCAATTCCCCCCAGGGACTGGCATGCGACAGCTTCGCCATCTATGTGGCGGATACCGGCAATCACACCATCCGCCGCATCGACCGCCAGACCTCGCGGGTGACCACCCTGGCGGGCAGCGGACGGCGCGGCGGCGCCCTGTGGCCGGGCGCCAATCCGCCGGGAACCGGGTTGGCCTCGCCCTGGGATGTGGAAGTGGTCCATGGTTCGCTCTATATCGCCAATGCCGGCAGTCATCAGATTCTCCGTCTTGACCTCGCCGACGAGTCACTGCATCTGGTCGCGGGAAGCGGCGGCGAGAATCTGCTGGATGGCATGGCCGAGGATGCCCTGCTGGCCCAACCCAGCGGCCTGGCCCTGGCCCCCGACGGACGCAGCCTCTATCTGGCCGATGCCGAAAGCTCCGCCATCCGCCGCATCGCCCTGGACGGCGATGCCGAGGTCACCACCATCGCCGGGCGCGGCCTGTTCGACTTCGGCAGCGATGATGGCCCGCTGGCCGAGGCCAGCTTCCAGCACCCCCTGGGGCTGGCCCTGGCCGGTGACATTCTCGCGGTAGCGGACAGCTATAATGGCGCGGTGCGGCTGGTCGACCTGGAGCATGGGCAGGTGCGCAGCCTCAGCCCCATTTGCACCGATGCCGCATGCCGCCCCTGGTCGGAACCGGCCGGCATCGCCGCCGATGGCCCCGACCGGCTGCTGCTGAGCGACACCAACAATCACCGCATCGTGGAGATCGATCTGGCGACTGGACGGAGCCGGACCTGGATGGAATAGACTATGGGGCAACCGCCCGATTGTCAGCAGGGGGCGCCTCGGCCTACTGTTGACCGAGCTGTTGGGGAGCGAAACATGGCGGCAAAGTCACGCACGGAAATCATCGACGATATCGAGGACTGCATCGGCCGCAATGGCGGCAATTTCGGGGAATGGTATGTGGGCTTCACCGGCAGCCCGAAAACCAAGCTGTTCGGCCTGCACAAGCTGAAGGAAAAAGGCGACGCCTGGATTTCGCGGCTCGCCAAGGATGAGTTCGAGGCCCACGAGGTGGCCGAATTCTTCCGCACCACTCGCAAGACCAAGGGCCCCGGCGGTCAGCCCGGCGACAACGACCTCTATGTCTATGCCTATAAGATGAAGTCACACACCAAGCCGTAATACCAAACTGCGATGAGTTGGACTCATTGCGGTTTGGCTAGGCCCAAGGGGCCGCGCGCCACATGGCGCGGGAGGCAAGGGCCACGGAGGTGGCCCACCCGCCGCTTGAGGGCGCGTTGATCGGTTTCGATCAACGCCGTTTGGAATAACCGAACCCCTTGCCCTCCCCTCCCCCGGCGGGTCTATGCTGCGGGTCCTTTCAAGACCGGGAGGCCCCATGGATTCGCGAGCCCGCAACCGCACCACCGCCGAGCGCGACGTGGATTCGGTGCTGCACCCCTACACCAACCTGATCCGCCACCAGGAGGTGGGGCCGCTGGTCATCACCCATGGCAAGGGCGTGAAGGTGTTCGACGAGGCGGGCCGCGACTATTTCGAGGGACTGGCGGGGCTGTGGTGCACCTCGCTGGGCTGGGGCGAGGAGCGGCTGGTGGAAGCGGCGGCGGCGCAGATGCGCAAGCTGCCCTTCTACCACCTGTTCAGCCACAAGACCCACGACCCGGCGGTGGAGCTGTGCGAGCGGCTGCTGGCCATGGCCCCCGTCCCCATGTCCAAGGTGTTCCTGGCCGGGTCGGGCTCGGAAGCCAACGACACCGCCCTGAAGCTGATCCGCTATCGCGCCCATGCCCTCGGCCAGCCGAACAAGATCAAGGTCATCGCCCGCGACAAGGCCTATCACGGCGTCACCGTCGCCACGGCGGCGCTGACCGGCCTGCCCAACAACCACCGCTCGTTCGGATTGCCGGTGGACGAGGTGATCCGCGCCGCCTGCCCGCACCATTACCGCTTCGCCCGGCCCGACGAAAGCGAGGAGGCGTACTCCAGCCGTCTGGCTACCGAGTTGGAGGCGCAAATTTTGAAGGAAGGCCCCGACACCGTCGCCGCCTTCTTCGCCGAACCGGTGATGGGCGCCGGTGGCGTCATCGTGCCGCCCGCCGGCTATTTCCCCAAGATCCAGGCGGTGCTGGACAAATACGACGTGTTGCTGGTGGCCGACGAGGTCATCTGCGGCTTCGGCCGCACCGGCAAGATGTTCGGCACCGAAACCTTCGGCATCCGGCCTGACATGATGACCCTGGCCAAGGGCTTGTCCTCGGGCTACGCCCCCATCTCGGCGCTGATGGTCAACCAGCGGGTCTACGGCCCGGTCGCCGAGGAATCGGGGCGCATCGGCGTGTTCGGCCACGGCTATACCTATGGCGGCCATCCGGTGTCGGCCGCCGTGGCGGTGGAGACCCTGAAGATTTATGCCGAGCGCGACATCCTGGCCCAGGTGAACGCGGTGGCGCCGGTACTGCAGGACGGACTCGCCGCCTTCCGTGGTCACCCCCTGGTGGGCGAAACCCGCGGCGTCGGGCTAATCGGCGCGGTGGAACTGGTGGCCGACAAGGCGAGCAAGGCGCCGTTCGATGCCGCCCTGGGAATCGGCGCCAGGGTGGTGGCCAAGGCCCAGGCCCATGGCGTGATTCTGCGGGCCATGGGCGATACTGTCGCCTTCGCGCCCCCCTTGATCATCTCGGCAGAGGAAATCCGAGACCTGCTGCGGCGTTTCGGCCAGGCCCTTGACGAAGCTCATGGCGAGATCACTCGCGCATAACTATGTGATACTTCAGTCGAAAGCCCAGGCGCATTACATCTTGTACACTTGCGCCCGAGCTTTTCGATCCTCTAGGATCGCCAAGGCTCGCGCCGGTTCAACGGCGCGTCGGGAGGAGCGTCGATGGATTACGAGCATTACTTCGCCAAGCGGATTTCCGAGCTGAAGAGCGAGGGCCGCTATCGCGTCTTCGCCGATCTGGAACGGCAGCGCGGGCGCTTCCCGGTCGCGCTGAACTACCGCGACGGCAAGACCTATGAAGTGGTGGTCTGGTGCTCCAACGACTATCTCGGCATGGGCCAGCATCCCGACGTGATCAAGGCCGCCCAGGAGGCGCTGGACCGCTGCGGCGCCGGAGCCGGCGGCACCCGCAACATCTCGGGCACCAATCACTATCATGTGATGCTGGAAGAGGAACTGGCCGCCTTCAACGGCAAGGAAGCCGCCTTGCTGTTCACCTCGGGCTATGTGGCCAACCAGACCACCCTGTCGACCCTGGGCGCCACCATTCCCGGCTGCGTCGTCTTTTCCGACGAGCTCAACCACAATTCCATGATCGAGGGCATCCGCCACGGCCGCTCGGCCAAGCATGTCTTCCGCCACAACGACCCCGAGAACCTGGACCAGTTGCTGTCGGCCTACCCCAAGGAGACCCCCAAGCTGGTGGCCTTCGAGTCGGTCTATTCCATGGACGGCGATATCGCGCCCCTGGCCGAGCTGTGCGACGTGGCCGAGGCCCACAACGCCATGACCTATCTGGACGAGGTCCATGCCGTGGGTATGTACGGCGCCGAAGGATCGGGCGTGGCCGAGCGTGATGGCGTGCGCGACCGCATCACCATCATCCAGGGCACCCTGGCCAAGGCCATCGGCGTGGTCGGCGGCTATATCGCCGCCTCGGCCTCCTGCGTCGATTTCGTCCGCAGCTTCGGCCCCGGCTTCATCTTCTCCAGCTCCATGCCGCCCGCCACCGCCGCCGCCGCCCTAGCCTCGGTCCGCTTCCTCCGCGCCCATCCCGAACTGCGCGACAAGCACCAGGAACGTGCCGCCATGGCCAAGCGTCGCCTGCTGGAACGCGGCATCCCGGTGATGCCGTCGGTCAGTCATATCGTGCCGGTGATGGTGGGCAATGCCGCCCTGTGCAAGCAGGCCAGCGACATGCTGCTGACCGAGCACGGCATCTATGTGCAGCCCATCAACTATCCCACCGTGCCGGTGGGGACCGAGCGACTGCGCATCACCCCCACGCCGCTGCATGACGATGCCATGATGGATCATCTGGTGGAGTCGTTCTGCGCCGTGTGGGAGCAGTTGGACCTGCAGAAGGTCCATCATCCCCGGGCGGTAAAGGCGGCGGAGTAATCCGCCGCTCCCTCAGGCGGCGACGAAGCGCGATCTTGGCGCCGGAACCACCATGGCCGGACGGGGAATGTCCTTCATCAGGCCGGGGCCGTTGACCATTTCCAGGCCGCCCTGCACCAGCCCGCCCACCACCTTGCGGCGACGCGCGCTCCAGAGATAGCAGCCGATGCCGTCCTTGGCGGTGGCCTCGTGCATGCGCTCCATGCTTTCGAGCAGGTGCTCGTCGTCCATCTTCTCCTCGGGCCGCAGTTCGGACAGGTCGAGCCCCACCATGGAAACACCGATCTCGGCCGCCAGGGAGCTGCGCTTGGCCGAGATGCGGGTGCGCACCAGCACCTCGCGGCACAGCTTGCGCAAATAGGACACCACCGCCTCCAGTTCCGGCGTGGTAGTTCCATCGGGAATGCCGAATATCTCCACCACCAGCCGCTGGTTGCGGATGTCCTGGGTCAGGTCGGAGAAGGGAACGATGACGCTGCCCCGTTGATCCGAGGCCAGCGACGACCAGCTGACGGGTACGATGGCCGAGGCCTGGTTGGCGGCCTCGTTGCCGGAACGCGCCGCCGCCAGGATGTCGCGCACCGCCGCCGAAACCACGAAGCGATCCAGAACCAGCGCGGTCTTCTCGTCACCCGGTGGGTAGGCGCGCACGCCCTCGATGGGCTCGTCGCCCTCGCGGTCCAAACGGCAGATGCGGGCGCCATAGGCGGAGATGGCCTCGCCCGACGCCACCCAGGTGGGCCGCCAGGTCAGGGAAAGCTTGGCACCCGGCGGCAAGGCTCCCACCATGTCGGGATCGAAGGCCGGCGCCTTCTTGGTGCCGCTGGCCTCCATGACCTCCCAGGCCATCTCTTCCTTGCGGGCCTGTTCGGATCGACCCAGGCTGGTCCATTTGTTGTCGCTGTCCGCCACGGTCTGTGGCCCCTGGGTCCGTCGGCTGGTCACCGCCGCCTGAACCCGGCTGGGAATCAGGCTGCCGTCGGCATCCACCGCCTCGGCGGCCGACAGTTCGGCCGACAGCGCCAGGGACTTGCCCCCGGCTGCCATATGCTCGCCGAAGAGATGGCGGCCCAGATCCTCGACCATGGCCCGCGTGCATTGACGGGCGGTATCGGGGGACCGGTTAGGGAAGGCGACGATCCAGGCATCCTCGCCATCACGGCAGAACGGGGTTTCGCGCCCGCCATGGCGACGGATCACCTGTTCGACGATCATGGCGACCTTGTCGCCGAGGCGAAGCCATTTATCGCCCACCGATTCCCGGTATTCCGCCAGGGAGATGATATGGAGGCATCCCTTGAACTCGGGATCATTGAGGAAACGGTCGCGCAGGGAATCGGCGGCGGCTTCCGCATTGCCGCCGCGAGGCTTTGAAGGCTCGTCGCTTTTCGCTGCCGTGCCTGGGCCGGTCTGCCGGTCATCCTCCCAGATCGTCCGGAGGGACTGCGCCAGACGAAGCCAAATGCTCGCCGGACCTGCACTCATAACGCCCTCCGCCCGCATTTCGTCCCGATAGGTATAATATTAGTCCGTTTCATGGCGGACGCAAGGACTAGGGGCACATCAACGTAATTGTTGTCTTCAACACCCCCAGCATAATAACCACATTTTTAATATCATTACTCAGGCGCATGCCTGGGTCTCGTCAGCCGCAAGCAAGACGACTGATGAGACGCTCCCTCCTAGGGGGGTTGCAAATCACTTTCACGGTCAACATATGGGATTCAGCTTATGACATCCGCCATAGACCAGCGGGTCGGTGGCGCTCTCCTATCCATAAGGAGCGTCCCATGCTTGACCGGTTCACCGTCGCCCAGAAACTGATGATCGCCTTCGGCCTTATCCTCGCCGTGGTCATCGGTCTGTCGCTGTTCGCCGTCAACCGCTTGGCAGCGGTAAAGAGCGTCGCCACGGAAATGGAAGTGAACTGGCTGCCCAGTGTCGATGTCTCGCGGGAGTTGGACGCGTTGCTGGCCAAGCAGCGAGCAACGGTCTTCCGCCATTTGCTCACCACTGACGCCAAGGAAATGGTGGCGGTGGAAGGCATTCTTGAATCTCAGTATGGACAATTCGTGTCCGCCAAGGAGCGCTATGCCAAGCTGATTTCCTCGCCGGAGGAACAGGCTAATTTTGATTCCTGGACCAAGGTCATGACGGATTACCAGGCAATGACCACCCGCGCCCTGGATCTGTCGCGAAAGAACGAGAACGACAAGGCCCGTGATCTGATCCTGTCCAGCATGCAGCTCTACACCGATGCCCAGAAGCATGCGACCAAGGCCATCGACATCAATATCCTGGGCGCGCAGCAGGCTTCAAAGTCCGGGGATGACATGTATCTGACCACCCGCGCCATGCTGTTCGTCACCGTGGCGGGTGTCATAGCTTTGGTCATCGCTTTCGGCATGATGCTGCGCAAGAGCATCGCCGAGCCCATCATCGCCATGACCAGCGCCATGCGAAATCTGGCGGAAAAGGACGTCTCGGTGACCATCCCGGCGGTGGGGCGGGTCGACGAGGTCGGGCGCATGGCCACCGCCATGCAGACCTTCAAGGACAATATGGTCCGCTCCGAGCAGTTGGAAGCGGAGCAGCGGGCCGCCCAGGAACGCAACATGGCTCGTGGCCGAACCATCGAGAGCCTGACCCAGAATTTCGACAAGGCCGTTTCCAATGTCCTGGCCGAGGTTTCCAAGGCCTCGGGCGACATGGAGCACGCCGCCCAGGGCCTGAGCGCCACCGCCCAGCAGACCAGCCGCCAGGTGGTGATGGTGGCCGCCGCTTCCGAGGAAGCCTCGGCCAGCGTGCAGACCGTTGCCTCGGCCGCCGAGGAGCTGGCGGCCTCCATCCACGAGATCGGCCGACAGGTCACCCAGTCCTCCCATGCGGCCCGCACCGCATCGGAAGAGGCGGTGCGGACCAACCAGACCGTGACCGGACTGGCGGAAAGCTCGGCCCGCATCGGCGCCGTCATCAGCCTGATCAACGACATCGCGTCGCAGACCAACCTGCTGGCGCTCAACGCCACCATCGAGGCGGCCAGGGCGGGCGACGCGGGCAAGGGCTTCGCCGTGGTGGCGGGCGAGGTCAAGAATCTCGCCAACCAGACCGCCAAGGCCACCGACGAGATCGGCCTGCAGATCGCCGCCGTGCAGGATGCCACCCGTCTGGCCGTGGATGCCATCGGCGGCATCGTGCGGCGCATCGAGGAAATCAACCAGATCTCCGCCGCCATCGCCTCGGCGGTGGAGGAGCAAAGCGCCGCCACGGCTGAAATTGCCCGCAATGTTCAGCAGGCGGCCTCCGGCACCCAGGAGGTGTCTTCCACCATCGGCGATGTCACCAAGGCGGCGGAGGAAACCGGCGCAGCGGCGGGAAGCGTGCTGACCTCGGTGCGATCGGTCAACCAGCAGGCCGATGGATTGAAGAACGTGGTCGCCACGTTCCTGGACGGCGTCAAGGCGGCGTGATGCCGCCTTGCGTCACAGCCCGTGATACGACTTGAACCAGTCGATGAAGGCGGGCACGCCGACGGAAATGGGGGTGGTGGGCGCAAAGCCCACATCGCGCTGGATGGCGGTGATGTCGGCCGCCGTCTCCTTGACGTCGCCGGGCTGCATGGGCTCGAACTGATAGATCGCCTTCCTGCCCAGCGAGGTTTCCACCAGGCCGATGAAGTCCATCAGCCGCTCGGAGCGGTTATTGCCGATATTGTAGAGGTGATAGGGCGGCGAGACCCCATCATCGGCAGGCGGGTTGTCCAGCACCCCCACCACCCCGGAAACGATGTCGTCGATATAGGTGAAGTCGCGGCGCATATCGCCGTTGTTGAACACCTTGATGGGCTCGCCCGCCATGATGGCCTGGGCGAACAGATAGGCCGCCATGTCGGGCCGCCCCCAGGGGCCGTAGACGGTGAAGAACCGCAACCCGGTGGTCGGCACCCGGAACAGATGGCTGTAGGAATGGCTCATCAGCTCGCCCGCCCGCTTGGTGGCGGCGTAGAGCGAGATGGGAGTGTCGACCCGGTCGTCCACCGAGAACGGCAACTTGGTATTGGCGCCATAGACCGAGGATGAACTGGCATAGACGAAATGGCGGCAGCGGCCCGAGCGCCGCGCCAGTTCCAGCATCACCAGATGGCCTTCGATATTGGAATGGGTGTAGTCGTGCGGCGCGGTTAGGGAATGGCGCACCCCGGCCTGGGCCGCCAGATGGACATAGGAGTCCACCTCGGGATTGGCGTCGGCGATCACCGTCATGGCGGCACGGTCGGCGATGTCGGCGCGGTTGAAGGTGAAATTGGGATGGGCGGCCAGCCGAGAGAGCCGCAATTCCTTCAGGCTGACATCGTAATAGGGAGTCAGGTTGTCGACGCCCACCACCGTCTCGCCACGCTCCAGCAGGCGCTGGCAGGTATGATAGCCGATAAATCCGGCGGCGCCGGTGACGAGGACGGACATGCTTCAAGGCCCCTGATTCCCAACCGCCTCCATATAGCTTGAACGCCGAGGGAAATCATCCCCCGTCTTTCACTCACGAAACCGTAACATCCTTGCCCCGTCACCGCGCTTCGCGTGCGTTCATTGCTATTTTGGGCCACCATCTTCACAGCCGCCGCCCAGGGGCCACCTGTAAAGCAGAGAGGGGAGAGGAGATGGCCACCATGACCTTCACCCGCACCGTGACCCTTGACGACAAATACGTCCAGGACCAGGGGCGCGTCTATCTGTCGGGCATCCAGTCCCTGGTGCGGCTGCCCATGATCCAGCGCCTGCGCGACAAGGCCGCCGGGTTGAATACCGGCGGCTTCGTCTCGGGCTATCGCGGCTCGCCGCTGGGCGGGTTGGACAAGGAGCTGTGGCGGGCGGAAAAGTTCCTGGCCGCCCATGACATCCGTTTCCAGCCCGGCCTCAACGAGGACCTAGCCGCCACTGCCGTCTGGGGCACCCAGCAGATCGGCCTGTTCCCCCAACCGTCCAAGGATGGCGTCTTCGCCCTGTGGTACGGCAAGGGCCCGGGACTGGACCGCAGTGTCGACGTATTCAAGCACGGCAATTCCGCCGGGACCGCGCCCCATGGCGGCGTTCTGGTGCTGGCGGGTGACGACCACGGCGCCAAGTCCTCGACCCTGGCGCATCAGAGCGAGCACGTCTTCATGGCGGCGCAGATGCCGGTGCTCAATCCGGCTGGCGTGCAGGAGCTGATGGATTTCGGCTTGTTCGGCTGGGCGCTGTCGCGCTTTTCCGGCCTGTGGGTGGGGATGAAGGCCATTTCCGAGACGGTGGAAAGCTCGGCCTCGGTGCTGGTGGACCCCTGGCGTCAGCAGTTCGACAGTCCCGTCGATTTCGAGATGCCGCCAGGCGGGTTGTCCATCCGCTGGCCGCACAAGTTCCTGGAGCAGGAAATGCTGCTGATGCGCCACCGCATTCCGGCGGCGCTGGCCTTTGCCCGGACCAACCGCATCGACCGGCTGGTGATCAACTCGCCGCAGCCGCGCTTCGGCATCGTCACCGTGGGCAAGTCCCATCTGGAAGTGTTGCAGGCCCTGGCCGATCTCGGCATCGACGAGGCCCATGCCGCCGAGATCGGCATCCGCCTCTACAAGGTGGGCATGAGCTGGCCGCTGGAGCAGACCGGCATCCGCGCCTTCGCCGAGGGCCTCGACGAGATTCTGGTGGTGGAGGAAAAACGTTCCGTCGTCGAGGAACAACTGAAGGCCCAGCTCTATAACTGGCGGGAAGACGTGCGCCCCCGCGTGGTGGGGGAGTTCGACGAGGCCGGGGCCTGGACCCTGCCCGCCGCCGGAGAACTGACTCCGGCCCAGATCGCCCGGGTCATCGCCGCGCGCATCGGCCGCTTCTACACCTCGCTTCGGGTCAAGGAGCGCCTGGACTGGCTCGACGCCAAGGAACGCCAACTGGCCGCCGTGCCCCAGGGCTTTTCCCGCATTCCCTATTTCTGCGCCGGGTGTCCCCACAACACCTCGACCCATGTCCCGGAAGGCAGCCAGGCCATGGCGGGAATCGGCTGCCATTTCATGGCCACCTGGATGGACCGCGAGACCCTGACCTATACCCATATGGGTGGCGAGGGCGCCACCTGGATCGGCCAGGCCCCCTTCACCACCCGCGCCCATATGTTCCAGAATCTGGGCGACGGCACCTATACCCATTCCGGCTCGCTTGCCATCCGCGCCGCCCTGGCCGCCAAGGTCAACATCACCTACAAGATCCTGTTCAACGACGCCGTCGCCATGACCGGCGGCCAGCCCGCCGAGGGCGCCCTGTCAGTGCCCATGATCGCCGCCCAGGTGCGTGCCGAGGGGGTCGGGCGCATCGCCGTGGTCAGCGACGATCCCGGCAAGTATCCCGCCGATGCCGGTTTCCCGGCCGCGGTCAGCTTCCATCATCGCGACGACCTGGACGCGGTGCAGCGGGAGTTGCGCGAGGTCAAGGGCGTCAGCGTTCTGATCTATGACCAGACCTGCGCCGCCGAGAAGCGCCGTCGCCGCAAGCGCGGCCTGATGCCCGATCCGGCCGAGCGGGTGGTGATCAACGAGAAGGTGTGCGAGGGCTGCGGCGATTGCGGTGTGCAAAGCAATTGCGTCGCCGTGGTGCCGGTGGAAACCGAATGGGGCCGCAAGCGCGCCATCGACCAGTCGTCGTGCAACAAGGATTTCAGTTGCGTCAAGGGCTTCTGCCCCAGCTTCGTCAGTGTTCGGGGCGGCGCCATCCGCCGCAATGCCGAGGCCGACGAGCCCGACACCGCCCCCCTGCCCGAACCCGTGCTGCCCGCCGCCGACAAGCCGTTCGGCATCGTGGTCACCGGCATCGGCGGCACCGGCGTGGTGACGGTGGCCGAGGTCCTGGGCATGGCCGCCCATCTGGAGGGCAAGGGCGTGACCTCGCTGGACCAGACCGGCCTGGCCCAGAAGAACGGCGCCGTCATGAGCCATGTGCGCATCTGCGACGACCCCGACAAATTGCACGCGGTGCGTATCGCCGCCGGACAGGCGCGGCTGTTGCTGGCCTGCGACATGGTGGTGGCGGCCGGGTTCGAAACCCTGAGCAAGCTCAAGCCCGGCCAGTCCATGGCGGTGGTCAACGACCACCAGTCCATGCCGGCCACCTTCACCCATGCGCCCGACCTGGACTTTCCCGGCAGGGGCATGCACGACACCATCCGCGAGCAGGTGGGCGGCGATGTCGACTTCCTGGATGCCTCCCGGCTGGCCACCACCCTGCTGGGCGATGCCCTGGCCACCAACATGTTCCTGGTGGGGTATGCCTGGCAGAAGGGCGGCATTCCCCTCACCGAGGCCGCCATCCTGCGCGCCATCGACCTCAACGGCGCCAAGGTGGAGTTCAACCGGCGCGCCTTCCGCTGGGGACGCCGCGCCGCCGTCGATCTGGCCGAGATCGAGAGATTGGCGGCCCCGCCGGTGGACCGCTCCGACCATCGCCGCCTGTCGGAAAGCCTGGACGAGTTGATCCGCCGCCGGGTCGAGCACCTGACCGCCTACCAGGACGTCACCCTGGCCGAGCGCTATTACAAGCGCATCAGCCGGGTGCGCAAGGCCGAACGCCGGGCGGCCCCGGCCTCCGAGTCCCTGACCGAGGCGGCCGCCCGTTCCCTGGCCAAGCTCATGAGCTACAAGGACGAATACGAGGTGGCCCGCCTCTATTCCGATGGCTCTTTCCTCGCCTCGCTGAAGGAGCAGTTCGATTCGTGGGAACGGCTGGAACTGCATCTGGCGCCGCCGTTGCTGGGCGGGGGCAAGCGCCGTTTCGGCCCCTGGGTGCTGCAGCTGATGCCGTTACTGGCCCGCCTGAAAGGGCTGCGCGGCACCCCGTTCGACCTTTTCGGCTATACCGCCGAACGCCGCCAGGAACGGGCCCTGATCGGGGAATTCACTCAAATTCTCGACGAACTGGCCCAGGGACTGACCCCGGACAATCACCGGCTGGCGGTGGACATCGCCTCGCTACCCCGCCAGATTCGGGGATTCGGCCCCGTCAAGGCCAAGGCGGCGGCCGAGTATCACGCCCGATTGGCGCAACTGATGACCGCCTTTCGCTCGACTGAAGTCAAATCCGCCGATTGAGCTTGATTAACGCCCCCGGTCGCGTTTGACTTCGGGAATGATGGAGATCGAGGACGGGATCATCGAGGCGGGCGATGGGGACGGAGAGGTCGATTCCGTCACCGTGGTCATTGACGGCCTGCTGGAGGAAGCGGAACTGGCACGTCGCGTCGGCGACTTTACCGGTGCCGTAGCCGCCTTCGAACGCATCGTCGAGGTGGACCCCGACCATACAGAGGCCCGCCTCGCCATCGCCCAGATCCACCTGCAAAGCGGTCGACCGCAACAGGCGCTGCACTGGTGCAACCAGATCCTGTCCCTGGATTCCGGCCATATGGGCGCCCGGGTGGAAATGGCCGAGGCCATGCGCCTGCTGGGCCGCAACGACGACGCCCACGCCATTCACGAACTGCTGGTGCATGAGCGGCCCACCGCCCCCATGACCTGGTGCGGCCTCGCCCGGCTGCTGGCCGACGAGGGCCATCTGGCGGCGGCGGAAACCTGTCTGCGGCGCGCCCTGGCCCTGGCGCCCAGCCATCTGCCATCGCTGACCGCCCTGGCCCGTCATCTGGCCAAATGCGTCCGCCACGACGAAGCCGTCGACCTGTTCCACGACGCCATCGCGCTGGACCCCGACGATCCCGCCCACCACGCGGGCATGGCGCTGTCGCTGATGGCCCTGGGCCGCATGGAAGAGGCCTCCTTGCGCATCGACCGCGCCTTGGCCCTGGACGACGAAAACCTGGAAGCCCGCCTGGCCCGCGCCGACCTGCTGGTCATGACCGGACGATTGGCCGAGTCCTGGCGCGACGCCGAATGGCGCTGGCTGCGCCCCGGATCGGGGCGACCCGCCATCCACGGGCTCGCTTGGGATGGAGCGCCCTTGAATGGCGCCAGCCTGCTGCTGTTCGCCGAGAACAGCC
The DNA here is from genome assembly GCF_001650715.1 of Paramagnetospirillum marisnigri. Classification (GTDB taxonomy): domain Bacteria; phylum Pseudomonadota; class Alphaproteobacteria; order Rhodospirillales; family Magnetospirillaceae; genus Phaeospirillum; species Phaeospirillum marisnigri. The sequence goes on along the minus strand of NZ_LWQT01000010.1, from coordinate 154,115 downwards.
TGTCCGACACCCTGCGCATGCTGAGATACGTGCCGCTGGCGGCCCGGCCCAATGCCCGACTGATCTTGGTGGTTCAGCCTGGGCTGATGCCCTTGGTCACCGGAATGGAGGGAGTGACCCGGGTGGAACGCAGCGACCGGCCGCTGCCGCTGGACGTGGAGGCCGACTTCGTCGCTTCGCTGATGGACCTGCCGCGGCTGCTGGATTTCGACCTGGAGCACATGCCCGAGGCACCGTGGCTGGAGCCGCCGCCGCGCCGCCGCCGCCCCATCCTGGCGCCGCCCGATACCGCCTTGAAGGTGGGCATCGCCTGGGCAGGGCGCGATCAGGCCGCCGCCATTCCCTTCCCGCTGTTCCTGCCCCTGGCGGAAATCCCCGGCGTCGTGCTGTTCGCGCTGGAGGTCAGCGCCGATGCCGACGCCGCCGCCAATCTTGCCGACCCCTCGCTGGTCACCGATCTCGGCCCCACCATCGCCGATTACGCCGATCTGGCCGGACGTATCGCCGAGTTGGATGTCATCGTCGCCGCCGACTGCCCCACCGCCCATCTGGCGGGCGCCATGGGCAAGCCGGTCCTGGTGCTGATCCCCGCCGACGGCCATCCCCGCTGGATGCGCGACACCGAGCGCTCTCCCTGGTATCCCACGGCCCAGTTGCTGCGGCGCGGCCAGGGAGAGGACTGGGAACCGGTACTGCATGCCGCCCGACTGCATCTGGCGCGGCTGGCCGATGACAGCGCCACCGCCCAGGCGCGGCTGCGCTTCCGGGCCATGGGACCAGCCCCCGCCCACCGCGCCCTGCTTGACGCCCATCTGCGACCCGGCGACCTGCTGGTGGACTGCCAGGCCGATGATGGCGACCTGATTCCCGAGCGCGACGATATCGAGGTCTTGGCCATCGACCCCAGCCCCTCCCGGGCCGCCGCCCTGCGCGAGCATTTCCGCGACCGTCCCACCATCGAGGTGATCGAGGCGGCCCTGGGACGCGATGGCGAAGAGGTCCTGGCCAGCGCCCATGTCCGTTCCGGGCGGCGGGTCTTCAGCCTTCCCCCCGGCATTCCCGGCCACATCGCCACCACCAGCCTGGACCGGCTGTTGGCCGAGCGTCCCGGCTTCGCCGCCCGCCGGCTGGTGGTGCGCGTCGGCCAGACCGGTTGGGAGGAATCCGTCCTGGCAGGAATCTCCAGCCGCCCGGCCGACGTGATCCTGTTCGAGCATCGCCCCGGATCCTCCGCCGCCGAGCGGGCGGCCGAGATGGGTTTCAGCCTGTGGAGCTTCCCCACCGAGGTGGCCTTTGGCCCGCTGGCCCCTTTCGACCAGCGCCCGGGTACCGTGCTGGCCCTGGCACCCGGCCTGGAACCGGTCGAGCATTATGGTCCCGCCACCCTGCCGCCCTCCCCCGCCGAAATCGGCAAATGGCATGCCGAGGCCGAACGGCTGGTGGAGGACGGGGTTTCGTTGCAGGGCATGCGGGATTTGGGCGGAGCGGCGGAATGCTACGCCAAAGCCCTGATCAAGGACCCCTTCGCCCCGGGTGCCAACGCCAATAAGGGCGTGCTGATGCATATGGCGGGGCGGCGAGACGCCGCCATCGCATGTTATCGCCGCGCCCTCACCCGGGTAGTTACCGCCGGAGTCACCGCCAATCTGGGCAATGCGCTTCGCGAGTTGCATCGCTATGACGAGGCCGAGGTCGCCATCGAGCGCGCCCTGGACATGGACCCCGATGACCCGGATTTCATCTACGACCTTGCCATGCTGCGACGCGACCAGGGCCGCCTGGACGAGGCCGCCCGCCTGCTGCGTCGCATCCTCGACCGCCGACGCGGCGCCGAATGGTCCCTGGCCCAGGTGCTGATGGCGGCGGGGGAAACCGCGGATGGGCTGGCGCTGTTCCGCGCCCGCCCCTCGGCACCGCCGCCCGATCCCCAGGTCCCGCCCTGGCAGGGCGAGGATCTGATGGCCGACAACATCATGGTGTATCAGGACTGCGATCTGGCCGATGCCATCTTGTTGTCCCGCTTCATCCCGCAAATCGCCGCCCGGGGCGGACTGGTCACCGTCTTCTGCGTCCCCGAACTGGAGCCGCTGCTCCATGACGTCACCGGGGTCGAGCATGTCACCATCGGCGACGAACCCCTGCCGGTCTGCGAATACCGCGTCGCCATGAGCCAGTTGCCCCGCCTGCTGCATGGCGCCACCACCCTGCGCGCCCAGCGCGGCGGCTATCTGAGCGTGCCCGACCATCTGCGGCCGCGCCGCCTGCCCAAGGACGAACGCCTGCGCGTCGGTCTGAGTTGGGGCGGGCGCCCGCTCGATCGCGCCTGCCCGCTGGGGGAGATGATCGGTCTGGCCGCCGATCCGGAACTGGCTCTGACCGCCCTGGTGGACACGGAGGCGGAGCGTTCCCTGAGTGCCATTGGCGCCCATACCCTGGTGGAGGTCCTGGCGCCGCCGCCCGCCGACATGGCCGAGGCCGCCGCCGTCATTGCCGGGCTGGATGTGGTGGTGGGCGGCGATACCCCCGAACTGCATCTCGCCGCCGCCATGGGCAAGCCCGCCTGGGTCCTGCTGCCCGACGCCTTCACCTGGCGTTGGCCGCGCGGCCGCGACGACAGCCCCTGGTATCCCACCGCCCGGCTGTTCCGCCAGTCCCCGGACGGATCGTGGCGCCACGCCGTCAGCCGCGTGGCGGCCGGCCTCAAGATCCTGACGGCCAAGAAACGGGGTTGATCCCGCCTTGACGCACGGATGCGGCACCGCCATCTGATACCGGTCGGCGAATGAAATAACCTGTCATCCCGACAACCATCGGGAGGAGGGATCCCATCCTGATCCGATCGCTCAGAATCGGCACGACCACACCAAGTGGAGATCCCTCGCTCCGCTCGGGATGACAGCCGAACTTCGGCGCAAGGGAGATGGATATGCCTGCATGGCTGACGGGAATTCTGATCGGCCTGCTGCTCTCGGCACCGCTGGCCGCTGGGGAACGGCCCCTGTTCGATGCCCATATCCATTACAGCCATGACGCCTGGGACTCCACCCCCACCGCCGAAGCGGTGGCGCGGCTGCGCCAGGCGGGCATTGTCGCCGCCCTGGTGTCCAGTTCCAGTGACGAAGGCACCCAGCGCCTTTTCGCCGCCGCCCCCGATCTGATCCGCCCGGCGCTGCGGCCTTATCAGCGGCGGGGACAGTTGACCTCGTGGCTGCGCGATCCCGCCATCCTCGCCCATGTGGAGGATCGGCTGCGGACCCATCGCTATGTCGCCCTGGGGGAATTCCACGTCTCCGGCGCCGATGCCGACCTGCCGATTGTGCGACGCATGGTGGAATTGGCCCGCCAGTATGGATTGGTGCTGCATGCCCATTCCGACGCCGATGCGGTGGAACGGTTGTTCCGCCAGGACCCGAAGGCCCGCATCCTATGGGCCCATGCCGGGTTCGAGAAGCCGGAGACGGTCCGCGCCCTGATGCGGCGCCAGCCCAATCTTTGGGCCGACCTGTCCTTCCGCTATGACGTGGCGCGGGGCGGCGATATCGCCCCGGAATGGAAGAGTCTGCTGCTGGAATTTCCCGACCGCTTCATGGTCGGAACCGACACCTATACCCCGGAACGCTGGAGAGAGGTGGGCGAGCACGCCGCCTGGGCGCGGGACTGGCTCGACAAGCTGCCGCCCGAGGCGGCGGCACGAATCGCGCGGGACAACGCCGAGGCGCTGTTCCCGCCGATCGGGCGGTAGGCGACCCTACCAGAACATGTGCGGCGTGCGGTGCCCCAGGACGAAAGTGGCTTCCTCGACATCGCCATCGGCGCGGATGATCTTGCCCTTGCCGTGCTTGCGCCCTTCCAGCATGCCGCCGATATACTGCTCGTAGGCCTTGCCGCGAATGGACCACACCACCTTGCCCTGCCCCACGGCCAGGCCGTTGTAGCAGGCGCCGGTCCAGCTCACGGTCTCGCCGGGTTCGGGGAAATCATTCCAGACCTTGCAGTTGGACGCCGTATCGACGGCCCAACCGCCCGCCAGCGCGACGGAGGGAAACGCCAGGACGGCGCCGAACAACACCAGGGCTTTCAGGTTTCTCATGGGTCTCACCGGTTCAGGTTGCTTGGCCGGGAGTTTAACCAAGCCGAAGGCCGTGGGAAACCGATTTCAACCGACGGCGAGACTCTTGTCCTTGCGCCGCGTCACCTGAACCTGACCGTCCATCCCTTTGACATAGGTGGTCTTGCCCAAGGCCAGATTGTCGAGAATGGTCACCAGGGCGCGGGGCAGGGCCATGAACTCCTTCGAGCCGCGCGCCGAGGCGCCGTAAGTGGCGATGGCGGCACGAATCTGCTCACGGGTCTGGGGCTTGCCGTCGGGGCCGATCATGGCGCTCTCCTGCCGGTGAAGGACATCCGCCCATATTGCATGGGCGGGATCACTTCTCCAACTGGTGATACACCGCCTGGGCCAGGGGCAGCAGGCGGTCACGCGGCATGTCGGCCACCAGGGCATAGCCGAAGGGCCCATCCATCCAGGTGAAGGCCTCGACCCCGTTCTGGTTGGCGAAACGGAAGGCAGTGGTCTCGCCCCCGCCGGACCGGCGCAGATACAGGGTCAGGCGCTGGCCGCTGGCGCTTTCATACATGAACTGGGCGGCGGCGCTGGACTCCGAGGCGGGCAGCAGCCGCCCGCCCATCAAGGTAAATCCGCCCGACGACAGGTCGGGGACCTTCAACGGCGCTCCCAGCCGCTTGGACAACCAGCCCACCAGATGGGCCTTGTCTGACACCGCCACCTCGACCGGATGGCGCACCTCCGCCGCGAAGACCACATGGGCGGACACGGCTTCGGCGGCCATGGCGGTGGCGAGCGGACGCCCGTCCCCCTGGCCGTCGCCGCGCAACCACCATCCCCCCGCCCCCCCCGCCAGGACCAGGGCCAGGGCGGCGGCCAACCGCAGAACACCTGCCAGGGGCGCCCGGCGGCCAGACTTGACGGCGGCAAGGCTCAGGCGCGGCGGAACCGGCTCGTCCAGCACCGGATCGAACAGGCGATGCAGGCCCTCCTTCTGATCGGACCAGCGGCGAAGCCGCTCGGCCTCCTGCGGTTCGGCTTCCAGCCATGCCTCGACCTCGATGGTCCGAGCCGGATCGAGCTCGCCATCGAGATAGGCATGGAGGTCGTCGTCACTCAGCCGCGTCATTTCACTCTCCTGATCGCCGGTTCGGCGCCGTGCATCAACCGGGCGAGACGATCGCGTCCGCGCTTCAGGCGCGACATCACCGTTCCCACCGGCACGCCGGTCACCTCGGCCACCTCGGCGTAACTCATCCCTTCCAAACCCACCAGCAGCACCGCCTCACGCTGTTCCGGCGCCAGTTGCGCCAGCGCCGAGGCAAGGTCACGCATCACCAGACGCTCCATCTGCCCCGGGGCCACCACCGCCTGATCCAGTCCGTCGTCGGAGGCGTCCATGTCCGGCCGCGCCCGGTGACGGGCCAGGTCATTGAGCCAGACATTGCGCATGATGGTGAAGAGCCAGGCCTTCAGATTGCTGCCGCGCCGCCACAGGGCAAGACGCGACAGCGCCCGTTCGAGGCAATCCTGCACCAGATCGTCGGCCCGGGCGACATTGCCGGTCAGCGCCCTGGCATAACGCCGCAGGCCTGGGATCTGTGCCTCGATCTGGCTCTCCACCGAACTCATGATCGATCAGGGCTTGGCGGCGTGCCAGATATCCTTGAAGCCCTCGCCGGTGGTGTCGCCGGGCTTGGCGTCCTTGACCCACAGATACAGCGGCTTGCCCTTATAGGCCCACTGCATGGCGCCATCGGGCCGCTTGATCACGGAATAGTCACCCTCGGCCATGGCACCGGCACCGGCCATGTAGGGCGGCCAGTTCTGGGCGCAGGCGTCGACACAGCTGGAGGTGCCGGGGGCGTCCTTGTCGAAGGTGTACAGGGTCATGCCCTTGGCATCGGTCAGCACCGGCCCCAGGGAGCTTTGACCGGTCATGGCCGGGGCGGCGACGGCGGCGGTGGCAGCCAGGGCGGCGGCGGCGAGAACGGCGAGGAAGCGAATGGTCATGGGTCCCTCCATCAATGGCTCGGATCGGCCATATGGATGAAACAGGGCACCCCCCCGCCTTATTCCCTCCGCCTTGAAAAAAAGATCAGGCGCCCTTCAGCTTCTTCAGCGAGGCCACCAGGGTGTCACGGGTGAAGGGCTTGGCCACGTAGCCATCGGCCCCTTTCTCAAGGGCGACCTTCACGTCATCCAGATCGGTCTTGGCGGTGACCATGACCACCTTGACCCCGGGAATGCGCTGCTTGGCGCCTTCCAGAACCCCCATGCCGTCGATGCCGGGCATGATCCAGTCACAGATAATGATGTCGGGCCTGGCGGCGCCGCTGTCGAGCTTGGCCAGGGCGTCGGCGCCGTCCACGGCAGCCACCACCTTCTTGGCGCCGAGGCCGCGCAACAGGCTGGCTTCCAGCATGCGGGAACTGGACATGTCCTCCACCACCAGGAAGGTCTTGTCCGCCATCCAGGCGGTGAAGGCGTCGTCGAAAGTCTCGGTCATGGGGCGGTTCCTCGCTGGTGGCGCCTACAAACTTTCGTCTGTATGCGTAGACAAGAAATGCCACTTCGCGAGCCCGGGCTCAAGGGGAATGCGGAAAGAAATAAGGGGGCCGAAGCCCCCTTATTCCAAAGAACCCACCAAGCATCGCTCAGGCGGTGCCCGACGAGCCGCTGGCGCCCAGGGCCGCCTGGGCGGCGGCCAGACGGGCGATCGGCACCCGGTAAGGCGAGCACGAGACGTAATCGAGACCGGCGATCTGGCAGAAGGCGATGGAGGCGGGATCGCCGCCATGCTCGCCGCAAATGCCGAGCTTGAGGCCGGGATGGGTGGCGCGGCCACGTTCGGCGGCGATCTTGATCAGTTCGCCGACGCCAGCCTGGTCCAGGCTGGCGAAGGGGTCATGCTCGTAGATGCCCTTCTGCCGGTAGACCTCGATGAAGGGACCCGAGTCATCGCGGCTCATGCCGAAGGTGGTCTGGGTCAGATCATTGGTGCCGAACGAGAAGAACGCCGCCGTCTGGGCGATGTCCCCCGCCAGCAGGGCGGCGCGCGGCAGTTCGATCATGGTGCCGACCATATAGGGAACCGAATGGCCCATCTCGGCGAAGACAGCGGCGGCTTCCTTGTCCACCGCGGCCTTCATCAGGTCCAGTTCCTTGCGGGCACCCACCAGCGGGATCATGACCTCGGGCACCACGGTGCGGCCGGTTTCATGACTGACATGCACCGCCGCCTCGAAGATGGCGCGGGCCTGCATCTCGTAGATTTCCGGATAGGTGATGCCGAGACGGCAACCGCGATGGCCCAGCATGGGATTGCTTTCGTGCAGGGCGGCGCTGCGGGCCTTCACCGTGGCGACATCGACCCCGGCGGCCGTGGCCACCTCGGCGATGTCCTCCTCGGTCACCGGCAGGAATTCGTGCAGCGGCGGGTCCAGCAGTCGGATGGTCACCGGCAGCCCCTGCATGATCTCGAACAGATCGACGAAGTCCTGGCGCTGATAGGGCAGCAGCTTGGCCAGGGCGGCGCGGCGGCCCTTCTCGGTCTCGGCCAGGATCATCTCGCGCATGGCGATGATGCGCTTGGGATCGAAGAACATGTGCTCGGTGCGGCACAGGCCGATACCCTCGGCGCCGAACTTGCGGGCCGTGCCCGCATCCAGCGGGGTTTCCGCATTGGCGCGGACCTTCAGGGTGCGGATGGTGTCGACCCATTCCATCAATGTGGCGAAATCGCCGGTCATCTCGGGCTGGATGGTGGGTACCGCGCCCAGGAACACCTCGCCAGTGGAACCGTCCAGGGTGATGACCTCACCCTCCTTCACCACCTGCCCCATCACCTTCAAGGTCTTGGCGGCGTAGTCGACCCGAATCTCACCGCAACCCGCGACGCAGGGCGTGCCCATGCCGCGCGCCACCACGGCGGCGTGGCTGGTCATGCCGCCCCGGGTGGTCAGGATACCTTCCGAGACATGCATGCCGCCGATATCCTCGGGGCTGGTCTCGATCCGGACCAGGATGACCTTTTCCTTCTTATTGGTGACCCAATCCTCGGCCTCGTCGGCGGAGAACACCACCTTGCCCGAAGCCGCGCCCGGCGAGGCCGGCAGGCCGCGCGCCAGCATCTTGCGCGGCGCCTTGGGGTCGAGGGTGGGGTGCAGCAACTGGTCCAGCGAAGCGGGATCGATGCGCTTGATGGCGTCCTTGCGGGTGATGACGCCTTCGCGCGCCATGTCGACGGCGATCTTCAGCGCCGCCTTGGTGGTGCGCTTGCCGGTGCGGGTCTGGAGCATCCACAGACGGTTCTGCTGAACCGTGAACTCCATGTCCTGCATGTCCTTGTAGTGCGCCTCCAGCTTGTGGCGCACCGCGTTCAACTGCTTGAACACTTCGGGCATGCACTCTTCCATGGCGGGCAGGTCGGAACTCTGGGCCTGCTTGCCGGAAATGGTCAGCTGCTGCGGCGTGCGGATGCCCGCCACCACGTCCTCGCCCTGGGCGTTGACCAGGAACTCGCCATAGAACTCGTTATCGCCATTGGAGGGATTGCGGGTGAAGCAGACGCCGGTCGAGCAATCCTCGCCCATATTGCCGAACACCATGCTCTGCACATTGACGGCGGTGCCCCAGCTTTCCGGAATCTCGTGCAGGCGGCGATAGGTGATGGCGCGTTGGTTCATCCAGGACCCGAACACGGCGCCGACAGCGCCCCACAACTGCTCGTGCACGTCCTGGGGGAAGGGCTTGCCGATCTGTTCCTTCACCTTGTCCTTGTACTTGGCGACCACCTTCTTCCAGTCGTCGGCGGTGAGGTCGGTATCCAGGCGATAGCCCTTGTCCTCCTTCACCTCCTCCAGCACTTCCTCGAAATTGTGATGGTCGATGCCCAGCACCACGTTGGAAAACATCTGGATGAAGCGGCGATAGCTGTCATAGGCAAAGCGGGCATCGCCCGAGCGGGCGGCCAGGCCTTCCACCGATTTGTCGTTGAGGCCCAGGTTGAGGATGGTGTCCATCATGCCGGGCATGGACGCCCGCGCGCCCGAGCGCACCGAGACCAGCAGCGGATTGGCTTCATCGCCGAATTTGAGACCGATGATGCTCTCAACCTGCGCCAGGGCGGCCAGAACCTCGTCCTTCAAGGACGGCGGATAGGCCTCGCCATTAGCGTAGTAGTAGGTGCAGACCTCGGTACTGATGGTGAAGCCGGGCGGAACCGGAATGCCCAGCGCGCTCATCTCAGCCAGGTTGGCGCCCTTGCCCCCCAACAGATTCTTCATGTCGGCGCGGCCCTCGGCCTTGCCGCCGCCGAAGCTGTAGACCCACTTTTCCATGGTCGTCCTCACTCCCAACTGGTCTTACCGGACTTAAGTGATAATGCGCCTTCCCAGGCGGTCTGCATAGGGGTGGAGCCCCTTACCCCTCCACCTTGGAGACATCGGCCAGCCGGCCCATGGCGGCACCGATGGCGGCCAGCAGCTTCAGGCGGTTGACCCGCAGCGCCGGGTCATCGGCATTCACCGTCACCTTGTCGAAGAAGGCGTCCAGCGGACGGCGCAGGGTGGCCAGCGCCGCCATGGCAGCCTGGAAGTCCTCGGCCTTCAGCGCCGCGTCCACCTGGGGGCCGATACCGGCCAGGGCCTCGGCCAAGGCCTTCTCCTCGGGCAGTTGCAGGCCCTCGGGGGTACCCGTATAGGTGACGCCGTCCTTCTTTTCCTCGATGCGCACGATATTGGCGGCGCGGCGATAGGCTACCAGCAGATTGGCGCCATCGTCCGAGGCCAGGAAGGCGGCCAGGGCATCGACCCGGGCCAGCAGCCGCACCAGATCGTCCTCCCCACCAAGCGCGAACACCGCGTTGATCAGGTCGTGGCGAACGCCCTTTTCCTTCAGCGCGACCGTCAGGCGGTCGGCGAAAAAGGCCATCAGGTCGGAGGCGACACTGGCCGCATCGGCGGTCAGCGCCGACTCGAAGCTCTTATGAGCTTCGGTGAACAGCGTCCGCAGCGACACCCGCAATCCGTTCTCGACGATCAGCCGGATGACGCCGAGCGCGGCGCGGCGCAGCGCGAAGGGGTCCTTGGAGCCGGTCGGCTTCTCGTCGATGCCGAAGAAACCCACCAGCGAGTCGATCTTGTCGGCCAGCGACACCGCCACCGAGGCCAGGGCGGTGGGGCAGGAATCGCTCGGCCCCAGCGGCGAGTAGTGCTCGGCGATGGCATTGGCCACCTCCGGGTTGAGGCCGTCGTTCAGCGCGTAATAGCGGCCCATGATGCCCTGGAGCTCGGGGAACTCCCCCACCATCTCCGACGACAGGTCGGCCTTGCACAGGGTGGCGGCCACCAGGGCGTTGGTGCGTTGCTCCAGGCTCATGAAGCCCATGGCACCCACCAGATTCTGGATGCGGACCACCTTGTCGGCCAGGGTGCCGAGCTTGGCGTAGAACAGCCGCTCGTCCAGCTTGCCCAGGCGGCTCTGCAAACTGTGCTTGCGGTCGGTGTCCCAGAAGAACTTGGCATCCGAGAGCCGGGCGCGCAGCACCCGCTGGTTCCCGGCGACAACCGCCTTGCCGCCATCCGAAGTTTCCATGTTGGAGACCACGATGAAGCGCGGTGCCAGCGAGCCGTCGGCCTTCAGCAGCGAGAAATACTTCTGGTGCGAGCGCATTGAGGTGATCAGCACCTCGGCGGGTACATCCATGAAGGCGTCGTCGATGGAACCGATCAACGGCACCGGCCATTCCACCAGCCCCGAGACCTCGGCGAGCAGACCGTCATCGGCCTTCAGCGTCAGTCCCTCCGCCGCCGCCAGCGCCTCGGCACCGGACAGGATGGCGTGGCGGCGCTCCACCGGGTCCAGCATGACCTTGGCATGGCGCAGCTTGTTGAGATAGTCGGCGAAATCCTTGACCCGGAAGGTCTCGGGGGCCAGGAAGCGATGACCGGCGGTCAGGTCGCCCGCCGCGACCGGCCCGAACGCCACCGGCACCACCTGACCGTCCAGCAGGCTGATGATGGACTGCACCGGGCGGACCCAGCGCACGGCATTGGCGCCCCAGCGCATGGATTTGGGCCAGGGGAAGTCGGCCATGGCGGCCTGCACCACCTCGGTCAGCACCTCGGCGGTGGGGCGGCCCTTCTTGTTGATGACCGCGAAATAGAACACGCCCTTGCCGGTATCGCGTTGCTCCAACTGCTCCACCGTCATGCCGGTGGACTTCAGGAAGCCGTCCATGGCCTGGGCGGGGGAGCCGACGCGGGGGCCGCGCTTTTCCTCCGACACATCGGGACCGGCCAGGGGCAGGCCCTCGATCACCAGCACCAGACGGCGCGGCGTGACATAGGCGCGGGCGGCCTCGAAACCGATGCCGTTCTTGCCCAGGCCATCGGTGACCATGCGGTGCAGGTCGTCGGCGGCGCGGGACTGCATGCGGGCGGGGATTTCCTCGGAGAGGATTTCCAGCAGATACTCGGCCATTGCTTTAGGCCTCCTTCTTGGTACGGGAGGCGAGCCAGCCCTCGCAGCAGGCCTTGGCCAGGGCGCGGACGCGGCCGATATAGGCCTGGCGCTCGGTCACCGAGATGACGCCCCGGGCGTCCAGCAGGTTGAAGCGGTGGCTGGCCTTGATGCACTGGTCATAGGCGGGCAGCGCCACTCCGGCGGCCAGCAGGTTCTGACACTCCTTCTCGGCGTCGAGGAAGTGTCGCAGCAGAATGTCGGTATCAGCATGTTCGAAGTTATGGGCCGAATATTCCTTCTCGGCCTGGAGGAAGACATCGCCGTAGGAGACGCCGTCGCCGTTGAAGTCCAGGTCATAGACGTTCTCGACGCCCTGGATATACATGGCCAGGCGTTCCAGGCCATAGGTCAGTTCCACCGCCACCGGATCGCATTCGATGCCGCCCACCTGCTGGAAATAGGTGAACTGGGTGACCTCCATGCCGTCGCACCACACTTCCCAGCCCAGGCCCCAGGCGCCCAGCGTCGGGCTTTCCCAGTCGTCCTCGACGAAGCGGATGTCATGGGCCAGCGGGTCGATGCCCAGGCGGCGCAGGCTTTCCAGGTAAAGCTCCTGGGAATTCTGCGGACTGGGCTTCAGCAGCACCTGATACTGGTAGTAATGCTGCAAGCGATTGGGATTCTCGCCATAGCGCCCGTCCTTGGGACGGCGCGATGGCTGGACATAGGCGCATTTCCAGTTATCCGGCCCCAGCGCGCGCAGCGTGGTGGCGGGGTGGAAGGTCCCTGCTCCAACCTCCATATCATATGGCTGGAGGATGACGCAGCCCTGCTCGGCCCAGAAGGCCTGGAGGGTGAGAATCAGGCTCTGGAAGCTGGGCTTCTTGGCCCCGATAATGCCCATGGGAATCCGCCGTTTTTCAGGAGTGGCAACAAATCCGTCGCAACCCTAGCGGCCAGCCCGGACTCGGTCAAGGGTGCCGCCGATGATGACAGGCCTGGGGAAATGCTCTACACAGGAGGCAAGTTTGAAACGTGATTTCGCACAGCGAAACAAGAGGAAACCATGACCGAAGTCCTGCTGGAACGCCCGCTTGACGGCGTCGCCCTGCTGCGCATTAACCGGCCCGAGGCCAAGAACGCCCTGAACGCCGAAGTGCGGCGCCTGCTGGCCGAGCATATGAGCGTCCTGGGATCGGACACATCGGTTCGCGCCGTGGTGCTGACCGGCAATTCCGAGGCCTTCGCCGCCGGAGCCGACATCAAGGACATGGCCGAGATCGGCGCCATCGAATTGATGCTGAGGAACAACCACCTGCTGTGGCGCACCATCGCCCAATGCCCCAAGCCGGTGATCGCTGCGGTCAATGGCTATGCCTTCGGCGGCGGCTGCGAACTGGCCATGCACGCCGACATCATCATCGCGGGCGAGAACGCCAGCTTCGCCCAGCCCGAGGTCAAGGTGGGCATCATGCCCGGCGCGGGCGGCACCCAGCGGCTGGTGCGCGCCGTGGGCAAATCGCGGGCCATGTGGCTGGCCATGACCGGCCAGGCCATCTCGGGGACCGAGGCCGCAGCCATGGGACTGGCGGCCCGGGTGGTGCCCGACGATCAGGTGCTGGAAACCGCGCTGGACATGGCCAAGACCATTTCGCGCATGCCGCCGCTGGCCATCGCCCAGATCAAGGAGGTGATGCTGGCGGGCATGGACGCGCCGCTGGATACCGCCCTGATGCTGGAACGCAAGGCCTTCCAGATGCTGTTCGCATCCCGCGACCAGAAGGAGGGCATGAAGGCCTTCCTGGAAAAGCGCAAGCCCGTCTATGAGGGACTCTAAGTCATGACTCTCGACGCCACTCGAACCGACCTGACCCTGGGACTGGTGGGAACCGGCGCCATGGGGCGCGGCATCGCCCAGATCGCCTGCGCCTCGGGCTGCACCGTCATCCTGGTGGATGCCCGCCCCGGCGCGGCGGCCGAGGCCCGCGACCACGTGCTGAAGATGCTGGGCAAGCTGGCTGAGAAGGGCAAGCTGGCGGCCGAAATCCTGGCCGCCGCCCCCGAGCGGCTGGTGGTGGCCTCGGGCACCGCAGATCTCGCCGCCGCCCATGTGGTGGTGGAGGCCGTGATCGAGGATCTGGGGGTCAAGCAGGCCCTGATCCGCGAGTTGGAAGCCATTGTCTCCGACACCTGCATCATCGCCTCCAACACCTCGTCGCTGTCGGTGACCGCCATCGCGGCGGCCGCCCGCCTGCCCGGCCGGGTAGCGGGTTTCCATTTCTTCAATCCGGTGCCGCTGATGAAGGTGGTCGAGGTCATCGACGGCATCGTCACCGATCCCTGGGTGGCCGATGCCTTGACCAGCCTTGCCAAGCGCATGGGCCATGCCCCGGTGCGGGCCAAGGACACGCCGGGCTTCATCGTCAACCATGCCGGGCGCGGCTATGGCACCGAGGCGCTGAAGCTGCTGGGCGAGGGCGTGGTGGAGGTGGAAGCCGCCGACCGCCTGCTGAAGGAGGCCGCCGGGTTCCGCATGGGGCCGTTCGAACTGCTGGACCTCACCGCGCTGGACGTCTCCCATCCGGTGATGGAAAGCATCTACGACCAGTATTACCAGGAGCCCCGCTACCGTCCCTCGCCCATCACCCGCACCCGGCTGGCCGCCGGGCTGCTGGGCCGCAAGGTGGGGCGCGGCTTCTATGTCTATGACGGCGACAAGCAACTTCTGACGCCGCCCCCCGCCGCTCCCGCCGCCCGACCCGGCACCGTCTGGGTGGCGCCGGGCGATGGCTGGGCCGCCGTCGCCACCCTGGCCGCCAAGCTGGGCGCCAGCGTCGAGGCCGGAGCCCGGCCCAGCGCCGAGGCCCTGTGCGTGGTGGCGCCCCTGGGCGAGGATTGCAGTTCGGCCTGTGTCCGCCTCGGTCTCGATCCCCGCCGCACCGTGGCGGTGGACCCGCTGTTCGGCCTCGATTCCCATCGCACCGTCATGACCAATCCCCTGACCAGCCCCGCCATGCGCGATGCCGCCTGGGGCCTGTTCGCCGCCGACGGCAAGCCGGTGACGGTGATCAAGGACAGTACCGGCTTCGTCGCCCAGCGGGTGGTCGCCACCATCGTCAATATCGGCTGCGAGATCGCCCAGCAACGCATCGCCAGCCCCGACGACATCGACAAGGCGGTGACCCTGGGCCTGGGCTATCCCTTCGGCCCGCTGGCCTGGGGCGACCGCATCGGCCCGGAAAAGATTTTGGCGGTGCTGAAGGCCATCCATGGCATCACCGGCGACCCCCGCTACCGCGCCAGCCTGTGGCTGAAGCGCCGGGCGCAACTGGGAGCCTCGCTGCTGACGGCGGAGTGATTTCACCAAGCTGTCACTTGAGCGCGGTTGCCAGCCGTCCTACCCATGGCCCGAACCGGCAGGGAGGGACGAGATGCGCATCGCCATGGTCACGGACGCCTGGATGCCCCAACGCAACGGCGTGGTGCGGGTGCTGGGCAGTCTGACCGAGGGATTGCGCGGCCTGGGTCACGAGGTCGAGGTGATGGAGCCGTCCGGCTTCACCACCATGCCCTGCCCCAGCTATCCGGAAATTCCGCTGGCGTTGTTCCCCAAATCGCGGCTGCGCGAACGCCTGGACGTATTTCGGCCCGATGCCGTCCATCTCGCCACGGAAGGGCCACTGGGCTGGGCGGCGCGCGCCTGGTGCCTGGAACGGGGCTATCCCTTCACCACCGCCTATCACACCAAATTCCCGGAATATGTGCGGGCGCGCACCGGCGTGCCGCTGTCCTGGCCCTATGCGGTGATGCGTCGCTTCCACGGCCCCGCCGCCGCCACTTTGTGCCCGTCGCCCTCGGTCTATCGCGAGCTGCAGGAGTGGAACTTCCCGGCGGCGGTGGAGTGGTCGCACGGGGTCGACATCGACACCTTCCGGCCGCGCGGCAAGGATTTCCTCGACCTGCCCCGCCCCATCTTCATGTATGTGGGCCGGGTGGCAGTGGAAAAGAACCTGCCCGCCTTCCTGTCCCTGGACCTGCCCGGCTCCAAGGTGGTGGTGGGCGACGGCCCGGCCCGTGCCGGGTTGATGAAGCGCTTTCCCGATTGCCATTTCCGCATCGTCAATGGGGATGACGAGTTGTCCTCGGCCTTTTCTGCCGCCGATGTCTTCGTCTTTCCCAGCCTGACCGACACCTTCGGTCTGGTGATGCTGGAAGCCCTGGCCTCTGGCGTCCCGGTGGCGGCCTTTCCGGTCACCGGGCCGTTGGACGTGATCGGCGACGCGCCGGTGGGCGTTCTGTCCCATGACCTCAGGGAGGCGGCACTGCAGGCACTGCACCTGTCGCCCGAGGATTGCCGCGCCCATGCCGCCCGCTTTTCCTGGGCAACAGTGACCGGCCAGTTCCTCGAGCATCTGCACCCGATCAGTCGTTGAGTTTTGCGGCCGTATCATCGACACTGGCGCCTTCATCGGTACCAGAGGAGAACCGCCTTGAAAGTCGTTCCCGCCGCCGTCTGCGCCGCCCTGATCTGGACCGCCTGGACCGCGCCCCTGTCGGCGGCGACCGGAGCAGCCACCAAGGCCGGTTGCGCCAGCACCGAACAAGTCACCGCAGCCCAACTGCGTCAGTTCCACTACCAACTTCAGGTGGCGGCTTTGAACTGCCGGGCCGACGATCCCAGCCTGCCCGGCAAGTGGCAGAGTTACATCCAGCGCCATGCAGCCACTCTGAGCGAGAATGCGGGCATCCTGCTACGCTTCTTCAAGAGTGCCTCTGCCTTCGATCGGCACAATACCATCCTGACCAACCGGGAATCAGTCACCGTTCACGAAATCAATGGTTATTGTGAGATGCGGGCACCGCAGTTCGACAAGGCGGTCAGCCTGACCGGGTCGCAACTGGCCACCTATGCCGCCGAGGTGGTGGGCTCGCCCGACAACATCCGTCCCTGCCGCGATCCCAAGCCCCAGAAGGCCGACGCGCCGGCTTCCGCAAAGCCGAAAAAGACCGCCAGCAAGGACGACTGATCACAGCGGGATCAGGCCACGCGCCACCGCCTCGGCCACCAGCCGGATCTTGGACGCCACCCCCAGCTTGCGGCGGCAATTGCTCAGGTGGAATTCCACCGTCTTGGGCGAAATCCCCACCAGGACCGAGGTCTCCCATGAGGTCTTTCCCCTGGCCGCCCACAGCAGCACCTCGCGTTCGCGCGCCGACAGGGATGGGCCTTCGGTGGCGGCGTCAGCCCTGGCCAGGGCGGTGAAAATCTTGACGAACCCCCCATCGGGCATGGGCTTGCCACGAACCCGCAACAACAGCCCATTGGGGCGCCGCCGCTCATAGGTGTCGTGCAGCAGGGACAGACGCTGGCCGACGATGATGCGACGCTCGCCGGAGCCGTGTTCGCCGCGCGCAATGTTGAAATCGACGAAATCCAGGAACGGCGTCCCCGGCCGCATCAGACCGGCGGGAAAGTCCAGCAGGTCCACAAAGGCCCGGTTCCAGGCCGTCAGGCGCTGGCTCGCATCGAAACTGGCGATACCGTCATCAAGGGCATCGAGAATCTGTTGCCGCATGGCCGCCCTGCCCCCCTGGAAGTCCTCCCAGTTTACGCCCCGCCAGAATCATCTAGGCTGCCGGAGCCCCCCTACTGTCCTGGAAGGTAGCCATGAAGTCCAGTCCCAGCGTTGGAGATCACCACCGCTTCGCATTCGTCGTCACAGACGCCAAGACGGTACCCAGCCTGTACCCCGAGTCAGAGGACTTTTGCGCCATGCCGCCTGTCTTCGCCACCGGCTTCATGGTCGGTCTCATGGAGTGGGCCTGCATCGACGCCTTGAAACCCCACCTTGAGGATGGAGAGGGCAGCCTGGGCATCGCCATCGAGGTCAACCATGTCGCCGCCACCTTGCCCGGCCAAACCGTCACCGTTGACGTCCATTGCATCGAGGCAGAAGGCAACCGCCTGGGCTGGCGGGTCTCGGCTCATGACGGCATTGATCTAATCGGAGAAGGGACCCATCGCCGTGCCGTGGTGGCATGGGAACGGTTCAACCAGCGACTGGCGGCTAAGCGAAAACGTCTCTAATCCTCGTCCTCGGCCTTGCGCCGGGCGGCTTCCCAGTCGCGGGGCAGAATCATGTCGGCGGCCCACAACCCCTTCTTGCCCTGGACCGCCTGTTTCTGGGCGTCGGCATAGGGGCCGTCCTTGGCGGCGCGAGCCAGCCCGGCTTGGATCAGCTGGCGGCCCAGATCCCCGTCCGAATTACGGCAGCGCCCCCATAGGAAGCCAGACGCCGCGTCGACGATCTCGCAGGCCACCCCCTTGGCCACCATCTCGGCCATGCGCTTCCGGGCCGGACGAGCGCAGTCGAATTCCTCCTTGGCCGCCTTGCTGGCACACAGATCCTTGCGGGCGGGCGCCGTCACCCCCACCAGGGCGACATGCAGGCCGCGCAGTTGCACCGAGCCGCCATCGAAGCCTTCCACCTTGCCCCAGACGCAGGCCCCGCCCTCCCCGTCCTCGGGGCATTTCGGCGGCGCAGGCGCCACCACCACCGGAGCCGCGGCAGGTGGCGGCGAGGGTTGGCCCGCCGCCATGCAAGGGCTCGTCATCAGCAAAGCAAATAGCGGAATGATGGTCTGTCGCATGCACGCGACCATAGCACGACGCCCCGCCGCTGGACAGTGCGCGCCCGCGCGGGGTAAAACCCTTGTCCTTGCCCTTTCTGCCTGCGATGGAAACCATGCCGACAGCCAATGACATCCGCAAAACGTTCCTCGATTTCTTCGCGAAGAACGGCCATGCCGTGGTGGCGTCCAGTCCGCTGGTTCCCCGCAACGACCCCACCTTGATGTTCACCAATGCGGGCATGGTGCAGTTCAAGAACGTCTTCACCGGGGTCGAGAAGCGCGACTATGTCCGCGCCGCCACCTCGCAGAAATGCGTGCGCGCCGGCGGCAAGCACAACGACCTGGACAATGTGGGCTATACCGCGCGTCACCACACCTTCTTCGAGATGCTGGGCAATTTCTCGTTCGGCGACTACTTCAAGGACCAGGCCATCGAGCATGCCTGGACCCTGATCACCAAGGATTTCGGCATCGACAAGAGCCGCCTGCTGGTCACCGTCTATCACGACGACGACGAGGCCGCCTCGGCCTGGAAGAAGATCGCGGGCCTGCCCGAATCCCGCATCATCCGCATTCCCACCTCGGATAATTTCTGGGCCATGGGCGATACCGGCCCCTGCGGTCCCTGTTCGGAAATCTTCTACGACCACGGCGATCACATCCCCGGCGGCCCGCCCGGCAGCCCCGACCAGGATGGCGACCGCTTCATCGAAATCTGGAATCTAGTGTTCATGCAGTTCGAGCAGGTGGACAAGGACACCCGCGTGCCGCTGCCCAAACCCTCCATCGACACCGGCATGGGGCTGGAGCGCCTCGCCGCCCTGCTGCAGGGCAAGCACGACAACTACGACGTCGACCTGCTGCGCGCCCTGATCATGGCCTCGGCCGAGGCCTCGGGCACCGATCCCGATGGCCCGCACAAGGTCTCGCACCGGGTGGTGGCCGACCATCTGCGCTCAAGCTCCTTCCTGATCGCCGATGGCGTGCTGCCCTCCAATGAGGGCCGTGGCTATGTCCTGCGGCGCATCATGCGCCGGGCCATGCGCCACGCCCATCTGATGGGCGCGACTGAGCCCATGCTCTACAAGCTGTTCCCCGCCCTGGCCCGCCAAATGGGCGAGGCCTATCCCGAGCTGATCCGCGCCCAGTCGCTGATCACCGAGACCCTGAAGCTGGAGGAAACCCGCTTCAAGGCCACCCTGGACAAGGGCCTGAAGCTGCTGGAGGAAGAGACCGGCAAGATGGGCGACGGCGCCAAGCTGGCGGGCGAGGTCGCCTTCAAACTCTATGACACCTACGGCTTCCCCCTGGACCTGACCCAGGACGCCCTGAAGGCCAAGGGGCTGGGCGTCGACACCGACGGCTTCAACGCCGCCATGGAGCGCCAGCGCGCCGAGGCCCGCAAGGCGTGGTCCGGTTCCGGCGAGGCCGCCACCGAAACCCTGTGGTTCGAACTGCGGGAAAAACTGGGCGCCTCGGAATTCCTGGGCTACGACGCCGAGCAGGCCGAGGGCAAGATCATCGCCCTGGTGGAGAACGGCAAGAGCGTCGAGGCCGTCCATCCCGGCCATTCCGTCGCCGTCATCGCCAACCAGACCCCGTTCTATGGTGAATCCGGCGGCCAGATGGGCGATACCGGCATAATCACCGTGGCGGGCGGCAAGGCCCTGATCACCGTCACCGATACCCAGAAGAAGCTGGGCGACCTGATCGTCCATTTCGGCACCGTCGAGGGCGGGCCGGTGGCGGTGGGCGAGGATGCCCATTTCGCCATCGATATCGGCCGACGCGATGCCACCCGCGGCCATCACTCCGCCACCCATCTGCTGCACTCCGCCCTGCGCGAGACCCTGGGCGACCACGTCACCCAGAAGGGCAGCCAGGTGGGGCCCGAGCGGCTGCGCTTCGACTTCGCCCACAACAAGGCGCTGTCGGCCGAGGAAGCCCGCAAGGTGGAAGCCCTGGTCAATGCCCAGATCTGGGGCAATGCCGAGGTCGCCACCAAGGTCATGACTCCCGACGACGCCATCAAGGCCGGTGCCATGGCCCTGTTCGGCGAGAAATACGGCGACGAGGTCCGGGTGGTCTCCATGGGCGAGTTCTCCACCGAACTGTGCGGCGGCACCCATGCCCGGCGAACCGGCGATATCGGCGGTTTCAAAATCGTGGCCGAAAGCGCCGTGGCGGCGGGCGTGCGCCGCATCGAGGCGGTGACCGGCCCGGCCTTCCTGGCCTGGGCGCAAGGACAGGAAGAGTTGCTGAGCCGTGCCGCCGAGGTGCTGAAGGCGGCCCCCGCCGACCTGCCCGCCCGCATCAGCGCCATGATCGAGGACCGGCGCAAGCTGGAACGCGAACTGGCCGAGACCCGCAAGCAGCTGGCGACCGGCGGCGGCCAGGGGGCGGCCACCAAGACCGTGGCGGGCGTCACTTTCGCGGGCAAGGTGCTGGACAATGTTCCGGCCAAGGACCTGAAAGGCATGGCCGACGAGATCAAGAAGCAGATCGGATCGGGCGTCATCGTGCTGGTGGGCACCGCCGACGGCAAGGCCTCCATCGTGGTCTCGGTCACCGACGACCTGACCGGGCGTTTCAGCGCCGTCGATCTGGTTCGTATCGGCTCGGAAGCCCTGGGCGGCAAGGGCGGCGGCGGTCGCGCCGACATGGCCCAGGCGGGCGGTCCGGATGTGACGGCAGCCCAGACGGCCATCGACAGGATCGAGACCTCCATCGCGGGCTGACCGCCGCCCTTCCCCCTCTACGCATTTCGGCATAGGCTACCCCTCTAACTCTATTTGGTTCGAGGGATAGCCTATGAAGAAAGCTCTATTGGCGGCCTGTGCCGCCTGGCCAATGCTGACAGGCGCCGCCCTGGCCGCCGATGGATCCGGCCTCGGTACCGTATTGAAGGATGCCGCGACCCAGGCGGCCGGACAAGCCGCCAAGGATACCATCGACAAGACCGTTAAGCCGTCCGATCGTGAATCCCGCGATCGCGACCGAGATCGCGGTGGCAAGGATCGCGACTATCGCGACAAGGACCGCGACAAGGACCGCGACAAGGACCGCGACAAGGACCGTGACTATCGCGACCGCCGGGATGCGCCCGGCAACTCCTATGAGCATCGGCGGGATGGACGCGGCCGTGACGACAATCCAGGCCGTGGGCGGGGACGCGACCGGGACTGAGGACAAATAAAAACGCCGACCGCTTCTGCGGTCGGCGTTTGCATAACTGGAAGAACGCGGCAGCTTACTGCACGGCGTCCTTCAGGCCCTTGCCAGCCTTGAACTTCGGCTGCTTGGAGGCGGGAATCTTGATCTTGTCGCCGGTGCGGGGGTTGCGTCCCTCGGACGCCGCGCGCTCCGCAACCGCGAAGGTGCCAAACCCAACAAGGCGAACTTCGCTTCCGCCCTTCAACGCATCGGTAATCGCCTGGAAAACGCCGTCGACGGCCTTGGCCGCATCGGACTTGGACAAACCGCTGGCACCCGCCACCGCCGTCACGAGATCGTTCTTGTTCACTGATGGCCCCCTTCGTTTAACCAAGAGTGATGGCCGCTAGGTCCAGGCCATCAAATCGGATGGGGCAGTCTAATTCAGGCGATCGGAAATCGTCAATTGGCAATAGTTCTGAAACAGGCGGAAACGCTTGATTATCACCATGGGCACAATCGAAACCAAGACGGCCGCTCCAATGGAGCGGCCGTCAGAGGCGATGCCTTGTTTCAACTGATCAGTGCGTGACCACGCCGCTGCCGGAGGTATCAGCCTCCTTGGCCACCTTGGGCTCGGTCACCTCTTCGGATTCCTCCCACTCGATGGGAACCGGCATGCAGACCAGGGCGTGCTGCAGGACCTCATCCACTGTCGAAACCGGGATGATGGCGAGGCCCTTCTTGACGTTGTCGGGGATCTCGGCCAGGTCCTTCTCGTTCTCCTTGGGGATCAGCACGGTCTTGATGCCACCACGCAAGGCCGCCAGCAACTTTTCCTTGAGGCCGCCGATGGGCAGAACCCGACCGCGCAGGGTGATCTCGCCGGTCATGGCCACATCACGGCGCACGGGAATGCCGGTCAATACCGACACGATGGTGGTGCACATGGCGACACCGGCCGAGGGTCCGTCCTTGGGCGTGGCGCCTTCCGGCACATGGACGTGGATATCGCGCTTCTCGAACACCGATGGCTTGACGCCAAAGGTGACCGAGCGCGAGCGCACATAGGAGCGGGCGGCCTGCACCGATTCCTGCATCACGTCACCCAGCTTGCCGGTCTGGGCGAAGGTGCCCTTGCCCGGCATGCTGACCGCCTCGATGGTCAGCAGCTCGCCGCCCACCTCGGTCCAGGCCAGGCCGGTGACGACACCGACCAGATCGGTCTCCTCGACCTCGCCGAAGCGATAGCGGTGCACGCCCGCGTATTTTTCCAGGTTGCGCGGGGTGACCGCGACCTTGGTCTTGCGGGTCGAGACGATTTCCTTGACCGCCTTGCGGGCCAGATTCGCCAGTTCGCGTTCCATGCTGCGTACGCCCGCCTCGCGGGTATAGTAGCGCACGATATGGCGCAGGGCCTCGTCGCTGATGGACCATTCCCCGCTTTTCAACCCGGCGGCCTTGATCACCTTGGGCAACAGGTGGCGCTTGGAGATTTCCACCTTTTCGTCCTCGGTGTAGCCGGACAGGCGGATCAGCTCCATGCGGTCCAGCAGGGGCTGGGGCATGCGCATGGTATTGGCGGTGGTGACGAACATCACGTCGGACAGGTCGTAATCGACCTCCAGGTAATGGTCGTTGAAGGTCGAGTTCTGCTCGGGGTCCAGCACCTCCAGCAGGGCGGAAGCGGGATCGCCGCGCCAATCGGCACCCAGCTTGTCGATCTCGTCCAGCAGGAACAGCGGATTGGACGACTTGGCCTTCTTCATGCCCTGGACAATCTTGCCCGGCATGGAGCCGATATAGGTGCGGCGATGGCCGCGTACCTCGGCCTCGTCGCGGACGCCGCCCAGGCTCATGCGCACGAAATTGCGCCCGGTCGCCTTGGCGATGGACTTGCCCAGCGAGGTCTTGCCGACACCGGGCGGTCCCACCAGGCACAGGATGGGGCCGCGCACCTTCTCGGTACGGATCTGAACCGCCAGATATTCCAGGATGCGTTCCTTGACCTTCTCCAGGCCGTAATGGTCGGCGTTCAGCACCCGCTGCGCCAGCCCCACATCCTTCTTGACCTTGGTCCGCTTCTTCCACGGAATCGACAATATCCAGTCGAGATAGTTGCGCACCACGGTGGCCTCGGCCGACATGGGGCTCATGGACTTCAGCTTCTTCAGCTCGGCCAGGGCCTTCTCGCGCGCCTCGGTGGTCAGCTTGGTCTTGGCGATGCGTTCCTCGATTTCGGCGCCTTCGTCCTTGCCGTCCTCGGTCTCGCCCAGTTCCTTCTGGATCACCTTCAGCTGCTCGTTCAGATAGTATTCGCGCTGGGTCTTTTCCATCTGCCGCTTGACGCGGTTGCGGATCTTCTTTTCCACCTGAAGGACGCCGATCTCGCCCTCCATGTAGGAATAGACCCGCTCGAGGCGCTCGGCCACCACCTCGACCTCCAGCAGTTCCTGCTTCTCGGAGATCTTGAGGGCAAGATGCGAGGCGACGGTGTCGGCCAGCTTGGCGGAGTCCTCGATCTGGTTGATGGAGACCAGAACTTCCGGCGGAATCTTCTTGTTCAGCTTGATGTACTGCTCGAACTGGCTGACCACCGAACGGGACAGCGCCTCCAGTTCCTGGGCATCGCCGGCGCGTTCGTCAACCACCTCGGCATAGGCCTGGAAGAAGCTGTCATTGTCGGTGAAGCCGGTGATCTTGGCGCGCTTGCCACCTTCCACCAGCACCTTGACGGTACCGTCGGGCAGCTTCAGCAGTTGCAGCACCGTGGACACCGTGCCGACGGTGTAGATGTCGTCGGTGGTGGGGTCGTCCTGGGCGGCATTCTTCTGGGCGACCAGCAGGATCTGCTTGTCCTCGCGCATCACGTCTTCCAGCGCGCGGACAGACTTGTCACGTCCAACGAACAGCGGAACGATCATATGGGGAAAGACGACGATGTCACGAAGCGGAAGGACCGGGAAAATATCGCCACGCGGGTGTTCGACCATGCTGCCTCGCTCACGCCTGCGGACCGGGAACATCCCGAACCGCGGAAAAATCTATAACCAATAGCTGGGGGGCTTTCTGCCGCCGTCAAGTGCTGCGGGCCGCGCGCGGTTCGGCGGCCCGCTGGTCCTCAGGCACTGGCGCCGTTTTCCTCGCGGCGTTCCGAGTAGATGAACAGCGGCTGGGCCCGCCCTTCCACCACTTCCTTGTTGATCACCACCTCGTCCACCGCGTCCAGACCGGGAAGGTCGAACATGGTGTCCAGCAGGATGGTTTCCATGATGGACCGCAGACCACGCGCGCCGGTCTTGCGGGCGATGGCCTTCTCGGCGATGGCCTTGAGCGCGTCCTCGCTGAAGGAGAGCTTCACCTCCTCCATCTCGAACAGGCGCTGGTACTGCTTGACCAGGGCGTTCTTGGGCTTGGACAGGATGTCGATCAGGGCGCTGACATCCAGATCCTCGAGGGTGGCCAGCACCGGCAGGCGGCCAACGAATTCGGGGATCAGGCCGAATTTCAGCAGATCCTCGGGCTCGACCTCGCGCAGGATTTCCCCGGTACGGCGCTCGTCGGGACCACGCACATCGGCGCCGAAGCCGATGGAGGTGCCCCGCCCGCGCGAGCCGATGATCTTTTCCAGACCGGCGAAGGCACCACCGCAGATGAACAGTATATTGGTGGTATCCACCTGCAGGAATTCCTGCTGGGGATGCTTGCGCCCACCCTGGGGCGGCACCGAGGCAACGGTGCCTTCCATGATCTTCAGCAGCGCCTGCTGCACGCCCTCGCCCGACACGTCACGGGTAATGGACGGGTTGTCGGACTTGCGGCTGATCTTGTCCACTTCGTCGATATAGACGATGCCGCGCTGGGCCCGCTCCACATTGTATTCGGCGGCCTGCAGCAGCTTGAGGATGATGTTCTCCACGTCCTCGCCCACATAACCGGCTTCGGTCAGGGTGGTGGCGTCGGCCATGGTGAAGGGCACGTCCAGGATGCGGGCCAGGGTCTGGGCCAGCAAGGTCTTGCCGCAGCCGGTGGGGCCGATCAGCAGGATGTTGGACTTGGCCAGCTCGACTTCGTTGCTCTTTCCGCCGTGCTGGAGCCGCTTGTAGTGATTGTGGACCGCGACCGACAGAACCTTCTTGGCGTGACTCTGGCCGATGACGTAATCGTCGAGGACGGCGCAGATGTCCTTGGGGGTCGGCACGCCATCGCGCGAGCGGACCAGATGGGTCTTGTGCTCCTCGCGGATGATGTCCATGCAAAGCTCGACGCATTCATCACAGATGAACACCGTCGGCCCGGCGATGAGCTTCCGAACCTCGTGCTGGCTCTTTCCACAGAACGAGCAGTACAAGGTGTTCTTGGAATCGCCGCTGGTGGACTTGGTCATCGAAACTCCATTAATTCAATGGCGGCCGCTTCCGCGACAGCCATGTTAGCCACAGCAGCATACGCCAGACAATCACAATTCTTCCCTAGCCCCATACGGAAACGGCCGGGCACCCCATATCTGGGGTACCCGGCCGCCCAATGGCAATAGCATCAGGATGCGGAAGCGTCGTCCGCCGGCACCGGGCGCTTGCTGACCACTTCGTCGATCAGGCCGAATTCCTTGGCCTCGTCGGCGGTCATGAACTTGTCGCGCTCCATCACCTTCTCGATCACCTCCAGCGGCTGGCCGGTGTGCTCGACATAGATGTTGTTGAGACGAGCCCGCAGGGCCAGGATTTCCCGGGCCTGGATCTCGATATCGGTGGCCTGGCCCTGGGCGCCGCCCGAGGGCTGATGAACCATGATGCGGGAATTGGGCAGCGAGTAGCGCTTGCCCTTCTCGCCCGCCGTCATCAGCAAAGAGCCCATGGAGGCGGCCTGGCCGATGCAGACGGTGGACACCTTGGGGCGGATGTACTGCATGGTGTCATAGATGGCGAGGCCCGACGTGACCACACCACCCGGCGAGTTGATGTAGAACGCGATGTCCTTGGTCGGGTTCTCCGATTCCAGGAACAGGAACTGGGCGCAGATCAGGCTGGCGACCTCGTCGAACACCTGGCCGGTCAGGAACACGATGCGTTCCTTCAGCAGGCGTGAATAGATGTCATAGGACCGCTCGCCCCGATTGGTCTGCTCCACGACCATGGGAACCAGGGTATTCATGTAGAGGTCGATAGGATCTCTCTCTCGCATGGTACTTCCTTTTCTAATCGGGGCGGCGTTTCCTAGGACCAGCCTATTCCTCGGCGGTCTTCTTCTTGGCGGCGGCCTTCTTCTTCGGCTTGGCCGGAGCCTCGTCACTCGCTTCGGCGGAAACGGCCAGATCGGGGTCGCGGCGCAGTTCCTCCACCGACACGTCCTTGTCGGTGATCTTGGCCAGCTCGATGATGAAGTCGATGACCTTCTCTTCATAAAGGGGCGCGCGGAGGTTTTCCAAGGCCTCCTGGTTCTTCTGGTAGTACTGGAGAACCATGTGCTCCTGGCCGGGATAGTTCCGGGCTTCCATCATGATGCCGCGGTTGAGGTCTTCCTGGGTCACGGTGATGTTATTGACCCGGCCCACATCGGCCAGCAGCAGGCCCAGGCGGACCCGGCGCTCGGCCAGGGCCTGATACTCGGCCTTCAACTCGTCGTCGCTCTTGCCCGCGTCGGAGGCATCAAGCCGACCGGCGGCCTTGTCCTCTTCCACCTGCTTCCAGATATGGTCGAATTCCTGCTGGAACATGGTGGGGGGAACGGGGAAATCGTGATTGGCGGCCAGCACGTCCAGCAGGGCACGCTTCAGACGCATGCGGGAGATGCCGTCCAGCGAGCGGGCGATCTCGTCGCGGATGGCGGTCTTGAGGGCATCCAGGCTTTCCAGCCCGACGCTCTTGGCCAGTTCATCGTCGATCTCGGCGGCCTTGGGGGCGCGCACTTCCTTGACGGTGACGTCGAAAGTGGCGGGCTTGCCGGCCAGATCCTCGTTGCCGTAACCCTCGGGGAAGGTGACTTCGACCACGGCTTCCGCACCGGCCTTCTTGCCCACAAGCTGGGCCTCGAAGCCGGGAATGAAGGTGTTGGAGCCCAGCTTCAGGGAGTAGCCCTGGGCGGTGCCGCCCGGGAAGGCGACGCCGTCCTTCTTGCCAACGAAGTCGATCACCACCACGTCGCCATCCTTGGAGGCGCGCTTGACCGGCTCGGAGCTTTCATTGCGGCTGGCGATATTGGCCAGGGCGTCATCGACCTCGGAATCGGGAACCTGCGCCTTGTCGCGCACCAGCGCCACGCTGGAGAAGTCCATGATCTTGATCTCGGGCAGCACTTCCACCGCCACCGAGAACTCCAGATCGGCACCCTCGGCGAAGCTGATGATCTCGACCTTGGGGGCCATGGCCGGACGCAGGCCGCCATCGGTGATGGCCTTGCCCGTGCCTTCGTTCACGGCGGTCTCCAGGACCTCGCCCATGATGGCCGGGCCATACTTCTTGCGCAGGATGCCCGGCGGCACCTTGCCCGGACGGAAGCCGGGAAGAGCGGCGGTGCGGGCGATTTCCGCCAGCTTGGCCTGCATCCGCGTCTCGAGTTGTCCAGCGGGAACGACGACCTTGAAATCGCGCTTCAGGCCATCGGCATTGATCTCGGTTACCTGCATCAGTCTATCGCCAATCGAATCGAGTGGGTTGCATCCATGGCCCCGGCGACGCGGAACAGCGGCGGCGGTGCTCGTCGGCCTACAAGGCGCTGGGGCCGATGGGCGCTGGCTCTGGTGCGGGCGAAGGGATTTGAACCCCCATGGCTTGCGCCGCTGGAACCTAAATCCAGTGTGTCTACCAGTTCCACCACGCCCGCTTGGTACCGAGCACGCTTGATCGACCCGCACGCGCGGAGGGCCGCCCCGTCGGGAGGGTCTGTCTATAACATGTTCGCCACGGGGGAAATAGGGAAAGTCGATTCCGATGTCGATTCCTGACCGCCACCGCCATGCCCGTCCCTTCCACTTTGGTATTAGAGAGTGTACAAACATTGAAACTTGCGCTGAGAATGCCCATTGTCTGGGGGCAGGGATACTTTCGTTATATTGGGGGTTGAAAATGAGCTTGGACCGTTCGGGCAATATCGCGTTCCTACAGATCGACGAGGAAACCAAGCGCACCTTGCGAGAGTTTCGCGATGTCCTGGCCCGTCATATCGACAAGGTCCTCGATACCTTTTATCGGCATGTGGCCAGCAACCCCGCCACATCCAAAATGTTCTCCAACCCCGAGCGCATGGCCCATGCCCGCGCCATGCAGAAGCGCCACTGGATGGAAAGCGTGTTCGCCGGACAGTTCGACGACCGCTATTTCGCCCAGGTCACCGAAATCGGCAAGGTCCACCAGCGGATCGGTCTGGAGCCGAAATGGTACACGGCGGGCTACTGCTTCGTGCTGAACATGGTCATCGCCGTGGCGGTGGAACACTACCGCAAGAATCCCCAGCGACTGACCCAGGTGCTGGCGGCGGTCAACAAGGCCGCCTTCCTTGACATGGACCTTGCCACCTCGGTCTATATCGAGACCAACACCGCCGCCATCATCGCCCGCGAACTGGGCGCCAAGGCCGACGTGTTCGAATCCGAGGTCAAGGGCTTGGTGGCTTCGGTTGCCTCGTCTGCCGGACAGATGGAAAATGCCGCCAAGGGCATGAGCGCCACCGCCGAGGAGACCTCGCGCCAGTCGACCACGGTGGCCGCCGCCGCCGAGGAAGCCACCGTCAACATCCAGACCGTCGCCGCCGCCGCCGAGGAACTGTCCTCGTCCATTACCGAGATCAGCCGCCAGGTGGCCCAGTCGGCCCAGATCGCTTCCAATGCCATGGTCGAGGCCAACCGCACCAACCAGATGGTGCAGAGCCTGGCCGAAGCCGCCAGCAAGATCGGTCAGGTGGTCAAGCTGATCAACGACATCGCATCCCAGACCAACCTGCTGGCGCTCAATGCCACCATCGAGGCCGCCCGGGCCGGCGATGCCGGCAAGGGCTTCGCCGTGGTGGCCAACGAGGTGAAAAGCCTGGCCAACCAGACGGCCAAGGCCACCGACGAGATCGCTGGTCAGATCAATGCCGTCCAGGCCGCCACCCGCGACGCGGTGGGGGCCATCGGCAGCATCGCCAACACCATTGGCCAGATCAACGAGATCGCCGGGTCCATCGCCTCGTCAGTTGAGGAGCAGGGTGCCGCCACCCAGGAAATCGCCCGCAATGTCCAACAGGCCGCCCAGGGCACCATGGAGGTCACCTCGACCATCACCATGGTGAACTCCACCGCCAGCGAGACTGGCGCGGCGGCGCGCCAGGTCCTGGAGGCGGCGACGGACCTATCGCGGAACTCTACCCGGCTGGAACAGCAGGTGGATCGCTTCGTCAGCCAGATCCGGGCGGGCTGAAGCGGGAAAACCGAGGCTTAGAGGCGGACGACGACCCGGTCGCGTCCGCCTTCCTTGGCCTCGTACATGGCCGCATCGGCACGGCGCAGCGCGCAATCGATCGTCTGATCGGTATCGGCCACCTCGGAGACGCCGAAGCTGGCGGAAATGCACAACGGCCCGTTCCCCTTCTCCGTGTGCAGCCGGATTTCGCCGATCCGGTCGTGAAGGCGCCGCGCCACTTCCTCTGCGGCCGCCAGATCGGTTTCCGGCAGCAGCACCGCGAATTCCTCGCCGCCCATGCGGCCAACCACGTCGATGTCGCGCAAGGCGGAAACACAGGCCTCAGCCACCGCCCGGATGGCGTCGTCGCCCACCCCATGGCCATGGCCATCGTTGATCCGCTTGAAGTGGTCGATGTCGAAGGTCACCACGCTGAGCTTGCGGTCATGACGATGGACCCGGCTCAATTCCGCCTCGGCCAGATTGAGGAAATGCCGCCGGTTCCCCACCCCGGTCAGGGGATCGGTGGTGGCGAGACGGCGCAGTTCGCGTTCCAGTTCCTCGCGTTCCGTAATATCGACCACGGTGCCGACAATGCCTGCCGCTGCCCCGTTGGCATCGGCATAGCAGGCCTTGTCGATCACCACATTGCGCCGGGAACCATCCGCATGGGGCACCTCGATCTCATAGGTCCGGTTGCCACGCCCGCTCAGCACATCCTGGTCCGCGGCGGCATAGGACTGCGCCAGGTCGCCCGGAAACATGTCGAAGACGGTGCGTCCGGTCATTTCCTCCTTGGCGGTACCAAAGAAGCGCTCATAGGCCTTGTTGCAGGTCACGAAATCCCCATGGCGGTTGCGGGCGAAAATGGGAATGGGAAGGGTTTCCAGCAGGGCGTCCTGGAACGACAGTTGCGCCCTGAGCGCCTTGTCCACCTGCCATTTCCAGTAGGACAGCACCGTGGCCACCACCGCCACCACCAGGGCCAACGCCAGAATCAGCAAGGCCTGGTCCCGTGACTTGGTCCAGGCCCCCAGAATCTCGGCCTGGGGAATTCCCACCAGGGCGTAGATGTCGTATTTGGGCAACTTCTTGATGGCATTGAACCGGTAGACGCCGTCGATGGGAGACTTCCGCTCGTACCAGCCCTCATCGTTTCCCCCCGCCAGGATGGCCCCGGCCTCGTCGGAGGGGATCGCCTTGCCGAACAAATCCTCGGAGACCGGGTGACGGACCAGCAGCCGATGCTGGGTATCGCGCAGCGATACGATGGAGCCCTGCGCCAGTGACAGGCCGCCGTAGAAGCCCTCCATGTAGCTGGTCATGCCGATATTGGCCACCACCATGCCGGCAAAGCGGCCATCGGGGCCGGTGATGGACCGGGCAATCTGGATCCCCCATTTGTTGGACACCCGGCCCTTGACCACTTCCGACACCACCGGTCCGTCGCCGCCGCCATTCTTCAGGGCGAGGAAATAGCCCCGGTCCCCCAGACTGCCGCCGGGCGGCGTCCCCACCGTATTGGCGAAGACATAGCCCTCGTGATCGGTCATGGTCATGGAGACGATGGCCTGGGATTTCCCCTGCAGCGCCATCAACTGGGCCTGCAACTCGGCTCGCCGCTGGGGCGCAAGGGTGCGCGCCTGGGCCATGTCGGCGACGCTCGGCAGTTTTACCGCCCGTTCCAACACCAGATCGGTGCGGTCGAAGGTGCCCGAGGCATGCTCGGCCACCAGCCGGACATAGGAGGTGGCCAGCCGGATGCCGCGCTGCCGGGCGTCGGCAAGGGAACGGTTGAGATCCACATAGACATGGACGAGCAGCAGCAACAGCGCCGCCCAAATGACGGCAATGGATACCCACGCCCCCCTGGCTGTCGTCACTGCCGCCAAGGTTCACCCCTTCTCCACACCACTAGACGATAACAATAGGCACGATTCCAGCCGTCCATAAAGGGTTGTATTTCCCTCTACCTCTGTCGGGGATTGCCCAGGATGGTCAGGCGAGCCATAGTCTTGCCTTCTGTCGGCAACGGAGGGTTCCATGACAGCCACGGCACCGAAGCAGGGCAAGGCCCCGCCCAAGACGCCGGATATCCGGCTTTCGGTCAATGGCAAGCCCCGGACCCTGTCGGCGGCCAGTTCAAAGCGGCCCCTGCTCCATGCCCTGCGCGATGAGTTGGGCCTGACCGCCACCAAATATGGCTGCGGCAAGGGGCAGTGCGGTGCCTGCACCGTCCTGGCCGATGGCCAGCCGGTGCGCGCCTGCCTGATGACGGTCGCGGAGGCGGCGGGCAAATCCATCACCACCCTGGAGGGTCTGGGCACGCCCAAGGCTCCCCATGCGGTCCAGGCCGCCTTCATCGCCGAACAGGCCTCCCAATGCGGCTATTGCACCAGTGGCATGGTGATGGAGACGGCGGCGCTGCTGGCCACCACCCCCGAGCCCAGCCTGGAGGATGCCAAGCAGGCCCTGTCCGGCCATCTGTGCCGCTGCGGCAGCCATCGACGCATCCTGCGCGCCGTCATGCGCGCCTCGGGGAGGCCCCAGCCATGACCACCGCCTTGTCCCGTCGCGACCTGCTGAAGGCGGCCGGCGCCCTGGTGGTCGGCTTCACTCTGCCCGTCCCGGTTCTGGCCAATGCGCGATCCGTGGCCGCCGATCAGGTGGATTCCTTCCTGGCCATCGCGCCCGACGGTTCGGTCACCATCTATTGCGGCAAGGTCGATCTGGGCCAGGGGCTGCGCATCGCCATCCGTCAGATGGCGGCCGAGGAACTCGGCCTGGGGGTCGAGCGCATCGCCCTGATCGAAGGCGATACCGACCTGACACCGGACCAGGGCCCCACGGCGGGCAGCACCGGCGTGGCTAAGGGCGGCGTCCAGATCCGCCAGGCCGCCGCCACCGCCCGCCAGGCCCTGATCCGTCTGGCCGCCCAGCGGCTGGAGATCGCCGAAGGCGAACTCGACCTGATGGACGGCGAGGTCCGGCCGCTGTCGGGCGATAACCGCGCCCTGGGCATCGGCGACCTGCTGGGCGAGGGCGGCTTCGGCCTCGCGCTCGATCCGGCGGCACCGTTGCGCAGGCCCTCGACCTATAAGGTCGTTGGCCAACCGCTGCCCCGCCCCGATGTCCCCGCCAAGGTCACGGGCCGCCATGTCTATGTTCACGACTTCACCCTGCCGGGCATGCTGCATGGCCGCGTCATCCGGCCGAACGCGGTGGGCGCCACGCTGCTGTCGGTGGACGAGACGGGACTGAAGGCGATCAAGGGCGCCCGCATGATCCGTATCCGGGACTTCCTGGCGGTGCTGGCCGACAGTGAATGGAATGCCATCCGCGCCGCCGCCCTGCTGAAGCCGGTCTGGAGCGAGGCCGCCACCCTGTCGGGGCATGAGCGGGTGCGCGACGCCATGAAGGCAGGCCCCTTCGTCGCCGAGGAGACCCTGGTCGCCAAGGGCGACGTGGACAAGGCCCTGGCCGAGGCGGGCGACCGGGTGCACCGGGCCGAATACTACTGGCCGGTTCAGTCCCATGCCTCGCTGGGACCGAGCTGCGCCGTCGCCGATGTCCGGTCGGATTCCGCCACCATCTGGACCGCGTCCCAGGCCACCCATCGGTTCCGCCCCGCCTTCGCCCGTCTGCTGGGCTTGCCCGAGGACAAGGTCCGCCTGGTCTATCTCGACGGATCGGGCTGTTACGGCATGAACGGCCATGACGACGCCGCCGCCGATGCCGCCCTGCTGTCCAAGGCGGTCGGCAAGCCGGTGCGGGTTCAGTGGAGCCGCGAGGACGAACTGGGCTGGGACCCCAAGGGTCCGCCGCAACTGCTGGCCCTGGAAGGCTGCCGCGACGAAAACGGGCTGATCACCGGCTGGCGCACCGAGATGTGGCTGCCCAAGGCCACCGCCGGATTGCCCAATGTGCCCCTGCTGGCCCCCCAGGCCGCCGGACTGCCGCAACCGCCGGGACTCATAACCGGCCTGATCGCCCAGAATGGCGACCCGCCCTACGGGGTGCCCGCCCAGGAGGTCAAGGTCCACTGGCTGGCCGATGCGCCACTGCGCCCCTCCAACATCCGGGCGCCGGGCAAGATTGCCAATGTCTTTGCCGTGGAAAGCTTTTTCGACGAGTTGTGCGCCGGAGCGCAACTCGATCCCCTGGTGGCCCGGCTGCAGGGGCTGCGCGACCTGCGCGGCCTCACCGTGGTGACCCGTGCCGCCGCCCGTTTGGGCTGGAAGCCCCGCCCCTCGCCCAATCCAGAGCCCGGTATCGGCCGCGGCGCCGCCTATGTCCATTACAAGCGCTCCGAAACCTATGTGGCCATCGCCATGGAGGCCGAGCTGGACAAGGAGTCGGGCCGTATCCGGGTCCGCCGCGTGGTCTGCTCCCATGATTGCGGCCTGGTGATCAATCCGGACGCGCTGCGTCTGCAGATCGAAGGCGCCATCATCCAGACCCTGTCACGCACCCTGCTGGAGGAAGTCACCTTCGACAGTCATCGCGTCACCGCCACCGACTGGACCAGCTATCCCATCCTGGGATTCGCCGACATCCCGGAAATCGAGGTGGATCTGGTGGACCGGCCCGACCAGCCGCCCATGGGCGGTGGCGAGGCCGCCGCCACGCCGGTTCCCGCCGCCCTGGCCAATGCGGTGTTCGATGCCTCCGGGCTGCGGCTGCGCACTGTTCCCTTCACACCGGAGAGGGTCAAGGCCGCTATCATGGAATCTTCTTGAGCGAGTCATTCCCACGACATGGTCATCCCCTATCTTTTCGCACCTGCCAAAAGATAGGGGATGACCAATCATGCAAGCATGCCTGCACTGCCCGGGAATTGCCTCGAAATGCCGGATATCGGAACGCCTGAACTGGCTGTCCCTGGTCCGCGAGCAGATCCCCACCATCCGGGGCAATTCCTGGCTGAGCAATCGCATCGACTACTATCTGAGCCTGGACCACTGTCTGTCCGAGCAGCTTGGGTTCCAGCGCCAAGCCTCAAACTCTTGAACTGATCATTCCGTCAAGCTACATTAGATGAATGGTAAATTAACGGATTATACACCAATCATGACGGATATTCGCGACGGCTTCCTCGATTCCATCGGCAACACCCCCCTGATCCGCCTCAAGCGGGCCTCGGAGGAAACCGGCTGCGACATCCTGGGCAAGGCGGAATTCCTTAACCCCGGCGGATCGGTCAAGGACCGGGCCGCCCTGGCCATCATCCGGGACGCCGAGGCCAAAGGGTTGCTGAAGCCGGGCGGTACCGTGGTCGAGGGCACGGCGGGCAATACCGGCATCGGCCTCGCCCTGGTGGCCAATGCCCTGGGCTATCGTACCGTTATCGTCATGCCCGAGACCCAAAGCCAGGAGAAGAAGGACATGCTGCGCCTGGTGGGCGCCGATCTTCGCCTGGTCCCGGCGGTGCCCTATGCCAATCCTGGCAATTACGTCCGCTATTCCGAGACCCTGGCCAAGGAACTGGCGGCCACCGAGCCCAACGGCGTGCTGTGGGCCAATCAGTTCGATAATCTGGCCAACCGCATGGGTCACTTCCACACCACCGGCCAGGAAATCTGGCGCCAGACCGACGGCAAGGTGGATGCCTTCACCTGCGCGGTGGGCACCGGCGGCACCCTGGCGGGCACCGGCATGGCCCTGAAGGAGAAGAATCCCAAGATCAAGGTCGTGCTCGCCGACCCCATGGGCTCGGCGCTCTACCATCACTATGCCCATGGCGAGTTGAAGGCCGAGGGCACCTCCATCACCGAGGGCATCGGCCAGGGCCGCATCACCCGGAACCTGGAAGGCGCCCCCATCGACGATCAGGTCCAGGTCACCGACGAGGAAGCGCTGCCACTGATTTTCCGTCTGGTCCGCGAGGAAGGGCTGGTTCTGGGAGGATCGAGCGGAATCAATGTGATGGCGGCAATCAAGGTGGCGAAGGCGCTGGGACCGGGACACACGGTGGTGACAGTTCTTTGCGATTATGGTACGCGCTATCAGAGCAAGCTGTTCAACCCGGCTTTTCTGCGCGAACGCAATCTGCCGACGCCGGACTGGCTGGAGTGAACGGCCCCTGGTCAAGACCAAATAAGCCTTAGGGGAAACCTCCGCATGACCTATCCGAATCCGGACGCCCTCGTCAGCACCGAGTGGCTGGCCAGCCATCTCAGCGCCCCCGATGTGCGGGTGGTGGATGCCAGCTGGTACTCGGCCGGCCAGAACCGCAACGCCCGCGAGGAATACGACGCCGAGCACATCCCCGGGGCGGTGTTCTTCGATATCGACGAGATCGCCGATTCCAACACCGTGCTGCCCCATATGCTGCCGCCCGCCGAGAAGTTCTCGTCCAAGGTGCGCAAGCTGGGCCTGGGCAACGGCAACAAGATCGTGATCTACGACGGCACCGGCTTCGCCAGCGCCGCCGCGCGGGCGTGGTGGATGTTCCGCACCTTTGGCCATCGCGATGTCTGCGTGCTGGACGGCGGCTTCCCCAAGTGGCTGCGCGAGGGCCGCGCCACCGAGGATCTGCCGCCGGTGCCCCGCACCCGCCACTTCATCGCCCATTACAACCACCTGCTGGTGCGTGACCTGGAGCATGTGCGGGCCAATATCGACAACAAGCGTGAACAGGTGCTCGACGCCCGCGCGGCCGCCCGTTTCAAGGGCGAGGCGCCCGAGCCCCGCGCCACCCGCCACCAGGGCCATATCCCCGGCTCCATCAACGTCCCCTTCGCCGATCTGATCGACGACAAGACCCGTTGCATGCTGCCCGCCGACCAGTTGCAGGCCCGCTTCAACGCCGCGGGTGTGGACATCAAGAAGCCCATCACCATCAGCTGCGGCTCGGGCGTCACCGCCTGTACCGTGGCGCTGGCCCTGAACCTGCTGGGCGCCCAGGACGTGTCCGTCTATGACGGTTCCTGGGCCGAGTGGGGCAACCGCGACGACACCCCCATCGAACAGGGCTGAGCTTACGAAAAGCCCAGGCCGACACGTTGCCCCCGCCGGAAACGGCGGGGGTTTTCGTTTCCCCCTTTGCACTACTCGACGCTTCAATTGACTTTTCATGTCATCCCGAGCGGCAGCGAGGGATCTCCGCCTGAACCGGGAATGCCGCTTATGAAAAGCCGTACCAGGACAAGATCCCTCCTCCCGATGGTCGTCGGGATGACAAGTCCTTTCCTGGTAACGCCATCGAAAGACTCGCTATGCCATATTGATGTCCGGGAAAAACACCTCCATATTGGAAGTGTCAGGACACGAGGAGGCATCGTGATGCGGAACCGGAAGATCAGAGCGCGGGTTGCGACGCAAGACACGGTCACGCCCTTCCTCATGGCTGCTGCGGCGGCGGTAGTGGTGCTGGCGGCGGTGGCGACGGCGCTGTCCTGACCCTTCGATTCAGCACTTGGTCCTGATGCGCGGGCGAGTCACCATGCGGGCTCGCCTCATTTTTTTGTCACGCCCGCTTTCCTTGTCATGAGCGCCATGAAAAAAGACACCCGCCTCCTCCACGCCGGTCGCCATCCCGAAAACTTCCACGGCGCCGTCAATCCACCGGTCTATCACGTCTCCACTGTGCTGCACCCTTCCGTCGCGGCCATGGAGAAGAGCGGCAAGACCCCGTTCGAGGGCATGCGCTATGGCCGGTTCGGCACGCCGACCACCTTCGCCCTGGAAGAGGCGGTGGCCGAGCTGGAGGGTGGGCATCGCGCCGTTGCGACCTGTTCCGGCCTCGCCGCCATCACCGGGGCCCTGATGGCTTTCCTGAAAAGCGGCGACCATCTGCTGATGGTGGATACCGCTTATTTTCCCACCCGCAAGTTCTGCGATGACGTCCTGCGCGGCCTGGGCGTCGAGACCACCTATTACGACCCGCGGGTGGGGGGCGGCATCAAGGCGCTGATGCGCCCCAACACCAAGGTGGTCTTCACCGAAAGCCCCGGCTCGCTGACCTTCGAGGTCCAGGACATTCCCGCCATCGCGGAAGCGGCCCATGCGGGCGGCGCCGTGGTGATGATCGACAACACCTGGGGGGTGCTGACCTTCCAGCCTTTCACCAAGGGCATCGACATCTCCATCCAGGCGGCGACCAAGTATATCGTCGGCCATGCCGACGCCATGCTGGGCACCATCACCTGTGCCACACCCGAACTGTGGCACAGGGTGAAAAGCTCGGTGGCGGCCTTCGGTCAGTCGCCCGGCGCCGAGGAGATGTATCTGGGCCTGCGCGGCCTGCGCACCCTGGCGGTCAGGCTGCGCCAGCACGCCGCCACGGCATTGCGCCTGACCCAATGGCTGGAAGCCCGCCCAGAGGTGGACCGGGTGCTGTATCCGCCGCTGCCTTCCGACCCCGGCCACGCCTTGTGGAAGCGGGATTTTTCCGGCGCCTGCGGCCTGTTCGGCGTCATCTTGAAGCCCGCGTCCAAACCGGCGGTGGATGCCATGCTGGACGGATATGACCACTTCAAGCTGGGTTTTTCGTGGGGCGGCTTCGAAAGCCTGGTGATTCCCACCTCGGGCCATTCCATCATCCGTACCGCCTCGGCGTGGGAACCGGCGGGGCCATCTCTCCGCTTCCATGCCGGGCTGGAGGATGCCGACGACCTGTTGGCCGACCTGGAGCAGGGCTTCGAGCGGCTGCGGCAGGCGGTCTGATGCGCCGCCCGGCCGCAGCCCTGGTCGCCGTTCTGGCTTGGCTGAGCTGGGGCGGCAGCGCTGCCGCCCATCCCCATGTCCTGGTGGATGTGCACGCCCTGGCCGAGTTCAAGAACGGCCGCATCGTCAGCCTGTTCATGGGCTGGAAGTTCGATCCGGTCTACAGCGCCACCCTGTTCCAGGACTTCGACAAGGACAAGAACGGCAAGCTGGATCCCGCCGAGATCCGGGAGATCGAGGCCCAGGCCTTTCGCGAGACCAAGGACCAGGGCTACTTTACCTATGCCAAGCTGGACGGCAAGCCGGTGGCCTGGAAGGATGTCAGCGACTTCACGGTCATGGGGGTGAAGGATTCCCTGCTCTACGCCTTCCGCCTGCATTTCCCCGAGCCCATTGATCCGCGCAAGGGCGTGCTCGGCGTCGTCACCTACGAGGAAAGCTTCTACATCGACATGGACTTTCCCAACGACAAGGCTGTCACCCTCACCGGCGAGGGCTCGCAGGGCTGCAGGGCCACCATCGCCCCCGACCCCGCTTCCGCCATCTATGGCGGCATAGTGATCCCCAAGCGGGCGGTGGTGTCGTGCGAGTAGAACGCCGATCTTCCGGCGTCCATCAGCCCCCACCCCGACCCTCCCCCGGCGAAGCCGAGGGAGGGAGGACGGGCAAAGCGGATTTAGGGCGCGTTTCGGTCGCGGCCCTCCTCTGCCTGATGCCGTCCCTGGCCCAGGCGGCGCTGGTTCCCGGTGGCGGTGGAAGCGGCGGCGGAAGCGACCTTCCCGAACCGTTGCGCTCGCTGGCCGCCTGGGGCTTCGCCCTGCAGCGCCAATTGACCGGCGAAATGCGCCAGAACCTCGCCGCCATGAAGGAGACCGGATCGTGGGAACCGGCGGCCGCCATCCTGCTGGCCGCCTTCATGTATGGCATCTTCCACGCCGTGGGGCCGGGCCACGGCAAGGTGGTGATCGCCGGATGGTTCGCCACCCGCCGCGCCCGCATCCTGCACGGCCTGACCGCCAGCCTGATCGCCGCCATGGTGCAGGCGGGTTCCGCCATTGCCGCCGTGCTGGCCCTGGCCGGGCTGTTGTCCCTGGCACCGCGCGACGTGACGGCGGGGGCCGCCTGGCTGGAGGTCGCATCTTACGCCTTGATCACCGGCATCGGCGCCGTGATGGTCTGGCGGACCCTGACCGGCAAGGGCTGCGGCCACCACCATCACGACGACGCCTGCTGCGGGCATCATCCCCCCGAACTTCACGACATCCAGGAGCCGGAAACCGCCAAGACCGAGCGAAACGCTTTGTTCGCCATGGCCGCCGCCGTGGGCTTCCGCCCCTGTTCCGGCGCCATCCTGGTGCTGCTGTTCACCTTCGCCAACGGATTGTTCCTGGTGGGCGTCCTCGCCACCCTGGCCATGGGCTTGGGAGTGGCCATCACCGTCTCGGCCATCGGCCTGGGGGCGTTGGGGCTGAACCGGCTGATCGACCGCCTGTTCGGCCAGGGCAGCCTGGGGAGACGCATCCGGACCGCCCTGGCGCTTGCCGGCGCCCTGGCCATTACCCTATTGGGTATGGCGCTATTCATATCCACCCTGCTGAACGGCCCCAGTCTGACAGGTTAATACCTCCAGATGTTGTGCGGGTGCGAAGGGGTTAAGGCCCTCGCCCGATTGTCTTTCCGCATGTTCATGGAATATCATCCGATCATCGGGATGGTATTGGGATGCGGCAGGAGATGATGATGGCCCCGCTGGATTGTTCAAGCCAAGCCCTCATGGTTAACAACCATAAACGAATAAATTATAAATTCTTTGTGAACAGCAGCGATCCAGCCACTGTGAATCTGGCTTTTGATCCTGAAACCTTCCAGCTTGTCATTCCCCCCGAAGCTCCTCACCCGGCCTGGGCCAAGCTGAGCTATAACCGCTGCCCCAATTGCCCCCTGGCCGAGTCCTGCGAATACTGCCCGTCGGCTCTGGGCATCGCCCAGTTTCTGCCCAAGTTCGAGCATCGGGTGTCGCACGAGAAAACGGTGGTCGAGGTTGAAACCGCCCAACGCAGCATCGTCGCCAAGACTACCTTCCAAAGCGCCATGGCGTCCCTGATCGGCTTGGTCTGCGCCACCTCCGGCTGCCCATTGACCCGCTTCCTGCGGCCCATGGCCCGCTTCCACATGCCTTTCGCCGAGGAACAGGAGACGCTGTACCGCTCATTCTCGAGCTGGCTGCTGATGTCCTATGTCCAGGGCAAGATGCGCGGCAGCACCGCCTGCGTCACGCTGGACGGGCTGAAACAGGCCTATCAGGAACTCTCGGTGATGAATTCCTGCCTAGCCGAACGGCTACGAGCCGGGGTCAAGCGCGACGCGGCGCTGAACGCCGTGATCATCCTGGACCTGTTCGCCCAGATCGCGCCCGACAATATCGATGGCGGCTTCGAGGACATCCTGGACGCCTTCAAGGTCGAGGACGGCAGCCTGGCTCACTGACAACGGCGGCTACAGCAGTTTCAGCACCAGGAAGCCGCCCACCAGCAGCACCACGAACACGGTGGTGACCAGGGTCAGCCGCTTTTCCACGAAGTCACGGATGGGCGGACCGAACTTCCACAGCAGCGCCGCCACCATCAGGAATCGCATGCCCCGCGCCACCACCGAGGCCAGGGTGAACTTCAGCAGGTCGAAGTCGAAGGCACCGGCGGTGATGGTCACCAGCTTGTAGGGAATCGGGGTCATCCCCTTGATGATGATGAACCAGACGCCCCATTCGTCGATGATGGGCTTGAGCGCCAGGAACTTGTCCTGAAGGTGGAAGGCCCCCAGGATGGCGGCGCCGATACTGTCCATGGCGAAATGGCCGATGGCATAGCCGAGGAAGCCGCCCGCCACCGAGGCCAGGGTGCAGACCATAGCGATGCGCAACCAGCGGGTTGGCGCCGCGATCACCATGGGAATCAGCATGACATCGGGCGGAATGGGAAAGAACGAGCTTTCTATGAAGGAGACGGCGGCCAGCCACCAGATGGCATGACGATGCGCCGCCTTGTCCATCATCCAGTCGTAAAGCCGCCTGACCATGCCCTATCCTCCGCTGAAGCAGCGGAGGTGTAGCAGCAAACGGCCATGGCGGAAACCCCCGGCGAGCCTCAGCCCGCCAGTTGGGCTTCCAATTCCGCCACCCGCGCCTTGGCCAGCATGGTGCCGCTCTTGCGGCCCCACAGGATGGTTTCTCGGGCGAAGCGCTCGCGGTCGCCGCCGAAGTCGCGCGGTTCCACCACCAGAACCTCGGGGCGGCGGGCCAGATCGACCCGATGATCGTCGAAGAAGGTCTCGAAATAGGACGGCACCGAATGGGCGAAGCCATGACGGCCCGCCAGACTGCCGGCCGGAGTGGGCAGGCGCAGGCGCTGATAGTGGAAGACCTCAGCCAATTCCTCGGAATCGTAGGCGATACCCCGATCCTTGAGATAGCCCCGGGTCAGGCGCTCCAACTCGTCGTAGAAAGCGCCAAAGTCCCGCGACAGGTCCAGGAAGGCAGCCTCTTCCACATCCCAGTAGATGACACCGCAATCGGGCAGGATGCAGCCCCGGCCCTCGCCCCGGCCGATGCGGCCCAGCTTGTCCTGGAACAGGGCCAACTGCGCCGACAGCATGGGCGCCTCGTCCTCGGGGCTCACCGAGATCAGCCGCTGGAAATAATCGGAATGCCTGACGCCCAGCTTTTCATGCATCCAGCACATGACGAAGAAGCCCAGCTTCAGGCTGTGCATCAGCATGGTCATCCAGGACAGCATGGCCATGCGCTTCCAGCTGTCCAGCGGCATGGTGCTGGAGGTGACCACCAGATCCTCGTATTCCGCCACCCAGTCGGAGTGGCGAACCGAGCCGTGAATCTCGTTGAGTTCCACCCGCTGGGTGACCAGACCGTGTTCGCGCACATATTCGGGATCGGCCAGATCGGTATTGGGATAGACCTGGCAGAAATACATGAACAACTGGTTCTTCAGGCCCGATGACAGGATTTCGTCGATGCCCTTGCGCCAGGTCTCCTCGGTCTCGCCGGGCAGGCCGATGATCAATTCGGTATAGACTGGCACATCCAGCTTGTTGAAGCGCTGGTGCAGCTCGCGCGCCACCGACAGCTTGATATTGTCGCGCTTGATGTTCTTCTGCACCGTGGGATCGGTGCTCTGATAGCTGATGGTGATGCCCTTCTCGAGCTGGTGCTCGTGGAACAGGTTGCCGATCTCGAAGATCTTGTCGTCGGTGTTCTTGCCGTAGCAGGTGCGGAACTTCTCGGGGAAACCGTATTTGCGCTTGGTTTCCACCAGCAGGTCGGCGATCTCGCGGTCGCGCTTGTTCATGCCGAAATTGGAATCGGCGTTGAAGACATAGCGGATCTTGTTTTCGCCCATCCAGACGATCTCGGCCGACACCCGGTCCAGGCCGTGATAGCGGTATTTGCGCGACAGCCCGCCCTTGCCCCAATAGCAGAAGGTGCAGTGGAAGGGGCATCCGCGATTGGTCTCGACGATGGCCTGGAAGGTGACGTCGGGTCGCGACGCCATCAGCTCGTCATACAGCCCTTCCAGATAGGGCGACGGATAGACGTCGAGGTCGCGCTGGAACTCGCGCTCGTTCTCGGCGGCGTGGATGGTCCCATCGGGCGCCCGCCAGCTGACCCCGGCCAGATTGTCGAGATCGGCGCCATCGGCGAGGCGCTCGAGAATCTCGGTGAAGGCCTCCTCGCCCTCGCCGCGCACCGCAACGTCGACGAAGGGATAGGTCGCGAAGAACTCCTCGGGGTGGTGCGGCACCTGGGCGCCGCCGAACACGATGACGCAGTCGGGATGGCGCCGCTTGATCTCAGCCGCGATGTGCAGGTTCAACTGCTCGTTCCACATCAGCAGCGAGAACGCCGCCACCGCAGGAGGCTTGTCGTAATGGGCCAGGATGTTGGCGGGCGAATCGATATGGAACAGATAGGGCGCGAATTCGTAGGTGGCCCGCACCTTCTCCGAAGTCAGGGCATGGGCGTGAAGCAGGCCGGAGACCAGCGGCAGATAAGCAGCATCGCCCATCAGAACGTTGAATTCGTTGAAGTAAACTCGCTTCAAGCCCGTCATGCCATGTCCACCGATCAGAAAGGAGTGATTTCGGGCGCCTACACTACTTGGGTGCCAATGAAAAGCAAACAAGAGGCCAATACCTCGGCCAAAAAAATCCTTCTACGGCCACGCCATCACCAGGGGCGGCGGCAGGATCGAGCGGTCGCCGGTGCTGACGGCGATGGCCTCGTGCAGCAGCCGCCGCGAGGACATGGCGGCCCGAACCGCCTCGCGGCAATGGATGTTGTCAGGCTCGTCCTGGAGCGCCAGGGCGAAGAACAGCACCGCCTCGCCCTCCATGCCCAACCCCACCAGGATGTCGCCGACGCGAATCAGCGCCTCGGCCCGTCGCGCCGGATCGACCGAGACCAGAATCTGCTCCTCGATCTTATCAATTCCCTGGGTGAAGCCTTTGACAAAGACATCCAGGCGCCAGCGCCCGCCATCTTCCTCCTCGTCGCCGCCCGGAATGATGTTCTCGCCCGAGTACAGCGCCGCCGAGGCTTCCAACTGCTTCAGGTCGAACAGCAGGCTGGCAGCCAGTAGGCGCTGGGAGTAATCCTCGGGTTCCAGTTGAAAAGCCTTGATCTGGGTATAGGCCGCCGCCCCCTCGGCATCATAAATCCCGCGACGGGCCAAATTTGTCAGCAGTGATCCCAGATTTTTATAGGCCAAGGCGGAT
Organism: Paramagnetospirillum marisnigri; assembly: GCF_001650715.1. GTDB lineage: Bacteria > Pseudomonadota > Alphaproteobacteria > Rhodospirillales > Magnetospirillaceae > Phaeospirillum > Phaeospirillum marisnigri. Next base: position 109,964 of record NZ_LWQT01000010.1, on the reverse strand, counting down.
TTCGGGGCGATCTCGATGCAGCGCAGATAGGACATCAGGGCATTGCTCAGCGCACGCAACATGCGCGCATCTAACATGGAGTTGGATTCCTCGTGCCCGCCATCAATGGCGGGGATGGACCGCAGCAAGGCGCAGGCCAGATCGTTGAGACTATTGTAATCATCCGGCAGTGCCTGGGCCGCCAGTTGAAAGGCGCAGACCGCTTCCTTGCGCATATGGGCCTCGCTCAGCGCCCTGCCGATGATCGAGCAGGCCCGGGCCACCGGCACCGCCTGATCCGCTGTGATCGGAAGGACTGCGGCCGCATCTCCCAAGGCGAAACGCTGGAGAACCATAATCCGGGCCAGCCGACTGGCCTCTGGATGTTCCGGCAGGAACTTCAGAACCTCGCCCAAGCGGGCCAGGCCCGCCACCAACTCCCCCTGGCGGCGCTCAACTTCGGCCAGAGCACAGGCTGCTCCGAGGTCGTCCGGAGCCAGGAACAAGGCTTCCTCCAAGGCGATGCGGGCCACCTCGGTCTCGTCCATGTCCAGCAAAAGCTTGCCATACAGCGCCCAGGCCGCCGCATCCTCCGGATCGGCGTCCAGGTGATGCTGCAGCATGACGCGGGCTTCATCGCGCTTCCCCTGCCTCCACACAGCCAACACTTCTGCCAGCGTCTCCGAGTTCTCCGGCACCAAGACTCCCCACCCGTTCGCCATTGATCAAGAGCTCCAGCCTATCATAGTTTGGAGTGGCTCCGGCGTCGCAGAATTTTGCAATCTGCCCCCAAAAGCGTCGGGCAACGGCGATCAGGTTCTATATTGCACCCAAGATCGGACTGCGGCACCGTGATCGGAAGAATCACGGGCAACCAACCTAACCATGGCGAGACGTCGATGTCTTTTCCCGATCGAGACCAGTTCGTATCAGACACCCTGGGGAGCGGGCGAGGACTGAGCAACCCGGATATCCGCAATCGCCTGCTGTCGAAACCAAGCCGATTGCGGCAGTGCTATATCGAAATCACCACCGCCTGCAACCTGCGCTGCCCGGAATGCTTCCGCACCCAAGAGGTTGAACAACGGCGCTGGACTTCTCGGCATATCGGCATGGGTCAGTTCGCGACGATCCTGGATCACCTGCCCCCGGCCGGAATTCTCGTCCTTCACGGCATCGGCGAGCCGACTCTTCATCCCCAACTGCCGTCCATGATCGCGACGATCAGGGAAATGACGAAGTTCGACAGTGTCCGCTTCACCACCAACGCCTTGAATGGAGACCAGGACTATTGGAAGCGGCTGGCCGCCGAGGGGCTGGACAGTGTCACCATCTCGGTGGATTCGCTCGACCCCGTGGTGGTGCAGCGGTGCCGCAGCGGCACCAATGTGGATACGCTTTACGCCAATATCGGGATGATTTCACGTATCTTCCCGATCAGCGTCACCATGGTGGCAAGTTCCAACAATGTCGACGACATCCCGTCGACGATCGAGAAGTTGTCACGAATTGGCGAGATCCGGGTCCTGATCCTGCCGGCTCAGAACCAGCGCTCGGATAGGTCCGCCCCCCATTCCGCCGGGCTGAGTCTGGAACAGCAGGAAAGCTTGGCCTCCTATGTCGAGTCGGCCAACCGGACCTACCCGTCTTTGGACATCACCTATACTCCAGCGTCATTCTTCGGATTGGCGGGGGGGCGTTGCACCATGCCGTTCCTCGCCCCGACGGTCACCGTCGATGGCTATATCACCCCGTGCTGCGGCATGCATGAAACCCATCATTACCAGAACTCCTCCCTGGTCGACCGCTCGTTCTCCGACAACTGGAGCGCCGGACCGATCAGCACCTGGCTGGAGTCGTACCTGGATGGCGCCCCCGAGCAATGCGACAACTGCATGTTCAACCCAGGCGGAGCGGCGCATCAGAGGGTCATCGGCCATTCCACCGCCTCCGACCCGACCCCCTTGGTCCGCCAAGCGGTGGAGGCCGTTGATCGCGGCCAGGCCGATGAGGCGACGGCAATGCTGGCGGAAGCCTCTTCCATGGCCGGTGGCAACGCCCCCGATATTTACGCCGCCGCCATGATCCTCAATTCAACGGGGCAGATTGATCTTGCGGCCTCGGCATTCATCATCGCCCTTGGTTGCGACAAGGATCTGGTGCTGCTGCGGCGCATCGCCGGCACCGGTATCTTGGGGGAAGTCACGAAGCGCTTGCGGCGGCTGGTCCTGTCCCGGCTGCTGGCGAGCTACAAGATCGGCCTCATCACCATGGTTGCGGGCATCTGGCCCGCCAATGCGCTCCACTTCCCCCGCATCCTGCGCGGCGTCAAGGAATGGTGCCTGGACACCGGCGCGCCCTATCGCACCTTGTCCCTCCCGACCGTGGCCGACTATCCGCCGACGCTGCGCAACTGGAAGGATGAACTTATCGCCGAAGGAGCCTCGGCTCCCATCAACGAGGGATATGTAGCGGAAATCCCATGGGTCCGGCTGTTCCACCGCTGCGAATTCATCTTCTTAAATGAGGGTATCGCGTTGCATGACGTGGTCGCCGACCCGAGGGATAATCCCCACAGCCTGGAGCATGACCCCATGGTCACGGCCCGCAGCGGTCGGCGCGTCATGGTCGAGGCTCGGTCCAACAACTCCCTGCGGGTTGCCGAAGCGATCATGATGATGGGAGCCCGAACCCACCACTATGGCCACTGGATGCACGAATATCTTCCCCGCTGGCATTTCCTGTCACAGGCGAACATCGCCGCCGATGTCCCGGTTCTGGTGGATGCGGGCATGCCTGCCAGCCATTTGGACGCCCTTAAGATGGTGATGGACGAGCCGAGGAACATCATCTTCGTCGAACCAGACCAGGACGTCCGGGTCCAGCGCCTATGGGTCGCGCCCAATCATGCATGGTGGCCCCATGGCTTTGGCCCCGACTTCATGATGGATTCCGGGTATCTGGTTATGCCCACGGCATCGACGCTGTTCATGCGCGACCGACTGCTCCGCCATGTAAGTCCGCCATCCCCTGGCTCCCCCAAACGGATATTCGTCTTGCGCAAGCCCGCCTATGGCCGAAGGCTGCTGACGAACCAGGACGAGATCATGGACTTTCTCAAGGAAAGGGGATTCCTGTGCCTGGCGGCGGAGGATCTGCCCCTGGCGGAACAACTGGCGCTATTCCACGGTGCCGACATTGTGATCGCGGTCCACGGCTCGTGCCTCGCCAACGGCCTAGTCTGCCGCCCCGGAACTCCGGTCCTGACCCTGAGTCAGGGGTTCGTCTCCAATTCCAACACCTGGAGCACCATGATGACCGATATCGGCTGCCGCCCCTATCTGGTCTGCGGCCCGGTGATCGAGGCCCGGGGCAAGGCCGACAAGCATGCCGACTTCCATGTCCCTCTCGACGAGGTGCGCGGGGCGCTCGATCGGCTGGGAATTACGCCTTAGCGGCAAGCCGCGCCCATCCCACGCCATCGACGCCGAATCCATTGCCGTTATAGAACATCACCCAACCACCAGGGGTTTCCACCACCTCGGGATAGGCCACCATGATGCTGTCCCAGCCATGGTCGGCGGGGACCAGACCCGCGTTCCAGTCCTCGCGGCACCAGGTTGTCAAATCCGTCGACCAGGCATAGCCCAACCGGTAGGCCCCCACCCCATCGCGAAAATCACGGCTGTCGCGATGGCAGAACCAGAGATGCCAACGGTCACCCATGCGGGCAATGGTCGGCCGCGTGCTGGCTTCCAACGGATGGTGGGGCGGAATGCAAAACCGTCCGGCATCCGGACGCCAATGCATCCCATCGACGGAGGCGGCATGCTTGATGTGGTAGACTGGCTCAAATGCGTCACCCTCGGCCTGCCACAGGGCTCCCGAACAGTACCACATATGCCAGATTCCCTCATGGATCAGGATGCAGGGCGAGGTCGCCGAATAGGGTTCGTGCGGGCCGCGCCCCAGCACCGGCCCATCGAACATCCGCCGAAAACGCCTTCCGCCGTCCTCGCTCACCGCAAGGCCGGTGGTATTGATGTAGGGCACCTGGGTCGAGCGACTCCAACCACTGTAATAGAGGTAGACCAACCCGCCGACCCGAACCGCCGCCGAAGGCATGATGCCGTGTTCATCGAAAGTGCCGGGCGGCCCAGGCTCCAACAGCGGGGTGTCGTTGACATGAAGGATGCGGGACGGGTCGTGTGCATCCAGGTCGATGAAGGTGGGAAGGCTGAGGGAGCGATAAGGACGCGAGGCGAAATACAGGCGCAACACATCGCCCAGCAGCAGGGCGGTTGGCACCTGCGCATGGCTGTTCATCCATCCGCCCTGGCCAGAGGGCGCAAACAGCAGTCCCTGCCGCTCCCATCGCATCGTGTCTAGTGTCCCGATTCTAGTCTCCGAGATCACGGCGTGCCGCCTCGCGAATCACCTCGTCCAGCCATTGATGCATGCTCTTGTTCATCTTGGCCCTGGCCTGCTGGGCCAATTGCTTGGCCTCGGGGGTGACGCCCTCCAGCTGCCCGAAATAGCGGGTCCGATGGGTTCCGCCTCGTGCTCCGGGGATCGCGAAATCGAAGTCGGCGCCGGGTTCACCCTCGCCGACCTCGAAGTCGAACACATAGAAGACGCCGCCAATGATCCATTCCAGCCGGGTCTTGCGCGCCTCGATGGGCAGCTTGTCCAGCGGCAGGGGATATCTGAATTCGGGATTGGAGTTCATCAGAATCTTGCCGAACTCCGTGTCGCGCAGCCATGGCGGCATGCTTTCATCACCCACCACGACCTTGCCGCCAGGCTTGGTGACGCGCGCCATTTCCGCGAAGGCCCGCTTGATGTCGCCGAACGCATTGATGCCGCCGAAATGGTAGCAGGCGTCGAAACTGTTGTCGGCGAAAGGCAGGTAATAGCCATTGGCCAAGGCCGGTTCGACCTTGGCGTCGACGCCACGCATGCGCTCGATATTCCTGGCCAGGAAGGATGGCGACAGGTCCTGGATGTAAAGGCGCCCATCCGGGCCGAGCCGTCGGGCGATGATCTCGGAATCGCGTCCGGTTCCGGCTCCTGTTTCCAGCACCACGGAATCCGGACGTAGATTCAGCTTATCGATCATGGCATTGCGAACCGCTTGCTCGTCCTCGCCATAGGTGCTGAATGTCAGGGGAAGATAGCGGTCATAGACCTCGGCCCGATCCTCGTAGACCTGCAGCGCGTCACGATCGGCGCGGGGCAACTCGAAAGGAAAAACAAGATTGGGAAGGCCGTCACGGATATCGAAGCGGTTTCCGCCGGAACCGAGCAGAACTCCCGAGGTGATCTCGCCACCGACCATCACCGGATCAGACAGCCGCAAGGGGGCAAGCGTCTCTGGGTCTCGGTAGAATGTCTCCTCGCCAGCGCGCATTGTCGGTCTCTCCTAGGTCCTGTACCCATAAACGTCACGGATGCGACGCGAGGAATTTTGGAGGCCGGGCAGGCGCTTGGCGCGCCGTGGGCCGGCCGTCCACAAGCGACGAGCAACGAACCCGGCCGCCAAAAGGCCCGCGTCCCTTCGGGCTGCTGAGAAAATGGCGGACTGGTGCGTCGAAACGCTCGTCCATAGCCCCACTATGCCCATCGCGTTTCTCCTACCATCCCGCCATTTTCTCCAGCAGCGCCTCTCGCGAGGTTTATGGGGACAGAACCTAAAGCGGCTTTCTGAAATAGGCTCTGGGAATGGGAGAGAACGGCAAGGTCGCCATGGCCGGCATAGGCAGGCCATTATCTCCGAAATATTGCTCCACCGCCGACGCCTCCCCCTCCCAGGGAGGGCTGCCATAGGCGGTCAGCGCGACGATGCCCCCTGGAACTAGGCGAGGATACAGCGCATCAAGCGCCGCCCGCACCGCCTGATGAACATTCACATCCAGATGAATCAGGCAAAAGCGCACGCCATCGGCCTCGGCCACGAAACGCGGCAATGTCTCGGTGACATCACCGGCTATCAATAGGGCACGCGGAACCCCCGGACAGAAACTATCCGCATCATGAATTTCCAGCAGACGGTCCACCAGACGGCGGTCAGCCGACATCAAGTCGCCGCCCTGGTGAGCGGACAGCCATTGCCGGGCGTCACCGTCTTGCTCGGAAAAACCGTCATATCCCTGGAAGTGATCAAAACCGAAGACTCGCCGCAGCCGGTCTCCAGGAATGAATGTCTCCAGCAGATGTGTCCAGGTCATCAGCCCGGCCCCGCGGAACACCCCCACCTCGGCCACCGAACCTGGAAGATCGACAACCATCTTGAACAGCTCGTAATTGGCGAGAAAACGCGGCACGTCGCGCCGACGCCAGAACGCCGGAACGTTCTGAAGGACATCCTTCAACCCCAGCCCGGCATCGGCAACGACCTCCTGGATTCCCTGCCAATAGGCGGCCTCGCGCAGACGGTACTGCTCCATCACCTCGGCACCGGAGAATATCTCAAGCGGATTACGAGACATGATGAAAATTCCTCCTCGGTTCACCGGATGTCCGCGCCTGATCAGGCCTGATGGGTCTGGGGTTGCACCTCACTCACAAGCCGATCGCCGCAGGAACAGCGCCTTAGCGATCACCGCCGCAAAATCGAAGCCACCTTCGGCCAGGAGACGATCCCCCACCCGGCGAGGCCCATCGCCGAATGGCCAGAAATAGTCGTCAAGCACCAGCCAACCGCCAGGACTCACTAGGGGAAGCCAGTCTGCCACATCGGATTGGACGCAGTCGAAATCATGATTGCCGTCGATATGCAAAATGGAGATCCGGCCGGTGTAGCTGGTGGCACCAAATTCCGGCGTCGTCACCTGCCAGCCTGGACCATAATCGCCCCGGACCTGCCTCGATGTCTGGCGCTGGTAATTGAGGGTGCCGTGAAAGCAGGGGCTCAAATTCCGCCGAAAGCCTTCGAAAATAGGGTCCATGTCCCAGCCCTGGGACAGCTCCGCTAGAAAGGCTGGGGCCTGCCGGGCGGCCTCGGCCCGCCAGGGATCGACACACAGCACCGGCCCCAGACTATAGCGACGAGCCAGCCATCCGAGGACAAAGGCGGATCGGCCGTACAACGTACCGATTTCCACCACGTCGCCGAGGGGCGCCACCGAGGCCACCGCCACCAGGGCTGCCAGCTTCAACGCATTGGACTCCCCTTGAATTCGGGCTGCGGTATCGGCCAATCCATCAAACTCAAGTCCAGACGGAAGAGACGGCACGGCGAGGCCTAGCCACGCCTCGGCCAGATACTCGGCATCCTCGCGCCAGACGCGCCCCTGACCACCCTCTCGGGCCGATATGGGAGAGCGTGGCGGATGTAACTCCGGCGGATTGGGCAGGCTCGGCAGCAAACGGGCCAGATGCGCCCAGACCGCGCCATGAAAGCTGACGACACGGGTAACGTGCCGCCGCGCAACCAGCGCGGCGAACTGGGCGTCGAATTCTGGGGCAAACACGAAGGGCAGCCACTCCCAGTCGCGGAATTTGACCCGATCCGGGTCATGATCCAAGGATGACGCCCCGATGACCTGCTCGCCCCGGCGTTGAGCGGCCACCGCTTCACCGGCGACTTCCATCATGCCTGCGGGAAAAAACAAGATGGTCTGCGCGGCCATGGTCCCCTCTCTCTGGCTTCTTCCAGAATTACGGCAAGCCTTTAAGGAATGGTTAGAATCAGCATCAGCGCATCTTGCTGATCTTAAGAAAGCGATCGCTATCCAGACGAAGCCGCTCGGTGCCCGGGGCGACATAGACTCCGTTGTCGGCCGCCGCGGCGGAAACCAAGGCCCCCGCACCGATCAGGCAGCGCCGCCCCACCGTCACCTCGTTGACAATGACGGCATTGGCGCCGAGAAAGCATTCCGCCCCCAAGCCCACCGAACTGGCCACCACCGCCCCGGCGGTGATCCAGCAATGGGCACCGATATGGGCATGATGGCCGATGACGGCATTGTCCCAGACGAACACTCCGTCCTCCAGGCGGGCGAAGGGCTGCACCGAGGCTTGGGGCATCACCAGGCAGTTGGCCCCAATCTCCACTCCCTTGCCGATGGACGCCCGGGGTGAAACCCAACTGACGAAGCCATAGCCCAGGGCGGCGGCCTGGGCGAGGCGTGCCGCCCTGACGGCGTTGAGATCATGGTAGCCCATGGCGACGAACATCCGGACCTCGGCGGGCGGAAAGCGTTCGACGACGTCGTCGAACGCCACCACCGGCAGCGGGGTTGGCGGCGACGGGTCCAGATAGGCGCGGTCCACGGTGAACCCCACCACATCGTGCTCGTCCGACAGGCAGGCATGGGCCACCTGCGCGATCTTGCCGGTTCCAAAGATAACCACGGATGCCAAGGCGATCCTCCCTGTGTCAGTCCCCGTCCCGCAAGCGGGTCCGGTCGACCTTGCCGTTGGTGTTGAGCGGCAGCTCGGCCACGATTTCGAAGCGATTGGGAATCATGTAGTCGGGCAGCCGGGCACGCAACGCGGCCCGCAGCCCGGCCTCGCCATCGGGCCCGCCGCCGACCACGAAGGCCACCAGATGCCCGTGGGTGGAGGACTGCCGACGATAGACCACCGCCGCCCGCTCCACGGCATCCAGCGCCGCCAGCGCCGCCTCGATCTCCTCCAACTCGATGCGATAGCCCTGGTGCTTGACCTGATTGTCCTTGCGCCCGACGAAATAGAGCGCTCCACCCTCGACCCGGACCAGATCGCCGGTGCGGTACATGGTCTCGGGCCAGACCGGGTTCAGCGGGTTGGGAACGAAGGCGGCGGCGGTTCGCTCGGGATCGTTGACATAGCCCAGCCCCACTTGCGGCCCCAGCAGGCACAGCTCCCCCACCTCGCCCTCGGTGACCGGCCCGTCACCATCCAGGATCAGCGCCCCGAAATTGGGAGCGATGCGCCCCAGCGGCGGCAGGCCCCGAGCGGAAGCCAGATCGGCGGCGCCGACCTCATGGGCGGAACAGATACACGTGCATTCGGTGGGGCCATAGACATTGACCAAGCGGGGGCCATCACCCAACAGCCGCCGCAGCCGGGACAGTTCCGGCACCGGATAGCCCTCGCCGCCGAACACCACCGTCCGCAGGCTGGCCAGCGAGCCCGGCCTGATCGCCTTCAGGCTCACCAGATAGATCAGCAGCGACGGCACCGAGAACCAGACGGTGCAGCCCGCCCGCTCCACCGTCTCGACCGCGGCGCGGGGATCACGCAATAGATCGCGGGCCACCGGGGCGAGAGCGGCACCGTTGAACAGGGCCGAATAGACGTCGAAAACCGAATTGTCGAAATGCAGGGGGTTGAGGTTGGTCAGTATGTCGCCGGGACCGATGCCGAAAGTGGTCTGGCTCCACTGGACGAAATTCAGCACGGCGGCATGGGATATGGCGGCGCCCTTGGGAAAGCCGGTGGAGCCGGAGGTGAACATGATATAGGCGGGAAGGCCGCCGTGGACCTGATCCAGCGCGGCGGGAACGGCCGTGGGCGCCTGGTCCAGGCGGCCCGCCAATTCCGGGGCGGCCAAGTTCAGCACCCGCAGGCCGAGGGCGGACGCCGCCTCGGTCACCGCCGCCTCGGATTCGCCATCGGCCACCAGCAGGCTCGGGCGGCAGGTTTCCAGAATCCGGGTCAGGCGCAGGACAGGATTCAACTCGTCGAGATTGACATAGGCCGCCCCCAGCATCAGGCAAGCCAGCATGGCGGCATAGCCGGTGGGGGATTTTCCGTTACGCAGCGCCACCACGCCACGCGGCGCCACGCCCTCCTCGGCTAGGATCGCGGCAATGCGAAGGGCACGCGCCGCCAACGCGCCATAGCTGACCTGGCCGCCATCGGCCAAGACCAAGGCGGTGTCGTTGGTATGCGCACGGGCCACCGCCAGAAAGGCATGACCCAACGACCAGTGATATCCTCCCGCCTCCCCCACGCGGTTTCTCCCTCAGGTCAGACGGACAATCCCCCCGCCACCTGGACGGTCTGTGCGGTCAGGTAATCGCAACGGAGAGCGTGCAGCACCGTCTCGGCCACGTCCTCCGGCGTCCCCAACCGCCGCAGCGGTCCCCGGCGCCGCCACTCCTCCAATTGGGCCTCGGTCAGGGCGGCCCGGGTCGAGGGCGTGTCGATGAAGCCCGGCTCGATGACCACGAAGCGCAGTCCGAGCGTTCCCAACTCCCTGGCCCAGGCGGCGGAGGCGGCGGCCAGCCCCGCCTTGGCGGCGGCATAGGCACCCTGCCCCGGATTACCCCCCGCCGCGATGGACCCCAGCGACACCACCGCGCCACGCGTCCTGGTGGCAACCATGCGGTCCGCCACGGCGGCGGTGGTAACGAAAGCGGTGGTGAGATTGGCGCGCAGGATGTCGTCCCATGCACTCAGGGCATGGCTGCGCTCGGCGCCGCCGAACACATTGACCAGGGGAATGCTGCGGATATGTCCGGCGGCGTTGACCAGCCCCTGGACCGGCCCGCCCAACGCGGTCTCGACCTCGACCAGCGCCGCCGCCACGGATGATGGCTCGGCCAGATCGCAGACCAGGCGAAGGGCTTCCCCGGCCGCCGCCCCTTCCACCCGATCCAGCACGGCGACACGGGCACCGGCGGCCAGCAGCGCCGCGACGATGGCGCTTCCCAGGCAACCACCGCCCCCGGCGACAACCATCCTGGCCCCGTCGAGCTTCATGGTCCCGATACCCCCCGGACCGCCAGCACGGCGCGAATCCGCCCGATGCTGACCATGGTCACGATCTCGTCGGAGGTGAGGTCGATGCCGAACAACTGCTCGATCCCGACCACCAGTTCCAGGTGACGCAGCGAATCCCAGGTCTCCACATCCACCATGGCCATGTCGTCCACCACCGCGGCAGGCGGCACTCTCAGTATTTCGGAAATCAGGCCGACAAGCGGATCCAATCCTCTTTCTCCTCACAAGAAGCCTGTGTCATGACATCACCATAACACCCGAGCCGTCACAAGCGCCTTCACTCCAAGACGAGATTGTCCGCCAACTCCCGCCGCAAGTCCCTCGGCTCGTGATCATCGAGGCGTTGCAGGATTGACCCGAAATCACCCCGGTAGTCTGAAAGGAAACGCAGCCGCACACCTTGGCCGCGGAACCGTTCCACGTCATAGAGTGCCCGGCCACCGGGGGCATTGACGTAGTCGTCGGCGCCAAAATGCTTGCAGATTGCCAAGATACGGTCCTGGCCCCGCAACTCGTTGCCAAGGCCAAGGGAGCTTGAGCGCTGCACGGCCGGAGACAGCCCCAGACCGGACGCGGCCCGAAGCAACAGGCCAAGAATGTAATCCACTGGCGTCGCGGTCGGCCGCATCACCTCCTCGGCCAGCCGGGCGGAAGCTTCGGTACGGGGGGCGCGCAAGGCGCCAAACGGTCGCGCCCGCTCGGCCATGGCGGTTTCCGCCCCCTCGGCAAAGGCCAGGGATTGGATGGATGCCTCGCGCGCCGACTTGGCCAGCGGCAGGGTCAGCCAGGACAGCGACCCGCCATCGCTACGCAGCTGATTGCGGTGAACCCAGCCCCGACGAGGAAACTGGACGCAGTCATAGACCACGAACAGGTCCACATCGAACAGACGAAAGTATCCCAGATAGGGCAGGAAATAGGGCTGCATCACGGCGATGCGCATGGGTCACGTCCCACTGCGGGCCAGCACCGCTTCCAGGCAGGCGCGCAACTCACCGTCGCTCGGTTCGGCCATTCCCGGATGGGTCGGGACATTGACCATCCGGTCGTAAAGGCGCCAGGAATTGACAAATTCCCGCCCACCCAGCGGAACGTAATATTTCCCCAGATTGACCACGGGATTGGCCAGTTCGGCGACGGAAAGCGCTCCCGGCGCCAGCAGCCCCACATGGGCGGGAACCTGCCCTGGCGCCCCCGGCTCCACCAGAACGCCGTATCCCACCGACCGGCCCAGGGCGACTACGCGGGCCGCCTGCTCCACATAGGCGCCGCTCCACTGCTCGGACGACTGGACCCGGGCAAGAATCGCGGCGGCGGCGATATCGGAAATCTTGCCATTGCCGAAATAGCGGCGAAACTCTTGCGGCAGCCCGACTCCAAAATTGAGAATGGCGTCAAACACCGGCCGAAGCCCGGCAGCCATCTGCGCCGCCCCGCCCTCCCCCAGGCCAAAGGGCTTGGTGTGGTGAAAGCTGAAGGTCTCGATCCACTCCACCTCCGCCGCCTCCGCGGGCAGGTTCGCGGCCGAGATCACGCCGAACCCGGACGCGTTGTCGAGTATCAGCGACTTGCCCAGTCGGGCGCACAAGGCGAAAACCGCCCTGAAATCATGATAAAGGCCAAAGGTGTTGGTATAGACCAGACAGTCCCAGTCGTCGGGGTCCATGGCTTCCACCGCCGCTAGGTCCAGCAACCCGTCGGGACCGCAGTCCAGCAGATGTCCCTGGTGTAGACATCCGATGGCCGAGGAGAAGAAGCCGAAGGCGCTGCCGACCAAGCGCAGCGGACGCCCCGCCGTCACCGCCAGCGTCCCGGCCGCGGCGGTCAAGGCCACCGTACCACTGGCGCAGGCGGCGCAATCTCGCCCATCCCCATGGCCAAGCCGTCGATGGAGCTCCGCCCCAAGGCGCCTGGAGACCGGCCCGAAATTGGCGTAGCGGCTATGCATCCGACTTTCCTGGAGCAATTCCTCCAAGGCGACGAGGTCGGGATGCTTCGGCGGCACGAACGTAATAGGAGGAGCCATTGCTTCCAATACGAGACGAGTGGAGACGAGGGAAGCATGGCAGATACCCTACCGTCTCACAAGCTCACCCAGGCCGCGCCGGCCTTCAGGTGGCTCGCCACCCCGTGGCGGGATCAAGGACAAAGCCGCCGGGAATGTCTTGTCCCAGGATCATGTAGGGAATCAGGTCGGCGATTCTCTGCTCGCTGCAATCCAGATTGAAGACCGAAGCACGGCAAAGTTCGTCGGAGCGGCCGCCGAAACCGGAATCCAAGGCGGTGGAAACCATGGCGGGCAGGTCCTCCAGACGTTCCGCCACCAAGCCGATCTGGTCACGCATCTCGAAATAGGCGACATCCGGATTATCGGAGCGGGCGCGCGCGTCCTCGGGGGAAAAGAACACCACCGGGCGGTTGGAGGTGAAGGCGAAGGTGAAGGCGGTGCCGGACATGTCGGTCACCATCAGCCTAGCCCGGCCATAAGTGGCCATATAGTTGGACGGGTTGGCATCGACTTCGCATCCTGCCAGCCCGGCCACCTCGGCCATCAGGGCCGCCACGGCGGGATCGGCATAGGAATTGGGATGGGGGCGGAAAATAATGGTGTGATCGGGAAAGGCGTCACGCAATGCCTGGATGATCCCTCGCCCCCACCGGGCCACCGAGGCATAGCCCTGCCAGCTTTCCAGGGTCATGGTCGGAGCATAGACGAGCACCTTCTCGTCCCTGCCCACCTCCCTGAACAGTCGCCGGTTCTCGTCCAGGCGAGGATATCCGGCGGCAACCAGACGGATGGGCCGCTCCAACTCGAGACCGACCTCATCGAAACGATCCAGCACCCGCCGCGCGGACTCCATGCCCGGGGCCGATGGCACCAGCAGATAGTCGATCTGGCGCACCAGATCGAGAAAGTCCCGGGGATCGCCCATGGGGGAATCAAAGATGTCGTGAAGCATCAGCGCCTTGGTCGGCCCCGGGGGAAGACCCGCGCACAGAGTATTGATGATGACCGCCCCCAGGCCCTCCAATTGCCCCATGAGCCCCAGTCCCGCGAAGAAGGCATTATCGCCTTGCTCGAAGGCATCACCGCCGACGACGCCATATAATTTGAGGACCTTGCCCCCGGCCTGGCGAAAAAATTCAGGTACATCGCCGAAATGACGGCGATAGGATTTCAGCGGCGAGTAAAAGACGACAGTCTCTCCCTTCGCCACCTTGCCCTGGATCACCTGGAATTGGGCATTACGCAAGTGATGCACCACCCAATTGGCCAGTTCTTCCTCGTCGCCATTCCAGTCATTCAGGCTGGAGACCACATGGGTCAGCATGGAACCGATGATCGGCGCGGCGCCGCGCAACATTGCCGCGCAAGGCGGCGATGTCTCGGTCAACTCGGCAAGAACATCGGCGACTTGATCCCGATCGACGGACGTCATGGCCCAGCCTGTGAATAGTTGGCGCAAAACCGCGACGACACCAAAATGGAACCATCTGCCGAACGGGTCAATGTTGGGTGATCACGGGAGATGATGCTAGCATGACCGTATCGAATGTCCCACAGACCGCGTAAGCCCCACCATGAAGTTCAATTTCTTCCTGAAGAATCACGAGATGGGCGGCGTCGCCATGCTGGAGGACGCCTTGCGCCCCATGGCGGCGGGAATGATCGAGGGCGGCCATCAGGTCCAGTTCGAATACACCCACCTGCTGCCGCGCCCCTATGTCAACCTGGTGCTGGAACACTTCCCCGGCCCCGGCCTGCTCAACGACATGATGGCCGCCAAGGAAAAATTCGGCGACGATCTGATCATCGGCCTGGTCGCCACCGAGGACCTGTCCGACAGCCTGTCACTGGGCAAGGTCGGCGACAGGCCGCGCGTGACCAACCTGCTGCGATCGCTGCCGTTCTTCGACTTCGTCTGGCTGCTGATGGCCGACCAGCAATACGATGTGGAACTGACCAAGGCGGGGGCGACGAACAAGGCGCACTTTCTCGCCTTCGGCCACTGCCCCAGCCTGCAGGCCCAACCGGCCGAGGACCAGACCATCGACATCCTGCTCTATGGCAAGTTCACCCCCCACCGGGCCCCCCCCATTCATCAGCTGCTGAAACAAGGTGTCCGGGTCCAGGCCACCTTCGGCGACATGCCGGAGTATATTCGTCACAACATGATCTCGCGCTCGAAGATCGTGCTGGACATGCGCCGGGGACCGGTGGTCCGTTTCCTGTCGGCGTCCCGCATCACCGCCGCCCTGCATTACGGCAGTCTGGTGGTGGCCGAGGATTTCGATACCAGCATCATGGGAAAGCTGGCCGATTACACGCTGCGCACCCCATACGAACGACTGGCGGAGCGCTGCCTGGAAATCCTGGCCCTGCCCGATACGGAACGGCTTGGCATGGCGCAACAGTTGCGCGACAAGTTCGCTGCCGAAACCTCCATGCGCCGCAATATTGACGCATTACTCCCGACAATCCCTTATTGATCGCAGTCGAGCTGGAGCATCACGTCACAGAACGTCAATAAATATTGACTTATCACAATCGTATTATTGTTCCATCCTTGGGCCTCGGTATGCAACAATACGTTCATCAGCGGTTTCGGCGGATGAAATGGGGACTCCCAAGGAAAACGTAGTGGACTTGCAGCCTGGGGCCAAATTGGGCCAGCCCCAGGAGGCTTATGTCGCCTTTGCCTTTGCCGCCGCCGATCTGTTGATGGAAGTGGCCCATGACGGTCGCATCATCTTTGCCATCGGCGCCTCCATGTCGCTGGTGGGACGCCCGGCCCGCCTGCTGGCCACCATGACCCTGCAGGACCTGATCCGCTCCGAGGACCAGTCACGCGCCATCAATGCCCTGACCCGCATGGCCAATGGCGAGCGGGTCCGCCATACCCTCTTGCATGTCAGCCTGCCCGAGGGCGGCGCCGTCCCGGTGGCGCTGTCGGGCTACCCCCATCCCGACCACGAGGGCCGACTGCTGCTGGTGCTGACCCACAGCGGCACCATCATGTCGCCGACGGTTCGTCGCGACGGCGAGGGATTGCTGGGCCGCGAAGGCTTCGAGGCCCTGGCTGGCAACTTGGTCAAGGAAAGCGCCAAGGAGGCTGACGACGCCTATCGCATGACCCTGCTGGATCTGCCGGAGCTGGCCGATCTGCGCACCAAGGTCGGAACCGAGGCCACCACCGAGTTCATCAATCGCTTCACCGAGTATCTGCGCCAGTGTTCCGTGGGTGGCGACGCCGCCGCCAATCTGGGCGAATCCAAATACGGCGTGATCCACGGCCCCGAGGTCACCTCAACCGATATCGAGGATACCATTTCGACCCTGGCCCATTCCCTGATGGGCACCGACCTCCACCCCACCGCCGCCAGCGTCCAGTTCGATACCACCGGGATCTCGTCGCAGGAAGCCACCAGCGCCCTGATCTACACCCTGAACCGCTTCAGCCAGGACAGCGGCGCCACCATCCAGGAACTGTCGACCATCGCCAAGCCATCGCTGAGCGCCACCGTCAGCAAGATGCGCGAGGTCAAGCAGACCATCGGGTCCGGTGACTTCCAGCTATACTTCCAGCCCATCGTCGATTTGTGGAGTAATGCGGTCCACCACTTCGAATGCCTGGTGCGCTTTGGCGACGCCGGCGCCTCGCCCTACAATACGGTGGTCTTCGCCGAGGATACCGGCCTGGTGGGCGAGTTGGATATGGCCATCCTGGGGCGCACCATCGAGTTCATGCGCCAGGGGCCGGGGGCCGAGCCCTCGCTGCGCTTCGCCGTCAACCTGTCGGGCCGCACCATTTCCAGTTCGTCCATGGCGGCGCGGTTGCTTCACCTGATCATTGGCGCCGCCGATCTGCGCGGGCGCCTGCTGTTCGAACTGACGGAATCGGCCTCCATCGCCGATCTTGCGGCAGCCAACGCGGTCATCCAGGAAATTCGCGGCCGGGGCCATCCGGTCGGTATCGACGATTTCGGCTCGGGCGCCGCCGCCTTCCATTATCTGCGCGGCCTCAAGGTCGACCATGTCAAGATCGATGGCTCCTATGTCCGTGAAGCCGCTGGCAAGGGGGAAAGCCTCCCTTTCCTGCGGGCCATTACCCAGTTGTGCCGCGAACTCAAGATCGCCACCGTCGCCGAGCATGTGGAAGACGAAGCCACCGCCAATTTGCTGCGCGTCTACAATGTCCGCTATGGCCAGGGCTATTATTTCGGCAAGCCCATGCGGCCATCCGATCGCCATCCGGGGACCAAGGCCCCCTGGGTGACTCCGGTGACACAATGGCGCAACGGCCTGTTATTCTTCGGCGCCAATGGCGGAGGGGCGTCGTCGGCCCAGGATCCCGTATGAATACGCATTGATCCAAAACCCGCTTCGCGGTATGTGGAATCCCCATCTGGGAGACATCCACCTTGTCCTGGACCGAAGACCTCAGCGTCGGCCATGAAATTCTCGACCAGCACCACCAGCGCCTGTTCGCGCTGCTGGATCGCATCATCCTGGTGGAGAAGAACGCCACCGGATTCGATTCCATGGCCACCATCATCTCCGAGTTGAACGACTACATCGCCTACCACTTCAAGGAAGAGGAGGCGATGATGGAACGGGCACAGTTTCCCTTCCTGGACCTTCACCGCCACTCGCATCAGACCATCGCCATGCGGGTCGAGGACATTTCGGCCTCGGTCAACACCGACAATTTCCGCAAGGTCGCGGTCGAGTTGCACCAGTTCCTGTCGGGCTGGCTGGTGCACCACATCGAAATCGAGGATTTCGAATACCGTCCCTATATCTCGAAGATATAGACCGCGATCCACTGAAAGTTTGGAGTGATTCTGCTCACGAGCGCCCCATCTTTGGAAGGCGCGCCATCGTCGTCCCTGGCAGCCCCCTGCCGCGACGTCGATCGGCGCCGAAACCGTGATTGATGAAGACCAAGCAAACATCGACCATATTCAATCTCTAGGAATAAGGGGAAATGGAATGTTCAAGTTCGCACTTGCCCTGGCCGTCACGCTGATCGCCGTCCCGATGACGGCCACCGCCGCCGAGGACCCGGCCGAGGTCGAAGCCACCGTCGCCGGGATCAAGGCCGCCAACCCCGACCTGAAGTCCCTGTGCATGAAGGGCGTCGACGGCATCCGCGCGGCAGCCCGGGACTCGGTCACCGCCCTGGCCATGGCCGGCAAGATCAAGGGCAACCCGCAGGCCGTCGCGGGCGAAGCCGGGCAGAAGGTCGGAGCCGAATGTCGCGGCTAGGCCTATTTTTCGGAAGCCGCCTTCAGGCGGCTTCCCCCAAATTCACGAGCTTTCAGCATGACGCCAAGCGATCCGGCAAGCTGAAGCGCATGCTGGTTCCGTGGCCCAGTTCGGAGTCGATCCAGATGCGGCCGCCGTGGCTTTCCACGATCTTCTTGCAGGCGGACAGGCCTATTCCGGTTCCATCATAGTCGTCGGCGGACACCAAGCGCTGGAAGACGGCGAAGGCGCGGTCGAAGTCGCTGGCGGCGATACCGATGCCATTATCGGTGACGTGGAACTCCCAATCCTGCTTCACCATACGGCATCCAACGGTGACCCGGGGGGGCCGATCCGGCGCCCTGTACTTGACGGCATTGCCGATCAGGTTCTGGAACAGCCGCAGGAGTTCGCCGCGATCGCCAAGGACCACCGGCAGGTCATCGGCCAGCACAACCTCCGCGCCGACATCCTCGATGGCAAGCCGGAGATAGCGCAAGCATTCGGTAAGAACCTCATTCAGTGGAACCGGCTCGAACGGACGCTGGTTGCGCCCCAGCTTGGAATATTCCAGCAGGTCGACGATCAGCCGATCCATGCGTCTGGCACCATCCGTGGCAAAATCCATGAAGGTCCGGGCATCCTGGTCCAGGTCGGCACCCAGCTTTTTCCGCAACAGGCCAAGATAGGCGGTGACCATGCGCAACGGCTGGCGAAGATCGTGGGAGGCCACATAGGCGAACTGCTCCAGTTCAGCGTTGGAGCGAGCCAGTTCCTTCGCCTGTTGATCCAGGTCGGCATGGACCTCTCGCAGATTCCTCTCCGCCTCGACGCGATCATTGATGTCGTGAATGCTGCCGATGACCCGAACCGGGGCCCCCGACTCGTCGCGCTCCAGATGGCCGACACTGGCCACCCAGCGGCGGCGTCCGTCATCGTGGCGGCGAATCTGGAAGACCATGTCGAAGAAGTCCTGTTCTCCCTGCATCAACCGTTCTAGCAGCGGCATCACGGTACCGTCCAATCCGGCGGCGGCAAGATCAAGAGCATGGGCGGAATCCCGGATGAAGTCGGGACCAATGCCGAGGATCGAGTCCAGAACCGGCGAGCTTTCCCAGTGATCGGCGCCGACATCGTAGACATAGTGCCCCAGTTGAGCGATCTGCTGCACCTCGCGCAGCAGCGCCTCATTGCGGCGCAGCGCCTCTTCCGCCCGCTTGCGTTCGGTAATGCGAACCCCGGCGCAAGACAGCCCGGTCACATAGCCATCCTCATCCTTCAGCGGCTCCACCGATAGATCGTACCATTCGGCCATGGGATCATTGGGCCGGGACGGGATGGCCACCCGCGCCCCCTGGCCGCTGTCCAGCACCTGCCGCTTGACCGCGACCACGCGGGCCGCCAATTCCGGATCGAAGACCTCCCAATCGGTCTTGCCCTGCGCCTTTCGGCCCAGTCCGATATCCGGGTTATGAATCCAGATGTATCGCAAGGTGCGATCCTGGTGGTACAGCGTGGTCGAACTGAGATCGAGCGCCTGGGTGAAACGCTCCACTTCCACGTTCAAATCCTCGATACGGCGGCGCTGGCGGATGATGACGTGGTTGACCGTGGAACTGATGATGGCGGCTATGTCCAGTTCCCAGGACTGCCAGGGCTGTGAATGGCCGTGGCGGACCTCGACCCAGCGGTCGAAGGAGCGCCGGGGCAGGCTGAAACTGCCGTCAGGCGCCTCGGACTTCTCCGGCTTGCCCGCCCACGCCACCGAACGGACCACTTCCGGACGGAACAGCAGCAGGACGGGGCGACGAGAATCGTCGAAGAAGCAAGCCAGGACGCCGCTGGCCATCTCCTGATGAATCTGGTAGGCCGGATAGCGGATGGGCAGGCAATCGGTGGCAAAGATGGCGCCGCTGCTTTGCCCCCTGATCCAGGCCACCAGGGTCGCCATATCCTGATCGGGCGGCACCGCCCCCAGGCCCCGCACCCGGACCTGGGGGCCGTCCTCCCACACCACGGCCGCTCCGCAGCAGCCAAGCAACAAATCCAGGATGCTCGGCCGCCCTTCGGTCAGGGCGGCGAGGAAGTCGTCGGCCGCCGCCAGCTTTCCCAGCATGGCGGAATAGGCCTGCATGTCGCGCTCGAACTCTTCCTTGGCATCGCGACTCAGCTGCGAGTCAAGGCGCATGGAAAATGCCTGGGCGATGGCCACCACCTGACGGCGAACCAAGGCCGAAACCCGATGCGGCCGCCGATGGTGGCCAATCACCAATCCCCACAGACGGCCATCGCGCATCACCGAGACGGACATGGAACCATCCACATCGATATTGCGCTGGTAGAGACGATGGATGGGGGAAACACTGCGGAACGAACATGGCCCCAGATCGAATTCCCGCCCCTGACGCGAGCTGCCGGGAACCAAGGGCACCGGTTCATAATCCCGGGTGGGCACCCACCGGTCTCGGGTTTCGCGGTAGAGCGCGCGGGCCTGGGATGGGATGTCACTGGCGGGAAAGCGCAGTCCCAGGAAGGATTGCGTCCAGTCGCCCACCAGGCTTTCGCCGACCACATCGCCATTGCCATCGGCATCAAAGCGATAGACCAGCACACGTTCAAATCCAGAAAGCTCGCGAATGGCTTCGGCCGACCAGGGTGGCTCGAATTCACAGAACGCCTCGCGTCCCGAGAGGAAACAACGCAACTCGACCTGCCCGACCCCGACAATCGTGGTTTCCATCACCACGTCGCCGCCCCCCTGGCGCACCAGGCCCCGGCAAGTCTCCAGCACCTCTCCCCCCAGCCAGGACGGGACCTCGCCCAAGCGAATCTCGCCCACCAGAGCATCGAGATTGGCGCTGCGGGTCACCAACCCAAGCGAACGGGCATCCAGACCAATGAGACAACCATGGGGCTGAACGGCACCAACGGTACGAATCGGCTCGCGGGCGCAAATATCCTGGTTACGCCCGATCACCTCGGAGAGGTCGGCATCCTCGCCCATCCCACCCCGCTCCAGCGGCTTATACCAAACGTATCATATACCGACACATGCAAGGGGAGAATGGCGAATCGAGGTCATAAAACCAAAGTGCCGTCGACAGAAGCGACGGCACTTTGGTCAGGGTCGAGCGGAGGGAGGGCTCAGAGCCGTTCCACATCCACGTCGCCGTGGCGGTGGCCGTAATGGTCGCACCAGCCGACATCTCCAAGGCAAATGGGCTGGGCGACACGCGCCTTCTCGGCGGCTTCACACCGCACATCCCTGGTTTCGCGGGGGGCGAGCACCTGCAGCAGGCCCGTAGCCAAGTGGCTGCTGGCTGCCAGCACGGCGAATGTCGGATTCTCTATCATTGCGGTCTCCTCTCTCGATTGAGAGCCGACTCATTATATGACAGTCGCTGGTTTCCCGTGCCTGCGGAGGCTGCATGGCAGCAGCACGCGAAGCACAGCAGCAATGAGCCCCCGACACCCTAGATTTCGTAGGGTGTTCCGGCCAGGCACCCCGGCAATTGCGCCAGCAGGCGATCCAACTCGGCCAGGGCCTCATGAATTCCCTGTCCGGCCTTGGCGGCATTTTCCAGGGCGAGGCCCGCGTTACGGATGGCCAGCAAGCCGGTACTGGCCGCGGCTCCCTTCAGGGTGTGGCCCTCGCGCTTGACCTGATCGAGATCCCCCGCCTGCAGGGCTGCCCTGGCAGCGGCGGCCCGCTCCAGGCCGTCTTCGTGGAAGCGCGCCAGAATCGCCACGACCGTTTCCACCTCGATATCCTCGGCCAGGGTATCCAGGACACTGAAATCCACTGCCGGTTCGGCGGGAACCGTGGCCGGGGCGCAAGGCATGGCTGGCGCCGCGCCAAGGGTATCGGCATGGCGTGACACCACCTCGCGCAGTTTGGCCCGGTCGATGGGCTTGCTGATATAGCCATCCATGCCGGCCTCCAGACACATGGTTTCGTCGCCGCGCATGGCATTGGCGGTCATGGCGACAATGGGAATGCCCGCCGCCCGCCCGCCCAAACCCCGTATGGCCCTGGTGGCTTCCAAGCCGTCCATTTCCGGCATCTGGACGTCCATCAGCACCAGATCATAGGGACGGCTCCGCACCGATTCCACGGCTTCCACGCCGTCTCCGGCCACATCGACCGAATGGCCGAGCTTGCGCAGTAGGCCGATGGCCACCTGCTGGTTCACCGGATTGTCCTCGGCCACCAGAATCCGCAGCCTTCTCCCGGCGGGAGCGCCTTCGTCGCCGTTGCCGACATCCTCCAACCGGGCGGGGGCCTCGGCATCGACCAGCCCCAGGACCCGGGCCAGGGCATCCAGGATGGCCTGCTGGCGCAGCGGCTTGTGCAGGAATGCGTCGTAGCCGCCCTCCTCGGCGGAAACCACCGCCCCCTGGGACGAGGTAATGATCAGTTTGAGCCCCGCCAGCGCCGGTACCGCCCGGATCATCCGCACCAGATCCAAGCCGTTGACCCCCGGCATCTGGGCATCGATCATCACCGCCTCCCAGCCCTCGGCGCCCATGGCGCGGGTCAATTCGGACATGGCCGACTGGGCGTCCTCGCAGGCTGCGGTGACGATGCCGAAGCCCTTGAGCTGGCGTTCCAGCACATCCCGGTTGATGGGATTGTCGTCCACCAGCAGCAATCGCCGCCCAGCCAGGCTGACCTGGGGTGGCAGCGCCACCGCGACAACCTCCAGAGGAATGGTGATCCAGAAACGGCTGCCGATCCCCTCGCGGCTGTCGAAGCCGATATCTCCCCCCATCAATTCCGCCAACCGGCGGGAGATGGCCAAGCCCAGCCCGGTGCCGCCATAGCGCCGTGCCGTGGATGCATCCACCTGGGTGAACATGGAGAACAGGCGATCGCGCGCTTCTTCCGGGATGCCGATGCCGCTGTCGCGGACCTCGAAGCGGATGGAAACCCGACCGCTTTCGGCGCCAATCTGGGTGACTTCCAGGGAGACGCCACCGCTGGCGGTGAACTTGACGGCGTTACCCGCCAGATTCATCAGGATCTGGCGCAGTCGTCCCGGATCGCCGCGGACCAGCATGGGCAGTCCCGGCTCGGTCAGACTGGCCATCTCGATGCCCTTGGCATGGGCGCGGGGCGCCAGGATGTCGACGATACTTTCCACCAGCGGCAGGATCTGGAAATCGGTGTAGTCGAGATCGAGCTTGCCCGCCTCCATCTTGGAAAAATCCAGGATATCGTTGATGACGGTCAGCAGCGATTCGGCCGAATCACGGATGGTTTCCGCGAAATAGCGCTGGTCGCCCGTAAGCGGGGTATCCAGCAACAGGCCGGTCATACCGATCACCCCGTTCATGGGGGTGCGGATTTCATGGCTCATGGTGGCCAGGAACTCGGACTTGGCCTGACTGGCCCGCTCGGCCCCCTGCTTGGCCCGGATCAGGGCCTGCTCGGTTTCCTTGCGCAGGGTAATGTCGCGGAAGGCGTTGACCGACCCCCGCAACTCGCCTTGGCGCACCAGCGGCGTCGAGGCCACTTCCATGGGAATGATGCGGCCATCGCGATGGCAGAAGGATTCCTCGCCGGAATACGGCCGGCCACGGCTGACCGCCTTGAACACCGGACACTCGGAAATGGGAAGGTGATCATTGACCGCATGGGAGTGAAACAGCGCATGGGCCTGTCGCCCCACCATCTCCGCTTCACTGTATCCAAGCAGGCCGCAGGCCGCCGGATTGGCCAGGACGATCAAGCCGTGATTGTCCATGACGAACAGGCCATCGGCCATGGTGTCGGTGATGGCCTTGAGGCTGGTCCGCTCGTGCTCCAGTGCCTTGGCTCCCCGCTGCAGCCGCACGAACAGGACGCAGCCCGCCAGCAGCATCAGGGTCACAACCACCAGCGAGACCAGGAAGTCGTTGGTGATGGCATGGAGCACCGGCGCCGGCACATAGGAAATGACATAGCCGGCGGCTTTGCCCCCCACGTCGCGGACCGCCACAAGGGATACCGCATGGGGGTTGCCGCCCTGGTCCGCCCTGATCGTGAAGGTTTCGCCCGCCAGCATGCGCCGCGTCACATCGGGACGGGTGGCCAGTTCGCGGTTCAGGATCTGGGCCATCTCCGACAGCGGCGGCGCGCTATCGACCAACCTGACGCCCACATCCTCCACCAGGAAGTCGGGGCTGAGAGCCGAGGGGGCATAAAGGCTGGATTGACTGGCGAACAGCACGGTCTCGACCACGTCACGGCGAATGACGAAGGCGTATTCCCTCGATCCGTCCAACTCGGCCATGGCGTCGCGGATCGCCTTGAAGGTCAGGCTGGTCTCGACACTGCCCACATGACGGCCATCGGAACTGATGGGATGGACGAAGCGAAAGCCCGAGGCTATCCGTCCGGCCTCGAAGCCCTGGACCGGGCGATGCTCGGTATTGGCGATGCGGATGGAGGGACGCACATCGGACAGGAGATCGCCGAAGCGGTCGGGCTGGTGAAAGCGAAGGAAGCTGGTGCCGTCGGACAAATGGAAATGCAACTGGCGAAGATTGCGCCGCTGCAGTTCCTGATACAGCGGATACAGGCGGCGATAGAGCCTGCCCCGCAGCAGGGACTTTTCCTCATCCCCCGCCACGGCAGCGCGGGCGACGATGTCCACCACCTCGGGCCGCCCGACCAGATCGAAATAGGTCAGTTCCATGGCCAGGCGGTACATCTGGAGACTGGAACCATAGGCGGTTTCCAACACCGCCGTGTACTGATCCAGGTGCTGGCGTTCCCGGTCAAGCCGCACCATGTTCAGGAACGAGAGGGCCAGCAGCTCAAGAAGCACGAAGACGACGATGATGCGGCCCATAGGATGGCTCCCGGCTCCGGATCAGAAGTTTCCGGTCTGCGGAATGGCGGTGCCGCGACGCAAGCGGCGCAGGGCATCGTAGTCGCCATCAAAGGCGGGAACCGCTCCATGGCGGATATTGTCGCCCCAGGTCTTGGCCTTGTCGGGGTCGGCGGCGATCACGGCATCACGCAATTGGGCCAGACGCTCCTTGGATACCGTGCGGGCATTGACCACCAGGGCGAAGCCGGGCAACGGCGCCGATTCCGCCACAACCACCAGTCCCATATGGGCGTATTTGCGTCCGATGGCGGTCTTGAGGCCGCCCAGGTCGAATTCGCCACGCGCCACCGCCAGCGCAACCTCATCATGCTTATCCACATAGCGATAGCGGTTGCGGGCCAGATCCGATCCCGCCTGACGCAGCAGGCCATCGGTGGACAGATAGCCGCAAGTGGATAACGGCTGGGTCAGCGCCACCTTGCGCCCCTTGAGGTTGCGCAAATCGGGCTTGGCATCGGCGGGAGCTATGATGGCGCAGGTATAGGTGGCGGAACCGGACGCTTCCTTGAATTGCACCAGGGGCGTGGCGGCGGCGATACGGTCGCGCAG
The DNA here is from genome assembly GCF_001650715.1 of Paramagnetospirillum marisnigri. Classification (GTDB taxonomy): domain Bacteria; phylum Pseudomonadota; class Alphaproteobacteria; order Rhodospirillales; family Magnetospirillaceae; genus Phaeospirillum; species Phaeospirillum marisnigri. Next base: position 84,596 of record NZ_LWQT01000010.1, on the reverse strand, counting down.
GGTGAGATAGGGCAGCGGCCCCAGATAGGCGACGTCGATCTTGCCCGCCTCGAACTTGGCGAGGATTTCGGCGTAATCGCTGGAAAACTCCACCTTGAAGCTGACGTCGAGGGTCTTTTCCAGATGACCGAGCATGGGCTTGAACTGCTTCAGCACCGTCTCGGGCGTCTCCATGGGCAAGGGGGCGAAGGTCAAGGTCTCGGCCCTGGCCGACATGGACCACACCAGTCCAATCAGCACGGCGACAACAATGTTACGACAGATCATGACATCCCCCTTGGCGGCACAGGTCGTGTAAACCAATCCGGTGAACATGGTTATGGTCGAGCATGAACCAGCGGTAAATAGTCGCCCGTCCCAGGATTATTCGCCTCCTGGGGGCACTCCCGCCGCATCACGCAGGGTCAGGAAGAAGGTGGTTCCAACGCCAGACTCCGACGCCAGCCAGATGCGGCCGCCATGGCGCTCGACGATCTTGCGGCAGACGGCAAGGCCGATTCCGGTGCCTTCATAACGGTCGCGGGTATGCAGGCGCTGGAAAATGCCGAAGATCCGCTCGAAATACTGGGGCTCGATGCCGATGCCGTTGTCGGCGATGCTGAATTCCCAGACGCCGTCCACCAGCCGCCATTTCAGGTCGATCCGGGGGGGACGTTCGCCATGCTGGTACTTGATGGCATTGCCGATCAGGTTCTGGAACAGGCGGATGATCTGGTTCTGATCGCCCATCACCATGGCGTCGCCACAGCTTTCGTCCAGCGTGACCGTGGCTCCGCTTTCCTCGATCGCCACCGCCAGATGCTGCATGGCCTGTCGAATGGCCGGGACGACCGGCATGGACACGATGGGATCGCCACGTCGGTCGATGCGGGAATATTCCAGCAGATCAAGCACCAGCCTGTCCATGCGCGTGGCGCCGTCGCGGGCAAAAGCCAGGAACTCCAGCCCGTCCCCTTCCAGATGGGTGCCGTAGCGACGCTCGATCAGGGTGAGATAACTGGTGATCATGCGCAACGGCTCGCGCAGGTCGTGGCTGGCCACATAGGCGAACTGTTCCAGTTCGGCGTTGGATCGCTCGATCTCCGCGATATAGCGGCCGATGCGCTCCTCGATCAGGGTCTGCTCGGTGATGTCGCGGGAATAGACCGCCACCTTGTCGATCACCCCATCGGCCCCCGCCACCGGATAGATGGAATTGTCGAAATGCAGCTCGCCGCGCCGGTCGAGGAAATGAACGGCATGACCGGTTTCCACCACCCGTGCCGTTGCGACCTTGCGGGCCTCGGCGACCTCTGGCGGGAACAAGGCCCAAAGATTGGTTCCCCGCAATTCCTGGGGCGTCTTGCCGAAGCGGGCGGCCAGGACGGTATTGACCGCCAGGATGGTTCCGTCCAGCTCGAACAGCATGGTGGCATCCGACGAGGCATTGATCAGCGATTCAATCTGGCTGGCGTGATTGCGCAGCGCCTTTTCCACCGCCTTGCGTTCCTCGATACTGCGGAAGACCCCTTCAATACCGGCAAAGTGGCCCTCGTGATCCATCACCAGATGCGAACTGGTGGCGACCCAGACCGGATGCCCCTGCTTGTGGCGCATGCGCAGATCGAAATCCACCACGCTGCCACCATTGGCGGCCAAGGCCGCCTGCAGCCGCTCGCGTCCATCGGCGTCGAAATGGAAGTCATTGGCGAACTGCCCCAGCACATCGGCTTGCGAGAAGCCAAGGACGTCCTGGACTGAACGGGAAATGATGGTGACCCGCCCGTCCGGGCCGGTTCGGTAAAACACATCCAGCATGTTATCGAGAATGGCCCGCAGATCGGCCTCGGTCCGATTGAGGGCGACCTCCACCTGCCGGCGCTCATCCACTTCCTGGCTCAGACGATCGTGCGAAACCATGAGATCCTGGCGGCTGGAAGCCAGATCGTCGATCAGGCGCATGATCTGGCGCCGCGACAGCAGGGCCAGGGCGCTGATGACCGACAGGGCCAGGACACCCCGCCAACCGGCTTCCCAGGCGATGGCACTGACCGAACTCAGCGATGTCCCCACCGCGATCACCAGCGGATAGGTAGGCAGACTCCCATAGGACAGCAGCTTGGGAATGCCATCGGTCAATGTCCCCGTGGTGATCAGCACCCCTTCCCTGGCCTTGGGCAGCCCCTCGGTGAAGATCACCGATCCCGACAGGTCCTTGCCCAAGTCGGACGGCCGGGTCGCGGAGCGCGACAGCAAGATGCCATCGGCGCGCAACAGTGAGATGGCCCCTTCGGGACCGACCTGGGCCTTGGCGAAGGCCGAGTCCAGCAAGCCTTGCTCGATGGCGACGAAGACGATGACCGCACCGTGATGCGGCACCGACAAACGCTTGGCGACGGCGATGGCCCAGCGGCCGGTGGAGCGGCCCTGGAACGGCGCGCTGATATAGATCCGCCCCGGCGGCTCCTTCATGGTCTCGCGGAAATAGTCGCGGTCGACCACATTCGCCGCCTTTGCCCCAGGGGTATCCGGAACCAGATACAGGCTGCCATCCTCGGCCACCAGCCGCACCAGCATGGCCTGGTCGGTCACCCGCTGGAATTCGCGGACAAGATCGGCGAAGGAGGGGTCATTGCGCGGATCGCGCCCCGGATGGTCGGCGACCCAGCGATCCGCAGCCACCAGAAAGGTCTCGGTGATCTTGAAGACGCCATTGACCTGTTCTTCCACCACCTCGCGCTGACGGTTCAGCCCTTGCTCCACCCCCCGGCGATGTTCGGCATGAAAGGTGAAAATCCACAGCCCGAACATGGCCCACAACACCGCCAGGGCGCCTATGGTCGCCGCGGTGACGGCACCCCGCGCCGTACGTTCCGGTGAAGTGGCTGGCACGGATTCCGGTGCCGACGATGACATGTTCAGCATCTTTCTGGCTGATGGGTCCCAGGAGGGGCCTGCGCCTGCTTCCGGCACAGCCCCTAAGACCTTTGACATAGACTACCCTATTCACGGGATTTTCAGAAGGGCCTATGAGGTGAGTGTCCGTAAGTGATGCCCTATCCGTTTGCATAGGCCTTTGCTTCATCCGATTGCACCGACTTCAACCAATGACTAAGATATGACAATTGGCGTCCAAAGATACATTTCCAATGCAGAATATCGGGTGATGGATTGAACGGGGTATCCACCCGAAATGGGAATGGAACAGGGCGCGCCACCGAGTGGGGAAGAAGACGATTATGAGCCTGAACTCTAAGGTGACGATGTTCTTCGTCGCCATGGCCGTCAGCTTGGTCATCATGTTGGTGGCCATCAATCTGTATGCCTTCCGTTCATTCTCCATCGCTTCGGCGACGGACCATATTCGCACGGCCGCCGAAATCGTCCGGGTCCATTTGACCGAATCCATGATCAACGGCGTCATCGACAAGCGGGAGAGCTTTCTGCAGCGCCTGATGGAGGTTCAGGGCCTGGCATCGGCCCAGGTCGTGCGCTCGCCACTGGTGGAACAGCAGTTCGGCAAGGGCTTGGGCCGCGAGGCTCCCAATGATGACGTCGAGCAGCAGGTCCTGCGCGACGGCAAGCCGCATTATCGCGTCGAGGAAGGCCCCGACGGCACCTTGTTCCGCGGCACCATTCCCTTTGTCGCGTCCACCCGGGGCTCTCCCAACTGCCTGCAATGCCATCAGGTGCCGGAAGGCTCGGTGCTGGGCGCCGTGACCCTGTCCATGTCCATCGAGGACCTGAAGACCAAGGCCCTGCTGACCGTGGCCGGCATCGTCGGCATCGTCGCCCTGTTCAGCGCCGTCACCTTCTATCTGATCCGCCGGGTGATCCAGCCGGTGTCCCTGACCGCCTTCAACGTGGAACTGGCGGTCCAGCGTGCCCTTCGCGGCGACTTCAAGGGCCAGGTGGAACAGCGCACCGAGGACGAGGTCGGCCAGATCGCCACCGACATGAACCGGTTGCTGACCTTCCTGGACAGCGGCCTCAACCGCATCGGCGAAAGCGTGGCGCGGTTGACCAACCGCACCCCCAGCCCCGACGAGAATCTGTTGAACGCCACCATCGACATGGTGGACGGTCTGTCCCGGGCGGCCCGGTTCAAGCAGGCCATCGAGGAGGACGAGACCAAGGCGGAAATCCACCAGCGCCTGGCCCGCATGCTCGAGAATGAATTCGACATCAAGACCTTCTCGCTCTACGAGATCGTGCCCAACAAGAACCAGATGACGCCGCTGTTCGTGGACGGGGTGCCCGACACCTCCTGCCGCTGGTGCGACCCGCAGATCCTGGTGCGCAGCGAGGGCTGCCGGGCGCGGCGCACCGGCCACGTGGTGGACGGCATCACCAGCCCCGCCATCTGCTACGCCTTCCAGCCCGAGGAAAAGGTCGAAGGGTACAAGCATATCTGTCTGCCCATCATCCAGTCGGGCTCGGTGGGCAATGTGCTGCAACTGGTGGCCAGCCCCGAGAACGAGGCCCGGCTGCAAAGCCAGATTCCCTTCGTCAATGTGTATCTGCGTGAGGCGGCTCCGGTGCTGGAAACCAAGCGCCTGATGGAGACCCTGCGGGAATCCAGCCTCAGCGACCCCATGACGGGCCTCAACAACCGGCGGTTCCTCGAAGAGTATGTGGACACCCTGGTGGCCAATGTCCATCGGCGCAAGAGCGGCCTGACCGTCATGATGCTGGACCTCGACCACTTCAAGATGGTCAACGACACCTACGGCCACGACGCGGGCGACGCGGTGCTGAAGGCCTTGGCCAAGGTGCTGCGCCAGTCGGTGCGGTCGTCGGATCTGGTCATCCGCTTCGGCGGCGAGGAGTTCCTGATTGTCCTGGTGGACACCCCTTCGGCCGACGCGGATCAGGTCGCCGAGAAGATCCGCGCCGCGGTGGAAGCCCTGTCGGTGCAGACCGGATCGGTGGTTCTGCGCAAGACCATCTCCATCGGCCTCGCCGACTTCCCCACCGACAGCGACACCTTCTGGCAGGCGGTGAAGTTCGCCGATGTGGCGCTGTACCAGGCCAAGGAAAGCGGCCGCAACCGGGTGGTGCGCTTCACCGAATCCATGTGGGAAAACAAGAAGGAATACTGACGGCGTCGACGGGACGCCCGTATCGCCTTGGGCTGGGGCGAAGTTGCATGATTGCCATGCGCTTCACCCCATGCCCGGCCCCCGTATCCTGTCTTTCCAAGATGATTACCATTGGCTAGTGTCGTCGCGCCGAAAGCATGTGGTGGATCGAGCAGCACGGGACGGTCAGCGGCATTGCCAGCCTTAACCAATATCCAGAACAAGACTATCCGGGCCAGCACCCGCATCCTGATGTTCGGGGTGGCGGTGATCACATTCATCCTGGCCACATTTTCCTACATCGCCCATGACCGCCGGGAGCACTTGCTGGAGCGCCAGCGGCTGGAAAATGACCGGCTGGCCGACACTTTGGTGCTTCAGGCGGGGGGCACCCTGAACCAGGCGAAGATGGTGCTCAGCACCATCAGCGACCGCCTGCACCGCGACCGCGCCATCCCGGCATTCGATCCGATTTTCGCATCCGACCTCGGCCGCCTGATCGGCGAGGTTCCCATGCTGGCCGGGGTGCGCGTCCTGACCCCGGACGGCCGCTACCTGCACAGCTATCCAGAGCGCCCGGACCCGACTGTCTCGGTCGGCGACCGCGACTATGTCAGCGTCCACCGTACTCCAGGCTCGGGCATCTTTCTCGGTCAGGCCATCGTCAGCCGGGTCAGCAACACCTGGGTCCTGCCCATCAGCATTGCCCACCGTGACCCGGCGGGGAAACTGCTGGCGGTGGTGGCGGCCATGGTGCGGCTGGAACAGATGAATGCCCTGTTCGACTCGGTCCGCTCGCGCCCAAACGGCGCCATCGGTCTGTTTCGCGCCGATGGCCGCCTGCTGGCGCGCGGACCGTTCGATAGCTCGCTGATGGAAAAATCCTTCGCCAATGGGCCATTGTTCAAGACCTATCTGCCCCAGGCCCCCAAGGGCAGCTATACCCAAGTGGTGGCTACCGACAATAAGCTGCGTCTGGCCAGCTATCGTCTGATCGAAGGCTTTCCGGCCGTGGTTTCGGTATCCAGCGCCCATGACGATGTGGTCGCGCTTTGGCAGGCCGATGCGCTGCGATTGCTGATGATCGCCCTGCCGCTGGCCTTGGCCACCGCCTGGGCCACCTGGCTGCTGCGACGCCAATTGCTGGAACGCGAGGCCATGGAACATTTGCTGGCCCGTCATTCGTCGGACCTGGAATTGGCCAACGAAGAATTGCGGCAGGTGGCGGAGGTCTCCGCCCACCACTTGCAGGAGCCGCTGCGGACGGTGCTGTCCTATTCCCAGCTGCTGATCCGCAGGGTAGCCGCCGGGGCCGATACCGATATGCAGGAATACGTGGCCTTCATCCGCTCGGGAACCTTCCGCATGAAGCGGCAGTTGGAGGCATTGCAGCGGTATCTGGCTCTGGGGTTGCACACCCGGTTCGAACCGACCCGGGTTCCCATGGCCAGCCTGATGCACGAGGCGATGGAAAACTTGCAGCGCCCGTCCGAGGCGGCAGCCGACAGCGTCACTCTTCCAACCCTGCCGGTGGTGACCGGCGACCGCCAGCAGTTGGCCAGCCTATGCCACCATCTGCTTTGTGTGGCCGAATCCCAGGAACAGACCATTCACCTGGACGTCGCCTCCGAGGGCGATATGTGGCATTTCACCCTACCGCTGAGCCAGGGATCGCCGTTGCTCCATCAAGGCGCCACCTTCGCCCTATTCGGGGCGGGCAGTGACTTTGCAACCGCGGGCGGCCGCCCCCTCAGCCTGGCGCTATGCCGCAAGATCGTCCATCTGCACGGCGGACGGATGTGGACGGAGGCGCTGGCGGCAGGCGGCATGCTGCTGCACTTCACTCTGCCCATGGGGCGGCCCGATCCTGGCGATATCGGGCCAATGATGGCCCAGGCGTCCTGACACCCTCAGGCCATCACCACCAGCAGATCCTTGGCCTCCACCTGGGTTCCGGGAGAAACGCTCACCTCGGCGATGGTGCCCGCCCGCTCGGCGCGAACCGCCGTTTCCATCTTCATGGCCTCGATGGCGACCAGCAGGTCGCCCTTTTCCACCTCCTGGCCCGCCCGCACGGCGACGCTGACCACCAGGCCGGGCATGGGCGCCGCCACATGATTGGCATTGCCGGGTTCGGCCTTGGGCCGAGCCACCCGGGCGGGCGCCACCTTGCGGTCGGCCACCTTGACGGTGCGCGGCTGGCCATTCAGCTCGAAGAACACCTTGCGCTCGCCGTCCTCGTCGGCCTCGGCGATGGCGAGGAAGCGCACCACCAGGCTCTTGCCCTTTTCCAGGTCGATGGTGATTTCCTGGCCCGGCTGCATGCCATAGAAGAACACGTCGGTGGGCAGCATGGAGACATCACCGAAATGGCGGTGATGCACCGCATAATCGGTGAAGACCTTGGGATACATCAGGAATGAGGCCAGTTCCGCCTCGGTGACCTTGCGCCCGGCCTTCTTCTCGGCCTCGGCGCGGGCGGCCTCCAGATCGGTGGGCTCCAGCACCGCGCCGGGGCGGAGGGTGATGGGCTTGGCCCCGGCCAGGACCTTCTTCTGCAGGGCTTCGGGGAAACCGCCCACCGGCTGGCCCAGATCGCCCCTGAAGAACGAGACCACCGATTCGGGGAAGGCGATTTCCTTGTCGGGGTCCAGCACATCGGCGGGAGTCAGGTTGCTGGTCACCATCATCAGCGCCATGTCGCCGACAACCTTGGAGGTGGGAGTGACCTTGACCACGTCGCCGAACATCTGGTTGACGTCGGCATAGGCCTGGGCCACCCAGTCCCAATGCTGCTCGACGCCTAGGGAACGGGCCTGGGCGCGCAGATTGGTGTACTGGCCGCCCGGCATCTCGTGGCGATAGACATCGGCGGTGCCGGAGCGGATATCGGCCTCGAACGGGGAATACAGCGCGCGGACCTTCTCCCAGTAGGCGGACAAACGGTTCAATGCCTGGGGATCGAGGCCGGGATCGCGCTCATGGCCTTTCAGCGCGGCGCAGATGGAGCCCAGCGGCGGCTGGCTGGTCAACCCGCTCATGGAATCCATGGCGGCGTCCACCGCATCCACCCCGGCGTCCACCGCCGCCAGCACGGAAGCCGCCGACAGGCCCGAAGTGTCGTGGGTGTGGAAGTGGATGGGCAGCCCCACCTCCTGCTTCAGCGCCTTGACCAGGGCGGTGATGGCGCGAGGGCGAGCCAGCCCCGCCATGTCCTTGATCCCCAGGACATGGGCGCCCGCCTTCTCCAGCGCCTTGGCCATGCCGACATAGTAGTTCAGGTCGTATTTGGCGCGGTCGGGATCGAACAGGTCGCCGGTGTAGCAGATGGCGGCCTCGCAGAGCTTGCCCGAGTCACGCACCGCATCCATGGCGACCCGCATGTTCTCGACCCAGTTGAGGGAGTCGAACACCCGGAAGACATCGACTCCGTTCTCGGCGGCTTGTTTGACGAAATGCCGCACCACATTGTCGGGATAGTTGGTATAGCCCACCGCATTGGCCGAGCGCAGCAGCATCTGCAGCAGCAGGTTGGGCATGGAATTGCGGAAGCCGTGCAGCCGCTCCCACGGGTCCTCCTTGAGGAAGCGCATGGCCACGTCGAAGGTGGCGCCGCCCCAGCATTCCACCGAGAACAGCCCCGGCAGCAGCCGGGCATAGGCGGGCGCGGCGGCCTGCAGATCATAGCTCCGCATGCGGGTGGCGAGCAGCGACTGATGGGCATCGCGGAAGGTGGTGTCGGTGACCAGCACCCGCTTCTGCTCCAGCATCCACTGGGCCAGCCCCTCGGCCCCCAGCCGGTCCAGCAGTTGCCTGGTCCCGGCGGGCGGGTCCGACAGGGGATGGGCGGGCGCCTCGGGCACCACCGGGCTCTTGGGCTTGACCAGCCCCTCCACCTCGGGATTGCCGTTGACCATGACCTCGCCGACGAAGCGCAGGATGCGGGTGGCGCGGTCGCGGCGATCCTGCTTGGCGAACAGTTCCGGCGTCTCGTCGATGAAGCGGGTGGTGTAGGCGCAGCCGACGAAGCGGGGATGGCTGATCACCGATTCCAGGAAGGTCAGGTTGGTGGCGACACCGCGGATGCGGAATTCGCGCAGCGCCCGGTCCATGCGGGCGATGGCTTCCTCCGGGGTCGGCGCCCAGGCGGTGACCTTTTCCAGCAGGGAATCGTAATACCGCGTGATCAGCGCGCCGGAAAAGGCGGTGCCGCCATCGAGACGGATGCCGAAGCCCGCCGCGCCGCGATAGGCGGTGATGCGGCCGTAATCGGGGATGAAGTTGTTGCCCGGGTCCTCGGTGGTGATGCGGCACTGGATGGCGTGGCCGTTGAGCGCGATATCTGCCTGCTTGGGCACGTCGGAGCCCGGCGAGCCGATGGAACCACCGCCCGCGATCTTGATCTGCGCCTTGACGATATCGATGCCGGTGACCACCTCGGTCACCGTGTGCTCCACCTGGACGCGGGGATTGACCTCGATGAAGTAGAACAGCCCCGAATCCATATCCATCAGGAATTCGACGGTACCGGCGTTCTCGTAGCCCGCCGCCTGGGCCAGCTTCAGCGCCGAAGCGCACAGCTCCGCCCGCTGGCGGCCGTCGAGATAAGGCGCCGGGGCGCGTTCCACCACCTTCTGATTGCGGCGCTGCACCGAGCAGTCACGCTCGAACAGATGCACCAGATTGCCCTTGGAATCGCCCAGGACCTGGACCTCCACATGGCGGGCACGGCGCACCAGCTTTTCCAGATAGACCTCGTCATTGCCGAAGGCGGCCTTGGCCTCGCGCCGGGCCACCGCCACCAGCTCGGTCAGTTCGGCCTCGCCCTCCACCACCCGCATGCCGCGACCGCCGCCGCCCCAACTGGCCTTCAGCATCAGGGGATAGCCCACCGCCGCCGCCAGCCGCTTGCATTCGGCCTCATCGGCGGGCAGCGGCCCGGTGGCGGGCATCACCGGCACCCCGGCGCTCACCGCCAGATTGCGCGCCGCCACCTTGTTGCCCAGCAGCCGCATCACATGGGAGCTTGGCCCCACGAACACCATGCCCGCCGCGCGGACCGCATCGGCGAAATCCGGGTTCTCCGCCAGGAAGCCATAACCGGGATGAACGGCATCGCAGCCGGCCTCCTTGGCCACATGAACGATCTCGTCGATGGCGAGATAGGCCTCGATGGGTCCCTTGCCCTTGCCGATCAGATAGCTTTCATCGGCCTTGAAGCGATGCAGCGCGAAGCGGTCCTCGGTGGAATAGATCGCCACCGTCGCCAACCCCAGTTCGGTGGCGGCTCGACAGATGCGGATGGCGATTTCGCCGCGATTGGCGACGAGCAGCTTGCGCAGCGGATGGGAAGCGGAGGTCGCGACAGCCATGGATCACCAACTTTCACTAAAGAGAATTGTTGGATAAATCTTTTTACCACCCATGTAAAGGTGGCCGGACACTCCCAGCCGAGGGATTAGCGACTTTACATGAGCGAAGGCCGGGGGTACAGAAACCAGGAGTTTAACGAGATGGTGACGATGACGGACCCCATCAGGCCGGCCAAGCTGGCCGATACCATCGCCGACCGGTTGGAGCAGTTGATCCTGGAGGGGAGCCTGCGCCCGGGCGAGCGACTGCTGGCCGAGCGTGAATTGGCCCAGCGTTTCGATGTCTCCCGCCCCTCCTTGCGCGAAGCGCTGGAAAAGCTGGAAAAGCGCGGCATGCTGACCTCGGGGCGCGGTGGCGCCACCTATGTGGCGCCCTTGCTGGGCGAGGGCTTCACCGAGCCGCTTTACGCCGCCCTGGCGTCGCGGCCGGAAACCACTTTCGACTATCTGGAATTCCGCCGCTTCGTCGAGGGTTCGGCCGCCTATTACGCTGCGCTGCGGGGCACCGAGATCGACCGCGATATCGTGCGCCAGCGCTTCGAGACCATGGAAGCCGCCCATGGCAAGGACGATTCCTCGGACGAGGCCGAGGCCGATGCCGACCTGCATCTGGCGGTCTACGAGGCCTCGCACAATCTGGTGATGCTGCACATCATGCGCTCGCTGTCGGACATGCTGCGCAAGGACGTGTTCTACAACCGCGCCAAGCTGTATCAGCGCCAGGGCGTCCGCGAATTGCTGCTGGAGCAGCACCGCGCCATCTATCTGGCGGTGATGGCGGGCGATCCCGACGCCGCCAAGGCCGCCGCCGAGGCCCATATCGACTTCACCCGCGCCGCCCTGATGGAAATCGCCGAGGCCGACGCCCGCCTGGAAGTCAGCCTGCGCCGCTTCGCCAACGCCGACCTGGCCTCCGCCCGCAAGTAAATCAAAAGAAAGGCCCGGACGATCGCTCGTCCGGGCCAGGTTGTCCGGCATCAGGGGATGCGGGAGGGTTGGTGTCTGCCCGGGTTTGGCCGAATAGAATTCTCCTTATCGTCACCCCCGGGCCTGACCCGGGGGTCCATGGATGGCCGGGTCACCCCCGGACTTGATCCGGGGGCCGGCCATGACGCGTGGAGAGAATACGTCGCCCTAAGCCGCGCGAACTTTTACGGAATCATCCAGGTGAAGACATAGGCCTGCAGCGTGGTGATCACACCAATGATGACCACGAAGAAGATGCTGTGCTTCAGGGTGAAGCGGAACAGATTGCTCTCGTGACCCACCAGACCCACGGCGGCGCAGGCCACCGCGATGGATTGCGGGCTGATCATCTTGCCGGTGACGCCGCCGGTGGTGTTGGCCGCCACCATCAAGATGTCGCTGAGCCCCAGCTGATGGGCCGTGGTGGCCTGCAGCGCGCCGAACAGGGCGTTGGACGAGGTGTCGGACCCGGTGAGGAACACGCCCAGCCAGCCCAGCACCGGCGCGAAGAAGGGATAGGTCGGTCCCGCCCCGGTGAGCAGCAGCGCCAGGGTGGTGGACAGGCCCGAGGCGTTGGAGACATAGGCGAAGGCCAGCACCGTGCCGATGGTATAGATGGGCCGCTTCAGCTCGTTCAGGGTTTCGACGAAGGTCTTGAACCCGTCCGACCCCTTCATGCGCAGCATGAGGATGGTGATGATGGCCGAGATCAGGATGGCGGTACCGGTGGCCGAAAGCAGGTTCAGGGTATAGACGGCGGGCATGGCCTTGGCGGCGGCGACGATGGGCGGCACCTTGGCCACCAGGTTGTGCAGATAGGGCACATCCCAGGTCAGGTTGGTGAAGGCCAGGTCCGCCCCCTTGGCGAACAGCGCCTTGAACGGCTTCAGGCTCCACACCGTCACCACGGCGGTCAGGATCAGGAACGGCGCCCAGGCGCGGGCGATCTGACCGGCGGTATAGTCGTGGGAATGCTTCTCGTCCTCGCCCTCTTCCTTGAAGCGGAAGATGGTCTTGGGCTGCCAGAACTTCAGGAACACGGTGATGCAGACCAGGCTGATCAGCGCCGAAGTGATGTCGGGCAGTTCCGGCCCGATATAGTTGGAGGTGAACCAGACGCCAAAGGCGAAGGACCCGCCGGCCACCAGGATGGCGGGCCAGGTTTCGCGCACGCCCTTCCAGCCGTCCATGATGAAGATAATCCAGAACGGCACGAACACCGCCAGCAGCGGCAGCTGGCGACCGGCCATGGCGCCGATCTTGAACGGGTCGAGGCCCGAGACCTGACCCGCGACGATGATCGGAATGCCCATGGCGCCAAAGGCCACCGGCGCGGTATTGGCGATCAGGCACAGACCGGCGGCGTAAAGCGGGTTGAAGCCGAGGCCCACCAGCAGGGCGGCGGTGATGGCCACCGGGGCGCCGAAGCCCGCCGCGCCTTCCAGGAAGGCGCCGAACGAAAAGCCGATCATCAGCATCTGCAGACGCTGGTCGGCGGTGATGGACACCACCGAGGCGCGGATGATCTCGAACTGGCCGGTCTTGACCGTGACCTTGTAGAGGAACACCGCGCCGATGATGATCCAGGCGATGGGCCACAGGCCGAACAGGAAGCCCTGGACGCCCGCCATCAGCGCCGCCGCCACCGGCATCTTGTAGAACACGATGGCCACCGCGATGGCCAGCAGGACGGTGATGGTTCCCGCCACATGCCCCTTCATGCGGAGCAGGGCCAGGGCCACGAAAAAGAAAATGATGGGTATGGCGGCGGCCAGCGACGAAAGCACCAGGCTTCCGGCCGGATCATAGACCTGCATCCAAGGCTGCATGTTTCCTCCCCTCTCGATCTGGGCGGCGGAACCCGGGGCTCCGGCGCCAATGGTCAAACTTTTTTACCAAACATTCTTGCTGGATATACGATTTGATATCTCGATGTAAATGGAAAAAGAGTCGTACCTATTTTTCCGGATTGGCCGAGCCATTGGGCTGGGGCTATCCTGGCTCCATGAGCCGAAACACCCCACCAGTTGCCGCCCCATCCCCAGAGCCCGCCAGCGACCCGCTGTCCCGGCTGCTGCAGGCCCATCCCCATACCGCCTATGACTATCTGGAATTCCGCCGCGTCATGGCGGGCAGCGCCGCCGCCCTGGCGGCCGAGCGGGCCTCGGCCGCCGATCTGGCCCGCCTGCGCGCCTGCCTGGATGCCATGGAGCGCGCCCATGCCCTGGACGACCCCAGCCAGGAAGCCGCCGCCGATGCCGAATTCCATCTGGCCATCTACGAATCCGCCCACAATCTGGTGATGACCCATGTGATGCGGCGCGTATTCGAGATGCTGAAGGGCGGCGTGTTCTACGACCGCTCCGACCTCTATCGCAGGCGCGGCGTGCGCGACGGCTTCCTGCGCCAGCACCAGGCCATCTGGAAGGCGGTCGAAGCCAGAAATCCGGCCCTGGCGCGCCAGGCCGCCGAGGCCCATATCAATTCCATCGAGGAAGCCCTGCGCGAGGCCCAGCATGCCGACGCAAGGCGCGAAGTCGCCATGCGCCGCCGTTCCGGCCCGGACCTGACCAGCCGGGTGAAGGGCGGCTGAGGCGTCTTGTCATCCCGAGCGGTAGCGAGGGATCCCCGCTTGAAAGGACGGTGCCGATTCTGAGACACCGACCCAAGACGAGATCCCTCCGCCCCATGGGCGTCGGGATGATCGAAGTAGCTGGACAAAAGATTTTACCACTTTACGAAACATGTAAAATGGTCTAGCCGTATCTGGCCGACCAACGATGTCGGCACCGCTTGAGGGAGCGCCCATGTCTGCCAGCATCCGCCCGGACTCCGTCTATTTTTTCGGAACCTGCCTGATCGACCTGTTCTATCCCGAGGCCGGTCTGGCCGGGATGGAGCTGCTGCGGCGCGAAGGCCTCAAGGTGGTGTTTCCGCAAAAGCAGACCTGTTGCGGCCAACCGGCGCGCAATAACGGCCATCAGGACGAAGCCCGCGCCGTGGCGCGGCTGCAACTGGATGCCTTCCCGGAAGACTGGCCCATCGTGGTGCCCTCGGGCTCGTGCGCCGGCATGATGAAGACCCACTATGCCGAGCTGTTCGAGAACACCCCCGACCACGCCCGCGCCGTGGCGTTTTCCGCCCGGGTGTTCGAACTGACCGAATTCCTGGTGGATGTGCTGAAGGTCAGGCTGGTGGACAAGGGCCGCCCGGTCACCATCACCTGGCACCCGTCCTGCCATTCCCAGCGCGAAGCCAAGGTGGTGGACCAGCCCAAGGCGCTGCTGGGCCAGCTTGCCAATGTCACCCTGGTGGAAAATCCGCGCGAGACGGAATGCTGCGGCTTCGGCGGCGCCTTCGCGGTGCGCCAGCCCGAGGTCTCCGCCGCCATGGTCACCGACAAGGTCGCCTCCATCGAGGCTACCGGAGCGTCCCGGGTGATTTCCGGCGACTGCGGCTGTTTGATGAACATCACCGGCGCCGCCGAGAAGTCCCGCAAGCCCTTCTCCGGCACCCATATCGCCCAATTCCTGATGGAGCGCTGCCATGGCCGCTGAAGCCCGCGTCTCCGATTTCACCGGCAAGGCCCATGTCGCCCTGAACGACCCCAAGCTGCGGGCCAATTTCCGCCGCGCCATGGACGGGCTGATGACCAAGCGCGCCGCCCAGTTCGCCGATCCCGAGGAATGGGCGACCCTGCGCGCCCGGGGCGCCGCCATCCGCGCCGATGCCCTGGCCCGGCTGCCGGAACTGCTGGAACGGCTGGAAGCCAACCTGACCCGCAACGGCGTCACCGTCCATTGGGCCGAATCCACCGAGGAAGCCAACGCCATCGTGCTGGGGATCCTGCGCGAAGCCGGGGCGACGCGGGTGATCAAGGGCAAGTCCATGGTCACCGAGGAGATGCATCTCAACGCCTTCCTGGAGGCCAACGGCGTCATCCCGGTGGAATCCGACCTGGGCGAATACATCATCCAGCTGGCGGGCGAGGCGCCATCCCACATCGTCATGCCCTGCATCCATATGAACAAGGGCGAGATCGCCGAGCTGTTCGCCGACAAGATCGAGGGCCTCGGCTATACCGAGAATGTGGACGAATTGACCGCCGCCGCGCGCCGGGCCTTGCGCGGCCGCTTCGCCGATGCCCAGGCCGGGATTTCCGGGGTCAATTTCGCCATTGCCGAGACCGGCAGTCTGGTGCTGATCGAGAATGAGGGCAATGGGCGGCTGTCCACCACCCTGCCCCCGGTTCATATCGCGGTGACCGGCATCGAGAAGGTGATCGAGCGCCTCGAGGACGTGGCGCCGCTGCTGTCGCTGCTGCCGCGCTCGGCCACCGGCCAGCCCATCACCACCTATGTCAACATGATCAGCGGGCCGCGCAAGCCGGGCGAAAAGGATGGGCCGAGGGAGGTCCATCTGGTGCTGCTGGACAATGGCCGGTCCAAGGTCTACGGCGATACCCAACTGGCCGACACGCTGCGCTGCATCCGCTGCGCCGCCTGCATGAACCATTGCCCGGTCTATACCCGCGTCGGCGGCCACACCTATACCTTCACCTATCCCGGCCCCATCGGGAAAATCCTGACGCCGCAGCTGGAAGGCCTCGACTGCGCCGGGGACCAGCCCCACGCCTCCACCCTGTGCGGCGCCTGCGCCGAGGTCTGCCCGGTGCAGATTCCCATTCCCGACCTGCTGGCCAGATTGCGCACCGAGGCGGTCAAGCCCAGCAGCGACGCGGTCAAGGGCGGCGGCAGCTCCGCCACGCTGGCCGACAGCCTGGGCTGGGCGGGCTGGAAGGCCCTGTATTCCTCGCCAGCGCTCTATGGGCTGGCCAGCCGGGCGCTGGGCTGGTTCGGTAATCTGATGCCCGCCTCGGCCCCCATGCTGAGAACCTGGACCGCCGTGCGGACAAAACCGAAATTCGCGGCCAAGAGCCTGCACCAACTGGCCCGCGAGAAGGGGTTCTCCCATGACTGACGCCAATGCCAGCGCCCGCGACCGCATCCTCGCCCGTCTCAAATCCGCGCCCAAGCGCCCGGCGCCGCCGCGCCCCGATTGGACACCGCCCGCTTTCGGGTCCGAGCGCAAGGCCCGGTTCAAGGCCATGCTGGAAGCCTCCCACGCCGAGGTCCACGAGGTCACCGACGAAAGCTGGCCGGAACGGCTGTTGTCCATCCTGGGCAACAAGGGCGCGCGCACCCTGCTCTACGCCCCCGCCACCGAGGCCGGGCGTCGCCTGTCCGACGCCTGGAGCGACGGCGGCCCGGCGCTGCTGGCCTATGACCGCAGCGTCGAGGATTTGAAGGAGGTGCTGGTCCACCAGGCCGACGCCGCCCTGACCACGGCGCGGGGCGGCATCGCCCAGACCGGTTCGCTGGTGCTGTGGCCGACGCCCGACGAGCCCCGGCTGATGAGCCTGCTGCCGCCCATCCATGTGGCGCTGGTCAATGAAGCCGACCTGACCGATTCCCTGGCCGAGACCATCCGCGCCCAGGGCTGGGCCACCGCCATGCCCACCAATGCCCTGCTGGTGTCCGGCCCCAGCAAGACCGCCGATATCGAACAGACCCTGGCCTATGGCGTCCACGGCCCCAAGGAGCTGGTGGTGCTGCTGGTCGGACCCGAGGGAGCCCGTCCATGAACCACGTCGCCACCGCCACCGATACCCACGCCCTGCTGCGCGACCTCGCCGGGGCGATTCCCGCCGCCCGACTGATCACCGATCCCCTGAAGCGCCTCGCCTACGGCACCGATGCCAGCTTCTACCGACTGACTCCCAAACTGGTGGTGGAAGTGGCCGACGAGGCCGAGGTCATGGCGGTGCTGGCCGCCTGTCGCCGCCACCGCGCCCCCGTCACCTTCCGCGCCGCCGGAACCTCGCTGTCGGGCCAGGCGGTCAGCGATTCGGTGCTGATGATCCTGGGCACCGGCTGGACCCAGGCGGTGGTCGAGGACCAGGGCAAGCGCATCCGGCTGCAACCCGGCGTCATCGGCGCCGAGGCCAACCGCCGCCTCGCCGCCTTCGCCCGCAAGATCGGCCCCGACCCGGCCAGCATCGATTCCTGCAAGATCGGCGGCATCGCCGCCAATAATGCCAGCGGCATGTGCTGCGGCACCGCGGACAATTCCTATCAGACCGTGATGTCCATGCGCCTGGTGCTGGCCGATGGCACCCTGGTGGATACCGGCGATGCCGCCAGCACCGCCGCCTTCCGCGCCAGCCACGCCGCCTTGCTGGACTCGCTCGACGCCATGGGCAGGCGGGTCCAGGCCGACGAGACCCTGCGCGAGCGCATCCGGCGCAAATTCGCCATCAAGAACACCACCGGCTACAGCCTCAACGCCCTGGTGGATTTCACCGATCCCCTGGACATCCTGACCCATCTGCTGATCGGCTCGGAAGGCACGCTGGGCTTCATCGCCGAGATCACCTACCGCACCGTGCCCGAGCACGCCCACAAGGCCAGCGCCCTGCTGCTGTTCCCCGATATCGCCGAGGCCTGCCGCGCCGTGGTGCTGCTGAAATCCGCCCCGGTCTCGGCGGTGGAACTGATGGACCGCGCCAGCCTGCGCTCGGTGGAGGACAAGCCCGGCATGCCCGCCCAGATCGTCGGTCTGGCCGAGGGCGTCACCGCCTTGCTGGTGGAGACCCGGGCCGAGGATTCCGCCGGACTGGACGCCAATATCGCCGCCATCGGCGCCAGTCTGGCGGCGGTGACCACCCTGTTCGCCCCCGCCTTCACCCATGATCCCTACGAATACGGCAAGCTGTGGAAGATCAGGAAGGGCCTGTTCCCCGCCGTCGGCGCGGTGCGGCCGGTGGGCACCACCGTCATCATCGAGGACGTGGCCTTTCCCATCGCCGCGCTGGCCGATGCCACCGTCGACCTGGAGCGGCTGTGCCGCGCCCACGGCTATCACGAATCCATCATTTTCGGCCACGCCCTGGACGGCAATCTCCACTTCGTCTTCACCCAGGATTTCGGCTCCAAGGCCGAGGTGGAGCGCTATGCCCGCTTCATGGATGAAGTCTGCGAGCTAGTGGTGAAGAAATACGACGGCAGCCTGAAAGCCGAGCATGGAACGGGGCGCAACATGGCGCCCTTCGTCGAGATGGAATGGGGCAAGGACGCCACCGCCCTGATGTGGGAGATCAAGCGCCTGCTCGACCCGGCCGGGCTGCTCAATCCCGGCGTGGTGCTCGACACCAATCCCCAGGCCCATCTGGAAAATCTCAAGCCGCTGCCCGCCGCCGATTCCCTGGTGGATACCTGCATCGAATGCGGCTTTTGCGAGCGCATGTGCCCCAGCCACGGAATGACCCTGAGCCCACGCCAGCGCATCACCAGTTGGCGCGAGATTTCGCGCCTGGCCGCCAAGGGCGATCCCGCCACCGAACTGCGCCGCCTTTACGATTACCAGGGCATCGACACCTGCGCCGCCTGCGGGCTGTGCGCCACCGCCTGCCCGGTGGGGATCGAGACCGGCCGCCTGACCAAGGCGCTGCGCGGCCGCCGCCTGCCCGCCGCCGCCCGCTCGGCCGGGGAGTGGATGAGCCGCCATTATGGCGGCGCCATGACCGCCACCCGCCTGGGACTGGGCGCTTGCGCCCTGGTCAGCCGAGTGGCCGGGCCGAAATCCATGGCCGCCCTGGCGGGCGCGGCCCGCAAGCTGGTGGGCTCCATGCCCAAGCTGAGCGAGGCCCTCCCCACCGCCGCCCATTACACCCTCGCCTCCGGCCCCGCTGATGGCGAGGCGGTGGTCTATTTCCCCACCTGCGCCGCCCGGACCATGGGTCCGGCCTCGGGCGACCCCGAGCAGGACTCGCTGCCCACGGTCATGAGCCGGGTGCTGGCGCGGGCGGGATACAAGGTGGTGGTGCCCGAGGGACTGGACTCCCTGTGCTGCGGCCAGGCCTTCGAGAGCAAGGGACTGCAGGACGCCGCCGACCGCAAGGCGTCCGACCTGGAGGCCGCCCTGATGAAGGCCTCCGATAACGGGCGGCTGCCGGTGGTGATGGATGCCTCGGCCTGTTCCTGGCGCATGAAGACCTATCTCGGTGAGCGGCTCAAGGTGCTGGATTCGGTGGAGTTCCTGCATGACGCGGTGATGCCGCGCCTGAAACTCTCCAGGCAGGCCGCCCCGGTGCTGGTCCATGTCAATTGCGGTGCCCGCAAGATGGGCCTCGACGACAAGATGCTGGGCCTCGCCAAGGCCTGCGCCGAGACCGCCGTAGTGCCGGAAGCCGTGGGCTGCTGCGGCTTCGCCGGTGACAAGGGCTTCACCCATCCCGAGCTCAACGACCATGCGCTGCGCAAGCTGGCCGATCAGGTCCCGGCCGGATGCGAGGCGGGCTATTCCTCCAACCGCACCTGCGAGATCGGCCTGGCCGACCATGCCGGAGTGCCCTATCGCTCCATCGTGACCCTGCTGGACCGCGCCAGCCGATAGGGAAACAACCGACCGATTGGCCTGCGAATGACCCCGGTCGTTGACGGAGACGACCGGGCCGGAGCGGTTCCCCCGACACGGGACTCATAGATAATTAAATATCCACACACAAAGCGGCGACACGGTGTATAATCAACGCATCAGCGCGATGGGCGCATATAAATAATCATCAAAATAATTAACACCCATCACGCAACACCAAAACAATACAAACAAAAATATTCGCGCATCGACGGTTACGGCACGTCCAAGAACCAACCCCTGACACACATCCATCCCCAATCGCAAACAACACGCCCTCCGTGCGCGGTCACACCCAGGAGACGCCATCATGTCGCACCCATGGACGAAAACCGCTCCACCCCGGGCCTCGCCGCCAGGCTATCAAGCTGCATTCAGCGGTGGTAGCGAACCGCTGCTGGTTGATGTCCTGCGCGATCCCATCATCCATCGCCTGATGGCGCGGGACGGAATCGAGATGACGGCCATGCTGGCGCTCATCAGAATGACGCAAGGGCGTATCCAATGATGGCCCGATCTCGCGGCACCACCATCGACCAATCCCTGGCGATCAGGACGCCGGATGCGGGCCTGACGACCCTGGCCGGCCGCATTGTGTCGAAATTCATGCAACTGGGGCGAAATCCCCCGCCCTTGCGGCTTGGCGATCGCTTCCGCAAGGTTCATGACCGGTTCGACAGGGTCTGGGAAGTCGCCCGCATCTGGACCACCGTCGACGGACTGGTCCATGTGCGGTTGAGATGCCTGGACGGCCAGGGAGAGACACGCATCATCTCCGCCATGACCTTGACCGATTCCACGTTTTTCTCGCCGGTGGCGATGGCGCAAGCCCCGGACTGACCCCTGTCCGGGACCGGGGATGGACGGCGGCATCTCAGTCGGCGGTCAAGGCCATCAGGATGTCGGTATACCAGACGCAATTGAGCCCCAGCGCCTCGTCCAGCGCCAGATCCCGGGTCCCGACATCCAGGCGCGCTGAATGCACCCCCAACAGCATCCACGGCAATTCGCTCTGCCGGGGATTGGGGTGCGTCACCCGCATGACCACCGGAGCCCCACTGGTGCCGCGATGGGTTCTGGCGTCGCTGAGGAAATATCCCATCCCCTGGAAACGCAGGCCGAAGGACGAGGCGATGATGGCTTGCCGAACCACCGGCATGTGATGCAAGGCGTCATGGAAGCCCAGCGGAAAGCCCACCACCAGCAACGGCTCGCCCACTTCCACCCGATCCAGGCAATCGAGCAGATGTTCGGGGGTGAAGGCCCGGTAGACCATGGTGGATGGCAGTGCCGCCCGATCAAGTTCAATCACCGCCACGTCGATATCGCCGGAATGATCCGCCCCCTGCTTCCACAGCCCCTGCCCGTCCCGATAAAGGGGTATGGAGAACCCGGTCGATTCGGCGAGATTGTCCGGATTGATGTGAAGCTCGATCTCGATCCGATCGGGGGCATGACGGGTGGCGGGATCGCACAGGACGTGTCGGCTGGTCACCAGGTACAGACGGCCATCGCGTTCAAAAAAGAAGCCGCTGGCATTGGTCAGGCAGGTCGACTGGCTGAACGTGATGACGCGGGCGGCGGTAAGCAGGATGGGCTCGATCATGACAATGGGGCCTTGCATGGACGGACCCGCGATCGGGTGGCCTCTCTCGCGTCAGTCTAGCCCGGCGAGCCCCCCCGCCTGGAGAATTTTTGATGATTCAGTCCGGAACCGTTGACACGGGGGCCGCCGACGACGCTTCATGACGCCATGGAATGGGAGGCGCCTTAAGTGAGAACGGCGTGCGCATTGGTGGTATTGGTCATGGGGTTGATGCTTGCCTTCGTCGGGCAGGCGTCGGCGCATGTCCATGACGGCCAAGCCGAATCCCCCTCGCGGCCGTTCATTGACCATCCCTGTCATGACGGAGCGGAGCAGAGCCTGCTCGACAGGAACGCCCCCTCTCATGACGACAAGGGGCGCCATTGCGTCTTTGCGTCATCATGCTGCGTGGCCGCATTGCCATCGGGCTTTCACATCCAGGTCCTCCTGCCGGTGAAAATCAGTCACGGCGCGCCTGGCCAGCAGACCATCCGCCAACTCGCCAGCATCGGGCCGCCCGCCAAACCTCCCAGACTCTGACGCTCCACCAACCCGTCGCGGACGGGTGAGCCGTCGCGCCCGTGGCGCGGCGAAGCGTCCATGAGTCTTTGGGAGCCCTCCTATGCCCCGTCGCCTGTTTTCCGCCGCCGTCCTTGCGGCTGGCCTCGCCATTGCCTCCATGGGCAGCTTCGCCCATGACGGTATCGACCATAGCCTCCCCAATGCGCCATCGCATGGTCCAGCGGCGCAGAAGGCCAATTTTGGCGCCGAGGGCGAGGCGTTCCAGGCCGTGCTGGTGCCATCGGCGGAGGGAGGCAGCCTGCTCTATTTGGCCGAAGCCGACAGCAACGCGCCGGTGGCGAACGCCGCCATCGAGGCCGAGGCTGGTCCATGGCGGGGAGTCGCGGCCCCCACCAATGGCGAAGGGGTCTACACCCTGGCCTGGGCGCCCATGGTCGAGGCCGTTGACCTTAGCCTTGTGATCTCGGTGGGTGAGCGCAGCGACCTGGTGCTGATCCAGGGCGTGCGGCAGCAGCAGACTCCGGGGGCCGATCCCACTGACGCCAGCGTCGCGCATTGGACCCATTGGATGGGAGGCGGGGCCATCGGCGCCGTGGTGGTAGCCGTGGTGCTGGGACTGCGGCGCAAGGCAAGCGTCGCGGCCCTGATTCTGCTCATCTCCATCCCCCCGGCCCTCGCCCATGGCGGCGAGGATCACGGCGCGCCCTCCGACCCCAAGCCCCAGGCCCAGCCGGGCGAGCCCATCGTCATGTCCAAGCCGACCCAGTTCCTGCTGGGCATCCGCACCGAAAGGATCGAGCCCCGCGAAGCCGCCGACACCGTTCGCGTCATGGGCCGGGTGATTCCCGATCCTTCCGGCTATGCCCGGGTGCAGCCGTCGCAACCCGCCCGCATCGTCGCCGACCCCGCCTTTCCCATTCCGGTTCCCGGCCAGATCGTCAAGCGGGGGCAGGTGCTGGCGGTTCTGGAGCCGACCCTGACCAATCTGGAGCGGGGCGACAAGCGGTCCTCCCTGACCCGGATCGACAGCGAACTCAATATTACCCAACGGGAACTGGCGCGGCAGGAAGCCCTGGGGCCGCTGGTCCCCGTCAAGCAGGTGGAGACCACCCGCATCCGCCTGGACCAACTGCGGCGGGAACGCGCTCAGATCGCGGGAACCTCCCTGGGGCGTGAATACCTGACCGCCCCCCTGGACGGAATCGTCACCGATGTCCATGTGGTGCCGGGCGAGGTGGTCGGCCCCGCCCAGTCGCTGGCCGAGGTAGTCGATGTCACGCGCCTGCGGGTCGAGGCGGTCATCCACGACCTGCATTTGGCGCGGCGCGTGGCGGGGGCCATGGCGACCACCAAGCTGTTGCCGGGACAGACCTTCGCCCTGACCCTGCTGGGCCGCAGCCCCAAGCTCGACCCTCAGGACCAAGGCATTCACGCCATCTTCCAGGTGAACTCGGACAGGATCGGCGAGCTTGGCATCGGCATGCCGGTGGATGTCTATCTCGCCACCGGGGCCATTCGCATGCGCACCGCCGTTCCGCGCGACGCCATCGCCGAGTTGGGAGGCCGTCAGGTGGTCTTCGTGCGCACCGCGCCCGAAAGCTTCGAGGCGAGACCCATCAAGATCGACCGCATGGTCGGGCCGCTGGCCGAAATCACCGAAGGCGTCAATCCCGGCGACCGGGTGGTGACCCAAGGAATCGCCCAGCTCAAGGCGGGGAGGTAAGCGATGTTCGACCGCATCATCTCCTTCAGCCTCGCCAACCGCCTGTTTGTCCTCGCCTTCGCCCTGGTCCTGGTGATCTATGGCGGCTGGAGCATGACCCGGTTGCCGGTCGATGTTTTCCCCGATCTCAACCGCCCGACCGTCACCATCATGGCCGAGGCCGCCGGGCTCGCCCCCGAGGAGGTGGAGACCCTGGTCACCCGTCCGGTGGAAACCGCCATGAACGGCGCCCCCGGCGTCAGCCGGGTTCGCTCCACCTCCGGCATCGGCCTGTCCATCGTCTTTGTCGAATTCGACTGGGGCACGGACATCTACCGCAATCGCCAACTGGTGTCGGAGCGGCTGGCCACCGTCAGGGAACAGCTCCCCGTCGGCATTGCTCCGGTGATGGGGCCGGTCAGTTCCATCATGGGAGAGATCATGCTGGTCGGCATGCGCTCGGAAACCGGCAGTTCCACCCCCATGGAGGTGAGGAGTCTGGCCGACTGGCTGATCCGGCCAAGGCTGCTGTCCATTCCGGGCATCAGTCAGGTCATCCCCATCGGCGGCGAGGTCAAGCAGTACCAGGTGATGGTCTCGCCGTCGCGCCTGTCGGCCATGGGGCTGTCCTATGCCGATCTGGAAAAAGCCCTGGCGGGCTTTTCCAGGAACACGACCGGCGGCTTCCTGGAACAACGGGCAACGGAATTCCTGATCCGCAATCTGGGCCAGACCGTCCAATTGGATGACCTGCGTAATACCGTGGTGGCCTGGCGGGCCAATGCCCCCATCACGGTGGATCAGGTGGCCGAGGTTCGCTTCGGCCCGGCCGTCAAGCGGGGCGACGCCTCGGTCAACGCCGCTCCGGCGGTGATCCTGGCGGTGCAAAAACAGCCCGGCGCCAATACCGTGGCCCTGACCCACGAGGTCGAGAAGGCCCTGGCCGAGCTGAAGCAGGCGCTGCCCGCCGACATCAAGGCCGACCACATCTTGTTCAAACAGGCCGACTTCATCGAGCGGGCGGTGGATAACGTCGAAGGGGCCTTGCGCGATGGCGCCATCCTGGTCGCCATCGTTCTGTTCGTCTTCCTGATGAACATGCGGACCACGATCATCAGCCTGACGGCCATTCCCTTGTCCATGGTGATGACCGCCCTGGTGTTCCAGCAGATGGGGCTGTCCATCAACACCATGACCCTGGGCGGATTGGCCGTGGCCATCGGCGAGCTTGTGGACGACGCCGTGGTGGATGTGGAGAACATCCTGCGGCGGCTGCGCGAGAACTCAACCCTGGGGCAGCCCCGGCCGGTGATGGAGGTGATCCGCGACGCCTCCAGCGAGGTTCGCAATTCCATCGTCTATGCCACCGTCATCGTGGTGCTGGTATTCATCCCGCTCTTCGCCCTGTCGGGGGTCGAGGGGCGCTTGTTCACGCCGCTGGGGATCGCCTATGTGGTCTCGATCCTGGCCTCGCTGCTGGTATCGCTGACCGTCACGCCCGCCCTCGGTTCCTACCTGTTGCCCCAGGCCAAGGCCATTACCCATGGCGATTCCTGGCTGGTGCGACGGCTCAAGCTCTGGGATGCCAATTTGCTGCGCTGGTCCTTCGCCCATCCGCGCAAGGTCATCATTCCGGCGGTGATCCTGGTGGCCGTGGCGGCGGCGTCGGTTCCCTTCCTGGGGCGCACCTTCCTGCCGCCATTCAATGAAGGCACGGTCACGGTTAATCTGCTGCTGCCGCCGGGAACATCGCTGTCGGAGTCCAATCGTATCGGCAGCATCGCCGAGAGGTTGATTCTCGGCGTTCCCGAGGTGCTGTCCACCGGAAGACGCACCGGGCGCGCCGAGTTGGACGAACATGCCGAGGGTGTCCACTACACCGAGATCGACGTGGACCTGAAGCCGTCCCGGCGCGGCCGCGAGGCCATCCTGGCCGATCTGCGCTCACAGATGGCCCGCATCCCCGGCGTCAACGTCAATATCGGCCAGCCCATCTCGCATCGTCTCGACCATCTGTTATCAGGGGTCCGGGCGGAAATCGCGGTCAAGATTTTCGGCGATGACCTCGACACCCTGCGCAGCCTGGCCGAGGAGGCGCGTGGCCGCATGGCCGGGGTGGCGGGCATCACCGATCTCCAGGTGGAGAAGCAGGTGCTGATCCCGCAATTGCAGCTTCGTCTCGACCGCGCCGAGGCCAAGAAATACGGCCTCACCCTGGACCAACTGACCGAGACCTTGGAGGCGGCTCTCAACGGCAAGACGGTCAGTCAGGTCCGCGAAGGACAGCGCAGCTTCAACGTGGTCCTGCGCCTGGCCGAGGACTGGCGATCCCACACCGCCGATTTCGGCCAGATCCTGGTGGATACTCCGGCGGGAAAGGTGCCGCTGGCGCTGCTGGCCGAGGTGGTGGAAACCAAGGGACCCAATGTGATCCACCGCGACAACATGCAAAGACGCATCGTTGTACTGGCCAATACCCAGGGGCGCGACATGGCGGCGATCATCGCCGACGTCCAGACCCAGCTGGCGGCCATCAAGCTGCCCCAGGGGGCCTATATTTCCTATGAGGGGCAGTTCAAGAGCCAGCAGGAGGCCGCTCGCCTGATCGCCCTTCTGGCGCTGGCATCCTTGAGCGGCGTGTTCCTGGTTCTGTACAGCCATTTCGGTTCGGCCCGGCTGGCCCTGGTGATCATGGGCAACATTCCCATGGCCCTGGTCGGTAGCGTCGCCGCCATCTGGCTCACCGACCAAACCATGTCGGTGGCCAGTCTGGTGGGATTTGTCACCCTGTCCGGAATCGCGGCCCGCAACGGCATCATGAAGGTGTCCCATTACCTCCACCTCATGCGCAACGAAGGTGAGAGCTTCGGCCCCGATATGGTTCTGCGCGGATCGCTGGAGCGCCTGACGCCCGTTCTGATGACCGCGCTGGTGGCGGCCCTGGCCCTGGTCCCGCTGGTGGTGGCCGGGGGCGAGCCGGGCAAGGAAATCCTCCATCCGGTGGCGGTGGTGATTTTCGGCGGTTTGATGTCGTCGACCATCCTCGACACCATCCTGACCCCGGTCGTGTTCCTGGCCGTCGCCCGCAAGGCGCTGCCCCCCTCAAGTCGGAGACAACGATCATGAAGACCGTCCCTGCCCTGGCCCTGGCCCTTTTGCTGATCGGCACCGCGACGCCCTCGCTGGCGCATGGCACCGCTGCCGCCTGGTATGGCGGGCAGACCACGGAAACCGCCGAAGGCTGGCGCGTCGAATTCGCCATCCGCGATGGCGGCGTTCGGGCCTGGGTGCGCGACCACGACGACAAGCCAGTCGCCGCCTCGGGCAAGGTCGTCCTGCTGGTGGGCGGCAAGAAGGTCGAAGCCGCGCTCAAAGCCGATGGCGAGGCCCTGAGCGCGGATATCGCCGTCAATGCCGCGGACAAGGTCACGGCCATCCTGTCACTATCGGTGGGCGGCAAGCCGAGCTCGGCCCGCTTCGCTCAGGAAGCGGTGACGATCCCGGCCCTCAATCCCCAGGCGGCCGCGGGCAAGCAAACCTTCGATCGGGTCTGCGCCACCTGCCACGGCCCGGCCTTGCGGGGATCGGACGCGGCACCGCCGCTGCTGCACCCGCTTTACGCTCCCGGATCGGGACACGGCGATGATGTGGTGCTGGCGGCAATCCGTACCGGGGCCAAATCCCATATGTGGAAATTCGGCGACATGCCCAAGCCGGAAGGGGTGAAATCCGGCCAGGAGACCGACATTCTCGCCTATATCCGGTCCATTCAGGCGGCCAACGGGCTCGGAAATGCCCCGGCCATCACCGATCCCGCCGCACCCCGGCCCCATGCCGGCCATCATTGACCATGCCGCCGGTCATCCCAGCACGCCGTCCCGGACATGCAGCATCCGGTCGAACCGGTCGAAGATCTTCTCGTCATGGCTGACCACCAGAACGGTTGCGCTCTGTTCCGTGGCCACCTTGCGCAGCAGGTCCATGACGATCCCCGCCCGCTGCGAGTCGAGGGCGGCGGTCGGCTCATCCGCCAGGATCAGGCGCGGATGATTGGCCAAGGCGCGGGCGATGGCGACCCGCTGGGCTTCGCCGCCGGACAATTGCGAGGGAGACGCCAAGGCGCGATTGGAGACCTCCAGATAATCCAGCAATTCGTCGGCCCGCTGGCGGGCTGCCGATCTGCTTTGCCCGGCCAGTTCCAGGACCACCGCCACATTGTCGCGGCTGTTCAGGAAGGGCAGCAGGTTGTGAAACTGGAAAATGAAGCCGATCTTGTCCAGGCGCAAACGGCGCAGATCGGCGCCGGAGGAGCGGCCATCGAACACCAGTTTGCCGTCAAGTGCCATCCGGCCCTGGTTGGGCTCGATGACGCAGCCGATGATGTTGAGCAGGGTGCTTTTCCCGGAACCGCTGGGACCGAGCAAGCCCACCACTTCCGAGGGATAGAGCGACAGCGTGACATCGCGGAGTGCGTCGACACGGGTTTCGCCCTCGCCGAAATGCTTGGAAATGCCGCTCAATTCAGCCAGCGGTGCCCTGGGCGTCATGGTCAGCCTCCCAATGCCGCCGCGGGTTCGATCCGAAGGGCAAGGCGCACGCCCAAGGAACTGGCAAGAACGCAAACCAGCACGACCGTGCCCGCCAGCATCACCGCATCCTCGGGCATCAGCAGAACCCGCCGGGGGAACCTGTCCGCCACCAGATTGACCAGGACCCAGCCAAACCCAAAGCCGATCAGGCCCATGGCCAGCGCCTGCTGCAAAATCAATCCGACAATGGTGCGATCCGACGCGCCAATCAGCTTCAAGGTGGCGATGTCGCGCATCTTGTCCATGGTCATGGTGTAGATGATCAAGGCGATGACAACGGTGGAGACCGTCATCAGGATGACGGTGAACAGACCGATCTGGCGGCGCGCCTTTTCCACCACGGATTGGACCAGGATGGCTTCCTGCTGGGCCTGGGTGTTGGTGCCGAGATGCTTCCAGCGCCCAATCTCGCGCGAGACTTCTTCCGGAGAGATGCCCGCCCCCAGTCTGGCCACCACCGCATTGATGGTATCCAGCGCCGGAGGCGGCGCGCCGCGCGCCTGGTCCCGGCGGTAGGTCGCGGGCTTGGGGAGGAATTGCAGGTCCTGGGCATCGCGCAGACTGAGAAACAACACGGGGTCGCCGCCGGTGGAAACATGATGGCGGGTCAGGCCGACCACCAGATAATCGTCGCGTCCCAGATGGATACGATCGCCAAGAGCCATTCCCGCCCGGATATCGGCGACGACCTCGCCATGGCGGATGGCGATGGCGCGTCCCTCGGCGATGGCGGCGGGGCCGCCCATCCGCCCCGGCTCGTAGCCAACCACCTGCAGGCGCAGGGTCTGGCCGCCATAATGGGTCTCCACCGTCTGATAGGTCACCGAACCGGCCTCGGCCACGCCGGGAATGCGGGCCACCATCTCGCGGGTATCGCCGGGCATGCGGGAGGCCTCGGCGAAGGGGCCTCGTGTCCCGGCCTCGACCACCCAAAGATCGGCGGCCGGAGCACGAACCAGAGACAACGCGTCATCCACGAGCCCCCGGTAGATGCCGATCATGGAGAGCACGACACCCAGCAACAAGGACAGCCCCAGGCAGGTCAGCAGGAAGCGCCCCAGCTTGTGACGAATGTCGCGTAGCGCCAGATTCACGGTGACGCCTCGGTCGTTCGCACCGAACGCCCCTCGCCCAGGCCGGAGACGATCCGGGTGACGATCCGCGCTCCATCGGGCACATCGCCCGCCACCTCCAACCGGCCGTCCAAGGTGCGGTGGGCGAAGAAGATCTTGCGCCGCGCCAATTTTCCGGCCTCGACCGTCCAGACCGTGCCTTGACGGCCGTCGAAGCCTTGGATGGCGGCGATGGGAACCAGCAAGGCATTATCCAGACGGGCGGTGTCGATCATCACCTCGGCCTGCTCCCCCAGATGTTGGGGGCAATCACGGCAGGCGATGTAGATTCTCCGCTCCTCGGTGGTGCGGTCACTCTCGACATCGATGCGAACCACCGAACCGGCAAAGCGCTTGGCCGGAGCCGATCGCAACCGGACCTCGGCGGATTGCCCCACCGCGACACCACCAGCCAGGGTCTCGTCCACATAGGCGAGCACCCAGACCGTTTCGGGATCATAGACGGTGAAGACAGCCTCGCCGGGGGCCAGAACGCTCCCCAATTCCTTGGAGCGGAACGCCACACGCCCGTCATAGGGAGCGACAAGGGTATGGCGGGCCAGCAGAACCTCGTTCAAGTCCAATTGGGCCCGGGCGTCGGCCAGGGTCGCCAGCGCCAGCGCCACCTCGGCCGAAGCCGACTGGGCGTCCGCCCCGGCGCTGATCGCTGCCGCGTGGGCATCGCCGTAGGTTTCCTCGCTGACCGTGCCCGATGCCACCAGGGATTTGCGCCGTTGACTGACCCGTTCCTTTTGCGCCCGATTGGCGGCAGCCTTCGCGACGATGGCACGGGCCGAGGCCGATTGAGCCATGGCCTTGTCATACTGGGCACGGGCCGCCGCGAGCCTGGCCTTCTGCTCCCCATCGTCCAGCCGACCGAGCACGGCCCCCTTCGCCACCATCTCGCCCGCATCGACCCTGAGCTCCGAGAGGGTTCCGCCAACAGCGAAGCCGAGCTTGGAGGACACTTTCGCTTCGATGGTGCCGAGACCGTAAACCTTGATCGGCACGTCCTTGGATGGCACGGCCACCTCGACCGTCAATCCGCCGAATGCCAGACGAAGGAGTGCCGCGACGGCGAGAACGGCCACGGCCCCCGCGATCAACGTCCGGCGAGAGGGAAGCGATAGCTTGGGGGGCATCAGGAGCCTCTGCCGGAATTGAATATAACTTTAGATTATACTAATATTTTGAATACCGGAAGGGAGGAGTTGCTCCCTCAGCTGTGCAGGCCGGGAGCTTCCTGGCCGGTGCTCTCCACGTATTCCGTATAGCCGCCGGCGTATTGATGGATGCCCTCGGGCGTCAGTTCCAGGACCCGGTTGGACAGGGTCGCCAGGAAGTGCCGGTCGTGGGAGACGAACAGCATGGTGCCTTCGTAATTGGCCAGGGCCTTGATCAGCATTTCCTTGGTATCGAGGTCGAGATGGTTGGTCGGCTCGTCCAGCACCAGGAAATTGGGCGGATTGAACAGCATGAGCGCCATGACCAGCCGGGCCTTCTCGCCCCCCGACAGAAAGCGGCACTTCTTTTCCACGTCGTCGCCGGAAAAGCCGAAACAGCCCGCCAGCGCCCGCAGCGACCCCTGATTGGCGGTCGGAAAGGTGGAGTCCAGGGTCTCGAACACCGTGGACTCGCCGTCCAGAACCTCCATGGCATGCTGGGAGAAATAGCCCATGCGGACGCTGCCCCCGACCGAGACGGTTCCCGTATCCGGCTCGGCAGCCCCCGCCACCAGTTTCAACAGCGTCGACTTGCCCGCGCCATTGACCCCCATGACGCACCAGCGCTCCTTGCGGCGGATGGTGAGATCAAACCCCTGATAGATGCTGCGGCTGCCATAGCTCTTGTGGACATTGCGCAACACCGCCACGTCCTCGCCCGAGCGCGGAGCGGGCGGGAAGTCGAAGGCCACCAGTTGGCGGCGGCGCGGCGGCTCGAACCGTTCGATCTTGTCCAGCTTCTTCACCCGGCTTTGCACCTGGGCCGCGTGCGAGGCCCGGGCCTTGAAGCGTTCGATGAATTTGATTTCCTTGGCCAGCATGGCCTGCTGGCGTTCGAACTGTGCCTGTTGCTGCTTTTCGTTCAGCGCCCGCTGGCGCTCATAGAACTCATAGTCGCCGGAATAACTGGTCAGGGTTCCGCCATCGATCTCGATGATCTTGGTGACGATGCGGTTCATGAACTCGCGGTCGTGCGAGGTCATCAGCAGGGCACCGTCATAGCCCTTGAGAAAGCCCTCCAGCCAGATCAGGCTTTCGAGGTCCAGGTGGTTGCTGGGCTCGTCCAGCAGCATGGCGTCGGGCCGCATCAGCAGGATTCGGGCAAGGGCGACGCGCATCTTCCAGCCGCCCGACAGCGTCCCCACATCGCCGTCCATCATCTCCTGGCTGAAGCTGAGGCCCGCGAGCACTTCGCGGGCGCGGCCCTCCAACTCGTAGCCGCCCAGTTCCTCGAAGCGGGCCTGAACCTCGCCATAGCGCTCGATGATGGTGTCCATCTCGTCGGCGCGGTCGGGATCGGCCATGGCCGCCTCAAGCGCGGCCAGCTCTTCCGCCACGGCGCTGACCGGCCCGGCGCCGTCCATCACCTCGGCGACCGCGCTACGGCCCGACATCTCGCCCACATCCTGGTTGAAATAGCCGATGGACACCTGCTTCTCGATGGACACCTGACCGGCGTCGGGCGCTTCCTCGCCGGTGATCATCCGAAACAGCGTGGTCTTGCCCGCCCCGTTGGGACCGACCAGTCCGATCTTTTCACCCCGATTGAGAGCGGCGGAGGAGTCGAGAAAGAGAATCCGGTGACTGTTCTGCTTGCTGATATTTTCGAAACGGATCATGTGCGGCAGGATTCCCGAAGCGTGGCAGGTCTTCCGGCGCGCCAGAGGTTGTCTTGATTGCCGTGGAAATGGCGCGCCCTGCTGGATTCGAACCAGCGGCCTGCCGCTTAGAAGGCGGCTGCTCTATCCAACTGAGCTAAGGGCGCTGTTGGCCTATTGATCAGAAACGGCCGAATTCCAGCTTGTCGTAGCGGAAGTTGTCGGCGTAGTTCTTGGGCTTCTGCTGACGGGCATTCTCGGCGAACACCTGATAGTCCAGCCCCTTCTTCTTGGCGAACGCCACCGCCGCGTCACAGCTGTCGAACTTGATGCGCAACTGCGACCGGGTATCGTCCGAACCCAGCCAGCCCATCAGATTGTCCGGCTGCTTGGGAGCGGCGGGCTCATACTCAAGCACCCAGGACTTGGCATTGCCGGAACGTCCGGACTGCATGGCGGTCTTGGCCGGGCGATAGATGCGGACCTGCATCGGGGTTCTCCTGCTCGTCAATCCAATGATGGCGCTGGGCGCCGCGTCCTGTCCCGGGCATCGGCAAACCAATGCCCCAAATTGTCCGACGAAGGGTTAGCACAGCCGCGCAAAACCGGCAATGCGCGTTTCCGCTCGACCTTTGTCATCGACATGGCCGACACATCGAACCAACGCGGCTGGGAAATGGTCGGGGCGATAGGATTCGAACCTACGACATCCAGCTCCCAAAGCTGGCGCTCTACCAGGCTGAGCTACACCCCGATGGGCGGTTTGTAAGGGGTTTCGCCCCGAATGGCAAGGCCATCAGGGCTGCTTGAACATGGGGTGCTCCACCCGATCGCCGGGCTTCAGCCCCAGGCGCCGCGCCGTACCGGCCGCCAGTTCCAGCACGCCAAGAATCGGTTCGTTGGGTCCTCGGGGAATCAGGCTGCCGGGAACCGCGAATTCCTCCACATGGACAACCCGCCCCCGCCGGTCCATGAACAGCATATCGAGCGGGATCAGGGTGTTCTTCATCCACATGGAAACGGGCCGCGACTGACCGAAATCGAACAGCATGCCCGCATCCGGCTCCAGTGACCGGCGAAACATCAGTCCCTGGGCCAGTTGGTCAGGGCTTGAGGCCAATTCGACCCGGAAGGAATGGCGACGCCCCTGGTCGGTGACCAGGTCGAGATGCGATGTGGGAAAGGTCACCGACTGCGCCAGGGCGGGAGGACCAGTCAAGACCAGCAGCATCAGGATAGAAAAAAGGACTCGTGGCATCATCCCCCACCTTCCCCAAAAGTTTCTCTTCCAAGCTGCGCCGCTTCCACTTCGGAGACAAGCGCGCCCATATATAGGATTTTATTCTAGACGCAGATAGACGCCATCGGCTGGAACTATACCATCTCGCCTCAGCCGAAGCCTAAAACCACTCCAGACTGGTCGGACCAAAGGCGCTGAATTCCTATAAAGTCAGCATTTTCATAAAATTTTATGCAAATGCATTATTAAATAGCCACGTAGTTGATCTTTGATTTGAGTAAAATTGAGCGGGTGATCTTCCTGTTTTAATCCACCGAATACTTTGCTAGTCTAACTTTTGTGAGCCGGACAGAGGCAACCGCCGAAATCCCGGTTCCGGAAAATCTGCTAAGGGGGGCCTTCCCGCCCATCCCCACCCTCCTCAGCAGGGAAACGCCGCCGCACAGTGCGGCGTTTCCGCTTTCCGGGCGCCCGTGCGGGCCTTTCACAAGCTGGTGTAAAGCCGCCCCAACTCCGCCCCCACCGCCCGAACCTCCCCCGCCATCTTGCCGTGCTTGTCGTCCTCCTTGGCCTCGGCCGAGACGATATCCGCGATGGCATCCACCAGGGGCATCCCCAGCAGATGGCGCAGATCGCCGAAGGCAAGCGGCAAGCCCCGAACCTGGAAATAATGGCTACACGCCAACAGGGCCGCCTGGTCCAACTGCCAGGTCAGCAGGCTGGGATGCCCCAATTCTGGCAGGCAATAGGCCTGAAGGGCGTGGATGAAGCCGCGGGCGTCGGCAGAGGTGCCGAACCACATCACCGAGGCTTGCCAGACCGAGCCCGGCTCGTCGCGGCCAGTGCCGAAGCAGGCGAAATCCAGGTTGCGACAGGCCGAGGCCAGCCCCAGCCCTTCCACCGCCGCCCTCACCTCGCCATCCAGCGAGATCATCGGCCGTCCGAACCGGGCAAGCAATTGCTCCACCACGAAAAAGCGGGCCGAGGCGAAATAGGTCACCGTCGAGAAGAGCGGCCGGTCCTCGACGCTGGCGGCAAAGCGTCCGGAAAAAGATAGCGCCAGGGCCTCCAGCCTTTCCAGGCTCGCCTCCGACGGTCCGATGACATGCAGCACCAGCGGCGTGGAGGGATTGGCGGCCAGGTTGGCCTCGACGAAGGCCGGGCCGAACAGGGTGAAATAGCGATCGTCCAGGCAGGTGAACAGCACAGGCCCCTCGCCCGCCGCGATCTCGCCCACCAGCCGCGACGCGGGCGAAGTCCTTGGGGTGGCGAGACGGCGATCGATCTCGTCGGGACCGGCGATGCAGCGCCCCTGGCGATAGACCATGCTGAGCAGCGGATGGGCGCTGAAATTGATATGGGCGGCATAGAAGCGAACATGGCGGCGGAACCAGTCGAAGCGGTCCACCGCGCTGCCCATGTCGCCCAGCATCATGCGGGCGCAACCGCCGAAATAGACGGCCAGGATATGGACCGGGCTGTCCTGGGCGATGGATTGCTCGGCCGCCACCAGCTCCTGGTGATGACCGTCGCCCAACAGGCAATGCAGCACGGTGGCGGTGATGATCCAGCCCTTGGCCTCGCCCGCCGCCAGATTGAGATGCTCGGCCAGCCGGGGCAACTCGGCGGCGCGGCCCAGCATGACCAGGGCGCAGCCCATGGCGCAGGCGGCGCCCTCGTCGGCGGGATCTCCCGCCAGCGCGGCATTGGCCACGGTCAAGGCTTCGGCGGGGCGACCGGCGCGATAGAGGTCGAAGGCGGTCATGACGGGTGGCACGACGCGGCCCGACCCTGTCTATTCCGCCGGGCCGATGGTCAGGCCGATGGAGCCGACGCCGTCGATGCTGCCCTCGATGCGGTCGCCCGCCTTGACCGGCCCCACCCCTTCCGGCGTGCCGGTATAGATCAGGTCACCCGGCTCCAGATGATAATACTGGGACAGATAGGCCACCAGCGCCGGAACCGGATGGATCATCTGGTCGATATCGGAATCCTGGCGGGTCTGGCCGTTGACCGACAGGGTGATGCGGGCCTTGGCGGGATGGCCGATGCGAGTGGCGGGAACAATGGCCGACAGCACCGCCCCGTTCTCGAAATTCTTGCCGAAATCCCACGGCCGCTGCTTGTCGCGGGCGGCGAACTGCAGGTCGCGCCGGGTCATGTCCAGGCCGCAGGCATAGCCGAAGACATGATCCGCCGCCGTCTCGGCCGGAATGCGGAATCCCGCCTTGCCGATGGCGGCCACCAGTTCCATCTCGTGGTGCAGATTGGCGGTGCCCGGTGCATAGGGAATGGTGGCGTCCGATGGGCAATAGGCGTAGCTGCCCTTCATGAAATAAAAGGGCGCCTCGCGATCCGCCACCGCGCCCATCTCCTTGGCATGGGCTTCGTAATTACGGCCGACGCAGAAGATGCGGTGAATGGGAAAGCGATCGGCGCTACCGTCGATGGGAGCGGAGACGGTCGGGGGGGCGGGAAAGATCAGGCTCACCGCGGGCACTCCTGTTCGTCACGGTTCGACATCATCGCCGAGAAGATGCCGCGCGACAAGCCGTCCGAGGGTTTCTCGCCGGACAGCACGGCCAGCCCCCCTTGCAACAGAGCAACCACGGTTCCTCGCCACAAGGCAATTATGACATAATTGTGCAACTCATGTATCATGAGTATCCTCTGCCATGGTCAATCAATGACACAGCGCAGAAATTCGCAAATGCGCCAAAAAAATACTCACTCATTTGTGACAGTTTTATTTCACTTTTGAGTCATTCTCGGGGGGTGCCGGGCACTATGCTCTCACGAATTCGCAGCAGCATTGCGCGCGAGCTGATAACGACCTTGGCCATCGTCCTGGGGGCCACGGTCGCCGTATCCTTCACCATCGCCCACGCCACCATCTCCGCCATAGAAAGCGGCTACGAAAGCATCATCTTCGGCCGCATCATCCCGAATATCCAGTCCATGGGAGAAGCCGGATTCGCGGCCGAGGAGAAGGCCATCATCCGCGAAGCCACGGCCACCGTCGAACAGTTGCTGGCCGAGGCGGCAGCCATGTCGACATCCCGTTCACAACTGACATTCGGGGCCGAGGACTACCGTGACCGAATCGCGGACCGACGGGTTCGTGGCGGCATAGACAAACTGGGATCGCTGTTCATTGTCGCCGACGAGGCCAAGCAGTCCGTGATTTTCTATCGCGGGCAACATGACATGGCGAGCAAGTTCATTGGGGTTGTCGTGGAAAGCATGACAATTCCCGATCCGGCCCATGCCGTTGAGCAATTGCGCGCCCGCCATCAGGAGCGCACCGCGACGTTCGACCGTCGCCAGGCCGAACTGGCCGACCGTCGCCTTTCCTTCGCGCGCTTCAAGGGCGTTATTGACCAGACGATCGATCAGATTCATCAATCCCGCGATGACATGGCCGAATTCAAGCTTCGGAATCGGATATCCGGATTGCTGGCCGTTCTCGCCACCGCCACCATTGGCGGGGGCATGCTGGGATGGATGCTGCTCAGGCTTGCGCGCGCGGTGATCCGCCAAGGCCGGGCCATCGACGAGATCATCGCCTCGGCGCATCAGCCCGAGTTATTGGCGGGCGTCATCGTTTCCGATATTGATCGCCCCGATCAACTGGGTACTGTGGCTCGCGGCATTGCACGGGCGAAAGAAACCTTCCTCCGGGTTCATCAGTTGGAGGAAGAACGCCGTAACGCCGAACGGGCCGCCGAGATGGACAAGCTCTTGGCCTTGACCACGCTGGCCGACCACTTCGAATCCACCGTCAAGGCCAGGGTTCTCGAAGTATCGAAGGCGTCGTCCTCCATCGGGCGGACCGCCCATTCCATGGCGAGCCAATCCGAAAAAAGCGGTGGCTGCTCCATGGCCCTGGGGGATATCGCAAACAAGACCACCGAACGGGCAGCGGTGGTGTCGGCGGCAACCCGTCAGCTGGCCTCCTCGATCAACGGCATCGCCCATCAGGTCCGCCAATCCACGGAAATCGCAGGCCGCGCCGTTTCCCAGGCCAATTCAACCTCCGATCAAATGCGGGACCTGTCCAGAACCGTCCATTCCATCGAGGAGATTGTTTCTCTGATCAACGCCATCGCGGCCCAGACCAATCTGCTGGCCTTGAACGCCACCATCGAGGCGGCGAGGGCGGGCGAAGCGGGCAAGGGCTTCGCCGTTGTGGCGGGCGAGGTCAAGAACCTGGCCACCCAAACCGCCAAGGCCACCGAGGAAATATCCGCGCAGGTGGCGGCGGTTCAGGACTCCACTCTCCAGATGACATCGGCGATCGATGGCGTGGTCTCCACCATCCAGGCCATCGACACCGTCACCGCGACCATCGCGGGCGAGGTCCAGCAACAGGAAGCCGCCACCCGCGACATTGCCGCCAATATCGATCAGGTCGCCCAGGAAGCCAATGATGTGGTGGACAGTGTCATAACCTTGGCCAAGGCCTCGACCATGGCGTGTGCCGGCACCGTCCGGGTCATCTGGAGTTCCAACAGCCTGTCCAAGGTGGTGCATTCCCTGGAGGGCGATGTGAACCACTTCATGGCAGAAATCCGAACCTCGGGGACCCGTGCATGAATTCTCACCGGGCCAGCCTGCGCCGGATGGCCTCGGCCATGGCGGCGGGAGCCACTCCGGATTTGTACCACTCCACGAAGGCGCCATTCGGCCCGACCAGATAAAGGGTGGTGGTATGGTCCACCGAATAGGCCCCCTGGGCATCGGGCGGATTGCGCACCCAGCGGACGCGATAGCGCCGCGCCACCTCGTCGATCTGCTCGACGGAACCGGTCAGCCCCCTCAGCCGGGGATGGAACATGCGGACATAGTCCGTCAGGACCGACGGGGTGTCGCGGGCGGGATCCAGGGTGATCAACAGGGGCTGGATGCGCTCGGCCAGCGGTCCCAGGGCATCCAGGGCCTCGGTCATGCGCTGGAGATCGGTGGGACAGGCATCGGGGCAAGAGGTATAGCCGAAATAGATCAGCATCCATTGGCCGCGAAAGCGGCTATCGCTGATGCTCTCTCTCCCCTCCCCGACCAGGGTGAATGGCCCGCCGATGGCATCGGCAAGGACCGGGGACGCGCTGTGCAGCAAACACAGCACCAACAAGGCGAGTCTCAGAAAGATCGACATGGGAGTCTCCTCGGGCGCAGACATTGCCTCCGCCCCGATTCCCCCGCCATGATCGAGATCAAGCCAGGGGCTGGATGCCGACCACCCGGTTCCGCCCCAGATTCTTGGCCTGATACAGCCGCTGGTCCGCCAGCGACATGGTCTGCTCCAATCCATGGAGCGAGGCGAGATCGGCAACCCCAAAGCTGGCGGTGATACGAAGGGAAACGCCCTCTACCGTGATGGGAGTCTCGGCCAGGCCCAGCCGCAGCCGTTCCGCCACTTCCATCGCCGCGGCCACGGGCGTCCCCGGCAACACCACGGCGAATTCCTCGCCCCCCAGGCGGCCGCAGACATCCACATCCCGGAATTGCTTCCGCATCAACTCGCCGATGGCACGCAGGACGGCATCGCCGGTGGCATGGCCATGGACGTCGTTGATCCGCTTGAAATTGTCCACATCCATCATCAGCAGGGAAATGGGCTGGCCGGTGCGCAGGCATAGTTTGCGGCGATCCTCGGCCTGGAGCATGAAGGCCATGCGATTGGCCAGGCCGGTCAGGCCATCCACCGTCGCCATGCGCAGCAGGTCGCGGTCGGCGTCTTCCTTCACCAGCAGCAGGAAGCCGAAGCCGTCGCTGATGGAAAAGATGAAACCGGCCAGGAACAGAGCCTGATTGGCCAGCATGCCCTGGTGTGGATCCCAGCTTTCGCTCAACCATGCCACCAAGGCGCGGGCCAGAGCCGTGACGGCGATCAGGCCATTGCTGGCGATCAACAGCCTCTGGACCAGCGACCGCCGACGCCCCGACGCCAGCAAGGCCAGGGCATTGAGGGTATAGAGGATGCACAGGGACAGCGAAAACAGCACCGCCATATGGCGAGGCTCGGCTCCGAACGGAATCAAGCCCACGGCCAGATTGTACAGCGCCAGCAACCCCAGCAGCACTCCCAGGGCTTGCCCCCGTCGGCAGGACTGTCCCGCATAGGCGAGAAACGCCAGCAGTTCGAGGAAGTGGCCAACCATGTAGAGGGAGTTGCCGACGAAGCTGACCGGATAGGGCAACGCCGTCTTCAGGACGATCAGGACGATGGCCACCCCCTTGACCACCTGCCCGATGGCCCAGGTGCGGCTGATGGAGCGATCGCCGCCGGGATTTGCATAGGCCAGCATCAACAGGCCGAACAGCATGTTGCTGACCGCCAGCGCTACCCACAGGGTCTTGGTGTCGAAACTCACCCCTATTCCTTCAGCCCTAGACCCATCCCTCCGAGACATTAGATCAAATGGATAGGAAGTTGAAGTGACGCCTTGTCACAGACCGAAAACATCGCTGCCCCCCCCGTTCTTGACATGGGTCATGCCGACAGATGGTGGTCTTTGCTACTGGTGGCGTGTATCAAGAGCTTGGCCTTCTGGATTCAAGAAATTCTCCAGACACCATCACTGAATATTATGGACCGCTAAAGTATGAGCCCCCGTTTGTCGACGACCAGAACCTGGCGAAGCATGGCAGCGATCCTGCTGGCCGTGTCGCTGTTCGTCGGCTCCCTGTCCGAGGCACTCTCCCATCTCGGGACGAATTGGCCTGACCCCCTGGTCGCCGGGGAAATCTGCCACAGCCCCCGCTCGGTCAATGATGCGGGAGACAGTGCCCCCGGCAAGACCGGCTCGGTCCACGACTGCTGCACCTATTGCCAAGTCGGCCGGACGGCCATGCTGCCCCCGCCCTCGGCGGATCAGACCCTTCCGTCGCGCCTCGCCTCGGATGTTACCTATGCATTGGCCCCGACCCAGGCACGTCCTGGGCGTATCGCCTCTGCCTATTCGGCCCGCGCCCCTCCCCTCGCCTGACGCTTCCGTGTCGATCATCGGCGTGCCGCTTCCAGGCGACGCGTCCCATCGGAATTCGCCCAAGGCCGCGAGCCTTGGCGCAGGGGAATCACATCATGTTCAGACCGTTGAATTACACCACCTCCGCCCTTGCCCTGGCGGCGGGGCTGACGGCGGCGGCGCTTCCCGCCGCCGCCCAGACCGCCACCCCGTTGCCGCCGATCCAGGTGGAAACCGTGGGTGACATGGCCTTGCCGCCGACCGAGGCCACCGTCTTCGCGCCCGAGCTCTATCGCAAGCGGGCCGGGGCGACGGATTCCACCTCCTTGATCCAGGACGTGCCCGGGGTGGACTTCTATACCGGCGGCGGCGTCTCGGCCCTTCCCACCATCCACGGCCTGGGCGACGACCGCATCAAGATCACCGTGGACGGCATGCAGTTGACCTCCGCCTGCCCCAACCACATGAATCCCGCCCTGTCCTATATCGATCCGTCGCGGATATCGGTGCTGGACGTGTGGACCGGCCTGTCGCCGGTCAGCGCCGGTGGCGACAATATCGGCGGCTCCATCGTCGTGAAGTCGCTGCCCCCCGTCTTCGCCCCGGCGGGCAAGGCATTTCATACCGAGGGTCAGGTGTCGGCCTTCTACCGCAGCGTCAATGACGGCTTCGGCACCTCGGCCGCCCTGACCGCCGCCAACGAGACATTCAGCCTGGGCTATAACGGATCGCTGGTGAAAGGCCGCGACTACTACGCGGGCGGCGAGGACCACAAGGCGGTCCACGCCACCTTGTACGAATCCCGCAACCATGCCGTCACCCTGGCGGCACGCAGCGAACGCCACCTTGTCGCCCTGCAGGGCGGCGTGCAGCAGATACCCAAGGAAGGCTTCGCCAATCAGCGCATGGACCTGACCGGCAATATCGGCCGCTTCGTCAACGGACGCTGGGAAGGCGAGTTCGACTGGGGCAAGGTCGAGGCCAAGGCCTACTGGCAGTTGGTCCAGCATTCCATGGACATGATCGCCGGAGAAAAGCCCGGCACCATGCCCATGAAGACCAAGGGCACCGATCTCGGCTATTCGGTCAAGGCCGAGATCCCGGCGTTCAAGACCCACACCTTCCGCATCGGCAACGAGTTGCACAGCTTCCGCCTGGACGACTGGTGGCCGCCGGTCAAGGGCTCGGCGATGATGGCCCCCGACAGTTTCAAGAACATCAATGACGGCCGCCGCGACCGTATCGGCACCTTTGTCGAGTGGGAGAACAAGTGGACCCCGGAATGGACCACCCAGTTGGGCCTGCGCAACGACACTGTCATCATGAACACCGGCAACGTCAATTCCTATGGCTGCGGCGCCATGATGTGCGGTACCGAGGATGCAGCCGCGGCGGCGTTCAATTCCCGCGACCGCAGCCGGGTCGACTATAATTTCGACATGACCGCCCTGGTCCGCTTCGAGCCGACCACGCAAAGCACCAATGAACTGGGTTATGCCCGCAAGAGCCGTTCGCCCAGCCTGTACGAGCGGTATTCCTGGGGCGTCAATTCCATGGACGCCTACATGAACAACTGGTTCGGCGACGCCAACGGCTATGTGGGCGACATGAACCTGAAGCCCGAGGTGGCCCATACCGTCAGCGCCTCCATCGGCCTGCACGACGCCGCCAAGTCGGATTGGAGCGCCAAGGTCACCCCCTATGCCACCTATGTGGTGGACTATATCGGCGTGAACTACGACTCGGTGGTGACCTCCAGCAACAGCGCCTTCCCCTTGCTGCGGCTGGCCAATCACGACGCGCTGCTTTACGGCGTCGACGTTTCGGGCTCCACCACCCTGCTGAAGGACGAGTCCTACGGCAAGGTCAGGCTGTGGGGCGTGCTGGGCTGGGTGCACGGCGAGACCGTGAATACCGGCAAGAGCCTCTATCACATGATGCCCATCAATGCCAAAACCACGCTGGAACACAGTATTGGCGGCTGGAGGAGTGCCTTGGAACTGGCCCTGGTCGGCGCCAAGAGCCAGGTGGACAATCTCCGGCGCGAGCCGAAGACCCCCGGCTATGCCTTGCTCAACATCCGCTCGGGCTATGACTGGGAGAGCGTCTCGCTCAACCTCGGCATCGATAACCTGTTCGACAAGCGCTACTACCACCCGCTGGGCGGCGTCGATTACGCCGACTGGCGCTACAACAACCAGGCGGGCCAGGTTGGCGCCCTTCCCGCGCCGGGCCGCTCGTTCAACGCGGGCGTGACCGTGAAGTTCTAACCCATCCCCGGAGGGAGGATGGCCCGCGTGCCGCGCCTCCCTCCGGACTTTTTGAAAAGGCTCCTTCCATGGGCCACGGCGACATGATCCACAGCGCGGAGATGCCCCGCCCCGTATCCACGGGACCCGGCGGCCGCGCCTGCGCCGCGCTGTCCCTGGTCATGCATGCGGCGCTGCTGGCGGCCATGATCCACGCCACCACCATTCCCGTCGCCCCCAGCCAGTCCGAAGGACTGATCATCGACATTCTGCAGGCCGAATCGCCGCCCGCCGCCGAAGAGACGGCGCCACCGGAGCCCGAGCCGCCGAAGCCCGCCCCACCGGAGCCCAAGCCCCTCCTTCCCCTGCCCAAGCCGCCACCGCGTCCGCCCATCCTGCCCAAGCCGGTGGCCGCACTGCCCACCGCCGCGCCGCAGCCGAGCAGCGGGACCGGCAGCCAGGACAGCGTCGCTATCGCCGCCGTCCAGCCTTCACAGCCTGCCGCCCCGGCGGCCAGCGGCCCACCGGCCCCGGATGATGCCCTGCGCCTCTACGGCCAGATGGTCTGGGCCCGCATCGCCGCCCACAAGCCGCGTGGGGTCAGGCTGCCCGGCAGCGTTACCGTCACCTTCGCCCTCGATGCCGACGGCCAGGTGGTATCGGCCGAGATCGCCGACGGCAAGGCGGATACCTCCCTCGGCCAGGTCGCCCTGGACACCGTGCGCCGCGCCGCGCCCTATCCGCCGCCGCCGCCCGGCGCCTCGCGCGGGCAATTGACCTTCGCCATTCCCTTCCAGTTCAGATAGCCCGATTGTTGCCAATTCCCGGCCGAGGGGAGTAGGGTCACTACCCCCGCCCACCCAGGACCTTTGCCATGCGCCCCGACCTCGCGGCCAAATATGACCTTCGCGTCCCCCGCTACACCTCCTATCCCACCGCGCCGCATTTCCATCCCGGCGTTACCGGCGAGACCTGTCGCGGCTGGCTGGCCGAGATGGACCCCAAGCTGGAACTGTCGCTTTACCTCCATATCGCCTTTTGCGCCGAGATGTGCTGGTTCTGCGGCTGCCACACCAAGATCACCAAGAAATACGGACCCGTCGCCGCCTATATGGAAGCGCTGTGGCGCGAGATCGAGCTGGTGGCGGATGCCCTGCCCACCCGCATGAAGGCGCGCCACATCCATTTCGGCGGCGGCAGCCCCACCATCCTGAAATCCGGGGATTTCGTCCGCACCCTCGACCTGCTGAAGTCGCGCTTCCTGCTGAAGGACGGCGCCGAGGT
Organism: Paramagnetospirillum marisnigri; assembly: GCF_001650715.1. Taxonomy (GTDB): domain Bacteria; phylum Pseudomonadota; class Alphaproteobacteria; order Rhodospirillales; family Magnetospirillaceae; genus Phaeospirillum; species Phaeospirillum marisnigri. The sequence goes on along the minus strand of NZ_LWQT01000010.1, from coordinate 40,651 downwards.
GGCGGTGGAGTTGGACCCCCGCACCGCCGACGAGGCCTATGTCAAGGCCATGGCCGGGGCGGGCGTGACCCGGGCCTCCATCGGCGTCCAGGACCTGGACGCCAAGGTGCAGCAGGCCATCAACCGCATCCAGCCCTACGAGGTCACCGAGCGGGTGGTGGGTTGGCTGCGCCAGTACGGCGTGCCCGAGGTCAATATCGATCTGGTCTACGGCCTGCCGCACCAGACGGTGGACGGGCTGCTGGCCACCATCGACTCGGCGGTGAAAGGCTTCCAGCCCCGCCGGGTGGCGCTGTTCGGCTATGCCCATGTGCCGTGGATGAAGAAGCACATGCGGCTGATCCCCGACGAGACCCTGCCCGACACCGAGACCCGCTGGAAGCAGTATGAACTGGGCTGCAAACTACTGACCGAGACCCTGGGCTATGTCCAGATCGGCCTCGACCATTTCGCCGCCCCCGACGACGCCATGGCCGTCGCCCTGCGCGACAAGAAGCTGCACCGCAATTTCCAGGGCTATACCACCGATTCCGCCACGACTCTGATCGGCTTCGGGGCGTCGGGAATCGGCTCGCTGCCCCAGGGCTATGTCGCCAATGAGGGCGAGGTCCACGCCTATCAGCGCCTGATCGCCGAGGGCAAGCTGGCCACCTCGCGCGGCGTCGCCATCAATGCCGACGACCGCCTGCGCCGCGAGATCATCGAGCGCCTGATGTGCGACCTGGAGATCGACCTGGACGCGGTGGCCGCCCGCCACGGCGCCGATGCCGGTCAGTTCGAGGCCGAACTGGCCTCGCTCGCCCCGCTTCAGGCCGACGGGCTGGTGGTGGTGGATGGCCATCGCATCAGCGTCACCCATGACGGCCGCACCCTGGTCCGCGCCGTCTGCGCCGCCTTCGACCGCTATCTCAAGGCGGGCGAGCAGCGCCATTCCAAGGCGGTGTGAAGCGTGAATCGACGAGCCGGTCCATCGGCGATTGAGGGACTTTGATAATGACCATGAGCTGGCCCGACTATTTCATGGGCTTCGCCCGCCATGCGGCGGCCAAGTCCAAGGACCCCTCCACCCAGGTGGGCGCCGTGGCGGTGGGACCGGACGGCGAGATCAGGGCCACCGGCTATAACGGCCTGCCGCGCGGCGTCGAGGACCGGCCCGAGCGCATGGAGCGCCCGGCCAAGTATCTGTGGACCTCCCATGCCGAGGAAAATCTGGTGGCCCATGCCGCCCGCGTGGGCGTCAGCCTCAAGGGCTGCCGGGTCTATGTCACCCATTACCCCTGCTCGCGCTGCGCCCGCTCGCTGATCCAGGCCGGGGTGACGGCGGTGACGGTGGCGGGCGGCACCACCTCCATGCCCGCCGAGGAGTTCGAAACCGCCGCCACCATGTTCAGCGAGGCCGGGGTCGACGTCACCCGCCAGGAGTAACCCCTACCCATCCGCAGCCTGTTCTGGTGGTTTTTCACCCACCCATGTCATTTCGCCGCACTCCCCGCACGGGTGTTCTCCCGCCGGACCGATCCGGGCACAGTGACGCCAACAACAAAGCAGGATCGTTCAAGGGAGACGAGACAGCCATGGACCAGTCCAAGCGCTATGCCCAATTGGGCCTGACCGAGCAAAGCCTGATCCAGGGCGGCGCCCATGTGCTCTGTGCCTATCGCATGAAGCCGAAATCCGGCCATGGCTATCTGGCCACCGCCGCCCATTTCGCCGCCGAATCCTCCACCGGCACCAATGTGGAGGTCTGCACCACCGACGACTTCACCCGCGGCGTCGATGCCCTGGTCTACGAGATCGACGAACAGCGCGAACTGATGAAGATCGCCTTTCCCGTGGATCTGTTCGACCGCAACATCATCGACGGCCGCGCCATGATCGCGTCCTTCCTGACCCTGACCATCGGCAACAACCAGGGCATGAGCGACGTGGACTACGCCAAGATGGTGGATTTCTACGTCCCACCCAAATTCCTCCAGTTGTTCGACGGCCCGGCCGCCAATATCGCCGATATGTGGCGGGTGCTGGGCCGCCCCCAGAGCGACGGCGGCATGGTGGTGGGCACCATCATCAAGCCGAAGCTGGGCCTGCGCCCCAAGCCCTTTGCCGATGCCTGCTATCAGTTCTGGCTGGGCGGTGACTTCATCAAGAACGACGAGCCCCAGGGCAACCAGGTCTTCGCGCCGCTGAAGGAAACCATCCGGCTGGTGGCCGACGCCATGAAGCGCGCCCAGGACGAGACCGGCCAGGCCAAGCTGTTCTCGGCCAACATCACCGCCGACGACCCGGCCGAGATGCTGGCGCGCGGTCACTACATCCTGGAAACCTTCGCCGAGAACGCCAGCCATGTGGCCTTCCTGGTGGACGGCTATGTGGCGGGACCGACGGCGGTGACCACCTGTCGCCGCAACTTCCCCGCCCAGTTCCTGCACTATCACCGCGCCGGGCACGGCGCCGTCACCTCCAAGCAGTCCAAACGCGGCTATACCGTGCTGGTCCATATGAAGATGGCCCGCCTGCTTGGCGCGTCGGGCATCCATACCGGCACCATGGGCTATGGCAAGATGGAAGGCGCCCCCGATGAAAAGGACGTCGCCTATATGCTGGAGCGCGACGTGGCCGATGGCCCCCATTTCCGCCAGGACTGGTGCGGCATGAAGGCCTGCACCCCCATCATCTCGGGGGGCATGAACGCGTTGCGGCTGCCGGGCTTCTTCACCAATCTGGGCCATGCCAATGTGATCCAGACCTCGGGCGGCGGCGCCTTCGGCCACAAGGACGGACCGGTGGCGGGCGCTTTGTCGTTGCGCCAGGCGCATCAGGCCTGGGCCGAGGGGATCGATCTGGTGGACTACGCCAAGGCCCATCCCGAGTTGAAAGCGGCCTTCGAGTCCTTTTCCGGCGATGCCGACGCACTCTATCCGGGCTGGCGCGAGAAACTGCGCATCGCCTGAACCGGGGGACCTTGGGGGGAAGAAAGAATGTCGAGAAAACATCCCATCATTGCCGTCACCGGCTCGTCCGGAGCCGGAACCAGCACGGTCAAGGAAGCCTTCGAGCACATGTTCCGGCGCGAGGGCATCAAGCCCGCCATCGTCGAGGGCGACAGCTTCCACCGCTATGACCGCGCGGGCATGAAGAAGGCCATGGCCGAGGCGGAGAAAAGCGGCTGCCGCACCTTCAGCCATTTCGGCCCCGAGGCCAATCTGTTCGGGGAGTTGGAGGAACTGTTCGCCACCTATGGCGACACCGGACGCGGTCGGCGCAGGCTTTACATCCACAACGAGGAGGAGGCCGCCGCCTATGCCCATCTCGGGCTTGGCGCGGGCCAGTTCACCGACTGGGAGGAAATTCCCGAGGACACCGACTGCCTGTTCTACGAGGGCCTGCACGGCTGCGTCGCCACCAAGGACGCCAATGTGGCCCAGCATGCCGATGTGAAGATCGGGGTGGTGCCGGTGATCAATCTGGAATGGATTCAGAAGATCCACCGCGACACCAGCCAGCGCGGCTATTCCGAGGAAGCGGTGATGGACACCATCCTGCGCCGCATGCACGACTATGTTCACTACATCGTGCCGCAGTTCAAGCTGACCGATATCAACTTCCAGCGGGTGCCCATCGTCGACACCTCGGACCCCATCATCGCCCGCGACATTCCCACCGCCGACGAAAGCCTGGTGGTGATCCGATTCAGGAAACCCGACCGCTTCCGGGTGGATTTCCCCTTTCTGCTGCAGATGCTGAAGGATTCCTGGATGAGCCGCCGCAACACCATCGTGGTGCCCGGCGGCAAGATGGGCTTGGCCATGGAGCTGATCCTGACCCCGATCCTTCGCCGGATCATGGAGGACCGCCGGTCCGTCCTTGGCTGACGGGGGAGTCTCCGCCTGGGCCGGTGGCGCTCCCCTCCCCACCGGCCCGCTTTTTCCTATGCCGCCCCGCGCACCCAGGCATCCAGCCCGCCGGTCGCCGGAATCATCCGTGCCCATTGGGCTGTCTCGTGGCTCCAGACCGGGCGCCGGGCGAAGACCCGCCGCAGGGCATTGTCCAGGCCCTCCTCCTGAGCATCGCTCAAGCCCTGCTCGATCAGCGTCTTGCGCGCCCGCGAGGTCTGGCGTATGCCGTGGGCGTCCCAGGCGGGATCGTCCCAGGCCGCCTCGGGCGCCTGCGCCACCCGATGCCGGGCGAAGGGACCGCCATCGGCGAAATGGTTGGTCTGGACCAGGACCTCGCCCTCTCCCATCTCCACCACATGCCAGGGGCCTTGCCCGTCCCAGGCGGCGCCGAACTCGAAGACGCAGGCCTCGCCCCGTTGGATACCGCAGAGCGAGATGAACACGGGCGCACCGGGCCGCCAGCCCTCGATCACCCGGCGAGCCTCGGCATAGCTGTCTGCGCCGGCTTCCATCAGGCGGCGCACCAGGAAGGTGGGATCGGAATTGAGTGACAGCGATGCCCCGCTCCAGGGCGCGAAATTGATGGACACCGAAAAGCCCGGCTTCACCGCCGTCAACAGCCCCACCATGCCCAGGATGCCAACCGCCCGGAAGGCGACTTCGCCATCGGCGCGCACGCCGTCCAGCACCCGGCTGGCCCGGGCGATGGCCGGGGCCGAAGGCCAGTCCAGGCTGCGAAAATGCACCATGCGGGCTGCGACCTTGTCCCAGGCCATTACCGACGAGCATCCGGCATGAGCCAGGGTGTAAAGCCGCTGCAGCCCCGCCATGTCGGGCCGGGGGGTGTCCAGCAGCCGGGCGAAATGATCGCTTTCCGGCATGAAATGGCCGAAAGGCTTGTAGAGGGCGGCATAGGCCAGCCGGGTGACGACGTTCCACCCCAGCGACCAGGAGGGCTTGCGCCGCACATCGCCCATCACCGCCCGCACCAGGTCGCGCATGGCGTCCATGTCGTCGGCGCGATAGACGTCGCGCCACAGCTCGGCGGGATCGGCCGCCTCGATGAAGACCCGGCGGGTCTCGGCCAGCGACACCACCCGATCCGGTGTCTGGCCGTGGGAGAGAGGGTCAGGCATGCCCCCCTCCTTCCACCAGGGACTTCAAGGCGACATAGTCGGTCTTGCCGGTGCCCAGCAGCGGCAGCTTGCCCACCACCATCACGGTCCGGGGCACCAGCAGTTCCGCCAGCCCCCGCATCTTGAAATGGGCCAGCACCTGGGCACGATCGGCCCCGGCCCGGTCGGTGACCAGCACCAGTTGCTCGCCCTTCCTGTCGTCGGGCACGGCCACCACCGCCACCTGGGAGTCGGGCCACAGCAGGGCGGCCTCGGCCTCCACCTTGCCCAGCGAGACCATCTCGCCCGCGATCTTGGCGAAGCGCTTGATCCGGCCGACAATGCGGACGAACCCCATCTCATCCAGGGTGACCATGTCGCCGGTATCGTACCAGCCATCCTCGGGCGGTTGCAGCACACCGGGCGCCTCGGCCCGCAGATAGCCCTTCATCACATTGGGGCCGCGCACCAGCAGCCTGGCGCCCTCGTCGATGCCGGGGACCGCTTCCAGCCGCGCCTCGATACCGGGCAGCAGCCGGCCCACGGTTCCCGCCTTGTGATGCATGGGCGTGTTGACCGCCAGCACCGGGCCGGTCTCGGTGGCACCGTAGCCTTCCAGGATGCGAATGCCGAACTTGTCCATCCAGACTCTGCGGGTCTCGTCCTTGACCTTCTCGGCCCCGGCGAAGACATAGCGCACCGAATAGAAGTCATAGGGGGCCGCCACCCTTCCATAGCCCGCCAGGAAGGTGTCGGTGCCGAAGACGATGGTCGCGTTGGTGTCGTAGACCAATTCCGGCACGATGCGGTAATGCAGCGGGCTGGGATAGAGGAACACCCTCAGCCCGTTGAGCAGCGGCAGCAGCAGCCCGCCGGTCATGCCGAAGGAATGGAACACCGGCAGGGCGTTGAACACGATATCCTGGGGGCTGAACGCCACCCGCGCCGCCAATTGGGCGCAATTGGCCAGCAGATTGGCATGGCTGAGCACCACGCCCTTGGGGGTGCCTTCCGAGCCCGAGGTGAACAGGATCAGCGCCCGGCTCTCGGGATCGCCCTGGGGCGCGCCGCCGAACCTGGCCTTGGCCAGGGCCGCCAGTCGGGCGAAGGGGCCGATGGCCGGGGCGAGGTCCTCGAGATAGAGCACCCTCACCGCCCCCGCCAGTGCCGTCACCAGACCATCCAGCCGGGCCTGGGCGATGAAGCGGCGCGAGGTCACCACCGTCTCCAGCCCGGCGGCACGGCAGGCGGCCAGCACGGTGTCGGCGCCGGTGGAGAAGTTCAGCATGGCGGGCACCCGGCCCACCGACTGCAGGGCGAAGAACGCCACCGCCACCGCGTTGACATTGGGCAGCAGCAGCCCCACCGCCTCGCCCGGGCGGGACTGCCCGGCCAGGACGCGGCCCAGGGCGTGGCTGGCGGCGATCAGCCTTGTATAGGTCAGGGGCTTACGGCTGACATCGTCCAGCACCACCCCATCGCCGCCGTGATGCCGCCTGGCCTGCACCAGCGCCTGGAACAGGGTGTGGTGACGGTCCGAGGTCTCGAACATCATGCCCGACATCACGTCATAGAGAGCGGCACCGATATACTGGCGCCGGGCACGGCCCTTGATCCGCTCGGGGACCTCGAAGCGGCGGGGCGCCAGGATGGTGATGGTGATGCGAGGGAACCAGTGACGCCGGACCTTGCCCTTCAGCCGCGAGAACAGGGTGAACTGGGCACCGTCGATGCGCACCGGCACCACCGGAGCATCGGACTTGTCGGCGATCATGCCGGGACCTTCGTAAATCTTCATCAACGCACCGGTGACGGTGATGCGTCCCTCGGGAAAGATCACCATGCGCCGCCCGCCCTGCACCGCGTGGATCAGGGTCTTGGTGGACATGGGATTGGTGGGGTCGATGGCGGTGGCGTCCACCACCGACAGGAAGGGACGCACCCACCACAGCCGGGCGACGAAAGTGTTGATGGCGAAACTGGGCCGCCCGGGCAGGAAGGCGGCCATCAGCACCGCGTCCAGGAACGAGACGTGGTTGACCACGATCACCGCCTTGTCGCCCGCCGCCGCCAGATGCTCCAGCCCCTCGACCCGGACGCCATAGGCCCGGCGCAGAACCCAGGCGAACAGACCCTTCAGGAAGGCATCGGGCAGCAGGCCGCAGATATAGACCGCCACCACCAGATTGGCCCCGGCCTGGACCAGGAACACTTGTGGCACCGAGAAGCCAAGCCCCAGCATCAGAGCACCCGCCGCCGCCGAGATCACCATGAAGGCGGCGTTCATGATGTTGTTGGCGGCGATGGCCCGCGCCCGGCTGCCCTCGTCGGCGCGGCTTTGCAAGATGGTGTAGAGCGGCACGATATAGAGGCCGCCGCAGATGGCGATGGCCAGCAGGTCGCCCAGCACCCGCCAGTTGGCGGCCAGGGACAGGAACTCGGCCACCCCGGCCAGGGCGGCGCCCGGCATCGCGGGGACCGCGCTCGCGAAATAGAGGTCGAACGAGAACAAGGTCATGCCCAGGGCGGCGAAAGGCACCGGCCGGGCGGAAATCTCGCCCTTGAGCAGGCGGCCGCACAGCACAGAACCGATGCCGATGCCCACCGAGAACACCGTCAGCAGCAAGGTCACCACATGCTGATCCGCCACCAGCACATCCTTGGCGAAGGCGGGAAACTGGGCCAGGAAGGTGGCGCCCATCAGCCAGAACCACGAGATGCCCAGCACCGACAGGAACAGGTCGCGACGCCCCCGGATCAGGCGCAGCACCGCCAGGGTTTCGGCCATGATATTGGCCGAGACCCTGACCGAGGCATTGCCGGGATGGGCGATGGGCAGGAACAGGCTGGCGACGTAACCGGCGGCAGCCAGGGCCAGCATCAGGACGGAGACCAGCATGACGCCGCCCTCGGCCAGGATCAGCAGCCCCCCGGCGATGGTCCCCACCAGGATGGCGATGAAGGTGCCGCCCTCGATCAGGGCATTGCCGCCCACCAGTTCGGTCTCGGCCAGATGTTCGGGCAGCACCGCGTATTTCAATGGCCCGAAGAAGGTGGCCTGGACCCCGAAGCCGAACAGCACCACCAGCATGGCGGTGACGCTGCCGGTGAACAGGGACCAGACACCCAGGGCCGCCACCGCGACCTCGGCCAGCTTGACCCGCTTGATCAGGCCGCTTTTCTCGAAGCGGTCCGACATCTGTCCCGCCGTGGCCGACAGCAGGAAGAAGGGCAGGATGAACAGCCCGGCGGCCAGGGTCACCAGGATTTGCGGCGGAAGCGCCAGCCCTTCCCCCAGACGGTAGACAATGAGAATGACCAGGGCATTCTTGAACAGGTTGTCATTGGCCGCCCCCAGGAACTGGGCCGCGAACAGCGGCAGGAAACGACGGCAACGCAGCAGGTGGAAAGACCCGTCAGACATGGGCGTTACTCCCCAGCGCCGCCAAGCAGGCGGCGGTGATATCCTCGGCGTATTGGGAAAACGGCAGGCTCAGGCGTCCGTAAGCCAGGCCAAAGGCCGGTTGCAGCACCAGCCCCAGCACCATGGCCGCCGCCAGCCCCACCGGACGTCGGGGAATTTCACCCCGCTCCATGGCCAGGGCGATGACGCCGTGGACCAGTTCCACCGGGTTGTCGGCATCATTGGCGACCCGAGGCAGCGCCTGGTGCTGGACCAACATCAGGAAGCGGAACAAGACCGGCTCGGCGTCGAAGAAGCGGCAGAACTCGGCGATGATGGCCGCCAGCTTGCCGCCGAACCCGGCCTGTCCGGACTGGGCGACATCCAGGCGGCGGGCGAAGGCGCGGTAATGGGTCGAGAACAGATCCCAGACCAGATCATTCATGGAGGCGTAGTGGCGGTAAAGCGTGCCCTCGGCGATGCCCGCCCCCTTGGCCAGATCGCGCACCGTCGTTTCCGCCACCCCCTTTTCCACGAATAGCCGCAAGGCGGTTTCGTGAATTCTTCGCCGGGTTTCGCTTCCGTCCCTCATGACCAACCCCAATGTGAGCGTTTGTTCACTCACATTGGGCCTCGGCGGCGGCGGAGTCAATGGCCTTGGCGAATCATCTTTTGAAACAAGCCCCCCGGACTCCACTAATACTAATGGAGTGGTTGGATAGGAACCGGACCCTGCGTCACAAACTGCGCCTTCACCTTGTGCGTCAAATTCAGTATAGAAAATTCTGTTCAAAGGCTTGATTATCGCAGCAACCTATCAATCTGCATTCATTTAGCAGCCGAAAAATTTCGGAGCAAATCGTGACGAAACTTGACGAATTGAAGGATGACGCGAAGCATGGCGGCGATAACCGCCGCGCAGCCTTGTACATCTCTATTCTTGCCGTTCTGCTGGCCGTGACCAATCTGGGTGGCGGCAATGCCACCAAGGAATTTATGGCAAACTATATAGCCGTTTCGGATACGTATAATTTTTACCAGGCCAAGACCCTGCGCCAAACCTCCTACCAGCTCGCGGCAGACAGCCTGAAGCTCCAGCTTGCAACCCAGCCCGACATGCCCGAACCAGCCCGGACAGCGATCCAGGCCAATATCGACAAGTATCAGGCCGCCATCAAGAAATACGACAGCGACCCGGAAAAGGGCGAAGGCAAGAAGGAATTGCTGGAAAAGGCCAAGATCTACGAACAGCTTCGGGACACCGCCGCCCGGAAGGACCCCTATTTCGATCGCGCCGTCGCCCTGCTGGAAATCGCCATCGTCACCGCCTCGGTGGCCACCATGGTCGAAGTGCCCGCCATCATGGCGGTGAGCGTCATCCTGGCGATCATCGGCTCGATTCTGACATTCAACGGCTACACCTTGATGTTCTCCTTTCCGTTTTTCTGACCCAGCCGTCCGGCCTGGCGGGGGCTAGGTAGGCTTTGGGGAGCTCGGACAGATGATTTTTGACCTGAAGGATTGGACACCTCCCCAGGCGTTGCTGGAAAGCTTCGCCTCGGGCAAGGGCGTGTCCGAGGCCCTGGCGGTCACCCAAAAGTCCATTGCCGCCCACTTCGCCAAGCTGGGTGTCCCCGCCGACAAGGCTGCCGATGCGGCCAAGTCCTTCACCCAGGGCCTGTCCAAGTCCCTGGGCGAGGGCGTGCCCCCTGGCCAGGCCATCGCCGTGGTCAAGAGCGAGACCAAGGTCAGCACCGAGGCCGAAGCAACGGAAGGCGCCAACGCCAATGCCCTGGTCCAGGCCCTGGCCAAGGGCGACAATGTCCAGGCCGCCCTGGCCAATGTGGTGGGCAAGGGCGCCGTGACCAAGCAGCATGTCGATGCTTTCATCAATACCTTGCAGAACGCCATCGCCAAGGGCGTCGACATGGCCACCGCCCTCAAGCAGGCCGAGGCCGGAGTCAAGGCGGTGGATACCGCCAAGGGCGCCCAGGCCCCCACCACCGCCGCCGCCGGGCTGATGAGTTCGCTGGCGGGCGGCACCGACTCCGCCAATGCCTTGAAGACGGCCACCGCCGGGATGCCGCCGGATCAGGCCAGCGCCTTCCTGAAGACCTTCCAGGCCGCCGCCGCCTCGGGGGCCGACACCAATACCGCCCTCAAGGCCGCCGGACAGGCCGCCGCCGCCCAGGCCGATATCGCCAATGCCCAGACGGTACCCATGTCCGCCGCCGACCAGATCATCGCCGCCCTGGCCAATGGCGGCGCGGCGGGGCTGCAGAATGGCGCCGGTCTCCAGGCCATGCTGAATTCCCTGGCCAGGGGCGGCAGTTCCGGCGATGCCGCCAAGGCCGCCACCCAGGCCACCGAAGCCCAATCGCGGCAGACCGAGGCCCAGTCCGTGCCGGTGTCGCCGGGTCAGGCGCTGATGAACGCCCTGGCCACCGGCAAGGATACCGGCACCGCCCTGGCGGGGGGGGCCGAATTCGCCAATGCCCTGACCCAGGCCCTGGCCAAGGGATCGGACATCGCCTCCGCCACCCAGACCGCCCAGCGAGCCTCGGACGCCGCCCAGACCCAGACGGCCTCCGCCTCTGTGCCCTTGTCGCCCGCCGCCCAGTTGGGCGCCGCCCTGGCCAGCGGCCAGAACGCCCAGGGGGCCATCAACTCCATGGCGGGAAATTTCGGCGGTGATTCCGCCGCTTTCGTCGCCAACCTCTCCTCGGCCCTAGCCAAGGGCGGCGATTTCGGCGCTGCTGCCCAACAGGCAGGAAGCGCCGCCCAGTCGTCGCAACAGCAGACCAGCCAGGCCAGCCAGGGCGTGACCTCCGATCCCACCCTGATGGCCATGGCCAGCGGCCAGGGGGTGCAGTCGCTGTCTTCCTTCGGTCCCTCCACCAGCCCAAGCGAGGCCATCGCCCCGGTCGGGCAGTCGGCGCCCCAGTTGTTCACCTCCTCGGCTCCCAGCCTGACGCCGCCCGCTCCGACGCCGGGGGGGGCCACCGGCCCGGGGACCAGCGGCAGCGGCTCGACCAATCTGTCGCCGGGCGAGACCGTGGCCATCACCTTCACGCCGCCGCCGCCGCAGATCCTCGGCACGTCGAGCAACACCAGCAATAACACCAACAACACCCAGGATACCGGCCCGGTCAACACGCCGCCCACCACGCCGCTTCCCAATCAGGCGCCGTCCCTGTCCGTCCCCGGCACCGTGGCCGCCTATACCGAGAACGGCGCACCGCTGAGCTTGCAGCCGCTGCTGCGCGTCACCGATAGCGATGACGGAGCCTTGTCCCTGGTCCAGGTGAAGTTCACCGGATGGCTTCCCACCGAGGACGAGATCACCTACACCCTGCCCACCGGCATGACCGCGACCATGAACTCGGCTACCGGGCTTCTTGAATTTTCCGGTGGAGCCTCGCTCATTGCCTATCAGGATGTGTTGCGCAGCCTCGCCTATCGCAATCTCAGCGACGACCCCCATACCACCGTTCGCAAGGCCCTGATCACCGTCAGCGACGGCGAGGCCTCGGCCAGCGCCGAATTCGACATCACCGTGGCGGCGGTGAACGACGCCCCGGTCAATTCCGTCTCCTCCGGCCGGACGGTGGACGAGGACAATGATCTGGTGCTGAGCGGCGCCACCAAGCTGTCCATTTCCGATCTGGACGACCAGGGCCAGACCATGAAGGTCAGCCTGGGTGTCGGTCACGGCGTCGTCAGCCTGGGCCAGACCACCGGTCTCACCTTCACGGCGGGCGACGGCACCAATGATGCCGCCATGAGTTTCAGCGGCACCAAGACGGCGCTGAACGCCGCCCTGGCGTCCATCACCTATCGCAATACCCTGAACTACAACGGCACCGACACCCTGACCATCACCACCCTGGACGGCAATGGCGACGGCCATTCCGGCAGCGGCGGCGAGAAGCAGGACCAGGACAGCGTCGCCATCACCATCAATCCGGTGAACGATGCTCCCGTCCTGACCGCCGCCGCGCCGTCCCTGGAATCCCTGACCTATTCCCAGACCGACACGCCGGGTCAGCGTGTTTCCACCATCTTCCAGTCCAGCATCAGCGAGGTGGATGCCACCCCGTCGCAAGGCATCGCCATCACCGGAACCTCGGTGCCCAATTCCTACGGTACCTGGCAATACATGATCTACGATGCGGCAACCCCGACCTGGGCCAATTTTCCGGCCATCGGCGCCAACTCGGCCCTGCTGCTGCGCCCCGACGATTATGTCCGCTTCGTGCCCGATGGCAGCCACACCCTGGCCAGCGGCAACCCCGCCACCTTCACCTATCGGGCCTGGGACCAAACCTCGGGCTCGGTGGGCTATGCCGCCAACAACATGTCGGCCACGGGCGGCATCACCGCCTTCTCCACCGCCACCGACACCGCCAAGATCGTCATCACCCAGCCCGACCCGCCCATCGTTGTTTACTCGGGCATCGGCAGCAATGCCCTGCCCTATGATCCCGGCAGCAAGTCGGTGCTGACCGGCCTGTCGGGAACCCTGTCCCCCTATGGTTCGGCCGACGACACTTACTGGGCCTTGAACATCGCCTCGGCCTTCGCCAATGGCCTGAAGCTGGGCAGCACCACCTATACCAACCTGTTCGCCGGGTCCAACGGCTACATCACCTTCGGCACCGGCTCGTCATCCTATTCGCCGCGTGGCATCGCCGGATCGACCCTGCCCATGGTGGCGGGCATGTACAACGACATCGATACCCGCAAGGGCGGCAGCATCACCACGGCCGTCAACGCCACCGATGGCATCGTGGTGACCTATTCCAACGTCCACGCCTACAACATCTTCGTCTCCAGCGCCGACACCTTCCAGATCCAGCTGAAGCCCCTCTCCGGCATCGCGGGCTATGCTGCCACCGACTTCCAGATCATCCTGCGCTACCAAAGCATCAACTGGAGCCAGGGCGCCACCGGCGGCTGGACGGCGGGGGTTCCCGCCACCAAGAACTACGGCGAGGTAGTGGGATCCGGCACCTCGTCCATGACCAATCTGGAAAACACCAGCAATGTGGGAATCAATGGCGTCTACAGCTGGGTGGTGAAGGACGGCACGGTCCTCAATCCCATTCCCAACATGAACGAGACCGACAAGGCGGTGGGCGGGACCGTGGTGGCGGCGCTGAGCACGGCGCGGGCGGCGACGGGAGCCACCACCACCTATTCCCTGGTAAGCAATCCCGGCGGCATGTTCGCCATTTCCGGCACCAATCTGGTGCTGGTGGCCGGGGCCGATATCGACTTCGCCACCAATGCTAGCCATTCCTACGACGTGCAGGTCAAGGCCACGGTCAACGGTGTCGACACCGACCCCACCACCATCAGCGTGACGGTCAACCAGTCCGGCAACACCACCCTGGCCTTCACCGGCGCCGCCGGAACCGCCTATACCGAGGACACCCCCATGGCGCTGGTGTCCAGCGTCGCCATCAGCAATCCCAAGGTCCATTCCTATGGCGGCGGCGATCTGATGGTCACCTTCGACAGCTATGCCACCACCGACCGCCTCAGCGTCGCCGAAACCGGCGGCATCACCGTGGCGGGCGGCACCATCCGCTATAACGGCACCACCATCGGCACGGTGGACGCCAATACCCTGAACGGCCAGGGCACCGGCCTCAAGATCGCCCTGGCCACGGCGGCCAACCGGGTCTCGGTGGAGGCCCTGGTCTCGGCGCTGCGCTACACCACCGCCAGCGATACTCCCACCGGCGACCTCAACCGGGCGGTGACGGTCACCCTCAACGACGGCGCCGGGCCGACCCCCAGCATCACCGGCACCTTCACCATCACCGCCACCAACGACGCCCCCACCATCGCGCTGAGCGCCGCCTCCACCCTGGCCGAGGACGGTGTTCTGAGCATCACCGGCACGGTGGGAGACGTTGACGCGCAGGCCAATGACCTGATCAAGGTCACCCTGTCCTCCACCAATGGCGCCGTCACCCTGGCCTCGACCACCGGTCTGAGCTTCACCACCGGCGACGGCACCAGCGATTCCAGCATGGTCTTCACCGGGACCCTCGCCAATCTGACCACCGCCCTGGCGACGCTGAATTACAGCCCCACCGCCAATTATTCCGGCACGGGCAGCGTCAGCGTCACTGTGGACGACCAGGGCAATTCGGGAACCGGCGGCGCCAAGACCGCCACCGCCACCCATTCCCTGACCATTACTTCGGTCAACGACGCCCCGGTGCTGAACACAAGCTACAGCCCGACCCTGTCTTCCATCGACAAGATCGCGACCACCAATCCAGGCAAGCTGATCTCGGACATCATACCGAACGGCTCCATCACCGATGTGGACGTGACCAGCGGTTCGGTCCCGAAAAGCATCGCCGTCACCGGTGTCGATAACAGCCTGGGCCAGTGGCAATATTCCATCAATGGCGGCACCAGTTGGACCAATCTGCTGAGCGCCTCCTTCAACGGCTCCAACGGCTTGCTGCTGACCGCGACCGACCGCCTGCGTTTCGTGCCCGATGGCGCCACCACCGGCAACGCCACCTTCACCTACAAGGCCTGGGACCAGACCAGCGGCAACGCGCATGACTGGGTCAGTCTGACCGGCACCGCCTTCAGCACAGCGACCGAGACGGCTTCCATCAGCATCAGTTCGAACACCCTGGTATCCGATGCCTTCAACGCCGATCTCGGCAGTTGGTGGCTGGGCGGTTCCGCCAGCATCGGCGGCGGCGTCTTGCACCTGAACGTCAATGCGACGGACCAGAAGGGCAGCGCCATCTTCAAGTCCGGCCTGTCCACCGCCCAGGGCTTCAAGGTGACCTTCGACTACTGGGTCGGAGGCGGCACCAACGTCAACCATCCCCGCACCGCCGATGGTTTCGCCCTGGTCATGCTGAACGGCACCGCATCCGGCCCCACATTGGGCGGTGGTGGTCCGCTGCTGGGCTTCGCCGGCATGCTTTCGTCTGACGTCCACAGCATGTCCAACCTGCTGATGGGGGTCGGCTTCGACGAATACGGCAACTTCACCAATTCCAACGCGGGCCTCAGCTGGGGCGGCCCCTTCACCGAGACCACCCCGAATATCGTCGCCATGCGGGTCGGTAACGCCGTCACCGGCAACGACCATACTCCCTATGTGAGCGGCTCGGCGGTCAATGTCGCAGGCTGGAATGTCGGGCTGGTCGGAAGTCGCAAGGTCGAGTTCACCATGAACGCCAACAAGACCTTCAATCTGAAGATGAGCTTCGATGGCGGCGGGACCTGGCTGGATCTGTGGAGCAACTTCCAGTACACGCAGCTAGCCGACGCCATCGGCGACACCGTGTCGCTGGGCTTCTCCGGCGCCACCGGCGGCGCCACCAACAACCACGAGATCGACAACGTGGTGGTGACGGTACTGAACCCCGTCACCACCACCGACCTGTCGGCGAGCATCAGCGGCCCAGCCACCGCCAATCTGGGAGATGCCCTGACGCTGACCGCGACGGTGACCAACAGTGGCTCGGTCACCGATCCCAGTGCCCATTTCGTCTATACGGCCCCCAACGGCTTTACCGTGAACAATTGGAGCTACACCACCAATGGCGGCGGCTCGGGGAGCGGTACCGGCGGCATCGACACCACGCTGAAACTGTCCCCCAATGAGGTCGCCACCTTCAGCATCAACGGCACGGCCTCGGCGTCGTGGTCCAGCCTGGCGCAAACCGCCAGCGTCACCGCCAGCATCGGCGACAGCAACACCGCCAACAACACGGCGACCGCCTCGACCACGCTCAACCTGCCGATCAACCTGCCCAACCAATACTCGACCCATTTCAGCGGGGTGAGTGGCCTGAGCTTCAACAACGGGGCGACCGGACTTTCAAGCATGGCCGCCAACTACACGGTGGAAACCTGGGTCAAGATCACCGGCAGCACCGCCAATTGGGTTGGTCTGGTCAATTTCATGGATCAGCCGGGGGGCAATGGCCTGAAAGTACTGGTGGGGCCATCGGGCCAGGTCCGCCTCGACACCACCGGCGGCGGCGGCCATGCATCTTTGGACAGCTCCATCAGCGTGGCCGATGGCAAATGGCATTTCATCGCCGCCACCTACGACAATAACCAGATGACCATGTATATCGACGGCGTCGCCGATACCTCGGCCACGCCCGGTGCCGGCAAGTTCAACCTGCCGACCAGCAACCTGATCCTTGGCAATGACACCGACCCCAGCTACACCGGACAGCGCTTCCTGAATGGCGACCTGGCCGGTGTGAACGTCTGGAACACCGCACGCAGTTCCCAGGAGATCCAGGCCGACATGACCCACAAGACCCTGGGCACCGAAAGCGGATTGCTGGCCTCGTTCCATCTCGACGAGACCTCCAACAGTCTCGCGGACGCCACCGGGAAGAACGGCAGCGCCGGCCGGTCGAGCGGGATAACCGCCAATGACTGGGATGACTTCTCCGTCGCCCACGGCAGCAGCTACAAATCCATGGTCCTGGGGACCACCTCGACCAATGATTCGCTGAGCTACGCCCTCCATAACGATGGTGTGCACCCCAATGGCGGCGCCCAATATGGAAGCGTCTCGCTGAGCGGCGAAACCTTTACCTATACGGCGGGCGGCACCGCCCATTCCGACAGTTTCGTGATTGATATCAGCGATCAGCACGGACATACCACCGCGCATACCATCCACGTCACCGTCACCTAGGGGCCTCTTCGTCCATGGACCTGATCCGCACCATCCAAGACCGCCTGTCGAACATGTCGAAGCGTGGCCTGTTCCTGACCATGCTGGGCGTGGCGGCGGCCGTCGCCGGGCTGGTTTCCCTGGTGATGTGGATCGCGTTCCTGGACACCAGTTCCAAGAAGCCGGTCTCCATCGCGGTGCTGGCCCCGGCCTCGGGCCGGGCGGCGGATCAGGGCGAGTCCATCCGTCGCGGCGTCGAGTTGCTGGTGCAGCAGGTCAACAAGGCGGGCGGCATCGGCGGCCATCCCCTGGCGGTGCTGCGGATCGACGATGGCGACGACCCCGTCCAGGCCAAAGCGGCGGCCGAGAAAGCGGCGGCCAGCGATGTCATCGGCGTCATCGGCCATGCCTCGGGCGCGGCGGCGCGGGCGGCGGCCGAGGTCTATGCCGCGCGCGGCATCCCGGCGCTGACCCCGGCCACGGCGCAGCAGGAAGCCCTGCCCGCCGATCCCTGGCTGTTCCGCACCACCTTCGACGAGACCTTCGAGACCCGCTTCCTGGCCAATTACGTGCGCAATGTGGTGGGCGAGAAGACGGTTTCCATCATCCATTCCGGCAGCCCCCGCGACGAAGCCCTGTCCACCGTGTTCGACGAGGTATTGCAACGCTTCGGCACCAAGGTGCTGTTCCGCTGGGCCTATGACCCGGCCGCGGCGGGGCTGGACCAGGATATCGAGCGCATCGCCGCCGACATCAACGACAAGAAGCTGATCGGCGCGGTGTTCGTCCTCGGCGACGCCGAGGCGGCGGGCCGCATCGTGGCGGGCCTGCGCAAGGGCGGCGTGCGCAACAAGGTGGTCGGCCTGCGCGCCCTGGCCACCGACGCCTTCCGCGCCAGCCTGGCCAATCACTGGAAGGGCGAGGGCTCGGTGGGGGCGGCACTGAACGGCACCCTGGTCAGCGCCCCCATGCTGCTGGACACGGCGGGCGAGCGGGCGCAACGCTTCCGCAACGGCTATATCGAGAAATTCGGTGCCTCGCCCGACTGGCTGGCGGGCTATGCCTTCGACGGGGCACGGTTGCTGAGCGAGACCTATCGCGGCCTGTCCTCGGCCGAGCGCCAGCCCGGATCGGTGCGCAAGGCGCTACGCGACGCCCTGGCCGCCATGAACCGGGTGGACAAGGCCTTCCCTGGCATCAACGGGCCGCAATATTTCGACGCGCGCGGTGTGTCGGCGGCCCCGGCCTGGATCGGCCAGTATGACGGCATCGAGATGATCTCGGCCCTGACCCAGCTGTCGCCCATCCGCGAGGAGGGCGTCGCCAACTACCTGCAGGAGCTGATCGCCGGGCGCGCCCTCTACGTCAACGACCGCTTCATGTACAAGACCAATGTGGTCTTCGCCGGGGTCAAGGTGGACAAGGTGTCGGCCATGGACACCAAGGCCAATACCGTCGACCTGGACCTGACCATCTGGTTCCGCTGGCGCGGCGACATCAACCCCCAGGACGTGGTCTTCACCAACGCCGTCACCCCCATCAAGCTGGAGCATCCCGAGCGCGAGGGCCAGGACGGCGACATGCTGTACCGGTCCTATCGGGTGCACGGCAAGTTCTTCCGCAACTACTCCCAGGTCAGCCGCGCCTATGGCACCCAGCTGGTGGGCCTGTCCTTCCACCACCGCATCCTCAACCGCAACAACCTGATGTACGTCTCCGACGTGCTGGGCATGGATCTGGGCAGCGGCGGCACCCTTCAGGAGCAGTTGAAGAAAAGCCGCATGTCCATCAGCGAGGGCGATGGCGGCAATTCGGTCAAGGCGCTGCTGGCCGGATTGAGCGGCGGCATGGTCAATGCCGATCCGCTGGTGGACATGATGATGCGGGCCCATGTGCTGGCCGGGTTGTCGGGCTGGGAGATCGAGCGGGCCTGGGTATCGCAGGAAGCCTCGCTGCAGGGCTCGTCCGGCGATCCCACCTTCGTCGGTTTCGGCAAGCCGCTGCCGTCCTTCTCGCTGATCGACATGGGCATGATCCTGAAGCCGGACGGCTTCAAGGCCCGCGACGCCTTCCCGGCGGATTCCTTCATCTATTTCGCCATCTTCTCGCTGGTGGGCTCGGTGCTGGCCAGCCTGCTCGACCGCAAGGATCGCGGCCAGTTCTGGCGCATGCAGACCCTGGTCCTGCGCGCGGTGACCTGGCCCTTGCTGCTGGTCTCCGTGGGCAACCTGATCCTCGACTACGCGCTGGCCAATTTCAGCACCTCGGCCATCGACGCCATCTATTTCGTCTACGAGACCCTGTGGTGGATCGTTCCGGCCCGCATCGTCACCATCTCGCTGGAACGTTTCTTGTGGGTGCCCATCGAAAGCCGCACCAACCGCAAGATTCCCAACGTCATCCGCATGCTGTCGTCCTTCGTGGTCTATGCCCTGGCGGCCTGCGGCGTGGTGGCCTTCGTCATGGGCCAGACCCTGACCAGCCTGCTGGCCACCTCGGGCGTGCTGGCCATGATCATCGGCCTGGCGGTGCAGGCCAATATCGCCAACATCTTCTCGGGCGTGGTGCTCAACATCGAACGCCCGTTCAAGGTGGGCGACTTCGTCAAGATCGGCGGCATCGCCGGACAGATCAAGGACATCACCTGGCGCACCGTGCGCATCCGCTCCAACGGCTATATGGTGTCCCTGGCCAACGGCAAGGTGTCCGAGGCCGAGGTCCACAACTACAGCAGCGCCAAGGGTGCCTATACCGGCCTGATCATCCACGCCGATCCCAGCCACGACCCGGTGCAGGTGGTGGAACTGCTCAAGCATTCCCTGGTGGGGGTCAAGGAATTCATCGCTGGCGAGGACCCCGAGGGCGGCGGCACCACCGAGGGCGCCGAGATCCATTTCGCCGGAGTGGAATGCATCGGCGGCCATTGGGTGGCGCGCTACAATATCCGCTTCAGCATCAAGCATATGGGCCGCATGCGTTTCGCCACCGATGAGGTCTGGACCCGCATCTGGCACGCCTTCAACGAGGCCGGAATCGTCTGGAAGCCGCTGTCGGAAGACAGCCCGGACCCCGCCGACACCCCCATGCCGGTGCGGGCGTGAGGATAGCCGCATGAAGGAGTTGCTGGCACGGCTGTCCCGGCATCCGGCAGCCACCGTCCGGCTGTTCCTGGCATCGCTGCTGGTCAATGCCCTGGGGCTGGCCTCGTCGCTCTATGTCATCCAGGTGTTGAACCGCTATGTGGGCCATGGCGTCGGCGCCACCTTGTTCACCCTGACCGTGGGCGTGGTGATCGCGGTGCTGGCGGAACACGTCTTCCGCACCCTGCGCCTGGAGCTGGCGGCCGAGATCGTCGGCGGCGACGACGAGAAGCTGGCCACCGGATTGTTCGGCCTGATGCTGACGGCGCGCCCCACCGCCCTGGACGCAAGGCCACGCGGCGAGGCCGAGATCCTGATGCGCGGCGTCGAGCGGGCGGAAGCCGCCTTTGGCGCCCCCAATCTGGCCGCCCTGGCCGACGTTCCCTTTTCCGTCTTCTTCCTGCTGGTTCTGGCGCTGCTGTCGCCGCCCCTGGCCCTGATCGCCAGCATCTTCACCGCCGCCACCGTTGCCTCCATCTGGTTTGGCCAACGCCGAACCGTCGCCCCCATCAAGGCCGCCCAGGCGGCGGGCCAGGCGGTGGCGACCCTGGTGGAAGCGGCGGGAAGCGGCGGCGACGCCATCCGCCAGTTCCGCGGCGCTTCGCTGTTGATGCGGCGCTGGGTCCAGGTCTCCGCCCGCGCCAGGGAGTTGCGCGGCCAGTTGGCGGCCCAGGCTAATGGCGCCACCTCGCTCAATCAGGCACTGCAAGGGCTGATGGGCGCCGGTATCATCGCGGTGGGTGCCATACTGGTGGTAGACGGCAAGCTGGATGTGGGCGCCCTGATCGGCGCCAACCTCATCGCCGCCCGCGCCCTGGCGCCGGTGGTGCGGCTTGCCCAGTTGAGCCCCTCGCTGCAGCAGGCCGAGGGCGATCTGCGCGCCGCCCGCGCCTTCGCCGTCGACATTCCGGTGGAGCCCGGGCGTGGCGCGGTGCTGGCCGCCTATCACGGTCGGCTGGAACTGCGACGGCTGGCCTATGCCCCTCCCGGCCAGCCCATGCCGCTGTTCTCGGCCCTGGACGTGGTGGTGGAACCCGGCGGCGTCCTGGCCATCACCGGGCGCAACGGCTCGGGCAAGTCCAGCCTGCTGCGCCTGATCACCGGCCTTGCCGATCCCGACGAGGGTCAAGTCCTGGCCGATGGCGTCGATATCCGCCAATTGGACCCGGCCTGGTGGCGGGCGCAGGTTTCCTATCTGCCCCAGGAACCCATCTTCCTTGACGGCAGCATCGCCGAGAACATGGCCGCCGTTCGCCCCGGCCTGGGTGAGGCCGAGATGCGGGCCTGCCTGGACAAGGTCGGGCTGGGCCGCTTCGTCGACGAGCATCCCGACGGGCTGCATCGTCGCCTGACCCTGGGAGGCCGCAGCCTCGCCCTGGGACAGCGCCGCCGTCTCGCCCTGGCCCGCGCCCTGGCGGTGAACGGCCCGCTGGTGGTGCTGGACGAACCGTCCGAGGGCCTGGATCGCGACGCCGTCGAGGCCGTCTATTCCCTGTTGATCGAGTTGGCACGGCTGGGCCGCACCATCGTCGTGGTCTCCCATGACCCCAATATCCTGCGCGGCGCCCGCCAGGTCCTGGAGATCGATCCCAGCGGCTGCCGCCTGACCGCGTCCGAGGTGGCGGCATGACCCCGGCCCAGGCCATCCAATCCTTGCGGGATCACGCCCGGACCGCCACTCCCGCCCAGCGCCTGCTGGCCTACAGCCTGGTCCTGGCGGCGGTCCTGGTCGCCTGGGGTGCGCTGGGCCGGCTGGATGTGGTCAGCAGCGCCGTGGGCGAAGTCATGCCCATGAGCCGGGTCAAGGCGGTGCAGCACCTGGAAGGTGGCATCGTCAGCGCCATCCTGGTGGAGGAAGGCGCCCGGGTGGAAAAGGGCCGCCCGCTGATCCGCCTGGACCCCATCCGCGCCAGTTCCGAGTTGGAGGAGTTGGGGGCAAGACTCAATGGGCTGCGCATCGACATCGCCCGGCTGGAGGCCGAGGTGCGGAGCGAGGACAGGTTCGTGCCGCCGCCTGCCCTGGCCCGCGAGGCCCCCGATCTGGCCAAATCCGCCACCGAGGTGTTCGAGACCCGCCGCCGCCGCCTCTCCCACGATATCAGCACCCAGGAAACCCAGATCGTGCAGCGCCAGCAGGAACTGAACGAAATCGGTATCCGCATCGGCAACAACCGCCGCGCCCTGGGGCTGGTCAGCGATCAGGTCGGCATCAGCGAGAATCTGCTGTCGCGGGAATTGACCAGCCGCATGGTCCATCTCGATCTGGTCCGCCAGCAGCAGACCCTGAAGGGCCAGTTGGACGCCGACCAGGCCGCGGTGCCCCGCATCGAGTCCGCCTTGAAGGAGGCGCGCGAACGCCTGGGCAGCCTGAAGGAGAATTTCATCGAGCAGGCCCGCAAGGAACTGTCCCAAGCCTATCAGTCGCTGGAGGAACTGACCCAGCGCATGCACAAATTCCAAAGCGCCCAGGACCGCACCGTGCTGCGGGCGCCGGTGGACGGCATCGTCAAGACCATCGCGGTGGCCACCGAGGGCGGCGTGATCCAGCCGGGCCAGACCGTATTGGAGATCGTGCCCATCGAGGACCGCCTGATCGTCGAGGCCAAGCTGCGCATCGAGGATATCGGCTATGTCCGCCGTGGCCAATCGGCGCGCGTCACCCTGGTCTCGTCGGAGGCGGCGGCCTTCGGCCATATCCACGGCACCGTGGATACCGTCAGCCCCGACGCCACCGTCACCCAGGATGGCCGCGCCTTCTACAAGATCCGCGTCGTCACCGACAAGAATCGATTCGAGAGCGGCGACAGGGTATATCAATTGTATCCTGGCATGCAGGTGCAGTGCGGTATCCTGATCGGATCGCGCAGCGTCTTCGCCTATCTGCTGAGTCCCTGGTTCCAGTCCCTACGCTTCGCCTTCGAGGAACGTTGACCTTGTCCGCGCATCTGCCCGCCGCCCGAGTGATCCTGAGCACCCTGCTGGCCTGGGTGGTTTACTCAGGCCCCGCCTCGGCCGAGCCGTTGCGGGAAGCCCTGGACCGCATGCTGCAAAGCCACAAGCGCCTCGCCGCCGCCGAGGCCGATGTCCGGGCCTCGGACGCCGGGGCGCTGAAGGCGCGCGGCGGCTACTTTCCAGACCTGAAGCTGACCGCCAACAAGGGGCGCCAGCACGTCCACAAGCCGGCGCCCAGCCAGAGCACCGACATGATCAACCGGGATGCCACCATCTCGCTGACCCAGAACCTGATCGATTTCGGCAAGACCGATGCCGAGGTGGACAAGGCCGATCTGGCCAATACCCAATCGCGCACCACCCTGGCCAGTGTCCGCCAGGATCTGGTGCTGGAAGGCATCTCGTCGCATATCAACCTTTTACGCGCCTATCGGTCGCTGGCCTTCGCCGAGCAATCCGTGGAAAACATCCGCCGCCAGACCGGATTGGAGGAAAGCCGGGTGGAGCTTGGTGCGGGCATGCCCACCGACGTGCTTCAGGCCAAAAGCCAGTTGGCGGGCGCCCAGGCCCGGCTGGTGCGGGCGCGCGGCAGCCTGGTGGCGGCCATCAACCGCTATCGTGCCGTCTTCGCCTCCGAGCCGCCGCCGTCCAAGGAGGTGACGACGGTGCCGGTTCCCGATGGTTTGCTGCCCAAAAGCCTGGACGACGCGGTGGAGATGGCGCGGGACAAGAATTATCAGTTGCGCGCCGCCCGCCTGACCGGCCAGATCGCCCAGGCCGAGGTCCGCCGCGTGGTCGGAGCCGAACTGGCCCCCAAGCTCAATGCCGTGGCCGAGTCCAAGGTCAAGATCAATGTCGACGGCACGCCGGGCAACCAGCAGGAGCAAGTGGTCAAGCTGGAACTCAGCTACCCCTTCAACCTCGGGCTGGCTCCGGTCCGCTCGCTGGCCGTGGCGCGCGAAGGCGTCCTGGCCGCCGACAACCGTCACGCGGACACCCGCGACGTGGTGGAGGAACAGGTTCGAAATGCATGGCAAGCCCTTGCCACCGCCCGTGAAAACGCCGACTATCTCCATAATCAGGCACGCATTTCGGCAGAGTTCCTGTCCATGGCCCGCGAGGAGCGTCTGCACGGACGCCGCTCGCTGATCGATGTCCTGGCGGGGGAAACGACGCTGATCAATGCCCAGAGCGATGCCGCCTCGGCCGAGGCCGATGTGGGAATCGCCGCCTTTACATTGCTGAAATCCGTCGGGGTCCTGAACGAAACCCTGATCGACTAGGAAAGGGGGCGGGGTTATGGATCACTATCTCAAGGACCTGAAGATGTCGGTCTATGAAGATGGCTCCATCGACGAAAGCGAGGTCAAGACCCTGCGCTCGGTGCTGGCGCGCGGACTTGGTCGCGACGAGGTCCAGGTGCTGCTCGACATCAACACCATCCTGAGCGGCAGCGACTATCCGTCCAGTTTCGAGGATCTGTTCGTGGACTCGCTGACCACCTTCGCCCTGGATGGCGGCACCACCATCAGCGACGACACCTGGGCCTGGCTGAAGGGCCATCTGCTGCGCGACGGCACTGTCGACGATTTGGAGCGCAAGGCGCTGCAAGCCATCCGCGCCGCCGCCGAGTCCGTGCCCGACGACCTCGCCGCCCTGGCGGGGTGATCGGTTCGGGCGAGGATGGTCCTGGGCAGCCGGATGAAGGAATTGGAGCGGCAAACGCATCATCGGACAGACTCCTCCCCCCGCCACGGGTGGGGGGAGGTCGGGAGGGGGGCCTCCGCACGCCGACATTCCTGCATCCGCCACCCACTCCCGCGTCAAGTATGTCGGCAACGGCACAGAACAACCAAACCCTGTATCACCCCTCAACCAGCCGACGGGCCTCTTCCACCAAGGCGGTGTGGCGCTGTCCCCACTGGTCCAGGGCGGCGACCTCGGCCTCGGTCAGGCCGATCCGCCGGGCATAGTCGTCCAGCATGGCCCGTTCCTTGGGGTGAATCTTGCGGTCGGCATGGGCCACCGCGTAGAGCTTCAGCATCACCGCCATGCGCGATCGACGGTCCGGGAACTCGCTGAACAACGGTTCCACCAGCATCTCACCGGGATGAATGCACCCCTCCAACCCCAGTTCATGTTCCAGCGCCGCGACGATGGCCAACTCTTCCGGAGCCACTTCGTTATCGGCCGCCATGACATAATAGGCGAAGATAACCAGGGCGCGACGCTGCCCGGCGTCCAGGTGCTGAAGAAACATTGTCATAACTCCCGTCTCCCTCGGCGGTAGTTTATCACGCCATCGGCACCTTACCAATCCCGACCCGGATTCCGGTCTATTTTCGCGGCTTGACCCGGGCGGTGGGTTCGGCCTGCATGGGGTCATCGGGCCACCAATGCTTGGGATACTGGCCCTTGAGATCGGCCTTGACCTGCCGATAGGCATTGGCCCAGAAGCTGGCGAGATCGCGGGTCACCTGGACCGGACGCCGCGCGGGCGACAACAGGTGCAGCAGCACCGCCACCCGGCCCCGATTGACGCGGGGGGTATCCGCGCAGCCGAACATCTCCTGCAGACGCACCGCCAGCACCGGGGTCTCGCCGGAATAGTCGATGGGCAGGCGCGAGCCCGAAGGCACCTCCACATGGCTGGGGGCCAGCTCGTCCAGGCGGCGCCTGGAATCCCAGTCCACCAGTCCGCCCAGGGCAGCCCCGAGGTCGAGGCGGGCGAGATGGGCGCGCCGCGTGATGCCCGCCAGATGGGGCTCCAGCCAGTCCTCGATACCGTCCAGAAGGGCCTGGTCCGACAGGTCCGGCCAGCCCGCCTCGGGGTCCTGGGAGCGCAGGAAGGCCACCCGCTGGCGCAGTTTCTCCAGTTCCGGTGTCCAAGGCAGGCAGCCCAACCCCATGGCGCGCACGCCTTCGGCCATGGCGGCGGCCAGCCGGGAGGGCTCGGCCTCCTTCAGCGGCTTGTCCTCCAGCACCAAGGCGCCCAGCCTGCGGCGACGGCGGGCGCGGACCACCTCCTCCCGCCCGTCCCAGTCGCACAGGGTCTCGGTCTCGATCCGCTCGGCGAACCGCTCCTCGATCCCGGCCAGGGTCAGGGGCGCCGCCAGGAAGATGCGGGCCTCGCGGCGGTCGCCGTCCAGATCGGCGGCCACCAGCCATTCCTCCGCCGCCAGGGGTTCGTGATCGGCAAAGGCGGCACCACGGCCATTGGCCAGGGAATAGCGCGGTTCGCCCCCCGGCCGACGCCGGGCGATGCGATCGGGATAGGCGAAGGCCAGCAGCGCTCCGGCATCCGCCCCTCGGCCATCCCCGCCCTTCACCCCCAGCCTGCGGCGCCACTCCTTGGCCGACTGGCGGGCTCGGGCCAGGGCACCGCGGTCCACGGTCAAGCCATGGCGGGGATCGCCCATATCGCCGCCGCGCAGGGCGTCGACGCGCAAGCGGATGTCGGAATCACGCAAGCCCCGCCCGGCGCGCAGGATGTCGCGTTCCTCCAGCAGCGCCGCCAGATCGCAGGCCAGCCCGCCTTCCCCCATCTCGCGCGCCTTCAGCGCCATATGGGCCAGGCGGGGATGCATGGGCAGCCGCGCCATGGCGCGGCCATGGGGAGTGATGCGCCCGTCCTTGCCCAGCGCCCCCAACTCGGCCAGCAATTGGCGGGCCTGGGCCAGATGGGGAGCGGGCGGCGGGTCCAGCCAGGCCAGCGACAGGGGGTCGTCGACGCCCCATTGCGCCAGATCCAGCGCCAGCGGCGCCAGATCGGCCTCGGTGATCTCGGGCGCCGTCCAGGCTTGCAGGGCGCGATCCTCGGCCTCGGACCACAGGCGGTAGCACACTCCAGGCCCCTGCCGCCCGGCGCGGCCCCGGCGCTGGTCGGCGGCGGCGCGCGACACCGCCAAGGTGACCAGCCGGGTCATGCCCGAGCCGGGATCGAAGCGGGGCAGGCGCATCAACCCGCCATCCACCACCACCCGCACGCCGTCGATGGTCAGCGAGGTCTCGGCGATGGAAGTGGACAGCACCACCTTGCGCCGCCCCTGGCTGTCGGGACGGATGGCCCGGTCCTGGGCCTCCTGGGTCAGATCGCCGTAAAGCGGCGTGATCACCGCGTCTCGGGCGGCGGGATGCTCGGCCAGCAGGCCTTCCACCCGGCGGATTTCCCCGGCGCCGGGCAGGAAGACCAGGATGTCGCCCTCGTCGTCGCGCAAGGCGCTCGCCACCGCCGCCGTCACCTCGTCGGCCAGACGGCGGGGATCGGGACGCGACAGGAAGCGGGTCGCCACCGGATAGGCCCTGCCCTCGCTGCTGAGAAGGGGAGCGCCGCCCATCAGGGCCGCCACCGGCCCGCCATCCAGGGTGGCCGACATCACCAGCAGCCGCAGGTCATCGCGCAAGCCCTGGCGGCTTTCCAGGGCCAGGGCCAATCCCAGATCGGCATGCAGCGAGCGTTCGTGGAATTCGTCGAAGATCACCAGCCCGACGCCGTCCAGCGACGGATCATCCTGAAGCATGCGCACCAGGATGCCTTCGGTCACCACCTCGATGCGGGTGTCAGGGCCGACACGACTGTCGAAGCGGATGCGCCAGCCCACCGTGGCGCCGGGGGCCTCGCCCAGGGTGGCGGCCATGCGGGTGGCGGCGGCCCTGGCCGCCAGGCGGCGGGGCTCCAGCATGACGATGCGTTTGCCCGCCAGCCACGGCGCGTCCAGCAGCGCCAGCGGCACCCGGGTGGTCTTGCCCGCCCCGGGAGGGGCCTGCAGCACCAATTGCCCGGCCTGGGCCAGGGCATCGCGGATGCCGGGCAGAATGGGATCGATGGGAAGGCCGTTCATGCAACCTTTATAGCGATGCCCGATCTAGGGTCAAAAACCGATTGTGAGACGAGGCCGCGAAAGTTAATGATGGTGTGACATTTTGTGAGGCGATGGCCTCTACATTACCGATGGGCGATATTTCGATGGCGCTACCAACCAAGGAAGATGTGGATGCCGCTCCGGAAGCGTTGCTGGATGGCGCCTATTGCACCAAGGTCGAGGATTTCTATTCCGCCGGGTCGCGCGACCTTATCGGTCGATTTCTAACCAACTTCATCGAGTCCCTGGTCATTACCCCTACGGAACTTGTGTTTTCCTCCAAGTACCAGAAGCGGCTGAATGACGCCGGCCGGGTGATGATGAACGCGGTCGACAAGATCGCCACCCTGCAGGCCAAGACCAGGAACGAAAGCGCCGCCCAGCGCCTCAAGGACCTCAACACCCTGATCAGCGCCGGGATGAAGAAGGTCTGGGACGACGACAAGGAGAAACCCGTCTCCGCCATCACCCCCGAGACGTTCTGCGCCTTCGTGGCCGGGGTGAAGGCCACCGGGGCCGAGCGCGACTATGTGATCAACCGCACCCTGGCCGAGTACCTGTCCCAATTCAAGGTCTGGAAGGACAAGGTCGGCGCCCTGCTGAAGCTGTTCGCCGCCAGCAAGGGCAAGGACGAGAATGCCTATATCGAGCTGATCCTGTCGGAATGCGCCAAGAGCGACGCCGCCCTGGACCAGATGCTGGGCCTGTGCGAAACCCTGGAAGAGCGCTGTGGCGACCTGATCGAGCTGTGGAAGGGCGAGTGGAAGCCGCGCCCCAATGCCAATCCCGGCACGGCGGCCATCAACGCCATGATCGCCGCGGGCGAAGCACCCAATGTCAAGGCCTCCGTTGAATATGCGTTGCTGCGGACCCTGGCGGCCAAGGACCCGTTGCGCTCCGCCGAACCCGAGATCGAGATCCAGGCGCTGTTCGACATGTTCAAGCGCATGTGGACCGGCACCACCCTGATCGGTGGCACCAAGGCCATGGCCTCGCTGGAGCGGCGCCAGGCCCGCTATCTCAGCAAGGAAGGCATCACCGACCTGCTGCGCGAACGCAAGGTGCTGGCCGACCGCTATGCCTTCCTGATGCAGATCAGCGCCATCGCCATCGGCCAGAGCAACCGCGCCACGCTCAAGACCTTCATCGACCATTATTTCGGCGACAAGGATTTCGTGCCCCGGGTCATCGGCGGCCAGGAACCACCGGTTCCCAAGCTTCAGACCCTGACCACCATCCACAAGGCCATCAAGGCGTCCTGGCTGCCCGAGGGCGACAAGGCGGTGTGCATGGCCCAGGTGGAAGCCGCCCAGGGCCAGTTGCTGCGCTCCTCGCGCCTGTTCGAGCAGGTGGACAAGAAAGGCGGATCGGCGTCGCAGAAGGTGCTGACCCTGCTGGACCTCTGTCGCAAGGGCACCTTCATCGATGGCCCCAACATGGCCGCCGTGCGCACCATCATGGAAACCTATCTGCGCGATCCCAGCTTCCTGCCCGACTATCTGGCCGGGGCGTCCGGCGAGGAGAAGGAGCGCAAGATGACGCTGCTGACCAAGACCCTGTCCGCCTTCGGCATCCAGGTCTGAGGCCGCCGGGACGGGTGAGGGCGCCCGCGTCGGCGCGCCATTCGACATCAAGTCGCGGCTACCAGTCCCTCACCCCGACCCTCTCCCGCAAGCGGGAGAGGGGGGAAGTGGATATCCTGCCCGCCCCTACTCCTTGGCGACATAGGTGTAGAAGCGGATGGAGCCATCGGGCTCGATCTCGCGGTACAGACCCTGGATTTCTGCCTCGAAGCCGGGGAACTGATTCGACGCGCTTTCGAACATCTTCAGGTAGTCCAGCATGGGCTTGGCCCGCGCGCACAGCCGCTCGCCGGGAATGATGGTGGCGATGCCGGGGGGATAGACCACCCACAGGGTGGTGGCGATGCGACCCTCGATCTGGTCGATGGGCAGGTAATCCACCTGGTTGCGGGTCAGCATGCGCACGGCATCGTTGGGACGCATGACCATCACGGGGCGATGCTCGGGCGAGAACTGGGCGCGCTGCAGGGCGCTGACATTGCGTTCGCGGTAGAAGGCGTGCATGGCGGCGCACAATTCCTGCATGCGGATGCCCTTGTAGCGTTCGGGACGGCGGCGAACGAATTCGGGAATGGCGTCGTCCAGCAGGGCATTGTCGTCATGGCGGCGCTTGAAGGCCACCAGGGTGGAGAGCAGGGTTCCGGCCTTGCTCGACTCGACGCCGGGGGTCAGCAGGAACAGCAGCGAGTTGAGGTCGTTCTTTTCCGGCACCACCCGGTTCTCGCGCAGATACTGCGCCACTACCGGCGCCGGAATGCCGTAATCGGCATAGGTGCCGGTGGCGCGGTCGAAGCCGGGGGTCAGGAGGGTCAGCTTGTTGGGATCGGTCATGGCATAGCCCGACCGGGTAACATGCGTGAAGCCGTGCCAACGGGCACCGGGGGTGAATTCCCAATAGCGCGGATTGGCGGCCAGGGTCTCGGTGGGCAGCTCCTCCCAGGCCACCTCGGCCCCGTCGGCGGCGCCGTCGCCCTGGCCCGCCACCACCCGGTCGGGCACGAAGGGTTCGAAGAACCAGTGCCGCGCCTTGTCCTTTTCCTTCTCCATGAACTCGCGCTTGATGGCGCGGATCTTCTTGCGCAGCTCGATGCCGAGATCGACGGTGTCGTCCCACAGCACCTCGCCCGAGCGGCCGCGCATCATCTGGGCGCCCACGTCCAGCGAGGCGAACAGCGGATAGAACGGCGAGGTCGAGGCGTGCAGCATGAAGGTCTCGTTGAACCGCTTATGCTCGATGCGGCGGGGCTGGCCCTTGATGTGGCGGTCGCGCACATGGATCTGCGACGCCTGCGAGAAGCCCGCCATCTGCTTATGGGTGGACTGGGTCGAGATGATGCCGGGCTGGTCCTCGCCCAGATCCTTCAGCCCCATGGCGTAGCAGCCCCGGAACAGGGGATGGAATTTCAGGAATCCGGCCCAGGCCTCGTCGAACAGGATGTAGTCGCACAGATGGCCGATCCGCTGCAGGATCAGCTCGGCATTGTAGATGGTGCCGTCATAGGTGCACTGCTCGATCACCGCGACGCGGAAGGGACGCGGCCGCTGCCAGGCCTCGGGGTCCTTGACCAGCGGATTGTCGCGAATCTTGGCGCGGATGGCGTCTTCGTCGAAGGCCTCGGTATAGATGGGACCGATCAACCCCTGGGCGTTGCGGTCGGTCTCCAGGAAGATGGGAATGCCGCCGCCCAGCAGCAGGGCGCCGTGATGGGCCGCCTTGTGGTTGTTGCGGTCGAACAGCACCAGATCGTCCTCGGCCACCAGGGCCGACAGCACGATCTTGTTCGACGCCGAGGTGCCGTTGAGCACGAAATAGGTCTTTTCCGCCCCGAAGATGGCCGCCGCCTCCTTCTGGGCCTGCAGGGCCGGGCCTTCGTGGATCAGCAGGTCGCCCAGTTCGAGCACCGAATTGTCCAGGTCGTCGCGGAACACCGCCTCGCCCAGATGCTCGACGAAGATGCGGCCGATGGGGCTGCGGTTGTAGAAGATGCCGCCGTTATGGCCGGGACAGGTCCAGAGCTGGTTGCCTTCCTCGGCATAGTCCACCAGAGCGCCGAAGAACGGGGTCTTCAGGGTCTCGGCGAACTGCTTCAGGCGGCTGACCAGATTCTTGGCGATGAATTCCGGGGTTTCCTCGGCCAGGAAGACGTAACCGTCGATATAGTCCAGCACGTCCACCGGGATGTCCTCGAAGCGCTCGCCGCGCACCAGGATGACGATGGGCATTTCCAGGCCGCGCCGCCGCATCAGATTGATCAGCTCGGTCGCATCGCCGCCCTGGCCGCCCTTGGCCCAGTCCACCAGCACGCAGCCGATGGCGGCGTCGGTCTGCACCGCGATCTCGGCGTCCTCGATCCTGCGGGCGCGAACCACCTCGAAGCCCAGGCGCTCCACCTCGTGGATGATCTGCTGGACCCGCGCCCCCTCCAGGTCGTCGGTACCGAATGCCGGAGCACAGACCAGGAATGTCAGCCGCCGAAAGAACTCCATCACCTGCTCCTAAGTCCGGATCATTATCGGGCCTTGCCGGGCCGCAGCGCAGCCTAGCGACACCGGCCCCAGGGTTCCATGCCGCCGAGGACGTGACATGGAAACTTCACGGAGCCTTGCTAGCAGGAATCGAGGCGTTGGTATAGCGCCAGCACATGACGGAGATGCCACATCCGGTCACAAGCCGCGCCAATTCGCCACCAACTCTCCGTTGAGTTCCGGGTTAGGCTGCTCCTCATCCATCGCTGACAGGCAATATTCGTGCCCCCCTCCCCGCCCCAGAGCCACCCGCCACTGTCCTTTCTGGCTGTATGCGGCATGATGCTGCTGGCCTTCGCCCTGGCCGCCGGGTGGCTGGCCCTGGACCTGTCCGGCAGCCGCGACCGGATCATTGAGGAACGCTCGCGCCTCGCCGCCCAGAAAAGCCAGTTCATGAGCCAGTGGTTCGGTACCACCATCCTGACCACCGATTATGTGCTGCGTGACGTGCTGGGGCGGATCAGCACCGACGATCTGGTCTATCCCGACCCCGATCCCGACCACTTCCAGCGGATGCGGGCGATGCTGGCGGAAAAGACCGCATCCCTGCCCGCCATCCTCGACATCGCGGTCTACAATAAGGACTGCGTCTTCACCGCCACCGGCAGTCGACCGGTGGATGGGTTTCGGAGCAGGCAGGTCTTTTGCGCCACTCCCGATGCCAAGGTCAGCTCCGACAGCTATGTTCAGTACATGCCCACCGAGAAATCCGCGTCCAAGCGGCCGGTGATCCTGATCTCGCGCAATCTGGTGACGCAGGAAGGCAGGCTGGTGGGAGGCGCCCTCGCGGCATTGGACCTGGATCAGGCCCAGGAATGGATCGCCGACTTCCAAGTCGACCCCCACGACGTCCTGGCCATGGTCGATATCCAGGGCATCCTGCTGGCCCGCAATCCCCCCATTCCGGACGCAATCGGCACCATCACCCCACCACCTCCGGGCCAACCGGCCTTCGGCTCCGCCCGCGCCTCGGCCACCTTCGTGGCGGTCTCGCCGCTGGACGGGCGGGAACGCATCTTCGGCGTCAGCAAGATCGAGCAGATTCCGGTGGCCATTATCGTCGGCTTCGACAAGGCCAGTGCCCTGGCGGAATAGCGCAAGCGCGCCTGGCAGCTCTCGGGGGGCTTCGTGGTGCTTGTGCTGGCCGCCCTGCTGATGATGCGGGCGCACCTGACAACGCTGCGCCAGCGCGAGGAAATGCGCAAGCTGGCCACCACCGATGCCCTGACCGGTATCGCCAACCGCCGCCATCTGGTGGATACCGGGCGGCTGGAGGTTGGGCGCGCCCGGCGCTATGCCCACGGACTGTCGACGATGATCCTGGATATCGACCGCTTCAAGGCCATCAACGACAGTTGGGGCCACCCCACCGGCGACCGCGCCATCCAGGCCCTGTCGCGGACCATGCAGACCATCGTCCGCGACCAGGACATGGCGGGGCGCCTGGGCGGCGAGGAATTCGCCGTGATCCTGCCGGAAACCGATCTGGCCGGAGCCTTGGTGATCGCCGAGCGCATGCGGGCGGCGGTGGCGGGCGACATCGAGGTGGCCGCCGATGACGGCCAGCCGGTGCGCTTCACCGTCAGCATCGGCGTTGC
This sequence comes from Paramagnetospirillum marisnigri, assembly GCF_001650715.1. Classification (GTDB taxonomy): domain Bacteria; phylum Pseudomonadota; class Alphaproteobacteria; order Rhodospirillales; family Magnetospirillaceae; genus Phaeospirillum; species Phaeospirillum marisnigri. Next base: position 6,887 of record NZ_LWQT01000010.1, on the reverse strand, counting down.
CGCCCTGGGCGAGGCTGACGCCAATTTCGAGGATTTGCTGACCCGCGCCGACAGGGCGCTGTACCAGGCGAAAGACTCCGGCCGCAACCGCGTCGTCGCCGCATAGACGAAGACACGGCCGCGGCCGGGGGACTCAGCCGACCTTGGGCAATTCCGCCAGGGCGGCATCCAGCGCCGCCTGGTCATAGACGGTATCCTTCAGCTTGCCCGCGAAATAGTCGGTATAGGCCTGCATGTCGAAATGGCCGTGGCCCGACAGGTTGAACAAGATGGTCTCGGCCTTGCCCTCGGCCTTGCAGCGCAGGGCCTCATCCACCGCCGCCTTGACCGCGTGCGAGGATTCCGGGGCGGGCACGATGCCCTCGGCCCGGGCGAAGCGCACCGCCGCCTCGAAGCACTCGGTCTGGTGATAGGCGCGGGCCTCCATCAGGCCCAGCTCCTTGACATGGCTGACCATGGGGGCCATGCCGTGATAGCGCAGGCCACCGGCATGGGAGCCCGGCGGCATGAAGGTGGCGCCCAATGTGTGCATCTTGACCAGGGGCGTCAGCTTGCCGGTATCGCCGAAATCATAGGCGTAGAGCCCCTTGGTCAGGGTCGGGCACGAGGCGGGCTCCACCCCGACGACGCGGACCTTGGCGCCCTTCAGGTTCTCGCGGATATAGGGAAAGGCCAGACCGGCGAAGTTGGAGCCGCCGCCGGTGCAGGCGATGACGATGTCGGGGGAATCGCCCGCCATCTCCATCTGCATCATGGCTTCCTCGCCGATCACCGTCTGATGCAGGCAGACATGGTTGAGCACGCTGCCCAGGGCATATTTGGTGTCGTCGCGCGAGGCGGCCATTTCCACCGCCTCGGAGATGGCGATGCCCAGCGAACCATTGGACTCCGGGTCCCGCTCCAGGATGGCGCGCCCGGCATGGGTCAAGGGCGAGGGGCTGGCGATGCAGGTGGCGCCGTAGGTTTCCATCAGGGCGCGGCGATAGGGCTTTTGTTGGTAGGAGATCTTCACCATGAAGACCTCGACCTCCAGGCCGAACAGCGATCCGGCGAAGGCGAGCGAGCTGCCCCACTGACCGGCCCCGGTCTCGGTGGACAGACGCTTGACGCCCTCTTGCTGGTTGTAGAAGGCCTGGGGCACCGAGGTATTGGGCTTGTGGCTGCCCGCCGGGCTGACGCCCTCATACTTGAAATAGATGCGGGCCGGAGTGTCCAGCGCCCGCTCCAGACGGCGCGCCCGGATCAGTGGCGACGGCCGCCACAGGCGATAGACCTCGCGCACCGGCTCGGGAATGTCCACCCAGCGCTCGGTGGTGACTTCCTGGGCGATCACCGCCATGGGGAAGATGGGGGCAAGGTCGTCGGGACCGATGGGCTGGCCGGTACCGGGATGCAAGGGCGGCGGCGCCGCAACCGGCAAATCGGCGTTCAGATTGTACCAGGCCTTGGGCATCCGATCCTCGGACAGCAGGTACTTGGTGCTCTCGGTCATTTCCACGACCCCCTATTGGCGGGTGTAATTCTCCGGGCGGTTTTACGCCTCCCACCACCGCTTGCAAAGGGGCTGCGTCGGCTTTGGCCGCCTTGCGCATTTTCCCCTTGCGCCCTGCCCAGGATCGACATATAAAGCCGCCCTCCGCCGGGAGACACCAAGCCCCGACGGCCCTATGGGTGCATAGCTCAGTTGGTAGAGCAGCTGACTCTTAATCAGCGGGCCCAAGGTTCGAGTCCTTGTGCACCCACCAATCCAAGACCCTGATTTCTCAACGGAAATCGGGGTCTTGCTCTTTCGGGACCAGCCTTCAAAATCAAGAGTTTGGCAGTCCGCGGAAAAAAGTTTGGCAGTCATGAATTCCGCCCCGCATCCAGCAGCTTTTCGAGCTTGCCAATGGCCGAGGCAGAACGCTCCTTCTGTCGGGCGTGGCCGAGATAATGCTGCACCATTTGATCGGTCACATGCCCAGTAACCGCCTTGATTTCCGGATTGGTGCAACCTGCCTCCGCAAGCATGGCAGTCATGGTGTTGCGCAGGCCATGGAAGGTCAGACCTTTCAACCCCGCCTGCCTCATCGCCTTGGCAAAGCGATGGCGAAAATTGTCTTCGCGGTATGGCCGCCCCTTCGCCGAGATCACCATGGTCATACCCTGCCTCGGTGCCCCGTCCAGGGCCTCCGCCAACGGACGCGCAATCGCAAGGGTCAGAGGCTGAGCCGTTTTTGACTGGGTGAGAACAATCTCACCATTTTGATACTGATCCCAACGCATGGTGATGATGTCGCGCTCGCGCTGACCAAGATATAGCCCCAGCATGAACGCCAGCCGGATCCCTGGTTCGAGCTCAGAGCGGAGAAAAGCGTCAACCTCATCAACCTCCCAGTGACGGTGACCGCTGCCAGGATATCGGGACCGAATCGCTCCGCCACCATCTCGGGGCTGGTGGCGGTATCCTCGATCACGTCATGGAGCAGGGCGGTCGTTACCGCCAGGGTGCCATTACGTCCGGGCTCTGTCGCCAGGGCGGCCATCACCTCCTGCGCCACCGACGCCAGATGGGTGACATAGGGAAAGCCTGTCGGCGTCTTCTGGTCGCCATGCCGTTCGGCGGCAAAGGCCAGGGTGGTCAGGAAGGAATCCTGGGACCAGGGGCTGTCCGGCATCATGTCTTTTCCTCACCGTTCATCCGCTTCCACAGGGCCAGCAGGTCAGCTTCTTCCGTGGTCCCGACGGTTGGTTCCCCGGAATCGGCCTTGGCCCCAATTAGATCGAGCACCTTACTCCGGGCGGCGACCGTGCCAACGGCGGGGATGGATGTGCTGTGCGCGCCAAGGGCCTCGTCCAGGTCGAAGACGCTCGGCCTCAGGGCCGGTGGCAGGACGGAACGGGCATTCTCGGCGCAGACCCGTGGCACGTAGCCGTTCAGATAAGACAGGCAGCCCTCGATCATGGCGTCGAGAACGCCGAGGCGTTGATCGACGATGGATCGAAGGCGGATCCGCCAAAGTCCCGACACCACGCCAGCGGCGGCCAGCGAGGCCGCCCACCAGGCCAGCGCCGTGATGCCCGCCTCACCCAGCACCGCCAGACCGGCAAGCCACAGGCAAAGCCCCAGTGGCCAGACAAGCGATGCCTGCCGCAGAACTTGCTCCAGGGCACGCCGCTCGGTTTCCCGATAGGCCTGCAACAGACGCCGGGCCTGCTTGGCATTATTGGAGCCCAGGGTCAGCCGCCGAGCGAAATCCACCAGTGGCGTCAGCAGCCAGGGCAGATCGCACACGGCCTTGTGATGGAGGAAGAGGGAATCGGAGAGTGGCGCCTCCACATGGGCCTCCAACGCCAGATCGCCCTTGTCCCTGGCAAATGCCCACAGTTCGTTCAGGCAGAGCAGCAAGGCCAGGGTGGCTTCCCGCGTCGGCGCCTCGCGGTGCAGCGCGCGCACTGGCTGGATTACGGATGTAAATATCGTCACTCGAATGCTCCCGCCATGAATGCCATTGCGATGATTTGCGTCAGGATAGGGGGCCGTCCAGGGATGAGAGCTGCGCGAGAAACTCCCTGTTCAAGGTCGCCTGATCCGGCAAAGTTCCTGTCGCACGTAAGTTTCTGATCGTCTCGATGATCGTGCGCTGGGCCTCAAGAATCTCCACCGCCGTAGCGCCGTCCAGCGCCTCCATGTCCCGCATCAACAATCGCCCGGCGCGATGGCTGATACAGTCAAGGATGGACCGAGCCGTATGTGAGCTGGCTCCGCGCAGCGCCAGGGACCATACGTCCTTGTCAACGGAATGCAGCAAGACTCGGATGCCATCTGTTCCAAGGAGGGACAACCGGTTGAAGTCCACGGATACGGCGGAATGCTCGGGAGGCAGATCGTCGGAAAGATCGGTCAGCAGTTCATCCAACCTCTGATCTCGCTCGAAACTGTCAAGATCGGACGGCATTAGCCGGTCCAGCATGTCCTGGATGGCCGTGGTGCAGTCTTTTCCGCCGGCCTTGCCCGCAGGCAACAGCAGGGGGGCGCCGGGATAGAGGTGCCGTACGGACTCAGCCCTGATCATGGCTTCCAACTGGTCATGGCTCGGCCGTAGCCGTTGTGGCAATGCCATGCGGGCGGCATCCGCGCTCACCTGGGGGGCAAATGCGCCATCGGCGTGAAAGCAGATGCCTCGGCGCAGTGCCTCCAGCATGCCGAGCCGCTCGCTCGCGATCCATCCGATCCAAACCTTGACGCAATGAAGCGCCAGCATGGCCAGCCCCATGGGGACGATCCAGAGCGTGACCATGGGCCAGGCAAGGCTTCCTTCCATGACCAGGGGTGGTCTTACGATAGCCATGGCCATCGCCCATAAGGCGGTGATTGCCGTGGCAAGCAGCATCACCAAACCTTGGACGGTGCGCATCCGCCGCTCCTCAGCGGCAATGATGCCGTCGATCATTTGGCCGTATGCGGAACTGCCATCGGTTCCCAGGGTGAAGTGGCGCACCAGATCCATCAGCGGTTCCATCAGCCAGGGCAGTCGGGCCAATGACCGGTGCTGGTGGAGGATGACACTCCGTTCGGGATGAACGACGTGGTCTTCCAAAGCCAGCGGCCCTCTGGCCTTGGCCAAGGACCAAAGGTCGTAGAGGCACAGCAGCAGGGCCAGGGCGGCTTCCCGCGTCGGGGCTTCGCGGATCAATGAGCGGATCGAAGTAATCCCGCTCATGCGCCCGGACTCGCCAGAAGCTCCCGTATATCGGCCAGGACATCTTCAAGCGGCCGACAGGACCCGACGATTTCCTTCTGGATCTTTTCGATGTCGGAGGCCGTGACCGAACCGGACAGGTTTTTCATGTCATCCAGCATCATCTGGCGAGCCCTCTCGCTTAGGCGGTCGAGGAACCGTACCGCCACCTCGGCGGTGGTGCCCAGCAGCGCAATTCCCATCCGATCCTTCTCGATATTGCGCCACAACGAGTTTAGTTCGGCATCTTCCTTCTGGGCCAAGGCATCGAATGCGTCGCAGCCAACATGGGGATGCATGAACGTCTTCAACAGCGCAGCGCCGCCATCGGCAAGGCCACGTTGCTCAATGACATCAATGATGCTTTCGCGCACCTTGGATACGGCGCCAGGGGTCCGGCAAATGCCGTCGAAATCGCTTTCTTCTTCCATGTCCCGCAACAGCAGCGCTTGGGCGCGATTGCTCATCAGGCTGAAGACCCGACGAACCACCGTGGTTGGCAGGCCCAGGAGGCCTACACCCCAGTCATTCTTGTCGACCAGCCGGAGCAGCTCCATTAGCGCGGGCTTGCCGATCATCTCAAGGTATTCGGCCAAGCGGTCGACCGATCGGTGCCAGTCGCTATCGTCAGTGGCCCAGCCCTTGGCGATAGCGACCAGTCTGGCCTCGAGATCCGGCGGGGCCTCGACCGGCTCATCCTCCTCTTCGTCCTCGAAATTCTCCCCAAGCCGACGGGCCATCTGGTCGTCGTAATCGGTGGTGGTGGGGTCGATAGGGTCGACGGGAAGCAGCATCTCGTTGGGGCTTCGAATACGCTTGCCAGCCGAGTTGTTGATGCCGTCGAGAAACTCGTCATAGCCCAGTCGCAGGTGCTTCGGCAGGGAGAACCTGGCATAATCGGCCGAAACCTGCGGGGTATAGCCGCCCACATGGGCTGCCAGGGCGTTGCGCAGGGCACGCAGCACCAGCACCTTGTCGGCGGCGGCATCGTTCAGCCGCTCACGCAGATCTTCCCGCGCCGGTGTGTCGGCCATTCCGGCAAGAGTGTCGCGGATGTACCGCCTATCATCCTCGCCTACGGCCGCGATACGGGAATCGAGCAGGCGCTCGACCTGGACCTGCTCGGTCAGGCCCAAGGTGATGTGGCGGAAGATGTCGCGCAGCGGTTCCGCCAGCCAAGCGCGATCCCGTACATGGCGATAAGCGTAGAACAGCAGGCTGCGCTCGGGGTGATCCAGCGTGTCTTCCAGGACGACGATCTGCCGCATTTTGTCCAGGTGGCACAGATCGTTGATCAGCAGGCAAAGGTCGCGCGCCGTTTCCCTGGTCGGGGCCAGGGTGATGAGGTCGATGTCTGCCTCGGCAGGTGCTGATGTCATTTTGATTCTCCCCTCCTTGGTGCCGGGGATGATACCCGAATTTCAGGAATAGACGGATAGGTGCCAGGTCGAGCCCCCTCCAGATTTCCATGAGTGTCCTGGCGTTCTCCAAGGCAGGGCACTGCGGAGACCTTTTCACTGACTGCGATTCCACCTAGTCTACGCAAGGGTACAAGATAGCAGAAGCCACTTTGGCGTGTGTTTTTCATCAGTTGGGGATTGCCATGGAAGCGACAAGCGACTTCTCGATCTGGCGCGAACGATGGTGCTGTCGAGCATCAGGTACTGGTTGTCGCGATCGGCGGTGAGAACCTCGAACACCCGCTCCCATATTCCCGCATGGCACCAGCGGCTGAAACGGCGATGGACCGTCTTCCATTTACCATACCGTTCCGGCAGATCACGCCAATGCGCCCCGGAGCGCAGTACCCACAAGCATCCATTCACGAACAGCCGGTTATCTGCGCCCGTTCGCCCGGGATCGCCCGCCTTTCCAGGCAAAAGAGACGAAATCCTGGTCCATTGGGCTTCATTCAACTCGTATCGCTTGATCCCCATCGGTCGCTCCGCATCAACAAGGCGGAACCTTATGAATCACAGAAACGTCCGACGGGGAATCCTGAATGTCGATCCGACCTAGGGCTATCGGCGGCGTTCATCAACAGGGCGATCAGTCGATGCGAATGGCTGTGGCATATATGGGCACCTCCGGAAACCTCTTCATTCTGACGGTTTGAGAGTTGTTCCGGGCGTGAATTGCGGTTGATCGGCGTTTCCGGGTCTGTTT
>NZ_LWQT01000009.1 GCF_001650715.1 Paramagnetospirillum marisnigri | reverse complement strand
GCCTTGGCCCAGGTTTTGAGATAGTAGGAGGTTCCCGACAAATCCCAGATGATAAGCCTATCTCCGATCAACTTGGCGATGCCCGGCAACTGGCCTTCGATCAGTTCGATATTGCGAGCGTGGTAAAGAGCGCCGAGTTTCTCAAACCGCTTCCGCTTCGATACCCCGGCATCCTTCATCTGCTGATACTGCCGGTTCAGGTCGTCATAGCGGGTGTCCGCTTGAACCTCCTTGCTGAGATAGCCCAGCTTGGCATCCCAAATTTCTGGCTCGCCATCGGATATGATGATCGCCAGTTTGGTGGAGGGCTTGGCAAAATTCAGAAGATATCGAAAGGGCATCTCCAGGTCGGTCGCTTTGCCAGCCATCTCGATTTCGTCGATCGCTTGGTTCAGGGCCTTGATGTCGGTGGCGGTATCGCGCTCAACGGCAAGGTGGCGGTAAAGGGCTTCATCAAAGCCGACGACTTCGATTTTATAGGGATTGTCGAACGTCTTCAGGAAGGTCAAAAGCCAAGCCTTTGAGGCAAGCTTTGGGTCATGCTTTCCAACCGACCCCGATTGATCGAACAGGATCATGATATCCGGTTGTTCCTGGGCCGAACCCGATCCAACCGAACCAACCAGAACACAGACAATTAAGGCGACAGTTCGGATGGTGCGAGCAAGCATGTTCGCCTCCTGTCTATTCGAGGTTGGACAGGATGGTCGAACGCTTCTCCGCCAGGAAATCCTTGATTTCATTCTCGGCCATGAGTTTGCGCTCCGAGGCAAAGGCCGAAAAGTATTCATGGATGCTGTCGAATTCGGCAGTAACTTTTTCGATCAACTGACGCCGCAGGTCGGTGAGCTCGGATTGGTAACTACTCTCGAACCGTTCCTGAAGCCGCGACTTCTCGGACTCCGTCCACGCCATGATTTTGGACAGTGCCAATTCCTTCTGCGCGGCTACCGCCGCTTCCATCTCAGATAATTTTTCCCGGCGGCGTTCGTCGATGTCCCGATCCAGTTCGGCCATCTCCGCCTCAATCTCACGCTGCCGAGACAAGAGAGTGGTGATGCTCTCGTCGAGAGCGTCCTTGGTCCGGGTGAGATC
>NZ_LWQT01000008.1 GCF_001650715.1 Paramagnetospirillum marisnigri | reverse complement strand
CCTACAAGAATGTCCCGCCGATCCGGCTGGCGGCCAGGGCCAGCAGCCAGGCGAAGGTCAGGGAATAGGCCACCGAGAACCCGGCCCAACGCCAGCTCTGCGCCTCCTTGCCGATGATGGCGATGGTGGACAGGCAAGGCGCGTAGAGCAAGGTGAAGATCATGAAGGCGATGGCCGTGGCGGGCGGCATGGCGCCCCTCAAGGTCTCGGTCAGCTGGTCCGACCCCTTCTCCTGGGCATAGATGACGGCATAGGTCGCCACCACCACTTCCTTGGCGACAAAGCCGGTCATGATGGCCGCCGAATCCCGCCAGGAAAAGCCCAGCGGCTGGAACAGCGGCGTCACCGCGATGGCCGAACGCCCAAGATAGCTCTTTTCCAGTTTCTCCTGCGCCTGGGCGCTTTTCAGCGTCTTCAGCGCTGTTTCCTTTTCCGGGCTGTCGGGAAGCGCGGTCTGTTCGGCGATGACGGTCTCGAAATCCTGGGAATAGGTGATGTCGCGGGGGAATTCCTGGAGGAACCAGATCACGATGGAGCCCACCAGGATGACGCCGGTTACCTTGGCGACAAAGCCCTGGGCGCTGTCCCACATATGGTGCAGCACCGAATGCAGGGTCGGCAGACGATAGGGCGGCAGCTCCATCACGAAGGCGTCGCCACCGCTGCCGGGGATGATGCGGTTCAGCAACACCGCCGACACCATGGCGGCGACCAGGGACAGCATATACATGGCGAAGACCACGGTGCCGGCCATATCGGCGAAGAAAGCTCCGGCGAACAGGATGAAGACCGGCAGTCGGGCCGAGCAGTTCATGAACGGCGCGATCAGCATGGCGATCAGACGCGCCCGCTTATTGGTGATGACGCGGGTGGCCATGACGGCGGGGACATTGCAGCCGAAGCCGGCCACCATGGGGATCAGGGTAGTGCCGTGCAGGCCGAAATGATGCATCACCCGGTCCATCAGGAAGCTGGCGCGGGCCAGATAGCCGGTGCCGCTGAGGATGGCCATGAAGAAGAACAGGATGACGATATTGGGCAGGAATACGATGGTTCCGCCGACGCCGGCCATGACGCCGTTGACCACGAGATCATGGAACATGCCCTCGGGCAGGGTCTTGTCCACCAGATCGGTGGCCAGTTGCACCCCGGCCTTGATCCAGTCGGTGGGAATGGCTCCCAGGCTGAA
>NZ_LWQT01000007.1 GCF_001650715.1 Paramagnetospirillum marisnigri | reverse complement strand
CTACTCGACGATCTTGGCAACCACGCCGGCGCCGACGGTCCGGCCACCCTCACGGATGGCGAAACGCAGGCCTTCGTCCATGGCGATCGGGCAGATCAGCTGCACTTCCATGGAGACGTTGTCGCCCGGCATCACCATCTCGGTGCCTTCCGGCAGGCTGACCACACCGGTCACGTCGGTGGTGCGGAAATAGAACTGCGGACGGTAGTTGGTGAAGAACGGAGTGTGACGGCCGCCCTCTTCCTTGGTCAGGATGTAGGCTTCGGCCTTGAACTTGGTGTGCGGCGTGATGGAGCCCGGAGCCGCCAGAACCTGGCCGCGCTCCACGTCCTCGCGCTTGGTGCCGCGCAGCAGGGCGCCGATATTGTCGCCGGCCTCGCCCTGATCGAGCAGCTTGCGGAACATTTCCACGCCGGTGCAGGTGGTCTTGACGGTGGTCTTGATGCCGACGATCTCGACTTCCTCGCCCACCTTCACCACGCCGCGCTCGACGCGGCCGGTCACCACGGTGCCACGGCCCGAGATCGAGAACACGTCTTCGATCGGCATCAGGAACGGACGATCCTTCGGACGCTCCGGCTGCGGGATGTAGCGGTCGACCTCGGCCATCAGCTTCAAGATCGCCTCGCGGCCGATTTCCGGCTGCTTGTCTTCCAGGGCGCACAGGGCCGAGCCCTTCACGATCGGAATGTCGTCGCCGGGGAAGTTGTAGCTGGACAGCAGCTCGCGCACTTCCAGTTCCACCAGCTCCAGCAGCTCGGGATCGTCGACCATGTCGACCTTGTTCATGAACACAACCAGGGCCGGCACGCCGACCTGACGCGCCAGCAGGATGTGCTCGCGGGTCTGCGGCATCGGGCCGTCGGCGGCCGAAACCACCAGGATCGCGCCGTCCATCTGCGCCGCGCCGGTGATCATGTTCTTCACATAGTCGGCGTGGCCGGGGCAGTCCACATGGGCGTAGTGGCGGTTCGCGGTCTCGTATTCCACATGGGCGGTGGAAATGGTGATGCCGCGCGCCTTCTCTTCCGGCGCCTTGTCGATCTGGTCGTAGGCGGTGAAGGTGGCGCCGCCGGTCTCGGCCAGCACCTTGGTGATCGCCGCGGTCAGGGAGGTCTTGCCGTGGTCAACGTGACCAATGGTCCCGACGTTGCAGTGCGGCTTGTTGCGCTCGAATTTAGCCTTAGCCAT
>NZ_LWQT01000006.1 GCF_001650715.1 Paramagnetospirillum marisnigri | reverse complement strand
CTTTCCTATTTCAGCTTTGAACAGCTACTTGCCACCGAGTTTCCCCCTGAGGAGTACATCCTTTCTCCGCTCATCGAGAAGGGTGGCCTCTACATGGTCTATGGCCCGGCTGGCTTGGGGAAGACATGGTTCACGGCTGGCCTTGCCGTGGCCGCAGCAAGCGGTAAGCCCTTCCTGAAATGGTCCGCCTCCCGCCCTTATCGGGTCGCGTACATCGATGGGGAAATGCCCGGTCGTAAGATGCAGTGGAGGCTTCAGAGCATCAGTAAGGCCCTTGGGGCAGACCCCGGGGTGGTCGGTAAGAACCTGTTCTACCTCGGGAGGACCACCCAGGACGCCAAGGCCCTGTTCCCCGATCTCGCTAACCCCGGGGATCACCCCAAGGTCGTGGAGTTCCTCAGGGCCGTTAAGCCCGATCTCGTCATCCTGGATAACCTCTTCACCCTGTGCCGCTCTGGTGATCGGAATGATGTCCAGTTCTGGGATGGGGTACAGGAGTTTCTCCTAGACCAAAGGGCCAGGGGGCGCAGCGTCATCGCTGTTCAGCACACGAACAAGGCGAACGGGTACCACGGCACGTCGGCACAGTCCGTGGTGATGGACGAGATGATCTCACTAGAGTTCCCAGGGGAACCGAATGCCCAGGGTGCCCGCTTCGTCGTCAAGTTCACTAAGGCCCGGAATGCCACTGGTGACGATGCCGCCCCGCTGGTCGTGGATGTAAACCAGTCCCTCGATGATCCCCGTGGGATCGACGGGTATAGCTGGAGGCCCTTGGAGGATGATCCCGTCGAGGGGGCTGTAAGGCTCCTCAGAACGGGCCACTATAGGAACCAAGGGGAACTTGGGAAGGCACTGGGGAAAGACCGGACCACCGTTAGCCGCCACCTGAGGACTGCCCAGGAGCGTGGGCTAATCAGTGCCTCGGAAGTCGATACTCTCTTCGCCAAAGCACGGGGAGTGGTCCCGGCGATCCAGGCCGACATCGAGGACGACTGCGAGTTCTGAGCGGCCTGGAGGGTGTCAGACCACCCGAAGGGTCTGGCAGGAACAGCAGCTAGTGTGCATCTGTGCGTCTTTCTAGGGATGCACACTGCACACCCCACAAACACCATTGAAATTACTGGCGTTTTTACCCTGGAAAATTCCGGGTGTGCATGACCCATGCACGCTCTTAACCCGCCCCCGCGCCGTCCTGGCCGGGGGTTTTTCTTTGTATGGAGGACACATGAACCCGAAACGTAAAACCACCTTCGA
>NZ_LWQT01000005.1 GCF_001650715.1 Paramagnetospirillum marisnigri | reverse complement strand
ATGTCTCTTCTTCGGCATGGAATGTCCCCTTCATGGTCAGTTGAATTATTACATTCAACCTGGAGCCATTCACGGGGGGAGGGTCAGCTGAATGATCCGGTGCTTACGAGCGGCGGTGGCGGAGTATCGATTCTAGGTAGTGGCGGAAGTGCAAGTATCTCACGAAGCGCTAATACTGGGCAGGGCTTCGCGAAGGGCGGCGTCGAGGCAAATTTGAGGGAAATATTGGCTACAATTTTTCCGGAAGCTCGCTCTGGCGGCTTTGTTTGTGTGTTGGATAATCTTGAGTTACTGGACACTTCGGCGAAGGCTCGCGCGACTTTAGAAGAGCTTCGGGATGGCGTCTTATCGCTTCCCGGTGTGAAATGGGTACTTTGTGGCGCGCGAGGTATCGTGCGTAGCGTTGTTTCAACGCCTAGGTTGCAGGGAAAGCTCACTGCCCCCCTGGAGCTAAACCCTTTGGATGCAGACGCGGTGACGGAAGTCATTAAGAGACGACTTGAATATTACAAGATAAACTCTGACGCCTACACCCCCGTCGAAGCGGATGGATTTCGCCGTATTTATGAAATTGGCAACAGTAACCTTCGCATAACACTGAAGCATTGTGAGGATTTTGTATTCTGGTGCATGCTCAACAAAAATCGTCCAGAAACGGCAAAAGATAAAGTTCAATTGCTTGATTCTTGGTTTGCAATTACTGCCGAAGATGCGTTAACAAGCACTAAGGATGTGACATCACGCGCCTGGAAACTATTTGATGACATTGCCGGGAAGCCGGATGTATGCTCTCCGGGAGATTTTGCTGACTTTGATTTCAATAGCGGCCCGGCAATGCAGCCTCATCTCCGCACTTTGGAACATGCTAACCTCATCGAGAGTACAATGGATGATTCTGATCGCCGCAGAAAGACCATTAACTTAACAACGCGCGGGTGGATTGTTCGCTACCACAGGGGCGGCTATCAGCTCCCAAGGCGATAACCATTCGCTAAATCTAGCATCATGGATACACTATTTGAATCTGCGGCGCCTTGCGATTGACGGCTTGTAGGCATGGCACAGGTCAACCACACGTCCACCAATGGCGCAAAGCGGCCGTGCACGAGGCTCCCTTCCGGGGACCATGAGTAGCCGACGGAGCAGAAACGCATAAAGTCCCCACCCCAACCCTCCCCCAGCAAGCTGAGGGAGGGAGAAAAATGAACTCCCCCGGCTCTCCCAATCCGCGCGTATCCCCTCCCCCCGGCTTGCCGGGGGGAGGTGGGCACCTCCGGAAACTGGCGTCGGCTCGGGTTTCGTGATTCCCTATCCGTATGACGGAACAGGGGGCGGATATGA
>NZ_LWQT01000004.1 GCF_001650715.1 Paramagnetospirillum marisnigri | reverse complement strand
TGACGCCTCCGGGCGCTACGCACCCTACGCCATCATCCCCAGGCAAAAGCTGCTACACCACTCGACGGGACATGACCGAGGGGGGGTATGGTCGATCTCTGCCCTATCGAGCGGCGCGGTTGTGACGCGATGGCCTTGGACGGAGCGGAACTTCCGCATTGCAGCCGCGCGGCCGTAGCGCGCGGCATATTTCTCGAAAGCAGGGATGGACTCGATCAGACGCGTCACTAATCGCCTTGTGGGGAGTGGCAGCCACAGAGAACTCGGGCGCAGGTCATTTTCCCGCTGCACTCGAATCGTTGCATCATCAAGGACGTCTTGGATCGTTTTTCGTTCAAGCGAGAGATATTTCTCTTCAACAACCTCGGCAACCAGAGCCACAAGCTCTTGGGGATAGCGGGATGTCCTGTTACCTTTTTTCCCATCGTTTGGCACCAGGCTCATAATGTCCCTGCCAGAAGCAATAAAGGTCGCTCTCCATTTCATTACTGTTGAGAAACCGGGAACCCGTGCCGGCTGCCGGAGTTTGATCCAAATTTCTTCAATAGTTGGTCCAAAAAGTTCTTTCGAGGCGGGAAGTTCGAGCACGGCCATGACGTAGGCGCGGCGTACTTTGGCCACCTCGAATAACTCCTCGGGAACATGCTGATAATCCTTCCCGGGAGCGCTCGAAACCGCCTTCCCGGTCAGGAAGATCAGCTTTCCGCTCGCGTACTGGGAGCGAAGCGCATCGTCGGTAAATTCTTTGATGCGCCGAGTGTTTTTCTCCTCGATCTGCCAAAGCGTATCCGAGATCTTCCGGAGGAGGGCGTGAGGTGCCCCATCTATGAGGATTTCCGCGCCGGCTCGGAACGCTGAGGCCGCCATCTCATTTCTCCACCGATGGAGCCCAACTCAGGGGCGTTTCGTCCGAGAGCGGGGTTCTCACATCGAAGCTAATGACGCCTTCAAGTGCCAGACGGCAAATTTGCCTGCGCCCGCGTTCCCCAAGCACGCCGTGCAGGACATCGCCCCAAGTCACCTGGGTGCCACAAAAAAGCAGACGCACGCGCTCGCGCTCGATGGCGCTCAAGCTATCGCGCCCGTACCGCAGCAGGGTCAGGGCGTTTGCTATCCGAGGGCCTTTGGCGAGGTCCGCCCCCAACACCAGCCGATACGAATAGCCATGGCGCGGCAAGGCGGCGCTCAAGAGCTGTGTGCGGTCGGCAGTCTCGCCATCCACCGACGCACTGTCCGCCTTGATCTCCCAAAACTCACGCCCGCTAGCCGTGACCACCAATATGTCCGGGTAATGGCGCCTGACTTCACCGGCGAAAATGAACTCAAGTTCGGCCGGTTTGACCGGCCCCCAATGGCGGCTCCAGATCGAATGTTAGTGAAGCATGGTTGATGTTGCCTGGCCAGGGGCGACGGAG
>NZ_LWQT01000003.1 GCF_001650715.1 Paramagnetospirillum marisnigri | reverse complement strand
CTCCGTCGCCCCTGGCCAGGCAACATCAACCATGCTTCACTAACATTCGATCTGGAGCCGCCATTGGGGGCCGGTCAGGCATCTCAGATCTATGCACGAATGGCTGTCGGAAAACATCCGTTTCCTGACACCACTCGATCTGGGGCACGGCCCGACAACTCAGGGAACTGCCGCTCAGCCGCTTATGTGCTTATGGTTTGTCTGCATATGGAGCAAGAATTGACCGTTCGGTAGTTCCGGCCGATTCTCAGGGTGTCGGGGGATACCCTAATTTTTAGACAAGAGGTCGTCTGGACGGGGCGGTTCGCCGCCGTTCCGGGTCAGGAAGCGAATCGCTTCCTCGGGATTTCCACGACCCTTCCGCTCGGCGAAGAAGGCTTCGGCAGTTGTGATCGCCGCGAGCTTTTCGGCCGCCGCCATCACCAGAAATTGATTCATGCTGGTGCCATCCGCCGCCGCAAATTTCTCGACCGCAGCCTTCAATGAATTAGGCAGTCGCAGCGAAAAGGTCGAAACTCTCGATGTCATGCGCGGAGACTCCATAATGCCTCGGCCGGGCTCCGGACCTCGATTCCGAATCGAGATGGAGCGGCGCCGTAGTCCTTGCGATTAAACGTCACGATTGCGTCTGCCCGGCCGTTAACCGCCGCCTCCAGCACCATCTCATCGCCGGCATCCGTCAACTGCGGGCGCCACTGGTAATGGACCTCGATGGGTTCGGCCACGCATATCAGCGCGTCTATCATGTTTTGCACGTCCCGTTCGCTGGCTCCCGCCGCGAGCCGATGTTCCGCCAGCAGGCAGACGGTCTCGTATTCAAGGGCCAGGGCAACGGTTAACAGCATGGTCGCCTGCCGCTTCAAGAGCAGAACCAGCAAGGCGGCTGAAGCGCCGGTCGGACTGCGCAGAGCAGCGACGATAACGTCCGTATCAACAACCAATCTCATTCACCTATGATATCACATCACCGGCAACGTTAGCAATGGGCTCCATCCCCATGTGGTCTCTGGGCCTTGTAGGGGGGGACGACACGAACCGGACGATATGATCACTTTCGTGGTGTCACCCCAAGAATGGACGAGCCGGTAGGTCCGGCCCCATACGGTAGCGTAATTTTACCTTGCTGCATGTGATCATCGCCTGGCGAAGCTCTTGGACGAGATCGGTGTCGATCATTGGCCGGGGGCCCGGGCGCATTGCCAGACCTTCGGCCTCCAACAAGGCTTCAAGGTCAGGTTCAACGCGACGGGCCACATCAGGCTTCATTAGCGCTTTGAGTTTCGCCGCGAGGGTCACCAGCTCAGCGGCTTCATCCTCTCGGTTGTCACGCTCGAACAGGCGAACGGCACCTGGGCACCTCCGGAAACTGGCGTCGGCTCGGGTTTCGTGATTCCCTATCCGTATGACGGAACAGGGGGCGGATATGA
>NZ_LWQT01000002.1 GCF_001650715.1 Paramagnetospirillum marisnigri | reverse complement strand
GGTCATGTCCCGTCGAGTGGTGTAGCAGCTTTTGCCTGGGGATGATGGCGTAGGGTGCGTAGCGCCCGGAGGCGTCATCCCCAGGCGGCCCCGATCTGGGGGTGGTCATCGGAGATCTTCGGTAGGGTTTGGTTGCGACACCAACAACCGAACCAAGGATCAAACCGATGACCAATGAGATGATGGGCCTTCGTGGACTGCTGGAAAAGAGCGCTGATGCAGATCTGCTGCGCGAGATGATCGGCTTTGCCGCCGAGCGGCTGATGGAATTGGAGGTGGCGACGCTGACTGGCGCCGGTCATGGCGAGCGCAATCCGGATCAGCGCCTTGTCCACCGTAACGGCTACCGCGAGCGCGATTGGGAGACGCGGGCCGGGACGGTTGAACTGCGCATCCCCAGGCTAAGGAAGGGCAGCTACCTGCCGTGCTTCTTGGAGCCGCGCCGCATGGCCGAGAAGGCGCTGACCGCCGTCATCCAGGAAGCTTATATCCAGGGCATCTCGACCCGCTCGGTCGATGACCTGGTCAAGGCCATGGGCATGACCGGCATCTCCAAGAGCCAGGTCAGCCGTCTGTGTGGCGAGATCGACGGCAAGATCGCCACCTTCCTCGACCGCCCCTTGGAGGGCGACTGGCCCTATGTCTGGCTCGACGCCACCTATGTGAAGGTCCGCCAGGACGGGCGTATCGTCTCGGTGGCGGTGATCATCGCCGTCGGCGCCAACACCGCCGGGCGGCGCGAGGTACTGGGCATGACCATCGGTCCGTCGGAGGCCGAAACCTTCTGGACCGACTTCCTGCGCAAGCTGGCCCGTCGCGGTCTGCGCGGCGTCAAGCTGGTGGTGTCCGACGCCCATGAAGGCATCAAGGCCGCAATCTCCAAGGTCTTCAGCGCCACTTGGCAGCGCTGCCGCGTCCACTTCATGCGCAACGTGCTGGCCCATGCCGGCAAGTCGGGACGGCGTGTCGTCTCGGCCTTTATCGGCACCGCCTTCGCCCAGGACGATGCTGATGCCGCCCGGACCCAATGGCGGCAAGTGGCCGACCAACTCCGCCCCAGGGCCCGGAAACTGGCCGAGCTGATGGACGAGGCCGAGACCGACGTGCTGGCCTATATGACCTTCCCGCCCGCCCATCGCACCAAGTTGCACTCGACCAATCCCATCGAGCGCCTCAACGGCGAGATCAAGCGCCGCACCGAGGTGGTCGGCATCTTCCCCAACGAGGACGCCATCACCCGCCTCATCGGCGCCATCCTGCTGGAGCAGAACGACGAATGGGCCGTCCAGCGTGCCCGCTACATGACCCTGGAAACCGTCGTTCCCCTGAGCGATGATCCCCTGGTGAGCCTGCCACCCGTCGCGGCAGCCTGATCAATCCGGCCAAGCCCGCCGGAGATCAAACGGCGACTGCGCTGTTACACCAATCCAAGGGACACGATC
>NZ_LWQT01000001.1 GCF_001650715.1 Paramagnetospirillum marisnigri | reverse complement strand
CTAGCACTACTTTGGCATATTTTAGCTACGGGCGGTTTTTTGGGGTTCCCAAGAGCAAGTTTGCGTGATTCATAAGAGGTCGGCTTATGGAGGGCCGATCAATGGACGTGGACTGGCAAGGCGATCTCGACCGTTGGCTTGCGCCGTTTGTTGCGGCGCTACGGCACAAGACGCGGGCGCGGATGTGCCCGCTCTATGTCGCGGGTTTGATCGGTCCCGGAGACCGCAAGAGCGTTCAGCCGATGGCGGCGCGCTCCGGCGATGTCGGCTACGATCAGCTTCATCATTTCGTCGCTGCGGGTGTTTGGGACAGTGCTCCCCTGGAGGCCGTTCTGCTGAAAGAGGCGGATGGCTTGGTCGGCGATGAGGCGGGGTTTCTGGTCATTGATGACACGGCACTGCCCAAGAAGGGACGTCACTCGGTTGGCGTAGCACCTCAATATGCCTCGTCGCTCGGGAAGACTGCCAACTGTCAGTCGCTGGTCTCGGTCACGTTGGCGTCGCGCGAGGTGCCGGTGATGGTGGGCCTGCGGCTATTCCTGCCGGAGAGCTGGACGGATGACCCTGAGCGCATGGCGCGGGCCGGTGTGCCGAAGGATAGACACAATGCTCTGACAAAGCCGGAGATTGCGATCGAGGAGATCGACCGGGTCATCGCCTCCGGCGCGCGTTTCGGCTGTGTGCTTGCCGATGCAGGGTACGGATCCAGCGGACCATTCCGTCAGGCTCTAAGCGAGCGCGGTCTGATGTGGGCGGTGGGTCTGTCACGACGCCAGACCGTCTACCCCGCCGACGTTGATCTGATCTTTCCCGTCGCGAAGACCGGAAAGCCTCGTAAATACCATATTCCCAATCAGCCCCCGGTCTCTGCCGAAGCGTTGCTGGCCACAGCGAAATGGCAGAAGGTCAGCTGGCGGCGGGGCACCAAAGGTCGGCTGACATGTCTCTTCGCGGCCCGTCGTGTCCGCGTTGCGGACGGTCATAAGCACCGGATGCTCGATAGCCGTATGCAGTGCATGCCGGGCGATGAGGTGTGGCTCGTCGGCGAGCGGCGGTCGACCGGGGAGCAAAAATACTATGTGTCGAACCTGCCGACCGATACCTCCATCAAGACGCTCGCTGCCACGATCAAGGCCAGGTGGGTCTGTGAACAGGCCCACCAGCAGCTCAAGGAAGAACTTGGGCTCGACCACTTTGAAGGTAGATCCTGGACGGGATTACACCGACACGCACTGATGACGATGATCGCCTACGCCTTCCTTCAATCCCGCCGCCTCAAGGCAGCGGGGCGGAAAAAAAAGAGTCTCGGGACCCCCGCCACAACCAAGCTTGCCGGCCATAAGGCAAGCGATCCTCAACCTCTTCATGCGACATCCACCCAGACGATGCCCTCACTGTGACAGGCTCCTTGCGGATGCTGCGGAGCCTAAAGTGCCAAAGTAGTGCTAG